>JACCET010000010.1 GCA_013416405.1 Alcaligenaceae bacterium
GTACAGATACGAAAGACCATAAGCCATGGGCTCGACGTTCAAATCGAGACCAGACTTAAATACCGGAAAATCAAGGTAAATCATTAACTTATTAAGCCCTAATGTGAAAACGTTGGGACACTACTGATCAAATATAAGGTTTCAGCGCACCATACCGGCGGCCACCGTTTGATGCGTCGCAGCGTCGATCAGGATAAAGGAGCCCGTTACCGGATGGGATGCATAGGCATCAAGCGCAAGCAGATCTCGCGCAAGCAGCGTGACATGGCCGATATCGTTCATATCCAGCACACCTGCCGCCACCACATCCTGCAATTCGTGAATATCACGCCGGGTGTGAACTGTTTTGACCCGTGCCTGGGTCGTACGGGTACCCTGCTTCAGCCAATATTGCCGGGCCGGGTTCAGCGCCTGCCGATCCATCCAGCATAGCTCCGCATCGAATTCACGCGTCAGCCGGAGCTGTGCCTGGCCCGCAACCAGCAGGTCTCCGCGAGACACGTCAATATCCTTGTCCAACACAATGGTAATGCTGGCACCATCGTCAGCGTGATCGACATCTTGTTCACCACGCAGCAACCTGGCCACGGAAGCCTTCTGCCCACTGGGCAAGACCTTGACCTGATCACCCACCTTCAGGCCGGCACCCGAAAGCTGACCGGCATAGCCCCGGAAATGCTGGCTGCTGTCGCCACCATGACGTATGACCCACTGCACGAAGAACCGGCCCTGGCCTTGTCCGCCCGGTTCACTGTTGGGCAGGGTTTCCAGCAAGGACAGCAGCGTCGGCCCTTCGTACCAGGGGGTATGACTGGACGGCTGAACCACGTTGTCTCCCTTCAGGGCAGACAGGGGAACAATATGGAAATGCGCTATGCCCAGCTTGCCTGCCAGCTCGGCATAAGATAATCGAATGCGCTCGAATACCTGCTGATCCCAGTCAACCAGATCCATTTTATTGACGGCCACGACAATATGGCGCAAACCCAATAGCTGCGCCAGTGCGCTGTGCCGCTTGGTTTGCGCCAGCAGCTTGCCGTCGGCTGCGCGACTGGCATCGACCAGAACGATGGCCGCCTGCGCCGTTGAGGCGCCGGTCACCATATTGCGCGTGTACTGCTCGTGTCCAGGTGCGTCGGCGATAATGAACTTTCGTCGCGGCGTTGCAAAGTAGCGATAGGCCACATCGATGGTAATGCCCTGCTCGCGCTCGGCCTCCAGCCCATCGGTCAACAACGACAGATCAATTTCTCCAACCGCCACCCGCTTGTACTTGGATCGCGAAATGGACGCCATCTGATCGGCAAAAACCACCTTGCTGTCATACAAGAGCCGTCCTATCAGCGTAGATTTCCCATCGTCCACCGAGCCTGCGGTAATCAGGCGCAGCACGCCGGTGTCGTGGGCAGACACCCACGCATCATTAATTGCATTCATTAAAAATACCCCTGTTTCTTGCGCCGCTCCATTGAGGCTTCGGAAGTCTGGTCGTCCATGCGGGTTGCGCCGCGCTCGGTAATTGTTGTAATGGCGGTCTCTGCAATGATGGCTTGAGGATCGGCAGCCGTCGAAGCCACTGGGCAGGTGCACGAAATATCGCCAACCGTGCGAAAGCGCACAGTCATCGTTTCCGGAATTTCGGTGGGCCGTGGCGGCGTGATGGGGGTAACCGGCACCAGCAGGCCATTGCGCTGCACCACCAGCCGCTCATGGGCGTAATACAGCGATGGCAGACTGAGCTGCTCACGCGCGATGTATTGCCAGACGTCCAGCTCGGTCCAATTCGATATTGGGAAAACGCGCAAGTTCTCGCCGGCGTGCACCTTGGTGTTGAATAAATTCCACAGCTCGGGCCTCTGCGCCTTGGGATCCCACTGGCCAAACTCATTCCTGAAAGAAAATACGCGTTCTTTGGCTCTTGCCTTTTCCTCGTCGCGCCGCGCGCCGCCTATGCAGGCGTCAAAGCCGAACTCATCAATGGCTTCCAGCAAGGTCGTGGCCTGGGCCGCATTGCGGGTATCGGTCGCACGACGCAATGCCACCGTGCCCCGTGCGATGGAGTCTTCAACGTGCCTGATGATCAGGGTCTCACCCAGCTCCTTTGCCCGACGGTCACGAAAGGCAATGACCTCGTCGAAATTATGCCCGGTGTCGATATGCATCAGGGGAAACGGAAATGCCGCCGGCCGGAAGGCTTTCTCTGCCAGGCGCAGCAGCACAACGGAATCCTTGCCACCTGAAAACAGCAGCACCGGTCTTTCACACTCGGCGGCCACCTCGCGCAGAATAAAAATGGCTTCCGACTCCAGCCAGTCCAAGTGTGTGCGCGCAGAAATATCACCCATATTCAACTCCTTTCTATTTGAGGTCCGGATCGGCTCACGTGCAGGCCGCACTCCCGGGACAGCTTCTGTTCCCACCACCAGCGTCCTGCCCTGATATCCTCATTGGGGCGAATGGCACGCGTGCAAGGCTCACAGCCTATGGATGGATAACCCTGATCATGCAGGGGGTTATAGGGAATCTTCCATGCATGCACGACATCCCATACCTGCTTCAGCGTCCAGTTGGTTAATGGATTGAACTTCTGCAAGCCAAAGATCCGATCAAATTCGGTTTCGGCCAGATCAACGCGGGTCATCGATTGCTCGCGACGCTGACCGGTAAGCCAGGCCGAGCGCCCCTGCAAGGCACGCCGCAAGGGCTCCACCTTGCGCAGATTGCAGCAGGCCTTGCGCAAATCCGTGCTTTCGTAGAAAGCAAAGGCGCCATACTCATCGACATGGCGCTTGACCGCGGCCGCATCTGGCTGCACCATATTCACCGTAACGCCGTAACACGCCTGAATGCGCGCTACCAACGACAGGGTCTGATCGTGCAGCCGCCCGGTATCCAGCGTAAACACCTCTATCGGCAAACCCGCAGTAAAAATGGCGTGCGCCAGCAACATATCTTCCACGCCCAACGACGACGCAAAGACAGCATCCGGGTATTTGGCGGAAATATCTGCCAGCCTTTCCTGCAGCAACAGCCATTGTTCGCCAGTGGCGGTATTCAATGAAGTAGGCACGGCGTTCCTGTTTTCCTTGCGTTCCACATGACTTATGCGGCCCGCTTACGTAAAGCAATCATTCTGAATGCCCCGCCAGCTCAAGGGAACGACTGAATCGTTGAATGTTTATCACTGCCCGCCATTAACAGGAAAAATCATAAGCTCATGCATTTACTGCGTCCCTATTTAATTTTTCTCAATATTTATGGGGGACGGAATCCAAACGGCGCACTAAAATGTCGGCACCCGTAACCCAGGGACACTTGTCATCCAACTTAAACGCATAAGGCTCAACCATGTCAGAACATCCGACACATGCACTTCCCTCTTATCTGAACGCCCACGAACTCGGTCCATGGGGTATTTATCTTGAGCAGGTCGAACGTGTAACGCCTTATCTGGGCAAGTTGGCACGTTGGGTCGAAACGCTGAAAAGGCCCAAGCGCTCGCTTATCGTCGATATTCCCATCGAGCTTGATAACGGCACTATTGCGCATTTCGAAGGCTATCGGGTGCAGCACAACACCTCACGCGGCCCCGGCAAAGGCGGCGTACGCTTCCACCAAGACGTCACGCTGTCTGAAGTAATGGCGCTTTCCGCCTGGATGTCCGTTAAATCGGCGGCCGTTAATCTGCCCTTCGGCGGCGCCAAGGGCGGTGTGCGCATAGATCCGCGCAACCATTCCCGCGGCGAACTCGAGCGCATCACACGTCGCTACACCAGTGAAATCGGCGCCATCATCGGACCCAACAAAGACATTCCCGCACCCGACGTCAATACCAACGCGCAAACCATGGCCTGGATGATGGATACCTACTCCATGAACGAGGGCTCAACCACAACCGGTGTGGTCACCGGTAAGCCGGTGTCGTTGGGCGGCAGCCTGGGCCGGGTTGAAGCCACCGGACGCGGGGTCTTCGTGGTGGGCCGCGAAGCCGCCCGCGATGCAGGCATTCCCCTGGATGGCGCGCGTGTGGTCATACAAGGTTTCGGGAATGTAGGCGGCACCGCTGCCCGCCTGTTCTACGAAGCCGGGGCAAAAGTCATTGCCATACAGGATCACACTGGCTGCGTATACAAAAGCACCGGCCTTGACGTGCTTGCATTGCTGCAATACGTGGAAGAGCATGGTGGCATTGCCGGCGCACCAGACACCGAAAGCCTGAACATGTCTGAATTCTGGTCGCTGGAAACCGAGCTGCTGATTCCAGCGGCTCTTGAAGGCCAATTACACAAAGACAATGCCAATTCCATACGTGCCAAAATCGTTATTGAAGGCGCCAACGGCCCCACCACGCCCGAAGCCGACGACATTCTTACGTCAAATGGAACACTGATCGTTCCCGACGTACTAGCCAATGCCGGCGGTGTCACCGTCAGCTATTTCGAATGGGTGCAAGACTTTTCCAGCTTCTACTGGTCCGAGCAGGAAATCAATCAGCGCCTCGAAGCCATGATGATATCCGCCTACTCCTCCATCTCGGCCGTTGCCAAAGAGCATAAAGTCAGCCAGCGCACATCGGCGTTCATCACTGCCTGCACCCGCATCCTGGAAGCACGGGAAGTACGCGGCCTTTATCCCTGATCAAGGCTCCGCGACGAACGCATCATCGGAGCAAAAGCTTCGGGGGGCTCGCAAGGCTTCGCATCAATGGCTGCCCGCATGCGTTCCAGAGAGGGCGATATCACCCGGCGCTGCCTCAAGGCAAGCGGCAGCCCTAGCGCCACATCGGCAAGGGTGCGCCAGAACATGCCCGAAGAACGCGCCCTGCCCAACTGCGCGCAGGTTCTGCGCCACGCCGGCCGCAACGGGCGGCGCATCCAGGCCAGCCAGATCTCATTGCGAATACGCCAGCGCTTGCGCAGGCGTATATCCTCCGGCACGCCAGGCAAACGCTGGCTGAGCACCTCATCCGTGTACACCACGTGCAGGCCACGCTCGGCTATGTCCAGCGACAGCAATGCTTCCTCCCCTCCCATAAAAAACGGAGGCCAGAATCCCCCCACGTCGAGAAAAGCGCGGGTTCGCACTATGCATGCTCCCGCCATGAAATCCAGCAAACGGGGGCCCGGCAAGTTTCCACGTGGCAATGCGCTTCGTGCCATATTCACGCAAACGGGACTCAGCTGCCGACCGGCGCCGATGCGGACGCAGGCGCCCAAAACCGCCACATCGGGCGCCGCGTCCAGTATTTCTGCGGCACGCTCCAGCGCACCGGTTTCCCAGCGCGTGTCCTCATCGCTAAACGCAATGTAGGGCGTATGGACATAAGCAGCACCTATGTTGCGGGCGGCGCCCCCGAGATTGCGCCTTGCCCGAATCAGCATGACCGACGGGAACCGCTCCGATATCGACGTTGAGGTTCCATCAGTAGAGCCATTATCGATCACCAAAATCGGCCACTTACCCTGCAACTGGCACAGGGCGTTCAAAGTATTGAGCACAGTCGCCCGACGGTTGTATGTCGTAACAACAATCGATACACGTCCTTCAATGGGCATTGTTAGTGGTTTGCCTGAGAGTTGATATACGGCCCTACCCAGCACCCGCCGTGCCCGGCATACCCATGGTTTTCACCAAGAGACCTGCTCGGCCTCAGTGTCGTCATACTCATCAAGCCGGTTATAGAGCGTCTTCAAACTGATGCCCAGCATTTCCGCCGCAGCCTTCTTTACACCTCCGCACTGCTTGAGCGTGGCAAGAATGATCTGCCTGTTGGCGTCAGCAAGGGGAACCCCGACGGGCACCAGTATCTCTGATCCCCATCCCGCGGAATGGGCCTCAAGCTCAAAGGAGTTGAAGTCACCGGCAATGACGTCATCGGCCAGAATATAACTGCGGTATACATAATTGCGCAGCTCACGTATATTTCCCGGCCAGGAATAAGTCCGCATCGCCTTCATGGCTTCCGGGGCAAAGGTCTTCTTTGTCCCGTTCTCGGAGTTGATCTGGCCCAAAAAATGCTCCGCCAGCAACAACACGTCACCTTCACGTTCGCGCAACGGTGGAAGCTCCAGGGGAAAAACGCTAAGCCGATGATATAAATCTTCACGCAGCGCTCCGCTGCTGACAGCCAGTTCCGGATTCCGGTTGGTGGCCGCAATCACTCTGACATCCGCCGTTATTTCCTCGTGTGTGCCCACACGCATGAAGCGCCCACTTTCCAGGACCCGCAGTAAACGCACTTGCAGTTCCAAAGACATTTCGGTGATTTCGTCCAGGAACAGCGTACCTCCGCAAGCACGTTCGAAGTAGCCTTTGTGCTGCCGGTCGGCTCCTGTAAAGCTGCCTTTTTCATGGCCAAAAAGCTCGCTTTCGATGAGATTTGATGAAATCGCGCCACAATTGATGGATATCAGTGGCTGCTTATGCCGCGAACTGGCCCTGTGAATGGCTTCCGCCGCCAGCTCCTTGCCCGTGCCGCTTTCACCGATCAATAGTACCGTCGCCTGTGTCGGGGCAACCTTTTCAATGTGCGCACACAGCAACTGCAGGGCGCGGGATTCGCCTATCATTCCCGAAAAGTAATCTGCTGATCCCGACACATTTCGTTCGGGCGGCGTGGACTTTAGTTCCCCCAGCACCCCACGCAGACGCCTGAGGCTAACTGGCTTGAGCAGATAATCGACCGCCCCGCAACGCAAGGCCTCTATGGCATGGTCAACGTCTGCGTCAGCCGTCATGAACACCAACTGCATGCCTGGCAGTTCGGCCTGCTTCCATAAATCGATACCGTTGCCGTCAGGCAGGTTTACGTCCAGCAACATGACGTCAGGCTTTTGCCTGTCGATCTGTATTCGTGCTTGCCGGATATCACCCGCCTGGGCAACCGTATAGCCATCCTCGGCGGCAATATCTGCAATCAGTTCACGAACCGCGATATCGTCTTCAACGACCAAAAGGTGTGGCATGAACATCCCCTTCACGTTGGTTTTATGGCTCTGCGCTAACAATGTTAGATTATCGTAACCGTAAGGTCGGGTTAATACACTTGCCAATTGCAACGAGATATGTTTGCGATGCCACCCGACCCTCTGGAACTGCTATACCACCCTTTACTATAGACTAGCGATAATGAAGAAATCTTCTCGCATTCTGGGCCACACCCCTTTAGCGTTCGAACTTGCGCGAGCCATCGTGAAGGCCGCGCCCACCGATGCCAGCGTCCTGCTTGTCGGAGAAAGCGGCACGGGCAAAGAGGTGGTTGCGCGAGCGATTCACAATCGCAGCCCCCGGCATGCAGAGCCCTTCATCGCCATTAACTGCGGCGCCATCACCGAGTCCTTGGCTGAAAGTGAGTTTTTTGGTCACGAGAAAGGTAGTTTCACCGACGCATCGTCCACCACGCCCGGCTGCTTTGAGCAGGCTCATAATGGCACCCTGTTTCTGGACGAAGTCACGGAAATGCCTCTGCCCATGCAAGTCCAGCTATTGCGTATTCTTGAAACGGGGCAATACCACCGTGTAGGCGGCACAAAACAGCTCACGGTCAATGTGCGCATCATCGCAGCCACCAACCGTGACCCCAGGCAAGCCGTACAAAGTGGCCGGTTTCGCTCAGACCTGCTTTATCGACTGGCCGTGTTTCCAGTACGAATACCAACGCTGCGCGAGCGTAAGAAGGACATCATGTATTTTGCGCGGCGCTTCGTCGATGAGCTGAACGAACAGGAAAAAACCGGAAAAACACTGGCGGCCTCAGCCACCAAAGTCCTGGAAGCTCACAACTGGCCCGGCAACATCCGGGAATTAAAGAACGTCATTACCCGAGCCTACATACTGGCCGACAACATTATCGACATTCAACCCATTACTCCCCTGCACCTGAGCAACCCACCGGAAGTGCAGCAAGGGCAAGTCAAAATCCCCATCGGCACGTCCCTGCTTAGCGCGCAACGCGCAATTATCACGGCCACCCTGGACTCCTACGACGGAGACAAGCGCCGCACCGCCCTTGCCTTGGGCATCAGCCCAAAAACGTTATATAACCGCCTTGCTCAATTTCATAAAGGCGGCGAGACAAAACCGGCTTCCTGAGCACGGCACTTCTTACACCTATCGGTAATTTGTCATGCCTGCACCGACGCTGTGCGGCGCCTGCCACTGCGGGAATAACGGCGTCTACACCTGGCATCGGTTTTGCTTGCTTATATGTTGAGACCAAGCACAACTTATGTCAGGAGCGAGAAGGTGACCCAGATACGCATAGAACAGCAAGCACGCCAACAGCTATCACTGACGCCCAAGCAGCAACAGTCCGTCAAGCTGTTACAGATGTCGACGCTGGAATTAAGTCACGAAGTGAATACAGCCATTGCCAACAATCCTTTTCTTGAAGAACCCGACGAGACGTGGACAGATCACGGCGCGCAAGAGGAAGACAACCATGTCGGCACCAACAACGATACAGACCGCCATCATGACGGCCACACACCTTCAGAAGGAAGCGCTTCCGACTCTGGCGACCCGCCCGGTAACGCGCAGGAGCAAGCCATGCCCGACATGCCCGCTGCCTACTCGGGCGACTACCCACGCCACCGCAACACAGACCAGGGCGCGAGCGATGTAGGCGTATGGGCGCACAGCGTTATCTCGCTGCAGGACAGCTTATTGGCGGATCTGTGCGGCTACTCTTTAAACGAGCGTGATCGCAAGCTGGCAGAACATATTATTGAAGCCATAGACGACGATGGATATCTGCGTACGCCATTTTGCGAACTGGCTGGCGCGGGGCAGTTTGACCCGGATGTTGGCAATGATGAGTGGGAAATAGCCCTGCGTCTGGTGCAGCAGTTGGGCGCACCGGGTCTGGGCGCTCGCCACCTGATCGAGTGCATGACGCTGCAGCTTGATGCATTGCCCGCCACTACGCCCCATAAAAAGCTGGCTTTGCTGATCGTTTCCGAGCATTTGGACAAACTCGGGCGGAACGACACTCCCGGCCTGGCGCATGTCTTGCGTAGCACAGAGCACGAGATACAGGCAGCCAGCACCCTGATACGCAGCCTTGAGCCACGGCCAGGCAACCGACATAGCCCGGTGGATCCCTCTACCTATATCGTCCCCGATGTCATAGTACGCAAGGCGGGAATGCAATGGATAGCCGTGTCGAACGAAGCTGCCATACCGCAAGCACGCCTGAATGCCACCTATGCCCGCATGTTTCAAGGAACGCGCTATAGCGGCCGTACCCTGATGGCAAAAGAACTGCAGGAAGCCCGATGGCTGTTACGCAGCCTTGAGCAGCGCGGCAACACCATACAGCGCGTAGCCGAGGCCATAATCGCTCGGCAGCAAACTTTCTTCGACTACGGGGAAATCGCGCTACGGCCGCTGATGCTCAGTGAAATCGCCACGGAGCTCGAGATTCATGAGTCCACCGTCTCACGTGCAACCAGCAACAAGTATCTGGCCTCGCCGCGCGGCATTTTCGAGTTCAAGCACTTTTTCTCGCGCGAATTGCCTACGCAGTCGGGCGGCACATGTTCGGCCGGCGCCGTACGCGCGCTCATACAGGAAATGATAGGCGACGAGGATCCGAAGTCTCCGCTGTCTGATGTGGTGCTCACGAATAAGCTTGAACGTGAAGGTATAGTCGTGGCCCGCCGCACCGTATCCAAATATCGCGCCCAGATCAAAATACCTCCTGCAGAGTTGCGACGCGCATTCTGAGGGCCGGGGCAAGATGCAGGGCCAGGCGAAGATCGGTAAAATGGCCTATTTTGCCGCTTTCCGACCCATGGCCATGCCCGCCTTCACTCGTAACAACCCCGTGACACGTCCCGCCTCATGACAGCGATAAGCTACGCCGTCAGGGCCGAACACATTCACAAGTCCTTCGGCTCCAACGAAGTGTTGCGCGGTATTTCGTTTACGGCCGAACAGGGTAAGGTGCTGTCCATTATCGGTGCGTCAGGCTCCGGAAAAAGCACGCTGCTGCGCTGCGTCAATCACTTGGTCGTTCCCGACGAAGGCCTGGTGCATATCGGTGCCGAAACCCTGCGCAGCCATAAGCAGCGCGACGGCAAAGCGGTCAGCAGCGACACCCGCCAACTAGAGCGCGTACGTGCCCGCCTGGGCATGGTGTTCCAGAACTTCAACCTGTGGTCTCACCGCAATGTTCTGCAAAACCTGCTGGAAGGTCCTTTGCACGTTCAGCACCGTCCCAAGGCCGAGGCCACCGAACATGCCCTGAGCTTGCTGGCCAAGGTTGGCCTGTCCGATAAAAAAGATGCTTACCCCAGTGAATTATCCGGCGGGCAACAGCAAAGGGTTGCCATTGCTCGCGCGCTGGCCATGAATCCCGACGTTCTGCTGTTCGACGAGCCCACCTCGGCACTGGATCCCGAAATGGTAGGAGAAGTGCTCAGGGTCATCCGCCAGCTTGCCGAAGAAGGCCGCAGCATGATTCTGGTTACCCACGAAATGAGGTTTGCACAAGACGTATCTGACCACACCCTGTTCATGCATAACGGTCAAATCGAAGAGGAAGGCCCGCCAGACCAGTTGTTCAAGCAGCCCAAAAGCCAGCGTCTGCGCCAATTCCTGCAACCGACATACTAGAATGTGGCAGCGACTAGCCATCAGCCACAACAATAACCAACGGCTGTTACCAGCCCCCTCGAAGGAATACCAAAGTGATCACTCCCTTTTTGCAGAAAACCGTGCTTTGCGTCGGCCTGACACTACTAGGATTATCGGCCACGGCCGACACCCTGAAGATAGGCACTGAAGGCGGCTACCCTCCCTGGAGCATGGTCGATGCCAGCGGTAAAGTCAGCGGCTTCGACGCCGACGTCGGTAACGCGCTCTGTAAAGAACTGAATGCCGACTGCCGCTTTGTCGTCCAGGCTTTCGACAGCCTGATTCCTTCACTGGACGCCAATCGCTTCGACCTGATCATTTCAGGCATGTCAGTTACTCCCGAACGTGGCAAGCGCATCAACTTCAGCATCCCATACGCGGTCGAAGACGCCATTTTCGTGCTGCCCAAAGACAGCCAGGCCATCAACGCAGACAGCCCCGAAGCGCTATTCAAAAGCTTGGCAGGCAAAACCGTAGGTGTACAGGGCGGCACTACCCATGGCGACTATCTGCGCCAGAAGGCCGGCGACCTTAACATCAAGAACTACGACACGCTGGACCAGATGCAGATCGATCTGGACGCCCGGCGCCTGGACGCAACGTTTGCCGACCTGACTTCGCAATCAAAATTCCTGAAGAAAGTCGGTGACCAGAACTTCAGTTTGTCCAAGTTGATCATCAAAGGCTCGTCCGCACCTGAAGTGCTGGGCTATGGCATCGGGATCGGCATCAACAAGAACAACGCCGAACTGAAACAGAAAGTCGATGCTGCGCTATGCAAGCTGATCAACGACGGCGTCGTCAAGACTTCCAGCGAAAAATGGTTCGATATCGATATCTCTAACTACGAGGTCTGCAAGAAGTAAGCGCAAGGCCCCATGCTAGAAACGATACTTTCGGTGCTGCGCGAGGGCTGGGGCTGGACGCTCCTGCGCGGCGCCGGCATGACCTTGCTGATTTCAGCGCTGGGCATGGCGCTGGGCATAGTCATTGGTATTCTTGGTGCCAG
The DNA here is from genome assembly GCA_013416405.1 of Alcaligenaceae bacterium. GTDB lineage: Bacteria > Pseudomonadota > Gammaproteobacteria > Burkholderiales > Burkholderiaceae_B > Pusillimonas_C. The sequence goes on from JACCET010000010.1 coordinate 11,648, forward strand.
CATCAAGACGTCGGGCCCAAGGCTTCTGGGCCTGCTGGTCAGCTTTTACACCACCATAGTACGCAGCATTCCAGAGCTGCTCATCATCTACCTGCTGTTCTTCGGCTCGATACAGGCAGCCTCTGACCTGGCTGACGTGCTGCGCTGGGAAGATGCCATGACAAGCTGGTTTCCCGCCATGGTGGGCATATTGGCTATCGGGCTGATTGCCGGCTCTTACGCCGTGGAAGTGTTTCGCGGCGCACTCAAGGCCATACCACAAGGCCAGATCGAGGCCGCCCGTGCCATAGGCATGACATCGCGCCAGCGCCTGTTTCGTATCGTCATGCCGCAAATGTTCTGGTATGCCTTGCCCGGCACCAACAATGTATGGCAGAACGCGCTGAAAGACACCGCACTGATATCGCTGGTGGGCCTGGTGGAAATCATGCGGGCTGCCGTATTGGGTGCGGCAGCAACCCGTGAGCCGCTGGCGCTATACCTGATGGCCGGCGCGCTGTATTTTGTTATCGGCGCCGCCAGCCAGGGAATATTTGTGGTTGCGGAACGGCATTACGGACACGGCATGAGGAGTCATGCATGATGGACGTAGAACTGTTCCAGCATACCGTCGTCAACCTTTTTGAAGGCTTTGGCTTGAGCCTGTACATTGGCTTGAGCTCGATTTTCCTGGCTTCCTTTATAGGCCTGGGCCTGGCCCTGATGCGTGGCACCCCCAACAGCATGGCCGCACGGTTTTCCTTTGCGTACAGTACGTGCTTTCGTGGCACCCCCCTGCTGGTGCAGCTGTTCATTTTGTACTACGGCATTGGCACCATGAGCTTTGTGCGTGAGAATCCCGTTTTATGGTGGCTGTTCAGCGACGGCGGGCGCTGCGCCATTCTGGCCATAGGCCTGAACAGCGGCGCCTACATCAGCGAAGTGCTGCGCGGCGGCTTTCAGTCGGTACCCAAAGGCCAGATCGAAGCGGCCCAGGCCTGCGGCATGCCCGCCCTGATGCGCTTCAGGCGGATTGTGTTTCCTCTGGCCATCCGTCAGGCCCTGCCCGCCTACAGCAATGAAATCGTATTGGCCATCAAAGGCACCAGCCTGGCATCCACGATTGCCGTCATGGAGCTGACGGGTCATGCCAAGCGCCTGATGAACCAGAATTACGCGATTATCGAGACCTTTGTATTGGCCGGCGCGCTATATTTGATGATCAACTTCTTCCTGCTGGCCTGTCTGCATATGCTGGAGCGCAGACTCAAGCACTGAATACCTCAGGCGGCAACGCCGCTGAACGGAGACCATTCCATGAGCACCACGTCCTTGCCGACGATTGCCCTGCTGGGCACGGGTGGCACCATAGCATCGACGGCCCCAAGCAACACGGCACTGACGGACTACTCGGTTACCGAAGGCATACAGGCCCTGTTGAAAGCCGTGCCTGCGCTCTCGACACTGGCCAGTATCCAGTGCGCCCAAGTCTTTAATGTAGACAGCCGCAACATCACCAACAACATGCTGCTCAAGCTGGCCGCCAGGGTCAACCGCCTATTGAATGATGACGCCATCGACGGCATCGTCATCACCCACGGCACTGACACATTGGAAGAAACCGCCTACTTCCTTAACCTTGTCGTCAAGAGCATCAAACCTGTGGTTGTCGTCGGCGCCATGCGGCCAGCCTCTGCCCTGAGTGCCGATGGGCCACTGAACCTGTACAACGCCGTATTGCTGGCCGGCTCACCATTGGCCCAAGGCCTGGGCGTACTGGTCACACTGAATGACAGCGTGCATGCGGCAAGCCTGGTCAGCAAAACCCATACGTCGCATGTCAATGCCTTCAGCTCGCACGAGCAAGGCTGCCTGGGCCACATAAGCCAAGGCAGACTGCACTTGTTTCAGCAGCCCCATCGCTCCCACACCAGTGCCACGCCATTCACACTGAAAGGCGTCAAAACACTGCCTGCGGTCGACATTCTTTATGACCACCAAAGCGCCGGATTGCACCTTTACGAGGCCTGCATCGCCGCAGGCACGCAAGGCATCGTGATTGCCGGCACCGGTAACGGCAGTCTTTCGCCCCAGGCTGAAAAAGGTGTCAGGCTTGCACGCAAGCACAACATCCCTTGCGTACGCAGCAGCCGCACAGGCTCAGGCATCGTCACAAGCAGCCAATACGACGCGCGCCGAGGCCTGATCGCCGCGCACGCGCTCAACCCGCAAAAAGCACGCATATTGCTTGCGCTGGCCCTTACACAAACGTCGGATCGGGCCACCGTGCAATCGTATTTCGAGCACTACTGATTCCGCATCAGTTCCAGCAGCTCAAGCCGAGTGAGCAGGCAGCGAGCGCCGGCTTTCGAATCGGCGTGGCTGCCCACTGATCGGATCCGTGAACTCGATACTGCGGGCGAGTAACTGCAAGGGACGGCTAAAGTCGTCGTCCTGTGCATAGGGCTGCAACACTGGATAGAAACCATCATTTTGTATGGGCAGGCCTAGTGCGCTCATGTGCACGCGCAACTGGTGCTTACGCCCCGTATGCGGGCACAGACGGTATCGCCCCAATCCACCCTGAACTTCCATGAGATCGATCCGGGTCTCGCTATTAGGCTCACCGGCAAGCTCTTGCATGGTGAAATGCCCTGCGCGCTGCGCTACACGGCTGCGATGCACCAGCGGAAACATCAAGTCGGCCCGCACGCCAGCCAGCGCTTCATATTCTTTATGCACCGCGCGGGTCTGAAACAGCGTCTGGTAAGCGCCACGGCTTTCAGGGTCGGCACAGAACACCAACACACCGGCCGTGTCCCGATCCAGTCGGTGTAGGGGGCTAAGCTCAGGCAAACTCAACGACTGGCGCAGGCGTACCAGTGCAGTTTCCTTTAAGTAGCGCCCCCCTGGAATACTGGCCAGAAAATGAGGCTTGTCGACCACGACCAAATAATCGTCTCGAAACAAAACCGGCAGATCAAAAGGAACAGAGGTCTCGGTGGGCACTTCACGGTAATACCACAGCCAACCCAAGGCCTGGTACTGGCTATCGGCCGTTTGGGCCACTCCGGCCTCGTCCACGATATCGCCCCGCGCCAGTCGTTCCAGCAGGATATCTCGCGGTACATGTGGGAAACGCTCAAACAGGAAATCCCGCAGCAGCGTCCAGGGGCCCGGAGGCAAATAGGCTCGGCTGGGTGTCACGCCATCTCGCGCCGGCAGGGGTGCGCTGCGCATAAACTCAAGACGTCGCGACTGCTTCAAGGTTGCCGGCTCCGCTTACGTAACAGGCGCTCAGGCCGCCCAGTCAAGCACAACCTTGCCACTTTGACCCGACAACATCGCGTCGAAGCCTTCGCGATACTGATCCACGGAATAGCGGTGGGTAATGATGGCCGAAAGATCAAGCCCGCTTTGCAGCATCGCCACCATTTTGTACCAAGTCTCGAACATCTCGCGACCGTATATGCCCTTGAGTTCCAGGCCTTTGAAAATCACCTGATTCCAGTCTATGCCCACACCCGACGGCAACAAGCCCAGCATGGCAATCTTGCCACCGTGATTCATCTGCTCGAGCATGCTGGTAAAAGCACTGGGCACGCCCGACATTTCCATGCCCACATCAAACCCTTCAGCCATGCCCAGCTCGTCCATGACATCGCGCAAAGACTCACGCGACACATTCACCGTGCGGCTGGCACCCATTCTGGATGCCAACTCAAGACGATAATCATTGACGTCGGTAATCACCACATTGCGCGCCCCAACGTGTCGCGCTATTGCAGCCGCCATGGCACCGATAGGCCCGGCGCCCGTAATGAGCACATCTTCGCCCACCAGATTGAAAGCCAGGGCAGTATGAGTCGCATTGCCGAAAGGATCAAAAATAGCCGCCAGTTCATCTGGCACATCGTCGGGAATCTTGAAGGCATTGAAAGCGGGAATGGCCAGATAATCGGCAAAAGCACCTGGCCGGTTCACGCCCACACCCAGGGTATTACGGCACAAATGCCGCCGCCCCGCCCGGCAATTGCGGCAAAAACCGCAAGTGATGTGCCCTTCGCCGGACACCCGGTCACCGATACTAAAACCACTGACCTCCTGCCCGATCTCGACGATCTCACCTACGTATTCGTGGCCCACATGCATGGGCACCGGTATCGTCTTGCTGGCCCAGTCATCCCATTTCCAGATATGGATATCCGTTCCGCAAATAGCCGTTTTCCTGATCCTGATCAAGACATCGTTATGACCGACGACCGGCCGTTCTACATCGGTGAGCGTAAGGCCTTCAACAGGCTCAAGTTTGGCAAGGGCGCGCATGGCGGATTCCGGGAGGTGTGAAGCGGCCATTATAAATCTGCGGCGGTATGCTTGCCGGAGCGTATCGGAGTGGTTGTCAGGCACGGCAGGTGGTTGATATGGAGGGGATCGAAAAAGATCGTTGCGGAACACGGCCGGTTTGCTATGGCAACACCATTCGCCGCGGCCTCAAACTTTTTCTCACCCCTCCATACCAACCACCTGGTCACAGATGTAGTCAGCCTGGCACTGGATGACGACGCCACGTTTCATAAGCCTGCTCTAAAAAGGCCATCGTGGCGGGCGCTGTGCAGGCGCCTTGCGCAAGCCGGGCTGGACGTTTAAATCGGAGATTCAAGGTCGCGGCCGTTCAAGCCCGGTGCTTATGGACAGCCGGGGGCTGTCCATTCGGGCGCGTTCCGCGACCGCTCCGATTTCAACGGCCGGCCCGGGTAGCCCCTGGCGCAGCCAGGGGCCGCAGCGCGTGAAGCCGGAGCGGCGCCTGTCACGATGGCCTTTCTTACGAACACAATGAAAAACAGCAGCGCCAATCAGGCAATCACCCCCAGCTGCCGCCCCACCTTCTCGAACGCCGCCACGGCCTGATCAATCTGGTCTGCAGTATGCCCCGCACTCATCTGGGTGCGTATCCGCGCCCGCCCCTTGGGCACCACGGGATACGAAAAACCTATGACATATACGCCCTCGGCCAGCAACGCCTCGGCCATATCGGCCGCCAACCGCGCATCGCCAAACATCACGGGAATAATCGGATGCTGTCCTGGCACCAGCTCGAAACCCAAGGCCGCCATCGCCGCCCGGAACCGTTGCCCATTGGCATGCACCCGCTCCCTTAAAGCCCGGCCCTCATCGCTGCCCAGCAGTTCAATGACCCGCAACGACGCCGACACAATCGCCGGCGCCAGTGTATTTGAAAACAGATACGGCCGCGAACGCTGACGCAACAGCTCCACCACCTTGGCATGGGCCGCCACATAGCCACCCGAAGCGCCACCCAGTGCCTTGCCCAAAGTACCCGTCAATACATGCACCCGCCCTTCTACGCCGCAATACTCCGGTGTGCCGCGCCCGTTATCGCCGATAAACCCGACTGCGTGCGAATCATCGACCATCACCATGGCGTCGAACTCATCGGCCAAATCGCAAATGGATTTCAAGTCGGCAATAATGCCATCCATGGAAAACACACCATCGGTGGCGATCAGCTTGTAGCGCGCTCCAGCGGCATCGGCAGCTTGAAGCTGAGCGCGCAAATCGGCCATATTATTGTTCTTGTAGCGATAACGTTTCGCCTTGCACAAGCGCACGCCATCGATAATGCTGGCGTGGTTCAGCTCATCGCTGATGACGGCATCATGCTCATCCAGCAACACCTCAAACAAGCCACCATTAGCATCAAAACAGCTGGAATACAAAATGGCGTCATCCATCTTGAGAAAGCGCGCAAGACTCCGCTCCAGTTCCTTGTGCCCGGTTTGAGTTCCACAAATGAATCGCACTGAAGCCAGGCCAAAGCCTGCTTGATCCAGCCCCTGCTTGGCCGCTTCGATCAAGCGCTTGTCGTTGGCCAGGCCCAGGTAGTTATTCGCACAGAAATTCAGCACCTGGCTGTCGTCGGCCAGCCTGACCTGCGCCGACTGCTGCCCCGCCATGACACGCTCTGCCTTGTAAAAGCCATCGTTACGCAACTGTGCAATCTGTGCGTCAACATGCTCAATAAAATCACTATGCATCGTCAACCCGCTTTAAAAATCCCATCTGACAAAAATTTGCCGCTGAAACGACAATATACCGCCACCCAAAAAAAAGGTCAGCCCACACCGGACTGACCTTTTATAGATAAGGCAGAAGCCTAGGCTGGTATTGGCTGTGGCACGTCTTCGCGCCTCATCCTAACCCCCTGCTTGAACCAGATCAACAACAGTATCAGCAAGGCTGGCACATAGAACCAGAACTCGGACGGGCGATTTGGATTGGGCACTTTGATTTCTGCAATATTCCAGCCCTGCTCCCATCCTGCCCGCCTTGCCTGGCTGCCAAAGCGCACGGCCGCAATCTGTGCCTGATCGCCGAAGGCCATGACGGTCACGCCCGCCGCCGACAAACGTGCCAAGCCCGCGGCATCGCCCGTTGCCTGGCTGCCTTCAGGCAGCGCAGCCAAAGGTACCGCCACGGTTTTCTGTTTGTCGTCGCCTTCGAGACTCATGCCTTGAATCTGTACGACCAGGCGACCCTTGGGAGGCATCTCGGCCGCCACTTTCAACAGCTCAGCCGCCGGCCGCACTTCATATTTGGGCGCTACGTAGTTCATGAAGAAATCGGGGCGGAACAGCATGAAGGTAACCAGCAGCAGCAACACGACTTCCAGCCAGGTGGCCCTGGACCGCATCCATCTCATGGTCGCTGCGGCGAACGTCAGGGAAGCAAGTACGGCTCCGCCCACCACCAGCAAGAGCTCACCGGTACCCTCGACATCAATCAGCAACAGCAAGGGATTGAAGATGAACATGAAAGGCAACACGGCGGTACGCATGGCATAGGTCACGCCCTGAATACCGGTCTTGATCGGATCTTCGCCGGAAATGGCCGCAGCCGCAAACGTAGCCAGCCCCACCGGCGGCGTAATGTCGGCCATGATGCCGTAATAGAACACAAACATATGCACGGCAATCAGTGGAATCACCAGGCCGCTTTGCGCGCCCAGTTCAACCACCACTGGCGCCATCAGTGTTGCCATCAGGATGTAGTTGGCCGTCGTTGGCATGCCCAAGCCCAATACCAGGCACACAGCAGCGGTAAACGTCAGCATCAGCAGCACGTTGCCCATGGACACCAGTTCGACGAATGCCGTCATGCGCAAGCCCAGGCCGGTCAGGGTGATGGCTCCCACAATCAGGCCCGCCGTTCCGCAGGCAATGGCGATACCTATCATGTTGCGGGCGCCTTCCTGAAGACCTGTGATGGTTTCAGAAACGCCCGTCTTGACTGCCGGCGCCACGGACTGTTTGCGGAACCAGGCTATCAAGGGGCGCTGGGTAAGCATCTGCACTACCATGGCCACGACCGCCCAGAAGGCGGACAGGCCAGCCGAAAACTGCTCGACCGTCAGGCACCAGACCAGAATGCCAATAGGTATCAGGAAGTACAAGCCCGAGCGTACCGTAGGCCAGGACTCCGGCCTTACTGGGTTGGTAATACTGATCTCAGTGGGTAAATCGGGATGCTTGGCTGATATACGCAGTAGCCACAAATACAACACGACCAGTATGCCCACCAGTATGGGCGTTGCGGCGTCTCCCGCGACAGCCTGCACCCCCAAACCTATCCAGTACACCAGCGCCATCACAATCACACTGCCGGCGATGCCCATGCCCCAGCCCGCAAGCTTCTGCAGAAAGGTACGAGGCTGGCCTGCCGACATCATGGGCTGTATGCCCAGCTTCAGGGCTTCCAGGTGCACGATATAAAACAGCGATATATAGGAAATGCTGGCAGGCAGCAGCGCGTGACGCAAAATATCGGTATAGGGTATGCCCACATATTCGATCATCAGAAACGCTGCAGCGCCCATGACTGGCGGCATGATTTGCCCATTCACGGACGATGCCGTTTCAATGGCGCCCGCCCGTATGCCGCCATAGCCGGCCTTCTTCATCAGCGGAATAGTGAAAATTCCGCCGGTCACCACATTGGCCACGGACGATGCCGACACAATGCCGTTGACGGCAGACGACACGACGGCAACCTTGGCCGGACCACCACGCAAGTGTCCCAGCAACGCAAAAGAAACCTGCATCATGTAGTTGCCCGCGCCACAGCGATCAAGCAGCGAACCCAGCAACACAAAAATGAATATATAAGATACTGATACACCCAGCGCCACGCCGTAGACGCCTTCTGTAGTCAGCCACATGTGCGAGACCAGCCGTTCGATGGAGGCGCCGCGATGCGCCAGCGCATCGGGAAGCCATGGGCCCAGGAAAACATAGGCCACGAACACGGCGCCCAGTACCGCCATGGGTGCGCCCAAGGCGCGACGTGTCACTTCCAGAAGCAGCACCAGGCCGACGGCGGCCACGGTGACGTCCGTGACGGTCGGGATGCCGGGGCGGGTGGCCAGTTCTTTATAGAACAGGAAAAGATAGGCACCACAAAAACCTGCAATAACGGCCAGGACCCAGTCAATCAGGGGCATTTTGTCGCGCGGCGAGCTTTTGCGCGCAGGATAGGCCAAATACCCGAGAAACATCGCTACGCCCAAATGCAGGGCACGCGCTTCGGTATCATTCAAAATGCCGAAGTTCAGCGCAAATGGCAGGGGCGATGCATACCAAAGCTGAAACAGCGACCAGGCAATGGCGCCACAAAAAAGAACAGCACCGGTAATTCCGCCTACATTGCGGCCGCCGCGGTCGACGTCGGCGACCAATTGTTCCAGCCGGGCATTATTCTGCTGGTCGACGGCAGATGGCAATGGTGTGGTGCTCATGTTGATTTCCCATGGTATTTCTTTCGGGTGTATCCGGCAGGGAATGAGCGTCTGCCGGACTGTACTGCAAGACTGGCGGCCGCAGGCCGCCAAATACTGCTCAATAAACGGAAAGGCGTGCTGAAACGCACGCTCTTTTTATGCACTTATGCTTTACGGCTCGTGACTATATTACAGCAGGCCTTTTTCCTTGAAATATTTCTCGGCACCAGGGTGCAAAGGCGCGGACAAGCCATTCTTGACCATGTCCTTGGCTTCCAGGTGGCCAAAGGCAGGGTGCAGTTTCTTGAAGTCGTCGAAATTTTCGAACACGGCCTTGACGATCAGGTACACGGTTTCCTCAGGTACGTCGATCGAGGACACAAAAGTAGCCAACACACCATAAGTGTTGGTTTCCTGAGGATTGTTGGGATACAGGCCGGCAGGGATCGTTGCTTTTGCATAATAAGGATAATCGGCAACCAGCTTGTCGACCACCGGGCCGGTAAGCGACATCAGTTGCGCACCGCAAGTGGTGGTTGGATCCTGGATGTTGGCAGAAGGGTGACCCACGCCGTACATAAAGCCGTCGATCTTGCCATCGCACAGGGCAGGACCGTGCTCGTCGGGGCGCAACTCGGATGCCAGAGAGAAGTAGCTCAGGTCTAATCCTTTGGCCTTAAGAAATTGCTCCATTGAGGCGCGTGTACCCGAACCCGGATTACCCACGTTGAATCGCTTGCCCTTCAGGTCGTCGAAAGACTTGATGTTGGCTTCTTTGCGCACAACATAAGTGAAAGGCTCGGGGTGTAGCGAGAATACCGAGCGCAATTTTTTGAATTCGCCTGCGTCCTTGAACTGGCCCTCGCCGTTATAGGCATTGAAGCCCACGTCGGACTGCACCACGCCCAAATCGAGTTCACCGGCCTTGATGGTGTTGATATTGAACACCGAACCGCCCGTGGACTCGACGGAGCAACGCACACCATGGTCGGCACGGTCTTTATTGACCAAGCGGCAAATGGCGCCGCCTGCGGCATAATAAACGCCCGTAACACCACCCGTACCAATACTGACAAATTTCTGTTGCGCTGCAGCAGGCAGCGGCGATGCCAACGCCGCAAACATGGCAGCAGCACCAGCAGTCATGGCCAGGCGCTTTCCGGCAGCGGAATTAAATAGTTTTCGCATAACGTTCTCCTTGGGTTCCCCCGTTTTACTATTGCCGGACTTTATCCGGTACGGTGCGCAAGCATGCGTGGATTTTCTTGCATGCACAGGCAATCGGCCATTGTATAAAAACAGCTTTGCCGAAAACAATTAATTACATTAGGGTTTGTACCTAAGCGTGGTAGTTAATCCACGTCACACCAAGGCTGTGTCCAGCAGCAGCATCAAAACAAAACCCAACATCAACCCTATGGTTGCGTGCGATTCATGGCCCTGCCTATGTGATTCAGGAATAATTTCATGGCTGATGACGAACAGCATGGCGCCCCCCGCAGCCGCCAGCCCCCATGGCAACAAGGTGGCGGACAGTCCGATAATGACGACACCAATAACGGCGGCTAGCGGCTCTATGAGACCCGACAGCGTCGCTACCCCCACAGCCACGGTTCGACCATAGCCCACACCGGTCAGAGCCAGCGCAATCACCAGCCCCTCGGGTATATCCTGTATTGATATCCCCATGGCCAGCGCCCTCGCGGCAACCGGATCGTCGCCCGCAAACCCGACACCTATAGCCAGGCCCTCGGGAAAATTATGCAGGCAAATGGCAAACACAAATAGCCAAACACGCTTGAGCTTGCGCCCCCGGCCTCCCTCAAGTCCCTTGACGAAATGTTCGTGTGGCAACGCCCGATCCAGCCACAGCAGACCCAACGCGCCGATCAATATACCTGCCGAAACAATTGCGCCAGATTCCCAAGGGCCTGCGCCTTGTGCTTCAGCGCTATTCAAGGCAGGAAGAATAAGAGAAAAAGAACTGGCGGCCAGCATGACCCCGGCACCGAAACCCAGCATGGCATCATGGGCGCGCTGGGAAAAATTCAGCGATAGCACAACAGGCAAAGTACCCAGCGTTGTGGCCAAAGCGGCCAATAAGCCCCAATGCAGCGCACTCAGCAAAGTCTGGCTGACAACGGGCTGGCGTCCGTATAGCTCTACACCAAGCAAAACAAGCACAATAATGGCGATCAGCGAACCAAGCGTGCGAGATTTGGATATAAGAGCATCGTCCATATGACTGAGTTTTATTTAGGACGCAAATACTTGAATGTGCCAACCGCTGTCGCGAGCAGCAAAGTGCCGTCCATCCAGACCTCTGCGCGTGAAAAATACACGCTGCGGCCCCTGCGCTCCATATAGCCTTTGGCAATCAGAACATCGCCGTCGCTACTATCCAGGAAGTTGGTGGTTAGCGACAGCGTCAGGCTGCGTGGCGCAGGCTCGCCCGCTGGTGCATACAAGCCGCAATAGCCGGACACAGAATCCAGCAGAGTGCATATCACGCCGCCATGAACCCGGCCGGTGCGATTACCTATCTTGTCGGATACAGGCAAATGCATTTCGGCATACCCCAGAGACCATTGTTTGAGCTCGACACCCATCCATTCAAGAAATGGATTATTGATGGCCAGTGATTCAGCATTATTCAAAGTCATGCAGTAAAAAAACCTAAAAAATAATAAATGTTCAAACTGATTCGATACCCGGCCCATGGCAGGAGCCGCTCGTGCGCAGCCTTTACTGAACGCTGTCCGTGCCATCCCGGGCCGCGGCACCGTCACCCACTATCAGTTCCAACCTTTCGTTTTCAAAATCGGCATGCAGGGGTTCCAGCGCGGGCATAGTCTTGTTCGCCTTGGACGACAGCTCGTTGAACCGGGACGACTTGCCATATAGACCTTGTTGGCCGGCCACAGCAGTGACGGTCTCATTGTAATGACGGCTAACCGTATCGAGCGTGCCGCCCAGCCTTTTCAGGCGTTCGGCTACCACTACGACCTGATTGTAGAGTTCACCTGCACGCGCACTGAGTTCGTGTGCTTGCTCATTGCCGCGCGCAACCATCCACAAATTGGCCACCGTTTTCAAGATCGGCATCAGGGTGGTGTGCGAAACCAGAATGACATTGCGCTGGTAACCGTAGTTGTAGAGTTCTTTATTGTGGCTTAGTGCTGCCATATAGGCAGGCTCTATGGGCATGAACATCAAGACAAAGCTTGGACTGTGCATGCCTGTCAGATTGCTGTAATCCTTTTTCGCCAAATCATCTATATGGTTGCGCACCGCCTTTACATGGGCATCCAGCGCGGCCTGCCTGCCGAGCTCGGTATCGGCGGCCACTGAACGGTCGTAGTCGACCAGCGACACTTTGCTGTCTATCACCACATGTTTCCGGTCAGGCAGCTTCACCACAAAGTCAGGCTGACGGTCGTTGCCCTGCCCGTCTTTAAATCTAGGCTGCGCCTGATAGTGATCGTCTTTAAACAGACCGGCCAGCTCCAGGGTGCGCTCCAGCTGCATTTCCCCCCAGTTACCCGCGGTTTTTTTATCGCCCTTTAATGCACTTGCCAGTGTATTGGCTTCGGTGCTCATCTTCATGCCCACTTCAAGCATGCGTTTGATTTCCGCACCTAAAGAAACGTGACCGCGCAAAGACTCATCATGCACCTGATTGACACGCTTCTGGAACTGCTCAATCTGCTCGCGAAAAGGCCTGAGCATGGCATCCAGCGAGCTTTGGCTATTTTGCGCGAACGTTTTGCCTTTTTCCTCGAGAATCTGATTCGCCAAGTTCTGAAATTCGTGCTTGAGTTGCAAGCGGGACTGCTCAAAATCGTCTTTCATTTGCCGGATGCTGGCCAGCTTTTCCGTGTGTACCGTGCGCAACTCGATCAGATCACTTTCCAGCCCTGAGGCTGTGCGCGCCAGCTTTTGCAGCTCCGCCTCTTTGAGCGCCAGCGCGGATCGACCTTCTTCCAGGCGTTCTTGCAGGCCGTGTACCGTGGCCTGGCGCTCTGCACGTACGGCCGCAAGCCCGGCACGAAAAAACAGACTACTTAAGCCTACCCCCACCAGCACGCCCGCCAAAGCCAGCAAAAGTCCCATCAAGTCTATGGAATAGGGGTGCATCAGATCAATACCTTATTCAGGGCGCTACCCTTTCTTTACACCGAAGCAATTATCCAGCGTGGGGAAGCTGCCGTCTTTGACATCCGACGCATATTGCTGCGCCGCCGTTTGAATAAGGGCACCCACGTCGGCAAACTGCTTGGCAAACTTGGGGATGCGCGCACCACTCAAACCCAGTATGTCTTCAGTCACCAGGATCTGGCCATCGCAGGCCGGCGACGCGCCTATGCCGATGGTGGGCACGGCCAGCGTTTCAGTAATACGACGCCCCAGTGCCTCGGCAATACCCTCGAGCACCACGCCAAAAGCGCCCGCCCGCTCGTGCGCCAGCGCATCCTGCAAGATGCGCTCGGCGGACTCATCGGTAAGCCCTTGGGCCTTGAAACCGCCCATGGTATTGACATACTGCGGCATCAAACCCACATGCGCCAGCACCGGAATACCCCTGTCGACCAGGAACCTGACAGTATCCGCCAACGCGGCCCCACCTTCCATCTTGATGCCATCGGCGCCACTGAGCGCCAGCATTTTTGCTGCATTCGCAAATGCCTGTTGCGGAGATTCCTGATAGCTTCCAAAAGGCATGTCTACTATGACGCATACGCGGCTGGTCGAACGCACCACGGCAGCGGCATGAGCGGCCAGCTGGTCGACGGTGATCGACAAGGTATCAGGCATGGCATAACCCACCATAGCCGTGGAATCACCTATCAGAATCATATCCAGGACGTCATCAAGCAAACGTGCGAACGGAGCCGTATACGCCGTCAGGGCCGCAATTTTCTGCTGGCCTTTATACTGCATCAGCTGCGGTACGCTGATACGCTTGGCCTGACTGTGCACACTCATTTTTACCCTCCTGGAAATCACATTCCGCGGGCCGCGAAAGCTAACAAATTGAAAGTTTTCTGCGCCGCAACAACCGTATAATGAGTCAGATTAAGCAAAAGAACAAATCTGGCCACTACCCGGTTCCCAATGTTTACTCAGCGCGGAGGGCATACATGTCTGCCAATCAAAGCACCATCTCCTTTCACGACGGCAAAACAGCACCCCAGGTGGGCATGGGTGTATGGCAAGTAGAAGATGACATTGCCGCATCGGTGGTCACCACCGCCCTTGAAATCGGCTACCGCTCCATCGACACGGCTGCCATTTACGGCAACGAAACGGGGGTCGGGAAAGGCATAGCCCAGTCGGGCATCCCACGTGAAGAGCTCTTTGTTGCCACCAAACTGTGGAATGACCGCCACGGTCACGATATAAGCAAAATCGCCTTCAACGAAAGCCTGGAAAAACTGGGGCTAGATTACGTCGACCTGTATTTGATTCACTGGCCCGCCCCCACACAGGGGCTGTTCGTAGAAGCCTGGGAAAGCATCATCCAGCTGCACGACGAAGGCCGGGCCAAATCCATAGGCGTCAGCAATTTCAACATCAGCCATCTGCAGCTGCTTCTGGACGAAACCGGCGTACTGCCGGTTGTCAATCAAATCGAACTGCACCCCAACTTCCAGCAGCTGGCCCTGCGCGACTTCCACGCCGAGCATGACATAATCACCGAGGCATGGAGCCCGCTCGGACGCGGCCGGCTCTTCGAAGATCCGGTCCTGACCAGCATTGCGCACAAGCACGGCTGCACAGTGGCCCAGGTCATGCTGCGCTGGCATACCCAATTGGGCCATATGGTCATTCCCAAATCCGTCCACGCCAGCCGGCTTGCCGAAAACTTCCATGTCTTCGACCTGATGCTCGATGACGGCGATATGGCAGCCATTGCCGCTCTGGATCAAGCCGATGGCCGTGCTGGCCCCGATCCCGACACCTTTCACCTGTTCAAATAAGCCTGTAGCTTCAAGCCGCCCTGCGCGCACCTGCACTCAGGAACACAGCCAAACCGGGGGCGCACGCAAATACCAGGCACAGGGCGGCGGCGGCATGCTGCGCGCCCTGCACTCCGCCGGGCTGCGTAAACCCTGCGGCGTTCGTCACCATGCCGGCCAGCGCCGCGCCCATGGCCATGGCATACAGCTGCAAGGTGGTAATGGCGGCAGACGCAATATTTTCCTGCCCCTTGGGTGCAGACTTGAATACGCGCGTCAGCAAATTGGGCCAGCACAGACCTACCCCCACCCCTACACCCACTAGCGGAACCATCAGCCAATTGACGGTCTGGCTGCCATCCTGAGATAGAGCGCTCAAGGGCAGCATGACACCCAGCAAGGCCAGGGATACACACGACACGACGGGTCCGGCCTGAATCAGCCGGTTGGCGGTGGCAGACGAGCGCCCCGAACTGATGAACGACCCCAGAGTCCAGCCCGCCGACATCAAAGCCGTCCAGTAGCCTGCCACCAAGGGGCTTTTGGCATGTATAACCTGAAGAAAGTACGGAATATAGATTTCGGTCGTCACCCCTATGCTCAGCAGACATATGCAGGCGTACAGACTACCCAGCGCCGTACCGGTCGAATAAGAACCCGTAGGAAAAAGCCGGATACGGGCATGACTGTCTGCTCTTGCAATCAGTATCGTCATGAGCACGCCGGCGGCTATTCCTGCCACGTTCCAGGTCCAGTGCTGCGCCAAGCTGGCCAGCGACACCAGCAGCACCGAAATCGCCAGCAAGGTTATCTTGCCTGCGGGGGCCTGCACACGCCTGGTACTGGCGGCACGCTGCTGTTGAATTTGCGTATGAACCAGCAGGGCCAGCAGGCCCGCGATCGGCAACACTGCCCAGAATGCCAGGCGCCAGTGCCCGGTCTGAGCAAAAATACCGCCTATCGCCGGCCCCATCAAAGTGGCCACGCCCCACATGCTGGATACCAGCACCATGGCGCGCGACCACAGCTGTTCGTCGAACACCATGCGCACGGCCGAATAGCTCATGCTCAGCAGGAGCCCGCCGCCCAGGCCCTGCACGGTGCGTCCCACCAGAAGCATAGGCATGCTGGGCGACATGGCACACGCTATCGTGCCCAGCATGAACACGGCAATTGCCAGTAGAAATGCATGCCGCAGCCCGAACTTGTCCAGCAATTTGGGAGAAAGCGCCGAGCCCAGAATCGAGGCCACGACAAACAATGTGGTATTCCAGGCGTAATACTCCAGGCCGCCTATATCGTTCACGACCGACGGCAGAATGGTCGTTGCAATATAGACATTGACGGCGTGCACCGCCACACCACCAGCCAGGGCCAGCGACCGCAGGCCATTACGGCCCCTTAATAGCTCAGACCATGAGCCTGTATGGTTGTCGCGCATAAACTCGCCGTTGCTTATTGCCCAGATAGGGAACAGGGCCTGCTGATGCAGCAGGCCTGGTGCTAATAATGTGGCGGTTTCTCGTGCGCGTACGCGCCTGTTTCACCGCCGTCAGGGCCGGCTTCCTGCAGACGCTTGATCAGCGCCGTACACAGTGCGCGCAATTCATCCATCTGCTTTTGCTGTTGATAAAGCTGATCGCTCAGGCTTTGGACCATGTCTTCCTGGGCGGTCAGCTTGATTTCGATATCAACCAGACGATGTTCAATATTCACGCGTTACCCTGTGTACGAAACGTCAAACGGGCATTTTAACGAGTTCCACTGACCTTAGGCGAGCAGGCTGCGCAGCACGTACTGCATGATGCCGCCGTGACGATAGTAAGCCGCTTCACTGGGGGTATCGATACGGACCTGGGCTTCGAACTGAATGTCGCCTGCCCTGACCTTGACCGTCTTGGGTATGGCTCCGGAGTTCAGTTCGGTAACCCCTGTGATGTCGAACGCCTCAGTACCGGTCAGGCCCAGCGATTCAGTGGTCTGTCCTTCGGGATATTGCAGCGGCAAAACTCCCATGCCCAGCAAATTGGATCGGTGTATACGCTCGTAGGATTCGGCAATGACCGCTCTAACCCCAAGCAAGACCGTGCCCTTGGCAGCCCAGTCGCGCGAAGATCCTGATCCGTATTCCTTGCCCGCCAGGATAACCAGCGGTATACCCGCCTGGATATATGCCGTGGACGCATCGAAGATGGTGGCAACCGGCGCATCGGGCTGGGTAAAGTCACGCGTGTAGCCACCTTCGGTGCCGGGCGCCAGTTGATTGCGCAAACGCACATTGGCAAACGTGCCGCGTATCATGACCTCGTGGTTGCCCCGGCGGGAGCCGTAGGAGTTGAAGTCTGCGGGGGCCACGCCATGCGAAGTCAGGTAGGTGGCTGCGGGAGAGTCTTTAGCAATTGAGCCAGCCGGGCTGATGTGGTCAGTGGTGACAGAATCCCCAAGCTTGGCCAGCACCCTTGCGCCGGTGATGTCGGAGACCGGCTCGGGGTTGCGAGGCATGCCCTGGAAATAAGGCGGCTGGCGTACATAAGTGGACTGAGCCTCCCAGTCGAAAATCGCCCCTTCCGGAGTGGGCAGACTACGCCAGCGCTCGTCGCCGGCAAACACGTCGGCATAACCGCTGCGATACATCTCGGATGCAATCGAAGATTCGACCACTGCAGCGACCTCAGCCGCCGATGGCCAGACGTCTTTCAGGTATACCTCTTTGCCATCCTTGCCCGTACCCAACGGCGCGTTGAACAGGTCGATATCCATGGTACCGGCCAGAGCGTAAGCCACGACCAGCGGAGGAGACATCAGGTAATTCATTTTGACTTCGGGGTGGATGCGACCTTCGAAGTTGCGGTTGCCCGACAGCACTGACACAGCGGTCAGGTCTTGACTGGTGACTGCTTGGCTGACCTCGGGGATCAACGGCCCGGAGTTGCCTATGCAGGTGGTACAGCCGTAACCCACCAGATTGAACCCAAGGGCTTCAAGGTAGGGCGTCAATCCGGCACGGTCGTAGTAATCGGTGACCACCCGGGATCCGGGAGCCAGACTGGTCTTGACCCAGGGCTTACGTGCCAGGCCCAGCTCGACCGCTTTCTTGGCAAGCAAGCCTGCCGCGATCATGACCGTGGGGTTAGAAGTATTGGTGCACGAAGTGATGGCAGCAATAACGACAGCACCATGATCAATCTGGCATTGAGTGCCATCGCTCAGGGTGATGGAAACAGCCTTGTCCGGAACTTGCCCGGAAATAGGCGCGTCTTCAGTGTGGTCGGTCGGTGCTGCCGACGCCTTGCCCGAGTCTTCATGTGACGGGGGATCGGACGCAGGAAAGGTTTGTTCGACCTCTTGGTCGTAGCCCTGCAGTGCGGGTTCTATGGGGCCCAGCAACGATGACAACGCCCCCCTGAAGGACTGCTGGGCATCGGTAAGTTCTATGCGGTCCTGAGGCCTCTTGGGGCCTGCAATAGACGGTACGACAGTCGATAGGTCGAGTTCCAGACGCTCGGAATAACGAGGTTCGTCCTGCTCATCGTGCCACAAGCCCTGGGCCTTGGCATAAGCCTCGACCAATGCGATCTGCTCTGGGGAGCGACCGGTCAGTTCGAGATAGGCCAGCGTAACTTCGTCTATGGGGAAAACGGAAATGGTGGAGCCGTATTCAGGGCTCATGTTGCCTATGGTGGCTCGGTTGGCCAACGGTACGGCAGACACGCCAGGCCCATAGAACTCGACAAATTTTCCGACCACGCCATGCTTGCGCAGCATCTCGGTGATGGTCAACACCAGATCGGTGGCCGTCGAGCCTTCTGGCAAGGCCCCAGTCAATTTAAAACCAACCACGCGTGGAATCAGCATGGATATCGGCTGGCCCAGCATGGCCGCCTCTGCCTCGATGCCGCCTACGCCCCACGCTACCACACCCAGGCCGTTCACCATGGGCGTATGCGAATCAGTGCCCACACAGGTATCGGGATAAGCCGTTGCAACACTATCTTGTTCGTTCACGAACACTACGCGCGACAAATGTTCCAGATTGACCTGGTGCACAATGCCGGTTCCGGGCGGGACAACCTTGAAATCATCGAAGGCATTCTGACCCCAGCGCAGGAATTGATAACGCTCGAGGTTGCGCCCATATTCAATTTCCACATTGCGTTCGAAGGCGTCATTCGTACCAAAAGCATCAACAATGACAGAGTGATCTATCACCAGCTCGACCGGGGCCAGCGGGTTGATGCGATTTGCGTCGCCGCCCAAGGCCTGCATGGCTTCGCGCATGGCGGCCAAGTCAACTACGGCCGGCACGCCGGTAAAGTCTTGCAGTACGACTCGAGCCGGCGTAAAGGCGATTTCTCGGTCGGGTTGGGCATTGGCGTCCCAATTGGCCAACGCCTTAATGTCGTCAGCGGTAATATCGCTGCCATTTTCAGTGCGCAGCAGATTTTCCAACAGTATTTTCAGGCTGTAAGGCAGGCTGGCCACATCAAGCCCGGCTTGCGCAAGCGCATCAAGTCGGTAGATATCGTAGGATTTTTTCCCGACCTGTAATGAGCTTTTGGCGTTAAAGGAATCGATACTGGCCATGATACTAACCTCCGCATTGCAACGAGTCCCGCACTGGGGACGAACCTGCCAACCTTAGCATGTTCAGGCGTGTATATAAATATGCGCTCCTGGGTGCTGCACATAGGTTAAAATCAGGGATTACCCTTAATAAAATTTGAAATGACATACGTAGTGACCGAAGCTTGCATACAGTGCAAGTACACCGATTGTGTCACGGTCTGCCCCATGGATTGTTTTATGGAAGGCCCCAATTTCCTGGTCATCAATCCCGACGAGTGTATAGATTGTTCGATCTGCGTCCCAGAGTGCCCATTGGGCGCCATCGTAAGCGACCATGAAATTCCCGATGACCAGCGGCACTTCATAGACATCAATCGCCAGCTTTCCCAACATGCGTCGTGGAAGCGAATCAGCCGGGTCCAGCCACCTATGCCCAACCACGAACATTGGGCCACGATCAAGGACAAGCTCTCCCTGCTTGAAACCGAATCGACTTGAGGACCGAAGTCAACACCCGTAGCCATAGTCACAGGCTATTTCTCCGATCAGAACAAACAACTTCCTTCTGATAATGAGATTTATTATTATTTACATATATCTCATTTTCAGGGAAAACTTATGTTGTTGCTTGCCCAGAAAACCAGTCAGGTCGGTTTGCACATGACGGTCGCATTTGGCATAACCTATGCAGCCACCGGCTCTGTGGCAACAGGCGGACTGGCTGCCGTACTCGAACCCATCTGCAACGTCTTGCTTCTGCCGCTGCACGATCAGTTGTGGAGCAAGCTGCGCCCCGCCAAACCGCAGACGACATGCTGACGAGGCGTCCGACCTAAAGAAAGCCGTGAGTCAATAATCCACACTGCAAGGCAGGGTTATGCGGTTTTTCCAGGGCATCAAGGCTATATTAATTGCTCAACATCTGTCATCGATGCCGTCTGATGCGGCTGGCCTTTTTTGTTGTCCACGGAGTTTCCCATGAGCTATCCCGCCTTTTTTGACCTTGCACCTAAAATCATCATGCAAGACCCGCTAGCCGCGCTGCTTGGCGCCGCAAACGAAGGCGTTATCGAATACTCGTACGGCGACATCGTCAAACTGGCGGGGCACTCATGCCCCACCGTGGCCGGAGCCTATCTCATGACCCGCAATGCCCTGGGCAAGCTGTACGGTGACAAGCTACCGCAGCGTGGTGGCATCAAGGTCGAGTTTCGCGACGGAGCGCTGGATGGCGTCACGGGTGTCATTGCCAATGTCGTCGGCTTCATCACCGGCGCTACCGTCGATACGGGCTTCAAAGGGCTGGCCGGCAAGTACGACCGCCGTCAGCTCATGGCGTTCAATGCGCGCATTGATGGCGAAATCCGATTTCAGCGACTAGACACCCAGGCAAGCGTCACAGTAGATTTTCATGCCAATATCGTACCGGCCCCCACAACCCTCATGCCCACTTTGCAAAGCATACTGAAAGGTCAGGCAAGTCATGCCGAGCAGACAACATTCGCGCAAGACTGGCAAGAGCGCGTAAGGCAGATTCTTGAAAATGCGGATCACCCCGGCTTAATAACCTACGCCTGATAACGGGGCACGCTACTGGGCGCGGGCACTGGGCGCGCGGACGGGCCGGTGCCGGCCAATATCATCAAGCGCGCCTTCGGTCGGCGCCTGTATTCAGATAAAAGCTACGCTTGTTTTCGTACATGGCCAGGTCCGCTTCACGCAAGGTATCTTCCAGGTGTTCACCCTTGCGGCAGGTCGTCATGCCCATGGACATGCTCAGAGCAGGTCCATTGTAAAACTGGTTGTTAAGCTCTATCAGTTTATGAATGTTTGCCAGCATTTCTTCCCCTGCCTTGGCATCGGCTCCCGACATCAACACCACAAACTCATCGCCCCCAATACGTGCCGCCTGGCAGTTCTTATCTAGAACCTTGGTCAGGACTTCGCCGGCACGCCGCAGCAAGGAGTCTCCGACCACATGGCCGAACTCGTCGTTGACAGTTTTGAGATTGTTGAGATCCAGGATGATGGCGGTGACCGGGAATAGCCCCTTGCGTTCCATGCGGCTGACTTCGTCGACATAGAATGAACGATTCTTCAGCCCGGTCAGCACATCGTGCTTACCCAAATACTCGAGATAAGACTCTGCCTTTTTGCGGGCCGTGATATCGGTCAGGGCAAGCAGTGCCATGCTCCAATCGTGCTCATGGCCGGGAAACATCGAGAACTGCAAATGCACATGCAGTTTTTTGCCGTCCAGCGCATAGTTCACGACTTCACGCTGCTGAAATAACTGGCCTTCCCATAGATCGATCAGTTGCTGCTGGAAAGACTGGCGCATATCGTCGCGAAACACTTCCGGCAGGCGCTTGAGCAACTCGTTCTTTTCGCCGGCGCCATATAAAAACAGGGTGTAGCGATTGACATCAAGGACACGGATTTCGGCCATGCAACGGTCGACGAACTCCGGATGGACATCAACAAAGGTTCGAAAATCGAGGATCCCCTGCTGACGTATGTCGTCAAGCAAGCGCTTGATGCTGCTGAAGTCCTCGACCCACAATGACACTGGCGCCTGGGTAAACACTCCCCGGGCGTACTGTTCATTGCTCGTCAGGCGACGGCGTGCGTTCTCGAGCTCGGTGATGTCTTCTATCGACACCAGAACGCGCTTCCAGTCCGATTCATGCCCGGGCAAAATTACGCCCTTGAGCAGGATATCAAGCCGCCGGCCTTCCAGCGAGTAATTGACGGTTTTGCTTTGGAATGTTGGCTGGCCTTGCCACAACTGCTCGAGCTCGTTCAGGAACGCATCGTAGGTGTCGTCGCGCAAGACTTCACCCAGACGCCCGGCCAGCTCTTCGAACGATGCAGCAGCATATAACTTCAGGGTGCTTTGATTGACCTGCAGCAGACGAATGCTGTTGGAACAGGCTGCCAGGTGCGCCGGATCCTGCATCAGGAATTCACGCAGATCGGTAACACCCTGTGCACGCCATTGTTCGAAAAGCGCATAAAGGCGGCTATAGTCTTCCAGCCACAGCGCGGTGGGCGCAACGTCGAATAAACCGGAAATATCGTTTGATTCTTGAGAATCGCCGTAGGGGTCAGCAGCCATGATCGATTTTTAAAGTGATGAGCCAGGCGATATCGCCGGAGCCGTAAAGGTGTATCTGATGGTTATACTGCGACGTAATTCATTGAAAAAACAAGGACGCCGGGTCAGAATGAGCCCTTATACATTATTTTTTACAGACAGACATAATGTAGTACAAAATCGCCACTTCTAATAATACCCATTTATGCAGCATGGATACCCAGGGCTTTCCCTTGTAACAACAGAAAACGAAGCGCGGCTGCGCCGCTTTCCCGTCATTCTGATTTCGTTTGCGTTGATTTGGGTAGGCGTGCTGACGCCTGTTGGAAGTTACTGGCTGGCCAGCCAGACAATATCGTTCGGACTGATCGCGTCTCATAACGCTCTCTCCAGCTTGCTATGCGGAGTCGCCTTGCTGACCGCCCGGGGCAGGCCCCGCGCATCCCGCCTGCTTGCAATCCTGGCCCTGATTGCCTGCCTGCTTATCGCTCAAGCCTACTTTGCAAGTCCAGGCAACAGCTGGTTGTCGTCCCTTGGCCTGTCCACCAGCACCATAAAAGCCAAGGATATCCTGATGCCGGCCCTGCTGTCGGTAGCCATCTTCTGCAGCAGTCTTGGCACGGTGGGCAGACGAGCGGCGCGCATCATGTCCGTCCTGGCCGTGCTGGCCTGTCTGTATTATCTGTACTTTAGTGTGGCCGGCGCCGGCGCTACAACCGTTGCGCGTGAACATGCAAGCAATACGGGCAGCCTGGGCGTTCTGCTGGGCATACTCGCCGCCTGCGCCACCTACGCGGCCAGCCGGCATCCTCCCGCCTCGAGAGTCTTTCCTCATCCAACCCTGTCAATGATCAGCATCGTCGGCGCCTTTATCGCCGTCTTGTCGTGGTATGCCGTCTCCGCCCAAAACAACATCACCACCTATCAGTATTCGCAAAACGTCACCAGTCGCATCAAAGAGAACCTGCATCGCGAGATCAGCGACCAAATCGCCCTGGTAGGCCGAATGGCGCGCCGCTGGAGCATACTGGACGCAATGCCGCCTGAAACCGCGATCAACGAAGAGCTTTTCAGCTACCTGGACGACTACGAGATGCTCGATTACATATTCGTGATCGATCCCGACAGGCGGGTCCGATGGGCACCGGCAACACGAAACCTGACCCCTGTATGGATAAGCAACTACCTGCACGATCCTGAAGTCGCTGCCTGGCTGGAAAGCGTGCACATGTACCAGCAGGCCAATATCAGGGCTGTAGACGGCGTGGCATCAGTCGGCCCGCGCACGCTTATTGCCGCGCCGATTACCAGCACGGCCATGAAAGGCTGGACCATCCTGGCCGTACAGAACCTGGAAACCCTGGTCGCCCAGGTGCTGGGCCCCAGTCTGGGGCAGATTCAATTTCGCATCGTCACCAATGGCCAGACACTGTACGATGATGTCGGCAGCGGGGGCCAGCTGTTTCGCATCGACAATACGCCGGTATTGCTGCCCGGCGATCTTTCCTGGGAATTGTCATCCTGGTATGTGCAGCATTGGATCACACCACAAACGCTGCTGCCTGATCTCATCCTGCTTATATGTCTGACCTTTACAGACGGCATGATCAGGCTGCGTCATCAGGCATTGCAGTTGCTAAATCGCTCGAAGCAATTGCAGCACAATGCGCTGCACCAGCCTCTTACCGGACTGCCCAACAGAGCCTGCCTGGAAATCGAACTGACCGAAACCTGCCGCGCGCCCGACAGTTTTCCTGTAAGGCTCCTTAGCTTCGAGCTTGACGGAATAAAGCTCATCAACGACACCCTGGGCCACAGCGTGGGCGACCAGGTCGCACAACAGGCGGCAAAACGTATAGCTCAGCAGGCCGGCGAAGAACACTTCATCGCGCAAATCGAAAGCAATGAATTTATCGTGTTGATGCGCAATGCGTCGCGCGCCGACACCCTGGAGCTGGCCAACCGGATTCTGGACAATTGCGCGTCACCCTGCCTGTTTGAAAACATGGAGCTACGCCTGACCGCCAGCGCCGGTATTACCAGTTGCCATGTACCCACCGACACTCCCATGGATCTCCTGATCGAGGCCGATCTTGCGCTGGGCCTTGCCAAGCGGGCGGCTCCCGGCTTCTGGCGCGAATACTCCACCGAGTTGAGCATTGAGGTCTCTGAACGCCTGAAACTACGTAATGAGCTGCAGCAGGCACTCGACACCAACGCGCTTGACCTGCATTACCAGCCACTGGTCGAGGGCGGCACCGGAAGAATTATCGGCATCGAGGCCCTGACGCGCTGGCATCACCCCACTCTGGGGAATATCCCGCCCGACAAATTCATCCCGATGGCTGAAGACACAGGGCAGATTACCCGCTTGACTGCCTGGGTGCTGGACCGCGCTTGTCAGACCATCAGTGCCCTGCATGAGCGCCAGCTGGCCGACTTCCATGTCGCCGTGAATATCGCGCCCCAGGTATTCGACCGGCATGATTTCATTACCTTGATCACCTCCACTCTTTCGCGCCACAAGCTGTCCGCGCAAAGCCTCGAGCTGGAGATCACCGAAGGCACCATGCTCAGTGACCAGGCGCTCACAGCCAGCAGACTCCAGACCCTGAAAGAATTGGGCATACGCTCATCCATAGATGATTTCGGTACGGGCTACTCCAGCCTGGGGTATTTGAAGGCATTGCCCATAGACAAGGTCAAGATCGACAGGACTTTCGTTCAGGGGATGACTAATGCCAGCAGTGACGCCGCCATCATCAAGACCATCATCAACCTCGCCCATCACTTGCAACTTAAAGTCGTTGCAGAAGGCGTCGAAACGGTGGCCCAGTATCAGTTCCTGCTGGAAAACGATTGCGATGAATTCCAGGGTTACCTGTTTTCAAGGCCAATACCGTACCAAGAACTGGAACGACTGCTCACCATAAGCAGCACGCTGTCGCCAGGCCAGACCACGAGTGGCAAAGCATGAAGCTGGCTGCCAATCTCTCGCTGTTATATCCAGGCCTGAGCCTGCCCGAGCAACGGCATGAGCCCGATCTGACCGACCCCGCAGTGCAGGCGGCCTTGTGCAGCTTGAAGTCGGCTGGCTATCAGGGCTGGCTGGGATGTGAATACCGTCCTGAGGCCGACACCAGTGCCGGCCTGACATGGCGCGCATCCTATCATGCCTTGCTTGAAGACTGACCCTGGCCCACCCGGGCAGTTGGCCAGAAATCCTGGGGTAAAGAAACTGCAGCCTCGATGTCGAAAGGACCCGGGTCCTGTTCAGCCACACAATCGCGCAAAGCAGCACACATGCGTTCCAGCGCCGCCAGCCCGGACACGCCACGTGTGACCTCGTTCCACCATATACGATGCACTGCGCGCACACGCACAGGAATCCGGTGCAAACCCACATGCTGTGCCATGGCCAACCTATGCAAGCCACGATTGATCTTGAGAATGCGGCCCTCGCGGGAAATGGCCACACCCACATCGTCGCGCGTGCGCGACGCCACATACCCTCTGGCCGCCATGTCATCGAGGTAGCTCACGTACACGCCGAGATACGCTTTTACTTTTTCCGGTGTATCCAGCAATATGCCCTGCCTGGGTGAAGACCAGGGCTGGCCACGCTCTATATAGGCCATCAGTTCCTGAAAATGCTCGCCACGTTCGGGCTGATGGCGATTTTCATGGATGTCGTTGATGAAACGATAGCGCGTGCCTATTCGTAGGTCATCGCGTCGCAAATCCCATGGCCCATCCCAGATAAAAGCCATGGACGAGGGTCGTTTTTCAACTTTTCGGGGCAGGAACTCGACATTGCGTATCAGGCTGCGTGGGTCGATGTGCAACGTTAAGGAGCGGGCGCCTAAAAAGGCTTCAAGACTGTGGCGCGGCAGACCTGCCCGCTCGATGGAACGGGCACCCATTTTTCCTTGCAGCCATCGGTTCAGGACCAGATTTCCTGCGGGAAAGCCCAGATAGCGTTGAGCCCATGCACGTGTGGCGGCAGTAATGTGGGCAAACCATACTTTATGCCGTATTTTCGGCGAGCCAAACTGCAGCATTTCTGGATCAGCGTCGGGCCCCACAACTACTGAGTGAGCATCAGAGGCGAAGGCCGACTCTCGACGTTTGGTATTCATGCCTTGATGTTGCCAGCAATATACATTCGTTTCAATTGTGTGAAATGCGTGTTTGGTAACAAATTACCAGCATCCGGACGCAAAACGACCGACTCACGCACATTTTCAATATGTGAAATGACCGCCGGCTCTGCTATTCGCTTAAGTGGGGTTTCGGCTTATCTTGGCATAAACCACTCTCACCTCCAGGCCATGAATATACAAACAGCGATCAATCTCGATGACATACGTACACTTGCCAAGCGCCGTCTGCCGCGTATTGCCTTCGATTTTATTGATGGGGGCGCCGACGACGAACGTTGCCTGCAGCGAAATCGCGCAGCATTCGCACGCTATCAGCTGGTGCCCCGCTACTTGCGGGATGTCAGTCGCTGCGATCAGACCGTGCAGTTGCTGGGGCGCACCTACGCAAGTCCGATCGGCATTTCACCCAGCGGACTGGCTGGCCTGTGGCGCCCTGACGCAGACCTGATGCAGGCAGCAGCAGCACGGGATGCCAACGTACCTTTTCTGCTCTCTAGCGCAAGCAACAACGCCCTGGAAGAGGTGGTCGCCATCGCACCAGACCATGTGTGGTTCCAGATGTATTGCACGACAGATGAAAAAATCAATGACGATCTGGTGCAGCGTGCCTTACGGGCCAAGGTCAGCACGCTGGTGGTTTCCGTAGACGTGCCCGTCAGCTCCAACCGCGAACGCAACCGGCGTAACGGTTTTTCACGGCCGTTTCGCATGACGCCAGCTGTCGTCA
The DNA here is from genome assembly GCA_013416405.1 of Alcaligenaceae bacterium. GTDB lineage: Bacteria > Pseudomonadota > Gammaproteobacteria > Burkholderiales > Burkholderiaceae_B > Pusillimonas_C. The sequence continues at coordinate 38,937 of JACCET010000010.1, forward strand.
TGGAAGCCATGATGCATCCCAGATGGGTGCTGCGTTACTTGCGCACGGGTGGCGTCCCCATGATGCGCAATTGGGAGCCCTACGCCCCGAAAGGGGCCAATGCAGCCGATGTGGCTGATATGTATGGCACGCTGACACCCGCCCCCATGATCAATTGGGATCACATACGCCGTATACGTGATGCCTGGCAAGGGCCCCTGGTACTCAAGGGTCTCTTACACCCTGAAGACGCCCGCCTGGCTTCGGAACTGGGCGTCAATGCCCTGGTGGTTTCCAATCATGGCGGACGCCAACTGGACGCGGCCCCTGCCCCACTGGACATGCTGCCCGCCATCCACGCGGCGGTAGGCTCACGGCTGGATCTCATCCTGGACAGCGGTGTACGCCGAGGCTCCGACGTGGTCATTGCACGCTGCCTGGGCGCCAAGGCCTGCATATTCGCCCGACCCTCGCTTTATGCCGTAGCCGCCGGCGGCCAGGCCGGTGTAGACCGTGTCCTGCAAATCGTGCGCAATGAGATCAATATGGTGCTGACCCAGATAGGCTGCTCAAGCTTTGCATCGCTGGACAGCAGCTATCTATGGCCAGATAACCCAGCAGCGCCAACGCTTGCTGCCAACCCAAGCTACTCAAGAGCTTGAAACAGGAGACCTTAAAATGTCCACCATTCAGACCTCTCCCTTGCATACGGACTTTGCCGTGCAGGTGCATGCAAATATCCCCGATATTCTCGAGGATCCAGACGCCATACAGCAGTTACGCGAAATCTGGCAGCGCTCTCCAGTCATGATTTTTCGCCGCCAGTCGCTGGATGAGTCCGAACTCGTACAATTGACCGCGCTATTCGGCACCTGCGATAAATCTGTGCGCAAAGACATACAGTCACCCTATCACCAGGAAATCATTTATTTCAGCACCCTGAAGTACGCAGATGGACGCTACATAGGCGGCTTTGCAGGGGGCGAAGACGTGGACTGGCACTCCGATCAAACCTACCAATTGCGCCCCGCCACCGGCGCCATCCTGTATGGCACCGAGGTGCCCCGCGATGGCGGCGACATCTATTGGGCCAACCAATACGGCGCCTGGGAACGCTTGCCGCCCGACGTGCAGCAGCTCATAGACGGGCGCACGGGCACCTTTCGCTATGCAAAACGCTACGCCTTGCTCAATACCCTGGAACTGAAGGACAAGAGCAAAGCCAATGCCTTGATCAACCTGCCGGATGCGCATCACCCCCTGGTCCTCACCCACCCGAAAACGGGGCGCAAGGCCTTGTATGCCGACCCCACGACACTGGTGGCCATCGATGGCCTGACAGAGCAGGAAAGCGACGATGTGCTGCCTTTGCTTTTCGAGGCCGGCGGGCACCCTACGCTGGCTTATCGCCATAAGGTGCACAACGGCGACATGATGATGTGGGACAACGGCTGCACCATGCACCGACGCGATGAAATGCGGCTGGATCAGCCGCGCCTGATGAAGCGGACCACTTTCCGCCTTGCGCCCGACCAATACTGCCTGCCCCAGGCCTGACACGGAGAAACATGAACATGAGTACTTCCAAGGTTTATCTCAAGGTGCGCCGGGTGGATCCATCCGTAGTGCAAAGTGCGCAAAGCGTGACTGTTGCCGACGTCCATGAGTCCATGGGCATCACCGGCCGCTCGGCCTTGCTGGGCGCCCGCATGCGCCCGATCAGCGAACACCAGCCCAAGATAGCAGGCCCCGCCGTGACCGCGTTCTGCTGGCCAGGTGACAACCTGATGATGCACCGCGCCTTGTACCTTGCACAACCGGGCGACGTGCTGGTCGTAGTCTGCCAGGCAGAGCTGTCAGGTGCGCAATGGGGTGATGTAGCCACTCGCTATGCATTGAAAAAGGGCCTGGCCGGCGTGGTTGTACAAGGCTGCGTGCGCGATGTCGATCAGGTGCGGGCACTGGGTATGCCCGTCTGGTCCACTCATATCTGGCCCATGCACCCCGACAAGCGTGGGCACGGTTACGTCAATGCCCCTGTCGTGTGTGAAGGCGTGGAAGTGCGGCCCGGCGATCTGATCGTGGCCGATGGCGATGCCGTCATTTGCGTTCCTCGTGACCAGGCGCAGTCCGTTGTAAGCGCCGCACAGGCCAAGATGCAGAAAGAAGAGGCGGCGGCGGAAAAGGTGCGTGCCGGCGCCTCGGTCTGGGACCTTAGCGGGGCCTCGGCCAGCTATGCCGATCTGGAAGTCGAAGAAATAGACGCGGCATTTGATGATTGAATCCACGGAAGCTCTGAGCAAGTCCCCTGTCTGGTTGATTTGTGTCCCTGAATTCAATTGACCAGACAGCACACCGGGCGCCCACGAAGAAAGTTCACACTGTGAAAAATTGTGGTTTGCCCCCGTTCAAGTTGCTTTCCTCCAAGGGTAATGTTGTATGCACCACACCGGAAAACCAGGAGACCAAGCGTGAGTCAAGACGCAGCCCAGACCTATGAGGTCAAGATCGAGGACGTTGAATATCTGCGTCACGACGTCCAGCCTCTGCTGGCGCGGCTCTACCTGCCCCAGGGCCCCGGCCCCTTCCCGCTGCTGGCGGAAATACACGGCGGCGCATGGTGCCGGGGCAACCGCCTGGATGAGGATCGCTTCAATCAGTCCCTGGCTCAACGCGGCATCGTTGTTGCAGCGCTGGATTTTCGCATGCCGCCGCAGGCCAGCTACCCGGCATCATTGGCCGACATCAACTATGGCATACGCTGGCTCAAGTCGCAGGCAACACGCTGGAACAGCTTGCCGAACCGTGTCAGCCTGATGGGCCTGTCCAGTGGTGGCCATCAGGCCATGCTTGCCGCCATGCGGCCGAACGACCCTCGTTATGCAAGCCTGCAGCTACCCGCAAATCATGCTGCCACAGACGCTCAGGTGGCCAGCGTCGTACTGTGCTGGCCAGTCATTCATCCTCTGGCTCGTTACCACTATGCACTTGCCCTGCAAGCCAGCGGCAAACCGTATCCGCAGGGTATAGATCGAGTCATACCCGATCACATCAAGTTTTGGGGCACCGAAGCGGCGATGGCCGAAGGCAGCCCTGAGCTTGCATTGGCCCAAGGCGAGCAAGCCGACAAACCACCCGTCCTGTACCTGCAAGGTGATCAAGATCTCATGCATCCCAGGGAACAGGCTGAAAGTTTCATTTCAATTTACAGAAAAGCAGGAGGTGATCTATCAGTACGCTGGTTTGCCGGTGAGGCCGAAGGCTTTGTCAATAAGCACCCAGACTCTTCCTCTACGGCGCAGGCCATAGAGGAAATCACGCAGTTCCTTGGCACCGGAAGCGGCAAAGATAATGCAGCATCATTAACCGGTACCAAATAAAAAATATCAAGGAGACACTCACATGCGTAAAAACATGATCAAGCTCATGCTCGCCTCTTCGGCATTGGCAATGGGCGCTACCGCGGTAGCGCAAACAGACGCTGCCGGGTATCCGGACAGAACCGTAAAAATTATCGTCGCGGCAGGAACAGCCAGCAGCCCCGACTCCATCAGCCGCATGATTGCCGATGGCTTGACCAAAAAATGGGGCCAGTCAGTCGTGGTCGAAAATGCAGCCGGTCTGGGCGGCATAATAGGCGCCGAACGCGCGTCCAGGGAGAAGCCCGACGGCTATACATTACTGCTGAGTACGATAGGTGCGATGGCTGTAGGCGTCAGCATTATGGACAAGATTCCCTACGATCCCGTCAAGGATTTTGAGCCCATTATCAACACCATGGCCATGCCCAATCTACTCGTGGTGCATCCCAGCGTGCCGGTCAAAACCCTGGCCGAACTCATAGATTACGTAAAGAAAAATCCCGGCAAGCTGCGCTATGGCCATCCCGGCATAGGAACCACCCCTCATCTTTCGGGCGAATTGCTGCAAGATATGGCCGGCATCAAAATGCAAGGCATTCCGTACAAAACCAGCGCGCAAATGACGACCGACTTACTGGCCGGTCACTACGAGGTACTGTTCCACAACAGCTCGGTAATGGTGCCGCATATTGCCGCAGGCAGCGTGATTCCTCTGGGTATTACCAGCCCAAAACGGGCGCAAAGCTTGCCCGACATACCCACTATCGCTGAAGCCAGCGACGCACTCAAGACCTTCGAGATCCATGCCTGGTTCGGCATGTATGCCCCCGCTGGCACACCGGCAGACATAGTCAATAAAATCAACAAGGATGTGGCTGCCATACTGGCAGAGCCCAAAGTAACCGCCTGGGTAATAGAGCGTGGGGGCACCATAGGCGGTGGCAGCCCCGAGGCTCTGCGCGACTACCAGGCTGCAGAAACTACAAAATGGCGCAACCTAGTCGAAAAGGCCGGTCTTAAGCCCAAAAGCTGATGCCCGTCGGGCACGGCTATCTACAGCCGTGCTACAGCTGCAGCGTGTGAGCAAGCTCGGACAACGCTGCAGCTTCGGACTTGAGTTCTTCATGTATCTGCGGCAGCCGCTCTTCACCATAAAGTTCTGCCGATCCCATCAGGCACAAGGCTGCAAACGCCTGATCGCCGGAATTGTGCACCGGTACCGCAAACGCATGCACGCCAGGCACGACGTCGCCCAAGTTCACGCCAAAACCATGACGCGCGGAACGCTCACGCATGGCTTGCAAGGCAGCCAAACGCCCCCCGCCTCTGGCGGTAACTTCCTGCATCACATTCTGCGACAGCACTTCGTGGGCTTCATCTTCAGGCAGGGTTTGCACAATGGCTATGCCGCCTGACGATGTAAACAGAGGACGACGCGTTCCAGCGTGCACCATAAGACCGGGCAACGGCAGCGTGCCCGAGCGCACACTACAGACATATTCGCTGCCGCTGCGCAGCAGCAACAAGCCTATTCCCGCCATGCGCTGTGCAAAGCTGGCCACGGCATTTTCAGCAGCACGCTGGAACTGCACACGGGCCGGATGCGCCATGCCCAGTTCGTACATCAGGGGACCGGGAATGTAGTGCCTGTCGCTGACACGCTGTTCAACCAGGCGCTCTTCCATCATGCACGCCAGCATGCGATGGACCGTTGCCTTATCGTGCTGGCTTGCCGCTGCAAGATCAGACAGCCGCCAGCCAAACTCGGGCTTGGAAGCGATCATCCGCATAAGCCGAATTCCCCGACCCAGGCTCTGGGTGCCGCTGCGCTGCGGCTGCCCTGCCTCGGCCATGTATGGATTTCCAACCATATCTGCAAGGTTCAAGCCGTGTAGCTTCATTTCCTTGTGCCTCCTGCCGATTAAGTTCTACAATTCCACATTGTGAATATATGTTTGCATTCATTCTACCCACAGAAAATAATTTCTGGCAATGTATGTATGGATGGTGGCATATTCTATGCTCGACATGTCTGAAATCATCTTGACAGGCTTTATTTTTATTCTTTATGATGAATTTATCAACAATAATATTCGTTATACCGAAATAAACACAGCAAGCTGCGCCCAACTCATAACAATGGCCTACCATGCATCCCAGTGAAAACATCATAATCAAGAATCACGGCAACGGTCGCATCGACCTGACCATCAACCGGGCGGACAAGCACAATGCCTTGTCCCGCAGCGTCCTTGCAGACCTGGCCCAGGCAGTTACCACGCAGGCGCAAGATCCTCAGACTCTATTTATTGTCATACAGGGCGCAGGCAACCGCTACTTTGCCGCAGGTGGCGACTTGGTCGATCTGTCCTCGGTCCGCAGCCCCGAAGCCACCAAGACCATGAGCGACGAGGCCAGGGGGGCGCTCGACACCATACGCGATTGCGAAGTGCCGGTTATCGCCTGCCTGAACGGCGATGCCATAGGCGGGGGCGCCGAGCTGTCGCTGGCCTGCGATATGCGCGTCATGGTATCCACGGCACGCATTGGATATATACATACCAAGCTTGCCATTACCCCCGCCTGGGGCGGCAGCACCGATTTATGCAATCTGGTGGGCTCTGCCCGCGCCTTGCGCATGATGACCCGCTGCGAAATGATTCCTGCCGATCTGGCCCTGCAATGGGGGCTGGCTGATGCTGTCCTGGGCGACGGCATAGCCGGCAACGACATGCAGAAATTCCTTGCACCATTGCTGCAACGTTCCGCCGCCATCATGCGTTGCCTGAAGCGCCAGACCCGCTCGGCACGACAGGGCAAAAGCTACGCCGAACGGCGCGAGGCCGAGCAACAGGATCTGATCGACACCTGGACCCACGACGACCACTGGAAGGCGGCAGACAACATTCTTTCCAAGGCTAAACCATGACCCAAAATCCCACCAAGGCGGAATCCCACCTCGTTCCGCCCGCCCTGAACACCGTAAGCGGAGCAGGGATAGAAGTACCAACGCAAGTCGATGCCTCGGCAGTCAATCCCGAGAATATTGGCCAGGCGGGCGAGTATCCTTTCACGCGCGGAATTTTTCCCGACGGCTATAAAGGCCGGCTCTGGACCATACGTCAATATTCAGGCTTTGGCACTGCGGAAGAATCCAATGAACGTTACAAATTCCTGCTCGATCAAGGACAAACAGGGTTGTCCGTCGCGCTGGACTTGCCGACTCAATGTGGCTACGACCCCACCCACCCCATGGCCAGGCCGGAAATCGGCAAGGTCGGCGTTTCGCTTTCCAACCTCAGCGAAGCGGAAATTCTGTTTCAGGGCATAGACCTGTCCCGCATATCGACCTCGTTTACGATCAACGGTACCGCTGCGATTATCTATGCAATGTATCTGGCCGTTGCCGACAAGCAGGGCGTGCCTCGCGAGAAGCTCACTGGAACCATACAGAACGACATCCTCAAAGAGTATGTCGCCCGCGGCACCTGGATCTTCCCCGTGCGGCCCTCCATGCGGCTGATCGCCGATTCAATACTGTACTCCAACGATGTCTCTCCCCGCTTCAATGCCATAAGTATTGCCGGCGCGCACGTTCGCGATGCGGGCGCAACGGCCGTCGAGGAAATGGCCTATACCCTGGCCAATGGCCTGGCCTATGTAGACGAGCTGCAGCGCCGCGGAGGCGACGTCGAGAAGTTCGCCAAGCGGCTGTCCTTCTTCTTCTACGTTCATATGGATCTATTTGACGAAGTGGCAAAGTTCCGGGCCGGCCGCCGGCTTTGGGCCAAGCTGATGAAAGAACGGTATGGCGCGCAAGACCCCAAGGCACAGATGTTCCGCTTTGGGGTTGTGTGCGGCGGTTCTTCGCTGGTGGCTCCCCAGCCTTATAACAACATCGTGCGGGTCGCCGTCGAAACCATGGCTGCCGTCATGGGCGGCGCCCAATCCATCTTCACCTGCGCTTTTGATGAAGCCTTCCAGATTCCAACCGAGTTTTCCGCCGAAATCGCGGTGCGCACACAGCAGATCATTGCCTACGAATCGGGCATAGGCCGCACGGTGGATCCCTTGGGTGGCAGCTACTTCGTTGAACAACACACCGACCGTATGGAAGCAGCCATATCGGAAGTTATGGATGAGATTGAATCTTACGGTGGCGTCATTCCCGCGATCGAAGATGGCTGGCTGCAATTGCGCCTGGCCCAGCGCGGCCTGGATCGCAAACGCAAGACCGATACCGGCGAGACAGTTATCGTGGGGCAAAACCACTTTCGCACCCAGGGCGAACAAGCGGGTGTCGACGAAATATTCCGCCTTGATCCCGGCGTGGCCCAACGGGCACTTGAAAAATTCCAGAAAGTACTCGATACGCGTAGCCAGACGGCAGTGGACGCATCGCTGGCCAAGCTGGCCGGTGCCGCCTCAAACGACCAAGAAAACCTCATGCCCTATCTGGTCGATTGTTGCCATGCCTACGCCACCGTCGGAGAGATGGTCGCCACATTGAAAGAACAATGGGGCGAATTCCAGGAGCCAGTCAACCTATGAACACGATCGCCACAAAACCATTACTTGCCGGGCAGCGCATACTTGTCGGCAAGCCCGGCCTGGACGGCCATGATATCGGCGCAAAGATCATTGCGCTGGCCATGCGCGATGCCGGTGCCGAAGTCATCTACACCGGCCTGCGCCGCAGCCCTGAAAAAATTGCCCAGGTAGCCGTCGATGAAGGCGTCAACGCTGTGGGCCTGAGCATATTGTCAGGCAGCCATAAAGAGCTTACGCAAGATGTGGTGTCTGCGCTTGCCGCGCTGAACGCCAGCGACATCAAAGTATTCATCGGGGGCACCATCCCCGCTGAAGACCATGATGCGCTGCTTGCCCTGGGGGTCGTGGGCATCTATACCAACGACATGCCCCTGGAAACAACCCTGAAGCATCTGTCCGAGGCGCTCTCGGCCAGCGATTCCTGAACCCACACGCCCATAGCAAGAAGACACACTCATGACCTACCTGTCATTTGACAAGACACTGAAGCCTGCCAGGGCCCGATTTCCCGAAGGTGCTTGTGATTGCCACTTCCATATTTTTGATCATGCGTCCACGTACCCGCTGGCCTCGACCGCAGCCTATACCCCCACGCCGGCTACCGAGCAAGACTATCGGGCACTATGCAAGGCCTACGGCATAGACCGAGCCGTACTGGTACACCCCAGCGTCTATGGTGCCGACCACGCCAGCTACGAAGCGATCATGGCCGCAAATCCTGATGATGCTGGTCGTGCTTATGCTCGTCACCTACGTGCCCGCGTTTTCACTGGCCTTCGTACGATAAGCGCGAGCCTTATTCAATTTCGCATGCACAATAGCCAACCAATCGGAGAAGATTTATGAGTGACACCTCTACCATGAACGTAAAAGCCGTTGTTTCCGAAGCAGAATGGGAAACGCGTGTCAACCTGGCTGCCTGCTATCGCCTGATGCCCATGTTTGGCATGAGCGACCTGGTCTATAACCACATCACTGCACGCATCCCTGGCGAAACAGACCGCCTGCTCATCAACCCCTATGGCTATATGTATGAAGAGATCACGGCATCTAGCCTGATCTCCATCAATGTGGCGGGTGATGTTCTGCTTAATCCGCACAGCAACTATGACATCAACCCTGCCGGCTACGTCATACACAGCGCGGTGCACGGCGCACGCCACGATGCCCAATGCGTCATTCATACGCACTCCAAGGCGGGCATGGCCTTGTCGGCCTTGAAATGCGGCCTGCTGCCCCTGACGCAAACTGCAATGCGGTTCGGCTCTATTGCCTATCACGATTACGAAGGCCCCGCCGTCGACCTGGATGAGCGCCAGCGCCTGGTCGACGACTTGGGCGACAACGATGCCATGATATTGCGTAATCACGGCCTGCTGGTGGCAAGCGCAGACATTCCTCAGGCCTTCAACACCATATATTGGCTGGAAATGGCATGCAGGGCGCAAGTTGACGCCATGGCCTGCAATACCGAGCTGCACTATCCTACGCCCGAGGTCATTGAAAAAACCGCGCATTTGTATAAACCCGGCACCCGCCGCCCCTATGGCGTCATGGAGTGGCCGGCCATGTTGCGCATGCTGGATAGGCGCGACAGCTCGTTCCGCTCATAACAGGCACAGCCACGCACCCGGCTATCCAACCGGGTGCCGCTATGCTCGAACTTAAATTTTTTAGCAGGCATCTATCATCATGGCCACTGCTCCCAGCCGTTCCGCACTGCGTCCATTCAGCATCCTGGATGCATTCTGCACAGCCAAAAGGCCGCTTTCCCTCTCGGAAATGGCGCAGTTGGCAAACATACCCCTGTCGACCTGCCACAGCGTCGTGCACTCTATGGAGCAAAACGGCCTGCTGTATTTTTTATCTTCCCGAGAAGCGTATCCAACGCGCCGGCTATGGGATATGGCACGGGTTATCAATAACAATGATCCCATCACGACGCGGTGCCTGCCTTACCTAACCGCTCTGCGCGATGCCTGCAACGAAACCATCATCCTGGGTACTCGACAAGACGATCGCGTGCTGTATTTACTGGTCGTGGAAAGCGGCCAGACTATACGTTACTCATCGCACGCGGGCGATTTCAAGCCCATGCATTCCAGCTCGATCGGCAAGGCCTTGCTCAGCACCTTGACCAATACCGACTTGACCGCCTGGCTCAAGTCACATGAACTGACGCAGGCAACCAGTCACACCATCACTTCGTCCAAGCTCCTGCTAGAAGACATCAAGACAACGCGAACCCGCGGCTATAGCATCACCCGTGGCGAAAACGTAGATGACGTCATGGCTCTTGCAGCGCCCTTGCAAAGAGGCTCAATGACATTGGGTCTGGCGATTGCCGGGCCACTCAACCGCATGAACCAGAATGCCGATGAACTGTCGCGGCAGCTGCTGGCATGCATACAAGAAATTACGTTATGAATCGACCACTGGAAGGCATACGCATCGTGGAGATAGGCCATATGCTGGCCGGGCCGTATTGCGGCCTGCTGCTGGCAGACCTGGGCGCCGATGTCATCAAAATAGAGCCGCCCGAAGGCGATATCGCGCGCAAGATCAGCCCTCATCAAATAGGGCCGTACAACGCCTATTTCGGAAGCCTGAATCGCAACAAACGCAGCATAGTCCTGGACTTGGCCAGCCCTGAAGGCAAGGCGGCGCTGGGTGATATTGTTGAGAACGCGCATGCCCTGATCACCAACTTGAGGCCCAGCGCCATCAAGAAGCTGGGGCTGACCTACGACGCACTGCGCGCAAGAAATGAAAAATTGGTATGCGTGGCGCTGACCGGCTACGGACTTGATGGCCCTTATGCCGAACGGCCGGCTTACGATTATGTCATCCAGGCCATGACCGGACTGATGTCGCTGACGGGCGACCCCGACGCCGCACCCACCAAGGCAGGCTATTCCGCTGTCGATAACTCGGCAGGCATCATGGCGGCGCTTGCCCTGCTGGCAAAAATCATTCACGGCAAGGGCGGTCAAGTGGATGTCGCCATGTATGACGTAATGCTGTCGCAATTGAACTATCTTGCCGGGGCCACCTTGAACACCAGCGAGCAGCCACAGCGCTTTCCAAATTCCTCGCACCCCTACATTGTGCCGGCCCAGATATTCCAGACGGCTGACGGCTGGCTGACGCTCTTCATAACGCATGACAAGTTCTGGGAAAAGTTTTGCATGGAACTTGATAAGCCAGACTGGTTGACCGATCCGCGCTATGCAACCATGGCCGGCCGCCGCGAAAATCGAAACCTGGTCGTGAACGACATCAGTAAAGTATTGCTGAGCGCCTCGGCAGAAAGCTGGGTTCAGCGCCTGGCACCGCTGGGTATAGTCGTAGCGGCTGTCGGCACCTTGCAAGATGCCTTGTCCAACGAGTTGACCGACTACCGCAAGCTGGTGGTACAGCTGGGTGATGGCAGTATTCCGCTCAGGGCCATAGGCAGCCCCATGAAATTCAGCGACTCGCAGCCAGTCTATAACTTGCCTCCTCTCTTGAACGAGCACGCAGCCGAAATCCTGCACGAGAAAACGTCATGAAAAACGAGCCCTTGGACAGGCGCGCACTGGGCCTGGCACTGACCCGTTTGGCCAATGCCACTGTGGCTGAAGTGCTGGCCAACGACGCCCATGCCGGGCAGAACCCGGAAAACGCCGCTTACCGCATAGGCTTTACCGGGCCGCCGGGCGCCGGCAAAAGCAGCCTGGTCGGCCGACTTGCCCAACTACGCAACCCGGGCCGGCGTATGGGCGTGCTGGCCATAGACCCCAGCAGTCAAAAGTCTGGCGGCGCCTTGCTGGGCGACCGCATACGCATGGATGAACTGGAAAATATCCAGGAGCTTTACATACGCTCATTCGGCTCGCGTTCGGCATCGGACGGGCTCACAGACAATCTGCCGGAGCTGATTGCAGCCATGGACAGCTTTGCTTTTGACGAAGTCATCATCGAAACCGTCGGCGTCGGCCAAGCTGAGTATGCGGTACGACCCCAGGTAGACACCCTGGTTCTGGTGCTCCTGCCCGACAGCGGCGATACCGTGCAAGCCATGAAAGCCGGCATCATGGAAATGGCCGACATCTTCGTGGTGAACAAATCGGATTTGGCAGGCGCCAGAAAAATGGCTGCAGATGTCAAACGCATCGCAAGCCTGCGCAAGCACTCGCAAAACGAATGGCAGCCCCCGGTACTGCTGACCAGCACCGACGCAGCGCCTTCCATACAGCAGCTGTCCGACACCATAAATCAGCATCGCGAATTCCTTGACCGTAGTGGCGCACGCGCCTCTTTACTGCAAGAGCGAGCCAAATACCGCATCAAGCGGCTGATTGAGCGAGAAACCGCACAAGTCATGCACGACCTTGGACCCGATTTTTTAAAGGCCAGCTTGCTCGAACAATATCACCTGACGCTGGCCGAACTGGCCAGCCGCAGTAAACTCAAGACATCTTGATCACTTATATTCCACAGGAGCATCATCATGGCAACCCGCCTATCCGTCATTGCAACCCGTACCGGCGACGCGGGCACCACCGGGCTTGGCGATGGCAGCCGGGTCGACAAGAACGCGCCCCGCATAGAATCCATGGGCAATGTCGACGAGCTGAACAGTGTGATAGGCCTGTTGCGCACCGAGTCCCTACCTAAAGACGTAGATACATTGTTATCTCGCGTGCAAAATGATTTGTTCGACCTGGGTGCCGAGCTTTGCATTCCAGGGCATACAGCCATCAACGAGGCCCATGTCGCTTTTCTGGATACCAGTCTGGATCACTACAACGCCAACCTGGGGAAACTGGAAGAATTCATTCTTCCCGGTGGCTGCCGGGCCGCGGCGCTGGCTCATGTGGCGCGCACCGTCTGCCGCCGCGCGGAACGCTCGGTGGTTGCCCTGCATGCCATCGAAACCCTTAACGCGCCGGTCATGCAATACTTGAACCGGCTGTCCGACCTGTGCTTTGTGCTTTCCCGCGTCCTGAATCGCGAGGCGGGCCAAGGCGACATATTATGGCGCCGCGAACCCGCCTAAGATGCGGGATCGGACGGCAACAACATAATGATGGCCGTCGTGCACACTGAAATGGCCGCCATGATAAGGAACAGGCTGGAAAAACTCGATGATTTCACGATGGGGCCAAGCAACCATACCGCCAACGAACTGACACCAAAGGAAACCGCCAGGCGCATGCCTGCTACTCGGGAACGTATGCTGTCATCCACGTACTTGACTATCATGGCGTCGGTAAAAGGAATAGCCCCAAAAATACACACCATGACACCCAGCAAGGCAACAAACACCCACCAGCCACTGGCCACCGCGGCCAATATCAACCAGGGAATCTGTGCCAACACCATGCACAAGTACAGACGCTTGAGCGACACCCTGTCGATAAGATGGCCCACAACGACCTGAGTCAGTGACGCCAGCGCATAGACCAGCGCGAGCAACAGGCCGATTAAAGCCGGATCATTGATCAGGCCATCAAACCGTTCAGTCAGGAATTGCGTATTGCCATTAGTGGTGAAGTTGAACAGCAAGCTGCCCGTAATTGCCGCCACGGTCATGACCACCAGGGCCTTGGCCAATTGCCGCGCTGGCAAGACGACTTTGGGTGGCTTGCGGCTACGCCCCGGCGCCAGACCCTGCGGCTCGCACAACAAGGCAAAAGCCAAACCACAAGCCATTGAAATCACACCAGGCACGATAAAAGCCGCCCGCCAACCCCAGTACTGCACCAGCAGCCCCGTCAGCAGTGCCGCACCGGCTACGCCCAGATTGCCGGCCAGCCCATTAACGCCAATTGCCGCCCCGGGCCGGCTGGTTCGCTGCACCAGCATGGGTATACCAACCGGATGGTAGATGGATGCGAACGCACCTATCGAGGCCAGCCCTGCGGCAAGCTGCCAAGGACCTTGAGCCATGGACGTAAGCAGCGCGGCGGCACCCAATCCAAAGAAAAACACCAGCATCATCTGCCGGCGCCCCCATAAGTCCCCGAGACGGCCGGCAGGAACTGACCCGATCCCGAACAAGAAGAAAGCGCCGACGCTGTAAGGCATCAGGTCTTCCCAACGATCAAAACCAAATTCAAGGGCTATGGTGCCCACAGCAGTGGCAAAGATCAGCAGAAATAGATGATCAAGCGCATGGCCGATGTTAAGTAATAAGAGCACTGGCCGGGGATGGTCGGCTGGCTGGGCGGATATCGACAATGTTTCAGTGTTCATAAGAAAAAGACCAGGCAACCTTGGCATCTGTCATTAGTCCCTATATAGTAGACGAGCTTGATCGGCAAGATCCAATCACGCGGAAACACCGACAGCGGCTTTGGCCCACAACACTCAGAGCATTTGATAACCATGGCGGCACCAGGCTGGCTTATTCCCGTAACGGCAATTTTCGTATTACAAACCACGACAGCCTTTGTGGGACGGTTCATCCCGATTATTGCGCCTGCCGCCTCCAATGAATTCGGATGGAGCGGAAGCTCCATAGGCTACTTGACCGCGTTTTACTCCCTGGGTGGGTTGGCCATGCTCGTCGGTGGCTCAACCCTGCTCAAGCAGGTAGGAGGCGTGCGCACCGTGCAGCTGACCTTGTTGCTGGGTATTGCCAGCATGGCCTTCTTTCTGCAGCCCAGCATCAGCCTAGCCCTTTTTGCCTGTTTCATCATGGGGTTAAGCAATGGCGCATCACATCCGGCAGGCAGTGAAGTCCTGCAGCGATTCTCGCCACCTGAAAAACGCAATCTGATCTTTTCCATCAAGCAGGCCGGAGTTCCGCTGGGCGGGGTCATTGCCGGGCTGGGCATTCCCGCCATGGTGCTGCTGACCGGATGGCGCACCGCCCTCTTTGCCAGCGCGCTGCTGATTCTGCTGCCCACTCTATTGACTTGGCGCCTGAGCACCAGGCTGGATGAAACCCGCAGTATGGAGCCCTGGCATTTCACCCTGCCGGGACTGCAGTCTTTGCGCTCCCTGCGTGTGCCCTTGCAATCCCTGTGCCATAATTCCGGCCTGTTAAGAATGTCGGTTGTTGGCAGCTTGTTTGCCGTTGCCCAAAGCTGCTGGTTCACCTTCACCGTCATCTATTTGATCGATGAGCTGGATTTCTCGCTGGGATTGGCGGGCATCGTGTTTGCCGTGATGCAGGTTGGCGGCGTGATAGGCCGCATCGCACTGGGCTGGTTCTCAGACTATGTGCACTCGGCCACCTTATCCTTGTCGGTTGCGGCGATTCTGTCGGCGGCAACAACGGTGCTGCTGGGGCTGAGTACGCCAGCATGGCCCTTATGGGCCGTGATTACGCTTGCCTTTGTCGCAGGCAGTTCGGCCGCAAGCTGGAATGGCGTTCAAATTGCCGAAATCGCGCGACGCTCACCCCCCAACCAGATTCCTGAAACAGCGGCCGGATCCAGCATCTTAATCAATCTGGTCAACATGCTTGTGCCGGCGGCCTTTGCGGCCTTTGTGGCGTTCAGCGGCCGCTATGATTACGCCTTTGGCGTGGTGGGTATCAGCACCCTGCTGGTGCTGATTGTGCTGCCGCGTGACAAGCAGGTTAAATAAAACCCGAAAAGAACACGGAGAAGGACCCTAATGAAAACGATAGGAATGGTTGGAATCGGCATGATGGGGCACGGTATCGCCAGCAACCTCGTCAAGCATGGCTACGAGCTCGTGCTTTTCGAGCACCCCGGCAACCAGCCCCTGGACACGCTGAAAGCGGCGGGCGCAAGTTCAGTGCATAGCCTGGCGGAGCTTGGTTCCAAAAGCGATGCAGTCATCCTCGTGCTCACCGGATCAGCTCAGATCGAGAGTGTGCTGACCGCAGAAGACGGTGTATTGAAAGGGCTGCGCAAGGGCAGTGTGGTGATCGACTGCTCCACGGCCATGCCCTCTTCAACCAAACGCATGGCGCAAGCGGTAGAAGCCGTCGGCGGCCGTTTCATTGATGCTCCCATGACGCGCACGCCCAAGGAAGCGGCCGAAGGCAGGCTGAATCTGCTTGTGGGCGGAGACGCCGCCGTGCTGGAGCTGTGTCGGCCGGTGCTGGAAAGCTTTGCGGAAAACATTACCCATGTCGGTGCCGTCAGCGCAGGGCACAGCATGAAGCTGCTGCATAATTACGTGTCTATCGGCATGGTGGCGCTGCTGGCAGAGGCCGCCGCCTGCGCCCAGCGCAGCCAGGTGTCCTCCGACGTATTCGTTGATGTGCTTGCCAGCGGCGGCGGGGGTGGCATCGCCCTCGAGCGCATCAAGCCTTACCTGCTGTCTGAAGATCCCTCGGGGCTGCGCTTTTCCATTGCCAACGCAGCCAAAGACCTGGGCTATTACGGCACCATGGCACAAGAGGCCGGCGCCCAGAAGGAAATTGCATCATCAGTGTTGGGCACCCTGCAGCAGGCACTGGCGCAAAGAGGGGGCAATGCGCTGGTGCCGGAGCTTGCATCTATATTGAATGAGTTTCCTGGGCCGTAGGTTTTCGTCCATGAGGCAAGCTCTGCTTGCCCCTTGTTATTCAGCGAACACGCCTAGCCTTGCGGGCTCAGCTTGCGTCCGCCATATTCGGCCAGTCCTATCCCGGCCAGGACCATCGTCAAGGCAACGCCATGATAAACATGGAACTCTTCGCCAATAATGGTCACGGCCATCAAGGCCCCCCAAACAGGTAGCAGATTGATGAACAGGCCGGCCCGATTCGCCCCTATCAGTTCCACAGCACGGATATAGAAAACCTGCCCCAGCAATGTCGGGAAGATGACGATATAGATAATCGCCGACCAACCCTGCGTACCCGGGAATATAGTCGCGCCCTGCAGCATCTCCAGGACCAGCAAAGGCAGGGCTGCCAATGTTGCCCCGACACAGAGCACAAACATCAAAGTCGTCCAGTGCACTTGGGGCTTGTTGCGCAGCGCTGCCGTATAGAAGCCGTAGGAGACGATCGCAACGAGTATCAGCGCATCGCCAAAGTTAATGTTCAGGGCGATCAAGTTGTCAAAATCTCCCCTG
The DNA here is from genome assembly GCA_013416405.1 of Alcaligenaceae bacterium. GTDB lineage: Bacteria > Pseudomonadota > Gammaproteobacteria > Burkholderiales > Burkholderiaceae_B > Pusillimonas_C. The sequence continues at coordinate 55,856 of JACCET010000010.1, forward strand.
ATGGTGATGACGATCACCCCTATGAACGAGATCATAAAGCCTATTGCCTGCTGGACAACGATGCGGCTGGCAAACAAAAAAAAGCTGGTGCAAAACACGAATAGCGGCATGCCGCCTTGCAAAATCCCGCTATTGATGGCCGTGGTGAAAATCAAGGCGTAGTAAAGCGCAACGCTGAAACCGGTGAAACCCAGCGCGCCCAGAAATAACAGATGGCCCAACCTGGGCCGTAACGCTGGCCAGTCCTCGACAATCTGTCGCCTTTGAAAGATATACAGCGCCACCATTACGCTGGCCCAGCGTATGGTGACCAGAACCATGGGCGAGGCATGACCAACAGCCAATTTGCCTGCAATCAGATTGCCTGCCCAGAAAAGTGTTGTCAGCGCCAATAGCGTGTAGGCTTTATAGTTGTTCATGTTCGAAGCTGATGTGTCACACAGGGAGCGGATAGTTCGGCTTGGCATCGGAGAACTCTTCGGGGAAGATCACCTTGATGTCTCCTTGCTGAACCTGGGTCATCACGGGCGCGGCACCGATGTTCTGGCCGTCAACAAACCGGGTGGGTCCGTAAGGCATAATGTGCCCTTCGAAGGTCGAAGATGCCAGCGCGTCAATGAGCGCATCGCGTTCCATCGACCCGGCGCGCTCCAGGGCATCAGCCAGCAGCAAGACATCCGAATAGTTGATGACAATGTTGAAATTCCAGGGCTTGCCCGCAGCCTCGACTTGCCGGCGCAATTCCTGCCCATCGGGTTTGCGCGGGTCGTGCCAGTGGTTGCAATCCATAATATTCTCGGCTGCCAGGGGGAATTCCTTTGCGAAACGCAAGTTCGAGGCCGCCCCATTCAGTACCGAGAAAACGCCTTTGGCGCGAACCCGCTGCTGTTGCAAAGTTCGCATCAGCAACACCGTCTCTTCATAATAAGAGGACGGGATGATCAGATCAGGCTTGAGCGAGCGGATACGCAGTGCTATGTCGGACATATCGCGCGCCGGCGTCGGATGTGCGATGGAATCCAGAAGCTCAAAGCCATGCCTGGGCAGCTCGGTCGCTATCATTCGGGCCAGGCCGGATCCAAACAAACCGTCTTCGTGCACCAGCACGACGGTCTTGGAAGGTCTGCCCGCAGCATCGTTGATAGTGAGCAGATTCCTGATGGCAGCCTGGGTACAAAGCGAGAAGCCCGGACTGAACCGGAAGGTATTCCTCAAGCCGCGTTGAATGATCTGGTCGGCCACGCCGACATCGACAATGTACGGCAGGTTGTAGCGCGAAGCCATTTGGCTGGCAGCCATGCACAATGGACTGGCAAAGCCTCCAATGATCGCCACGACGCCCTGTGAATTCATCTGTTCAACTTGCTGAGCCGCCACCCTGGCATTGGAGCGCGCGTCGGCAAAGACCATGTCGAACCGGGCGCCCCCCAAGGCCTTGATACCCCCCATGGCATTGACCTTGGCGATCCCCATCACGGCGCCGGTTCGCCCAAAGCCTCCGTCCATCGCGAACGCACCGGTAACTGGCTGAAGTATGCCGACTCTGATAGGTGCGGGCTGTGCATGCAGCAGGCCGGGCGCACCCAGTACGGCGGCTCCAGCGACTCCTGCCTTGATGAAGCTACGTCTTTTGGCAAAGGGATGAGTCATAGACATTTTATAGGTCTCAATATTGAAAGTTGAAAGCCTGCAGGTGCGTATGCTGGAAGCTTCCATGGCAATCTCCTGATCTGCACTTTGCCGAAAAACCCAATGCTATATCATTAATCCAGCAAGCGCCGCGAAAGGCAGACAGACCTGCTGAATTCATGTTTGTTCTGCTTGCAAATTTATTTCACCGAGTTTCATGGTGGCTACTTCGCACCCCATCTGTTTCGGGCGGTTTCAGCCGCGCCAACATCCGGGAATTTCGCATTAGGATGACGTCAACCTAACCGTCTGCATCGCAGAATGGGAGACGCATATGTCCTTTACTTTATTGAACAGGCCGTCGCAGCCTGGCCGCCGCCCCGGCTCAAGATGGCTGCGTGGCGCTGTGGTGCTGTGCCTGGCTTTCACTGTTTCAGCCTGTGCTTTCGACTCCCCGCACTACAGGTCATCGAGTGGCTACAGCAGCCACTACGGCAGTTATGACCGAAGCCACCACAGCAGCGGCTATCATCCCAAACGACCTGACTGGCGGGCGCAAGCCAGACATCGCCAGATACAGCGGCGCCACCACGCCAATGTACAGCGTCACAGGGCGCAGTCACGAGCTCACCGGGCTGAGCGGCGGCACTTCCACGAAGCACGTAAGCACCGCAACGCAGCACGCGGACAACATCGTGCTCATGAGCAACGACGCGGGGGCAGAGAGGCAAGATCTCATGGTGAGCATCGCCGACACCGGTAACATGCTGACCGCGCCATGATGGTGATGGGCAACTCCAGCGCGGCTCGCACATCAATAGGTACTTCAGGCAGTATCCCGGCGGGTGCTATCATGGTTTTGCCGCAACCCGAGGATCCACCATGCATTCCACCACGCAAGCCAACCGGTGCGTTGGCCGAGTGGGCTCAGGATCGATTGCCATCGCCCTGGCATGCTCGCAATCTGTTTCAGCCCAAACCAGCACGAACACGCCCGACGGTACAGCAACCGAAACCCTGGCTCCGGTGGTGGTCACCAGCACTCATGTTGAACGTCCCATTTTCGACGTACCCGCCTCGGTGAACGTGATCGATGGCGAATTCATGCGTGATCAGAAAATGCAGGTCAACCTATCGGAAAGCCTGAGCGGTATACCGGGGCTGGTGATTCAGAACAGGCAAAACTACGCGCAGGATCTGCAAATGTCCATACGCGGATTCGGTTCACGCTCGACATTCGGCGTACGTGGAATACGGCTGTACGTAGACGGCATTCCGGCCACTATGCCCGATGGCCAGGGGCAAACTTCCAATATCGATATTGCGTCCATAGATCGCGTAGAAGTACTGCGCGGGCCTTTTTCGGCTTTGTATGGCAACTCATCGGGCGGCGTGATGCAAGTCTTTACCGAGGAAGGCAGCGGTCCACCCCAAATCACTTCCAGCTTTACGGCAGGCAGTGACAATCAACGCCGCTACGGACTGAAGGCCAGCGGCTCTGCAAACGAAGACAAGTTTGATTACCTGCTCAGCACCAGCCGATACACCACCGATGGTTACCGCGACCATAGCGCAGCGCGCAAGAACCTGGCCAACGCCAAGCTCGGCTTACAACTGAACGACGACGACCGGCTGACGCTGGTCATGAACAGTGTGGACCTCAAGGCCGACGATCCGCAAGGCCTCACCTACGAGGAGTTCACCAATGACCCACGCAGCGCCGCACCCAATGCTCTGCTTTTCGACACGCGCAAGACCGTCAAACAAACCCAGGGCGGCCTAACATATCAGCGTCGCATCAATGCCGATAACGAACTGCGACTGATGGCCTATTACGGCCAGCGCAAGACAATCCAGTACCTGGCGATTCCTGTCGCCACGCAGATGAACCCCGGCCACGCGGGTGGCGTCATCGACCTCACACGCAACTATGGCGGCATGGATTTGCGCTGGACCTCCCAGCTTACTCTGGCTGGCCGCCCCCTGACACTGATAGGCGGCGTGGCCTACGATACGCTGACCGAAGATAGGCTGGGCTATGAAAACTTTTCAGGAGGCCAGTTGGGCGTCCAGGGCGATCTACGTCGCAAAGAGGTGAACGAACTCTGGAATATCGACCCCTACGTGCAGGCATCCTGGCAGTTCGCCCCACGCTGGACGCTGGATGCAGGCCTGCGCTACAGCACCGTGCATTTCAATTCAGATGACCGCTACGTTACCGAGGGCAATGGCGATGGCAGTGGTTCAGCGCGCTATAACGAAGTCCTTCCTGTGGCGGCGCTACGCTATCAGCCTACCGAGAAACTCAGCGTTTATGCGACCGTAGGCCGTGGGTTTGAAACGCCTACCTTCAACGAAATATCGTACCGGCCCAACGATCTTCCGGGCTTGAATTTCGCACTGCAGCCATCAGTCAATACCAGCGTCGAAATTGGGGCCAAGGCGGAAGTGGGTGGCGGCCTGTTGACTGCTGCCTTATTTCAGACGCGCACCGAAGACGAAATCGTCTCTGCCGGCGGCGTTGGCGGCCGCACCACTTATCGCAATGCCGGCAGCACGCGCCGCAACGGCTTCGAGCTGGGCTGGTCGGGCAACATCGCCCGCCAGTGGCGGGCGATGTTCGCCTATACCTGGCTAGACGCGACCTACCGCGACAGTTTCTACTCGGGCGCGGCGGATGCAGCCAATCTGGTGCCCGCAGGTAATCGAATACCGGGTATCGCCGAACATTCACTCTTTGCCGCGTTGGCCTGGGCGCCCCCCACGGGCTGGCGCGCAGGCGTGGAAGGCCGCTATCTTAGTAAGTTCTACGTAAACGACAGCAACGACGAAGCGGCGCCCGCTTACTTCACTGCCGCCCTGCACGCCGGCTATCGTTGGCAATTAAGCGATTGGGATGTGAACGCCTTTGCCCGTATAGACAACGTACTGGACAAGCACTATGCAGGCTCTGCCATCGTCAATGCCGGCTATGGGCGCTACTATGAACCCGCGCCCGGACGCAATTGGACAGCAGGCGTCAGCGCAACGTATAGATTCTGATATGCATTGCTGGCAAGGCGCAGGGCGCGGAGTCCTAACCTTGCAAGACCATAGTACGGTACGCCTGGAATGCGATCGTGGGCAAGGAGCCGGACAGGCCAGCAAGCTGTAAACTCGCTCTTTTAACGAGAACTCAATATGGACAGCATTGACTCTATCGTACTTCGAACGCTATGCAAGTGGCGCCAGGAAAATCGCAATGCGGCATTGGTGACCGTGGTGCGAACCTGGGGCTCCTCGCCACGTCCGGTCGGCTCCTTGATGGCAATGCGCGACGACGGCGCGGTAGTCGGATCTGTCTCAGGAGGATGCATAGAAGACGACATCATCGACCGGTATAAGGAACTGCCCAAGCATGCCAAGCCGGAAGCCTTGAAATATGGCATTGACGCAGATGAAGCGCATCGCTTCGGACTACCCTGCGGCGGCACGATGGAACTTATTATTGAGTTCAACCCCGAGCCGCAGCAACTGGCACAGATCGTCGATCTGACGGGCACAGGAAAACTCGTCAGAAAAAAGCTGGACCTGGAAAACGGGCAAGTCAGTTTGGCGGATGCCGGTGTGCCTGAAAAGCTGATGTATACGCCATCTGTCATGAAACAGGTATTCGGTCCGAGTTATCGCATGCTTATCATAGGCGCCGGACAGCTTTCCGAATACTTGGCCACCATGGCCATTTTCAATGGCTTCCAGGTCAGCGTATGCGATCCCCGCTCGGAATACAACCAGCTCTGGTCTACTGAGGGCGCACCGTTGCTGACAGAAATGCCTGATGACGCCGTCGAAGCCTTTAAGCCAGACTCAAGGACCTGTATCGTTGCGCTAACACACGACCCAAAGCTTGATGACCTGGCCTTGCTCTCGGCCCTGCATACCAACGCCTTCTACGTTGGAGCGATAGGCTCCAGAAGAAATGCAGCGGCACGCAGGCAGCGCATGATCGAGTATCTTGACCAGTCGGACGAGACCATGGACAAATTACGCGGACCGGTAGGTATTTTTATCGGCAGCAAAACGCCCTCCGAGATTGCCGTGAGCGTCATGGCCGAAATCATTGCGGTCAAGAATGGTATTTCCTTGCCCAAGCCCTACGATGTTGCGCACGAGAAGAACCGTCTGGGAGACCAAGCATGACCCTAGACATCGTCGTAGTTATCGTTATTGCCCTTGTGGCGATAATACTGTTTGCCACAGAGAAACTACGCATTGATGCCGTGGCCCTATTGGTGCTGAGCAGCCTGGCACTGACCGGCCTGGTTGATACGGGAGCCGCCCTTAGCGGCTTCAGCAATGCCGCCACCATCACTGTTGCGGCCATGTTCGTGCTTGCCGCCGGACTACAAAACAGCGGCGCGCTTTCTGGAATCGGCAACCTACTAAGCAGCGCCAAGTCACCGCTGCAGTTCCTTCTGATTCTGTTTGCCGTATTGGCCGTCATCGCGCCCTTCGTGAACAACACTGCCGTTGTGGCTGTGCTCCTGCCCATAGTCATGGCCGCCACAGCCAGCATAGGCATGTCCGCCTCCAAGGCCCTTATTCCCTTGTCCTATGTTTCCCAGATGGCTGGGGTGTGCACCCTGGTGGGTACTTCGACCAACCTGCTGGTCAATGGCATGGCCCGCGATCTCGGTCACCCAGGCTTCACCATGTTCGAGTTCACCTCATTGGGTGTGATCTGTTTCGCGGCCGGCTGCCTGTATCTGCTCACGGTGGGACGCTGGCTGCTACCCGCAGCACGCAACCCGGAACTGGTCGAACACTACGAGCTCGGCAAATACATCACCGAACTACGGGTCATGCCTGAATCGTCCCTGATCGGCACCTCAGTCGGCGAGGCCAAACTGGGCGAAGAATTCGGCGTTTACGTCCTGGAACTGCTGCGCGGTAAACAAAAGGTCTGGTCGCCCCGCTCCCAGACGCTGGAAGAAGGCGATATCCTGCTGGCGCGTGGCGACTGGACACAGCTGGACGAGCTGCGCAAGGACGCTGGTCTGGAAATGAATGCGGAATTCGAACTCAAGCAGCGCTCTTTCGAAGAGGTCGACCAAGTCTTGGCCGAAGTCATGATCGCCCCACGTTCTCGACTTATCGGCAGTTCCCTGGGCATGCTGGACCCGGGCTGGCATCACGACACAACGTCTCTGGGCATACATCGGCGCGGCCAGGTACTGCGAGACGAATTACGCCACGTACGCCTGCAGGTCGGCGATATTTTGGTAATGCTGCTTCCCGAATCCGGCATGGCTGGCCTGCGCAAAGACAAGAACGTCATCGTGATATCGGAGCGGCAACCCGACAAATCGGGCGGCTGGCGAGCACCCTTTGCCCTGGTCACCATGGCGCTGGTCATAGGCGTTTCGGCCATGGGCTGGGCACCTATCGCCGTCACTTCTTTAGTGGGTGCAGTCGCCATGACGCTGGCAGGTTGTCTGGACGCCGAAGAGGTCTATGACGTCATCGATTGGCGTATCATCATCCTGATGGGCGGCCTGCTGCCGCTGGGCATCGCAATGAGCCAGACCGGGGCAGCACAGTTTCTTGTCGAGAACACAATCGGCCAGGTGAGCCAATTCGGACCAGGCGTGGTGCTGGCCGTTCTTTACCTGATGGCGCTGCTGTTGAGCGAACTCATGAGCAATGCCGCCGCTGCAGTATTGCTCACCCCCATAGGCATGTCCACAGCAAAAATGCTGGATGTAGATGCCACGCCTTTTTTGATCGCGGTTACCTTTGCGGCCTCGACCAGCTTCACCACGCCCGTAGGCTACCAGACCAACACCATGGTATATGGTGCCGGTGGCTATCGCTTCAGCGACTTCGTGAAGGTGGGCTTGCCGCTTAACCTTATCTTCTGGGCGCTAGGCGTAATCTTCATTCCTGTTTTCTGGCCTTTTTAGTGACCAACAGCTGGCACTTGGCTTCGGGCACTGGGGGCAAGTCCCCAGTTAATAAGGAACCTTCACATTGAACTGTACAGCCAGGCGCACGGTCGCTTCAGGCAGTGCCTTCTTCAAGATGCGCAAGCCGTCGACAGCCTGGGAGAAATCAGCATAGCGCACGACTGTAATGCCGGTGGGCTCAAAATGCTGCACAGCGACCGGTTGCGGAAACACTTGCGCGATGCGTGCCTGTAGATCCTGTTCAGATACTCCGGTAACGGTGATCTCGTTTCTACTTAGGCCCACCACGCCCTGCTGGTTAAGCACCAGGGTAATACCGTCATCGGCACCCTGTGATGGAATACCTCTGAGCTCCAGCCGGCCGATCTTGTAGACAGGCATTTTGCCAAGCTGTGCGATTTCCGCGTCGGACAACTTCTGCCCCGGGGTCAGTGCAAACGCGGGCTGGCCAGCCAACGCCAACAACACGCCAAGCAGACCGAGAGAATTTCGAAAACTTTTATTCATGGCAAGGCCTTGTTAGTGTAACGACGGCGCTATTGCGCGATGATCCGCGCTTCAACATATAAAGCGAAATCAACAGGATCTCCGTCTTCGTCTGTTATCTCGCAAGGTTCTGATTCCCGGGTAACAAGCTGCCCATCGACACGCGTGATGACTTTACCTGGCATGGACGGGTTGGAGGCAATGCTGAAAATCTCCCAATCACCCAGGGCCGCTTCGCCATAGAAGGTATAGCTGCCCAATGCATACTCCTGAAAAGCATCCTGCCCATCGGCCTTGAAATGATCGTTGGGGTGCTTAAGCAGCGATATCGTACCTGATGGTGACTTGACCGCTATACCCAATGAACCCAGGCACACCTCTTCGCCAGACATGCGCACCTGGAACTGATCTACTATTTGCGCACCGCCCTTAAGCGTGCCCAGCGTTGTAATCCTTTCGTAGGGGAATGGACCTTCTCGGGTGGGCACGTTCTCTACATCGGGATCCGGTTCATCCGGCTCGTTCTGGTACCAATACGCCACTGAGCTGAATGCTGGAATTTGCACATCGCCACCACGGCTCATATCAGGATTCCTGGCATATTCTTGCGCCAGCGCCACAGCACGCTCAGTATCGGGCACGCCAAAACCATACCAGTCCGAGTGCTCGTACCCCGCAGCATTGGTCTGCCACCCCAGATTCATGGGGAAAGATGTAGCGCCACCGTAGATATCCGCAGAGCTTCCCATCTGATCGGTGGGCTGGTTGGTGGAAAGGTCCATCAAAGCGCCAAATGGCTTATCGCCCTTCCAGGGAATGCTATGGATATAGTCGGCATCCACTTTACGTGACGAGAGACGCAGGATATCGCGTACGTCACGCCACGTAAGCTCCGGATTGGCGCTGAGTATCAGAGCGGCCACGCCTGAAATGGTGGGAGTCGCAGCCGAGGTACCATTCATGTAGGTATAGTCACACTCGGCGTTATCGAGCTGATCATTGCGCACCGTTTGCCCGCGCAAGAAAGGAGTTCTTGCATCAGTGCGGCTATAACCTTGTATGCATCCGCGTATGTCTGTACTGAATATGGTGGGTCCGTCATTACCATTGCCGATACCCTCACCGTAATTCCCCGTGCTGCCGTATTCACCACCCATGCCAGTAATCCAAACAACGGGACCCGCGCTGCTATAGCTGCTGGCACTGCCTGTAGCATTCAAGGCCGCGACCATGATGATGTTTGGCTCCAATGCTCCGGTATCATTGGCCGGGTTGGTGCAATCAAAATAACCCGGCTCGCCTCCGCAATCGCCCGGAGTAAATGCATTGCCGGCTGCCTTCAGAAACACGGCCCCCTTGCCATCACGCAATTTCTTGAGTCCCCTGACATACACCTCTTCTCCACCACCGACATCAGACTCGTACGGTCTGGCGTCCTCGTCACCGCCATATGACGCATTGAACACATGCGCCCTGCTTGACCATGGTGCCCCGCCATAAGCCAAAGCGTAGGCATTCTCTGTGTGCTGCCCTTCCAGAAGGTTGGCTGCACCCAGGCTGACCAGCGGCGCAATCCCCATGACACCTTTCTTATTTTGAGCAGCACCGATAATGCCGGCCACGACAGTACCGTGAGGCGCGCTCGTGGTATTGAGTCCTACGGGAAAAGGATTACTGGTTTGCGTCAGGAAATTCCATGACATGCTGGGGTCGGCATTGGGCGCCAGGTCTTCATTCTCCAGGTCTGTACCTGAATCAAGTACCAGAACGTTGACCCCCTGGCCTTTGATGCCTTGCTGATGTACCGGTTCTATATTCAGGTCAAGTCCGCCGCCAAACGTTTCGGGGAAATCGTTGAAGTAGCTGGACGCGTAATTCAACGCCCACTGAAACGTATACAAAGGCTCGGTGTCACCTGTTTGGCAGGCATACTCGCCAGTTTCAATGCAAGAGGCCAGATCATCGGAACTGGAGCTACTGCATGCAGCCAAAGTGGACACGACAAGGGGTAACAGGCAAAACCGCAGTTTGCTTTTCATGAGTCACCAAAAACAAGTTCATTGGGCCGTGACAGCGTCATCGATCACACACGAGGTTTTGATGTTGCCTGCCCCGTCCGCTAAGTACTTTATAAGTGGACGGAGATTATTACAAGTTATTTCTGAAGTTAAGCAAGAGTATGCACAACAAGTCCAAGACTTAAACAGCGCCCGACGCCGTGCAAGCACTGGTTGATGACCAGCCCGAAGAGTTCCGCGCCTCGACGGCGACACCAAGATAGGGCTCTTTGTTCCAGCGTTGCCACGCTGATGGCATTGATGAGCTCGGGAGACGCTGCCTAAATGAAGTCGCGCGTGAAGTAAACATCACCAATGCGTTGACCTTTATCCATTGCCAACAATACCCTGCGTAGGGCACGGCCCGCTGCCACCACATTATGTCAGCCCTCGGGCGGATCAAACAAGTTGCGCTGAATCTGCGCCAAATGACCCTTTAGCGCATCGCGCGCCTGTTCGGCATCACGATCTTCAAGCGCTGCCACAATGGCACGGTGCTGGCGCTCGTATTGGGCGCGACGTTCAGGCGTCAGCGAGTCGCGTTTAAGGCGGCCCCAATCGCCTTGTTGGCGAACACGGTTGGTCAGTGCCAGTACCTGCAGAAAAAAATGGTTGTGCGTAGCTTGTGCGAGGGCCTGGTGCAGCTCGCCATCCCAAAGTTCAAAGTCTTCTATGGTTTGGGCCTGCTCGCCTTTTATCAGGCACTCATGCATGTGGGCAAAATCGGCTCGGGTTGCGTGCTGCACAATGAGTGCTGGCATAAGGGGCTCGATCAGCAGACGCGCCTCCATGAGTTCGGCCGGGCTGGTCTGGTCTGAAACTGGTCCGTCTTCTCCCCACTCTGCATTGATCGGACGCGCGGCGAAGGTTCCGCTACCCACTGCCTGGGTGATCCAGCCCGAGCTGCGCAAAGCTGCCAATACTCGGCGCACGGAGCCCCTTGACGTATTGAAGCGTTCACTTAATTCGCGTTCACCAGGCAGTTTGACACCCACCGGCATGCGCCCGGAACGGATTTCCGCCAGCAAGTATGTGGCCAGCGATTGCGCACCAACGCTGCGCAATCGCAACTCGAGAACGTCGGAAGTCATGATTTAAGGAAATGACTGAATAGAAACATTAGCGTATCATTTTTTTGTACCAATTGGTCATAAAGCCAGCTATTGCCGCTACCTTTCAACCCTTGCAAATAGTGATTGCGCCTCAAATGCCTGGATCCTATACTTTCAATAAATACTGATATGAAAAATTGGTACGAAAGTGGTTCATATTTATTGAAGGAAATATATGCGTATTGCAAGCTACATGCAAAATCAGCAGCGCTATGTGGGCGTTGTCAGCGAAGACGGACAAACGGTACAAGCACTTGAGATCGAACCCAAGCTTGCCAGGCAAGGCGTGCTGGCATTGATTGACGCTTGCGAAGATCCATCGGGGCTGAGCAAGCTTGGCCGTGCCGAGCCAACACCAATCAACTCCGTGAAATTGCTCGCCCCCATTCCTCGCCCCCGTCGCAACATATTCTGCGTTGGCCGCAACTATCACGCACATGCCAAAGAACTTTCGGGATCGGTATTCAAAGCCAACAATAATGACCCTGCGGCCTGGCCCATTGTATTCACCAAAGTACCCGAAACCGTCATCGCACATGGTGATGATGTCACGCTTCCCGTCGGGATTACGGAACAGGTCGACTACGAGGCAGAACTGGCCATCGTAATCGGGAAAGGCGGCAAAAATATCAGTAGAGCAGAGGCAATGCGCCATGTGTGGGGCTACACCATCGTCAATGACGTAACGGCACGCGATGTCCAGATGCGGCACCAGCAATGGGATCTTGGCAAATCCTTCGATACCTTCTGCCCCATGGGACCTTGGCTGGTCACCGCCGACACGTTTGATGCAACCAACACACGAGTACGTTGCTGGGTCAACGATGAGCCTCGGCAAGATGGCCAAACACGTGACCTGATTTTTGACTTGCCAGCCCTTATTGAAACTTGCTCGCGGGGCATCACGCTTTACCCTGGCGACATCATTGCAACAGGCACACCCGCCGGCGTCGGCATGGGCCTGAATCCGCCACGCTACTTGAAAGCGGGCGATCGCGTTCGCATCGAGATCGACGGCATCGGCACGCTTGAAAACACCTTTCGCTAGGCATCACGCATAGCAACGCCATCAACCGACTAGAAAAAAGGGCCGTCTACCGGCCATTCACACAGTGAAGGAGACAGCAATGAAAATAACTACTCTCAAGAGTCTGGCAGCCGGGCTTACCATGTTGGCTGCCAGTACCGCCTGGGCCCAGTATCCCGAACGACCCATTACCATGATCGTTCCATTTCCACCCGGTGGTGTAACTGATACTGTGGCACGCCCCATCGCCGATGCGCTTGGCAAAGAACTGGGGCAATCCGTGGTGATCGAGAACAAGGCTGGCGCAGGTGGTGCCATTGGCACTGGCGAAGCAGCCCGCGCCAAACCAGACGGCTACACCATCATGTTGATGCTTTCATCCATCTCCATCCTGCCGGAAGCCGACAAGATCCTCGGACGCAAAGCTGCATACGAAACAACCGACTTCAAGCCTATCGCACGCATCACTGCGGACCCCACCGTCCTGGTGGTACCGGCCAACTCACCGTGGACAACAGTCGATGAGTTCGTTGCCGCGGCCCGAAAGGCGCCCGGCGAATTGAACTATGGCAGCTCGGGCATCTACGGCTCAATGCACGTCCCCATGGCCATGCTCGAGAAAAAAGCGGATATTCGAATGACACACGTTCCTTATACCGGCGCAGGACCAGCGGTAGCGGCTTTGCTCGGCGGCCAGGTCAATGCCATCTCTACTGGCCCTTCCAGCATTCTTCAGCACATCAAAGCCGGCACCGTACGCCCCCTGGCGCATTGGGGCGACAAACCCCTGAATGCCCTTCCCGAGGTTCCCAGTTTGTCCAAAGCGGGTTACGACGTGAAGTTCGTCCAGTGGTCAGGAATTTTCGTACCGAAGAACGTGCCGGCCGAAGTCATCGAACGCCTGCGCAATGCAGCCAAAAAAGTGGCGAACGATCCCGACATTCAGAAGAAAGTCCTGGCCACAGGCAGTCCCATCGACTACATGGATGCAGATGAGTTCCAGGTTTATTGGGACGCCGACGATACCGTATTACGGCAAGCGGTACAGGATATCGGGAAAGTGGAGTAACGGATTAGTCGTCGAAATCAAGCTCGCGCCATTGTCCTGGAAGCAATCCGTCCAATTCCCACGGGCCTATCCGCATGCGCACCAGGCGCAAAGTGGGTAGGCCCACGGCGGCGGTCATGCGTCGCACCTGGCGGTTTCGACCCTCTTGTATGGTCAGTTCCAGCCAGGTGGTTGGAATGCTTTTGCGGAACCGGACAGGCGGATTTCGTGGCCAGACTGATGGCTCATCGATCAAGCGCGCCTGAGCGGGCAACGTAGGACCATCTTTCAATACAACGCCCTGGCACAAGCGCTGAAGCTGATCTGAACTGGGTTCTCCTTCGACTTGAACCCAGTAGGTCTTGTCCATCTTGTACCGGGGATCTGCAATACGCGCCTGCAGCCGGCCATCATTGCTTAGCAATAGCAGGCCTTCGCTGTCACGGTCCAGGCGCCCGGCGGGATAGACGCCAGGAACGTCAACGAAATCTTTAAGCGTGGCCCGGCCCTGGTCATCGCTGAACTGAGTCAGGACATCGAAGGGCTTGTTCAGCATCAACAGTCTGGACTTGTCGGGCGACGCCTGGCGAACACGCCGGACGGAAGGCTTATGCAAACGATAGTATGAGCTCATAAGAAACTATGCCATCAGTCCAAGTGCAGCACCGGGCCTCGCTTGCGCATCGCGACCGCCAGGGCTACAACCGACAGCACCAGCGGCACGAAGGATACCCAAAGCACCGTATTCCAGCCGTAGGCGGACAGCAGGCCACCCGATGAGAACGAGCCTATGGCCATCAAACCGAAAACAATGAAGTCATTCAGAGACTGGACACGCGTTTTTTCTTCTGGCCTGTGGCATTCCAGAACCAACGCGGAGGCGCCAAGAAACCCGAAATTCCAACCCAAGCCAAGCAGAATCAGCGCCCACCAGAAATGCATGACATCGATCCCGCCCAAGCCAACTGCTGCGGACAAGCCGGTCAGCACCAAACCTACCGTTGCCACCCGCCCGGCACCGAAACGGGTGACCAGGCTGCCAGTGAAGAAGCTTGGTGCGTACATGGCGATGACATGCCATTGCAGCCCTAGATTGGCCGATTCCTGCGAATGGCCATGCATATGCATGGCCAGCGGCGCAGCCGTCATCAGGAAGTTCATCAGCATGTAGGACACCGCACCGCAGATGACGGCCGCCACAAAGCGCGGCTGACGAACAATCTCGGCCAATGGCCGCCCACTGGCAATCTCCGCCGCAGTAAGCACAGGCAGGCGTACCCCCAGCAGAATCAACGCCGACAGTGCCGCAACCGCCGCCTGCACCAGGAATGTAATGGCGAACATGTGTGCCGGCCACAAGTCCATGGTCCAGGTCACCAATTGCGGCCCGACCACACCGGCAGCAACGCCCCCGGCCATGACGAGCGACAGCGCACGCGCCCGTCGTTTCGGCTCAACGCCATCGGCAGCGGCAAAACGGAATGACAGCACCACAGCCGCATAGCTTCCGCCAAAGAACGTCGCCAGGCAGAACAACCAGAATCCACCCATGATGACCGCGAGCATCGCCAACAGCCCCGCAAGTATCCCTGCACCGGTTCCCACCAGAAAGGCGGCGCGCCGGCCATGTCTACGGGTAATCGCGCCCACAGGCAGGATACAAGCCGCCATGCCCACCACAAAGATGGAAATCGGCAAGGTCGCCAGCATCGGCGTCGGGGCGAGCATATCTCCGACAATGGCGCCCGTGGCGTAAACCACCACCGAGTTCGCGCCCGCCAACGCCTGAGCAATGGAAAGCCGCCAGATGTTGCCACGCTGGATTTTTTCGGGAAGAATGGAAGAAGCGTTTACGGCCGGATTGTTATTTTGTGTCATTTGAGCGTTCAGTCAGCACCAACTTCACCCGACTTCGGGCTGGTGTCATTACCGCCAGCATTTCCACTGATCATCTCGTCAGTGCACCGGGAATTGCCATAGAAGACGAGCTTGCCGTCCAGCGCCATTAATACAGCCGCCTCGGTCGAGGAATAAACCCCAGGAAACTCATAACAGGTATAACCTTGAGCATTCCCCGTTTTTTCCCGTGGCTGCTCGGCAATCTTGTCGAGCACGGGCTGAAC
This sequence comes from Alcaligenaceae bacterium, assembly GCA_013416405.1. GTDB lineage: Bacteria > Pseudomonadota > Gammaproteobacteria > Burkholderiales > Burkholderiaceae_B > Pusillimonas_C. The sequence continues at coordinate 71,283 of JACCET010000010.1, forward strand.
TTGATCGCCCACGCTAACCTGGTTAAGCACAGCTTGAATACGCTTTTGCCTTTCGTCTGCACCGGCAGCAGTGGGGCTCAAGGCGCCGAAGGCGGATTTGGCCGCGCTCAAGCCGCCCTCGGCCATGGACCCCGTTACCATAGGGGCGCAACCAAGCAAAAGACTTAAGGAGGCAAGGCCAGCAACGGCCCAAAGGCCAGCTAAGGTTCTGTTCGCACTCATTGCAATTCTCCTTCAAGCCCTTCGGCGTAGACTTGGAACCTCTGTTGCTATTGAATAAATGATGCCACGACTATAATCCGAGTCAATAAGACTGTACTCTTTCTATGTCAAAAAAAATCCCTCCCATGACTCGATGACCGCATTATTCCGGCTTTCGACGCAGTAAGGCTTTCCTGCAACAGCAGACTCTAGAAACCAGGTATCCGCAAGCGCTCTTGCGTATGCAATCACTGGTTTCACATTATCGGCCCAAAGGCGAATAGTCCATGTGGGCGAAGGCGCACAAACATTTGTTACAGCCAAGCACGAGGCGTTCACGTGGAATTCCTATTTGCATGTTTATAACCTTGTTATATTGCGCTCTGAAGCTCCGGAACAGCCTGGAACAGATCAGCCACCAGCCCGTAGTCGGCCACGCCGAAGATCGGCGCCTCGGAATCTTTGTTGATGGCAACAATGACTTTGGAGTCTTTCATGCCGGCCAGATGCTGGATTGCGCCGGAAATACCGACCGCCACATACAACTGGGGCGCCACGATTTTTCCGGTTTGGCCAACCTGCCAGTCGTTGGGTGCATAGCCTGCATCGACAGCCGCGCGTGAAGCGCCCAGAGCCGCCCCAAGCTTATCGGCCAAAGGATCGAGCAGCTTGGCGACGGCCAGCGGCTGAAGCTCGACATCGGTTTGCACCAAGGTCGCGCGGTCGGCGCCTATGAGATCGGCCTGATCAATCATGTTGTTGAATCTGACCAGCTTATGTCCAAGGCCATGGAGATCGCGTACGCTATCGTCAACAGCGCTCCCCTGTCTGTTGTTGCTGCACGTCAGGTCGTACAAATTGCCACTGAGATGGGAAAAACGGCAGCACTGGATCAAGCTTATGAAATCTTCAAGCCGGTATATGAAAGCGAGGATGCGCGAGAAGGCGCCCGAGCTTTCCGGGAAAAACGCTCCCCAAAATGGTTGGGGCGCTGAACGCACGCCAAACGTGCACATGAAAAACTTACTGAGAACCACGACATGAAATCATTCAGACATATTGTGCCACCTTTGCGTCTGTTCCAGGGCGCCGACAGCCTGGACAGACTTGGCGCCGAACTTGACCGGCTCAAGAGTAAACGTGCGGTCATTTTTGTGGATCGACGCTGGGCCGCGGCCCCCTGATCGACCAGATCAAGGCAAGCGCCGAAGGCCGTATTGCCGGCGTGTTTACTGGTGTATTGCCCAACAGCCCATTGCCCGCCCTTCAAGAAGCGGTAGGTGAACTCAAACGCTTGAACGCCGATGCGGTCATTGCGCTGGGCGGCGGCTCAGCGATCGTGACGGCCCGCGCAGCGGCCATCTTGCTGGCCGAAGCAGGCGACGTGCGAAGCTTGTGCACGGCACCAGATGGCACCGGAAAGCTGATTAGCCCGAAACTGCTGAAACCCAAGTTACCGCAACTGGTCATCCCGACTACACCCACGACCGCCATCGTCAGAGTCGGCAGTGCCATCCTTGATCCCGTGGCTGGGGAACGCCTCGCCCTGTACGACCCGGCAACACGGGCGCAGGTGGTGCTTATCCATCCAGAGCTCATCAAGTCAGCGCCATCCGAGCTGGTTGTGAGCGCCGGCGTAAATACCCTTGTCATGGCAATTGAGGGGCTCATGACTAAATCGGGTGATCCGATCTCGGATGCGCTGTTAATCCATGCCGTCAGGCTACTGGCACAGGAGTTGCCTGCGGCCGTCCAAGGGCATGACCTTGCCGTACGGGCAGATCTGATGATGGCATCGATATTGTGCGGCCAGGGCACGGACGACACCGCAACCGCCGCCGCTGTCGTTGAGGCATTCCAGACACTGTTTGACGAGCTGGGTATACCTAGAAGACTGCGTGACATTGGTGTGAAACAAGATGGGCTGCGAGAACTGGCAGAAATGTCTTTGAACGATTGGTTCATCAAAAGCAATCCACGTAAAGTTCATGACGCTGCTGAACTGGAACCGATTCTGGCAGAAGCCTGGTAGTTGCCGGCACAAATCAATGATGGAGAAACAAACCATGAAATCATTCAAGCAAGTTGTGCCGCCCTTGCGTCTGTTCCAGGGCGCTGACAGCCTGGATAGGCTTGGCGCGGAACTCAACAAGTAGCAGGCAGGCTCCACTCTATGCTTTCGCGCCGTCGTGATACTGGAGCTTAAGGGCATTCGACCGATACACCAGACCGTGCTGGCGCACTTCAGCCTCTTGCCTATAATGATCGCTCCCTTTCCCCTGGAGTCCTCATGACCATCTCCCTTTACGCCGCCTCGGTACCCGTGTTCAAACAAATGTTGGGCAGCCTGGATGCCTTGATCAGCAAGGCAGAAACCCATGCTGCGGACCGGAAGATCGAACCGGAAGCGTTGCTTAAGGCACGCTTGTTTCCCGATATGTTTGCCCTGGCCCGACAGGTTCAGGTGGCTTGCGACTTTTCCCGTGGCGTATCGGCACGCTTGGCCGGTCTTGAAGTACCCAAGAACGATGACACCGAAAGCAGCTTCCAGGAGTTGCGAGATCTCATCGGCAAGACCGTGGCCTTCATCGATGGAATCGATCCGTCGAGCATAGACGGTCAGGAAAGCCGCGAGATCATTACCCGCCCAGGGACGCCTAAAGAGCGCAGATTCGATGCCCAGTCTTATCTTCTCAGCTATGGCTTGCCTCAATTTTTCTTTCATGTGACGACGGCCTATGCGATTCTGAGGCATAACGGCGTTGAGATTGGCAAGCGTGATTACATGGGGCAGTACTAAGCTAGAGAAACTAATGCCTTCAGCGATTATCTTGCATCAAGCCGGCCCTCCCGAGAACCTCAAACTTGAGCCCGTCACCGTTCGAGACCCTTTGCCAGGAGAGATAAAGCTAAGGCAAACCGCTGTAGGCGTAAACTTCCACGACACTTACGTCCGGTCAGGCCTGTATAAAACTCTAGCTCTTCCAGGCATCCTAGGCATCGAAGGGGTCGGAATCATCACCGAGTTGGGTAAGGAAGTAACCGACTTAAGCATAGGTGATCGCATCGCCTATATTTACCTGGGTTACGGTGCTTATTCCGAAGAGCGAATCTTGCCGGCCCAGGCAGCTATTCGCTTGCCTGACAATTTGGGCGATCACAATATCGCCGCTACATTGCTCAAAGGCTTGACGGCGCACATGCTAACGCACGAGACCTATGCCATTAAGCCACTGGATTGGGTGGTTGTGCATGCTGCCACGGGCGGTGTTGGGTCTTTACTCACCCAATGGGCCAGCCATTTGGGTGCGCGCGTTATTGGTACGGTGGGCTCGGAGCACAAGGTCGAACTAGCACATCAACATGGATGCGACCATGTCATTCAGTACCGGCAAGAAAACTTTGTGGACAGGGTTAAAGAGATCACCGATGGTAACGGTGTTCAGGTGGTATACGACGCGGTCGGCAAAGATACTTTTTTCGGTTCTTTAGAATGCCTTGCTCCATGCGGGCACTTGGCCAATTATGGACAAGCATCTGGCCCTGTGCCGCCCTTTGAGGTATCGACACTATTTCCCAAATCAAACTCCCTGTCGCGCCCGAATGTATTCCAGCATTTAAGGACGACCGAGAAATTACGCAATGCAGCGGCCCAGCTTTTCAAGCTACTGGATGAAGGCAGGTTGCAGGTGGGTGGCATTAAAGCTTTCCCACTCGCAGAGGCAGCACACGCGCATCGTGAAATGGAATCAAGATCACGACAGGGGTCGGTCATACTCAGCATTTAAGTAGCGATCCGGCACGTAATGGATGACTGATCTGATCTACGTTTTGACGAGCAAAAGCACTTTGACCGTGAACAGCGCCGAGGCCGATTAATCTTGGTTGCCGCTGGCTGCCGGGGTCTTGTGCGCAAGTCGGTATAAGGCCTCCCGTATGCCTGTCGCTTTGAAAGGGTTAGTCCCTGGAAAACGGCTTACCAGTGAAGTCCACCGTAATTAAATTACCATTGAGTTCGCCCATGCCTGGCGCATTCAGCGGCATGCCGGGCGCCGACACGCCCTTCATCGACGAGTCGGCAAGCAATTTGTTGACGGCACTGGCTGGTACGTGCCCTTCTATGATTTGACCGGTAGCCTCCACCACGCCGGTATGGCATGAACCAAGCTGCGATGGCACCCCGAGTTTCTGCTTCACCGAAGCCATGTCGGCCGTTTTGATCGCCGTAACGTCAAACCCAGACTCGCGCATATGTTCGACCCAGCCGTTGCAGCAGCCGCAATTAGGATCCTGATATACGGTGATAGCCGCGCCGGAAGCATGTGCAAAGGAAGATGCAGCCATTAAAGCAGCCGAAGCCAGCCATAATTTCATTGAAAGTTGCTCCAAGGGAAATGGAAATCGTGAATGATTCATAGTATAGGTAAAGACCACGGTCGAGCAGCTTAGTTCTGTCGCTTCATAGAAATCAAACAAAGCACGTCTAACCCAGGCCATTTGGATAGCATTGATGCCGCAATCAAGCTTGTCGATCAATACCGCAGAATTAAACGTACCAAGTCAGGCGCTGCCGTCGGCACTCGCCTGACTTCATCCCTGCATGGTTAATTGGTAGCGCGTCTAACTCATTGATTGACCCGCGCGCCACGATGTGCCAATCACTGGTTCACGTCAACCACGGTGCGTCCCCGGATCCTCCCTTCGAAGATCTCGGTGGCGACACGGGGCACGTCCGCCAGACCGACCTCTTGCGTGGTGCGGGCGAGCTTGTCCATATCCAGATCGCGGGCAAGACGCGACCATGCCTGCAATCGCATATCCTGCGGCGCGTTGACTGAATCGATGCCAGCGAGCGTTACGTTGCGCAGGATGAAGGGCAGCACTGACGCCGGAAGATCCGCACCTTGCGCGAGTCCGAAGGCGGCGACCACACCGCGATATTTGGTCTGTGCTAGCACGTTGGCCAGCGTGTGGCTGCCAACGGAGTCAATAGCACCGGCCCATTGTTCGGAAGCTATCGGTTGGCCCGGCTCGGACAGGGTGCGGCGATCGATGATCTCCGCTGCCCCAAGCGCGTGCAGGTAGTTGGCCTCTTCAGGGCGACCAGTCGAGGCAATCACCCGATAGCCCAGCTTCGATAGCAGGGCTATCGCTACCGATCCGGCGCCGCCATTGGCACCGGTTACCAGGATATCGCCGCGGTCAGGCGTAATGCCGCCGTGTTCGAGAGCCAGCACGGACAGCATCGCGGTGTAGCCTGCAGTGCCGATGGCCATGGCGTCTTTGGTTGAGAACACATCCGGGATCTTGACCAGCCAATCGCCGTTGACGCGTGCCTTCTGCGAGTACCCGCCGTGGTGCGTCTGGCTCAGGCCCCAGCCGTTGGCGAGCACGCGATCGCCAACGGCGAAGCCCGAATGCGAGGACGCCTCGACGATGCCCGCGAAGTCGATGCCGGGAATCAAAGGAAACGTGCGGATGACCGATCCGCGACCGGTAACCGCCATTGCATCCTTGTAGTTCACCGTCGAGTACTCGACCGCGACGGTGACGTCGCCCGGCATGAGGTCTCGCTCATTGAGGTCCACAATCGCCGTCGAAATTTTTTCGCCGGCCTTGGTTGCCAGCAGTGCTTTGAATGTCATGATTTTCGCCTAGTTTCAGTTGAAATAAATAGTTCAGTAGAGCTTCAGTGGGTGATCTGAAAACCCGCGCAGCGCCAGAGAAGCGGATTGTGTGCCCGATGGCTTATTGAGCGTCGGCGGTGGCAACCGCCGGATAGTCGATATACCCGGCCGCGCCGCCGCCGTAGAGCGTGGCCTTGTCGAGTTCCGCCAGCGGCGCGTCGGTCTTCAGTCGCTCCACCAGGTCGGGGTTGGCGATGTATGCGTGTCCGAATGCAAACAGGTCGGCCTTGTCCTCGGCGAGCCGGGCGTTCGCCAGCTCCCGGTTGTAGCCGTTGTTGGCGATGTAGGTGTTCTTGAAGCGCTGGCGCAAAGCGTCGAAATCGAACGGGGCCACGTCGCGCGGGCCGCCGGTCGCGCCCTCGATGACATGCAGGTAAACGATGCCCAAGGCATTGAGCTTTTCGACCAGATAATTGAACTGCGACTGCGGATCGCTGCTGGAAACGCCGTTGGCCGGTGACACCGGAGAGATGCGGATACCGGTGCGCTCGGCGCCAATTTCCTTCACGATGGCCTGCGTCACCTCCAGCGTCAGCCGAGCACGGTTCTCGTCCGATCCGCCGTAGGCATCGGTGCGTACATTGGCGCCATCTTTGAGGAACTGGTCCAGCAGATAGCCGTTGGCACCATGGATCTCGACACCGTCGAATCCGGCGGCGATGGCATTGGCCGCCCCCTGCTGGAAATCGTTGACGATACCCGGCAGTTCGTCGAGTTCCAGCGCGCGCGGTTCGGAAACATCCGCGAAACCGTTATTGACAAAGGTCTTGGTCACGGCGCGGATCGCCGAGGGCGCCACCGGGGCGGCACCGCCTGGCTGCACGGCTACGTTGGAGACACGTCCGACGTGCCACATCTGCAGGAAAATCTTGCCGCCCCTGGCATGGACTTCGTCAGTGACCTTGCACCAGCCCTCGATCTGCGCCTGGGTGTAGATGCCAGGGGTATCCTGATAGCCTTGGGCCTGCGGCGAGATCTGGGTAGCTTCAGCGATGATCAGGCCAGCCGACGCACGCTGGCTGTAGTACGTGGCCGCGAACTTGCTGGGAACCAGACCGGCGCCGGCGCGGTTACGCGTCAGCGGGGCCATAACGATGCGGTTCGATAGGGTCAGCGAGCCCAGGGTGTAGGGCTCGAACAAAGTTTTATCAGTCATGTCTTTCTATTCTTCCGTGTTGGGGATGATCGGATCGAGTGATGCGCGTCAGGCACTACTCCTCCAGGAACTGGATGGCGTGCTTCAGAAAGCGCTCGGGGTACTGGAATTCGGTGTTGCCCCAGCGGCGATAGGCGAATCGGTCGCCATCGACGTCGATGAAGCGGGTTGCTGCGGGCAGATGGTTGTCGGTCATGGTCTGAGACTCCAATTGATGATGGATAAACCGCCTTTGGCGGATGAAAAGTACTCCACGTTCAACGTTTGGGGGACATTAACCGGTTGAGCCGCGCGCATGCGAGTCAGCGGGGCCATCACCACGCGATGCGTCAAATCCAGGGACCCGAGGCGTAAAGGAAAAAACAGTTTCTGTGTCATTCAGTCATCCGTCAAAAGTTACGAAGATCGATAGCGATCACTCACCCGATTGCCCATCAAGGCATTCAATGCAGGTATCAAGCAGATCGTGCAACGCGGCGATCCGCTCCACGCCCAAGCGCTCGTTGAGTGCCGTTTGCGCTGTTTTCCAGGCACGCTGCCCTTCGGCATGTTTCGTCCGCCCCGCCTCGGTCGCCTCGACCAGGCGGCTGCGTGCATCCTTACCCGCGCCTGTCTCCAACAGCCCCTGCGTAGCCAGCGGCTGCAAGTTGCGCGTCAGGGTCGACGCATCCATCCGCATGAGCCTGGCTAGATCGACAGGTTGAATGGGCCCGAGCCGGACGACGTACGACAGCAAGGCGTATTGCGTGTTCTTGAGCCCCGTCTGGGCGACATAGCCGTCGTAATGACGCGTCACCATCCGCGTGAGCTGGCGAAGCTTCAGGTTGGTGCAACCCTGTGGCTTGATTGAGTTTTTCATGTTATATATTGTACCTACAACTATTGCATATGCAATCTTTTTCAAAACAGGAGCGGCAGATGGCTGCAGACCCCAGGCTCAGGCGGTCTGTGTCATTTATAAACGTGAGGCCACCCGCCTCGGAACTCCTTGAGCGTTGGTGAGAGCACATTTTCTCGCATCAAAGCGCCCTTGAATAGCTAATAGATACTTAATAGGTATATAAGCCATGCTAATTAATATTTGTGAGAAACTGACGCCATGATCCGTCTCCGCCCAAGAGCGCGGGGTTCTTTGAGGGATTGGCGTTGTGCTGCTGGTCAGTATCGGTCTGGTGGCGGTGCCCGAGTTATGCTCAAGAATGCCCCCATCCTGCTGCTGGACGAAGCGACCAGTGCCCTGGATTTCGAGGTAGAGGCTGCGATACAGGAGAGCCTGAACGAGATGATGGAAAGCAAGACCGTAATCGCGATCGCCCACCGCCTACTGATTTTCACCCAACTCAGGATTTCGCCATGACACAACTCCAAGTTAACGGCCAGACCAAGGACGTGAACGTCCCCGAGGACATGCCCCTACTGTGGGTTCTGCGCGATGAACTGGGCATGACCGGCACCAAGTTCGGTTGTGGCATGGCGCTGTGCGGCGCCTGTACGGTGCATATGGACGGCCAGCCTATCCGCGCATGTGTCACACCCATCTCGGCCGTGGCCGGGCGCGCCATCTCGACCATCGAGGGCATTGAAGGCGACCCTGTCGGCCAGGCCGTGCAGCAAGCCTGGGTTGAGAACAATGTTGCGCAGTGCGGCTATTGTCAGGCAGGGCAAATCATGTCAGCAGTCAGCCTGCTCAAGGTCACGCCCGCGCCGACCGAGCAGCAGATCGATGATGCCATGAACGGCAATATCTGCCGCTGCGGCACCTACCCACGCATCCGCGCAGCCATTCAGCATGCCGCCAGCCACCTGGCACTAGGGGAAAAATAATGTTGACGAAAACGCAAAACCCTTCCCGCAGAACGTTTCTGCAAGGTAGCCTGGGCGCGCTGTTTCTGGCCGTCAGCGCCAACGGCGCGGTCTGGGCGGCGGACACCAAAAAATATGGCGCAGATGCCATGCCTGGCGGCACGGTAGACGACCCGCTGGTCTTCGTGTCGATCGCGGCGGATGGCGTCGTGACCATTGTCGCGCACCGCGCCGAGATGGGAACCGGCGTGCGCACCAGCCTGCCCATGGTTGTCGCCGACGAGATGGAAGCAAACTGGGATCGCGTGCACGTGGTGCAGGCCGAGGCCAACGAGATGCGCTACGGCAACCAGAACGTCGACGGCTCGCGCAGCATACGGCACTTTATGCTGCCCATGCGACGCGTAGGCGCGGCCGCCCGGCACATGCTAGAGGCCGCTGCTGCCGCACGTTGGTTGGTGCCCCCTTCCGAAGTGCGTGCCGAGCGGCACGAGGTGGTGCACCTGGCCACTGGCCGGCGCCTGGGGTATGGCGAACTCGCGGCCGACGCCGCCAAGCAGCCTGTGCCCACGGGCGAAGCGCTCAAGCTCAAGTCGCCCGCGGATTTTCGCTACATCGGCAAGGAAGAAGTGCGGCTGGTGGATCTGGAGGCCATCGGCAAGGGCCAGGCCACCTATGGCATGGACATGCGCCTGCCGGGCATGGTCTATGCCGTGGTCGCTCGCCCGCCAGTCGTAGGCGGAAAACTGCGCAGCATGCGCAGCGAAAAAGCGCTCGAAGTGCCCGGTGTGCTGAAAGTGCTGGAAATCCCGTCCTACAGCGGCGCCCCGGCATTTCAGGCGTTGGGTGGGGTGGCGGTGGTCGCCTCCAATACCTGGTCTGCCATGCAAGGCCGCGCCGCGCTGGAAATAGAATGGGATGACGGGCCCAATGCCAGCTACGACTCCGTCGCCTATCGCAAGACACTGGAAGCCGGCGCCCGGTCGCCCGGCAAGGCCTTGCGCAACGACGGCAACGTGTCCGAGGTCTGGGCCAAAGCGCCCGAAGCCGAGCGCTTCACCGCCGAGTATTATCTGCCCCATCTGGCCCACGCATCGATGGAGCCACCAGTGGCGACCGTCGTGGTCAACGGCGACCATTGCGAAGTCTGGACCTCGGTGCAAAACCCACAGGCCGCGCTGGATGTCGTTGCCGCCCGGCTCAAGCTCAAGCCCGAAAACGTCAAGATCAACGTTCTGCTGTTGGGCGGTGGCTTTGGCCGCAAGTCCAAACCCGACTATGTGGACGAAGCCGCCGTCATTGCCCAAACCATGCCGGGCACGCCGGTCAAGCTGGTATGGACGCGCGAGGACGACATTCATCACGACTACCTGCACACCGTCGCCGTCGAGCGGTTGGAAGCGGTGGTCGGCAAGAATGGGCAGCCCGAAACGTGGCTGCACCGCAGCGCCGCCCCCACCATCAGCTCGCTATTCGCCGAAGGCGCCAAAGGCCTTCAGGTGTTCGAGGCCGCCATGTCGGCCATCAACATGCCGTACCTGGTTCCTCATGTGCGCGTCGAAACCGCCGAAGTCGAGGCGCATGCCCGCATTGGCTGGTTCCGTTCGGTGTACAACATCCCCCACGCGTTTGCCGCGCAATGCTTCATCAATGAACTGGCGCACCGCGCGGGGCAAGACCACAAGCAGTTCGCGCTGGATCTGATCGGCCCGGCACGCCAATTCAACCCAGGCACGATCTCCGACACCTGGAACTACGACGAATCGCCCGATCGTTACCCCTACGACACTGGCCGCCTGCGCGACGTGATCGAAGCTGCCACGCGTGGTGCGGACTGGGGCCGCACCCTACCCAAAGGCCATGGCCTGGGGCTGGCTTTTTGCTACAGCTTCATGAGCTACACCGCCACCGTGGTCGAAGTAGCGGTGGACGACAAAGGGAAGGTCCAAGTGGTGGGTGTGGACATGGCGATTGATTGCGGCCCGCAGATCAACCCCGAACGCATTCGCGCCCAAATGGAAGGCGGCGCCATCATGGGACTAAGCCTGGCGCTATCGGGCGAGATCAGCTTCGAGAATGGCCGTGTGAAGCAGAGCAACTTCCATGACTACGAAGTAATGCGCCACGCGGCCTCGCCACGCATCATTCGTACCCACTTGGTGAACGACAATCATGCCGTACCCCCAGGCGGAGTGGGTGAACCGCCGGTGCCGCCCGTCGCGCCCGCACTGTGCAACGCCATCTTTGCGGCGACCGGCAAGCGCGTACGCAGCTTGCCGGTGCGTATGTAAAGCCGTATGGGGGGGCAAGCACTAGACATAACTAACCAGCAATCGGCTCGATGAATGCCCGTATCAAGGTGGCTACCTCTTGCGAATGTGTCTCTAGGGCAAAATGTCCCGCATCGAGAAGATGCACCTGGGCATCCGGCAGATCCTTCGTGTAAGCGTAGGCACCTGCAGGCACAAACGCTGGGTCATGGCGTCCCCACACGGCAAACAACGGTGGGCGATAGTCACGAAAGTAAGACTGGACCGCCGGATGCAGCGCCACGTTGCTGCGATAGTCAAGAATCAGATCGAGCTGAATCTCTTGCGCACTTGGCCTCGCCATGTAGGCGATGTCCAGCTCATAGCCGTCAGGCGACAGGGCTCCTGGCGCGGAGCCAGTGCCGTATTGCCAGTCTCGGATGGTGTCAGGCAAGAGTGATTCCCGGCAAGCATCCCGGTTTTCCAGACTCGGCTCGCGCCAGTATGCTTCCCAGGGCCCCCACTGATCGCTAAACCCTTCAACATAGGCGTTACCGTTTTGCGAGATGATCGCGCTTAGTCATCATGACACACACTAAAGTTTCTACTATTGTTTGCGCATTCTCCGCTGTACTCCTTGGTCAGGCCATTGCCTCCAACGACTCCTTGGTTACCCGCGAGCAAGTCAAGGCCGAACTGGCTGAGGCGATTCGCACCGGCAACATCATTACTGGCGAAAGCAGCGCCAAGTTGAATGAGCAGTTTCCTCAGCTATACCCGCGCGTGTTCTCAATCTCTGCCTGTCCAACAAACGGTGGTTTTTTGGACACTACAAAAAACTTGTCTAACCACTGCCGCTCTGACTATCAAACTGTTAAAATTCCCATCAATTTTTCATCGTCCGGAAACTGTTAATGAATCAACGGATCGGTTATGCCCGTGTTTCGACGGATGACCAGAACCTGGATTTGCAGCGCGACGCACTGCGGTTGTCAGGGGTTCAGGAGATCTACGAAGAGATGGCGAGCGGTAAAGCCGCTGGCCGTCCGGAGCTGAACCATTGCCTGAAAGCGTTGCGGGCTGGTGACACCCTTGTGGTGTGGCGACTGGATCGGCTTGGGCGCAGCTTGCCTGATCTGGTGCGTATCGTTGCAGAGCTGGAGGACAAAGGCATCGGCTTCGAGAGCATCACCGAGAAGATCGAGACAGCGAGCGCTGCCGGAAAGCTGGTATTTCATGTCTTCGCTGCGCTAGCTGAATTCGAGCGTAATCTGATTCGAGAGCGCACGCAGGCAGGGCTGGTAGCAGCACGTGCGCGCGGCCGCAAAGGGGGCCGGAAGCCCAAACTGGATGAACGACAAATCAAGGAAGTCAAGCGGCTCATGGCTGACCCGAGTATCCCGGTCACCCGGATTGCAGAACGCTACAAGGTCTCCCGAACAACCCTTTACAAAGTGGCGCCTCGCGGCGCGGCTGCCCCAGGCAGCGATCAAACAGACGCAAGCGCGACAACGCCACGAGAAGACACATGAACGCAGTAGAAATCGAACAGGCTATTTCAGATTTAGCGCTCCAGCCCTTTGACCCGGCTGAGTTTGCCTATGCTTTTCTGGAGGCCTTTGGAAACAAGGCCACCACTCTCAAAAAACTGCGCTCCGGCACCTCCAATAAATCCGATCTCGGTGGCGTTTTACAGACCAAAAACATCCACATTGCCGTGGCTGAAGCAGGAGCTGTGACGCAAGTGTTGACGGCACTCAAAGCCAGTCCCGCCACCAGTCGCGCTAAAGCCCGCTTTATTCTCGCCACAGATGGCGAGAGTTTCGAAGCCGAAGATTTGGACACCGGCGAAACCGTCGCTTGCAGCTACCAGGCTTTTCCCGATCACTTCGGCTTCTTTCTGCCACTGGCGGGCATCACCACCGTTAAGCAGCTGCGCGATAGCTCGTTTGATATCCGCGCTACCAGCCGCCTGAATCGGCTGTATGTGGAGCTGCTGAAGGACAACCCCGACTGGGGTACGGAAGAGCAACGCCATGAGATGAACCACTTTATGGCGCGGCTGATCTTCTGCTTCTTTGCTGAAGACACCGACATCTTCAGCGGCAGCAGCCTGTTCACCGATACTGTGGCACAAATGAGCGCTAGGGACTCTGCAAACACCCATGAGGTGATCAGCGAGATCTTCCTTGCCATGAACACTAAACAAGCCGAACGTGCGGCTGCTGGTATTCCGCGCTGGGCCGATGCTTTCCCTTATGTGAACGGGGGGCTGTTTTCCGGAAGTGCGGCAGTACCAGAGTTCAGCAAGATAGCCCGCTCCTATTTGCTGCACATTGGCGGCCTAGATTGGACGCAGATCAACCCGGATATTTTCGGCTCCATGATTCAGGCCGTAGCCGACGAAGAAGAGCGCGGCGAGCTGGGTATGCACTACACCAGCGTGCCCAACATCCTCAAGGTGCTGAACCCGCTGTTTCTCGATGATCTGCGCGCAAAGCTGGAAGAAGCTGGGGATAACTCCCGTAAGCTGCTCAACCTGCGCAACCGCATGGCGCGAATCCGCGTATTCGACCCGGCCTGCGGCTCGGGCAACTTTCTGGTGATTGCCTATAAGCAGATGCGCGAGATCGAAGCCGAGATCAACCAGCGCCGAGGCGAGCCAGATCGGCCTACCGATATTCCGCTGACCAATTTTCGCGGCATTGAGCTGCGTAACTTTTCTGCCGAAATAGCTCGGCTGGCGCTGATCATTGCCGAATACCAGTGCAACGTGCAGCATCGAGGCAAACAGTTGGCGCTGAACGAGTTTCTACCGTTAAGTGCCGATAACTGGATTACCTGCGGTAATGCACTGCGGCTGGATTGGCTGGCTATCTGCCCTCCCACTGGGACGGGCGTTAAATTGTTGGCTGATGATTTGTTCGAAACGCCGCTCGATCAAGCGCAGATTGATTTTGAGAACGAGGGTGGGGAGACCTATATATGCAGCAATCCACCTTACATTGGTACCCGCGAACAAGAAAAAACGCATAAAGCGGATATGAAAGCTCTATTTGAGGGTCGCTTTGTCTCTTGGAAAGCAATGGATTATGTCTGCGGCTGGTTTTTTAAAGCCGCAGACTATGGTCGTCATACTTCAGCCGCAGCAGCATTCGTGACCACCAACTCGATATGCCAAGGTCAGCAGGTACCACTGATTTGGCCTGAACTGTTTAGCATGGGCGTTAAGATTCATTTTGCACACACGAGTTTCAAGTGGGCGAATCTTGCATCTCATAATGCTGGCGTAACAGTTGTCATTGTGGGTATTACTCAACATAAAATCCGATCATGCAAACTGTTCTCTATTGGGATAGACGGAGTATCGAGCGTTGCAGAAGTCAACGAAATAAATCCATATTTAATACCCGGTCCTTATCGCTCGCTAGTCCCTTCTAGAGTTTCACTGTGCCGACTTGCTGAAATGGTTAAAGGAAACTATCCGGTTGATGGAGGTCATTTACTGCTTTCATCTGATGAGCGTGAACATCTTCTCTCTGAGAGCCCGCACGCCGATCGCTTTATTCGCCCGTTTATCGGTTCAAATGAATCAATTAAAGGCTTGCAGCGCTATTGCTTATGGATTAACAGTCCTGATTTGGAGGAGGCGCGATCAATTCCTGGGATCAATAAGCGGATTAAAGCTGTTGAAGAAATGCGTCTTAACAGTAAAAAGGAAGCAACCAATAAGGCAGCGATGACGCCTCATAAATTCGATGAGATTCGTCAGACTGGGAACGAGAGTTATGCAATTGTGCTTCCTGTTCACTCTTCGGAGAATAGAGATTTTCTTCCCGTTTCGCTGTATCCCAAACCTACGATTGTTTATGGAAGTGCCTTTGCTCTCTACGATGCCCCGCTGTGGAATATGGCGCTGATTGCGAGTCGTCTGCATCTGGTCTGGATCGCCACAGTCTGTGGCAAGCTGGAAACGCGCTACCGCTACTCCAACACCCTTGGTTGGAACACTTTCCCTGTTCCTACTTTGACTGAAAAGAATGAAGCTGATCTCACCCGCTGTGCCGAAGATATCCTGTTGGCCCGCGAAGCGCATTTTCCTGCCACCATCGCCGATCTCTACAACTCCGAAACCATGCCGGACAACCTCCGTGCCGCCCACGAACACAACGACGAAGTGCTGGAACGCATCTACATCGGTCGCCGCTTCAAAAACGACACCGAACGCCTAGAAAAACTGTTCGACCTCTACAGCCAAATGACGGACAAAGCAGCCAAAGGAAAAAAGGCATGACAGAATTTAACCGTATGACTATTGTTGCTGCAGCCGAGGTTATAGCTTTCTTCAAGTCGCACAGCGATATGGAAGTCATGGAAATCCAATGGGATATCGATGGACGAGTTGAGAAATCCAATAAATCAAGTCGTCTTGGAAGCTGGGTTAAATTGGCTTGTAGTGATGAAATTATAGTCATGGCAGAAAATGGCCGCATTTCCTTGGCACGCGCAATAGTCGAAGAAGCAATCAAAATGCCGCGTATGCCACGAGGACCAAAAGATATAAGTGATTCTTGGAGAAAACTAATCGCCGGTTTGCGCTTTGATGGCTTTGAGATAAAAGAAAATGAAACTAGAGAGGATGGGAGCCTTTTTCCCAAAATAACTAAAGTTCCAATGCTAACGCGAATGCTGCCGAAAGACATTCAAGGCTTGGACTTTCGAGAGGCTGAAGATGAAGTCTCGGTACTCTTAAGTGAGTTTGGGTTTAATACGGCTAAGGGTCATTTAGAGCAAGCAGTATCCGCATTTAAGCGAGGTGAGTGGTCATCTGCCAATGGCGAGCTTCGTAATTTCTTTGAAAATTATCTCAATGAAATTGCTGATGCCTTAGGGTATTCAGGAAAAGATGACAGCAAATTGAAGCGTGATTTTCTAGGTGGTGCCGACGCTGCATTTTTGTCCACTGAATACAATGAGTGGAACAGCAATAACCAAAAGCCACAATACGTCCAAGGCTTGATGAGCAGGATGCATCCTCATGGTGGTCATCCCGGCTTATCTGAGGAAGAGGATGCAACATTCCGACTTCAAATCATGCTGATCACTGCTCGATTATTTCTTCGTCGATTTAAGCAGCGTAAGGATAATCTATGAGTAATTTGATTCTTTACACCTCTGACGACGGCCAAACTCGACTTCACCTGCGAGTAGAGACTGAGACCATCTGGCTGAGTCAGATGGAGATCGCTGAACTGTTCCAGACGACCAAGCAGAATGTCTCCCTGCACGCAAAAAACATATTTGAAGACAAGGAGTTGCGACAGGCTTCAGTTGTCAAGGAATCCTTGACAACTGCCGCTGACGGCAAAAACTACCGTACCAAGCTCTATAACCTCGATCTGATTCTGGCTATCGGCTACCGCGTGCGCTCGCCCCGTGGCGTGCAATTCCGCCAGTGGGCCAGTACCCATCTCAAGGAGTTTCTGCGCAAGGGCTTCGTGATGGATGACGAGCGCCTGAAAAACCCCGGCGGCTGGGATTACTTTGATGAGCTGCTGGAACGCATCCGCGATATACGGGCCTCGGAAAAGCGCTTTTATCAGAAGGTTCGTGATCTGTTTTCGCTCAGTTCTGATTACCAGGCTCGTGAGCGTGAAACCGCGTTGTTCTTTGCCGAGGTGCAGAACAAGCTGCTGTATGCCACCACGGGCTATACCGCCGCCGAGCTGATTTTGAAACGCTCCGATCCCAGCCAACCCAATATGGCATTGACCAGTTGGAGCGGCTCGCGGGTACGAAAGCAAGATGTCATCATTGCCAAGAACTACCTGAACGAAGATGAGATAGACACGCTGAATCGGTTGGTGGTGATTTTCCTGGAACAGGCCGAGTTGCGGGTCAAACAGCAGAAAGAACTGACCTTGGACTTCTGGCGTAACAACGTCGACCGCATGCTGGCGTTTAATGACCAGGCGATCCTCGAAGGTGCTGGCTCAGTCAGCCGCGAGAACATGGAGAAGGTTGCTCGTGAGCGTTATGAGGTCTTCGATCAGCAGCGACGCATTGCCGAGGCTGAAGCCGCCGATGCTGCGGATCTAAAGGAAATCGAACAATTGGAACAAGACCTTAAACATAAGGCTGGAAGGCCCTGACAGGTATCGCACTATGACAAAAATCGTACCCTCTGTTTCCGTCTCGTATGCGAGTAATGGTAGCTCGACCAAGTCCAATGCATTGGGCATGCGGCCCATGCAGGAGCGGGCCTACGAGCGGCGGGGTGAGCAATATCTGCTGATCAAATCGCCTCCGGCTTCCGGGAAGAGCCGCGCCCTGATGTTTATTGCGCTGGATAAGCTGCATAACCAGGGGGTGAAGCAAGCCATTATCGTGGTGCCGGAAAAGTCTATCGGCGCGAGCTTTAACGACGAACCGCTGTCGAAGTACGGCTTTTGGGCCGACTGGCAGGTAGAGCCAAAATGGAACCTGTGCAATGCGCCGGGTTCGGACAACGGCGGCAAGGTCAAATCGCTGGGCGCCTTCCTCAACAGCGACGATAAGATTCTGGTGTGTACTCACGCCACCTTCCGCTTTGTGGTCGATCAGTTTGGCATTGCCGCCTTCGATGATCGGCTGATTGCGGTGGACGAGTTTCACCATGTATCGGCCAACCCAGACAACAAGCTGGGTGCCCACTTGGGTGAGCTGATTGCTCGTGACAAGGTGCATATCGTGGCCATGACGGGTTCCTACTTCCGAGGTGATTCGGAAGCGGTGCTCGCTCCTCAGGACGAGTCGCGCTTTGATACGGTGACCTACACCTATTACGAGCAGCTCAACGGCTACGAGTACCTCAAAAACCTGGATATAGGTTACTACTTTTATTCCGACTCTTACGCTGACGATATTCTCAAGGTGCTTGATCCAGCCGAGAAGACCATCGTCCATATTCCCAATGTGAACTCCCGTGAGAGCACCAAGGACAAGATCCGTGAGGTGGAGCACATCATCGAGGCGCTGGGCGAATGGCAGGGCACTGATCCGGTAACGGGCTTTCAGTTGGTCAAAACGCCAGAAGGCCGATTGCTGAAAATCGCCGACCTGGTGGACGATGATGCCGTAAAGCGGGATCGGGTGTCCGCTGCATTAAAAGACCCCGAGCAGAAACACAATCGCGACCACGTGGACATCATTATTGCCTTGGGCATGGCCAAGGAAGGTTTTGACTGGATCTGGTGCGAGCACGCGCTGACGGTTGGCTATCGTTCCAGCCTGACAGAAATCGTCCAGATCATCGGCCGCGCGACGCGGGATGCACCAGGCAAGGCCCGTGCGCGTTTCTCCAACCTGATCGCAGAGCCCGATGCTGCTGCGCAGGCTGTTACCGAGGCCATCAACGACACGCTAAAAGCCATCGCTGCCAGCCTGCTGATGGAGCAGGTGCTGGCTCCGCGCTTTGAGTTCACACCTAAGAACCCTACCAGTGGCCCGCAGGCAGGTTTTGACTATGGCGATGGTGGGTATGACCCTAACAAGTGCAACGTGGGCGTCAATGAAGAGAGCGGAAAGTACCAGATCGAAATCAAGGGCCTGTTGGAGCCAAAAAGTGAGGAGGCTACGCGCATTTGCCGAGAAGATTTGAACGAGGTGATTGCCAGCTTTGTACAGGACAAAAACACAATCGAGCGTGGCTTGTTCGATGAAGAACTGGTGCCGGAAGAGCTGACACAAGTGCGTATGGGCAAGATCATCAAGGATCGTTACCCGAACCTGGTTGCGGAAGACCAGGAAGCGATTCGCCAACACGCCATTACTGCCTTGAATCTCGTCCAACAAGCCAAGCAGCTTTTGGTCGGTGGCGAAACGATCGACGTGGGTAGCGCAGAGCCTAAACCCAACATGGCGCTGCTTGCCGGTGTGCGTAAGTTCGCTATGGATGTGCGCGAGCTGGATATTGATCTGATCGACCGTATCAACCCCTTCAGCGAGGCCTACGCGATTTTGGCCAAATCCATGAGTGAGGACAGTCTGAAGCAAGTGGCTGCTGCCATTTCTGGCAAGCGCACCAGTCTGATGCCGGAGGAGGCCAAGGAACTTGCTCTGAGAGCGGTCAAGTTCAAAAAGGAGCGGGGCCGGCTGCCATCGGTGAGTTCAGCAGATCCTTGGGAACAGCGTATGGCCGAAGGCGCAGCAGCGTTTGTGCGTTTCAAAGATGAGGGGCGTTATGACTGATCTGGATGATTTGCGTGCCGAGCTTGATGAGTTCGCCCAGCCGGAAAAGAAAAAAAGCCTCTCTCCCCGTGAAGAGCGGATCATTGCAGGTTTTGAGGAAATTCAGCGTTTTGTCGAGCAGCATGGCCGTGCTCCACAGCACGGTGATGGAAGGGACATCTTCGAGCGGCTCTACAGTGTGCGTCTGGATCGCCTGCGCGCCCTTGAAGAGTGCCGCGAGCTGCTGACGCCTCTTGATCATCAAGGCTTGCTCAGTGGTGGTGACGTCAGTGACGAGGAATCACTGGAAGCTATGGACGATGACACTCTGCTTGCCGAGTTGGCTGGGGCTGCTGGCTCCGCTGACATCACTGAATTGCGCCATGTGCGCACCAGCGCTGAAAAGCGAGCAGCGGAAGAAATTGCCAACCGGGAGCCGTGCGACGATTTCGAGACGTTTAAACCGCTATTTGATCAGGTGCGCAGTGATCTGGGGTCAGGTTTAAGAGTGACGCGGCCGTTTGGGCAGTACGCAACGATTGAGGTGGGCCACTGGTTCATCCTGGACGGGCAAACGGCTTATGTGGCGGAAGAAGGCGAAGAGTTCGATTCGCCACAAGGCAAGAAGGACGCCCGGCTACGGGTCATTTTCTCGAATGGCACCGAAAGCAACCTGCTGCGGCTGTCCCTGGCTCGTGCTTTGTACAAAGATGAAACCGCGCGTCGAATCACCGATCCTGATATGGGGCCGTTGTTCAGCGACTCTATGGAAGAGGGTGATCTGGAAAGCGGCACTATTTATGTGTTGCGCTCGCTATCCGATAACCCCTATGTGGCTGAGCATCGTGATGTCATCCATAAAATTGGTGTGACCGGCGGCAAGGTAGAGACGCGCATCGCCAATGCCGAACACGACTCCACCTACCTGTTGGCGAAGGTCGAAGTGGTAGCCACCTACAAGCTCGCAGGCATTAACCGCACCGGGCTGGAGAGGTTGTTCCACAGGCTGTTCGCACCCGCGCGCTTGAACATCACCATCAACGACCGCTTTGGCCATCCCGTGCAGCCTGAGGAGTGGTTTCTTGTTCCGCTGTTCGTCATTGATGAGGCTGTTGCGCGGATCAGGGATGGAAGCATCACTGGGTATGTCTACGATCCAAAGGCTGCGGAGTTGGTGAAGGCATAAACACTGTAGATATTAAGCCTTGGTCACAGACCAAGATGAACGCCGGGAGAAAATAATATGAAGAAGTCTCGACAGGCAGACCAGGACGAGCCGTTTTTTATCACTGACGGCACGCCGTCCAATGACCTGCCTATCTCGCCGCACCGAACCATGAGCCTGCCAGAAATTCTGGCGGATCTCACCGATGAAGAATTGGCGAAGTGGCCCCGCGACCTCGCTGGCACCGAGCTGGAGAGGCGGCGCAAGACTGAACGCGAATGACCTTAAATTTGTTAATTGATACTTCGGTTTGGCTCGATCTTACAAAGGATTCCCGCCACCTTCCCTTACTCGATGCTCTGTCCGCGATGACGGAAACGGGCGAGGTAACGCTCATTCTGCCGCAGATTATCATCGATGAATTTGCGCGAAATCGGGACCGAGTGATGGCAGCTAGCAGAGCTAGCCTTTCGAGCCATTTCAAACGGGTTAGAGAGGCGATTGTGCAGTTTGCTCCCGAGGAAGGGCGAGCAGTTACGCTTGCGCAGCTAAACGAGGTTGATCATCGCATCGCGACTGGCGGTGAGGCAGTGAACGAGGCTGTGGGCTTGATCGAACAGCTATTCACCACGACTGAGCCGGTGCCAGTCAGCGACAGTATCAAGGCCCGCGCCGCTGATCGAGCCATTGCCAAGGTGGCTCCGTTTCACCGGCAGATGAATGGCATCGGCGATGCCATCATTATCGAAACTTACATCGACGCGCTAGCCAAATGCAAGGACGGCGACGTATTCGCTTTTGTTACACATAACATTCATGATTTCAGCCAGAAGGGAGCAGATACACGGTTGCCGCATCCAGACCTAATCAATCTTTTTGATGGGGAGTCTTCTCGATACTCGACCAACTTGGGCGCGCTACTCAGCGAGTTCGCGAATGACCTAATTGAGGAGATTAAGTTTGATCGTGAATATAGCCAGGAACCACGACAACTGTCTGAATTGTTGGAAGTGGAGCAAAGGCTGACTCAGCAGGTTTGGTACAACAGGAAGTGGGGCATCATTGATCGTGTGGAGCGCGGAGACAAGAAGTTGGTGTCCAAAGAGGCGTGGGAAAGAGCGACGCCAGAAGAGCGTCTTGGGCTGATGGTTGATACAATCTGGGCAGGGATGCTCGCAGCCATGAAACGGACTGAAGAAGAACTCGTCGACGATCTTGGGCCTTGGAGTGACTTTGAGTGGGGGATGATAAATGGAAAATTGTCCGCGATCCGCTGGATGCTTGGTGATGAGTGGGACATGCTGGATACGTAGGGGTAAGCTCGACCGAGAGGGCCAGGAGACGCCAAGCCTCATACCTGAATGGGAGAGCCTAATGTGGGCTGCACTTAAAGCTCAATTTAGGATCTAGGAAATAGTATTTTTCTCAACATGGTATTTTTTGTGGTATTTTAGAAGTGCTAAGCGCTAACATACTGATTTATAATGATATTTAGGTGTTGTTTATAATCGAGTGGGAATGATTGATTCCCAGCACTATTTCACAAACCTTCGTTACCCACTCATCTACCAACGCCGAGGTCACATGAGCGGAATGCAGATCGCGCGACAATAACGCTTCGTAACCCTCTACAGTAGCGAGCAACCAATACAGGAGCTTGTGCGCGGCCAAGCGCATCAATACCATTCAATCCATTTTTTCCCCTAGGACGCGGTGGCTCCTTCACCTAATTCAAACTATCGCCGTCGTCGCGCCACGTGCGAAACATTGGCTTCAAGTTAAATTAGCCGAATTTAGGCCACAGGTATACGAAACTCGATGACGTTAGGCGATATTAGCTTCGGACAGACTTTATTCTCTTGGGACAGACTTTATTTTCACTCTTCATCACTGAAGATTGGAAATAAAGTCTGTCGATTTTCTCATAGGGAAGCACATTTCTGGGAAATTGAATTAAAGTCCGTCTACTAAGCCCCCTTCTCCTCATTTCCTCAACAAAAATGAGTGAAAGTCTGTCGACCCAATAACCATGCGGCTTTCCAAAGAGACTTTTTTCACTTCACTGAGTTTTTGTCTTGTGAACTACTTTTCATGGGTGACCGAATCGA
The DNA here is from genome assembly GCA_013416405.1 of Alcaligenaceae bacterium. Classification (GTDB taxonomy): domain Bacteria; phylum Pseudomonadota; class Gammaproteobacteria; order Burkholderiales; family Burkholderiaceae_B; genus Pusillimonas_C. The sequence goes on from JACCET010000010.1 coordinate 93,860, forward strand.
ACTGCAGAGCGGGTTCAGTGAAAACTATGCAACGCTCACTGATATCCGGGCGCTGGTGGCCTTTTGTAGAGACACCCATAAGGTGAGAATCGGAGGGCCATAACCTGAGAAGGCTATGGCCCTTTTTCTTTTAATAGCTCAGCTTAATGGGTGCGGATGTAGACTCGAGATTAAAAGGATAAGAGGGTAGGTTTTTGACGTGGGGCGCATGGCACATCAGACCGCCTATAGGTAAAGACATAAGCTGAGAAACTTATGGGCCTCTTGCTTTTGATTGCATTCTCTATGCGGGACGCGTTCTTACCAACTCCGCGCTAAGCAGGCTCTCGCACCAAGAACCATCTTCCCTCGCTCTCACTTTTTGCTGGATGCTCTCTGGCGAATGTAAAAACGCGCAGCATCTGTAAAATTAGGTAACTTGCGTGGCACAATGAGATAAAGCAAACACAGAGACAAAGCCGATGAAGAAACAAGAACGGTTGGTATTCTTTTACGATTTGGTTATAGATGCCTATAGCCGTAAGTTCGATGCTCCTCAAACTATTTCAGTAGAAAAAGCTATTGAATTAGTGGAGAGTGTCGATCGGGAGCAGTGGATTAAGGAGCAGGCAAAAGGGCGAGAACGTCTCTATGTCTCCGACTATCGGCATGACGGAAACATGGTCAGCTTTCTTATTAATAAGTCAGATAGTGCATATGTTCATCCGCTCGGCGTAGCCCGATCTCTCGAGACAAGCGCCAGAAGACACGATGGACATACTGGTGGAGCAAGCGACCTCCCCGCTCGGCCACAAAGAAGTACGTGCCACCACCGCCGTGGGCTCTGAGATGAGCATCACACCGCGCTACGTAACTGCGCAGAGCTACACAAGTTGTCGGATGCAAGGGGATAAGACGCGACTTGCCGAACTTGCTCTGTCGGACTGTCAGCACGCCCACGTCTAGATCGACATCACTGCGCTGCAGGCCGATTCCTTCTGACAGACGAATACCGGTGACTGCGATCAAACCTAACAGATAATGGTAGGTCCATCGTCGCAGACCATTTGCGGGAGGCAAGTCCAGAGCCGCTGACAAAAGTGCGTTGATCTGCGCATCATTGTAGACATAAGGTTTGGCGCGCTTTAAGGGCGGCAAGATCCCGACGGGCGGTACCTCCGTTTGCGGATTGATGCTGGTGACATGGCGTGCAAAGCCACGTACGTCAGTCAGTCGCAGAGCCCAAGATGCGTGTCGTCCAGGCGGCAAGGTCGCCCAGGAGACAGCCAGTTTCGCGGTGATGGTCTCCTCTTGGTTGTCCTCCATGAAGGCGACGAAGTCGGCCAGTCTTCGCGCTTGGTGCAGGTATTTGTATCCGAGTCCCTGACGTATGCTCAGATATTGCTCGAGTGCAGAACGCAGACTGATCATTGTGCACCCCCTGGCCAAGGATGGCTCAATGTGCGAAGCGCCTCAATATCCACCTTCGCATAGATACGCGTTGCATCATGGCTCTTGTGTCCCAGCAACTGGCCAATCTGTGACAAGGTCGCACCGGAGCGCAGAAGTGCGGTGGCAAGGCTATGGCGAAACAGATGTGCCCCTTGGTGCGCGTAGCCACTGATTCCTGCTCGTTTGAGAGCAGCATTCGCGATCATCGTGACTGCGCCACCAGAAGCAAAGCCGGCGGAGGGCGCCAGTGTGCGAAGAAACAACCGGCGACAGTTTGAAGCTGGACGACCATCACGCAGGTAAGTAGCGATAGCCGTGCCGACGGCTGGAGGCATCGGCATCCGTACCTGCTGCCTGCCTTTGGCACGAACGAGCATAGTGCCAGATCGCCATTCGATATCATCCAGGGTGACGGCCGCAACCTCGTTGGCCCGCAACCCAAGTTGGCCAACATCATAATAATGGCGTAGTCCCGCCTTCCACATGCCGTTGTTCGATCACAAGCATCTAGAACCTTCTGAACCTGGGCAGCGGATAGATACGTCGGCAGGCCTGCAAGCCTCCACTGCCTGATGGAAGGCACGCAGCTGGCAAGAGCGTGCGAGTTTGAACCGTTATAGTAGAGGTAGCGAAAAAATGTACGCAGGGACCAACACATCCCTTTCCCAGAGGTCGCGCTCCCGTCCCGCGCATGGCGTTCGACGTAACGGATTACATCCTCCTGCTGGATCTTGCCGAGATCACCGACGCCGCCAGGACACACCTCGCCCAGAAAGCGGCGAATGCCAGACAGGAGTTGGGTGATGGACTTCGGCGCCAGTCCTCGTTCCTATTGTAAATAATCTGCAAACTTCTCGCATATTTGATCCTGCGGCATGATCGGCGGCAGTGATGCAGGTGGGATCGAGTGCGTTTCGCGCAGCGTCAATAACAGCCGTTTCAGCGCTGCCCGATCCCCCAGTTGGATAGATTTCCTCTGAGCCAACTGCTTTATATATTGCTCGAGCACATGCTCATCAAGATCAATCAGCTTCCAACGACTGCTTGCGAGCCAATTCAGGAGGCCGTTGACCACACTCAGGCTTTGCCTCGTACTGTAGAAACCGAGTCCGTCCTTAACGAGACGCCCCGCATAGAGCTCGATGAGCTGTCCGTGCTGACCGTGTTTCATTTGTCGGAACAGCTGGCTTCTGGCTAAATATTCTTCTGTAATCATCATCCTGTCCTCCGGTGTTGAACTAGGAGGAACAAGACTAACTATGCCGATCATATTATGTGTTACTTATCATGACTTCAGACGAAAAACGGTCCCAATCGGCATAGTTCGGCGGACGGCATAGTCGGCGAAGATGAATGGGCATGATCCGTATGCCTATCTGAAGGACGTGCTCACGCGCCTGCCCACGCATCCGAATAACCGCATCGAAGCGTTGTTGCCGCACCGGTGGCAACCTGACACGGCGTAGTTAACGCCGTTAACCGAAGAACAAAAACTGACGGCCGCAACTGCGGCCGTTCGTCAATGTGTGTTCACCGGCTTGCAATTACCCACAACTTATTGAGCCGTCTTTAAACTGAATCCCATCTGTATATCGGAGAGCCTGGCAAGCCCGCGCCACATCACGGTATTGCCCGGTGGCGGGTCATTGGCTCGGGCAAGGTAGCCGCCCAGTTTGGCAATTTGCACTAGGCACTCGGACAATGACGCCGGGCCATCGGCCTCAGTTTTCTTCTTGATCATGCGCTGCAAAAGCCCAATTTCGCCGGGCGTCAGCGCTGTTCGAGCTGGGCAATTTTCGCAGGTCCGATTCAGCATCGTCATCCAGAAGATACGCCAACTGATGATACAGAATATCGCGATGATATTGGTCAGACGTTGTGCTGTTCTGAGCTTGGAGTCTTCTGCTTTGCAGCCGGATTTTAAGATTTTATGGAAGAGTTCAATTTTCCAGCGCATCGCATACCAGTCCAGCTTTTCAATCGCCTCTTTGCGCGTACGCACGGGCAGGTCCGTGATTAATTTCCACTCCAGTTTTTTGCGGTGCGCGGGCGCGTCGATCTCACTCGCATGCAGCACTGTGAGCACAAGGGGCGGATAGCATTTTTGCTTTCCGATTGGGGGTAAAACGGTGATTCGCCGGTATTTGATCGCCAGCTTGGCGTGGGTGGCTTTGTCGTTCTTATCGTGCAGCGTCACGCGATGAAATCCCTTGACCCGAGTGTCTTGCATCTCCTGCGCTATGGTGTGTCCGCCGTCACCCGCCAACCGATCTACGCAGGTGCGAAGGAGAAAATGGGTGCCCTGTGCCTGAGCGACACAAAACAATTCGTAGATATCACTACCGCGATCGCCGATGTACACGCATTGCTCGGGCCGAGCTAATAAACACGTCGATTCCCGCAGATTTTCCAGCCAGCAAAAGCTTTCCTTCTGATCAATCGGCACACGTGTCGGATTGATCTTTTTCGACAATGCCTTGGATCCTTTAAACTTTTTACGTGTCCAAAATTTAACCGCTGCCAAGCCCAATGGCAATCCGTCTGTCGTGACCGCCAAACTGGAGTGCATAAACAGTCCGCAGACGGTATGTAAGGCGCGGCCACTGTATTTATGCGCACCCCCTTTTATCAAATTCGTCACCCCAATTAAATCGAACGGTTCGCGCTTATAGGTAAATTCTGTCGTGTCGTGCAAGATCAGAATCGGTGAAGTCACTTTAACGTTTGCCTGCACAACACGGGCTTGTGTCGACTGAAAATGACTGGCCAAAATATCGCCTTCTGTCACCTTCTCGTTCGATAAAAACCGATAGGCAGCTTTTGTGTTGGCCCAATCCTGACACGCAAATGGCAGACTGTTACCGACGCCATTCCATAAGTGGTTCACCAGACGTTCAAAGCGTTTATCCAACCGTTTATCACCAAATCGGCTGGTAGCCAATTCTTTAGCTATCCAGCCATCGGACCGCTTATTGTTAGATGTAGAAAATAAAGTTCTCGTTGAGCGCGGCATGAGTCATCTCCCCACAGCTAGAAACTACCTTAACTATGTGAGATATTTATATGAATTTGTGGGTAATTGCAAGGTTCACCGGGCGCTTACAACTTAACCCCCATTTATCGAGTTGATGCCAGAGCGCCGGCACCTTGATCTGGATCCCTTGCTCGGCGAGCCGTTCACTGAGCTGCACAAGTGTCAGATCCGGTGTGGCTTCAATCCACTGTCGAATCTGCACCTCTTTATGAGCAATACGTGAGCGTCGATAGCCTCCCATCGGTAGGCTATGGCGCTGGCCGTCTTCTTGCCATCGCTTGCGCACCTGGTACACCCACAAGCGACTGACTTCATAGCGCTTGGCGATCGCCGTCGGGCCTTCACCACGCTCCAGTGCACCCAAGACACGATCTCTAAGATCTTGCGAATACGCATGCATGACCACCCCCATCGGCTGTGATAAGGAGTAGTCTAAAGCATGTATACACTTAAATCAAAAATGCTCTAGAGACCGGCTTCCAGCTCGGGGAAGGCGGTTAGATATGTCGACACGAAGAAATCATCGTTTCCAGTGAGGGGATCAATACCGCCTAAGGCGCTGATTTTTCAGACCGGCTGGCCGGCTTTGGCAAGTTCGTCTATTAGCACGGGTACTCCCATTGTGCAGGTGTGCATGCCAAGCACAGAGGTCAATTGGTAAACCTCCATTATTTCTTCCTTCGTGGCTCCGTGTTTCAGAGCATTGCGGATGTGAATCCTCAAGCCGGGCTCGTAGAGGTGAGTGGTTGCTGCATCGATGGCAATGTAGATGAATTCCTTGACCTTAGGCTCGAGTGTGCCCTTCGTCCACGGAATCGCAGACAGCTGGAGGTAAGCCTCGAAGAAGTCTGGCGAGAGTTTAAGCAACCCATCCCAGAACTCGTCCCAATAGCCGCGCTTCTCGATGAATTCGTCTTTGATGCGCTGCTGCCGATCTGTCCAGGCGGTAGCAGTGGCGGCGATGGCTGGGGCGGGGGGTGTAGCAGGTACAGTCATGACTTATCCTTGGTAGTGACAGTGGAAACCTTCGGGAGGGGCTGTGGCCGTTCATGGATCTTCAGGTCCTGGCCATCAGTATCTCGTAGCAGATGTTTTTGCACCTTATTGGTAGGTGTCTTTGGCAGTTCGGTACGAAATTCGATGAAGCGCGGTACCCAGAAACGTGGCATATTGGTATCGCAGAACGCCCAGATCTGGTCGGCATCCAATTGTTCTCCCAGCTTAACAACGATGACGACCTTCACCTCATCTTCGCCGAGATCCGATTTTGCCGCGACGGCCGCGCACTCGAGAATTGCGTCGAGCCGCAGGAGGATATTTTCAACCTCGTAAGAGGAGATATTCTCGCCGCGTCGGCGAATGGCATCCTTTTTTCGGTCCACGAAGTAGAACCATCCTTCCTTGTCCACTTTGGCATTGTCGCCAGTGTGAAACCACTGGTTTCGATTGGCTTCGACCGTCGCATCTGCTGCGCCGTAATATGACGTGAACATGCCGAAAGGATGACGGGGTCGCACGAGGATCTCGCCGACAACGTCTGGGTCTACCGGTTCGTCGTTTTCATCCGCCACAATCACCTCGAAGGTATCCTCGTTGGCCTTGCCGCAGGAGCCGTTGGGGGCCGTCAAGCCGGGCGGTGTCATCGTGACAATGCCGGTCTCGGTGGAGCCGAAGACCTCAGTCGCTTTGCATTGGAAGCGTCGTTCGAACTCAGGTTCGGAGCGGCCTATGTAGAAGCGGCGTGCACGTTGCTGTCCATCAGTCACCTTGGCAGGCTGCTTGAGCAGCATCGGAATCATCGAGAATACGCCATGCACGACGTCGACGTCGTAGCGGATCGCATCAGACCAGTAGTTGGACGCCGAAAATCGTTCGGTGATTGCAATACGCCCGCCCACCATCAAAGCAGGGATCACACCCAGCCATGCTGCGATAGCATGGAAAAGGGGGAGCGGCGTGTAGATGGAGCCGCTTGCAGGGAATTCGACGGCCCGCAACCAGTCACGCGCGAATGTGATTACATGACAGTGGCTTGCCAGAACACCTTTAGACGGACCTGTGGTACCGGAGGTGAAGGAAATCGCCAGCGGATCGGAATGTCGGATCGTTGGACGAGGGACAGGCCCGTCAGAATGAACAAGCTCATCGAAACTGGATGTGAGGAACTTGACAGCCACCTCGGTGTTTAGTGAGCCGATGACAAAAGCGCGCTGTAATAGCGGCAGAGTGTCTTGGACTTGTGCAAGCGCCGGGAGGAACTCCTGACCTATGACGATATGAGTTACGTCGGCACGTGCCAATTGCCAATTAAGGATCTGCCCGATATAGTCGACGTTGATCGGCACGTAGACGATGCCGGCCTTGGCTGCACCAAGCCAGGCAAAGACGAACTCCAAGCAGTTGCGGGACATGATGGCCAGCTTGCCTCCTTTCTGCAAGCCAGCCTCGGTCAGCCCGGCGGCAACTCGGTCCGTGATCTTGTTAACTTCTGCATAAGTGACGCTGCAATCACCGAACTGTAAGAAGATCTGATGTGGGAACTGCTGGACGGAATCGGTGAACGCATGAGTCAGAACGCGACTTGAGAGATTCGAAAACGTCATTAGTGTCAGCCTTTTGAGCGACAGGCGAGGAGCATGGTGAGCTCCAGAGAAGCAATCTCCTCGCCGATCTGGTTGAAGGTGTGAAGAGCGACTTTCACAACGGCACGCTCAGGTTTACTAGACCGCCTGGCGCTGGCAATCACCGCACGAACGTGGATACGATCGTCGGGACGCAGAGGTGCTTTGAATAGGACATTGTTTAGACCCAGACCAGCGAGCGCCGTGCCGTCGAATAGGCCAAGGTCGATATACAACTTGTAGGTCAGCAGGATCGTCTGCAATCCGCTCGCGCTCAGTCCTCCGAAAAGCGAACGTTCGGCGAGGTCTTTGTCGATATGGAAAGGCTGGGGATCCCAAGCCTTGGCGAATGAGATGACGGAAGATTCGTCAACACTGGTTTCGGCCGAATCGAACCAGTCGCCTTCGCGGATGTCCTCGAAATAAAGTCTTAGTCCAACGGCCTGCGATCGGGCGCAGAGATCAGGCGGTAACTGAGGGATCGATTGCATGCTCATATGGCCTTTTGTAAGCGCAAGTCGGCAATCTGCTGTGTGTCGTAGCCGACTGATGCGAGCAGTTCCTCAGTGTTCTCACCCAAACGGGGGCATGGGGCCGAAGTGCTGTATGCGACGCCTTCGAAACGCACTGGGCAAGCAATATGCTCGAGTGTACCTTCGACGGGATCTTCGACCGTGATTGTCATCCCCCGCGCCTTCGCTTGCGGTGAGCGTGAAGCTTCGCTGAGCGTTAAGACCGGGGTGACGCAAGCTTCGTGCTCGGAGAAGGTTTGTGTCCACTCTTCACGGGTCCTCGTTCTGAACTTGGCAGCCAAAGCATTCCGCATACGCTCCTCTTCGTCGCCGGTTGCCCACTGCCGTTCGGACCATTCAGGTAGCTCCAGCACTTCGCAGACTGTGTTCCAAAATTTCGGTTCATAGGCTCCTACAACCATATGGCCACCGTCCTGTGTTTCGTAGACTGTGTAGAACGGCTTGTTAAAAGGCTCATCGAATGGAACGGGCGCTCGGCCCTCAGACTTGACGTTCCAGCGGGAGCTCATAAAACTGACCAAAGACAGCAAACCATCTGTGATAGATATATCGACGACACGTCCTCGTCCTGTGCGCCCTCGGTTCAGTAGTGCAGCCAAAATGCCCGTCAGTGCCATCTGGGCGCCGCCGCTGATGTCGCCAACGGGCAATGCGGTAGTTCGTGGCTGTGTCTGCGATCCGCTGACATAATGCAGGACTCCGGTCAGGCCTAGGTAATTGAGATCGTGGGCTGCAAGCTGAGCATCGGGGCCGTCCTGACCAAACCCGGTCAGCGCGCAATAAACGAGACGAGGAAACCGTCGGGTCAGCTCGTCTGGTCCGAGGCCCAGGCGGGCCATGACTCCAGGCCTGAAGCCTTCCAGCAGTACGTCTGCCGTCTCGCAAAGCGCAAGCAACGCTTCCTTGCCCGCCGCGTTCTTCAGGTCTATCGTTATACTCTTCTTTCCACGGTTAAGGGCGAGGAATGCATACCCCTGCTCTTCAACGTGTGGCTCTACCCATCGCCAGTAGTCGCCGACGCCAGGTTGCTCAACCTTGATGACTTCGGCCCCGAGATCTACAAGCATCTGCGTGCACCATGCGCCGGGAAGAAGGCGAGTGAGATCCAGCACCTTGATACCGGACAAAGGCTGTTCGGTACGTGCGAGTCTATCGTGGTGGTGCTGGCTGGTTGTGTCCGTGCTCATCTTGTAAACTCAATTTTCTCGATACCCCTGCGAGTCACGCGCAGTCCGTTTCGCTCGCAATCCCAGGTGTCCGGCGTGATACCGTCGCGGCGGAGATCGACTTTTCGTACCTTCATCGTATCTGTGCGCGGCAGTTGCTCGCGAAATTCGATGAAGCGTGGCACCATGAAATACGGCAAGTTGTTAAACGCGTACTCCAGAAATGCCTGATGTCTCAGGTTTGATCCTGGTCGAATAACGACGGTGGCCTTGAGCTCGTCTTCGCCGATATCCGCCTTTATTGGGATGACCGCCACTTCTGCGACGTCGTGGTGAGCGTTGAGAGCACGTTCGACTTCGTAGGAAGAGATATTCTCACCCCGTCGGCGAATACTGTCCTTGCTACGATCGAGAAAGAAAATGAAGCCGTCCTCGTTCATATAGCCGTTATCTCCGGAATGAAAGTAGCCTCCCCGCACTGCATCCGCCGTCGCATCTGCGAGTCCCAGATAGCCGCTCATGATTGTGTTGGGATGACGGGGGCGGATACAGATCTCACCGACCTCTTCAAGCGGGAGTATTGCGCCTTGAGCATCCCTTATCGTGATCTCGAACGCAGGATTAGCCCTACCGCATGTGCCCGCGGGCGTTGCCTCTCCGAGTCGCGTGTACAGCACCAGATTTGATTCGGTTGCACCGTATGCTTCCACGAGCTGCAGGTCGAACCTCCTCTCGAAGGTTTCCTTGAAGGCCCAGGGCATGGGTACGGCATAGATCAGACGAAGGCTGTTGTATGCATCATCAGTACGCTCAGGCTGGCCGTGGAGCATGTTGCACAGGCCGCCGACGGCCACGCAAAGAGTTGCTTCAGAGGCGCGGACATCATCCCAGAAGGCCGATAAGCTAAAGGCCGTGCGCAGCATCATCCGGCCACGCGCCAGCATGGCACCGATCGTCTGGAACTTGGCAGCGATATGAAAAAAAGGTAGGAAGTTGTAGGCAACGTCGTCCTCGGAGAATTTGACGATCTCTCGGAAGAAGTGGCCGAAGCACATTTGTTGATGATGACTGGACACCACGCCTTTGGATACGCCAGTCGTTCCCGACGTGAAGATGATGCTGGCAGGAGACTCGGCGCTTGTCGCGTCGCCAATGGCCGCAGTGTCCGACGCTCCATCGATCGTCGTATCGCTCCAAGCGAACGCGTAGTCCTGCGGATCGTGAACCTGCGAAGGTTGCAAAATATCGTTGCATGCGCGATCGAACACGTGGCGGTGCTCACTTGCAACGACCGCGATGCTGGGAGCCGCAGTCCTGAGTACGTGTTCAAGAACTTCGCCTTTGTAAGCTCCGTTGATCGGGACCTCAACTGCGCCAAGGCGTGAGATGGCGAACCAAAAAGCTAGGTACCGCTCGGACGTCGGCATCATTACGACCACGTGATCACCGGCCTTTACTCCTAAGCTGGCTAACTGGCGGGCCACCATCCTGGAGTAGTGCTGCAGCTCCTTAAACGTCCACCAACGTCCGTCGTTCAGTATGAAGGGGCGGTTCGGCGCTTCTATGGCGCAGCTATCGAGCAAGGCATGAAGCGTGGCTGGAAGTTTTTGTAGGTCAGTGGAAGACATAGACGTTAAGCCCTTGAAGACGGGATGTTTAGTTGTAACTTACAGACGTACCAAACGTCTGTTAGGTAAAACCCTAAGTGCAGTTATAGCGATTCTAGATATAATTGCAAAACAGACGTTTGGTAGTGATACCTATAACAAAATTTCCAGGAGTGTTTTTATGGACTTTTCCCTTTCCGAAGAGCAGGCTGAGTTGCGCCGCATGGTGCATGATTTCGCTCGCGGCGAGGTCGCGCCTGCGCAGGAGCAGATGGACCGCGACCACGACTTTCCGTACGAGACGTGGGAGAAGTGGAGCAACTTGGGGATGCCTGGCATCCTAATCCCGCAGGACTATGGGGGCAGCGGTCTGGACTCGCTGACCTACATTCTTGCCATGGAAGAAATGGGTGCGGTAAGCCAGACCTTCGCGCTAATCTGGCAGGTGCACGTGATGGTGGCTAACATGTACGTACATTTGGGTACGCCTGAACAGAAGGCCGAGTGGTTGCCACGATTCGCTTCAGGTCAAAACTTGGGGGCCTTCGCGTTGACCGAGTCTGGTGCGGGTTCAGACGCCGGGGGGGTACGCACCCGTGCTGTGCAGGACATTAAGGGCAACTGGATCCTGAACGGCAACAAAATATTCATTAGCAACGCCGGTACGCGCATCAGTGATGGCACCGTGGTAATGGCCGCTACGGGTGAACAGGAAGGACGGCGTAAGGCGATCTCTTGTTTCATTGTGCCTACGGGTACGCCAGGCTACTCGCTCGGCCAGTCATTTGACAAGATGGCTTGGCACGGCATGGACAATAGTGAGTTGGTGTTTAACGACTGTCTCCTTCCCGCAACGAGCATACTGGGGAAGGAAGGCCAGGGTCTTCGCCAGGCGCTAGCTGGCCTAAACCTTGGTCGCATTGTTTTTGGGACGTTGGGAGGGGCGCTTGCGCAAGCCTGCCTAGAAGAGACACTACCTTATACGAAAGAGCGCAAACAGTTTGGGAAGTCACTGTCGGACTTTCAGATCACGCAAGCTAAGTTGGCGAACATGGCGACGAATGCCGAGACCACGCGCGCGTTCGCTCGCTACGTAGCTTGGCTCCACTCGCAGGGGCAGGATTGCCACACCGAAGCCGCGATGGTCAAGCTGATGGGCACTAAGCTCGCAGTCGAGTCGGCGACCGACGCATACCAACTGCACGGTGGCTACGGTTTCATGCACGACTACCGCGTTAACCGCCTGTACCGCGAGGCGCAGATTCTGGCAATCGGAGAAGGCACCAACGAAATCCAGCAGATGCTCATTGCTCGCGCTTTAGGCTGCTGAGGGGGGGGGCAGACATGAATATTCTGTTGGCTGAACGGCTGTATCGCACCATGTGCGAAATCCGAGAGTTCGAGCTCGCCGCAGCGCACTACTATAAGGAAGGAGAGCTTCCAGGATTCATCCACCTGTCATTGGGTCAAGAGGCCTGCGCAGCAGGATCTTGTGCAGCGCTCGATCCAGACGACTACATTGCGAGCAACCACCGCGGCCATGGACACTGTCTAGCCAAAGGTGCTAGCCCGCGCCTAATGATGGCCGAGCTTTTCGCGCGGGCTGAGGGCTATGGCAAAGGACGCGGTGGATCGATGCATATCGCTGATATTTCTAAGGGTGTGCTGGGCGCTAATGGCATTGTTGGCCAATCTGCAGGACTCGCTCTTGGCGCAGCACTTTCTATCCAGGTTCGCAAGCAACAAGCTTGTGCGGTCGCATTCTTCGGTGAGGGTGCGTCGTCGACGGGCATTGTCCATGAGGCGATGAACATGGCGGCCATTTGGCGCCTGCCGCTCGTCTTCTTCTGCGAATCAAACAATTATGCGGAGTTATCGCCGTATGCCGCTCACGTTTCAGTTGACAGTATTTCGTCGCGTGCTGCTGGATACGGTTTTCCCGGCGTCGAAGTCGATGGGGAAGACGTGTTTGCAGTCCACGATGCCATGCAGAAAGCCGTCGCACGTGCGCGCGATGGTGCAGGCCCGACTCTTATTGAGGCCAAGGCGAGCCGTTGGCGCGGGCATTACGAAGGCGACCCCCAAACCTACAAAAGCCCGCAGGAACGCGAAGACCCGGGCCGCTTTGACCCGCTGGTGCGTTTCGGTCGCGATGCGGCGGCCAGCTCTACGGTACCCGCAGAACGCCGGAAGGAGATCGCGATAGAAGCTAAGTCGTTGATTGACGACGCGGTAGCTTGGGCCCGCTCGCTACCATCTCCCTCTCTCAACGCAATATTCCAAGACGTTTATCAGGACTAAAACAATGCCCAAGACGAAATACTATCAAGCGCTCACACGAGGCATTCGAGAGGAGATGCGGCGAGATGACAACGTCGTGCTCATGGGCATTGATGTTGGTGAAAGCGGCGGCATATTTGGGCAGACAAAGGGACTGTATAAAGAGTTTGGTCCCAACCGTGTCCGGGACACTCCAATCTCAGAGAATGGATTTGTATCCGCCGCCGTCGGCGCGGCCATGACGGGACTGCGGCCTGTTGTGGAAATCGGATTTGAGGACTTTCTAACCTGTTGCGTCGAACCACTAGTCAACCAGGCAGCAAAGTTACGCTATATGCTCGGAGGCCAAGTCAGCGTGCCTATGCTTCTGTATACGTTTGGTGGTGGAGGAGTTAACGCCGGCCCCCAGCACTCACAAGTTCTGGCCTCGTGGTTTGCACACATCCCCGGACTGAAAGTCGTCACGCCCTCAACGCCGGCCGACGTCCTGGGCTTGGTCAAGACTGGCATCCGCGATAACAATCCAGTGTTGTGTCTACTTAGCAAGAAGCTCATTGGCACATCAGGTGATGTGCCGGACGGAGAGGATTACCTCGTGCCACTTGGTAAGGCGGAGGTCCGGCGGGCCGGCAAGGACCTGACGATTGTCGTGAATGGCCAGCTAGTGCTCATCGCGGAGCGGGCTGGAGCGCTCCTGGCCGAACAGGGAGTTGAGGCAGAGGTCATTGATGCGCGCTCCATTAGTCCGTTGGATGATGAAACGATTCTTGCTTCTGTACGACGCACTGGCCGACTGCTGGTCGTTCACGAAGGCTACGGTCCCTTCGGTATCGGCGCCGAAATCGTCGCAAGGGTGTGCGAAGCGGCGTATGCAGACCTGAAGGTAGCACCCTTTCGACTAACGGGTCCGTTTGCCCCGAGCCCTTTCACACCGACGCTAGAGAAGCTATACATCCCAGATGCAGAAGCGATTGTGTCGCAAGCGCTCAAGCTCGTAGGAGTTCGCTGAGATGACACAGCCGATCTTCGAGACCATCTTGTTGGAACGTCGTGGCGACGGACTCTGGATTATCTTCAATCGTCCTCGCGTGCTCAACGCGATGAGCAGACTGCTAGTTTTTGAGACACGCGAAGCGATAGCGTGGGCGTCCGAACAATCCGATGTCCGCTGCATCGTGTTCGCTGGTGCGGGTGAACGCGCGTTCACCGCTGGCGCGGATATCAGCGAGCTGCGCGACATGACTTCGGCCCATGTTCTAGCCTACAACCGCGACTGGCTCGACCTGTTTCGAGAGGTTGAACGCTGCCGTAAGCCTGTGATCGCGGCTGTGCATGGCTGGGCGACGGGGGGCGGCACCGAACTCGCGCTCGCATGTGATTTCGTAGTGTGCACGGACAATGCTCGTTTCGGACTAACAGAGGTGAACATCGGGGTCATTCCTGGCGCCGGTGCAGTTGTGCGTCTGACGCGCTGGATTGGACGCATGAAGGCCAAGGAAATCGTGATGCTTGGTCACCATATCGAGGGCGCCGAAGCTGCTACGTTGCAACTCGTTAACCAGTGCGTTCCGGACGGTCAACTCGACGAATGCGTCGACGCGTTGGTCCAGGAACTGGCCAGCAAGCCGCCGCTAGCACTGGCCGCTGCGAAGGCAAGCATTAATATTGGTGCTGATGTCGGATTCGACGCGGGCCTGGAGTACGAACTCCAGGAGTTCGTACGCCTGTTTGGGACCGATGACCAACGCGAAGGCATGATGGCTTTCTTCGAGAAACGCGCCGCCCGTTTCACGGGCAGCTGATTTTCAACGTTCTGAACATGGAGTGCAAAGAATGAAGCTCTCAGTTAAAGTGCCCAAGCTGGGACTCACCACGGAGCAGGTGATTGTGTCTGAATGGGTTAAGACGCCAGGCTCTGATGTTACCAAGGGCGAGATCATAGTCATCCTCGAGGCTGACAAGGCAACCGTAGAGGTCGACGCGCCGATGAGCGGTCGACTGATACAACAGTTGGCCGATGTCGGCACCGAACTGTCTATAGGCGAGCCGCTGGCTTTGCTTGAGGTGAGTTCCGATGAATGAGGTAACGCTCGCACCTTGGCCAAGCGTCGACCATGGGGCTTTTGGTCCCGTACGACGGGTGAAGCGCAGCCGTATCCAGAAACTCGGCGCCGATCTGTTACACAGAAATTGGGTACGTATTCCACATGTCACCAACCATGACGACGCAGACATAACCGACCTGGAAGCACTGCGCAAGCATTCCAATCTTGAGGGCGGAGCGAAACTGACCCTGCTCCCATTCCTGTTGAGGGCTGTGGCGGACGTCCTCAAAGAGATGCCGCAGTTCAATGCTTCGCTCGAAGACGATTACTTCGTGATGAAAGATTACTGCCATGTTGGCTTTGCGGTGGACTCCCCTCATGGCCTGGTGGTGCCGGTTATTCGTGACGTCGACACGAAGGATGTCGCTCGTCTGGCGCGGGAAATCTCCGAGCTTACGATGAAGGGACGAGAGGGGAAGCTCAAGCCGGACGATATGGCGGGCGGATGTTTCACTGTCAGTTCCCTCGGCGGCATTGGGGGCCGATACTTCACGCCTATTATTAACGCGCCGCAGGTCGCCATCCTTGGGGTGAGCCAGTCAGCTTTGAGACCAACTTGGACAGGTGACAAGGTCGAGCCACGGTTGATGCTTCCCTTGTCATTGAGCTGGGATCACCGCGCGGTCGATGGTGCGGCTGCGGCTCGCTTCCTGGTCAGTTTACGCACCCGCTTGTCACACGATGATCGGACTGGCTGAGTGTAATTCGGGTTTGTCCGCATTGTATTTCGCCATTAATCCATCATGATTATCAAAACAGCCAAACATATGTTTGGTTGCTCATAAAAAAACTACTGGAGACGCTCATGATCAAAGAACCACTTTCCCTTCAATCGAAATCACGCCGAAAATTATTAGTGCAGAGCGGTGCACTTGCGGCTGCCGCTGCTCTGCCGGTGAGCGCCCTGCGAGCCCAGACGCGCGCCGACCAAGTTGTATTCGGTGCCTCACTGCCTTTCACAGGTCCATATGAGAAGGTCTCTAAGACCGTGCGCCACGGATACGATTTCTGGAGCAAAACGGTCGGCGGCAAGATGACGGTGGCCGGCAAGACGCGGGAAGTCAAATGGATCATCTACGACGACGAGAATAACGCCTCGCGCTCAGCGCAACTTACGGAGAAGTTGATCAGTGACGACAAGGTGGACGTCCTCGCCGGTGGTTATGGAACCGATACGGTGCTGGCTCAAGGCTCAGTCGCCGCGCAACGCGATATGGTCATGATCCAATCCGGGGCCGCCTCAGGCCGCATCGATGACGAGTTGGGTGGGCACACCGCTTTCACTATCATTGGTGGAGCGAAAACGTATCACGCGCTAGCGGTCGATTACGTTGCAACTAAATCACCCAAACCCCAGACGGCTGGAATTATCATTATGGATGATCCCGTCTATCACGAGATGGCAGCCGGCGTGCGCGAGCGCTGCGAAGCGCACGGCATCAAGGTCGTCTTTGAGGAGGTCTTGCCGATGAACGTTCACGACCTGCGGCCTGCGGTTCTCAAAATGAAACGGGCCGGCAACCTCGACTTACTGGTAAATACGGGCTGGGACATCATATGCACGAAACTTGTGGAAGAAATGTCTACGCTAGGCGTGAATCCGAAAGCAATAGACGGCGGCCACTTGACGACCTCTCCGTCGGTAAAGGCAGCCCTGGGCAAAAAAATGGACGAACTGCTCGGCGTCAACTTCTGGATGCCGCAGTTGCGTTTCAAGGATCCCAATTTCAAGAGTTGCCAGGAGTTCCACGACGCATTCCTGAAGGTCTACGGGTACGCGCCCACCTATCAAGCGGTGACTGCGTACACGATCCCGGTGCTCTACCAGCAGGTTCTTGCTGATGCTGATCCGGCTGATCCATTCAACCAGCAGGCGATTCGAGAGAAGCTGCTGAAGCTGCAAATGGAAACCATTTGGGGCGAGGTGGCGTTTAACGAACGTGGTCGTATTCGCCGCGCTGGAGTTCCAGTGATTCAGTGGCTCGGGGAAGATCCCGCAGCGACGATTGTATTCCCGTCTGATCTGGCGTCGAGTCCTGGCGTCTATCCACGTAAGCCTTGGGCTTGATCCGGCACCGTGCCCGCTTTGACTGGGCGATATAGAACAACGATATTGATCGGCTTTAGCCAGAGAGAATATGGAAGACGTACTGATTTACGGACTGTTGCGAGGAGGAATCTTTGCCGCTGCCGCCTTTGGCTTCAGCTTGGTTCTTGGAGTGATTGGAATCGTGAACTTTGCGCATGGGGTGCTGGTGGTGTTTGGTGGCCTGTGTACACAGTGGCTGGTTACTAGATTTGGGTTGCCGTATCTAGTAGCTCTGTCGATTGCAGTTATCTTGACGGGCTTGGTCGCTGTTGTAGTCCAGCGCTTCTTCATATCGCGCACTTTCCGACTGGAGCCGATGATGGTTCTGGTGCAGACGTTCGGAATTGCCGCAGTTATCATGGAGCTGACAGCATTGGCATGGGGTACGCAGGAGCGTCTGCTTAGGATCTCGATGCCACTGCCAGCTGGTTTCTTCCTGGGAGAGACCTTTGTTCCTTCTTTCGACCTACTGATTTTCCTCGTAAGCCTACTCTCGGCTGGAGTACTGTTCGCTCTGCTCAAGCACACCGAGTTTGGCCGTGCGATCCGCGCCGCCAGTGACAATGCGGAGTCTGCACAACTACACGGCATCGATCTAGAGCGCACATACGAGAAGACGATGTTTGTGGCCGGGCTCTGGTCTGGTTTTGCAGGTGGCCTGTTTGTGACCTTGGCGCCTTTGGCCCCCTACATGCATTTCACATGGACCGTCGATTCGTTTCTCGTCATTATCATTGGAGGGCTTGGTAGCATGGTGGGGGCTCTTCTTGGCGGACTATTGTTTGGTGTACTAAGCTTCGGTGCTGCTTTTTATGCTCCGACGATTGCGCCAGCGGTCACGTTCGGTGTCCTACTTCTATTTCTGATCTTTCGTCCGCAAGGCCTGTTGGGCACTAACTTAGCAAAGCGCAAATGAATATCCATCGCAAACCGACATTCGTGCATCCTAGGCGTGGCCTAGGCCTGAGTATCCGTCAGTTAGGCTGGCTTGTTCTGGGAGCCGTAGCGATCGCCCTGATCCCCGCATTCGTTGGTGACTACTGGGTCCGTGTGCTGATATTCGTCTTTATCAACATTGGATTGGCCAGCGCATGGAACATCATCGGCGGATTCACCGGGTACGCCAGCTTTGGACATGGCGTGTTCTTTGGCATTGGTGCATTTGTTTCAGCTATAGGGATAGTCCGTTACGGATTGCCTCTGCCAATCATGATGTTGCTCGGCGGGCTCGCTTCGGCCCTGATTGCGCTTTGCTTCGTCCCTATCTTTAAGCAACGGGGATTGTACTTCGCTATGTCGACACTTGCGGTTATGCTCGTTTTCGAAACGGTATTCCAACGATGGACAGTCACCCGAGGACTGAAACCGCATGACGTGGGGTGGACAGTCAAGAGTTCGTTGTCGCTTATTGAGTTTTACTACATTTTCCTATTTCTATTGGCTGCTGTTATTGGAACGGTAATTCTGTTGGTGAACTCGCGTGCCGGCTATGCCATGAAGGCAATCCATAAGGATGAAGTGCTCGCAGCATCCCTCGGTGTGCGGACCAACTACTACAAGGCTGTTGCGTTCGTCTTCAGTGCAGTATGGCCAGGCGTCCTTGGCGCTGCGTTCGCACCATTCCTGTCTTTCGTTTCGGTTCAAAGCGTGTTCGACTTGAATATCACGCTGAATATGATCCTGATGTGCATCTTCGGTGGCGCCGGAACAATACTTGGTCCGATCGTAGGAGGTATTGCGCTGAGTGTAATAGACCAAATCGCTTGGGGCAATTTCCTACACTACCACCGGCTGATCAATGGTGCTTTGATCGTTGCAATCATCACGTTGTATCCAGCGGGTCTGGTGGCTATGGCTCGTGGTTTCAAGGAACGCCGACGCTCCCGGGTCGACATATCTAACATCAACCCAAAGCGGCGGGTATCATGACTCAGCAACGTCTGCTGGACGTTCGTAACGTCAGCAAGAAATTCGGTGGTGTAATCGCGTTAGACGACATATCTTTCCACGTCCAGCACGCAGAGGTTCTAGGGCTAATTGGGCCGAACGGTGCCGGGAAGTCGACTTTGTTCAACGTCATTTCCGGCCTGATTCTGCCCACCACTGGTGAGATCGTGTTAGAAGGATGCACATTGGCTGGCATGCGACCAGATCAAATCAGTGCACTTGGTGCGGTGAGGACCTTTCAGTCAGCATCGTTGCTCGTGGGGATGAACGTATGGGACAACGTCCATGTTGCGAGCTTATTCAGAAGCCGTGAAGCCAGCGACGCTGAAGCTGCAGTTGACTGCACAGCACGGGCGATCGCCTATTGCGGCCTTCAGGACCGCATTCACGCCTTGGCGGAATCGCTAACTATAGGCGAACAGAAACGAGTCGAAATCGCTAGGTGCATTGCGACTGCGCCGCGTTTGGTCATGACAGACGAGATTCTTGCGGGGCTCAACCCGGCCGACAGCGAAAGTATCCTGGAAATGTTGATTGGCCTCAAGAAGCAAGGGGTGAGCGTGATTTTTGTCGAGCATGATGTGCGCTCGGTTATGCGAATCAGTGACCGAGTGGTTGTTATTGCACAGGGCAAGAAGTTGACGGAGGGCTCCCCAGATGCTGTGGCGCGGGATCATAAGGTAATCGAGGTGTATTTAGGGGGACGTTATGCTCAGCATCACTAACCTCAGTGGCGGTTATCACCGCGGAGCGGCGATAGTGGAAGGCGTGACGCTCGATCTGGGTACGCACCGAATCATGAGCATCGTCGGTTCGAATGGAGCAGGAAAATCGACGCTTCTTCGAGCCGTATGTGGTCTGCTGCCTTGGTACACGGGGACCATCGTTCTAGACGGTGAACGGATAGACGGGCAGAAGCCTCACGCAATCGTCCGGCGCGGACTGAGGATGGTCTCAGAGGGACGGGGCACGTTTCCTGGCCAGACTGTACTGGAAAATCTACGGATCGGCGGCTATGGGCTCGGCCAGCAAGAGCGAGAGAAGCGTTTGGAACGCGAACTGGATCGGTTTCCTCGCCTGCGCGAACGTACTCAACAGGTGGCGGGCATGCTTTCAGGCGGCGAACAGCAAATGCTTGCGGTTGCGCGGGCGATGATGGGAGACCCACGGATCCTCGTTCTGGACGAACCCTCCCAAGGGCTCGCGCCGATTATTGTCGACCAACTCTTTGAACTGTTCCCTCGGCTCGCGGCCAGCGGTACGCAGATTTTGCTTGTCGAGCAGGATGTCGGCCGCGGTCTCGAGGTAAGCGACCACGCTGTCGTGATAGAAAAAGGCCGGGTTAAGCTCCAAGGCGCCAGCCGCGAGCTTTTGGACGATCCTCGCGTTCAGGAGGCATTCCTAGGCCTTGCTTCCCCATGATGTAACGTCGTGGCATATTCCGGAAGGATGCTGCTTGATATCTACGGATGGGCTGAAGAACTTGTTCGTCATATCTCCCAATAGAACGGTGGACAGTTGCGCTGGGAGCCTTTAACTCACTACCGTCACGTCGGGTGAATCGAATCCCGAATCAGGCTGATCAGCTTCTGTGCGATAGCCTTCGGAGAGTCGGGACCAGTGGGCTTATACCAGGTATAGCTCCATGCCAGCATTCCCATGATTGCAAGCCGTAAATAACTGCGGTTGACGCTACGTCGAAGCGGAAGGTCGTCGACGAGACCCGCAAAGATGTCTTCAAACCTGCGACGATGCTCAGTGAGGGCGTCTCGTAACTCCGGTGATCGCCGTTGCGGAAACTCCCTAATGATGATACTGGCATATTCGAACTCATTGAGCATGCAATCCAAATAGCCTTCGGCAGCCTGGGTGATGCGCGTCCAAGGGTCGGCGGTAGGATCGATTGCCCGTAGAACCCTTTTGCAGTTGCGTTCGATCGCATGCTCGTGCACGGCAAGAAACAGTTGCTCTTTGGTAGGGAAGTAATAGTAAATGGAGCCTGCGAGCATCCCTGCGGCCGCGGCAATATCGCGCATTGAGGTCTTGTCGAACCCTTGTTGGGAAAACTCGCGCACAGCTGCATCCAGCAAGGCTTCGCGCCCGATCGGAGCAGCTTGTGAGCTTGTGCTCTTGCCTTTGCGTGGTTGTTTCGGACCCTTGTCTGTTGCGGTCGCAGTCGCGATTTTAGCTGGCTTGCGAGCCGACTCCACGAGAGGTTTCTTTTGTTTTATTGCAGTAGCCATCATTCATTCTAAGTAGCAAACGTTTGTTTATTAGATCATACCGTGAACCGCGATTCGTAAGCGGTACATCTACCCCATTATTCCGAGGC
This sequence comes from Alcaligenaceae bacterium, assembly GCA_013416405.1. Lineage (GTDB taxonomy): Bacteria > Pseudomonadota > Gammaproteobacteria > Burkholderiales > Burkholderiaceae_B > Pusillimonas_C. The sequence continues at coordinate 115,005 of JACCET010000010.1, forward strand.
GGCCAGATTCATGGCTAAATACAAGTAGCCAGTCTATGCTAGCTATGCGTATAGCTTCCTTTTATTTTGTAGTGAGTTGTAGTATCATAAAGCGTCGGTTATATTCAATGTAACAAATTTCAAAATTCTCATATGGCTACCAACAACACAACACTTGCAGACTTCATTTGGAAAAACGCGGATGACCTTTGGGGCGACTTCCAGCATGTCGATTTCGGCAAAATCATCTTGCCATTTACCCTTTTGCGGCGTCTGGAATGCGTGTTGGAGTCGACCCGTGAAAAGGTGCTGAGCACGATGAAGGCGATGCAGGGTCGCCCCATCGACTTGGATATCGTTCTGCCACAGATCACAGGTTTCTCGTTTTACAACTCGTCCGAATACAGTCTGGCTACGTTGGGGGCGACGCGCACCCGTCAGAATCTGGAGGACTACATTGCCAAGTTCTCAGGCAATGCCCGGGTGATTTTCGAACAGTTCGACTTCACCAATACGCTGGCCCGGATGGACCGCGCCGGCGTTCTGTATCGCATCTGCCAGAACTTTGCAGCCATCGATCTTCACCCATCGACAGTGCCTGACCGGGTGATGAGTAACGTGTATGAACACTTGATCCGTCGTTTTGGGTCGGAAGTCAATGAGGCGGCTGAGGACTTCATGACGCCGCGCGATGTGGTGCATCTGGCGATTGAGGTGTTGCTGGACCCTGACGATCACCTCTTCGAGGAGAATCCGGGGCTAATTCGTACGATTTATGACCCGACATGCGGGACAGGTGGGTTTCTGACTGACGGCATGGATCACGTGGACGCGCTGCGGGATCGCTTCAAGGTCGCACCCACGCTTGTGCCCTACGGCCAGGAGCTTGAACCTCAAACACATGCCGTGGCCTTAACCAGCATGTTGCTGCGCACGCTTGAGTCCGACCCGGGCCGTGATCTCTCCAAAAACATCAAGCTGGGCAGCACGTTGTCCAATGACCAGCACGCCGATGAGCGCTTCCACTACTGCGTAAGTAACCCGCCGTTCGGCAAGCCCTGGGGCAAGGATCAGGATGCCGTCGTGCGTGAGCACCAGGAAAAGGGGTTTGAAGGCCGCTTTGGCCCAAAGCTGCCCCGTATCAGCGATGGCTCCATGCTGTTCTTGCAGCACCTGGTCGCAAAGTTCGAGTCGCCAGAACGCGGGGGTGGCCGAGGCGTGATCGTTCTGTCCGGCAGCCCGCTCTTTAATGGTGGGGCAGGGTCCGGCGAATCCGAAATCAGGCGCCACCTGCTTGAAAACGATACGGTGGAAGCCATCATTGCGCTACCGACTGAGATCTTCTTCCGTACCGGCATCGGCACCTACCTCTGGGTGCTATCGAACAAGAAGCCGGAGCACCGCAAGGGTAAGGTACAGCTGATTGATGCGACGAACCACTACACCTCAATGCGTAAGAACGAGGGGAATAAACGCCGGCAGATCGGAGAAAGCCAAATCCGAGAAATCGTGGAGATGTATGCCGCATTCGAGCCTTCCAAGGAAAGCAAGGTTTTCGATTACCGAGAGTTCGGCTACCGCCGTATCCGGGTGCTGCGTCCGCTTCGGATGAAAATGCACATGAATGAGGCAGGCCTGCTCGCGCTCAAGAACGAAAAAGCATGGGCCCGACTGACTGAAGAGCAGCAAGCCGCCTGGGAAGCGCTCATCACTGAGCAACTTGGAGCCGTCAACGAATACGGTTGGGCAGAACAGTTCTGCGCTATGGCTCCCTCCCTCAATGCGAAAGTGGGTAAGGTCGCAAAAGCCTTCATCAAGGCATTCATCAATGCCTTCGGCAAGCGTGACCCGGAAGGCGAGATCGTGCTTGATAAGGACGGGAACCCCATGTCCGATAGTGAGCTCACGGACTACGAAAACGTCCCGCTCACACAGGACATCCGCGACTATTTCGCTAGGGAAGTGCTGCCTCACGTCCCTGATGCTTGGATTGACCTCTCCTACACGGACGAACAGGACGGAGAAGTGGGCATCGTCGGCTACGAGATCAACTTTAACCGTTACTTCTATGAGTACCAGCCGCCGCGCGACCTGCATGAGATTGATGCAGAACTCAAGGCGGTGGAGGAAGAGATCCGTCAGATTTTGGATGAGGTGACGGAATGATCGAGTCTAACGCCTATCCGAAATACCAGGACGCGAAAATTCCATGGCTTGATGCGGTTCCGGAGCATTGGGATGTGATGCCTTTATTTTCTGTTGCGACAGAAATAAGAGTCAAGAACATTGGGATGATCGAAACTAATCTTCTATCCTTGAGTTACGGTCAGATTGTACGAAGGGACATCAATAGCAACGAAGGCCTGTTGCCAGAATCGTTCGAGACTTATCAGATCGTTGAGGCGGGGGATATTGTTTTCAGAATGACTGATCTGCAAAACGATCAACGAAGTCTAAGATCAGCACTGGCACGAGAAAGAGGCATTATCACTTCGGCCTACATTGCGGTTCGTCCAGACCAGATGAATTCAAAGTTTCTGAACTATCAGATGCGAGCCTATGATGTTCAGAAGGTGTTTTATGCGATGGGTGGAGGTCTGCGACAGTCTCTGAAATTTGAGGATATGCGGAGACTTCCGCTTGTAATCCCGTCTACATCCGAGCAACAGTTTATTGTGGATTACTTGGATCGCGAAACCGTCCGCATCGACACTCTGATCGCCAAGAAAACCCGCTTCATCGAACTCCTCAAAGAGAAGCGTCAGGCCGTCATTACCAAGGCGGTGACAAAGGGGCTGGATGATTCGGCGGAAATGAAGGATTCGGGATTGAAGTGGCTTGGATATGTTCCGACACACTGGTCAGTCATGGCTTGTAAATATGGCTGCTCACTCATTAAAGATGGAACTCATCTACCTCCTGCCCGAGTTGGTGACGGAGTTCCTCTTCTGAGTGTTCGCAACGTGCAGGACGGGAAGTTCAGCTTCCGACCCGACGACTCGATGATATCTGAAGCGGACTACACAGAACTCTGTCGCTCTTTCCAACCTATGGCAAACGACGTTCTACTCGCTATAGTTGGCGCAACAATTGGAAAGACCGCAGTTATTCCTGAGAGTATGGGGCGCTTCCATATTCAGAGAAGTCTCGCTGTATTCAGGTTTAACGAAAACCATAACTATCTGTTTATGCACTTCGTTTTTCAGTCATCCGGGTTTCAACAGCTCCTCTGGGAAGGGATTGGATTTTCGGCCCAACCCGGCGTCTATCTTGGTGCTCTTGCGAATTTCAGAATTCCGGTCCCTCCAACTTATGAGCAGCGAAAAATTGTGGAGTATCTCGCAAGGAAATGCGAACGAACTGATGCGCTAATACAAAAAGCCCAGCGCAGCATCGAACTCCTCAAGGAAAAGCGCTCTGCTCTCATCACTGCCGCCGTCACCGGCAAAATCGACGTTCGGGAGGCTGCATGATCGGCACTGCTCACCACGAGAAGCATTTTGAGGCTCATATCGTTCAGAAGCTGCAAGGACAAGGCTGGCTGGTTGGCACGACTGCCGGCTACGACATCGAGCATGCTTTGTACCCTGAGGATCTGGTGGGTTGGCTGCGGGAGACACAGGAAGACAAGTGGAAGAAGCTGGTTGCGGCCAATGGCGCGAAAGCTACTGATGTGTTGATGGCGCGCCTGGCGCAGGCTCTTGAGGAAAAAGGCACGATCCACACGCTGCGTCGTGGTTTTGCGATCGCTGGGTGCGGGCATATCGATCTTTCTGAGGCAGCGCCCGAGGACAAGCGTAACGACAAGGTGGTGGCACGCTATGCAGCGAACCGGCTGCGCGTAGTCCCTCAGCTTAAATACCATCCTGCACGCGAATTTGCCATTGATCTGGTCTTTTTCTTTAATGGCCTGCCTGTGGCCACCCTGGAGGTAAAGACCGATTTCACGCAGTCGGCTGGGTTGGCGGTTGAGCAGTACAAAAACGATCGCCTCCCCTTTGACTCAAAGACCCGGCGCCGTGAACCGTTGCTGACTTTCAAGCGTGGTGCGATCGTGCATTTCGCCATGTCCGAGTCCGACATCCAGATGGCCACCAAGCTCGATGGCGCAAACACCTTTTTCCTGCCTTTCAATAAAGGCCGTGATGGTCATGCGGGCAACCCGGCGCGCGCTGATGGCGAATACCCTGTAGCCTACTTTTGGGAAGATGTTTGTCAGCGCGACGCGTGGATTCGCATTTTTCACAACTTCATCTACATCGAAAAGAAGGATGTTGTTGACCTCAAGGGCAACTGGAGCAAGCAAGAGCGGCTGATCTTTCCTCGTTTTCATCAGTGGACGGCGGTGAACGCCATGATCGCTGATGCTCATGCAAACGGCCCGGGCATGGCTTATCTGTGCGAGCACAGCGCGGGCTCAGGCAAAACCGCTACGATTGCCTGGACGGCACACGATCTGGTTAAGCTGCGCCGTGATGATGGAGCGCCCATCTTCGATACGGTCATCATCGTCACTGATCGCACCGTCCTAGACGACCAGCTACAAGAAGCGGTCCAGCAGTTGGATCACCAGAAGGGTTTGATTACGGCTATCGATCGAGATAAGGGGTCTAAATCCAAGAGCCAGCAGCTCACCGAAGCCTTGCTCAAGGGTGTGCCCATCATCGTGGTGACGATCCAGACCTTCCCTTATGCGATGGAGGCGATCCTCACTGAAAAGTCACTCAAGGATAAGACGTTTGGCGTGATCATTGATGAGGCCCATGCCTCTCAGACGGGCTCTACCGCGTCCAAGCTTCAGGCCACGCTTGCCTTGCAGTCCAAGGACAAGATGGAGGCGATGACGATTGAAGAACTTCTGGGAGAAATCCAGAAGTCCCGCGTGCGCCCCAGCAATGTTTCGCACTTTGCCTTCACGGCAACGCCCAAGCACAGCACTTTAATGCTCTTTGGTCGCGTACCCGATCCAAGCAAGCCCGCATCCAACGACAATCTTCCCCAGGCCTTCCATCGTTACCCGATGCGCCAGGCGATTGAGGAAGGGTTCATCCTTGATGTGCTCGAAGGCTATGTGCCCTACAAGGCCGCCTTTAACCTATCAAAGAATTTGCTCGATGAAAAACGCGTCGATAGCAAATCGGCAAAAAGAGCCTTGGCGCGCTGGATGGCCCTGCATCCAACGAACGTCACGCAAAAAGTGGAGTTCATAATCCAGCACTTTTCGAGCAACGTGATGCACCTGCTCGACGGCAAAGCCAAGGCGATGGTCGTGACAAGCTCTCGCGCGGCCGCCGTGCGATACAAGAAAGGATTTGACGCCTACCTTGAAAAGCACCCCGAGCACAAAGGGATACATGCCTTAGTGGCGTTCTCGGGGAAGCTCACCGGGAGTCAGATCATGCATGCCGATGATGCGCTCGCCGGTGAGGAGTTCATTATTGATGACGGAGATGAATTCACTGAAATCTCTATGAATCCTGATGCTAAGAGCCCGGACCTGCGCATTGCCTTTGATCGACCGGAGTTTCGCGTCATGATCGTGGCCGACAAATTCCAGACTGGGTTTGATCAGCCCAAGCTCGTATCGATGTATAACGACAAGAAGATCGCCAATGAGGTGGAGATCGTTCAAACCTATTCGCGTTTGAACCGTACTGCGCCCGGGAAAGACGTCACCTTCATCATCGACTTTGCTAACGATCCAGAGGTGATTCGAGCCGCGTTTGCCAAGTATGATGCCGGCGCTCAAATCCATGAAATACAGGATCCCAACGTTATTTACACCATTAAGGGACGCCTGGACGAAGCAGGCTTCTATGATGAGTCTGATGTCGAAGCCTTCCAGGTTGCACGGTTCAAGAGCATTCAAGCACTCATCGAAACGGATTCATCCTCTCATAAGGCGCTTTACGCTGCTACGCAGGCGCCCACAGATGCTTTCAACGATGCGATGAAGGTTACGCGCGAAGCGATAGAGGCGGCGGATCTTGCTTTCGACAAGGCTCAGAAGTTGGGTAATGAAGCGGGCATGAAGCAGGCAGACTTTGAACGCAAGGAGGCTGCGCAGGCCTTACAGCAGCTCCTGGGGTTTAAAACGGATCTCGCCAAATTCGTGCGTACGTACCACTACGTTGCGCAGCTCATCAAGCTAGGCGATCCTGATCTTGAGGGCTTCGCTGCGTTCGCCAAGCTGTTGTCCAAGCGCCTGGACGGTGTGGCGCCTGAGGCGGTTGACCTGCAAGGGCTCTTGTTGACTGGCTTTGACATCAAAGCCAGAGAGGACAACCAAGCAGAAGGCGAGGAGCCAGAAGTGCTCAATCCGATGGGGGCGGGTGGTGGTAAGGGCCCGGTTGGCATGCCCGTCTACATTGCGGAAATCATCGAAAAGCTGAACGCTCTGTTTGGCGAGGCTACACCTCTCAAGGACCGGGCTGCGTTTGCGGATCAGACTTTGTCTATTCTGTCTGAAAACGCCCTGGTCATGGCTCAGGTGGAGAACAATGCCAAGGATCAAGCGCTGAAGGGGAATCTGCCAGGTGCGGTTATGAACGCCGTCGTGCGCGCAATGACATCCCATAGCGGGATCGCGGAGCTCTTGCTCAAGGACCCACAGACGATGCAGGCCTATACGAGCTTCCTTTTCGATCTCCTGAAGGAAGGCAAGCGTATCGATATGGACCTTTTGGAGTCTAGCTGATCGTCGGACGCTTGAAGTTCTAATGATCAGAAAGGGGCTTGCCCCTTTCTCGACTGGTTGATTGAAGCAAGATGAAAAAACGCCCAACCATTACAAAGGAAGCGATCTGGGCCGCCGCAGATCAGATCGAAGCCTCCGGCGCTTACGCGAGTCAAGCGGCGATACGTACAGTCCTGGGCGGGGGTAGCTACACGACCATTACGGCGGCAATGGAGGAGCGCAAGCGACTTCCTCGCACAGACGTCAAGACATTTTCCGCACCCATGCCAAAGGCTCTGTCCGAGCGATTTGGGGTTTTGGGAGAGGAGGTTTGGGCACTAGCACTGGTGCATGCCCATGAGCGGTGGCGTCAACGTGTACAGGAGCTTGAAGAGGCGTTAACAGCAGCAGAGGATCAGATTGCTAGCCTGGGCGATGAGATCAAAAGGCTTAAAAAAGATGCGTGAATTGGATTAAACCAGACCTAATCTGACGATAGGCCTAGCGCTATGAAGCGGCACTCGGCCGACGGGCACACTTAACGGAGCGTGTTGGCAAGAAGAATGCTCTTCAACGCTTCCACGACAACGATGTTATTAATGCGACTAAAGCCGAAAGCGAAGTTGCCCTGCTCTTTCACAAAGGACTTGAGCCAGGATTCGCCATTGAGTGGCGGCATGGGGTCGAGGAGTTGGCCATCTGTGCCGATAACTCGGCTCTTGAATAAAGGCTTGTCTGAAGGTTCGACAGAGCCGATCACAAAAGTCGCACGCAAATAGTATTTGCGCGGACTACCTTCCCCAGCAATGAGCAAGATACGGCTCCCCTTGATGTTCACAGTCGGTTTTTTTGTATAGATAGCAAGCTTGTCAATATCGATGGCTGGGTAGCCCATCTTTTCAGCTTTGTGATAAACGATGTAATTATGCATATCTGTATGAAGCGCATCCACTACCGGAATGCAGGTTTCTTGTGTGGAATGTATGAGCCATGCTCGTTATATTTTCGGCCTGAATCCCAGTCAGGGCCAACCTCAAACATCGATGGCTCCAAATACAGTAGGACAAGCGCTGTACCCGCTGTGCTAACAAGGCATTGTTCTTGAACCTCATACTCGCCAGCGTCATTGTTTATGAACCAGACATCAGCCGGTTGTTTTCTCAATCCTTGGCACTCCTTACCATAATGAAGTAAGTCATAGGTAAAAGAGTCTTCGTCTAGCTCCTCTTTTAGGCGCCAGCGTGTTGGAATATCTTGGGCAGGAACCGCCCAACGTTTCCCATTACGATCATAGCAAGCGACGATGACTGGCTGCGTATTAACGTTGGCTAAGCGCAATGTGGTGGTCAGTATGCTTGTCTCAAAATCATGGGCAACATTTATCAGCTGTTGAAATGTTGGTGTGCCGAATGACTTAATCAGTGGATTAAATAACGATCTAGGAAGCAGTAGATGCGCAGCAAAACTATCTGCTTCTCTCTCCAAAGCTCGGTCAGATGACAAGTTTGTATCAGGATCATCCACACGACACCTAAAAGAGCGTCCTCGATGTAGATGCCAATGCCCGAGTTCGTGAGCCACGGAAAATCGCTCGCGACCACGTACCTTTGATGGGTTGATGGTGGCAATGGCACGATCACGGTAACCCACTAGAGACGCCTCACACCCCGTCATAGGTTCATAGACAACCTCAACTTGAGAGTCGAACGCGATGGCTTCGATGTCCAGATCTTCAGGGGTGCTGATGCCCAGATTTGCAATCAATGCCTCAGCGCGCTCTCCAATGGTCGCTGTCACTTATCATCTCCGTCCCTAGTCGAGTCCTCAAGGCTTTTGAGTTGTGTGTACAACGCTATCGCCTCATTGTCGGACAACTCCCCAAGGTTGCGTGCAGCCAGCGTAAATCTGCTGTCATTAGATGCATTTTCTAAGAAAAGTCGTGCTTCTTCTGCTGAGACGTCCTGTAGTGTCGCAGAGGGTTTGGCCTTTAGAGCTGCATATCCGGCTTTCGCCGCAGCAAGGCGTGAACGACTAGCTTGTGCCTTGGCAGCTTTGAGCAGGTCAAGCCCCTTGGCTTGTACTGTTTCTGGGTTCAGTCCTTCCAGAATCTGGTCATCGGGAGCCTCGATTAGTTCAGAGACAAATGTATCAATGAAGTTGTCAAATTCGTTGCTCGACTTCGTATTCATGTTGATCTCCACTCCGTATCCAGCGCGTTTAATCGGCGCAGGAGCCGGTTTCTGGCCGCATCGTATCTCTTTTCATCCCATCCCAGCGTCTCGCGTGCTTCTGCACCTCGCTCACCTTCAGCCCAGGCCATGACAAGCAACTCAAGCTCTTCGTCCCCTCCTAGTGCTGCATAGAGTTCAGCTAATTGCTGCTTCCCAGAAAGCTCATCTTCAGGGGTAACTGTTACTTCGCCATGAGCTATTGGCGTCCTAGCATCTTCATCGGTTTCAAATGCATCCACAACTACGTGCTGGTCGATAGGACTAACATCATTATGCTTGCGCGCATTGCTAGCGATGCTATGCATTACGCCCTTAAGTACGACAAGAGGATGAAGGTCAACCGGCCAGACTCGGGTTCCGTCCAACAACCGACACAACGCCTCTTGCAGCAAGTCGCCAGACGCCCAACCAATTACACCGCCACAGAGAAGCTTTGCAATGGACTCTGCTCGCTTCCAGTCAGCTGGACTGAGGCCCTGAAGGGAAGCCTCTACTTCAGCCTTAAATAAGCGCTCATTTGGGCTAGTTATAGCAGACATAGATGGGTTCTCCCTCCCTATGACTCTTGACCGCGCCTCACTGGACGGCCTGGATGAAAAATATTTTTTTTATGCCGGCGTCCACGAAGCCAGTCTCAGGAGTCCTATCAGATAAGAGGCAGAGTTTCCGCCGCCTCACTTACTTTTATAAGGAACTCTTACGATGCAGGTTAACAGAAAAACCCGAAATATTACAAAATACATCAAGCATCTCCAGCCGCATGAGCCATACATGCTTGGTCTTGCTATTCAGCATGATATTGAGGCACGCCTGAAGTCACTTGGCTTTGAAGCTTCACTCATTCCAGGACAGCGTATCTTGGCCTCCACACGCAAGGGGGCAGCATCTCGACGCAACGCTGAGGGCTTCGACATTATTCATCGTGACCAACCGATGGAAACGGCTTACCGCCAAGTTGTTTGGACTTGGAAACAGTTTGTTGGCCGTAATGATGTTGAGGAAAAGTCGAAGGTCGTCGATGTTCCCTACAAGCGCTACCCTCGCACGCGCGTCCAACCTTATAGCGTTGAGATAGAAATCAAAGTACGCGAGGATGGGCAGAAGTACGTGGTGGCAGGGAAGTTTACAAATGATGAAGCCAGCGTCGTTATAGCAACCAATACCGCCAACATGTTGTACGAAGTATTTGGTGGCTTTGAAGTATTAGATAAGAACCTGACCAGTTGGGTCAAAGCACCCATTCATCGATTGCATTGGCAGCTACTGCCTCCAGGCCGTAATCCTTGGGATTCTGCTATTCCCGCCCTTGAAAAAGTTGTAGAACGTGCCCCTAAAGGAAACCAAGGGGTATTGCGAGCTCGATTATCTGCTGTTGGCGCCAAAGAACCTAATTTTGTAGCGATAGGCGCTGGAGGATTTGAGGGATATGTCGTATTCGGTTTCGATCGATTAAAGCAATGCGTCCTGGAATGTCCACAAGTGAATAACGCTACCTATGTACTACCCATGGACTCTTGGGAGCGTATTGCACAGATGACTAAGGCAGAGATCCTAAACAGTGAAGCGCATACTGCTAGGCTCGTTCATAACAGAGGCTGGTTCAATGAGCTTGACTCAGTCTTAAGAGATAATCAAAAGGCTGCGTAGTGGGTAAATCGGCCATAGGGGGATGTCCCAAAGGCCATCGCCTTATGACCGACTATTTCGAAATAGGTTGTTGTATGTCTTTCCACATTGTTTTTTGGAGTATTTCAAATGGCTGTGAACTCGAAACAAACATCATCTCGTGTTGCATCAAGTGCTGGCAAAGCATTAGGTAGCAGTAGTTCCAGTGCGCTACAAAAATCTCTGGCTGGCTCAGCCCTACGGCAGACGGGGCGTCTTGCCCAAACAAGCTCGGCGATGGAACACAAAGCATCTAAGGCACTCGAAGGTAATCGATCCAGTGATCTGACCAAGAGGCTTGCCGGTAGTCTGGTTTCTCAATCAAACAGAAAGCGCTGACACTGGCATCTAATTAAGTGTGATTCATAGAAATCAACTCCGTGGCAGATACCGATCCAGGCATTAAATTTTTCAATGCCTGGATCGGTTTGTTTCGAATCCACCTGTATAAAGCACTGGAACACTACTGGATTGATTAGATTCCTCACCTAGTATTACAGGAGCACGGCGCTCTTCATTGCTCCAGACTTCGTCATGTTCAAACTTAAAGTCAGGGGCATTTCCGATGAGAACGTTACCTGTAGATTTTTGCCAATGCCTGGCTCTTCGTGTAATCAAAAATATTGGGCTTGTTGAGTCTTTGGTTGATGACAGCACAAAACGGTATCGTATGGAGAGCGCGCGCCATATGGCGTTACGGAAATAACCTTCAAGTGGATAGGTATTTACCATAGGACTCTCCAAGCCCAGCCGGTCACTAGGCTCCATCGGAATAGGCTGCGCCTTACGCTCAGCAAGTGCAAGGTCTATACGCCGATCAAGCGTTTCTCTGATTATCTCCTTGGCGCTTGATAAGCAGTTCTTAGGTACATTTCCACGAAGAGGCTGTTCTGGACGAAACCCTGGATGTCCATGGCAATTGACCCACCAGTCGACAGCCATGACAACGGCTTCATCCATTTGCTTTTGAAACACTATGCTCCAAGCCCTGATTTATGCAGATTTAGCTCTTGCCTGTCTGCGCTCCCTTCGCCTGATGATCACTTCTTCTTTTGTTTGTCTCATCGCACACCATTAATGAGTCTTAAAGCATCATTGCTCAACGTTGCCTAAGAAACCTTTTGCCCGGCGCCCTCACAAGGCAGAGGAAAGAAACCCGGCCTTCCATTTATGCCTACTACTTGACCTTAGCGTCTATGTTGTAGCTGTAGCCACCGCATTCTTCAACAAAAATATCACCTGCGTCATTCTTGACTTCTCCAAGGACGAACAGATGAAAACTACCATTTTCGTCATCCCTGTCGATTCCTGAAACGGTCAAATGACTCGCAGGCGTCCCGCCAGAACACAGCAAGATTGGGTCTTTGACGACTTCAAAGTAAATGCTCGTATCGTACTTGCGTTTTATCTCTTTCATTTTCTTAAGCTCGACCACTCCTTTATCAGAAGTCAATTTCGTGTCAGTTACCGTAATGCTGCCAATGCGCAGTTCGGTGTGAAGCATGCCGGGCTCGCCTTTTATCTCAAAAGCATGAGCTGCAAAAGGCGTTAAAACACAGGCAAGTAGTATGACAATGGCCTTCCTCATTGAATTTCCCTCTTAATGTGCAAAAGTAAGAGGGTTATACCAAATTACACGGAATGCCAATGTGAAGCGCTTGGATCCAACTTAACAATACAAAGGATCTGTTGCCGTCTTTGTCTTGTTGAAAAAGCCATGCCACTCGCAGTCCCGGGGCGGGTACGCCTATGCAGGACTGCTCTTCGTGGTTGCAATCAGGGTCATGGCCGACGGTATTCGTGACAACTTCGCTGCGCTCATTACGACGCCATGTGCGGCCACCAAATCAACAATCGGAAAGTACGTATTCCCCCACTGTTAGAACACCTGCAGAATAGGCGTTCCTCTCATTTTTAAAGATCAACGCCATGCCTGTGATTGCTGCCCTCGATGAGTGCCTAACTATTCTTTCCAAAATTTCCAACCACGCTGACCGAGGGCTGGGGGATGCTGCTTGGCAGCAAGAGGCTCTTACTGCAATCAAGCAATGTTGTGATGAGATAGATGAGACGATCAAGGGCATCGCTCGGGCAATACCGTACGATGATGACGAGGCTCACGTGGCTCCTGCAGGATACATACTCAATTAGCCTACAGGGTTTGTGTGGCGATTTGGACGGCCCAGAGCAAAGCACCTTGCTCGACCCTGGTTTCAATAAACCAAGGGCTACACGCCGGCCGCTCAATTGAGTCGTTGCAACGTCGATAAAACTTCATTGTGCTTCAGCACCAACAAGCATGTATCGGGGCCTCTGTCATAGGCCCCACGATCAATGAATAGGTGCGATTCGTGCAGCATCATGCCGGCCAAGGGTGTATGCCCCACGTAAGTGAGCGATAGGCCCGGGTGCATGGGTTGCTGGCTAAGCAAAAGCGATCCACCTGGTGTTTCCACTTCCCTGGACTCCTTCACCTTGATCTTACGCATCAGCCGTCTGCCCCAAGTCAGTGGCTCAATCATCCGCGACAAGATTTCATCGATCAATTGATCATCGGTGAGGATCCGCCGCGAGGCGGGATCCACAGGCATGCCCGCTAGTCTCGCGAAGAGGCTATCGTCCTCTACATTCCCCGTCATGAGTTCCGCATGCGCAACGTTAAATTGCGTCTTGCCTTCACCGATCGTCATTACGTACGGTAAAGCGACGACGCGGGGCAATAGATCTTCTCGCAATTCCTGCTGAGCATCAGCGTCTAGTGTCTCCACCCAGCTACCGCCATTACGGAAAAAGAGCTGAGCAGACGAGCGATAGCTATAGGGCATCACCACCTCATACGCATAATCGAGCAACATATCTTCGTGGTTGCCACGCACTGCAAAGAACCATGGTTCGCGCAGCAGCCGCAGGCACCCCATAGAATCTGGCCCGCGATCGATAAGATCTCCAACCGAGAACAGCCGGTCTTTTGTTTGATCGAAGCCAACACGATTCAGCTCGATCTGCAGCAGGTCCAAGCATCCATGCAGATCACCCACAATGAAATCACTTCCGGTCTTATTGGCAGCGACGCGTTTATGTAAGCTCACCATCACAATCCTTTCTTATAACGTTAGTAGTGCCCTTCGCCGGCGTAATAAAACCGGCGAAGGGTGGCACCATCAATGGTGGACATATGCCGCGTCATCACCATCATTTCCAAGTAACTCCAATAACGCCCGGCGCATCTCCCGAGGAGATAAGCCGTGCAGCAGTGCTGCCTGGCGAGGCGTAACCATTAATGCGCCTTGTGGAAGATTCCACGTTCGTTCCATATCACGCACGATTCCTCGCAAAATAACTCCTGAATACTCCGGCCCTGGCGCAGGAAATAGCACGGGTCGAAGACGACTCAACAGCGGTTCGGACACGGCACTGAGCGAGTTGCTCGTTGCGATATATAAGCAATGCGACAGATCACATTCGCTCATCAAGTAGACGTCTTGATACCTCCTTGCGTTTCCAGGTTCGAGCAGATCGAGCAGGGCCTCTTGCGGATCTCCGCCGTTACCAGTCGCTGGCCGAGCCTTATCGATCTCATCAAGGATGAAGATCGGGTTAGGCACCTTCGTTTGCTGAATGAACTCGACGATCCGTGATGTCCTATTATTAGCCCAACCACGGGTGACTCCTTTGAGCACTTTCACATCGGTCATGCCAGCCAAATTGATGACGGTGTTGGGTGTGCCCAGCAACTCGCCAAGGCGCTGCACAAAGCGTGTCTTGCCTGTTCCGGGCGGCCCCACTAACAGTACGGGCGCCATTCCCAACCGCAACACACCATGGCGCCGGCGCGCGAGGAGATCACTCATGATGAGCGTGATCGCTTCTTGCGCCCACGGAAACTCCTCGCTCAGCATTTCTCTCAGTCCATATAGCTCACCAAGGCTAGGCAACGGTTTGAACGTCATGGGCTTGCGTAGTACTTCAAACTGCTTGAGGTAATCCGTCTCAGCCCGATCGCTGGATCCAGGGATAGCGCCGGATACTACGACCATCTGGTTCGGACCAGGCTTGCTGGCGACCCTTTTTGAGCCAGGGGTCAACGATGGCTTGTCGGGCACTCCGTTCTCTTCAATATCGTCGAGATATAGGAGTACCGCCAACTGCTGCTCGACAAGCTCAACCCGACGCGCTTCCGCATCGCGAGGCTGTTCGCTCATTGCATCGATGAGACGATTCCATAGGGGTTTGATCCACGTCAAAGCTTCACGGCGCTGCTGAATTGGGCACGCACGGTCACTAATACGGCTGGTGGGGATATGCGTCAAATAGTTGACGATGCAGGCAAGCGCGCATCTGAACGACTGTTGGTTCCAACCCTCAAAGCGGCGATGCACATGACGCAAAGCAACTCGTGCACCTAGGTAAAAGGCATGCGCGGACTCTGAACTTACCTGCGGCGTAGACCGCAGGTTGCGCTCAATGATGTACACAAGTCGAGGCAGCGGATCAGCCTCGAGGTCAAACTGGATGCGCAAGTTTTGTTGTGCAAGCAACACGTTAGCAAGCGCGAACGCACCGACCACACTGTTCAGTTGCCGAGCAAGGAGGAACCATTGTTCTGGCCGGCTACTACCGATGCGAAACTGCTCATCCGGATATCGGTGTTGGATGAACCGGCCCAGCGCCACAGCCGCTTTCGCGCGGACGTGACGCGGTTTAGCGAGGTCAGTCACGCTTAACAAATGCTGTTTGATGTCAATCAGAGGCTCCGCAATCGAGTCATTGCAGCGGTACAGCAAGGTCAGGAAAACGTCACCAAAAAAATTGTTCAATGGCGCTTCCGGAAGCGACTCGTCAAGCTTCAGCTCAAAGACAATGGGATCATTCTCTTCTTCGAAAAGGGACCGGACTAATTGACTTGTGTATTCATCGTGACTCATGACGATACCCTTTATTCATTTATTTATTCATGTTGAATCTGTACGGCAACTCGTGCACAAGGTGCTCCACCAGCCGGCTTCGGCCCGCAACGTTGCTAAGCACCCGCAGCGTTCACAAATGCAACCACTTGCTTTCTCAGCTAGGGCAACGGTGCGACGGACACGCATGCCCACGTCATCGTTTACGCCATTGAGGCGGTAGTAAAAGCGCAAAGTGCCGAACTTTTCCTTGGCCTGCTTCACTTGCATCGATGCGTCCGGCTCACTTTCCAGTATTTCGTTGATGTTCGCGCACAGCGCTGCAATGAGGTCAGACCAACCGTCACCGTGCTCGAATCCCCAAGTTAATGGGCCTGTTGAAAAAACACGTGGATAGGTAGTGTGTAAAGTGTCTAGGCGAGCGCGTTCCTCGGTCATGATGTTCTCCGATAAAAAAACTAAAAAATATGGGAAAGGCAGCTATGCCGGCTACCTAGCAGGCATTACCTGGCCTGTATAGGCCAGCTCATAACGGGTGGGTTGCGTTGCATGGGTAACTCCATTGGGGTTTCTTAGTGTTAGCGGAGCACCAAAAGCAAAAAGCCCCGCTTAGATGCGGGGCCGACGTATTACAAATACAAAAATAAAAGGCGTCAGGCTCCCGCGCACGAACGTGCTATGGCCCATATCTCGGTCATCAGGGCAGTGGTTCGATTCGATGCGGGGCGTTTCATGGTTGGCCTCATGTTGTCTTCTCAGTGCGCGAGAAAGAGTTTCACTGCGCATATGTACAGCCTATCAAAGCTCACCGGGGGAGCACAAGAGCAAATGGGTTGAATCAAATAAAAAAAGTATGTTCGTCGTAAAAAAGAAACACGCAAGCTATTGAAAATATTGATTTTCTATCCCGTAAAGGCTCACCTATATGAACCGCCCCGGATTTTGTGGAGGCTCCAACCTCTGAGAGAATGGAGCTATGAAGAAGCAAAACAAGTTTTCCCCTGAAGTGCGTGAGCGTGCCGTGCGTATGGTGCAGGAACACCGTGGCGAGTA
>JACCET010000011.1 GCA_013416405.1 Alcaligenaceae bacterium
CCGGTATTGAGCCCTCTGTGGGTAGTCGCGGTGACAGCTACGACAATGCCTTAGCGGAAACCATCAACGGCTTGTACAAGGCTGAACTGATTCATCGGCGCGGCCCCTGGAAAACCAAGGCATCCGTCGAATTGGCCACGCTGGAATGGGTTTCGTGGTTCAATCATCATCGCCTGCTGGAACCTATCGGCTATATTCCGCCTGCGGAAGCTGAAGAAAATTATTATCGACAACTGTCTGAAAAGGTCACCGTCGAGATTTAACTTAAACCAACCAGCCTCCACGGAACCCGGGGCGGTTCAGTATCGCACTTACATTGAAGCGGGCGATTGGCCAAAGCGCTCACGCCCGAAACCCCGGTATACGCCTGAGCAAAAGCGGACGGCCGTGGATCATTACTTTGACTACGGCTGTTGCTTGCCCGGCACGCGCCGAGTGCTCACCAGCACAAACGTCAGCGCACCGTTCGCACTCTACCGGAAACATCAAGCCGTCTCTACTGTGCGACCGTCAAACTTCGGTTCGGAAGGTTGCGAAAAGATTGGCGCGAAGACATGATGAGTTCCATGAAGCCGTTGGTGCCGTCGTGGGCTGGAGGCCTTAAGTCTTATTGTTCCAGTGTTCCATAAGAAAATCGACGAATGCTCTAATCTTCGGTGCGATATTATGTGATCTAAGATAGACGGCGTGTACCGGCGTGACGGACGCAGTGTAGCGTGTGAGGAGCGGCGTTACGCTGCCATCCTTGATCGCATCCCGCGCGAGAAGTTGACTCACATGTGCGATCCCCATGCCAGAAATCGTGGCTACCAATAAAGCCTCTGAATTATTGGCTTGCATGTTACCTCGTACTGTCTTGCTGTACACACGGCCATCCGACTTGAACCACCATTCTCGCAACCGCCCTGTATGCATGCGGGCGTAGGCTAAGCAGTTATGGCGATCCAGATCTTCCGGAGACTTGGGGATGCCATGTGCAGCCAGATACTTTGGCGATGCGCAAGTGACGAAGCGCAGATCACCCAGTCTTCGGGCGATCAAACGACTGTCGGCTACCTCTCCAATCCGGATGTCTACGTCGAATCCTTCATTGGCAATGTCTACCACACGATCACTTAGCTCAGCACTAATGCTGAGATTTGGATTTTGTTCCAAAAATTGTTGAAGCAGCGGCATTATCATGCGCCGTCCTACCCCTTCGGTCATATGGACGCGCAGGCGGCCGTATGGGCCAACCACAGCGCGACTTAGCAGATTCTCGGCCCTTCCTATCTCATCCAGAATCTGCCTACAGTTCTCAAAGAACGTAGCCCCATCGTCCGTCAACCCTACTGAGCGAGTCGTACGTTGCAGCAACGTCACTCCAATTTCCGCTTCCAATCGTGTAATGGCCTTACTGACTGCTGAAGAAGTGAGTCCTAGCTTGATCGCTGCTGCCTTGAAGCTTCTTAACTGTGCAACGTGAGCAAATACCCTTAGGGCGTTCAAATCTCTCATATTTGTATTGATGAACCAAATTCAATAATAAACTGAATTGTTGGCCATATATGTTTTTTTTGTCAAGTGTTAAATTGGCCACTCATAAATAATATTCAGGAGACATCCATGCTCATCACACTTATCCGATACGGCATGCGGATCTGCTCAATCCGCATAGCACTCGCGATGCTGCTCGCACAGATCACATTTGCTGCAGTTGCAAGCTCGGCTTTTCCGAGTGGACCTATTTCACTTGTAGTTGGCTTTACGCCGGGCGGTTCCAACGACGCTATCGCACGTGCTCTATCACCCAAACTCAGTGAGATCCTTGGGGTGCCTGTCGTTGTGGAGAATAGGCCTGGCGCTGCTGGTGCGATTGGTACTGCCTATACCGTTAATGCTAAGCCCGACGGGCAGACGATTACGTTGGGAAGCTCCAGTGTGCTTTCCATTGCGCCAGTCGCAAAATCAAATATTCCCTACAAGCCTACAGATCTACAGGCCGTGACGACCATTGCAACATCTACCTCGTTGATCGCCGTCAATCCAAGCTTGCCCGCTAATTCCATGCAGGAACTAATAGAGCTCGCTAAGCAGCGGAGGGTCTCATTAGCTTCTGCGGGCGCAGGTGGTATTTCGCATTTGAACATTGAGTATCTTGCCACGGAGACGGGTGGCGATTTTCTTCATGTTGCATATAAAGGCGCTGCCGCCGGGGTCACAGACGTTGTCGGAGGGCAGGTCGATGGAATTGTCATGGATTACTCGGCATTAAAAGGCATGCTCGACCAAGGGCGTCTCAAAGCTATCGCGTCATCCAAGCCGCTTGATGGCGTAGATACGTCACCCATGGTGATGTCGCCTTGGTATGGGGTGATGACCTCTGCAAAAGTTCCCAAAAGTGCGGTCAAGACCTTGCATGCAGCTTTTGTCACGGCGCTCGCCGATCCGGAAGTCAAAGAGACGCTTGCTCAGCTCAATGTCGAACCGTTTGTGCTGCCTACGCCGGAAGAAGCCGATGCTTATATTCGCGAAGACAGCGCTCGATGGGAACAGGTTATCAAAGCTTCTGGACTGACATTTGAGTGATGCCAACGCCACAACCTTTCACGAGCATATTGCTAACTGTGTCCACAAGGCTTCAATCAGCACATATATAGCTCATTCATCATAAGAGAGACTTGCACTATATGCCATCAATCGATTCTGTCATAACTCGCGCCGCTGCCACTTACCCAGAACATGTCGCGGTGCATGAGTGGGAGGGAAAACAAGTTACCTATTCTCAGCTCGACTACGAGGTTTCGAACTTCGCTGAATGGGCACTTACCCAAGGTATACAGCAGGGAGATGCGATCGCTATCCATCTACCAAACTCCATTGCCTATCTCGTTGCACAGTTTGGTAGTTTCAGAGCTGGCGCGGTAGCTGCGTATATTAACTACCGACTTCAGTTCAGCGAGGCGCGTCGCCAGATCGGCATGTGTAGAGCGCGTATTGTGATTACTACAGAAGCGAAAGCGGCCGAGTTGCGCACTGCCTCGGAGTTTGCCGACACAATTTTTCTCGTCGTGGGTGCCGCTCAGGGTGCTTTTACTAACTTTGATGATGTGATCAATACGAAGCAGCATCCGAGATGCTTTCCTGATGGTTTGGAAGACTGTGATGCGATTATCCGTTTTACATCAGGCTCGACCGGGAATCCGAAAGGGTTGATCGTCACGCACCGTGCCTGGCTTGTACGGGCAATGTCGATGCTGATTGAAGAAATGCAGATTGTTCCGGGATCCACCACGCTGGTGCTAGGCCAACTATCTCATCAAGCTGGTTTGTTTGTAATTCCTACCTTTCTGCGTGGAGGTACTTTGTTGGTAATGGAGAAGTTCTCTCTTCCTACTGTTGCCATGATTCTGTCGTCGACCGAGATATCTTGTTTACAGATTGTTCCCACCATGTTCACTTTGATTTTGAATGATCCGATGGCGCGTGCTGCCTTCGGTAGTGCTAACGTGAGCCGCATTGTGTATGGCGGCTCGCCAATCCGTCAGAGTGTCTTGGAAGAGGTAATGCAGCTCGCGCCGAACACCGAATTCGTGCAGTCTTATGGGTCGCATGAAGCAGGCTCTATTAGTGTGCTTGACAATGCTGCGCACCATGATTTGACACTATGGCATAGCGCGGGGCGCCCTATGCTCACTGTCGGATTACGGCTGAAAGAGCCTGTAAGCACTGATGGTGTTGGAGAGATTGAAGTGAAGTCTCCTTGGCTTCCTTGTGCGCGCCTTACTTCTCATGGCCGTGAACCTATTAAAGAAGAATGGTCATCCACCGGGGACTTGGGCGAAATTATGAATGGCCACATATTTCTACGCGACCGGATGAATGACGTGATTATTTCGGGCGGTTTTAACGTCTACCCGGCAGAAGTTGAGAAGGTTATAGGTGCTCACCCGCAGGTTCTTGATGCTGCGGTTGCATCTGCGCCAGATGAGAAATGGGGCGAGCGTGTAATCGCCTTTGTCGTAGTAAAGCGCGACGGCGAATTTATTGAAGAAAATTTGCGAGACTACTGCAAGACTCAACTTGCAGGATACAAAGTGCCCAAGGAGTTTCGCTTGATCGGCGAGATGCCTCTCAATCCTAACGGAAAGCCTGATCGTCGCTATCTCAGCCAATCGCTATGGGCGGGGCAGGAACGACGCATTAACTGAGGAAAACTCATGAGCCTTATCAGCAAGAGAAAAGACAGCGTAGCGGTAATCGGGGTTGGCACGACGAAATATGGCACCATGCCCGAGCATGATGCTACTTCGTTAGGGATCTGGGCATTGCGCGAGGCCGCGGAAGACGCAGGCATCCGATTACAGGACATCGATGGCCTAATTTGCCAACGCTTAACTGACTATCAAAAATTTGTTCAAATCACTAATATCACGCCCAAGCTAGTGACTGCCACCCCAGGGGCGGGGCGTATGACGGGGGGGACTATCCAGATGGCAGTGCAGGCCATCTTGTCGGGTATGCTCGACACCGTCGCGGTGGTCTACGGCAATGACGGACGCAGTGCAGGTGCCCGATATGGAGGCAAGGGTGATAACTACGGTACAGGTGCAGACCAGCTCTGGTTTCCTTACGGGATGACGTCACCGGGAGCCGTCCATTCGATGCTGTTCCAACGGCACGCCCACTTGTACGGGAGCAAAGTTGAGCATCTCGGTGCTGTTTCTCTAGCGTTTCGTAAGCACGCATTACTCAATCCCAACGCCGTCATGCACAAGCCATTGACGATGGACGACTACTTAGCTTCCCGCTTCATCTGCGAGCCATTACGGCTGCTTGACTACTGTCTTATCAACGATGGTGGCGTTGCCATGATACTCACAGCCGGCGATAGAGCAAAAGACTTCAAACAGCCTCCTGTTTTCATTCGTGGCCTTGCTCAGGTTTCACGCCTGGCTCAGGGAGAGCTACCAGATGATTTTGGCTTTGCGGCAATGCAGCGTGCTTCCGAGATTGTCCACGAAATGGCCGAAGTCGGCAGAGATGGTGTCGATGCACTCATGATCTACGACAACTTCACACCTATCGTCTTGTTCGCCCTGGAGGGCTTTGGCTACTGCCCTCGCGGGGAAAGCGGTCCCTTCGTAGCGGATGGAACTCTGGAGTTGGACGGTCGTTACCCGACCAATACCAATGGGGGTCACCTGTCGGAGAGCTATATGCAAGGATGGAACCTGCAGGTCGAGGCGGTTCGGCAACTGCGTGGAAGTTTGGGAGAACGACAAGTGAATGATGCTGAGATCGTCCAGTACTTACAAGGCGGACCGCTTAGCACGTCGATTATCTATGGGAAGGAGGCTGTATGACTACTTATGTAAAGCCACTGCCGGCGGTTACCGAACAAAGCCGGCCTTTCTGGGAAGCAACACGAGAGCGTCGCTTCATTCTACCTCGATGCGACCATTGCGGGGCTTACCATACCTATTTCGAACCATGGTGTTCAAACTGCGGTAAGGAGGGCGTGCATTGGGAACAACTTAGTGGACGTGGCCGCATCTGGGCTAACTGTCGCTTTCACAAACAGTACTTCCCTGGGTTCGAGGAACCATATAACGTCGTCATGGTTCAGTTGGAGGAAGGCCCCCGCCTCATGTCCAACATCGTGGACACAGCTCATGGCACGCTCGACGAAATGCCCATCGGCATGGAGGTGGAGATTGTGTTTGAAGACGTTACCGACGAAGTTACTCTTGTGAAATTCAAACCTATATCGTTGAGTCAAGAGGTATGAACAAAACCAATATTGATGTTGTGGATGCCCCCCAAACTGTGCTTGGCGAAGCTCCAATGTGGTCCGTAGGTGAACAAGCCTTATATTGGGTTGATGTAGTGGGGCGATGCATATTCCGGCTGCAACACGCTACTGGGCAGATTGATGTTTGTAGCCTGCCTTACGCGCCAAGTATGGCAATTCCGCGTTCGACTGGTGGCTTACTGCTCATTACCAAGAAAGGTATGGCACTGCTGAATTTTGAGCTGGGTGAACTTACATCGCTTCCTGTGCCATTGATAGACTTCTCCAAAGAAGTTTTCAATGACGCAAAATGCGATTCCGCTGGACGCCTTTGGGTGGGTACACGAGACATCGAAGTCAAGGAGCCTCATGGTGGACTTTTTCGGTTGGATTCGGATTTTTCGATGCACCGCTGCGGCAGTGGCTTCACAGTATCGAACGGCATCGCGTGGGCGCCAAATGGCAGAACCATGTATCACATCGACACCCATCCTGGTCGTATAGATGCCTACGATTTCGATGTGGCTCACGGCACTATCTCTGAGCGCCGTATCTTTCGCGACTATCACTCGGTTGGAGCGAGTGCGCTACCTGACGGATGTACTGTCGACTCCGAAGGAGGGTTGTGGGTTGCCGAAGTGGGCGATTGGCACATTCGTCGTTATGCCCCAGACGGCGCACTCGATCGAGAGATTCGTGTACCCCTTCAGAAGCCTACCAGTCTCATGTTTGGTGGGCCAAATCTCAATACTCTTTATGTGACCTCTATGCGCTTTGGTCTTACAGAGGAGCAACTTGCTGGGCAGCCGCTGGCAGGTTCGCTACTCCAACTTGACGTGGGTGTAAGAGGCCTTCCCGAAACAGATTTTGCAGGATGATTATGTCCGAAACAGAGTTGAAACAGCGCTACATAGCCCTGGGTTGGACCGCATTCGAAGACCCCGGTTTCATTTCCCATGCGGGTCCATTCTTCCAGCGAGACTCCAACGATGGTCCCACATTCAGTTTCCAAGTACTCGAAAAGCACGAGAACCGTAATGGCATGCTGCAAGGTGGTGCATTAATGACCTTTGTAGACCGCGCCCTTGGAGCGACTGCTCGTCAAGTGACGCAGACAGCCGCCACGGTGACCGTGACCCTTACAGTACAGTTTGTAGAGGGCGTCAAGATCGGTGAAACAGTCGAAGTAACCCCAAGTATGATCCGTGCAACAAAACAGCTCATATTCATGACGGGGACTTTTACCGTTAATTCACGTGTTGTCTGTGTGGCTAATGGTGTGTGGAAGAAAATTAATACGCCGCCTAAAGTGTCGGCCACTACAAGCGTCAAGGCAGGCTAAGCGATGAGTGTGTGCTGGCCACCATTCGTGCTATCCGTGAGCAGGATTTCAGTAATGGTATGGACGCCTCCGCCCAGACACTGAGCCTCGTGAAGACTCATCGTTATGCGCATGCCTCTTGTCCAAGTCGGTCGGCGGTACGCTCACCACAAGTGGAACCAGCCGTCTCAATGGAGCCGTAAGCATTGGTGGCGCGCCTGCAGCCGGAAATGCCCTTAGCGTGAGAGGGAATACGAACGTCACCGGGACGTTCCGCTGCAGGAAAAAGAGGGCCGAAGCTTTACGCCTACGCTGATTGCAACTGAAGGCGCTAGTTGCTCAGGGAGGAATTCGGATGAAATCGCTAAAACAAGCTAAGGCAAGGGAACCAGTTCGGGGAACAAAAGCTCCACCAAAGCCTGGCTAGACCTATCAGGCTGAAATGGCGTGGGGTCTATCTGATATTCAGTTCGGCATCGCTCTATTTTCTTTTTCCACAACGTTGGATTGCCTTCAGATTGCATGCTTTCCAGGCGACCATAGCGCTTTACCGCATGCATGAACAGCTCAGGTTGTGTTTGTGGCTGCTAGCGATATGGTGCGCAATCTCAACAAGGCGTTTTTTGCCTTGGCCATACGGGTACCTGTGTGCGCTCAACAGCCGCTATTAGTATGATCTTGGTTTGAGCAACCAGCCCCAAGTGCCACAACAGGAAGAATCAGCGCTCGTGTCGACCCAATTTTTCAAAGACCACCCAGAAGAGAAATCACGCGCCATTTTGGAAAGCTATCGCTGGCCCGATCGTCAGGTCACATGTCCATTGTGTGGTGGGTGGCGGCTTTATAGGGAAAAGCGCAAAGGTAAGGCTGGCTACTTTCGTTGCCGGGCAGATCATGAGGCCGATGCACGGCGCTCAGGCGGTCAGTTCGTTTTTTCTGTGCGACACGGCACAATACTTGAGAACTCTCGGTTGCCCTTGGCAAAATGGCTTTACTGCCTGGTAGACCTTAGTCGCTTGACCACCGGGCGCGCTACGAGCGTAGATCGGTTATCCAAAGATCTTGGCGTCACCCGTAAAACCGCCGCTCGCCAGCTGGATCTGATTCTCATGTTGGATGATTATTTTTATCGGAACAAACGATGTGACGGCAAGCTGGCAGTGCCTCAATTGGTCATCAATCGCTTTTACGAGAACCCCGAAAAGAACAGGTTTCTCTTTCAATATCGATTCGATAAAAAAGAGGAACTGCGCCTGGCACACTTAGCTAAGGAAGAGGCCGCCCGAACACACAACAAACCCACCTCTTTATCCGCGTTACATCACCTGCCCCCGAGATCTCGGTGAACCAGGCAAATCCAAGAATTCCAAACTAAGTACCCACGAAACCTTGATTCCTGAAAAGCCGGTTCTGTAGTCTGGTTAATAAGAGTCATCAATCGGCTCTTACTGATAACTATGAACTACCAACATCTCAAATACACCAGCGCAATCCTGCACCGCCATAACGGAGGATCAATCATTGGTTCGACCGCTGGCAGCGCCGTTTGCATCGCAAACGGAATATGTCATAAAGATGGAAATTAAACCAACAGACTATTTTTTATATATAAAAATCAATAGGTTAGTAGATTTTTAAGGGTTCACAAAGCTCCGTTTAAGCGATAGGATATACCTGGGTTAAGGCTTGGTATACACAGGTTTGGCGCGTCTGAAAGCATGTCGCCAAACCTGCTGGCCAGCCTCATACCATGCGCATAATGCTCACAACAACAAGGCAAGCACCAAAGGAAACGTAGGCCATGAAGATATGAAATAGACCCAGACGATAGAGGGGAATTGCACAAAAGCCAGCCCCTTCGGCAGAAGGCAACTGGCTTTTCGGTACGTGCATGTAGGTGGGAACCTATGCGCATAATGCCTCGACGAAGTGGTGCTGTCAAGCACTACAGGGAAGGTGTTTGCCTATGACAAGCGTCTTCCTGCAATTCCCATATTCACCCAGCAACAACTACTTTTTGGATATGGAATCAGCATGGCACGTCACGCCCTAATTAGCGAACAGCGCTTTCATCTCATCATGAAGCGCCAAGAAGAAATGAGATGGCTAGCGGAGTATCAGCCCGCTATGCTCGCCACTCGAGACGAAGCTCCAACAATTAGTCGCCCTTCAACGCTCTATTGCGAGAAGTTCGGCCGGGATATGCACTTCATGTCGCTGGCCGAGCGTCACGTCTGCCTTCTGGCGCTATACCATCCTCGAGTGTTCGACATCCACGAGCAGCACATGCTCTCGATGTTTGATGCCCCACATCCTTTATCTCACCATCCTGATGCGCGGGAGCTATCTCTTCCCCCTGTACATGGCACGGTGAGCATTGCTGATGAACTTGGCATTCTCTCTAAACACCCTGTCGTGCATCTGACCGCACCAGATGATCCTAATGAAAAGATTCGGCACGCCTTTCCCTACCTTGGCGACCTTCTTCTATTCCTCAAGGACGATCGGGGGCCACATTGTGTGAACTGGAGCGTCAAGTCTCAGAAGGACGACTTCTATGCTCGTTCTCGTAGCAAGCAGTCAGGGCCATCCATCGCTGGAGAATCGCCAAGCCTCGATACGCGACACCTTTTAGAGCGACGCTATTTTGCTGAGGCGCAAATTCCTACCCATTTCGTTGCCAAAGAGGATATGCCTTTTGATCTCATCCATAACCTCAACTCGCTATGTGCTCGTGCCCAGTGCAAATCTACATTGCCCTATGACGTGGAAGAAGAGTTAATCCATCAATTTCAGAAAATTGTTGGAACGCCCGCAACGGTACTGTCGATGCTTTCCACATGGACGACACGTTTCAAATGCGATCGTACGGATTGTTTATCCACGCTCTACAAAGCCGTCTGGAACCGGCGCGTACGGCTAGACCTATATAAGCCGTTACTGGTTGACAAACCATTGCGTGCGGAGCGCGTAGATCCGCTGCTTGAACACGCTCATCTTTTCGGACGCTAAATCATATGCAAACAGGAACCGCGCTTGAAGCTCCCCAAGGTTATGGGGCTCTCGAAAGAGGATGTATCTACCATTTCTTGCAAAGCAATCGTATGATTTTGTCCGTGCAACTTGTGCACTTTTTTCGCAATAACTCTTCTTGGCAAGCAAGCCTGATTTGCATGCCTCGCGATGATTTTGAACGATGTTTGGCGCAACAACTCATCATCCAGGTAGATGTCCTTGGTGGACAAGCACCATTTCTCAAGGCCGCAGAAGGCAAAGACCTTCGCGGGTACGACTTGAAAAAAACGAATGGAAAACGCCGTCACGCCGATCTGGCAGAAAAACGCTTACTGGATATTAGCCTTCTTCTTGAAAAACGGGTCCCAATCCTAAACGCGCCCAAACCGGAAGCCTTGATCAATAAGTACGCAATTGAAAATGGGTTTAACGCCCAGCGGACTCGTTTTTTCTTCTTCGCGTACCTCTGCTTTGGACAAAGTGGCGTAGCGCTATTTCCTCATTACTTCAACTGTGGACGTGGTGAACGGCTGACAAAATCTTCTGGGCGTAAATTAGGGCGTCCATCTATTGCTCGTGGCAAACATGCGGGATGCCGTGTTGATGCAGAGATGGCTGAAAAAATGGTGAGGTCATATAAGAAGTATAAAGAGGTAGGAAAGCCGCTAACAGAAATTTACGACGAGGCGATGCGAAAAACCTTCAAGGCGCGCACTCGTATCGATGATCTAGGTAACAAGCGCATTGTCTCAAGCAATGGTTCACCACTTCCAACTCTTGATCAGTATCGATATTGGTTAAAAAAGAAAATCGGCAAAAACACTATTGCCTTGTATCGCTGGGGTAAAGAAAAGAATAGGCGCAGTAAAGCTGCTCAGCAGGGAACATTTTCCAGCTCTGTCTCCAATCTACTGGAGCGTGTTGAGGCCGATGCCTACTACTGTGCGGACAAGCCTCGTAGCTTTTTGGGTGAGGGCCATCTAAAGCCCTTAGCCGTGGCGCGCCTTGTTGATACGGCATCAGGGCTACGGATTGGTATTGGCTTCTCCTTCGAGAAGGAAAATAGTGAGGCATATAACGCTGCGCTATTTTGCGCTGTCATTTCCAAGAAAAAGTTCTGCAGTTTGTTTGGTATGGATATTGAGGAGGCGCAATGGCCTTCACAAAGTGTGCCGGCACACTACATTACCGACCGAGGCCCGGGCATCAAGCGTGAGCCCGGCCATGAGAAGTACCAGGGGCAAGGTCTGGCTATCCGTGAAATGACTCCATCAGGGCAAGGGCAAAGCAAAGCGATCGTCGAAGCCTCGCAAAGGCGCACGCCAAAGCTTGAAGGGTTAGCTCACTACACTGCCAGTTCACTGAAGGTGCCCCAAATGATCGTTCGGGAGATCCAACGCTTAATTAAAGAGAATGACAGTGCCGATGCCAGTGGGCGTATGACACCCGAGATGATTGAGCATCAAGTCTCGATCACACCACTTGGGATTTGGAATTTTCTGGATGTACGAGCCCGCAATAACGGCCAGCTGATGACTTTTGATGACGCCGTCAGACGTTTTCTGATTCAGACCACTGTCACGGTATCGCGAGACGGTGTTCGGCTGCGAGGTCAGAGATACAGCTCTGAGGCGCTAAAAGAATCCAAGATTCTCGCGCGCATCTCCAACGTCGGTAGGCAAACCATTCCTGCTTATATTTATCCGATGTGCGTTCGATATATTTGGGTAGAAGTGAATGGCCAGCTTATCGAGGTTGATGCCCAATTGAACCTTCGTGATGACGAGCAGATGCTTTACAGAACCTATGAGGATCTTGAGATGGAAGCGCACCAGCTCAATCAGCTCAAGGCAGAACATCGTCAACACAGCCGCGCATCAGCTATTGAACACCAGATCCAGTTTGAGCAAGAAACTGGTGCTCCATGGAATTCAGGAAAAACGCAGAGAACTCGACTGAAACGACATAGCGCGACAAAGGATGAGGAAAAGGAACTTCGCGCCGTATTTGAAGGAAAAGAGCTTAACAATGAGGACTAATCACATCGTCAATACGCTGGCCAGTAGATTTTCAGGCCTTGATGACTTAAAGGCCATCAAAAAGAAAGTCACGCATTTGCCTGAACACAATGGGGATATGGCCGCCCTTGAACCGTATCAAATTAGATCGCATGTTGATCGTCAGCTACGCGACTTATATATCCCTACGGAACAAGATTTGAATTTGCTCCAAAAGTTTGTCGGTGTGGCGAAGGATCATCACGAGAAAACTTATCCAAGCGATATTCAATACCTACAAGGCCTGTACACGTCTTACAAACATTTTGAGGTGCAGCAACAATTACCTATTTGCCTAACAGGGCCAGCAGGTGTTGGGAAAACATCCTTACTCAGCGCCTTGGATCGACTACTTCCTTCCCCTACAGAACTGCATATCGAGCACGAGAGTGGCCCGATTCTACTGCGTACCCATTGGCACATGCAGGCACAAGCGCGCGCCTCTTTTGTGGATTTGCTATGGCCTTTCATTGAGGACGAGCTAGGAGAAAGCAAGAAAATCCCAACACAGGCTCGTGCAGTCGGAATCAGCGCAAAATCCGCCTTCAAATCAGGGGTGGCTCTTATGGTTGTCGATGAAATGCAGTTCCTGACACAGGGTCAATCAGCTCATGCAGCCATTACGAAGTTACTGTATCAACTAAGCCATATCGGCAAGCCATTCGTATTCGCTGCCAATTACAGTTTGTGTTCGATTCTCAAACGTCGACCTGAACAAGATCGCCAACGACTCTTATCCAACCCCATTGTTTTAATGCCCTCCGATCCTGACTCTATTGATTGGGTCGATTACCTACGAGCTCTTGCACATATCTTAGGACCTAGCCTACAAATCGACATTATTCAGGATCGATATTCTCTGTATCACCTCACTGCAGGCTTGAAGCGATTAGTCCGCCAGCTTCTGGGGCTTTCCTATGAGCTGGCGTGGCAGAAAGGGCAGCACCACGTCACGATGGCAGAAGTGAAGGCGGCATACGACCATACCGAGTACTCAGTCAGCCGCGAGCAAGCCCAGGCCATGCTCTCTCCGTACTCTCGCAAGTCTGCTGAATATGCTTGTCCATTTCCGCTACCCAAAACAAAAGCCGATGCATTACTTAGCCGCCAGAAAAAGCACTACTCCGAAGAACTCATCTCCGAGGTTCAGCGAAACGCCTTATTAAAAAGCGAAAAGAAAGAGCTGGAAGAAACCAAAGCATCCAAGCCGGTGAGCCGTCCAAAACGCTCAAAACTGACAGCAAGTGAACTAGTACAAGCCAATGCTCGTCGCTTGGCACGCTAACGACGAGGTAATGCGAGATGGTATCAGTAAATCAATCCCTGGCACTAGATCTGACGCCCCCGATCACTTCATGGCTAGATGACGAAACGTTCTACAGCCTTTGCTGTCGATTTCACTGCGTTTTTGGGAATGCCCTGGATAGCAAAACAGCGCGCCAGTTATTCGATCATCCACAACACGGAACGCAACATGACTTTCCCTCACGGATCAATATTTTCATTGACCGCACGCATGGTATGTTCGGCACAGATACCAAAGAGCTGATCTACAAACACACGATACTTCGCTTTTATCTTCCATGGCGCCACAAGCAACAAGCGCAAGCCATAGTACAAGCCATGTGTGATGGCCATGCCGGCAAAATCAAAAGCCTATTGGGCCTTCCCGCCAGTCGCATGAGGGCCAACCATCCTCTCAAGGCGTGTCCGATCTGTATGCAGATCGATATGCAGCAGCTCGGTGTTTCGTACTGGCATCTTAGCCATCAACTACCCGGCGTATGGATTTGTCCAACTCATGCCTGCGCGCTGAAGGTTTCCACCATGAAATCCAATGGCGTTGGACGGTTTCTTTGGTGCCTTCCTCATGAAAACTCGTTCTACGCACAAGCTCCAGGCTTTAACGAGGAGGTAACTGTTAGAACGCTAGAGGCTCTGTCAAATGTCGCTGCAGCCATATTTAACCTTGATTCCGACACCTATATAGATCCCCTTAAGTTGGCTAGCACTTACCGCCAGGCCTTAGAAGGCTATTCTCTGTTACGTGGCCAGACACAGATCGCGCTTAAAGACGCTACCAACCAATACCTTCAATTTACGAAGCAGCTTAATTTTGCCGGGCTTGACATTGCACTGCCTACGAGCCAAGCACAAGCATCAGCGCAGTTAACAAAGATCTTGGCCTGCCCGCCGCGTTCAACCCATCCTCTGCGACACATGCTGCTTATTCTTTGGTTGTTTGGGGATTGGGAGCAGTTCTGGGGCGTATATCTACAAACCAAACGGTATTCGCAAGCCACCTATCAACCAGATCCTCCTGCACAGCCACCTATCGACTCTCGCATTTCAGAACTTGTTTCTTTGGTTCAAGATCAAGGCATGGCCGTATCGACTGCTGCCAGGAAAATTGGTATTGCGATTCAAACCGCACAACGCTGGGCTTCATCTCACGGCATAGCAATACATAGGCGCCCCAAAACACCAAATCAACGAATCAAATTCATAGTGCATGATTTACGCCAGGGAAAGGACAAGGCCGAAGTAGCGAATAGGCATCAGGTTTCAATGCAAACCGTTTGTAGGCTACTTAAAACAGATCCAGAACTGTTAGCCCGTTGGGACAAGCAGCGTCATGAGCAGAAAGTTCTGGCTGCTCGTCGCACTTGGAACAAAGCCATTGGGCAAAATCCCAAAGCCACACTTAAAGAACTCAGAGCATTAGAGCCTGGTTGCTATGCATGGCTGTACCGACATGATCGAGACTGGCTTACACAAAGTATCGAACAGATTCCTAAACACCAATACATATCCATCGGAGTGGATTGGGTTCTGCGAGACGCTCAACTAGAAACTCTCATCTCGAATGCCGCGTCCCAACTCAAGACGGCAGGTTCTTCGCGTATCACATTGCAAAAGCTATATCAGTTGGAGCCGTCATTCAAACCGTTTCTAAATAAGCTCAATCGGCTGCCGCGCACACGGCTATTGCTCGAGAAGCTCCTGAGCCAAGACACGCAGCAACCAACCATTATCCGTTAATGAATATAGAAGAGCATGTCATTTTTATTTTCTACACCTTTACCTGACGAGCTGGCACAGACTCATTTGTATCGAGTCTGTGCCATGAATAATCTCAACTACACGCGCCTGTTACCACAAGAAACCAAAGGCCTACGCCCCAAAAACTGCAATCATCCCTGGACGTGGATCCATATGCATCACATCATGAGCGACCTTTCAGATATGACTCCACAAGCGTATCGAGCTCATCACACCTTGATGTTATTAACAAAGCACTGGGACAAGGTCTACAGTCAAGACCCCGTAAAGGAAAGCACGCATTCTGTCTACCATTACTCTCAATTCCAAGCAGACAGTAGCGGATCAACCTACGAATTTAAGATTTGCCCCGACTGCCGTAAGGAAGACCTACGTGCTTTTTCTATGACCTATTGGCATCGAGAACATCAAATACCAGGACTCGACATTTGTCCCAAGCATCAAACCTCGTTGATGAAATTTGAAAGTAGCTGCGCTTGGTTAACACCGAATCCAGTAGATATTGAAGGAAAGATCCCAAGCGAAGCGCTTGTTATGGCAAATTTCCATCCTGTAGTCAGGAGGTATCAGGATATTGCCTTGTGCACGCTAAGAAACTCTAGCCTTGTGAGATTCAATCGTGCTCAGGAAAAATTGCTTGCCCGCGCGATTGAATTGGGAATATGCCAAGAAAGGATAAGGCACACTGGACATGGTTCCTATCTAGAAAGCCACATTCCGCAGTATCTATACAATAATTTGCCCAGAGCGTGGATGGCCGAGCATTTCAGCGCTAATTTCTTAAAAGACGATTTCTACCCGACAGAATGGTCGCCAGATCAATATCATACTGAGTTAGATCGACTTAAATCGGCGGGCATGGCAGAACCTATATTCATCCTTCTGGCACTGGCCACATTATTTGAATCTACAGAAAGCATATGCTCGATACTACTTGAGCCTGCAAACAACCTCGTTTTGCCACGACCCTGAGTTCTCCATATGTTCGTAGGATAGGAATGCCAGGAATGCTTTAGCGTTATAACGATGAAAAACTGGATTGGTGTGTAACAGAGACTTGTTGGCAAGGTTGTACGTCTTTGTCGAGGACAATGTACTCGAGCACAGTAGGCATGTAACCGTAATCGGACTGGAACGCCTTAAACTAACTAAAAAATGAAACCTAATCCGTGGGGAATTCTGCTCCAGCGGAAAATCTATTCACTGAAAAGCTCCTGTTGTTCAATCTGCTCATGCAACCAGGAGAGATTGGAAGTCCGCTTTTAGCCGAAAGTGGATACCCTGCGAATTAGCGCTCTTGCATATCCTGTATCTACTCGTAAGTAACGCTCATTGCGCACACTGAACAAAAATCCAAAAAGAACTAAGATGAACGAAAATGAACGATTTTATCGCCATTTTCTGTTCATGTTGTGCGAACTTGACGTGATTTAACAATCGACAGACTTTATTCCCTTTCGACAGACTTTATTTCCAATCTTCATCACACTATCCCTTTGCCCACCCCTACTCCACCGTCACACTCTTAGCCAAATTACGCGGCTTATCCACATCAGTACCCCGTGCGCAAGCCGTGTGATAGGCCAGTAATTGCAGCGGTATCGTATGCAGTATTGGTGACAATTTCCCGTAGTTTTCCGGCATGCGAATCACGTGAATGCCGTCGCTGCTCACTATCCTGGTGTCGGCGTCGGCAAACACATATAGCTCGCCGCCACGCGCATGCACTTCCTGCATATTCGACTTCAGCTTTTCCAGCAGTTCATCGCGCGGCGCAATGGTGACCACCGGCATGGCTTCGGTGACCAGCGCCAGGGGGCCGTGCTTGAGCTCGCCGGCGGGATAGGCCTCGGCGTGGATGTAGCTGATTTCCTTCAGCTTCAGCGCGCCTTCGAGCGCGATGGGGTAGTGCATGCCACGGCCCAGGAACAGGGCGTGTTCCTTGCTGGCAAAGCGGTCGGCCCAGGCCATGATTTGCGGCTCCAGGGCCAGCACGGCGCTGATGGCAACCGGAAGGTGGCGCAGCGATTTCAGCATCTCTGCTTCGCGCTCGTCGCTTAATTGTCCTTTGGTTTGCGCCAAAGCCAGTGTCAGCAGGCATAGTGCGGTCAGCTGGGTGGTAAAGGCCTTGGTCGAGGCCACGCCGATTTCTACGCCGGCCCGCGTGATGTAGTTCAGCGCGCATTCGCGCACCATGGCGCTGGTGGCCACATTGCAGATGGTGAGCGTATGCGTCATGCCCAGGCGACGTGCATGCTTCAACGCGGCCAGGGTGTCGGCGGTTTCGCCGGACTGAGAAATGGTGACGACAAGCGAGCGCGGATTTGGCACGCTGTCGCGATAGCGATATTCGCTGGCGATTTCGACGTTGGTGGGTATCTTGGCAATGGACTCCAGCCAATATTTGGCGGTCAGGCCGGCGTAATAACTGGTGCCGCAGGCCAATATCAATACATTGTCGATTTCCTTGAACACTTTGTAGGCGCCGTCGCCGAAGAGTTCCGGTGTAATGCTTTCGATATCCTGCAGGGTATCGCTGACGGCACGCGGCTGCTCGAAGATTTCTTTTTGCATGTAGTGGCGATAGGGGCCCAGCTCGGCGGCGCCTGTATGTACTTGAACGGTATGCACTTCACGCTCGACCTCCAATCCAGCCTGGTCCACGATCCATATGCGTGACAGTTGCAGGTCGACCACATCGCCGTCTTCCAGGTACACGATCTGGTCGGTGGTACCGGCCAGCGCCAGCGCGTCGGATGCCAGAAAGTTTTCGTTGTTGCCCCGACCCACGACCAAGGGGGAGCCATGACGCGCGCCAACCACGCGATGTGGTTCGTCGCGGCAGAATACGGCGATGGCATAGGCGCCGACCAGACGGCGAGTGGCTTGCTGCACGGCTTCGAACAGGTCGCTGTTATACAAATGATCGACCAGGTGAGCGATGACTTCGGTATCGGTCTGGCTTTCAAATACATAGCCGACCGCCTGCAGTTCGGCGCGCAGTTCGTCGTGGTTCTCGATGATGCCGTTATGCACCAGGGCAATGCGCGCGCTGGCTTTGCCTTGACCTGAAAAGTGCGGGTGGGCGTTGTGCGTGGCGGGTGCGCCATGGGTGGCCCAGCGCGTATGGGCAATGCCGGTAAACCCACTTATGTTTTCTTTGCCGACCTGCCCGGCCAGCTCGGCAACGCGCTCGGTGCTGCGTGCGCGGCGTAATTCGCCATTGCTATGCACGGCAACGCCGCAGGAATCATAGCCACGGTATTCGAGTCGTTGCAGGCCCTCGAGCAGGATTGGGGTGATGTCCCGTTGCGCAACCGCGCCAACTATTCCGCACATAAGCGTGTACTCCACTGATTTAGGTAACCTGTGTATTGTGCTTAAGCTGAGCCGAAATATGATTTCTTATTTGACATAAAAATGAATTATTATTTCTGTATCAATTTATGTCGATAATAAATTTCATTAAAGATGATAATATGAAATTTATGGCCACATCGAATACTCAACTCGCCTTCGACGACCTGGATTTGCGCATTTTGGAGCAAGTCCAGGTCGATAGCGCCTTGACCAATCAGGAACTTGCGCTGCGCGTACATGCGTCGGCACCCACATGCCTGCGTCGCGTGCGTCGGTTGGTCGAAGCAGGCGTGATCGAAAAGCAGGTGGCCATACTCAATCCGCAGAAAGTCGCAAGCAGCCTGACGGCGATTATTGAAATCACACTGGATATTCAAACGGCTGAGCGCCTGGATGCCTTCGAGGCCGGCATGAGCCGGGCCTCGGCCGTGCTGCAATGTTATCGGGTCTCGCCCGGTCCGGATTTTATTGTGGTGGCGCAGGTGGCGGATATGCCTGCCTATCACGCCATGGCGCATGAAATGTTCACCTCGCACGCCAATGTACGTAATGTGCGCAGCTTCTTTTCAATTCATCGAAGCAAGTTTGAAACGCGTACGGTGCTGCCCGCCCAACGAACGGCTTAAAACGTGGTGTCGGCGTCCAGTGGATACACGGGCCGTTGTACCTTTTTGAAGGGAAACAAGTCATAGTTTGAGCTGGTTACACCCTTGCTGTCGCATTCGACATAGCCTTTGGCAATGGGGAAGAACACGGGGCGGCAATACATGCGCGACTTGAGCAACAGGAAGTCTTTGCTGGCGGGGTCAATACCCACGCAGTCGAACACGCCCAGGTCCCAGGGCTCATGCGTTCTTTCAGTCACAACGATTTGTACATCGCCGGTGTCGAACAAGGCCGTGCGACCCATACTGCATTTCATGCCGCGATAGGTAGGCCCGGTAATCACATACTCGCCAGCGCTAAGGCGCGCCACGGTTCCGCTGAGCGTGACGGGTGTTTTTTCTATGCCCAGGCTCGTCAATGGCCGTTTATTGCCTAGAGCAATGGTCACGCTGGCCCCTGCGCCGGCCTTGAACAACTCATCTACGGCCTGGGGATCACACAGTGGCCCGACGGCGATATTGTGCAGCCCTTGCGCCATGGCTTCCTGCAGGACGTCCATGGTGTCGCAGGTTCCACCCGACATACAGTTGTCGCTGTGATCGAGCAGCAGCACCGGGCCATCAGCATTACCGCACTCGGGCTGGGCCACGCCAACTTGTTCGGCGATCTCTTTGGCAGCGCGTATCGAGTCGGCCAGCGGCGGGCTGGCATACACATAGCCATCGCGATCGGCCCAGATTCCGTCGGCCAGTGCATCGGCAGCTTGCTGCGCCGTAGCCTGGTCCTTGCCCACCACAATCACACTGATGCAGGGTGCAGGAATATCCGCCAGTGCAAATCCGGCCATGATGGTGGCAGCGTGCACGTCGCCTTTTTCTTCCAACTGTATGGCCTTGCCGACGGCGGCTTTCATGGCTGGCGACTGAGTTGAGCTTTTCAGCGTATGGGTCATCAAGGGCAGGCGCCGCCAGGCCATGGCCGTATTGATCTGGCCCGCCATTTTCTGCAGCAGCAGCTTGCCGGCCAACTGTCCGGCTTCGTACATGTCGATGTGCGGATAAGTTTTGAAGCCAACGAGGATGTCGGCGTTATCCATCATTTTCTGTGTGACGTTGCCATGCAGATCAAGCGCTACGGTGATGGGAGTGCCGGGACACAAGGCCCGCAAGCGCTCCAGCAAGTCGCCCTCGCCGTCGTCGGAGTCTTGCACCACCATGGCACCGTGCAGATCCAGCATCATGGCATCACAACCTGGCGCTGCATCGAGTATGCGCTGGCACATGCTGTGGTAGGCCTGTGCATCGACCGGGCCGCTGGGATTGGCGGCGGCCGACAAGGGGGTCACGATCTGCGCACCCATGCCTTCGGCCAGCTCTATGAAGGCTCCCATGGCCGTACGCACGCCTTTGTTGGCGGCATAGGCCTGCTCATCGTAGTTGGGCCCCCGGATACCGAAATCCGGCAGTTCGGTCGGTACGGGCGAGAAGGTGTTGGTTTCGTGGTTAAGGCGGGCAATAAGCAGTTTCATTAAGCGCACTTCCGTCAGCTGGCTGCGACACCTGCTTGCTGCAGCATCGCCTGCAGCAATACATTGCACCCGGCTTGCAGGTGCTCTGGCTTAGCGTCTTCGATTTCGTTGTGACTGATGCCGTCTTTGCACGGCACGAATATCATGGCGGTTGGTGTGACCCGCGCCATATATACCGCATCATGCCCCGCGCCGCTGACAATGTCCAGGTGCGACAAACCCAAGGCCTGGCTGGCCTGACGCACTGCATCGACCTGCTCCTGGTGAAAGGGCTGCGGCGGAAAGTAAACCACCTGCTTGACCGATACGGCGACCCGGCCCTCGTTTTGCAAGCCGGTGCACAGCGCCTGCAGGGCAGTGTCCATGGCGTTCAGGACATCGTCGGACGCGGCGCGCATATCGACGCTGAATTTCACGGTGCCCGGTATGACATTGCGCGAGTTGGGATAAGCGTCTATCCAGCCCACGGTGGACCGAGCATGCGGAGCATGGTCAAGCGCAATCTGGTTGATGCCTTGTACTAGCCCGGCGGCGGCCAGCAGCGCATCATGGCGCAATTCCATGGGCGTGGGGCCTGCGTGTGCCTCCATGCCGGTCACTACCACGTCGTACCAGCGTTGGCCCAGAGCGCCCGTGACTACGCCGATTATCGTATCGGCTGCCTCGAGTACCGGACCCTGTTCTATGTGTGCCTCGAAGTAGGCCTTGACGGGGAAATGAGTGCTGGGCGTCTGGCCTGCGTAGCCAATTCTTGTCAGCTCGCTGCCCACGCTTTTGCCCTCGGTATCGGTTTGTGCCAGCACATCGTCCAGGCCGAAAGCACCGACGAACACGCCAGACCCCATCATGACGGGCACGAAACGCGAGCCCTCTTCGTTGGTCCAGACCACGACTTCCAGCGGCGCCTGGGTTTGTATGTTTTCATCGTTCAGGCGACGTATGACTTCCAGGCCCGCCAGCACGCCGTAGTTGCCATCGAATTTTCCGCCGGTGGGCTGGGTATCGATATGACTGCCTGTCATGACCGGAGGCAAGGTGTTGTCCAGGCCGTCGCGGCGGGCAAAGATATTGCCGATTTGATCCACGCGCACCGTGCAGCCGGCTTGTTCGGCCCACTGCACGAACAAGTCGCGGCCCTGTTTGTCGAGATCAGTCAGGGCCAGGCGACAAACGCCGCCTTTGGGCGTGGCGCCAATTTCAGCCAGCGCCATGAGCGACGCCCACAAGCGCTCAGAGTTAATTTGCAATTCGGTGTTCAAAGTAGCGGTGTCCATAATCAATGACCTTAGTATGCAGTGCTGATGGCAGGCGTCTTATTCAGAAACGCCAACGCCCAGATATTTATCCTTAACGAGCGCATCGGCCGCAAAGGCCGCGTTGTCGTTGTGGTAGACAATACGCCCACTTTCCAGGATGTAGTGCCTGTCGGCCAGCTGGGTACAAACCTCGAGGTTCTGCTCAACCAGCAATATGGCTATGCCACTGTCCTTGATCAGCTTGAGCTGGGCGACAATCTCTTCCACTATGACCGGCGCCAAGCCTTCCACGGGTTCATCCAGTATAAGCAGTTGCGGCGCATTCATCAGCGCCCGGCCTATGGCCAGCATTTGCTGCTCACCGCCCGACAGCTGCCCGCCGCCATTATTGCGTCGCTCGCGCAGCCTTGGAAAAATGGTGTAAATGTCAGCCAGCGACCAGCGTGATTTCTTATGCGCCGCAAGCTTCAAGTTTTCTTCCACCGTAAGCAAGCGGAATATGCCGCGCCGCTCCGGCACAAAGCAGATATCGTGATCAGCAACCTTATAAGTAGGCAGGGCCGTAATGTCGGTACTGTTAAAGGTGATTCGCCCCTGTTTGGCCGGCACGATGCCCATGATGCTTTTCAGCGTCGTGGACTTGCCGGCTCCGTTGCGCCCCAGCAGGCAAACCAGCTCGCCTTTGTCGACTTCAAGCGATACGCCCTGAATGACGTGGCTCAGCCCGTAATAGGCGTCTATGTTCTCGACGGTAAGCAGCATCAGGCACCTCCGGTAATCATGTTGCCCAGGTACGCTTCGCGCACACGCGTATCGCCCTTGACCTGTTCAGGTGCGCCTTCGACCAGCACCTTGCCCAGCTGCATCACCGTAATGGTGTCGGAGATATCCATGACTATGCCCATATTGTGTTCTATCAGCACCACGGTGAGGTCCTCGCGCAGGCCGTGGATAATGGCTTTCATGGCATCGATATCGTCAATACCCATGCCCGAGGTGGGCTCATCCAGGAAGATGATCTTGGGCTTGGCTGCCAGCGCCATGCCCACCTCAAGCCGACGCTGTTGTCCGTGGGAAAGCTGGCTGCTGGTACGGTTCAGGCAATGGCTCAGTTCCAGCCGTTCCAGTACGGAGCTAATGAGTGCATCGTGTGCATTGTGCAGCAGGGCCGCCGACCAGAAATGCAAAGCCTTGCCCGGCTCTATGCCCTGCGCCGCAATACGCAGGTTTTCGCGCACGGTCAGGCTGGGAAACAGCGAGGTCACCTGAAATGACCTGGCCATGCCGCGCTGGACACGTTCGTGATCGGGCAGCTTGCCCACTTCTTCGCCGTTCAGCAGTATGGATCCGGCCGTCAGGGGAACGGTACCGGTCAAGGCGTGAAACAAGGTGGTCTTTCCTGCGCCGTTGGGCCCTATCACCGAATGTATGGTGTTGGGCATTACGCGCAGATCCACCCCTGACACGGCCTGGAATTTTCCATAGCGCTTGATGACGCCTTTTGCATCAAGAATAGGCTGCGTCATGATGGCTCCTTTGCATTTTCTTTTGCCTTGGCGGCAGGCCGGTAACGCTCTGCCAGCAGCTTTAATGCACCCCATAAGCCGCCCTGCATGTACAGGCTTATAGCCATCAACAGCAAGCCGAACACCAATAGCCAGCGCGGCCACAGTTGCGAGAGCCAGTCGGATACGATCACATAAAAAGCAGCACCCAACAAGGAAGCGATCAGGCTGCCGGTTCCACCCAGCACGGTCACCAGCAGAATCACTTCACTCATGTGATAGCTAAGGCTGGTTAGAGGCGCAATACCGGTCATCATCGCGTACAAGGCCCCGGCCAAAGCGGTCAGCCCGCCCGAAATCATGAAAGCGGTCAGCTTGAAGTACTTGATGTTGTAGCCCAGTGCCGTGGCTCGATCGGGGTTGTCGCGTATGGCCAGCAGCGTGCGCCCGAAAATGGAATCAACCACACGCTGCACCGCCCAATATGCCACGATGAAAAGCACAGCCACGAAGCTGTAGTACTGCCAGGCCGTTTGATTGGGGAACAACTCGTAGCCCAAGACGGATAAAGGCAGATTGGGAATATCGAGCAGCCCGTTATCGCCACCCGTCCATTCGGGTGTGGAATACGCAATGAAGTAAAACATCTGCGTCAGAGCCAGCGTCAACATCACAAAATAAACACCTTTCTGGCGTATAGCCAACCAGCCCACCAGGCCCGCCACGATAGCACCCACCGCAATCGCAGCCAACAACACCAGGGGCATGGGCATGCCGGTGCGTGTGAGCAATATACCCAGCGCATAGCTGCCTACGCCAAAGAAAATGCCTTGGCCAAAAGACAGCAGACCCGCATAGCCCAGCAGCAAATTGCAGCCCAGCGCCGCCAACGCAAAAATCAATACTTCAGAGGCCAGCGATCCCGACTCCAGGAATATCGGCAGCAACAGTACGCCGGCCACGGCCATCAATAGATAGCGATTGTTTTTGATGATGGTCATTGGCTTCTCCCCATCAAGCCGTCAGGCCTAAGCAGCAGCACCAGTGCCATCGCCACGTATATCATCAGGCTGGCGCCTTGCGGCCATAGCGTAGTCATGAGGCTTTGCACAATGCCGACCAACAGCCCGCCCAGCAATGCGCCGCTGAAACTGCCCATGCCGCCGACCACCACCACCACAAAGGCAACGGCCAGGGCTTCTATGCCCATAAACGGTTCCACCCCGCGCAAGGGCGCTGCCAGGACGCCTGCCAGCCCCGCTGTTGCTGCCCCTAATGCAAAAGTCAGGCCAAACACCTTGTACACGTTGAAGCGCAACAGCGTAACCATTTCCGCCGACTCGCTGCCCGCCCGCACGATACTGCCCAGGCGGGTACGCTCGAGCAGCAGCCAGATGGCGACAGCCAGCACGGCCGAAATAGCAATGAGAAACACCCGATACTTGGGATAAATAAAAGAGCCCCACATGATCACGCCTTTGAGCGAGTCGGGCGGAGGCACATTCACCCCCACCGGCCCCCAATAAAGAATGACCAGCTCTTGTATGGCCCATGCCAGGCCAAGCGTGAACAAAATATGAAATTCGTGAGGCAGATCGTATATGCGGCGTAGCAACAGACGCTCGACGCCCCAGGCACACAACCCCACCAGAATAGGCCCTATCACCAGCACGACCCAGAAATTCAGGCCCAACTGGATAAGCTGGTAGCACGCATAAGCACCCAGCAAATAAAAGGCCCCGTGCGCAAAGTTCACGAAGCGCAACAGGCCGAATACGATGGAAAGCCCGACGGCCAGCAGGAAGTAAATCATTCCTATGCCTATGCCGTTAATGACCTGCAGCAGATATAAATTCATCGGCAGGAATCCCCCGCTCTGCCGCCCAGTTGCACGCGTGCAAGTCCGGGAGAAGAACTATTAGTTTTGATTGGATGGCTGAAGAAAAAACAAAACAACCGACAGCCCGATCAGACGGGCTGCCGGATTTGCCGTCAGGTGGACATCTTGCAGCCCGCTTCCTCGGGTGACAAGAACGATTGACCACCATGCACGATATCGGCAAAGTCGTCTTTGTCTTTCATATCGGCCTTGGCCTTGCCCTTGAGCAAATAATAATTCTTGATGACTTGATGGTCGGCTTTACGTATGGTTTCCTTGCCGGTAAGCCCGTCGTATTCCGTGCCCTCCATGGCGGCAATGACTTTGGCCGGATCAGTGGAGTTGGCCTTGACGATGCCGTCGGCCATCATTTTGGAGATGATGTAGGCTCCCGCCAGACTGTAGTTCGGGTTGACGTTGAACTTGGCGCGGGTTTGCTCGACCAGTTGTTTGTTCAGCGGCGAATCAATGGTGTGCCAGTACTGAACACCAAAATAGACATCCTGGCACAGATCAGCCCCCAGCGACTCGAATTGCTCCAGGCCGGAAGCCCATGCCACCAGAATGATGGTGTTGGTCTTCATGCCGAAGCTGACCGCCTGGCGCAGCGTTTCCGAGCTTTGCGAACCAAAGTTCAGCAGCACCAGCACATCGGGCTTGGTAGCCATGGCATTGGTTAGGTAGCCGCTGAACTCGCGCTCATCAAGGGAGTGGTAGCTGTTGCCCACGTGCTCAAGGTTGTTTTCCTTAAGAATATTCT
Organism: Alcaligenaceae bacterium; assembly: GCA_013416405.1. Lineage (GTDB taxonomy): Bacteria > Pseudomonadota > Gammaproteobacteria > Burkholderiales > Burkholderiaceae_B > Pusillimonas_C. The sequence continues at coordinate 26,124 of JACCET010000011.1, forward strand.
GGGTGGCGCTAAGCAGGCCTTCGCCAAACACATACTGGGGCGTGATGGTGTACCAGCGCTTGGCATTGGGATGCTGCTTGATCAGCGGCCCTACCGTTTCGCGCACAGCACCGTAGGTGGGAACTGACCAGCGGAACATGGCTCGATTGCAGTCTGATCCGGTGATTTCGTCGGCTCCGGCCGTAGTCACCAGGATACCGCCCTGCTTGTCCAGGCTTTTGCCCATGGCCAGTGCTTCCGAAGACAAAATGCCCCCAGAAAAAAAACGGGCTTTTTGCTGCTCGAACAAGTCCTGAACCTGCCGCACGGCGGTTGCGGGCTTGCCTTGCGTATCAAGCACCTTGTAAGAAACAGGTCGCCCGATCAAGGTTTTATTCTGTTCGACAAACAACTGCATGCCCATTTCGGCAAATTTGCCATTGGCGGCAAATGGCCCGGACATTGGATTGGGCGCGCCAAAGACTATGGGATCTTCGGCGGCAAAAGCCGTTTTAATGGCAAAGGGTGTGGTCAGCGCAGCAAGGCCGCCAACTTTCAACAGGTCACGTCTATTCATAATGTCTCCGGCATTTTAATCTTTTTGGATGCTGGCTTGCCAGCACCTTGATGGCCAAGTATCTGTGTACTGACTGCGCACAAATCCTAGCAGAACTCCAATAGGGTGAAAATATACAGATAACAAGTACTAAATTAATCGTACAGATATATTAAAGAAAACTGTACTGCTCCATGCTTAACGCTGAGCACGACCGCTCAAACGTTCGAATTCCCGCAAGTAACTACGCGCCATGCGCTCAACATCATGTTCCTGGCGCACATAGGCATAAGCACGCTCGACAGCCGCCGAGCGAAAGGCCGTATCGTCCAGCATACGCCGCATACCGGAAGCCAGAGCTTTGTAGTCTTTTGTTTTACACAACACGCCGCGCCCCTGTGCCAGACTTTCCTTCAGGCCACCCGCATCGGTGGACACCACAGGAATCCGCTGCTGAAAAGCATCGAGCACGCTGCTGCCCAGCGCCTCGTCCACAGAGCTCATGGCGAAAACATCCATCACACTGTACAGGCTTTCGACGTCTTCCTGGAAGCCTGCAAACAAGTATATTTTTTCAAGCCCAAGCTCAGCCACACGCGCCCGGGCAGCCTGCTCGGCATCACCGCCCCCGCCAAAATGCATAAAGACAAAGTCGTCGCGTTCCTTGGCCAGTTCATTGACCGCGGCAATCATGGTCAAGGGATCTTTGCCGCCCACCAGGGCGGCCGAGGTAGCAATCAAGCGCCGGCCCTGGAGCGGCCATTCGTTCAAAAAGCGCTGGACACGGTCATGATCAATCACAGCAGGCTCGATGGCACTGCGGATGATGATGGGCTTGAAGCCCAGGCGCCGGGGCTCGGCCGCCGCCGATTCACTGATGGCCACAAGCAAATCCACACAACGCCATTTAAGTCGGATTTTTGTATCGTTACGGACGGGAAAATCGGTCCGCCGCGAGAACACCACGGGACGCCTGTGCAGCCAGCGCGACAGACCCGCCCAGGTAATGGTGTTGGCCGTTTGCGCATGAATGATGTCGAATTGCCTGGCGGCACCGGCCAGAAACATAAGCCGCGCCATTAGGCCGACAGGCTCATGAACCTGGAATCCTTCCGACTTGGCCACATTTGCCAGTTGCCCGCCGCGTCGCGCCATCAAGACAACATCATGGCCTTCTGCACGAAATTGACGCATGCAGTACATGGTCTGCCGCTCCCCTCCGCGCCAGCCCCGTTCAAGGTTCAGTTGCAAAATCTTCATAACACGGTTCAAAGTTCCAGATCGGCCACCGGACTGCGATGGCGGACTACATTGATAAACAAGGCGATCAGCGCGCAGGCCATCGCGGCGGCAAGCCCCAACCTGGAGCCATTTTGCTCGGACAGGTTGAACGAGAGCCCCACCAATGTAGTACCCAGGGTTTGTCCAAATACGCGCGTGGTCGCCTGCATGCCCCCCGCCGCGCCACTGCGATGTCTGGGCGCGCCCGCCAGCAGGGCTCGATTATTGGGGGTCTGAAAGAAGCCAAAGCCGGTTCCGCCCAGCAGCATCACTAATGCAAACCATAAAAATCCTGTCTGTACCGGCATCACGATCAGAGCCAGCAGGCCCAAGGCCATGGTTCCCGCACCGATTCCGCACAGAATCGCGACCGCATAACGGCTGGACAGATAGCCGGCAACGGGTGCCATGACCGCAACGCCAACAGACCAGGCGCCCAGCAGCACGCCAACCTCCGCATAGGAATAGCCTAATGCCTGTTTGAAGTAAAACGGCGTGACGACGAACGCGGCCATTTGCGCGGCGAAAGAGAAGGCCGAAGCCCCCACGGCGTATGCAATAGGTGTAATGCGCAGCAAATCGACAGGCAGCAGTGGAGCAACTTGCTCGCGTGAGCGTCGCACCAGAACCCAGCCGGCCAGACCAGCCAACAACAGGCACAAGGCGGCCAGTGCGGGATCCCTGACCAGCGCATCCAGGCCAAAGATGGACAAGCCGAACACCGGCACGCTCAGCGCGCAGGCGGTCCAGTCAAAACGGCTCTTGTTGCGGGGCACATCCGGAAAAAAACGTATGCCTGCATAGGCGAGCAGACATAAAGGAATGGTCACCAGAAATATCCAGTGCCACGATGTCAGTTGCAACAGAAACGCGCCAGCCGTCGGACCCACCACGGCCATGACGCCCACCGTCATGGCATTCAGGCTTAGGCCCACACCCAGCTTACGGTTGGGGTAGATATTGCGCACCAGGCCGCCGAACAGACACATCAACATCGCCCCACTCAGCCCTTGCATCATCCGTGACAAGGTCAGGCTGAGCAGTCCGGTCGCTGTCGCCGAAGCAATCGCCGACAGCATGAATAGCGTCAGGCCGATAGCGAACATGCGCCGAAAGCCTATGCGTTCCGCCACGGCAGACAAAGGTAAAAGGGAAACGACGACAACCAGACTGTAGGCAATGACGATCCAGACAATCTGGCCCGGCCCAATACCCAGCTCTTGGGCGATCGCCGGCAACGCCACATTCACCATGCTGGCGTCCAGCACGGCAATGGTCAGCGCAAGCATCAGGGTCGCGGCGGCCCAGTGGCGCCGGGGCGCCTCTAGGCCATCAGGCAAGTCAGGCTGGCTACTCGTTTCAGCGCCTGTACTCATGGATCGCTAGGATTTCTTGACGGGCCGGGTCCAGCCTTCTATGGTTTTTTGCTCGGGACGCGATATGGTCAGCTTGCCAGCCGGCGCATCGCGGGTCAGGGTCGTGCCTGCACCCAGCGTGGCACCCTGCCCCACACGCACGGGGGCAACCAGCTGCGTGTCCGAGCCGATAAAGGCGTCATCTTCAATTACAGTCAGCGACTTGTTGACGCCATCGTAGTTGCATGTGATGGTACCGGCCCCGATGTTGACCCGCGCACCGATCTGGGCGTCGCCAATATAGGCCAGGTGGTTGGCTTTGGAACCTTGCCCCAGCACACTTTTCTTGATTTCAACGAAGTTGCCAACATGAGCCTGAGCACCAATCTGCGCGCCCGGGCGCAGACGCGCATAGGGGCCTATGCGCGCGTCGTTGCCCACCTGGGCTTCCTGAATATGACTGAAGGCTTCGATATGCGCGCCGGCGGTAATGACGGCATCTTTGATGACGCAGTGCGGCCCGATGTGAACACCGTCGGCCAGCTCGACCTTGCCCTCGAAGACGCAGCCCACATCGATGAATACATCACGGCCGCATGCCAACGAGCCACGCAGGTCGAAACGGGCCGGATCGGCCAGGGTGACACCTTGTTCGAGCAGGCGGCGGGCCTGTTCCTGCTGCCAACTGCGTTCAAGCTGGGCCTGCTGCACCCGGCTGTTCACCCCCAGCGTTTCCCATGGGTAGCCGGGATGCGCCGCATGCACCGGCAAACCATCCTGGACTGACAGGCCCACCACATCGGTCAAATAATATTCACCCTGGGCATTGTTGTTGTCTATGCGCGCCAGCCAGTCTTTCAGCTTTGCAGTCGGCGCGGCCAGAATACCGGTATTGACCTCGTTGATGGCATGTTCCTGCGGCGTGGCGTCTTTGTGTTCGACTATCCGTACGACTTCGTTGTCTTGATTACGCACAATGCGGCCGTAGCCGGTGGGGTCGGACAGCTTTTCAGTTAGCACGGCCATACCGCCCGCGCGGGCCTCCAGCAAGCCTTGCAAGGTGGCCGACTGAACCAGCGGGACATCGCCGTACAAAACCAGCGTGACGTCGTCGGGGCCGCCGCTTTCGAGCAATGCCGGGACCGCTTGCTGGACGGCATGGCCAGTGCCCTGCTGCGGGCTTTGCAAGACGAATTCAATGTCGGCCTGGCCGGAAAAAGCTTGCTTGACGCGCTCGGCGCCGTGACCTACCACGACAATGATGCGTTTGGGATCAAGGGCGCGTGCATTATCAAGCACGTGCGCCAACATGGGTTTGCCCGCCAGCGGATGCAACACTTTGGGAAGGTTGGACTGCATGCGTTTGCCAAGGCCGGCGGCCAGAATCACAATATTGAGCATGAAAATACTTGAGTAGTCGCTAAAAAGGTCAGAATACCCGGAAACACGAAATCACATGTCGCAAGCGGCTGCTTATTATTAACCATCTGTATCGTCGGCCGAGCGCGTGCGTTTGCGTGCCGCCGTTTTGCGGGCAACTTTCTTGGCTGGCCGGCCGGTAGTGGCGCTACGCGCTGTTTTCTTGGCAGCCTTGCCGGGCGGGCGCCCCAAAGTAGAGCTGGATGCAGCATGCTCGGCGGATGACTCGGCTGCTGCACGGGCGGTCTCGGCGCTTTGCAGCGTGGCGGTCGTAGCCGCAGCTAGGGTATCGAACTGCTTCTGCAACATGTCCCACCACCCTTGCGCAGCTGCCGTGTCAGCCGTTTGTGCGGGTGGTTCGGGCGCCTGTGGCGCCGATGGCTGTGGCGTGGGCTCGGGTGCTGCAGCAGCCTGCCCGGGCCTGATGCCCAGCACGACCTCTAGCGGTGATGCCCCCGAAGACGCCGTTTCTCCGGCCGACATACCCGAATTGGCCACAAATGATTTCAAGGTCATGATGGTTGCCCGCTGCACTTCCAGCCCCTGTATGGTGCTGGAAAGCATGGATAAATTCATGCGCAACCAGTTTTCGACGGCTCGCAAATCGCTGATGCGGCGATCCAGATCTTCGATGGACATGGGCGGCGTCAATGCCGAGTGTTCCAGCCCGCCACCAACAGCCAGCCCTTGCCAAGCCTGACGCATCATTTCCATGCTGGCCATCATGGGGTTCTGGGCCATGTCGCCGCTTTGCCCGAAACCAGGCAATACAAAGGGATTATTAGCTTGAGTGGCCATGTCGGCTCCTTGGGCGCAATCGTTCGACGAGTGAATAAGACGGAAACAGCTACAAAGTTCAGACTAACTGCCGTAACGCGTGCAGCTAGCTTAAACCTAAGCAGCACATCCGTCTAACTGAACAATATAGACCTGGAACTAAGCAATCAGGTCTTGCTCCAACCGTCTGTGCAAACCCTCGAGCACAACCAGCTCGGCCTCGCGCGTGAAGGCGTCGGTTTCCAGCAAGTCTTGCAGCTCGACCAGGTCGACCAGACGGATCTCACTGACTTCGCCATCAAGATTTCTGGGAACGACAGTTTCGGCCAGCACGCAATCGCTGACCAGCACGTCTTCGACCTGATAGCCTTCCGGCAAACGTCGGTGCATACGCAAAATAATGCGCAGAGGTGAACGGTTTTCAAGGTCGTGGGGTTCTAGCCCAGCCTCCTCGTTGCTTTCCCGCAACAAGGAATTATCCAGGCTTTCACCGGCGCCCGTCAGGCCGCCAACCAGTGTGTCCCATTTACCCGGGTCTGTTGACTTGCTGAGTGCGCGCCGGGCTATCCATAGCCGGCCGTCGGGGGACCAGGCATTCAGATGCACTGCTTTTGTCAGCAAGCCCAAGGGGCGCACCGCGGCGCGCTCAATGGCGCCCAATCGGCGCCCTTCGCCTATCACGTCCAGCAGTTCATTGCGCCAGCCGCGCAGGCAGCCGGTATCCTTCAAGGAGAGCGCAAGCCGTGCCAATACGGCGTTTAGGGGCATGCGCTGACTGGAGGCTGCAGTAATATGAACCGCCTCATCTTCTATATGCACACCCGGCAGCCCATGCAGGTGCCCAGTGGCCTTGGCGGTTATCCAGCCCGCGACGCGGCCCGACACGGTCAAGGGCCGCGAGCCGCTGGGCGGCAAGTGTTGAATTCTTCTGATAAGTTGTCGGTAACGAGTCTGGACGACAGGCACCAACGCGCTGGCTTGTGCTTCTTTCATGCAATAATTGTAGTGTAAGCACGCCCGCCCATGCCTGGTTTTTAATGGGCACCAGCGCAGAGCCAGCCCACAGTCAGCGCTAGTTCGCTATAATTCTGCGGTCTTTAAGTAAATTCGAGCAGGTAGTTCTGACTTTGTCATTTTAAGCCTGCCGTCCAATAATTGTGTGCTCATTCGACGTTCTTTCGATGCATTTGTTTGATCAGAATCAACGTTTGGCTAGGGCGCGTCGTATTTCGAGGTCAGCATGAAGAAGTTGAGAGGGTTACTGGGCACTGGCGCATTGCTCATGGCAGGCGTAGCCAGTGCACAAATCAAGGATATGCCCGGAGGACCCAGAGTTAATCAGCTCAACCTCCACGAAGGGGTGACGCAAATCCAGCACGACATTGTATGGATACACTGGATGATGCTCATCATCTGTGCCATCATTTTTGTGGGCGTCTTCGGGGTAATGTTCTACTCCATCATCATGCACCGCAAATCGCGCGGCGCCGTTGCCGCGAAATTCCACGAGCATGTCGGCATTGAAATCGCCTGGACGGTCATTCCCTTCCTCATCGTCATCGGCATGGCCTTACCCGCCACGCGCACCGTCGTTGCCATGAAGGACACCTCCAGTTCCGACGTGACCATCAAGGTAACCGGCTACCAATGGAAATGGGGCTACGAATACCTCGACGGCGCGGCCAAGGGCGTCAAGTTCTTGTCCAACCTGACAACGCCACGCGCCCAGATCGACGGCACAGAGCCACGCAGCAATACCTATCTGCTTGAAGTCGATAATGAAATGGTCGTGCCGGTCAACAAAAAAGTACGCATTGTACTGACCTCCAACGACGTCATTCACTCGTGGATGATCCCCCAGTTCGGGGTCAAGCAAGACGCCATGCCCGGCTTCCTGCGCGACACATGGTTCCGCGCCGAAGAAATCGGTGTGTACCGTGGTCAGTGCGCCGAGCTCTGTGGCAAGGATCACGCCTTCATGCCTATCGTGGTCAATGTCGTGTCTCAAGAAGACTACGACAACTGGGCCGCAGACAAGCAGAAAGCCCTGGCTGCCCTGGCCGACGATCCCAATAAAGAATGGACCAAAGACGAGCTGATCGCTCGCGGCAACACCGTCTTCACAGCCAACTGCGTGGCTTGCCACCAGGCTAACGGTAAAGGTATTCCGGGCACCTTCCCTGCGCTTGATGGCGACGAGAAATTCGTACTCGGCCCTATGAAAGACCAGATTCTTACCGTGCTTAACGGTCATCCGGGCACCGCCATGGCGGCCTTCCGCGACCAACTGAATGACGTCGAAATCGCAGCTGTCATCACCTACACCCGCAACGCCTGGAGCAATGCTGGTAAGGGTAAAGACCCAGTTGTTCTGCCTGCAGATGTCAAAGCCTTGCGTTAAGCCGATAGCGCGTGTAAAACAAATTTGAATGTTTCTTGCCGGGTTGGCGCAAAGCGGTAACCCGGATAAGTAGGAAGGAGTCCACAATGAGCAGTGTTACTGCCGATCACGTCTCAGGCCACGGCCACGACGATCACGACCACAAACCGCACGGCTGGCGCCGTTGGCTGTTTGCAACCAACCACAAAGACATCGGTACCATGTACTTGATCTTTTCGTTCTGCATGCTGCTGGAAGGCGGCGTGCTGGCCTTGTTGTTGCGAACAGAGCTATTTTCGCCAGGCCTGCAGTTCTTCCAGCCTGAACTGTTCAATCAGTTCACCACCATGCACGGCCTGATCATGATTTTCGGCGCCATCATGCCGGCGTTCGTAGGCTTTGCCAACTGGATGATTCCATTGCAAATCGGCGCATCCGACATGGCTTTCGCCCGCATGAACAACTTCAGCTTCTGGCTGCTGCCCATCGGTGCCATCCTGTTCACGGTATCGTTCTTTGTTCCCGGAGGCGCCAACGCAGCCGGCTGGACCATGTACGCACCGCTGTCGCTGCAGATGGGTCCGGGCATGGACTTCAACATCTTTGCAGTGCACATCCTGGGTGCGTCGTCCATCATGGGTGCCATCAACATCGTCGTTACGGTATTGAACATGCGCGCACCCGGCATGACCCTGATGAAAATGCCGTTGTTCTGCTGGACCTGGCTCATCACTGCATACCTGCTCATCGCCATCATGCCGGTACTGGCCGCCGCAGTCACCATGCTGCTGACCGACCGCCACTTTGGCACTTCGTTCTTTAACGCCGCCGCCGGCGGCGACCCGGTCCTGTATCAGCACGTATTCTGGTTCTTCGGCCACCCCGAAGTCTACGTCATGATTTTGCCGGCCTTCGGCATCGTGTCGGCCGTTGTACCCGCCTTTTCCCGCAAGCAATTGTTTGGCTATGCGTCCATGGTGTATGCCACCGCCGCCATTGCCATCCTGTCCTTCCTGGTCTGGGCTCACCACATGTTCGCCACGGGCATGCCGGTAACGGGTCAGCTGTACTTCATGTACGCCACCATGCTCATTTCCATCCCCACGGGGGTCAAGGTGTTCAACTGGGTTGCCACCATGTGGCGCGGGTCTCTCACCTTTGAAACCCCCATGCTGTTCGCCATCGGCTTCATCTTCGTGTTCACCATAGGCGGCTTTACCGGCCTGATCCTGGCCGTGGCACCTATCGACATCGCCGTCCACGACACCTACTACGTGATCGCCCACTTCCACTACGTGATGGTGGCCGGCTCGCTGTTCGGCATGTACTCGGGCGCCTACTACTGGCTACCCAAATGGACAGGCCGCATGTACAGCGAAAAGTTGGGCAAATGGCACTTCTGGACCAGCATGATCTCGTTCAACATCACCTTCTTCCCCATGCACTTCCTGGGGTTGGCCGGTATGCCACGTCGTTATGCCGATTACGCTGCACAGTTCACCGATTTCAACGAAATCGCCACCATAGGCGCCTTCTTCTTCGGCTTTTCACAGTTGATCTTCCTGTTCCTGACACTCAGGGCCTGGAACGGCCGAGGCGAGCCGGCTCCTGCCAAGCCATGGGAAGGCGCTACAGGCCTGGAATGGACTGTGCCTTCACCCGCACCCTTCCACACCTTTGTAACGCCTCCAGTTGTTAAATAAGGCGCCGCACATGACACCCGAACAACGCCGCAAGAATCGCAATACAGGTATCGCACTGCTGATCGTCGTGATCGCAGTCATCGCCTGGACCTTCTGGCGTGGCGGGTCTCTGGGCGGATGAAGCAATGACCGAAGACATCAGAAAACTTTCGCGCCGCAAGCTGAATTTCTTTCAAACACTGAAGGCAGTGGCGTGGGGGTTTTTCGGCGTGCGCAAGGGCAAGGGCTATACCCAAGACATCGATAGCCTTAATCCGGTGCATCTGATCATTGCCGGCCTGATTGCAACGTTGGTGTTCGTAGTGGGGTTGGTACTGGCGGCCCGTTGGTTCATTGGTTATTTCACAAACTAATAATATTTTCTATTCAATAATTCGCAGGAGAACACCATGAGTGCAGGACACATGGCTCAGGGCAAAGAGGCACCTTACTACTACGTGCCCGCCGAATCAGTCCATCCCGTACGAGCAAGTATTTCCTTGCTCATGACGCTGCTGGGCGCCGCGCTTTGGATCAACAGCTATGCGGTAGGTTTCTGGCTTTTCATCGTCGGCATACTCTGTCTGTTCGTCGTGCTATATGGGTGGTTTGGCGATGCCATTCGCGAATCCGAAAGCGGCATCAACAGCGTGCGGGTCGACCACTCCTATCGCTGGAGCATGGCCTGGTTCATTTTTTCCGAGGTCATGTTCTTTGCGGCATTCTTCGGCTCGCTCTGGTATGCCCGCGAAGTCACCACCCCATGGCTCAGCGACCTTGATCACCAGAGCATGTTATGGCCCAACTTCACCGGCACCTGGCCCAACCTGGGTCCAGCAGGCGTAGTGCCCGAGTTCAAGACGGTTGGCCCCTTCTGGCTGCCCACCATCAACACGGCTCTGCTGCTTACTTCGGGCCTGACCCTGACGATTTCCCACCACGCGATGCGTGCCAGCCACCGCGGCAAGGCCATCTTCTGGCTGGCCGCTACCGTAATCCTGGGCTTCGCCTTTGTGGCCTGCCAGGCTTACGAATACCATCACGCCTATCAAGATCTGAACCTGCGCTTCGATTCGGGTGCCTACGGCGCACTGTTTTACATGCTTACAGGCTTCCACGGCTTTCACGTCATTCTGGGTGCCACCTTCCTGACCGTCATTTTGTTCCGCCTGATTCGTGGTCACTTCACGGCCGACAACCATTTCGGTTTCGAGGGTGCAGCATGGTACTGGCACTTTGTTGACGTGGTCTGGCTGGGTCTGTACTTGTTCGTGTATTGGTTCTAGGCCCGTGCTGCCCTAGCACAGCAAGCGCCCCATGGTTGGTAGAACATGGTGGCGCCGCCCCCGGAAGGGGGCTCTTTTTTACATAGGGTTTAATTCCATTTCTAAATCAATTGTGAACGCGAAGGCAAAGCGCAGACATTACTAGCGTAAGGCCAGCGATGCCGACAAAGTGCACGGTTGATTTAGACATGAAATTCAGCGCGCGATAATTCCGGTGCTTTGTATCCAGCCCATATGGTGGGCGAACAGCACGAACAAAAACAGGGCAATCGACAAACCTATACGTACAGTCAGTGCATTGACCGTACGGTTGGTGCCCCCCTTGTCGCGCATAAGGTATACCAGCGCAGAAACCAGGCTTCCGATAATCCCCAGGAAAGCTAGGATCACGATATAACGCATTGTTTGGCCTCCGGTTAAACCTACAATTTTACAGATATGGCACGCCCGCACACTATTTTTCGCACTTTGCTTGCCCTGCTTTTGCTGGGTATCATGGCGTTCGTGTGTATATCGTTGGGAAATTGGCAGTTAGATCGCGCCGCCCAGCGCATCGCCATCAAGCAGGAAATTGATACCGGGCGCAACAGCCCACCTTTGCACATCACCCCCAGCACGCCAGCACAGGCCCTGACACCATGGCGCCCTGCCAGCGCCCAAGGCATCTGGCAACACGACCTGACCGTGCTGCTGGAGAACCGGAACCATCAGGGCCGGCCAGGCTACTGGGTGGCCACCCCGTTGATCTTGGCGGGCACCCGCGACACGGCGGTTCTGGTATTGCGCGGTTGGCTGCCGCGCCCTGCTTCCCTGGAACAGCCCTTGCCACCCATTGCGGCTCCGGGCGGCGAGCAGACTGTTACTGGCGAGTTGTTGGCCAGGGTGCCCAGGCTGTACGAACTCAGTAGCGCCACGCAATTGCCCACAAACTTACCCGACCCGGTACAGCCACTGCCCCGAGTGCAGAATCTGGCCCTGGACGATTACGCGGCCGCAACTGGCTTAAAATTCATACCTATGGTCCTGGCACAAACAGCCGATGCCGCTCCAGAACGCAATGGTACGGAACCAGGAACCCCACTACTGCGCGAGTGGCCTGAACCGTCCCTGGACGCCGACAAGAACAAGGGTTATGCCCTGCAATGGTTTGGTTTTGCCACCATTGCCATCGTGGCCTGCCTGGTCATCATTTGGCGTGCTCTGCGCCGCCGTGGCAAGCCGAAAACTTTTTAAGGAACTCTCGTGGTCAGCAATACTTCCGTCACACCCAATCAAACACGCCGCCCTCGCTCGATGTGGCCGCTGTATCTGATTGTGATCATGTGCCTGGCACCCGTGGTGTTTGCCTTGTTGGCCTACTACGTACCCGCGCTGGGCCTGCGTCCGGTCGACCACAACAACTACGGCAAACTGATACAGCCGCAACGTCCCTTGCCCGATGCCGCCGCCCTGCCTTTGCGCACACTGGACGGCCAGCCCTTTGATCTGGCCAGCCTCGATGGAAAATGGATACTGGTCACCGCCGATAGTGGCGCCTGCCCCGAGTCCTGCGTCAGAAAGCTGTTTATTTTGCGTAATTCGCATGCCAGCCAAGGCAAAGAGGTCGAGCGCCTGGCCCGCGTATGGTTCATTACCGACAACCAAGAGATTCCCGAGCAGATCATGGAAGCTTACAGGGGCACGAACATGTTGCGCGTGGATCCAGCGCAGCTCGCCGCCTACCTGGCACCGCAGGCCAGCGCCGCCGAACGTGAAGCCGCACTGCGCGCACCCATGTGGATCATAGATCCGCTGGGCAATCTGATGATGCAGTTCCCCGCCGACGCCGAACCCACGTCCGTGCGCGACGACATCCGCAAGCTGCTGCGCAACTCGCGCATAGGTTAGGGCCTAACCACATGAGCCTGCAGAACGCTACACAGCGCATGATGGCGCGCTATCGAAAGCTGGTTTTCGCGACCTGGTTCCTGACGCTGGATCTGATCATGTTCGGCGCCTTCGTACGCCTGACCGATTCGGGCCTGGGCTGCCCGGACTGGCCGGGGTGTTACGGCAAGATCACGCCCATAGGGGCCAGCAGCCACATCGAGGAAGCACTGCAAGCCATGCCTTATGGGGCGGTCAGCTTTTCGAAAGCCTGGATAGAGATGATCCACCGCTACGTGGGCTCGCTGCTGGGCTTGATGATTATCGGCATTGTCTACCTGGCCTGGCGCTATCGCCGGGAGCTGGGCCATACGCCGCGTCTGGCCATCGTCACACTTGTGGCCGTCTGTATTCAGGGCGCTTTCGGCGCCTGGACTGTCACTCATCAGCTCATGCCCATAGTGGTCACCACTCACTTGCTGGGTGGCATGACGCTGCTGGCACTCATGACGTGGCTGGCTGCACGCGAGAAAACCCATACGCTTGTGCCTACACAAGCCAGGCGATGGCTGCCCTGGATGGCAGGGGGGCTGGCACTGCTCTTTGCACAGATCGCCCTGGGTGGCTGGGTCAGTACCAATTACGCGGCCCTGGCCTGCATGGACTTCCCCACTTGTCACGGGCAGTGGCTCCCCGAGATGGATTTCGAAGGCGGATATTCATTGATACGCGGTCTGGGCCTGCTGCCATCGGGCGAGATGATTTCCCAATACGCACTAACCGCCATACACTGGACCCATCGCAACTTTGCCTTTCTGGTATTTGCCTATCTGGGCGTGCTGGGCTGGAAGCTGCGACACGTACCCGGCCTGGAAGGGCCCGTGCGACTCATGTTGCTTCTGCTGCTGGCGCAACTGCTGACCGGCCTGACCACCATCTTCTTTCAGTGGCCCTTGCTGATCGCCGTGTTGCACAATGGCGGCGCCGCCGGCCTGGTGCTGGCCAGTGTCACTCTTGTGCTGCGCCTTTCCGGCGCACAACCGACTAAAATACCGGCATGACAACGATTTCCGCTCCCACACAGAATATTTTCCGGCAGTATCTCGTGCTGACCAAGCCACGAGTTACCCAATTGGCCGTGTTCTGTGCCGTAATCGGCATGTTTCTGGCCAGCCCCGGGCTACCCGACCTGGGCATCGTGGTTGCCGCCACGGTGGGTATCTGGCTGCTGGCGGCGGCGGCCTTTGCCGTGAACTGCCTTATAGAACAGGAAATCGATTCGCGTATGCTGCGCACAGCACGGCGCGGCACCGCTCGCGGCACCATCAGCAACACGCAAGTTATCATGCTGTCGGGCCTGCTGGGTGGCCTGGGCATGGTAGTGCTGTACCATTTGGTGAACCCGCTGACTATGTGGCTGACCTTTGCCACTTTTGTTGGCTATGCCATTATCTACACAATCATTCTTAAGCCCCTGACCCCACAGAACATTGTGATCGGTGGCCTATCGGGCGCCATGCCGCCAGCGTTGGGCTGGGCCGCCGTGGCCAATGCCGTGCCGGCCGAGTCCTGGGTGCTGGTCCTTATCATATTTATCTGGACACCACCCCATTTCTGGGCACTGGCGCTGTATCGCAACAACGATTACGCCAAGGCCGGCCTGCCCATGTTGCCCGTAACGCACGGCAAGCAGTTCACGCGCCTGCATATCCTGTTGTACAGCTTTGTGTTGTTTGCCGCCACGCTGCTGCCTTATGTGGTGCGCATGAGCGGCCTGTTTTACCTGTGCGCGGCTGTGGTGCTTAGTGGCATGTTCATTGCGTATGCCTGGCGCCTGTACAAAGTCTATTCCGACGAACTGTCGCGTAAGCTGTTTCGTTTTTCAATTTTGTATCTGGCTCTGCTTTTTGGCGCCCTGCTGATCGATCACTGGATCAGGCTGATCTGACCTCATTTTCCGGAATTTTTATGTCTGTGTTTTCAAGCAAGCGTCGTACTGTATTGTCTGCTGTGGCCCTAATTGGGCTTGCGCCCGTGCTGAGTGCATGCGGTAAAAAAGAGCTGACGTTCATAGGCTCCGACATCACCGGCACCAAACTTGGCCAAGACATGGCCATGGTCGACGGCACTGGCCAGGTTCGCACGCTGGCCGATTACAAAGGCAAGGTCGTACTGGTATTTTTTGGCTTTACCCAATGCCCCGACGTCTGCCCCACCGCCATGGCCGAGCTGGCCCAGGCCATGGAGCTGCTGGGCGACGATGCGTCTAAGGTACAGGTACTGATGGTCAGTGTGGATCCCGCACGCGACACACCTGAAATTCTGTCGGCCTATGTATCGGCCTTCCATCCCAACTTTGTCGGTCTGACTGGCACACCTGAACAACTTAGCAACACTGCGAAGTCATTCAAGGCCTACTACGCCAAATCGCCTGGCCCTACACCCGATCAATACTCCATGGATCACGCTTCGTCTTTTTACCTTATCGACACCGAAGGTGAAGCTCGGGTTCTGATCAGCGGTAATGCCTCGGCACAGGACATTACCAGCGATATTCAGCAGTTGCTGTAGGCGGACAATTATTTCAGATCAGGCAAAGGCTCATGCTGCCGCTCTCCAGACTGAAATTCCTGCCAGACAGTCAGTGCACGCAAACGCTGTTTGGCTATCGTTTCCACTGTTTCCCTTAGCACGGGATCGCGATCGAGCAATGTGTTCAGATCCTTTTCCTGCAACATAAGCAGCCGGCTATAACCCAGCGAAGTCGCCTTGGCTTCGAACTCGGTATCTGTCAGCAAGGCCATTTCGCCAAACATTTCACCCGTACCCAGCTCCACCGTGGTGCCATCGGGCAAATGCAGGGTAACGGCTCCGGAAGCCACGATATACATCGCCCGACTGCGTCCTATCCGCATGCTTATATACTGATTGGGTACCGCCAGACGCGGCTTGAGCAGCTTGCTGATGGCGGCCGATGCTTCGGGCGACAGGTCTTGAAACAAGGGGATATTACCCACCAGTTCCCTTGCGCTCATGGTGATATCCAGAGGAGGGTGTTTCTGCACATGCCCCCAGCGCAGATCGATTTGCTTGACCAGGTCGGCATACATTTCGCCCGTGAGCAGGGACTGGGACAACATATCGCGATAACGCAAACGTTCCAGTGCGCGGGCGATACGTCCCAGGTAGGCTTCCTGCAGCCATTGCGCGAAAACGGGGTACTGCAGATTCATGGCCTGCAAGGCGTTTTCCAGCAGCACCAGCCTGTGCCTGTGCGCATCGATAATAATGCCGGTGGCCTCCGGGCCCAGCAAGGGCTGCAGCTCTTTCTGGGCAAAGCGTATCAATTGCTGCGCCACCGAGCGCTTGCACATCAGATTGGTAAACCGCTTGGACAGCTCATTTCTGAGCCATGCCTGAAAGCCGAACAGATAATGCACCCTTAACGCCAGCCGAAAGCCTGCCGAATAGCGCAAATCGGCCGCAATGGCCGCTTCAAAGCCCTTCAGGCCACCTGCGCGCACCGCATCGCTCAGGCGCTCAGCCCTGGCCAGCAAGGACTCAGCGGTACGCCAGTCGACCACTTGCGCCTTCAGCGTGTCAAAGAACAACTCTTCTTCGCGGGCGGCCACCACCGCCAGGCCCATCGATACTTTTTCATCCAGAGAAAGCTGCGCCAGTTCTCCGCCATCCACGCTGGCCAGGGTTGCATCGAATACTGATTGCACCCTTGTCCGGGCATCTTGCCCAATATGATCATATTGGGCAATTTCGTCTGTTTTTCCACGCAATTCTTCCAGAGCCACCACCACCGCCTGATTGCGTAAAGTACGCTCGAACGGTGTCAGTTGATTCAGCCCCAGGCGGCTGATCAGCTTTCTAAGACTGACGCCATTAATGAACAAAGTCATCAGTACAAAGCCCGTGGTGGCAACGGCAATAAACTGCCGCGTCTCGTAAGGAACATTATGCTGTTCGGTTACAGCCAGTGCCAGGGCCAGCGATACGGCGCCCCGCAGCCCGCCCCACCACATCACAATGCGGTAGGCCGGACTGACGGTCGTACCAAAGCGGGTAAGGCCCAGCAAGGGCAGCACGCCAAAAACCATCAAGGCACGGGCCAATAGCGTTACGGCAAAAACCAGCAATACCAATAAAATTTGTGTCCAGGTGATATCCACCATCATGCGGGGTATCAGCATCGCCGCAAAAATGAAAATCAAGGAGTTGGCCCAGAATCCAAACTGTGACCAGGAACTGGATAGCTGCTCGAACGTGGCGGGTGACATACGGGTACGACCACTGGACCCTACCACCAGGCCGGCAATGACCGTGGCTACCACACCCGAAACACCCAGATAATGCTCGGAAATATAAAAGGTCAGGTAGGCCAGGGCGATGGTCAGGGTGATTTCAGCAGTGGGCCAGCCTCGCAGCCAGATGAACAGGCTGCAAGCCAATCGGCCCATCAGAAAGCCCGCCACACCCCCGCCAATAAAACTGAACACAAAGCTGTAGAACACCTTACCGGTCGATAAGGCGCCACCACCCGCCAGAACAGTCAGCAATACCGAGTACAGGGCTATGGATGCCGCATCATTGAATAGCGACTCGCCCTCTACCAGCGTGGTCAGGCGCTTGGGCGCCCCCACTTCGCGAAACACACCTACAACGGCCACGGGGTCGGTCGTTGCCACGATGGCGCCCAGCATCAAACACACGGCCAGGCTATAGCCAGACGCCGCGCTGATCGAGAAACCTACCGCTATCGTGCAGACCACCACGGCCACGATCGCCATCATCAGGATGGGGCCTATGTCGTCGAGCAGCCGCCGTACATTGATTGCCAGGGAGGTTTCGAATAATAGAATGGGCAAAAAAACAAATAGAAAGGTTTCTGACGAAACCTCGAAATCCTGCAGTGAATCCAGAAAGTCGGATACGACCAGAGGCGCCCAACCGTGCACATGAATAATCAGACCCAGCACAAAACCGACAATGGCCAGCAGCACAGAGTAGGGCAAACGCAAGCGGCCCGCCAGCGGCGGCATGAACGACACCAGGGCCAGCAAGCCGGCCAAGCCAAAAACCAGGTGTCCTATCTGCATCGTTGCGTTCCTTGTCCGCATGTCATTCACGGAAACCCAAGGATATCGCTTTTTTTCCGTTTCGACCCATGAAAACGCTTTTTCTTCGATAGGCGCAGCCTGGACCCGCAGGAGTGCGCCCCTGGGCGCACCATAAAAAATGGGACACCCGTAGGTGTCCCATAAAAACGTCCGCTTCAAAAGGGAGGGGAAGAGGAGAAGCCGAAGCGGACGCTGAACCCTGCCTCGCGCATCGTAGGCAGACACAGGGTTCATTTAAATTAGTCAGGCCGCAACAGAATAAGTTCTATTGTCGGCGGCCCAAGGTGTAAAAGAATTTATCAGCAGCCCATAGGCCGAACCGGATCTTAGTGGGCCAGCGTTACACGCAGTTTCTTGAATGCTGCGGCTTCGATCTGGCGAACACGTTCAGCCGAAATGCCGTATTCGGCGGCCAATTCGTGCAAAGTTGCCCCGCCTTCGTCTTGTAGCCAGCGGGCCTGGACTATGCGGCGCGAGCGCTCATCGAGCCCATCGAGCGCATCGGCCAGCCCTGTGCTTTGCAAAGCGTCGTAGGCACGGCGCTCGAGTACGCGCGAAGGCTCTTGCTGCTCGTCGTCAGACAAATAGGAAATGGGCGCGTAGCTGTCTTCGTCGTCGTTGCTTTCAAGGGCAAGCTCGCGGCCGGACATGCGCACTTCCATTTCGGAGACGTCTTCGGGGCGCACATTGAGCTCGCGTGCAATGTCGTTGACCTGCTCGGGAGCCAGCGTTTGGCCGTCGGGACGCATGCGGCGCAGATTGAAAAACAGTTTGCGCTGCGCTTTGGTTGTGGCAACCTTGACCAGACGCCAGTTGCGCACAATGTATTCGTGAATTTCAGCCTTGATCCAGTGCACGGCAAAAGACACCAGCCGAACACCACGTTCAGGGTCGAAACGCTTTACTGCCTTCATGAGGCCAACATTGCCTTCCTGGATCAGGTCGGCATGTGCCAGCCCGTAGCCCAGATACTGGCGCGCAATGGAGACCACCAGTCGCAGATGCGAGGTGATCAACTGACGGGCGGCGCCAAGGTCGTCTTGGTCGCGTAGCCGCTTACCCAGGTTCGTTTCTTCTTCCTGGGTAAGCATGGGCAAGCGATTGACGGCGCTGATATAGGCCTCGATCGTGCCTAAAGCACCCGGGTTGGAGATTGCCATGGCCAGTTGGTTGCCGGACAGGGCTAAAGATTGCGAACTTTGAGTCATTGAACTAGCAGTCCTCCTAGAGCTGTGCTTATCACAATATATTAGCACTCTATAAGGTTGAGTGCTAATACTAGGGAAATTCAATCCGAGATATACAGTAAGATCTTTTTTTCGCCGAAAAGTTCATATTCAACCCTATTCTGCCCCTTTCGAGATCCAGCCATGTCATTCAGAAAACTCACGCTTTCCGCCGTCCTGTTTGCCGTTATTGGCCTTGTATCGGCCGCCCCGGGCTACGCTCAGGTAAAAATCGGCGTTGTGACCTCGGCCACCGGCCCCACCGCCATGGTAGGTATTCCGCAGAAAAACACGGTTCCCCTGCTACCCACGCAAATTGGCGACCTAAGCGTGGAATATATTTCGCTGGACGATGCCAGCGACCCCACAAAGACGGTCACCACCATTAAAAAGCTGCTTAGCGAAGAAAAAATCGACGCGCTGATTGGCCCAACCGGCTCGCCCAATGCCATGAGCGTCATACAGTTCATGGCCGAATCGGGTACACCCATGCTGGCGCCGGTGGGCACCGCCTCTGTCGTGCTACCCATGACACCCGAAAAGAAATGGGTGTTTAAAACCACTCAGAACGATGACATTATCGCGAAGGCCTTAGTCCAGCACATGAGCCGGACTGGCGTGCAAACTGCCGGTTTCATTGGATTCAACGACGCCTACGGAGAAAACTGGCTGAAGGTATTCACCGATCTGGCCAAGCAAAAGAAGATCCGTATCGTGGCCGTTGAACGCTATCAGCGTTCCGACAGCTCGGTCACCGGCCAGGCGCTTAAAGTGCTGTCAGCCCGGCCCGATGCCGTATTGATTGCCGGTACCGGCACGGCCGCCGCGCTACCTCAGACCACGCTGGCCAAGCAGGGTTACAAGGGCACGTTCTATCAAACCCACGGCGCTGCCCTACCTGCCTTCCTGAAACAGGCTGGCACGGCAGCAGAAGGCACCATACTGGCAGCCAGCCTGATGCTGGTCTTGCCTGAAATCGACGACAGCAACCCAGCCAAGAAGATTGCCACCGACTACATCAAGCGCTACAAGGAAAAGTACGGCGAAACACCCGCCACCTTCGGCGCCAATGTGTACGACGCCGGCCTGCTGCTTGAGCAGGCCATTCCGGTAGCCGCCAAAACTGCCAAGCCCGGCACCAAAGAGTTTCGCAGTGCGCTACGCGATGCGTTGGAGCAAACCAAAGAGCTGGTTGCCACCCAGGGGGTGTACAACATGAGCCCTGAAGATCACAGCGGCTTCGACGAGCGAGGCCGCGAGCTGATCACCGTGCGGAATGGCCAATGGAAGCTGCTTAAGTAATCAGCCCCCACGCAGGCGTTCTGCGTGGAAATCAATATGATCCTGCATGAAGGTTGAGATGAAATAATAGCCATGGTCGTAGCCCTCGTGCCGGCGCAGCACCAGTGGCTGCCCGGCATGGGCGCAAGCGGCCTCGAAAGCCTCGGGGTGTAATTGCTCGGCCAGAAAGCCGTCGGCCAGCCCCTGGTCTATCAATATGCCTCTTGGAAATGGATTCTGTGATTTTTCCATTAACAGCGAAGCATCATATTCGGTCCAGGCCTGCCGATCGGAACCCAGATAGCCCGAGAACGCCTTTTCACCCCACGGGCAACGCACAGGCGCCGCGATCGGAGCAAAAGCCGACACCGACTGGAATTTATCGGAGTGCTTCTGCGCCAGCACCAGCGCACCATGCCCTCCCATGGAATGACCGAAAATTCCCACGCAGGCTGCCTGGCCCGGCAGCACTGTGGTGGCTATTTCGAACAGCTCGTCGGCCACATAGCTTTCCATGCGATAGTGGCGGCTCCAGGGTTCTTGCGTGGCGTCCAGGTAGAACCCGGCACCCGTCCCGAAATCCCAGCTGTCGTCCTCGCCAGCCACACCTGCGCCACGCGGGCTGGTATCGGGCGCCACCAGCATTAGGCCATGTTGGGCCGCCAGGCGCTGGGCGCCACCCTTGATCATGAAGGTTTCTTCGGTACACGTCAGGCCGGCCAGGTAAAACAAGGCAGGAACCCGGCCTTCGTTCGCCTGCTGCGGAATGAACACCGAAAAACGCATGGGCAAGCCTATGGCTTCGGATTGATGCTTGTAGTAGCGCTGAACGCCATCAAAACAACGATGCTCGCTGAGCAGCTCAAGATCGTTAGACTTGGGGCTGGTCATTAGTACACCACGACCGAACGTATGGATTCACCCCGCTTCATGAGATCGAAGCCGTCGTTGATCTGATCCAGCGACAACGTGTGGGTGATCAGGTCGTCGATGTTGATCTTGCCATCCATATACCAATCGACAATCTTCGGCACATCGGTACGTCCACGAGCGCCGCCAAATGCCGAGCCCTTCCATTCGCGCCCAGTAACCAGCTGGAAGGGCCTGGTGGCGATTTCGGCGCCTGCCTCGGCGACCCCGATAATTATGGACTGGCCCCAGCCGCGATGGCAGCATTCCAGGGCCTGGCGCATGACCTTGGTGTTGCCTATGCATTCGAATGAATAATCGGCACCGCCATCGGTCAGTTGAATAATATGGTCGACGACGTTTTCAACTTCATTGGGATTGATAAAGTGCGTCATGCCGAACTTGCGCGCCATGGCTTCGCGTTCAGGGTTCAGGTCTACACCGATAATTTTATCGGCACCCACCATTTTGGCACCCTGTATCACGTTAAGCCCTATGCCTCCCAGGCCAAACACCACCACATTGGCGCCTGCCTCGACCTTGGCGGTGAACAGCACAGCACCCAGCCCTGTCGTGACGCCACAGCCTATGTAGCAGACCTTGTCGAAGGGGGCATCGCTGCGTATCTTGGCCAGCGCGATCTCGGGAACCACGATATGGTTGGAAAACGTGGACGTGCCCATATAGTGATGCACGGGCTTGCCACCGACGGTGAAACGCGAGGTGCCATCGGGCATCAGGCCCTTGCCTTGCGTGGCGCGTATGGCCGTGCACAGATTGGTTTTGCGCGACAGGCAGGACTTACACTGGCGACATTCGGGCGTATATAGCGGAATGACATGATCTCCCGCCTTGAGCGAAGTCACACCCGAGCCGACTTCCAGCACAACGCCGGCGCCCTCGTGGCCCAATATCGATGGGAAAATACCTTCGGGATCTGCGCCCGACAGGGTGTAGTAATCAGTATGGCAAATGCCGGTTGCCTTGATCTCGACCAGCACTTCACCTGCCTTGGGCCCCGCCAGCTCGACATCTTCTATAGTCAGTGGTGCGCCTGCCTTCCAGGCAATAGCCGCTTTCGTTTTCATACCTGCTCCTGATGACTGTTTGCAAACCATGGCGCTCGCCACCGCCGCCATGTACAAGACGGGTGATCGACATCCATTGCCGTGATGTTAAACGAAAAAAACCGACGTAGTTCCAAACATAGGCGACGTTAGGCCAGGTTTCCGGCTTTCTATCAGTATTCCGATGATTTCCCCGTAAGCGCCACGCCGAAACGCAGCAGAATATAAGAGCAGGCGTCGCTCCAGCGTCCTAGCCAACCTCGCCGTTCCAGGCTTTCCTCGGTTACCCGCTGCGCATTAGCCAGAATTTCCTCGTCAAGGGCCTGGGTAAGTTCCCGGGCAAAAGCCTCATCGCGAACATAAACATTGGCTTCGCGTGCAAGCAAAAGACTGAAGGGGTCAAGGTTGGACGAACCCACCATGGCGCACTCGTCCATCACCGCCACCTTGGCATGCAGATAACTGGCCGTGTATTCGTATAGCTCTATCCCGTCATCCAGCAGCTTGCAATACATATAGCGGGACGCCCTGTATTGCATGGCGTACTCGGAGCGACCCTGCAGCAGCAGGCGCACGCGCACACCCCGTTGCGCCGCCCGTTCCAGCGCCTTGAGTAAGCGCCGTCGGGGGAAAAAATAGGCATTGGCGATCAGCACCTCGGCATGCGCGTGCGCCACAGTCTTCAGATAAACAGTTTCGATGGATTGGCGTAGCCTTATGTTGTCGCGCAATACCAGGCTTGCCCGCCGCCCCGGTGAGAACACGGGCTGTTTGTCTTTGCGCCGCGACTGCATCCATTGCCTGATATTCTTCAGGCGTTGGTAGAAGGCCGCCCAATCGTCACGTTTGCGCCAGGCCATGCGCAGCCAAAGGCTTCGTTGCGCCCGGAATATATCGTCAACGATAGGCCCCCGCAAGCTAACGGCAAAGTCAAAACGCGGCCGCGGACCTTGCCCGTCATCCGGCACGTCAACATAATCATCCAGAATATTGATGCCGCCCACAAATGCCACGGCATTATCCACAGTTGTGACTTTGCGATGCAATCGTCTCAGGCGCCGCAAATTGAAGCGTATGGCACGCAAACCCGATGGCTCGGGCCGGTATACCCTGAACTGCGCTCCCATATCGGCCAGCTGCCGGGTAATATCGTGTGCATGTTCCTGGCTGCCGAAGCCATCTATGACTACCCGTACCTTGACCCCACGCTCACAAGCCTGGCGCAAATGATCGAGTACCCTCTGGCCGGTTCGGTCGAGGTTGAAAATATAGGTTTCCAGGTGCACCGTGCGCTTGGCCGCATCGATGGCATTGCATAAGGCGGGAAAGAACGCCTTGCCGTTATGCAGCAGGTCGATCTGATTGCCGTCATGCCATTTCAACCGCAAGTCTTTGCTTACCATACGCTCCCGCTCTGCCGGAATGGAACAGGTCTACCAACCCATAGGTTCAAGTATTGAGCAGCTTAGCACCGAACGTATAGAGTCAGGGCAGCTCCAGCTCGGCATAAATCGGCGCATGGTCTGAAATCTGCTTCCAGGGCACACCTTGCAAGACACGCGCCTTGCGCACCGCAAAACCACGCTGGTAGATACGATCAAGGCGCAGCCAGGGGAATGCCGCGGGAAACGTTCGAGGCGGCGGCGTCATACGCGCGGCGCCGTTGATGCCCAGTTCATGCACTTTCGCGGCCAGCGGAGTTTGCGGCATGCCTCGCAGCGTATTGCGCAGCCGCTTGACCGAATGGCGCAACAAACGAGGGCTGGTATCGTTGTGAGGCGCAATGGCAAATACTTCGTACAGGCTTAACTGCTGGACAAACAAAGGCGCCAGCCGGTTGCTCCAGTCATTGAAATCGCCCGCAATAAGCATGGGTTCATTTTCGGGCACCAGGCGCTTGATGCGCTCGACCAATGCAGCGACCTGACGAGAGCGTCCTCCGGCAAACAGGCCCAGATGCACCACCAAACAGTGCACCGGCACGCCCTGCACATCGATCAATGCGTGTAAAAGCCCGCGCTGTTCCAGCCTGTGATCGGAAATATCCTGGTTCTCGTGCTCGAGTATGGGATAGCGCGACAACAAGGCATTACCGTGATCCGTATGCGGGCGTACGGCATTGCAGCCGTAGGCGGCATTCATGCTTAGCGCCGCCGCCAGGTACTCGTGCTGCGTATCCAGGCTAAGGCGCTGCTCGTTGCGTCCTTGCACTTCCTGCAGGAAAAGCAAATCGGGGTGCAGACCGTAAAGACCGAGCCTTAAGTCAGACAACGATTCGCGGCCGCCTGTTGCAGACAGGCCTTTGTGAATGTTGTAACTGACGACCCGGATTACCGACACCCGTCCCCTCCTTGCATTGAGTACCGTAGATGACCAACCACTACAATGTACTACTTTACTTCGGTGTTGCGCAGCCGGATATGCAGTTCGCGCAATTGCTTCTCGTCGACGGCCGAAGGTGCTTGCGTAAGCAGGCACTGGGCGCGCTGAGTCTTGGGGAAGGCAATAACATCGCGTATGGATTCAGCTTTGGCCATCATGGTAACCAGACGGTCCAGGCCGAAGGCCACGCCACCATGCGGAGGCGCGCCATACTGCAACGCATCGAGCAGGAATCCAAACTTGGCGCGTGCCTCTTCGGCGTCGATATTAAGCGCCTGGAACACCTTGGTCTGTATGTCGGCACGGTGAATACGCACTGAACCACCACCGATTTCCCAACCGTTCAGCACCAGGTCATACGCCTTGGCCAGGGCCTTGGAAGGATCCTTTTCCAGCAGATCTTCGTGACCGTCTTTGGGACTGGTGAAAGGATGGTGGGCGGCAAAATAGCGACCCTCGTTCTCGTCGTACTCGAACATGGGGAAATCAATCACCCACAATGGCTTCCAGCCGGCTTCGATCAAACCGCCCTGCTGACCAAATTCGCTATGACCGATCTTGACCCGCAAGGCACCAATGGCGTCATTGACCACTTTGGTCTTGTCGGCGCCAAAAAAGATCAGGTCGCCGCTTTGCGCGCCCGTGCGTTCTATGAGTTTGGCCAGCACATCGACACTGATGTTCTTGACGATAGGCGACTGCAGGCCCTCGGGTATGGACGCCGCATCGTTGACCTTGATATAGGCCAGACCCTTGGCGCCGTAGATGGCCACAAACTTGGTATAGGCATCGATCTCGCTGCGGGGCATGCTTGCGCCACCAGGCACTCGCAGCGCTACAACGCGGCTGGCCGGATCATTGGCGGGTGCCGAAAATACCTTGAATTCCACGTCTTGCATCAGATCGCCGACATCGACAAACTCGAGCTTGACGCGAAGATCGGGCTTGTCGGAACCGTAGCGGCGCATGGCTTCTTCCCACGTCATCGTAGGGAAGGCGGCAGGCAGCTGAACGTTCTGGACACTGTCAAAGACATGACGGATCATGTTTTCGAAAATCTCGCGGATCTGCTCTTCGTTCAGGAAGGACGTTTCGCAATCGATCTGGGTGAATTCAGGCTGACGGTCGGCGCGCAGGTCTTCATCGCGAAAGCATTTGGTGATCTGGTAGTAGCGGTCGAAACCCGAGACCATCAGCATTTGCTTGAACAGCTGGGGCGACTGCGGCAAGGCAAAAAACTGCCCGTCATTCACGCGCGAAGGCACCAGATAGTCGCGCGCACCTTCAGGCGTGCTCTTGGTCAGCATGGGTGTTTCGATATCGATGAAGCCCAGGCTGTCCAGGTATTTGCGTACCTCGATGGATACGCGATAGCGCAACATAAGGTTCTGCTGCATCTGCGGCCGGCGCAGGTCGAGCACGCGGTGTGTCAGACGGGTGGTTTCCGACAGATTGTCGTCGTCGAGCTGAAAAGGCGGCGTGACCGACGCGTTCAGCACTTCGATTTCGCGGCACAACACTTCAATTTCGCCAGACTTCAGATCAGGATTGCTGGTGCCTTCGGGGCGCAGACGCACCAGTCCGGTCACGCGTACGCAGAATTCATTGCGTATGTGCTCGGCGGTAGAGAAAGCCTTGACGTTATCGGGATCGACCACAATCTGGGCCAGGCCCGCACGATCGCGCAAGTCGATGAAAATCACGCCGCCATGGTCGCGGCGACGATGAACCCAACCGAACAAAGTCACTGTCTGGTCAAGATGTTCTTTACTGACCTCGCCGGTGTAGCAGGTACGCATCAAGGATTACTCCGTATATAAAATTCTGTAAATTAAAAATCAAGCTTGGCCGTTCTTGCGGCCCTTTTCTTTTTCAGCCTGGTCAATACGCCGTGCTGCATCAAGCACCGATGCCGCCTCGTGCCCGGCCTGCAGCCCCTTGACCGAAGTCGGTGCCACCACACCCATGGACACAATATACTTGAGCGCCGCATCGACCGTCATATCGAGCACATGTACATCAAGGCGCGGCATCATCAGGAAAAAACCTGATGTGGGATTGGGCGTGGTCGGCACATAGACGCTGACAAAATCACCGCTGAGCTTTTCTGCAATCTCGCCACCGGGAGCGCCGGTAAGAAACGCAATCGTCCATGAACCATGCCGGGGATACTGAACCAGCACGGCTTCACGAAAGGCCTGGCCATCTGGCGCCAGGACAGTATCGCTGACTTGCTTGACCGAATTATAAATCGACCGGACCAGCGGTATGCGGCCCAGCAATTGTTCCCATTGATCGACCAGGGCCTGGCCGATGAAGTTGGCGGCAAACATCCCCGTGAGAAACACCACCAGCAATACCAGCACTACCTGGAAACCTGGAATCCGCAAGCCAAACAACGATTGCGACGACAGGAATGCCGGCACGAAGCTTTCCAGCGTCCCGATCAGCAGTGCAATAACCCAGACGGTAATAACCAGGGGTATCCAGATCAGCAGACCGGTGACGAAGTATCGCTTGAAAAAACGCATGGAGCGCCTGAGCAGGCGGGTCAGGTCGACGACGTGCTGCCGGCCGCTGGCGCGGCTGGCGCTGCGGCCGGCGATGCGGCTGGCGCCTTGCCACCCGCATCGCTTGAGGCGCCACCGGCATCAGCCGCAGCCGGTTTGGACGAGCCGCCACCATTACGGAAATCTGTCACATACCAGCCCGAACCTTTAAGTTGAAAACCCGCTGCAGTCACCTGCTTCTCATAGGCGCTGACGCCACATTCGGGACACATCGTCAAAATGGGATCGGACATCTTCTGCAGAACGTCCTGGGCATGGCCGCAGGCGCTGCACTTGTAAGCATAAATAGGCACGAGAACACCCAAGCAAATAAAATCAAGGAATACAGGGTGCAGCCAGCAAGCCGTGGGGCAAGAGGGAAAAAACGCGCGGCACCAGCCAAACCTGCTAATTTTAGCCGGTTTTGGCTGACGCTGCGGCCCGTACTACCCTTTGCTGGCAAAGTTCAGCCCTGAAGGGCCGACCGGACCGAATTTCAGAAGGATTTGGGCAACAGGAACATGAAGGCTGCAACCAGAGTCGGGATGGCTGCCGAAAGCACCAGCTTCAGGGGCGAAATCGCGCCGTCGGGAAAGCTGCCCTTGAGTATAGAAAAACCAGCCGGATTGGGCGCATTGGCAATAACCGTCAGGCCGCCGCCGGTTACCGCGCCGGCCACCAGCATGTAGCGCCACTGCTCATTGGTGCCTTCAACCAGCGAACCCAGATAGGTCAGGGCTGCGTTGTCCGTAACCGCCGTCAGGGCGGTCGCCCCCCAGTACAGAACAGTTGGCGACAGGCCGGCCAGCAAATCCTGCAGCCACCATTTTTGCAGCCCGCCCAGTACAACCAGGCCGGCCAGGAAAAAGCCCACCATCAAGCCTTCCCGGATAAGCAAAGGATTTTGATGACGCTTGTATGCATGGGCATAACCTATGAAAAGCATCATGAAGCCCAGGAAAATAATGGGATGGTGCGCCGAAAGCACGACACCAACAAGAAAAATCGTATGGATGGCAATGACTACCCACGGTACCGCGGGGCGTACCGGCGCGTCGTCCACTTCTGGGCGGCCGCCTATGCTGCCGTCCAGCAAATGGGCACGGCACAGGAAGGTGAGCACACCGGCATTGATGAAGACCGCCGTTACCGCGCGCCAGCCGAAATGCGTGGCCATGTAGGCGCTGTCCCAATTAAAGGTTTGCGCCACCATAAGTACCGGCGGCGCGGCATAGGCGGTAAGCACCCCGCCTATGGAAATATTGACGAACAGCACACCCAGCGTCATGTACTTGAAACCTGCCTGACCAGGACGATTGAAATAGCGATCGCGCAGCAACAGCGCTGCCAACGTCATGGCGGCCGGCTCGGTAATGAAAGAACCCGCCACAGGCACAAAGGACATGATGACAAAGAACGTGGCCAGCTCATTGCGCAGCGGCAACAGGCGGGAAATCAGGCGTATCGCTATGTTGACCAGTTCAAGAATGGGCCGGCTGGCGGCCACCACCATGATCACGAATACAAAGGCAGGCTCGGTGAAGTTGCGGGTGTCGATATAGGCGACCGCATCACCCACGCCGGAGAACAGGGCCATACAGGTCAGCAACACACAGGCCCAAACGCCAAATACAGCCTCGACCTCAGACAATAAATGCCACAGGCCAGCGTGGGGCCCGCCCCGATTGGCCAAGCGAGCAAAGACCGGCACCGAAAAAGTGTGAATAATGGCAATTGCAAACAGCGCAGTTGCAAGGTATTCCATAAAGCTGGTCATCTCCGACCCTTTTTATTCATTAAGTTGGCAAAAATCGCTGCAACACCGTACCCGCCAGCGCAGCCACGACAAGCAAGACACCCACGGCCATATTGGCGCGAAACAGCATGAAGTTGCGGTCCGGTCTGGACAGGCTGAAGACGCACATCTGCCAGAAGAAATGGGCAGCGACAACAGCCATGACCACATAATAAGGCCAGTCCATGCCCATGGCTGCACCGCCATATAGCCATAAGGCAATGGTGACGATATAAAATCCGCTGATCCAGATCTTGCCCTTGTCGGCGAAACGCAGCGCGGTCGAGCGCAAGCCCAGCTTGATATCGTCGCGCACATCGACATAGGCATAGATGGAGTCATAACCCACCTGCCACAGCACCGCGCCCAGCCACATGGCCACCGCCCCCGGCGGAACGGCATTTTGCGTGTCGGACCAGGCCATCAGCATACCCCAGTTGAAACCTATGCCCAGCACCACCTGCGGCCAATAGGTAAACCGCTTGCACAGGGGGTACACAATGACTATGGGCACCAGCGCAACAGCCAGCCAGCGGCTGTACTCGTTCAAGGCCAGCAAAAGCAATGCGCAAACGGCCAATTGCGCCAGCACAAACCACAAGGCGTTCTTCAGGCTCAATTGGCCGCTGGTCAGGGGCCGGAAACGGGTGCGCTCGACTTTCTGATCGATATCGCGATCGAAGATGTCGTTGAAACAGCAGCCTATGCCACGCATCAATAGCGCGCCCAGCGAAAAGATGAAAAGACGGAACAAGGTGGGCCAGCCATCGGCGGCCTGCACCAGGGCCGCCAGGCAGGGCAGCAGCGTCAGCCAGGTGCCCACCGGCCGGTCGAGTCGGCACAGCCGCGCATAAGGCCCCCACGAAGCCGGCAGCCAGCGAGCTACCCAGTCGTCCGGGCGCATGTCGGCCAAGTCCGGTGTTCCCGGCGCCTTCTCGGGGAGTTGCGGTCCCCCCATTCAGCCTTCCTTGATGAGTTTGCCCAGAATGGCAATACCTTCGCGGATTTTTTCTTCAGAGACGGTCACAAAACTGAGGCGCAAGGTGTTGGCCATGGGATTGGGGCCGGCATAGAAGGGCTCGCCCGGTACAAAAGCGACATTCTGTTCAATGGCCCGCGCAAGCAACTTGCTGCCGTCCATGTGAGCCGGCAGCGTCACCCATATGAACATGCCGCCTTCCGGCCGCGTCCAGGTGACCGTGTCCGGAAAATGCTGGTCCATGGCGTCGAGCATGTAGCCGCACTGCTCTTTGTAAAGGTCGCGCACCTTGGGCAGATGCGTGGCTAGAAAGCCGTCTTTGACGACTTCATAGACCGCCATCTGCGTAAGCGTGGCTGTATGAAGATCGGTTGCCTGCTTGATTTGCACCAGTTTGGACACGATAGGCTTGGGCGCAACGATATAGCCCAGGCGCAGGCCCGGAGCCAGCACCTTGGAAAACGAACCCAGGCGTATGACGGTTGCCCCGGCCTTGCGGCCCAGGCCCAGCAAGCCGGGCTGAGCCTGACCGGCGTAGCGCAGTTCGCCGTAGGGATCATCTTCTATGATGGGCACTTGCAAGGCGGCACAACGCTCAACCAGCGCCTGGCGACGCTCCAGGCTAAGCGTCAGGCCAGTGGGATTCTGGAAATTGGGCAAGGCGTAAATGAAACGGGCACCGGCGGCGCGCTCGGCAGTCAGTGCCTCGGGGATCAGGCCGCCTTCGTCGGTCGGCACACCCACATAGTTGGGTTCGAACAATGAAAACGATTGAAGCGCTCCCAGATAGCTGGGCGCTTCGACCAGCACATTGCTGCCCGGATCGATAAACAGCTTGCCCAGCATGTCGAGCGCCTGCTGCGAGCCCGAGACAATCAGGACCTCGTCGGGAGATACGTTGGCACCATCTTTGCTCAGGTCCTGGGCCACCCAGGCACGCAGGGGCGCATACCCCTCGGTGGGGCCGTACTGCAACGCCGACATGCCGTTCTGTTGCAGCACCCGATCAAAGGCCTGGTTGATGACTTCTACCGGAAAGCCCTTGGGCGAAGGCAGGCCGCCCGCAAACGAAATGATCTCAGGACGTTCGGTAACTTTCAGAATCTCGCGGATGGTGGAGCTGGTAAGTTTCTGAGCACGCTGTGAAAAAGTATAAGGAAGGCTGTACGAATCCATGATTCTGAAAAGAGGTCCGGTAAAGAGCAAAAAGAAATAACGTTATAGATTACCGCAATCAACGTCAAACCACCAACGCATGTCTCTTCCAGTACGATATAAGTCTGGGCATGCATGCCGATAACGGCAGCGAATGCATTAATCACCGCATCTCTCTACCAATAATGCCTTAGCTGCGGCCAGAATGCTGCGGTCGTGCGCAAGATCTTTGGCTACACAGTCATATCCCGCAACGCTTTGCCACACCGATGCCAAAGGCAGGTCACTAAGCGGTACCACACCACCTGTTGCAGACCCCGCTTGAGAAGCTGGCCAGCCTAAGCCCAGAGCAGCACAACTAGTGCCCCGTCACGACGCTGGAAACGCCCTCTGGGAAATCGGCTACGGTGAGCGATAATGAGGCGGCTGTCCGGCTTTTTCTACAATCAGAGGCATACTGGTTAGCTGCACGGCCCAGATCGGGGACAGCCTGGCAATCACGTCGACAATCTGTCCGAGGGCATCGACCAAGGTAGGTATAAGGGTATCTTGTAACACCCGACCTCGAACGCTTGCGGAAATGGAAGCAACATTCAGGCTACCGTGCCCGCAGCCCTCAGTTTCCCAATTTCATCTTTGCTTAAACCGAACTGCTGCAACACTTGTTCCGTATGTTCCCCAGGTAACGCAGGTGCACCCCCAATCTTTGATCGCGTACGCGAAAAACGCGGTGCAGGCGCTGGCTGTGCAATGCCGTCAATCTCAATGACTGAGCCACGTGATTGCAAATGAGGATGATGCCGCGCCTCCAACGGACTGAGTATCGGCGCAAAGCAAACGTCACTCCCTTCCATCAGCGCGCACCACTCGTCACGCGTCTTGGTCCTGAAGACCTCAATCAGACGTTCGCGCTGCACGGCCCAGTATGCGCGGTCATGCTGTTCCCCAAAGGTTGCTGAATCAACGTCAGTACGCTTCAGTAATTCGCGGAAGAAGCGCGACTCGATTGAGCCGATCGCCACATGCTTGCCATCCTTTGTCTCGTATATGTTGTAGAAAGGTGCCCCCCCATCTAGCATGTTCTTCTCGCGGCCATCATCCCACGCTCCGCGTGCAAGCGTAGCATACAGCGAGGTCATCAACACAGAGACACCATCCACCATGGCTGTATCGACCACTTGTCCTTGACCTGAACTACGTGATTCGAGCACCGCCGCCAATATCCCTAAAGCCAAAAACATCGCACCACCGCCGTAGTCGCCCACGAGATTGAGTGGCACTGCTGGACGATCCGCCGAACCGATCGCTCCGAGCGCGCCCGCGAGCGCAATGTAGTTGATATCATGCCCCGCAGCCTGGGCCAGCGGCCCATCTTGTCCCCAACCGGTCATTCGGCCGTAAACCAGACGCGGATTGACGGCCTTGCAATGAGAGGGGCCTATGCCCAATCGCTCTGTGACGCCCGGGCGAAATCCCTCAACCAAGACGTCAGCCTGTTCAAGCAGGCGAAACACCAACTTGACGCCTTCGGGCGACTTGAGGTCGACAGCAACCGAGCGTTTGCCTCGATTTAAGAGATCGAACTTAGGATCTCCGGGCGAACCAATGTCTGCAGGCTCCAGACGATCGATGCGAATCACCTCTGCACCCATATCAGCCAGCAACATACAGCAAAATGGAGCTGGGCCTATCGCTCCTAGTTCAATGACCCGGATTCCATAAAGTGGACCCATCGTGCACTTCCTATCAAGTCATCGCGCGAGCGGCGAACAGTGGGCCATCCTCATAGCACAGCACTACGAGTTCCGCTTGCGCACCGATCGGTACCGGCTCCTCGTTGCTCCGAATCAGGCGGGTAGCTATACGTAAGCCGACATCCAGATCAATGATGCAGACGTCGTACGGAGCCTCTTGTGCGAAGATAGCCGGCGCAATGTGCACCGTGGTCGAGCTATAGACCGTACCTGTCTTAGGCACGTCGATCCATGTCACCGCCTGGTGCCAGCAATGCGGGCAGAACGACTTGGGAGGAAAGGTCAGCTTATGGCACGCGTCGCAACGTGTGCTAAGGAATTGGCCTTCAGCTAACGCATCCCAAAACCGGGCGGTAACCTCCGAACGCCGGGGCGGATAGGCGCGTTTTCCGCCACGTGCAATGATGTCCAGTGTGCTCATCCGACAGCCTCCATAACATGTACCA
This sequence comes from Alcaligenaceae bacterium, assembly GCA_013416405.1. Classification (GTDB taxonomy): domain Bacteria; phylum Pseudomonadota; class Gammaproteobacteria; order Burkholderiales; family Burkholderiaceae_B; genus Pusillimonas_C. The sequence continues at coordinate 59,377 of JACCET010000011.1, forward strand.
ATGCAGCGTTGTAATTTCCAAGTTCACAGATGGTCAGGCCCAGTGACGCATCCTTGACCTGCCGCGTTCCTGCGCGATGGCGCAATTGCTCAAGGGCCTCGATTACGTTATATAAGGGCGTGACGTACGGCGGATGGCCGCGCGATTGCAGACCGCCGGACGTGCAGATCGGTATCTCACCGCCTAATGTGGTGACACCGGCAGCGGCTGCAGCTGCACCCTCGCCCCGAGGCAGCAGACCTATCGCCTCTGAAACGCATACCTCAACGATAGTGCAAGGTGCATAGATCTCTGCAAAATCCAATTCTTTCGCGCAAATACCTGCTTCATCATAAGCCTTCGACGCAGCAATAGTCGCTGGCAGAAATGCCGTCATATCTCCCGGCACTTCACTGATCTGGTGTGCACCTTCGTGATGAAAACCTCGACCACGGATCAGCACGTAGGGACGACCGATTCGCTTTGCAACATCCTCCGTCGCTACAACAACGCACGCAGCACCGTCTGAACGAGGTGGGACTTCGAGCAGGCCCAGAGGCTCCACGATCATACGCTGGGACATAACTTCCTCCAGTGTGATCGGTTTGCGATATTGCGCGAGCGGATTATGTGACGCATGCAGCCTGTTCTTTACTGCAACCGATGCGATTTGCTCACGCGTTGCCTTGAATTCATGCATATAGCGGACCGCATCCATTGCGTACCAAGCTATCGGTGTAAAACCACACGAGCTTTGGAAGTCGACGTCACCAGTCGCTCGCATTGTGTTGTTCAAGTGGGCAGCAGTGTCGGCTCCCATCTCGAAGCTCGTACCCAATGCGAGGGCAACGTCAGCCTTGCCATTGGCCACTTGATCCACCGCTTGATCGAACGCCAGGCCGCCCGTCATGCCATTACCAAGCACCTCCATCACAATACCGTCTGCCGGCAAACGCAGGTAGTGCGCCATAAAAGTCGCGAAGTACAGCTGACGAGTGTAGATGCGTGGGTGCGAAAAAACCAGCGATCCGATGCTGGACTTCTCGACACCCGCGTCTCTCACTGCATCGAGCACGCAACGAGAAAGAACTTCGTGTTCGAGCACCTGAATTGGCGCATCGGGCTTTTCCATTAGTTTGCCGCAGGGGACTGCCGCACCACCGATTACAGCTACCGATCTAGGCATGAATTTCCTTTTAAAAATCATTGATCAATCCAGCGCACAGCCTCTGCAAGGTCAGCTCGATCAAGCCGGAAACTGTTGGCGGGGTGTGTGGTATCTGCATAGCCAAACGAAATGCCACAAACGATGGTTTGCTCATCTGGAATCTTTAGATAATGACGAACGAAAGGCGCATGATGCGCAATGGCAGCCTGAGCGCAACTGTCTACGCCGTGAGCCCGGGCCGCAAGCAGAAAGTTCGATACATAGCCACCACAGTCAAGGTAAGCGTATGGCCCAAGCGCTTTATCAGTAGTCACCAACAACACGTGGGGTGCACCGAAGAAACGATAGTTCTCTAACAACTGGCGCTGACGCGCTTTCGCGTCCTCTCGTCCGATGCCAAGCGAACGGTACAACGTGTATCCGGCATCGCGCCGGCGCTTTAGATAAACGCCTCGATACTCTCGCGGCCATGGAATGTCCGGGGCACTTTCTGGTAACACCATCGCATGCTCGTACAAAGCCCTACGAAATCGATCGGTGGCTGTAGATGAAGTGACGTATGACAGCCAGGGTTGTGTGTTACACCAGGTAGCTGTACGCTGTGCTGAGTTCAGTATATCCTTGATGGTTGCTGTCGGGACCGACGTCGATTGGAACGCTCGACAGCTGTGGCGACTGACAAGGAGGTCATTTAGTGCTGATATCCATGGAGGATACGGACTCATTGGCATCGCGACGCAATTCATGGTAGAAGTCAACTCACTGCTCCAAAAGTGCCCAGGGCCCGCAGTTCAAACAGACGAGCTTCGTCATAACCGAGATATTGCATCAGTATCTCATCGGTGTGCTGACCAAGTAACGGAGAAGCAACCGGACTGACCACCGGAGTTTTCTCGAAGTGAAATGGAGGTGCGATGTTTGGCACGCTTCCAGCCGTCGGATGAGGAATTTGCGACAGTAGCTCTCGCTCGTGCATCTCCTTGCTATCGAAGGCCTCTTTAATAGTTCGTACAAGGCCTATGGGAACACCGGCTGCATGACCGCGCTCAAGCCAGTCTTCACGGTCTCCTTGCAGGAATGCCTCTCGCAGGAGTTCATGCAGCGCCTCACGGTTAGCCATCCGAGCAGCGTTTGTTCCAAAACGCTCATCCGTGGCCAGTGCAGGTTGATCTAGCACTTCCAGCACCAGCTTTTGGTAATTGCGATCGTTAGCGCAGGTTACATACAGTGGGCCGTTAACCGTCGGAAACAAGCCCACCGGCTCGGCTGTATTAGAGCCGTTGCCTGGACGCATTTGGTCTTCGCCGGTCATTAAGTAGTTCATCCCGTACTGGCCGGTCATCGCGATGGCGTCATCGAACATCGTGACCTCTACTCGCTGGCCGATGCCATGCCGCTCTCGGGCCATCAGCGCCGCCAGCAGGGCATTGCAAGTCATCATGCCAGTCGAGATGTCGATGACCGAGGAGCCCGCGCGGACCGGATCACCATCCGGAAAGCCGTTCAACGACAAGAAACCACTCTCCGCTTGCACTACAGGATCATAGCCTGGACGGTGTGCAAACGGTCCGTGACGCCCGAAGGCCGATACCGAGCAGTAAATAAGCCTCGAGTTAGCGGCTGACAGTGTCTCGTAATCGAGTCCAAGCTTTTCCATGACACCTGTAGAAAAATTTTCGACCACGATGTCGACCTCCTGGGCCAATGCTCGTGCAATAGCACGGCCCTCTACGTGCCGCAGATCAAGTGCAAGGCTTCGCTTGTTGCGATTGGCCCATACATAGCACGAACTCTCACCAGCAAGCGCAGGAGGCCGGAGGCCTCGTGAATCGTCACCAGTTACCGGATGTTCGACTTTCACAACTTCCGCACCGAGATCCGCCAGCAACATTGTGCCGTAGGGCCCCGCGATCAGCCGAGTAAAGTCGAGCACCTTTACACCTTGAAGCGCCGGTGGCGCACTGCTCTTGCTGCACTTCATCGGCTCAAGCTGCGGGCGTTGGAAATGGGATGAAGACAAGTGTTTCTCCTGGAGATACGAACCAATGCGATCAATCATTCAGTCAGTCTATATCCGAACGATCGTTCGTGATAATATTACGCTTCGTATAATTTCTCGTCAAGGCGCTTGTGTAGCTCTACAGCATCTGGTCGAGGCATAGAATTATCTTTGTATTGGAAGGAATGAACGTGTTAGATATGACGATTGAGGGTGGACTTGCTACGGTCGTGCTGAATCGACCGCCTGCGAATGCAATTAATGTGGAATGGCTCAATACCTTTGATCTGATGATCGAAACCATGGCGAGAAGATCTGACGTATCAGTAGTACATCTTCGGAGCGCGCAAAAGGTGTTTTGTGCGGGCGCCGATTTACGCCTTATGAGTGAATCGCTGGGGTCGCCAGAAGGCGTGGATGTGATGATGAATGTTGTCGAGCGGATGCAGCACACGTTCGACAACTTAAGCAGGCTGCCACAAGTCACATTAGCGGAGATTGGTGGCGCCGCGTTGGGCGGAGGATTCGAACTGGCGTTAGCTTGCGATCTCAGGATTATCTCGGAGGGCGCAATGCTCGGACTGCCTGAGGCTAGCCTTGGTCTGTTGCCAGGGGCAGGCGGGACGCAGCGACTGACGCAGCTTGTGGGACCAGGCCTCGCAACACAACTTATTTTGGGCGCAGAAACCATCAATGGCGTGCGGGCTATGGACCTTCATCTTGTACATTGGGCTTATGCAACGGATATGCTACCAGGGCAATCGCTTAAACTTGCGCGGCGTTTGGCCTCAATGCCGCCATTAGCAATCGCGGCAGGCAAACGATGTATCGCCGCCGCGCTAACAGACAGGTCTTTTGGCTTAGAGCTAGAACGCAATGAAACTCGCGCACTCTATGAGTCACATCAAACTCAAGCACTCGTACGACAATTCATTGAAAAACAAACCCTTCGTTAACATCAAGGAGTAGTCATTGCGCTGGACTTTGCGCCTAAATAAGATGCATAGTGATTCAGGATGGAGCAATGGCACTCTTCAACAACGCGTCATTCCATACTTGTCACGAATCGACCGGTAAAGAATTTGAGTCATGCTTGCCAATTCAGTGGCAATCAATCAATAGGATAACGACCTTGAACGACCCCCATCTATTGCTAGATGTATCGAACGGCATCGCAACTTTGACGCTGAATCAGCCTGACCGGCTTAATGCACTGTCCCAGCAGATGACCGACGAACTCCTCGAGACCACTGGGGCACTTGAGCGCGACAACAACGTGCGGTGCGTTGTGTTGCGCGGCACAGGAAGAGCATTCATGGCTGGCGGCGATATCAAAGGCATGCACAAATCATTGCATGCCGACCGTACTGGCCATATTGAGAGCATGGAACTTCGCGTAATTCGTGCGCATCAACTCATCTCACAACTGCGCCGTATGCCCAAGCCGGTGCTAGCAGCCGTCCACGGAGCGGTCGCGGGATTCGGCGTCGGTCTCGCAATGGCGGCCGATCTGGTGGTGGCTCGCGACGACACATTTTTCCTTGTTGCCTACCGCCACATCGGCCTGACAGCCGACAGCGGCGTTACTCATTTCCTGCCGCGTATGCTCGGCGAGCGCAAAGCGTTAGAGCTATCATTGCTCGGTAATAAATTCCCTGCTATGGAAGCCTTGACGGCCGGTATGATCAATTGGGTCATCTCGCAAGATCACTTTGATGACTTCGTGCAACAGACCGCGCAGCATCTGGCTGATGGTCCGACGCGTGCTCTCGGCCGGGCGAAACAGCTGATGCGCTCATCGTTCGACAACACGTGGGATCAACAGTCACACCGAGAGGCCGAAAGTATTGCCTTCGCCGCAGCGACTGAAGATCACCTTGAAGGGGTACGTGCTTTTGTCGAAAAGCGTAAGGCTCAGTTCACTGGTAACTAGGACTAGCACGCTAGTTACTCATCGCCTCATGGCCCAATCTCTCCATTAATAGACACCTTGTATGTACGGCCCTCCCGACTCGCGTCTACATACCTCCCCTGTCATATGCGCAAAGCTATTATTATTGCAGCGCCTGAGTCACCACATAGAAGTTGGAGCACTATGCTAGTGTGCCTTCTGACTCCATCCTGTTTGAGCCCACTATGACTGCACGCAACATCCGAAGACTATTCGATCTACGCGGCAAGACCGCGCTCGTCACCGGCGGCTCTCGCGGCCTCGGCCTACAGATGGCTTACGCGCTCGGCGAGGCCGGAGCGAAAGTCATGTTGAGTTCGCGTAAGGCCGACGATCTTGATCGCGCCACCGCCGAACTACAGGCCGCTGGCATTGATGCCCACTGGACCGTCGCCGACTGCTCAATGGAAGAAGATACACGCCGCCTAGCCGAAGAGACGCTTGAACGCATGGGCGCAATCGACATCTTGGTTAACAATGCCGGTGCAAGCTGGGGCGCACCAGCTGAAACTCATCCAGTCGAAGCTTGGAACAAAGTTATGAATCTAAATGTGCGCGGCTATTTTATTCTCTCCCAGCAAGTCGCGCGTATCTACATGATTCCGAAGAAGGGCGGTCGCATCATCAATATCGCGTCCATCGCTGGACTTAATGGCAATCCGCCCGCGATACAGACCGTTGCCTACAACACCTCGAAGAGCGCAGTTATAGGCTTCACACGCACGCTGGCGGCAGAATGGGGTAAGTACGGCATCAACGTGAATGCGGTCTGCCCCGGTTTCTTTATGACAAAGATGGCGACCAGTTTGATCGAATCCATGGGCAAGAATAATGTGGCTTCGAAAGCACCGCTCGGGCGCATAGGCGACGATGAGGATTTAAAGGGTATCACGCTGCTGTACGCCTGTGATGCTGGCAAACACATCACAGGTCAATGGTTAGCTGTCGACGGAGGCATCAGCGTGGTTCTCGGCGGGTAACGTGGCGGGCCGCCCCGGTTTTCCATTTCACCGCTTTTCCCAACTTCCTCTGCGAAGATAAGACATCGACTCCAGCTGATTTTCATCTTGCTACCTGTTGACAACACGAAGTGACCCATTTAAGCTTCGATTGATTAGTCAGTCAATAGGAGTTTCAATGCGTACATTTGATGCTGTCAGCTATCAACCCACCCACTTCTCTTGGGAGGTGGACGGCAAGATTGCCACTATCACTCTCAATCGGCCCGAGCGCAAAAATCCGCTTACCTTCGATTCGTACGGTGAGCTTCGTGATCTATTCCATAACCTGCGTTATTCGAAAGGCATAAAAGTCGTAGTCATTCGCGGTGCTGGTGGGAATTTTTGTTCCGGTGGGGACGTCCACGAAATCATCGGGCCTTTAGTGCGCATGCAGGAAGCCGGCGATATGCAAGGTTTGCTGGAGTTTACTAGAATGACAGGTGACACGGTCGTGGAGATGCGTCAATGCCCCCAGCCAATCATCGCGGCAGTAGACGGTATTTGCGCAGGTGCGGGAGCTATCTTGGCAATGGCATCGGATATTCGGATTGGTACCCCTGACACCAAGACTGCATTCCTTTTCACGCGAGTCGGCCTTGCTGGTGCCGATATGGGTGCATGTAATATCTTGCCGCGGATCATTGGAGCAGGTCGCGCTTCAGAGCTACTCTATACCGGCCGCGTCATGACAGCTGATGAGGGCAGTAATTGGGGCTTCTACAATTGCGTGGTCTCGCCTGATGCCCTGCAGCAAACCGCTCATCAACTAGCGCAAGATTTGGCAGCTGGCCCAACCTTCGCACACGCCATGACCAAAAAGTGCCTGCAACAAGAATGGAGTATGGGTATAGCCGAAGCAATCGAAGCCGAAGCGCAAGCTCAAGCAATCTGCATGCAGACTAAAGATTTCGGTCTTGCCTATCGATCGTTCGTATCAAAATCTGGGCTAGTATTCGGAGGCAACTGATGATAGACCAGCGATTCCTTGATTGGCCCTTCTTCGAAACAGCACATCGTGAACTACACGCATGTCTGGAGGCCTTCGTTGCCAATGATCTCGGATTCTTCCCAGACACACTAAGCGAAACTCCAGATGAGGTCGAGAAGCTAGTGCGACGAACTGTGGCAGAACTCGGCAGGCGAGGTCTGCTAATCCATGCGTTGGCGTGGGAGACAGGCACAGCCCCAGATGTCCGTTCTGTCTGCATTACACGTGAGGTGCTCGCTCGCTTCCATGGCTTGGCGGATTTTGCGTATGCAATGCAAGGTCTTGGATCAGGACCCATCTCATTATTCGGCAATCCCGAACAGCGTAGGCGCTATCTAAACGGTGTAGCCGCAGGTGAGTTGATCGCCGCGTTCGCCCTCTCCGAGGCCGAAGCAGGATCGGATGTAGCTGCCATACAGACACGGGCCGTCCTGAAGGGCGGCGAGTGGCACCTGTCAGGAGAAAAGGCGTGGATATCGAACGCAGGTATCGCAGACTTCTACATAATTTTCGCCCGCAGCGATGACAATGTCGGCTCAAAAGGAATCTCTGCATTTATTGTAGATGCGCAAACACCGGGGCTCACAGTCACCGAACGGCCCCAAATCGTCGCGCCACACCCGATTGGCACAATCCGATTAAACGATTGCCGTGTCCCTCAGGACTGCCTCATTGGTGACCGTGGCAAAGGCTTTGCAATAGCTATGGCTACTTTAGATGTATTTCGAACCAGCGTTGGTGCAGCGGCACTCGGCTTTGCGCGTTGTGCACTCAACGCAGCAGCAATGCACGCTCGCCAACGATCAATGTTCGGGGGCCAATTAGCTGATTTGCAAATCGTACGCGGAAAATTAGCAGATATGGAACTAGATGTTGAGGCGGCAGCCCTACTGACCTATCGTTCGGCTTGGGTTAAGGATAAGTTGGGAGGGCGGGTCAGTCGCGAAGCCAGTATGGCCAAGCTATTCAGCACCGAAGCAGCACAGCGCGTTGTGGACGAGTGTGTGCAGTTACACGGCGGCCGCGGCGTTGTTAAAGGGTCGACTCCTGAACGACTCTATCGCGATGTGCGTGCATTGCGCATCTACGAAGGTGCAAATGAAATTCATAAAATGATCATTGCGAACCAGCTTCTGCAGATTCGAGCTTGAAGGTTGACATATGCTACTAACAGACCAGCAACAAATGGTACGAGAGGCTGCACTTGACTTCTCGCAACGCGAACTAAGACCCAACGCCGCCAAATGGGATACTGAGAGTACCTTTCCGCGTGAGGCACTCGCAGGTCTGGGTGCGCTGGGATTAATGGGTATCAATGTTCCAGAGGAATGGGGCGGCGCCGGGGCGGACTATGTGTCGATGGCGGTAGCTCTGGAAGAGATCGCACGTGGTGACGCGTCAACGTCCACCATCGTCAGTGGACACAATTCGGTCGGTTGTATGCCAATTTTCCGTTTTGGCAACGACGAACAGCGCGAACGCTATCTTCGGCCACTGGCTCAGGGAAAACAACTGGCAGCCTTCCTACTGACGGAGGCGCATGGTGGCTCCGATGCCGGTGCACCGCGCACCACGGCACAGCGCGATGGAGACTACTATATCCTCAACGGAGATAAACAGTTCATTACTTCAGGCAGCACTGCTGACATCGCCATTGTATTTGCGGCAACCGGTCCAAGATCCGGTAAGGACATAACAGCCTTTATCGTTCCCACATCGATACAAGGCTACAACGTCACGAGAGTAGAGCGGAAAATGGGTCAACATGCGTCAGACACGGCCCAGATTACTCTAGACAACGTACGGATTCATGAATCGCTTCGCCTAGGCGAAGAAGGTCAAGGATATCGTATTGCACTAGCTAATCTGGAAGGCGGGCGCATCGGCATAGCTGCCCAGTCCGTGGGCATCGCCCAGGCTGCACTTGATGCTGCGATTCCATACGCTCGAGAGCGTCAGGTTTTTGGCAAACCAATCATCGAGCACCAGGCCGTAGGATTCAGAATTGCGGCCATGGCAACTCGTATCGAGACTGCTCGCCAGATGGTGTGGCATGCGGCAGCATTAAAAGATGCAGATAAACTCTGCTTGATGGAAGCTTGCATGGCTAAGCTTGTAGCATCAGAGACAGCGGAGTGGGTTTGCTCCGAAGCTATCCAAGTTCTCGGTGGATATGGCTATCTAACCGACTTCCCCGTCGAGCGCCTATACAGAGATGCACGCGTTTGCAAGATCTATGAAGGAACCAACGACATTCAGCACATAGTAATACTCCGAGAGCTTTTACGCTCTTAGAGTTCATTTATCGGAGGCGGCAAGACAACAATGATCAATAGCAAGACAAGCGAAGAGAAGCCTTTGAGCGGCATTAGAGTATTTGACGCCACGCAGGGTGTGGCCGGCCCACACGCCACGATGCTACTGGCATTGAATGGAGCCGATGTTATCAAGGTCGAACCGATTGACGGCGACTGGTGCCGGGTACTCGGAAGGTCGGTTGGACAAGAGTCCGCCAATTTTTACTCGTTCAACCGAGGCAAACGTTCCCTCGCATACGATGCCAAATCACCTGCTGGAAGGGAAATTGCCCAACGTCTCGCTAGCTCGTGTGACATCTTCGTCGAAAGCTTTCGACCTGGGGTCGCGGATCGCATTGGACTCGGCTACGAATCGTTGGCACGCTGTAATCCCAACATCGTCTATGCGTCGGTATCTGGCTTTGGACAGGTTGGCCCAAACTCGCAGCGACCGACGGTCGACGGCTTGATCCAGGCGTATTCTGGCATGATGGTCATGAACAAGAATGAGGACGGTAAACCGTACCGCATCGCTATGATTGTCGTCGATGTATTGACGGGCCTTTATGCCAGTCAGGCCATCACAACAGCATTAATAAGGAAGCTTCGATTCAATAAGGGTGCCCGCATCGACATAAGCATGGCGCAGGCTGCGGCCGCATTTCAAGCGGCAAAGATTATGGAGTTCGTCGAATCCGATGGCAAGCCTGCGCCTTTGTATGTGCCCGCTGGCATGTTCCAAACAGCCGATGGTTATATCGTAGTGAGCGGCATGCGCGCACACCACTTCGCTGCTCTTTGTAAAGTAATCGGAAGGCCAGACATCGGCACGGATCGACGTTGGCCAACCCAACAAAAACGTGTAGCACATGGCGAGCTTATTAACGCAGAGCTTCGAAAAGCATTCGTGCTCGAAAAGACGGAGCACTGGCTAAACGGCTTACATCAGGCAGGAGTATTTGCCGAGAAAGTCCAATCGTACGGCGACTGGCTACAAGAAGAACATGCTCTGGCGACCAAGGCATACAGCTGGATTGACCACCCTACGATCGGACACCTGCCGGTCGCTCATGTACCAGGGATTTTACCTACTGGAGATAGTGCAACAGCAGATTCTGCTCCGTTGCTAGGTCAGCAATCTTGCGAGATACTAACTGAACTGGGTTTCTCAAGCCAATGGATTGACAAACAAATTAACAACGGTAACGTGCGCGAAAACACGGATCGGGAGAACCCATGAAGCCAGAAGCGACTCCTCCCAAAGACCGTGCCCACCAAATGCGAGCTGCTGGCTGGTGGCCTGATCTGACAGTAGTTCGCTGCCTCGATAAAGCGGTGCAAAAGCGGCCGGATGCCGTCGCTATTGTGGATCACAACAGCTCAACAGGGGAAAGCACGCACCTAACATACCGTGAATTGGACGCCTGCAGCATGTCTATCGCTGTAGGTCTATGGAAGCGAGGTATACGTGCAGGCGATGTCGTTTCAGTTCAATTGCCGAACTGGTGGGAATTTGCAGCAACTCATTTAGCGTGCGTCAGGATCGGTGCGATAACTAATCCGCTAATGCCGTTCTTTAGAGAGAGAGAGCTTTCCTTCATGCTGGAATTAGCACAAACACGTGTGCTAATTGTGCCTTACAAATTCCGAGGGTTCGGCTACGAACCATTGGCTAAGTCACTAATCAACCGAGTGGCTAGTCTGGAGCATGTCTTTGTAGCGGGCTCAACCGCCAACACTTTTGAACAAGAGCTTCTGCAAGTGCCGAGCTCAGCCGATATCGCCACTATAGCTGGCTTGAAACAATGCCCTAATTCGGTCGTACAGATTCTGTACACATCGGGCACCACTGGTGAACCCAAAGGCGTAATGCATACCTCAAATACCTTATTTTCAAATATCGTTCCATACACACGACGGCTCGGATTGGATCACCATGATGTGGTTCTGATGGCTTCACCACTGGCTCACCAAACAGGCTTTATGTACGGAATGATGCTGCCCATCTACCTCGGATGCAAAGCGGTGCTTCAGGATGTCTGGGGTGCCAACGAGGCTGGTGAGATCGTGCATCGTGAAGCAGTGACTTACACCATGGGCTCCACCCCCTTTCTCTCAGACCTAAGCGACCAGGCAGCAAAACAACCTGATGCTTTCAAGACACTGCGTCTATTTCACTCGGCAGGCGCCACCATTCCACGACAACTCGTGCGCGACTCCACAGAACGTTTGGGTGCAATTATTATTTCTGGATGGGGGATGACGGAAAATGGAGCCGCAGCGACCACGAAACCTACCGATCCTGCCGAAAAGATATTTGAAACCGATGGATGCCCGATGGAGGGCATGGAGCTTCGTGTTGTCGATGACGACGGCCAAGCACTGCCACCAAACGAAGTCGGCGCGTTACAGGTGAAGGGTTGCAGCAACTTCGTTGGATATCTTCATCGGCCCGAACATTATGCAACCGATCAAGAAGGCTGGTTTTCTACCGGTGACTTGGCACGGCTAGATCAGGACGGATACTTACGCATCACAGGGCGCAACAAGGATGTAGTGATTCGAGGTGGCGAGAATATACCAGTAGTAGAGATAGAAGGCCTGTTATTCAAGCACCCTCAGGTGCGCGAAATTGCGATTGTGGGGCGGACAGATGTTCGCTTAGGTGAGCGCTGCGCAGCCTGGGTTGTTCCACGGACTGGGCAGCTACTCTCATTAGAGGATCTCACGCGATTCCTCGCTGAAGAAGGAGTTTCGAAAACCTATTTCCCCGAGTTCCTACGTATTGTTGATGAATTACCAAAAACCCCAAGTGGAAAAATTCAAAAGTTTGCATTACGCGCGCAAGAAGCCAGCCTCTCAAGCTAAAGAGGAAAAGAAGAAATCACAAGGCTACAGAATATCTCGATCATATTGTGAAATTATATCTAACGATCGATCTATAGACAAAGGAGGTGATGTGAACACCTCTCGCCTCAAGTAAGTGATGGCGAATCATAGGAAGAGAAACAGAAATGAATAGGCCTCGTCATCAACAGCATGAAGTAGTGGTTGCGGCGCTGGCCAGCGAGATGGCACACACGGCTATGGGCGTTGGAAGCCCATAGCCGTGCGTACCAAGCGGGTGGGTTCGCAACAGCGGACTCACTCAAAACATAACTATCTCACTTAAAGGAGAGGGTGCCATAAAGAGTGCGTAACTCGAATTGATGAAACGATGGCAAACGTGGGCGGGCTATGGGCCAGTCAAGCTGAATATTGTCCTAAATCAGGCTTAAGAACAGTAGTCGATTTATCCGCTGCTGCACAAGCAGGCCAGATATAAGACAGCAGCCGCTCTCGCCTAACTACGCGTTTCGAAAATTCGATTGCTACACGAGAGGCGCCCATATAAGACGGACATGAATCGATTCTTAATATTCTTATTAGCAATATGTAGCGCTGTAGTAGCTGGCCCGGCCTTTGGCCAACACTATCCTGAACGGCCGATTCGGTTAGTGATTGGTCTAGCGGCTGGCGGACCTTCGGATGTAATGGCTCGAACAGTTGCAGAGGAACTCGGAAAACATCTAGATGGTCACGTCGTAGTCGAAAACAAGACAGGAGTAGGAGGGAATATAGCTGCAGCACTGGTCGCTAATGCTACGCCGGACGGCTACACGCTGTTCTTCACTTCGACCGGGCCGATCGCAATATCGCCTAGCCTGTTCGATAAACTGCCTTATAACCCTAGCACGGACTTTTCTCCCATCGGCCTGGTGGCCAATCTTCCGTTGGTTTTAGTTGTACCCTCTTCTTTACCCGTGCACAATCTGAGCGATTTGCTGGCATTAGCCAAAGCTGAACCTGGACAGCTAATGTACGCTAGCGCAGGGGTAGGAGGTACCACACACCTTGCAATGGAATTACTGAAGTCAACTGCGGGGATCGATATCCGACATGTTCCGTACAAGGGCACTGCAGCCGCCATGCCTGGAGTGGTGTCTGGGCGGGTTCAGATGATGATGGATGGTTGGAGTGGTACTCAGCCTATGGTCAAGGCCGGTAAGTTACGTCAAATAGCCGTTGCAGTGGACAAGAGGATGTCTGTCGCTCCAGATGTGCCGACAATTGCTGAGTCGGGCTTTCCTGGTTTTAATGCGTCTCCTTGGTATGGCATACTCGCCCCCGCAGGGACGCCCAAGGAGATCGTGAAGCGATTGAGTAAGGCGCTCACAGCTACAATGGCATCGCAGTCCGTTAGAGAAAGGTTTGTCTCACTGGGCATGGAGCCATTATCCGACTCACCCGAAGAGTTCGCTGCATTTATCGAGAGTGAAACAGCCAAATGGGCAGAAGTGGTCAAACTATCAGGAGCACAAGCAAACTGACGCTACTGCACGTACCCTGCGGAGGCTCGCACTGCCTGTATTATTGAATGCGAGCCTCTCAAAAAGCTCTGACTGATTGGCCTTTATTAGTGAGGATCAGCTGCCAGTGAACCTAGCGCGACGCTTTTGCAGGAAAGCTGCTACAGCCTCTTTGTGGTCGTTACTCGTCAGTAAATCGGGCTGGAACCGGCGCTCGGCAGCCAGCGCAGATTCGAATGTTCCTGCATAGTTCGCAAACGCCTCTTTGAAAGCTGAGAACGTCAACGGTGCAATTTCGCCCAGACTATTTGCAATACGAATGGACTCCGGCATTAGGGCCTCAGCGGTGACGACAGCATCCACCAAACCAATCTGATGCGCCTGTTTAGCAAGGAATGTATTCCCTAAAGTGAAGAATCTACGTGCTTGAGCTCCACCCATGCGCTGTGATACTGCCCACAAGGCACCTAGATCTGGTAGAACTCCGGTACGTAGAAATGATGACGTGAATCGAGCGGTAACAGAAGCAACCACATGATCACAAGCAGCAAGAAGCGAAACGCCCCCACCTGCAGCAATTCCATTGACTGCGGCAACGACGGGCTTGGGTCCGCAAGCGATTAGCCGAATAATTTGGTGCACGAGGTTCAGTCTCTCCTGTGCTATGCCCGTATTCGGAATCTCCATGTCTCGTACATCGCCACCAGCACAAAAGTTCCCATGATCTCCAGTAAGGACGATCACGCGACAGTGCTCGTCCGCTAGGGCATTCTTCAGGGCGTCTAATAGTAGTTGCCGCATTCGTATCGATAGTAAGTTACGGCCTGTCGTATCGGAGAGCGTCAATACGATGACGCAACCAACTTTCGATTCCTTAACAACTGATTCCATGTGAATACCCCTCAAAAATATTTATGATTAGTATTGACTGATGAGTCAATCATATATATGCTAGGCCCATAGTTTACATAGTTTTTTTTGACAAAAGATAAATTTTGTCGCTTAACCGAACGAATGTTCGATTGTCTTTAATTATAAAAAGGATAGAATGTGCGACTGGATGGATTAAGAACGATGGTCACTGGTGCTGCGTCCGGTATCGGACTGGCAACGGCGGAAGTCTTCGCACAGGCCGGATCTCAGGTTATCCTTGCCGACTTGGCCGAAGAGCAAGCAGAGCGTGAAGCGAATCGCCTCTGTGCACTTGGCCTGAACGCTATCTCCCTTGGACTCGATGTTTCAGATGACAACAGCGTCAATGCAGCTGTTGCCAAGGCGGGAGCGGTCGACGTTTTAGTTAACGTCGCGGGGTGGGGAAAAATTCAGCCATTCGTCGAGAACGATAAAGCCTTCTGGGACAAGGTGATCGCTGTCAATTTCTATGGGGTAGTGAAACTAACCCATGCCCTGCTGCCACCAATGATTGAGCGCAAGCGGGGAAAGATCATCAATGTTTCTAGCGACGCGGGCCGCGTCGGAAGTTTAGGAGAAACGGTCTACGCAGGTGCGAAGGCGGGAGTGATCGGCTTTACGAAATCTCTGGCGCGCGAGATGGCACGCTATGACATAACCGTAAATTGTGTTTGCCCTGGACCTACTGACACTCCGCTATTGGCAGCTGTACCTGAACGGCATCGCGAAGCCTTCCAAAAGGCGATCCCCATGCGACGTTTCGCCAAACCGCATGAGATCGCTGATGCGGCGCTGTTCTTCGCGAGTAAACGATCCGACTACGTGACCGGTCAAATTCTAAGCGTCAGTGGCGGTTTGACTCTTGCCGGCTAATCAACAAAACGAGGACTGCTCGTGACTTACAAGACTTACGGCTTCACCGAACATCAAGTGATGGTACGCGATAGCATACTGCGCCTGCTACAAGACGTACTTCCGCCCGAAGAAATCGAAGCATTGGAGGCTAAAGATGCTTATCCTATAGAAGCCTATCAGGCGTTAGCCGATGCAGGCTGGCTAGCTCTGCCTTTTGAGGAGAGCTACGGCGGAGCCAATGCCAGTCATCAAGACTTGGCTGCATTCATAGAGGCAACTGCCTATCATCATCCCGGCGTGACTTCTGCTTTTATGACGACGTGCATCTACGCTGCAATGTACATCCAGTACCATGGCTCAAATGAACTGAAACAGGAGTTCTTACCTCCGATCATTGCAGGAGCACGCCGGATGGCGGTCGCCTACACTGAGCCGCAATGTGGCTCCGATGCCGCAGGAATTAAAACCCGAGCCGTGCGCGATGGTGACGACTACGTCGTCACCGGCCAGAAGGTCTACATTACGAATGCTCATCAAGCAGACTATCTTGTAGTAACTGCTAAGACACTGCCTGACGGTGGCCACCGTGGAATCAGCCTACTGATTATCGACACACGCAGCCCTGGCCTCACCATCCGACCCATGAATTCCATGGGTCGCCGCACAAGCCTGCCAAATGAAGTCTTCTTCGACGAGGTACGTGTTCCGGCAAACTACCTACTCGGTGGTGAGAACAAAGGCTGGAAAAAACTGATGCGCGGGCTCAATCTCGAGCGTGTTCTATTGGGCGCGGCGAGTTGCGGTCAATGCCTAAAGATCATAGATGTTGCACGTGACTGGGCCACGGATCGCCAAGCGTTTGGCCGCACCATCACCGAGTATCAGGCTATCAGTCATAAATTCGCAGAAATGCAGATGATGACTGAGACGGCACGCTTGCACACCTATCAGGCAGCGGCAATGCTCGACGAAGGAATTGATGCCGTATTGGAAGCTAGTATGTGCAAAGTTATAGCTACAGAAAACAATTTTAAGGTGGCCGATATGGGCGTCCAAATCATGGGGGGAGCGGGATATATGGAAGGCCCGATGAGTCGACTATTTCGCGATGCCCGGGTCGGTCCAATTGGAGGCGGCTCAAGTGAAATTATGCGCAACGTGATCGCCAAGCTTATGGGCCTCTAACGAACTTTATTTACTCAAAGGAGACTGGTATGGAACAAAACACCGAGGCCCCCACACGCGGGCTGTATTTTGAAGATTTTGAGATCGGAAAGCGCTATGCAACTCCGCGCCGTACGATTACGCACACGGACATCGTCAACTACTGCGGTGTATCTGGCGATTTCAATGCCCCTCATGTGGATTTCGAGTTTTGCAAAAAACAACCTTATGGCGAACCGCTCGCTCATGGGCCTTTAGTGTTTGCGATTGCCACGGGGCTGCAGTGCCAAAGTGGCATAAACGACGGAACCATCGTTGCATTTCTGGGCATGGACGCCTGGCGCATCCACCGCCCCGTAAAGCACGGTGACACCATTCATATGGTAGTCACACCACGAGAAAAACGGCTGACCAGTAAGGAAGACAAAGGGATAGTTACCTTTGACCGTGAAATAATCAATCAACGCGGTGAAGTCGTGCAGACCATGCAGACAAGTTCGATGTACCTTTGCCGGCCACAGTAAGGTGGAGGAGACGTGAACCTATCTGACAGTCTACGCGAAGCTGGCTTGCGCTCAGATGTCGAACATTGGCTCCGGTCAAATCTCAACGATTCTCGACGAGAGTCCATCGAATCAGCAATCGTTAGGGGGGATTCCGGGCCATCACGACGCTGGCAACGCGATCTATTTGAAGCTGGGTATGCGGTTCGATCCTGGCCAAAACGATATGGTGGGCAGGAAGGATCATTATCTGAAGATTTGATTTTGTTCGAGACATTGGCGCGACACGACGCCCCAGACGATATATTTCGCGTTGGTACAAGGAACATTGGCCCGGTTCTACTTCAGATGGGAACAGGGGAACAAAAAGATAGGCTACTCGCTCCAACCGCCGAAGGAACCATTCTCTGGTCTCAAGGTTTCTCTGAGCCGGGCGCAGGCACTGACCTCGCGTCGCTAAGAAGTAAGGCCATCCGCACAGATGACGGCTTTGTTCTGCAGGGACAGAAAGTTTGGAATACCTTCGGCCACATGGCAGACTGGTGTCTGCTTCTTATGCGTAGCGGTGATACCGATTCACGCCATCGAGGTTTGTCTGCGTTCGCCGTACCAATGACGACTCCCGGCATAGAAGTGCGCCCTATTGCTCAGATTAGTGGCCGTAGCGATTTCAATGAGGTTTTCCTATCCGATGTTGAAGTACCGAATAGCGCGCTGATCGGCGAAGAAGGCGACGGCTGGAAGGTCGCAGTGAAAATGCTCGACTTTGAGCGCCGGGGCCTAGCCGCGATTGGATTTGACTGCATGAAAGTTTTTCGCAATCTACGACGACACGTAGCAGAAATGAGACATACGGATGGTACGGAACTCATCAATCTTCCACATGTTCGTCGCCGTATTGCTGAACTAAGCATACAGGTACGCATCGCCATGCTTAACAACCACCGCTTCGCAGCCATGGTTCCAGAGGGCGAGGCACCCGGGCCGGAGGCATCTGTGCAAAAGCTCCATGCAACGGAGTTATTCAAAGCACTCCATGGCACTCTCGCTGAACTCACACTGGAAGCCGAGACGACGAACAACGTCGCCATGCTAATGCCGAAAATTTTCGAAGGCTACTTCGGATCGTTTGGCTTCACCATCGGAGGTGGCACGGCTCAAGTTCAGCGCAACATTATCGCTGAACGGGTGCTGAACTTGCCGAAATAACCATGCAATTTTTGTTCAATGTAGAGCAGCAGATGCTGCGTGAATCGATGGCGGCTATGGTCGAACCTTGGCAACTGAACGTGGAGGTGACGGAGGCCCAAGCATCCCGCCCACTGCTGTGGGATGCACTCGTGAACAGCGGCATGACAGGCGTATGTGTGCCCACCACAAACGGCGGAAGCGGTCTCGGATTGGTAGAGGCCGGTTGCATCCTCGAGGCTCTGGGAACTATTCTCGATAACGGAAACTTCCTAATGTCAGCACTGCTGTCAGCCTATTTATTGTCGCGCAGCAGGAAGGACAGCCTTAACAGCGATTGGCTGACGTCGCTGGCGTCCGGCCAGACCAAGGCAACTGTGCTCTTGTCACATGCATTGGATGGAACCTTCACGGTGGATGATCGAAGAATCGAACTCACCTGCGGCCCCACCATTGGAACGTCCGATGCCGACATCTTGCTATTGGTCGTGAGAACTGCGGGACAGAATTCGCCAACTTTACTTATCTTTCCTACCGACACACCCGAATTTAAGTTCCAGCCGCTACCCGTACCAGATTCAACTCGCGCAGTGTACACAATAACCTGCCGCACCCTACCACTGGAAGCTGCAACAGCGTGCCTGGCACTACCTGAAGACGCAGCACAAATATTGCGACCGCTAGCTGTTGCAGCACAAAGCGTACAGATGCTTGGTGGCGCTGCCGAGGTTTTTAGTCAGGCTTGCCAGTATGCGCGCGAACGCGTGCAGTTTGGTAAACCGATTGGCCGGTTCCAGGCCATCAAGCATCTTCTAGCCGATGACAGGGTGATGCTTGATGGCCTACGGTCCCTCAGCTATGCGGCACTATGGCAGTTGAACGCCGGCGCGAGCGAAGGCCCTGCCACAGCATATGCAGCGAAAATTTGGGCAGCGGAAGTCTATACCCGCCTGTCGAGTGATGCGATCCAAGTTCACGGAGCGATGGGTATAGCGGCAGAGTCCCGCCCTCATCTCTATCTAAAGCGTTCAATTGTAGATCGGACCATATTCGGTTCACCGCCCTTCTATATTGATGCGCTCCATGCCCTAAATATAGACCTTTGACAAAAGAACAGGAGACAATCATGCGCGAGAACTCACCGAACCTACAACGCCGCACCCTTCTTTCAGCAACGGCTCTAGCCGTTGCCATGCCAGCTTTAGCGTATGGACGTCGTTCGACACCGCTTAGGTTGGGAATGGTGGCACCGATGACGGGCCGCTTTGCGTCCTATGGCGCCTCAGGCGTACCTGGAGCTCATTTGGCTGTTCGCATCGTCAATGAGCATGGAGGCATAACAGCCCTGGACGGCGCACCATTAGAGTTAATCATCGCAGATTCCAAAGGGGACACCAAAGTTACAGTGGCTGAAATCGAGCGGCTTATCAATGATGAACATGTCTCAGGCATCATTGGGCCATTTTCCAGCCTAGATGCGCTCGCGGCAAATCCGCTATCAGATGAGTACAAAGTTCCTTTCGTATCTCCGTTTTGGACTAGTGATAAAGCTTTCAACCTAAATTCAAGCTACTCCCGCACTCTCAATTTGACGAGCAGTTCCCATGCTAGGACGGTAGTCAAAATGCTGGACGTACTGCGCAGCAAATATAAGTTTCCCGTCTCCAAAGTCGGGGTTATTTTCGACAATAGCGAGTATGGCCGTACCGCTGCCGGAGTCGTGAAGCAACTTTTAGAAAAATCTGGCATTCCGGTGGTCTTGGATCTGCCAGTAACGCCAGGCTCAAACGACTACACGCCCGCGGTGCTGCGGGCCAGAGACAGTGGTGCTGATGTGTTAATGGCCGGTTTCTATTTTCAAGAGACAGTACTACTGCTGCGCGCAGCAGATGCATTGAACTATCGCACACCAATCATTGGTTTTGCCTCAGGATTTTCCGATGCACGACTGCCTGATGCATTGGGCCCAGATGTCGCGGCACGCGCACTGAAAGCACCGGTCTTCGGAACCACACCCGGTATGCGTGAAGATACTAAATATGGTCCTCTACAGACACTGCTGAAGGAAGCAACGAAAGAAACAGTCCGGCCCGGCGTAACGCAGGGCTTAGAACTGGAGTGGTATGGCTTAAGCGCCCAGGCTGTCTACGTTTTCAAGCAGGCATTCGAACATTCTGGCTCAGAAGATGGGATACGAGTAAACGACGCAATTCTGGAAATGAATCTACCACGCGGCTCAGAGATGTTGATAGCGCCCTTCTACGATCCGGCGCTGGCGTGGGAGCCCAACGGACATCCTAAAAATCAGGTGCCTTCTATTGCGCAGTGGCAGGACGGAGAACCAATCATCGTCTATCCGGACGACGTTGCCGCCGGTGCTGTCCGTTTATGAGGCAAGTGAGATTAATCGCTGAGATCAGACGTACAAGGATGGAGCTGCTATGACTTTTATCCTGCAACTGCAAAACGTGACGCAACGCTTTGGTGGTGTCTTGGCCCTTGACGATGTATCTCTGGATATCCAGCACGGCTCGATTACCGGGTTGATTGGCCCTAACGGATCCGGCAAGACCACGGCATTCTCTGTCATCAGCGGCTTTTTGCGCCCGACGGCTGGACAGGTCTTCTTTGATGGTCACAATATCACAGGGATACCACCTCACGAGATGGCACAACGCGGTGTGGCTCGTACGTTTCAAACGCCCCAACTTTTCGCCTCTCTTACCATACGCGAAACGCTTGAGGTTGCAGCTAGCATGAGGGACAAGCATGATGGTCTGTACAACGCTCTGCACACCGCAAATGAGATCGGCCTACGCAATAAGCTTGACCACTTGCCGTCCGAACTAACTACTGCTGACATGCGATTAGTTGAGATTGTGAAGGCCTTCGCAACCGGCGCACGTCTCGTGCTACTCGATGAAGTTTTCGCCGGGCTAAGCTCCACCGAAATTGATCGCACCGCAGCTGTAATCCGCAGCTTTGCTGGAGAAAAGACCTTCGTCATCATCGAGCACAGGATGCGAGCGGTCATGGCTCTATGCGAGCATGTCCACGTACTCATCTATGGACGGTTAGCTGCTTCTGGAACGCCATGTCATATAACCAACCACCCCGAGGTCATCGCTGCCTACCTTGGAACAGAGGATCTTGCCCATGCTTGAAATTCAGGAGATTATAGCTGGCTACGGCGGAGTGGAGATCATTCATAAGGCAACGCTAAAGGTAAACGAAGGGGGCATTGTGTCACTGCTGGGTGCTAATGGTGCCGGGAAGTCCACATTGCTTAGCGTAGTCAGTGGTCTAAAAAAACCTTGGACTGGAACTGTGCACTTCATGGGCAGTGACATAACCGGTCGGCGTCCTGACGAAGTTGCAGAGCGAGGACTTATCCAAGTTCCACAGGGGCGGCGGCTATTCACAAGGTTGACAGTAATGGACAACCTAATCCTCGGAAATACGCCGAGTCGCGCTCGCTCTATCCGAGAAGAATTGCTTGAAAAAGTCTTTGCAATGTTCCCTATCCTAGCTGATCGACGTAGACAACTGGCTGGTACGCTGTCTGGCGGCCAACAGCAGATGGTTGCGATCGGTCGAGCATTGATGGGTGCCCCTCGTCTTCTAGTGCTTGACGAGCCGTCTATTGGCTTGGCTCCAGCCGTCGCCATGGAAGTACTCAATCATCTACGACAACTTAATCAAGACGGAATGACTATTCTGCTTGTTGAACAAAACGTAGCTCAAGCGCTGTCAATATCCGATCACGGCTACATCCTCGAAAACGGCGTTATTACCCTGGAAAATAGTGCGGAGACATTGCGACATGATCCGCAGGTTCTCAAAGCATATATGGGAGTTTGATCAATGGACACTCTATTGCAGATTCTATCTCAGGGAATAGTGCTTGGTGGCGTCTATGCGCTGCTGGCGCTCGCATTGGCGATTGTTTATTCGGTAACGCATCAACTCAATTTTGCACACGGAGACTTGATGGTGGTCGGTATGTACATGGCACTCTTGAGTACATCAGTATTTGAAGTCGATCCCTATTTCGCCATTATCATCATTGCACCGCTGATGTTCAGTATCGGATTTTTGCTTTTTCGTATCGTATTTGCACCGATGCTCGCCGCCCCACATCTGGTCATGATTCAGGTCACTCTTGCGCTGTCCTTCATTATTCAGAGTGCTTTGCTGCTTATCTTTTCAAGCAACTTCCAAACGGTGCATTCAGCGCTGAGCGGCAAGATTCTGCAGCTCGGCCCCGTAAGGCTCGCCGCAGCGCCGGTCCTTGCACTCGGAGCATCTGTTTTGCTAGCCATAGGTGCCTATTACGTCATTCGCCACACTGAGTTTGGCAAGCGGGTGCTTGCGGTCGCCGAGGATAGAGATGCCGCAGCATTATCAGGAATCAATGTCGCGTTCGTTCAGGCCGTCGTCTTTGCGACAGCTGTTGCCGTAATGGGCATAGCTGGCCCAGTGGTCGCACCAATGATGGTACTACAGCCATCGGCAGGTCTGCACCTCACTCTGATCTCGTTCATCGTCTTCATTCTTGGGGGAGCTAACAACTACCTAGGGGCGCTGCTTGCCGGACTTATCATCGGCCTATCCGAATCATTTTCTTCACTATATATGTATCCTCCTGATCTTGCGCCCGCAGTTCCTTACCTCATCTTTGTAATTTTTCTTCTGATACGACCGAAGGGTGTTCTGGAGCGCATATCGTGAAAAGTCAGCAATTCCACTATGTCTCGGTAATAGCGCTTGCGCTGACTGCGTTAGTCGTCGGACAGTTCTTAACTAGAAGTGCTCTAGACACCATTATCATCGCGCTCTGGTTTGCCTATTTATGTCAAACTTGGAACATCATCGGCGGCATGGCCGGACAATTCAGCTTCGCGCATCCGGTCTATGTTGCATTTGGCGGATACACATCGACGTTGCTTTACCTCCATTGGGATCTCACGCCTTGGCTCGGTATGCTTATTGGAGCAATTGGGGCAATGCTTTGCGCTGCCCTACTATGCTGGATAAACTTTCGTCGACAGTTACCTATGCTAACCTATGCATTAATTACGTTAGCAATCACCATCATCGCCGTGACCATACTGAATACCTCCGACCTCCTCGGCGGCCATGAAGGTCTGGTGATACCAAGAGGAAATTCGCCTGCCAACTTTAGATTTGCTGACAAGAAGAGCTTCTATTATATCGCCTTGGCCGCAGTAACGGCGATGATGTTTCTCACTCTGATGCTACGGCGCTCTCGCTTCGGTATTCGACTATTTGCGATACGTGATAACCAGGATGCTGCCCGAATGATTGGGGTCGACGTACTAAAAACAAGTCTGTTGGCTAGTATGTTGTCGGCGGGTCTGGGCGCCCTGGCTGGTACCTTCTATGCTCAATATATAAGCGTAGTAGACCCTAGCATCGCACATGTCGAGCTCGCGGTTCAAATAGTGCTAATGACTGCCGTCGGAGGGATTGGAACAACCTGGGGGCCACTCCTAGGACCGCTGTTGCTCGTTCCCGTCGAACGATATCTAAGCAGAGAGTTTGTGAACCTAGCTGGCTTCGGTCACTTATTCTACGGCCTTGTGATCATCGTCATCCTGCTGCTACTACGAGATGGCGTCGTCTCCTGGATGGCTAGCGCGATACGCTCTCGTATAATGGGGGTTAAGCCTCGAATAGGAGCCAAGTCTCAGTCGATGGAAAAATAGGTTCTAAGCAGCGTGTTTATGCTGCCCACGGCAGACGGATAGCGGCCCATGCGTAAATCTAACGATACTCTTAACATTAATGCCACACCGGAACTAGTCGAAAGTCAGACTGGAGATACCGAACTTGTTCAACGCCGCCGAGCACAGATAGTGCAGGCGGCCGTAAAACTGTTCTCTAAGCAAGGTTTTTACAAAACCACTGTACAACAGATCGCGACAGAGGCTCAGATTAGCAACGGGCTCATCTACCATTACGCTCGCACCAAGGAAGATATCCTGCTACTAGCGCTGGTCAGTGTACTGGAGGAGTACAAGCAAGAATTGCCGTTGGCTATTGAACAGTACGCGGACCCAATGGATCGCCTGTTGGCAGGAGCGCGCGCCTACTGCGAGGTTGTCGACCGCAGCCGCGACGCAGCCGTGCTCGCTTATCGCTCAACTAATTCACTACCGGAACGTCAACGAGGGCACATCAAGCAGCTAGAAATTGATACTAATCGTCTGCTTGAGGACTGCATTCAATCTTGTATTGACGCTGGTTACTTCCGCCCGGTGAATGTGGCGGTATCCGTCTATCACTTAGTGAACTTTGCGCATGCGTGGGCGCTGAAGCATTGGCGATTAGCTTCATTGACAAGCAAAGATTCCTACATTCAAGAGGGGTTAGAATTTTTTCTGCGTGCCTTAGTCACCCCGAAGGGCTGGCGGCGATATCAGAAATTGACGCAAAGATAAACTAACGTAAGAATCCGGTCTGGCTTGCAATTACCCACAACTTATTGAGCCGTGTTTAAATTGAATCCCATCTGTATATCGGAGAGCCTCGCAAGCCCGCGCCACATCACGGTATTGCCTGGTGGTGGGTCACTGGCTCGGGCAAGGTAGCCGCCCAGTTTGGCAATTTGCACTAAGCACTCGGACAATGACGCCGGGCCATCGGTCTCAGTTTTCTTCTTGATCATGCGCTGCAAAAGTCCAATTTTGCTGGGGCGTCAGCGCTGTTCGGGCGGGGCAATTTTCGCAGGTCCGATTCAGCACCGTCATCCAGAAGATACGCTAACTGATAAGTAAGCGTCCGGGGAACACACATTGACACGGTCGGCTGGGGCTGCCAGTTGTGTGGGAGAAGCTCTTCGATCCGACTGTTCGGATGTGTGGGCAAGCGGGTGAGCACGTCTTTCAGGTACGCGTATGGGTCGTGACCATTGAGTTTGGCCGACTGAATCAAGCTCATGGCAGCGGCTGCACGTTTACCCGCCCGCAGCGAACCGGCAAACAGCCAGTTCGAGCGGCCAATGGCAAGTTCGCATTCATTCTGCCCATATCGGGCGAGAAGTCGAAGTCCATTATCGTTGGCATCCATTGTTTGGTCGCCGAGTCAAGATTCGAGACGTCGAGCAACGCGGCAGCGGCTGTGTGGTGCATGTCGAGGCCAAGCCGGGCGTAGTCAGAGTGGTGGCGGCATGGATGCTTGGTACGCGTCCGGTAAAACCATCTTGAGCGCCAGCAGTAGATCGTAGAGGATGGCGACTCCACTAAATTCTTGGTGGAGTAATTTATCCCAACAGGTGGAGTAATGCATCCTAACGAGCTTGCTGTGC
>JACCET010000012.1 GCA_013416405.1 Alcaligenaceae bacterium
TTGGCTGCGAGGATTTTGTATCCCCCTTTGCCCGCGAGGTAGTCCCGAACCACTTTCAGTTTGAACCTGAGGTCGAATTTCCTCATATGCCCTCCAAGGTAGTGTCCAACTCTTGGGGGTCAGTTCAAATCCGGGGCGGTTCACAGTATACCGGCGAGAGACTTAAAGGATTGATCAAGAGGGGCGTACCGGCAACGAAGACCGACGACCACGGCAGCCTGTCGAATATCTAGAACTGGCGGGTGGAGTGCCTCCATCTTTCGAACTACTCCAGCCGCGGGTAACCGTTTCTGCACGCTTGAACCAGTGTAGGACGTATCCATTGCCCGCGCCGTTTAAAGGATGGGCGACCGCGCTGGCACGGGCTGCCGCCTAACGTGCCGGCAGACACTTAAACCGGACCCGTCGATTAGAAAGGGTCGTATCGCGTATTCGACGGCATTATGTCCGGTAGCGAATTATGGCGCGCTCGAATTGCCGACGTTGCAACATCTAGGCGAATCACTGCCAAGGAGCGGTCCATAGCAGTTTGTATCGCATTAGTTGGATGCCACCTGGAACGTTATGCGCGAGTGAGTAGTCCTTGAGACCCATGTTCGTGTGTAAGTAAGTTCGAGTCGTTATCGCTAGCCTATATCCGAGCCAGTATGATCGCGCTCGGGGCTCACGCCATGCTGCAGCATCTGTCTGCATGCCTTTGCTAGGCCGGTCGGTCCACCATGTCACGCGCAGCCATGTAGCCGGCGACCATGCCTGGCCCTAACGTTGATCCGCCGCTCATGTAGTCGCCACCCATCACGTTCAACATGTCATTGCCAGCCGCATAGAGACCTGGAATTACCTCACCGGATATATCGAGTGCCCGCCCATGTGCATCGCTGCGGATGCCCGCAAAAGTGCCCAATTCGCCCATCACTAGCTTGACGGCACAAAAGGGTCCGCGGCCAAGCGGTGCGATACACGGATTGGGACGGTGAGACGGGTCACCGTTGTATCGGTTGTATGGATTCTCGCCACGGCCAAAGAGCGGGTCCTTGCCACTGGCAGCGCTCCGGTTGAAGTCGTCCACGGTGCGCTGGAGCTCTGCTAGGTCAATGCCGGCTTTTTTTGCGAGCGCGTCAAGCGTGTCAGCCTGAATGAGATAACCGGTGCGTAAGTGAGACTTATAGGGCACCGGCGCCGGCTTAACGGCGCCTATGCCATAGCGGCGCACGGTTGCTAGGCTGGCGACTAAGAAAGCGCAGGTTTCCGCCTCGCCGGTACAAGCCGCAGCCAGCGCCAGCCCAAAATCATGGTATGAATTCGCCTCGTTTACGAAGCGCCGCCCTGTTCGAGTGACCGCGATAAAGCCAGGCTTCTGGCGGTCAATTAGATGGGCGAACGCTACGAATTTACCATTCTCTCGGGGCACCAGCGAAACTGGTGCCCACCCCGCTGGATTCGACAGGCGAGTATCGAAATGTGCATTTACGGCTTCCGCCATGCGGATGCCATCGCCGGTGTGGGTTTCCGGCGCTGGCGACCAGTGTTCGTATCCAGTGGGAGCGTGTGCAAAAAGCTGGCGGCGTTTTTCGATGTCATGCGGAAATCCGCCACTGGCCAATACCACTCCGCGTCTGGCATGGACTGTGCCGGTGCTCGAGGCATCGGTGAAGCGGACGCCGACCACCCGCTGTCCCTCCATAACCAATTCGCTGGCCGCGACCGAAGTATGAATGCGCACACCCCGGTCGAACGCTGATTTTGCGAGCCGTCCGATCAGTGCATTGCCGTTCGAAAGATTCATTGCACGCCCGTGTAAGAGCAGGTCACGGAAATGGCACAGCACCCGACGCGCCACGAAGCTCGTGGATTCCACCGAACGAAAAACGTTCAAAAAGTGCCTCAGGTCTGGTCCGGGCTTAATCATGAGGCCAAGGAAAGTCATCTCTGGTGACGGTGGCTTCAGGCGCGCGACTTCGCTCCCGAGTTTTCGCGCATTGTAGGACTTGGGATGAATGGTCCGGCCACCGCCGAGGTTGGCGCCGGGTATCAGGGGATGGTAGTCAGGACGGCCAACCGCGACGTCGAAAACCACCTCGGTATTTTTCTCGAGGAATTCAATCATTTCAGGACCCGCCCCCAAAAAGGCACGTGCACGTTCCTCGTCGTAATACTCCCCAGCGCATTGGCGGAAATAGGTCAGGGCATCCTCGGGAGTGTCGTGAATGCCCATCCGTTTCGCGATATGATTGCAGGGAATCCAGACGCCGCCACCCGAAATCGCCGTGATGCCACCAAAGACAGGGGCTTTCTCCAGTACGATGACATCCATGCCCATACAGGCAGCGCTCAGTGCGGCTGTCAGGCCGCCGCCTCCGGCGCCCACCACGACCACATCGCAGTGGGCGCCATCGGTAAGGCGTGCGTCCGGTGCATCATGATGGCGTCGCTGCATTCCTGCGCTGGCGACCGTCTCCTTAGAAGATTCAACGGACATGGAGGCGCTCGCTGATAGGGTCTGCAAGAGTTGGTTAAAAATTTTCAAAAGGTCTCCTGTGCAATGATTGAGCCGCCAAGCTCGGGACGCGCGTCGTTGGCATAGTCGCTTGCCTCTCAGGAGCTAGTGGCAGCGGGGTATTCGGCTGCATGACGACCGGCGCGGAGGCCAGATACGAACGCCCACCCAAGGTGGTGGCCGTGTCCATACAGAAGCAAGCCGCCCTGACCAGCCGAGCCCGCCGCGAACAGACCAGCAATTGGGTTACCGTCTTCGCCGATGACCGCGTGCCGATCGTCGACCTTTAACCCTCCCTCTGTCATGACCACATAGCTTTTGACAGGGCCTAGCACAACGAAGGGTGGCGTTGGACGTCTGCCTGCTCGGTCACCTGCGGTGAGTGCAGTTACAAGCATCGAGGCGTCCATGCCTAATTGTTTAGCCATTGCGGGCAGCGAGTTTGCCTCATGATAGACGTCGCGGCGATTGCGCCTGTAGTCCGCCAAGTATGCATGCGCCACATTAGGCGCAGTCGAAATGAAATTCGGCCAAGCAGTGAATCTCTTGGCCAAAGTGCCGTCTAGAACGATGTAACCACGGCCTTCGGGTTGCGTCACTAATGCGGCGGCAGGTTTATCGAGCTCGTTTGTGAAGCGCTCGCCCCTGGCGTTGACAAGAACCGCACCAGCCCCAAACAAACCCGGATCAGGACTTAAAGCCGTTGTGACAAAGCTCATCAGAATGGGACGAATGACAGCCTGCGGCAAGTGCCTCATGGCGAAAGTGGCAAGCCTAGCGACTATTGTATAGGGCGGGACGCGTGTAATCCATGAGGGCGATGTGGGCGGTATGAATCGCATGAGAGGCCCGTGAGCTAGATTGCCATTCAGTACAGTTGCACCAATGGCGAGCGCCATGTCGTGCCCATCGCCGGTGGCCGTGACATTGACTGGATCAGTTCGAGAAACGATCTCGGATACATATCTCCTTTTAAGATCATGGCCGCCGCTAAAGTCGCCGCTAGTCAAAACGACAGCCCGACGGGCACGGAAATACCGGGTCTCCCCATCGGGGTCTATCGTCTCAACGCCAGCCACACGGCGGTTCTCCATACAGAAGGCTACAGCGCGCGTCGATGTCCTTATATCAACGCCGAGCCTTCGGCATAAGCGCCCTAGGTGATAGGGATATGCTCGGGATCCTGGAACCACGTTGTGCATGCGTGGATGCCGGTGCGGCAACTCAAGCGCCGGCCCCATGAAGACGAGTCCGTTGGATTGCAGCCAATCGAACATGGCTGGCGCGTTATCAACCAGGATGCGACGCAGCGCCAGGTTGTCAAAGCACTCCATCTCCCCTGCGAACTTCCCAAGATCTTCGAAGTGCGCATCGGGCGTGTCATCGGTAATGCCCACGCGGCGCTGATGTGATGTTCCCGTTGCTGAGACTGAACCGACTGCCCAGGCCGTGCTGCCCCCGAGTTTCGCGTTCTTCTCGAGCAGGATGACCTTGGCTCCTGCCTTGGCGGCCTCGGATGCTGCGGCCAAGCCGGATCCCCCACCTCCCAGCACGATTACGTCGGCGTGTTCTTCGATCATGATGTCTCCGATTGCAAATTCAATGGCCGGCTAGCCCGACTGGATGACCGCTACCACCGATATTCTGGGATTCGCCGTTGATGAGCAATATCATGACTTCAATCCTTTTTTGATAGCGAAACCTACTGAGGCTTGATACCGGCTGCCTGGAGAAGTGGCGCCATGCGATCTTTGTAGTTATTCATTTGTCTTGCCAATGCGTCAGGACCCGTATCTGAAGGTATTTCGATAGCAATGTCTCTCATGCGTTTCTTCATGTCGGGCGTGGACAACACTTTACTGAGCGCATCATGCAATTTTTGCACGACGTCTTTGGGCATGTCGGCCGGACCGGCTACCCCATACCACGTCTGCACGTCGACATTACTGCCGGTAAAGATTTCGGCCATAGTTGGCGTATCAGGCAAGAACGCCAGTCGGTCGCGACTGGACACGGCGAGCGCACGCACCTTGCCAGATGTGACATGCGGCATTATGGTGGGCGTGGTCAAAGTAAGGGATATCTGGTTGCCAAGCAGGTCACTCGTCAGCGGCCCGGCTCCTTTGAAGTTAGCGACTATGAAGTTGATACCGGACAGGCTTTGGAGCATCGACGCGATCACAAGTGAGTTCACTTCCGACACGCCAAGCGACACATCGCCGGGATTAGCTTTGGCATACTTCAACATTTCGTCCATGTTCTTGTATGGCTGTTCGGAGTTTGCAGATAGCACGAAAGCTTGCGTGCCCACCAATGCGACCGGAGTGAAATCCGTAATCGGATTGAAGGGTACGCTTTTCACCAAGTACGGCGTGAGAACGTGTGTACCCGGCATTAGGAAAAGTGTGTAACCGTCGGATGGCGATTTAGCGACGCGATCGGCCCCAATCACTGTTAGGCCACCCGGGCGATTATCGACTACGATCGGTTGCTGAAGCACTTTCGAGAGCTGTTCTGCCATTGGCCGCGCTATAGCATCAGCGCTACCTCCAGCGCTAAAGGGCACGATCAGCCTGATGGGGCTAGACGGGTAAGGCTGGGCAAGTGTAGCTTTAACCAACCCGAATGTTAGCGTCAAAATTATTAACCAAGTGCGCATTTTCAGTGTCTCCTTGCCTTTGTGCCCGCAGGCGATAGCGGCCAAATGACGCCGCAGCTTTTATGCGTATTATGCGGCCAGAGCCATGTCTGTAAAAATGATGAATTGATATCATGTATACCCGTATTTGTATGTGCCGGTCGTTTTATAGTGACTGATACAACCTTACTTGTCAGGCAGGCTTCCCGTTTGAAGTAGTCTCTCGCATGCGAGCGCCGAGATCGGCCAGGTCAATTGACAGCTCTTAGAGCCAACCGAGACTACGGCAAATAGAGCAGGCCACTCGGGTCATAGTCTGCACAGCGCACCCAGTATTCCACGTTCACATGCCATTGGATCTGGATCGTTCAAGTTCCCGAAAGCATCACGGAAACTCATTTGTAGGCACGCTTGAATCGTTCGTAGCCGTTACCGACGCTCTAATCGCTACATCTTTGTTCCAATTAAAGGGGGGGGCACCACTGGATGATATATACAAAAATAGGTATGGGTGATAAAAAAATACTCTTTTTAAAGTAATGCCTTAAGCGGCATACTGCATCCCATAGCAGCCAGTGAAATGCTGACGGCCATACGAATATAGATAGGACTTTCAATGCTGAAACCAATTACGACGCAAACAGAGCGGGAAGCGTACTACTCTCGCATTAGTAAGAAGCATATGGCTCCTTTATGGGAGTCTCTGCACAGCTTGGTTCCGCAGTATCCCTCTACCCGTTGCATACCTGCGATTTGGAGATACGAAGACGTTCGAGACGCGATCATGGAATCCGGCGACTTGATTACATCCGAGGAAGCAGTCCGGCGCGTGCTCATCCTCGAGAACCCAGGGATGACCGGCGAGGCCAGTATCACGCAGACGCTATACGCCGGTTTGCAACTCATCTTACCGGGCGAAGTGGCGCCCAGCCACCGTCATGTGCAGTCCGCGCTCCGATTCATTATCGAAGGATCAGGAGCTTATACCTCGGTTGATGGCGAGCGGACTACTATGCGTCCGGGAGACTTTATCATTACGCCCTCATGGACCTGGCATGACCACGGAAATATAAGTGAAGCCGACGGCGGCGAGCCCGTAGTTTGGCTGGATGGACTCGACATTCCCTTGATCAGCGTGTTGGACACTGGGTTTGCTGAAAACTATCCAGAGCCCGAACAACCGATTATCCGTTCTGACGGCGACAGCTATGCGCGGTACGGCCACAACATGGTGCCGGTGCGGCATGTATCGAAGTCTAGGACGTCTCCTATTTTCAATTACCCCTATGATCGTAGCCGTGAAGCCCTCGCTAGGCTGGCCACGCATAGCCCCGTGGATGAGTGGGATGGTGTGAAGCTACGCTATGTTGACCCAAGCACAGGAGGTTATGCCATGCCAACTATAGCTACATTTATGCAACTTCTTCCCGCAAATTTCAGAGGGAAAAGCTATCGCAGCACTGACGCCACCGTATTTTGTGTCGTAGAGGGGACGGGCGTGGTGAATATTGGACAAGAGGTCTTCGAGTTTGGTCCACGGGATGTCTTTGTGATGCCGTCCTGGGCCTCAATTTCCTTGAGTGCGGGCCAAAGGGATGTCGTACTTTTCAGTTATTCAGACAGGCCGGTACAAGACGCATTAGGACTATTGCGTGAGGAACGCGTTCCTTGACGACCAGGGCACAAATAATCTTTGAAGACACTAAGGAGCAAAGCTCGACTATGGCCTATGCTGTAACCCTACCCCCGATTGTCACTGTGCCCGTTGAGGGGACCATTGATCTTTTCCCCGTGCGACGGGTGTATTGTGTGGGACGAAACTACGCCGCGCACGCACGCGAAATGGGTTTCGACGACCGAGACCCCCCGTTTTTCTTCTGTAAACCCGCTGATTCGATTCGCCCGGTCGGAAAGGGTGAGACGTTGGAATTTCTCTATCCGCCGAAAACGTCGAACCTCCATTACGAGATAGAGCTCGTGGCGGCTATAGGTATGTCGGGCTCCGATATACCATTAGAGAAGGCGTTAACCCATGTGTATGGATACGGCGTAGGGCTGGATATGACTCGTCGAGACTTGCAGATGAAGATGAGAGAAATGGGCCGGCCATGGGAGCTCGGCAAGGCATTTGACTACAGCGCGCCGATCGGTACGTTGCACAAGGCGGAGCAGGTCATTGACATTGCGGAAGCCAGCATCTGGCTCAAGGTCAATGGTGAAGACAAACAACGCAGCAGTATCCCGTACCTTATCTGGTCAGTAGCGGAAACCATAAGCTATTTGTCTCGCTACTTTAAGCTCGAAGCTGGGGATCTCGTCTACACCGGAACACCCGAGGGCGTGGGCCCCGTAGTGAAGGGAGATGTAATGGAAGGAGGGATAGACGGGCTTGGAACGATAACGGTAAAGGTAGTTTAAACATGCAACTATATAGCTTCTTCAATAGCTCAACCTCATACCGCGTACGCATCGCGCTGGCGCTGAAGCAGATCGCTTACGAATGCCTTCCTGTGAACATTCGCACTCTCGGACACAGGGAACCTGAATACGTAAGAAGGAACCCCAGTGAAGGTGTGCCGCTTCTTGTGGATGACGGGTTCAACTTGAGTCAATCTATAGCAATCATCGATTACTTAGACGCTAAGTATTCAGAGCCCAGACTCATTCCTGAAGAGACGCATCGCCGTGCGCGGGTGCTCGAGATAGCCAATCTTATCGGGTCCGATGTGCACCCGCTTAACAATTTGAAAGTGCTTCGATATTTATCGACAGTCATCAATATTAGCGATGATGCGAAGACACAGTGGTATCACCATTGGATCGACGAGGGGGCACGTTCTCTCGAAGCACTATTAGCCCAGGTAGGGTCCGGCGATTATTGCCTGGGCAACGAGCCGACGCTTGCTGATTGTTGCCTGATCCCGCAAGTGGCGAACGCAGAAAGAATGGGCTGCAGTCTGGACAAATTTTCGCGCGTTGTGAGGGTTTACAACCATTGCATTACGTTGCCCGCCTTTCAGAAAGCAGCGCCCTCGCAACAGCCTGATTATGTTGCATAGTGTCCCAATGAACAGGTGAGAGTAAATGAAAAAGATTAACACGGGACGCAAGGTCATTATCGTCGGGGGAGGGATTGGAGGATTGGCTGCGGCCCTCGCATTGACACGCCAAGGACTTGAAGTCTTATTGCTTGAACAAGCCGACGAGATTGGGGAGATCGGTGCTGGTATACAGCTTAGCCCTAACGCGTTCGCGGCCCTCGATGCGTTGGGCGCCGGAGCAGCTGCACGAAAATGTGCCGTGTTCACCGATCACATCATCATGATGGACGCTGTGGACGGGCGAGAGGTCGTCCGTATTGACACCGGGAAAGCCTATCGCGACAAGTTCGGCGGACCGTATGCGGTGATACATCGTGCAGATATACATCGCGCTATTCTGGAAGCCGTTCAGGAGAACCCATTGATTGGGTTCAAAACCTCGACTCATATTTCAGATATTATTATCAGCGAAAATGGTGTCGAAGTCTTCGACAGTGACGGCGTTTCTTACAAGGCAGATGCCGTTATTGGTTGCGACGGCGTCAAGTCGGTCATTCGGGAGAAGACCATAGGCGGGGCGTACCGAGTCACCGGCCACGTGGTGTACCGTGCCGTGGTCGAGCAGGCCGCTATGCCTGCAGACTTACGTATCAATGCGCCGGTCCTATGGGCAGGTCCCCGATGTCATCTCGTGCACTATCCCTTGCGCGGTGGTCAGCAATACAATTTAGTGGTGACTTTCCATAGCCGTGAGCAAGAAGAATGGGGTGTAAGGGAAGGAAGCAAAGAAGAGGTGCTTTCCTATTTCGAAGGCATTCATCCTCGGCCTCGACAGATGTTGGATTGCCCGAGTTCATGGAAACGTTGGGCAACTGCTGATCGGGATCCGGTTGAGTCATGGGGCGAGGGCTTATGCACCTTACTTGGCGACGCAGCACACCCTATGACTCAGTACATGGCTCAAGGTGCCTGCATGGCTCTTGAAGATGCGGTGACGCTAGGTGCGGCGGTGAAGAGAATGGGCGGAGACCTCGATGCCGCTTTTCGCCTATATGAATCGGTTCGTATCCCGCGTACTGCGCGGGTTGTGTGGTCTACGCGTGAAATGGGGCGTATTTACCACGCGAAAGGCGTCGAACGGCTAGTCCGTAACAAAATATGGAAAGGAAAGTCACAGGAACACTTCTACACCGCTTTGGAATGGCTTTATGGATGGCGTATGGAAACATGCTTGGCAGATCACTCTTTCGCGCCCGCACAGTTATAAAGCGTCAATGAATTACTCGACCTGCGCGCTCTGCGCTACGGATGGAGCTTCCTGGCGTATTAACGAGCCTTGGCCGGTTCCTGATCAATAATTACCCGTGAGCACTCAGACAGGATCGTTTTTGGCGGCGTTTTCGTCTCAGCAATAGTGAGCGCCACAGGCGCACATGCGGCGGCGGTCTTTGAGCCTCTTTCTTACGATAGTGCCGCATTGTGCCCGTCATTTGTGAGACTACACTCATCGCAGTAGCGCGTGCGACCAGAATGACAGGCGATACATCGAAAAAATGCATGAAGACCTCACGCTTTACCACAGCAGGTCCGAAACAACGTTATGGCCCGCATAGCGTCCCATCGGTCTACTTTGTTGACACGACATCACTGAGGGCCTGCCGTCCACCAGAAGCCGAGCGCAATCGCCGGCAGCGAACACATTAGCCAA
Organism: Alcaligenaceae bacterium; assembly: GCA_013416405.1. Taxonomy (GTDB): domain Bacteria; phylum Pseudomonadota; class Gammaproteobacteria; order Burkholderiales; family Burkholderiaceae_B; genus Pusillimonas_C. The sequence continues at coordinate 9,885 of JACCET010000012.1, forward strand.
GCCTTGCACGCGAAGGCAGTCGTCGACCGGAAGGCGACCCAGTTCATCGCGGTTGACCGCCAACTGTTCTGTTAGCGGGTTGGCTCGCATACCGCCGCACCAGACCACGGTAGCTGCGTCAATCATCTCGCCGTCCGCCAATTCGATCCCCTTATCGGTCACCTGCTTGACGGCCGCGTTGGCTTTGAGCGCCACTCTCAATGCCGCCATGGCCTGCTCAATAACGGGTTGTGCTTCGCCCATTGCCTCCGCGATTATCTTGCTGCGATCCATCAAGATAACGCGAACGTCCTCGGCCTGTGGGGCGATGCTGGCCAGTCGCCCCGGCAATTCAGATGCAATTTCGACCCCCGTCAGCCCAGCGCCGATGACCACGGCAACGTAACGACCAGGGCCCGCTGCTGACGACGGTAAATTCAATAGGTGTTGCTGGAGCTTCTCCGCCCCTTCAATGGTGTCAACATCGAACGAGTGCGCGGCAAGTCCCGGGATGTTCGGATGTACGAGCGTGCTGCCCAAGGCCACCACCAAGCGGGCATAAGGGATGACTTGCAGTCCCTCGCCCGAGCGAACTTCAACCTCGCGGCGATCGATATCGATGCCGAGAATGTCGCCTTCCAGCCACTTTACGCCGATCGGGTCCAATACATCGGCGAGTGGAACCCGTGTCGGCGCCAAATCTTGCTCGTAATTGCGCACGCGCACACTGTGGAACGGCCTGTTGTTGACGACCAGTACCTCGATCTGATCGCTGCTCTCGTTCGACTGCGAAAGCTTTCTTGCTGCGCCTACGGCAGCCCATAAGCCCGCGAATCCTGCACCCAGAATCAAAATGCGCTGCATCATGCTCTCCGTAAAGATCGGCGCGCCAGCTATCGTGGCAGTCGATTCAGATACTGCATGAGCTTAAGATCAATACATGCCAGGCGCCCCCTGCAGCGCTCAAAAGCGGTGCGATAAGGCGCAGTGTCATGCTTGATGATTCGACGGCGGTTAAGGCCCTTGAAATCAGCAAGTCCAACCCACTGGCACCGGCGAAAGGCAGTGTCAGTATTGGGCTAGAAATGGCCGTGGCTGCGTACAAGCTGCCCTAAGAAGCCAGCCGCCGCCGCATTGGCACCACGTTGTTGTCAGCGGTTCCAGATGAAGATGATTCTGATTCGTCGGGATTGTCGCGCAGACCGTCCAGGTAGTCAGCCCATTCCTGGATCATCTTAGCTCTCTGTTTGACGAACTCTGCGCGGTCATAAGTGTTGCCTAGCTCTTCGCGTGAGACGTGCGCGAGGTGTCGCTCGACAATGTCCTTATCCCACCCGAGCCTTTCAACCAAAAGGGTCCGTGCCATGCTCCGGAAGCCATGCCCTGTGATGTCTTTTTGTGTTGAATAGCCCATCCGCCTGATAGCTTTGTTGATGGTGTTGTCGCTCATCATTTCCGTGTATGAGCCGTCCTTATTTCTTCGTCGCGAGATACCCCTAAACACATATTCTCCGTGGCCTGAAAACTTGTGTAGCTGAACCAAAATATCGACCGCTTGGTGTGGCAGCGGGACAATGTGATCTTCCACATCATCATTATCTTTCTCACGATGAACCATCTTCATGATCTCTGGCGGGCATGTCCAGAAGCCCCGATCAAGATCAAGGTGCGCCCATTGCATGTGCCTTATTTGTCCAGGCCTTTGAAACAAATAAGGCATGATCAACAGGGCCGAGCGCGTCACTAGATGCCCCTGGTAAGCTTGTAGATCACGCATCAGTTGTCCAATCTTGGCTGGGTCTTTGATGGTGGCAAAACGACGCTTGCGAGGTTTGGGTAGTGAAAAATTCGCAACACCCTTAGCCATGAAATTTTGGCCTGGAGCAAGTATTTTGAGCGTGACCGTACGCCCAAAGATCAAGGCCAATTTTTCCCGCAACCGATTAGCGGTTTCACGTGTTCCAGCAGCCGATACGGCTAGTAGAACTGTCTCAATTTCTGGCGGATGAATCAGGGTGATTGGAAATTTGCCAAGCCTAGGGAAGGCATGCAGCTCAAGCATTCGAAGAATTTTTGCCGAGTAGCTTGGCGACCACTCTTCAACCATGCTGGCGTGCCGATGCCACTCGCGGCCCACCTTTTCAAATGTATCAAGTGAGGCGCGCAACTGCGCAACCTTCTTTTCGACATTCCGATGGCGCGGGTCTTGGCCGGCGTCAATGGCAAGACTGATGCTTATATTTTCTTTCAGGGCAGCATCTAATGTGACTTTTGGGAAGATACCCAAGCCCATCCTAGACCGCTCACCATCAAGTCGGGTGTATCGGCGCACCCAGGTCTTGCCCCCATTAGGACGGACGCGCAGAAAAAGGCTATCGCCGCAATCGAACAAATATTCTTTGTCGCGAGGGCGGAGCGCAAGCAGTTGATCGTTTGAGATTGAATTTTTTGACATGTGGTACACCAGAGTGAAGATCAGGAAAAGCGATCTTGGTGTACCGTCAGGGGAACCACAACTTTGAAAACAGATGAAAATGGATGAAATGTTAAAACACCCGATTTTCAGCCTAAGTTGCTGTTTTTCTGGCCGTTTTCAGTCGTTTTGAATACGTTTGAAAAGGGTCATTGGTGGCCTGGGGCGGAATCTAATTGAAGCGGTTGAAGCCAGTACCCATGCGCTTTTCCCATCGAGGGAGAACGGAGGGGTACAAGCTGGGGTACAGGTGCCAAAAAACAACAAAAGTGGCCCGTGGTTCGATTCCAATATGCCCATAACGGTGAGTGCAGTTGATGTCGCGCGCTCATAAACTGCTTATGTGAGATTCGTATTTAAGCGCTGCTCCAGTTCAGCGACAACGTGAAGCACTTCATCGAGGGCAGGAAATGGCCCGAAGATCATGCCGCTCATCGCTTGGTAATCTCGGGTCAGTGCGTCGTGCATGGCATCCGATGGCGATAGGGTAAAAGAACCATGTGTTGCCATGTCCAGACGCAGGTCAGTGCTGCCGAAGAATAGCCGGGCATGTTGCGCGCAGTCCTGTGCAAGGAGGCGATCTGCGATCCATACGTTTGCGTCGGGATGCTGAAGGAGCCGGTGGACATCGTAATAATGTCGGGACACGCGTTGGCCGCCTTGGCGCAATAGGCCTCTGCGATCATGCCATTGGCGCAGGCCATGCAGAATGATGACCTTATCCCAGAAGGTGCGTTCGGGCTTAACGGTCGTCACGTTGGGTACGGCCATATTCAATTCGGGCAGGTCGTTGGCAACGTAGGGAGACACCACGACCGTTTCATGTGGATCCAGAGCCGATTTGGCTCCAGCCTCGATCTTCACGGCGGAACGAATGTAGTCGCCAGGTGCAGCTGTCACAGCGGGGTACCAGAACAGCAGAGTCTGCTGGTCTGGGTCGTCCGGGTCCAGTTCCACGCGGAATTGATCGGTAGCTATGGTGTTAGCTGCGATTGCGTGGATCTGCGTCGTCATGCTATCAGCAACATAGTGCTGGCATGCGGTGCGGATGCGTTCCAGGCGGATGCGCCGTTGCTTGCCGCTCAAGGCGTCCAATTCCGCAGTTTCAGCGGGTTCGCCGATGTCTTCGCGGAATACGGTGATGTCGATGTCCTCTGAGAATCTGGAAATCAGGCCGTATGATTTGGACAATGATGTGCCGCCCTTGAATAGCAGGCGGGGGCCGTCTGGCGGCAGGCCATTGAACAGCGCGTCCAGAGTCCAGCATACCCAGAAGTCCTTTTCAACATTCTGGACAGCTGTGCCCAGGCGAGCAGCAGTCGTCAGGAACAGCCCGCGCCGTTCATCGTCAGCGGCCTGAATGATGGTATGGAAATTTGGATTCATGCAAAAGTGTCAATGTGCATCCGATGGTCGGTGGTACCGGGGAGCGATGTAGAGGCTTCGGCGTCCGGTACTGCGCAGCCCGGCAGTTCGCGCACGATGGCCTGCATCCATGCTGGCAACGTGTTGAAGCCCGTCAACAAGTCCCGGTGTATCGCTTCTCCTTGTTCGGGGTCATCCAGCAGTTCGGACAGCCGCTTGACGATGCGGGGCTGGTCTGCGGGCAGGGTGTCCTTCAGCCAGTACAGTGCTTGGACCACACGCATAGCGGGCCGTCCAGCCCAATATAGGCGGCTGGGCGCCGTGAGCTTAAACGTGATCGTCAGGTTGCCGAGTTGAATGGTGCGCCGGCGTGCATCGGTGTGGATGGTGACGTTGGCTGGCACGGCGTCCGTTAGGCCTAAGTCGTTGGCGGCAGTCATGCCATCGACGAGCAGGCGCAGTTGGTCGCGACGTGCGATGGCATCCACGACGGCGCGGTAGTCTGGGGCTGTTGCCTTTTTGGTCAGACTGTTTAGTTTGGGTCGGTCATACAGCCCACGGTCGATGCGGCGCAACTGGCCCGCCGTAACCAAGCGTTGAAGCGCTTTGTCCACGGCGTCTCTGCTGCCATATTGGGAAAAGTCGGCTGGCACCCACACTTGGCCAGGCAGCGCTTCATCGATGTGAGCCATGATCCGAGTCTTGAGATCGTTCATAGCGGCACCTTTGTCCGATATTTGTAGCTTTTTTTCGGACAAAATGCAAATTTGTCCGAAGTTTGTGATTCTTTTTCGGACTAAATTAGTGAGGCTGAGCCACTAATGGCGTGCTCGCCTAACTGGCAAGTGCCTTGTTTCGCTCAATAAGAGCATGTAGGCTGGCTGCGGTGATGCCACTGGAGCGTTTGCCAATCTTAATAAGTACCAGCTCGCCTTCATTGACCAGTCGGTAGATGGTTGATCGTGACACTCCAAGTTTCGCCTCAGCTATGTGAATCCGATACAGAAGTGCTTGATCAGGTTGCTGCAGGGTCTGGTGTCTAGTTGATGAGTAGCCAAAGATGTTTGGCAGGGACTGTTCCTTCATTACTTCCTCCATAAAACCTTGGAAAGCACCCTGGGTGGCATCACCCAGGATGCTTTCCAAAGCAGGCGCGGTCAGCGCCTTCATGACTGATCCGCCAAGATACCGCGATGGGGTCAGTTGCTTGGATCATTTTCGGTAGAGCCCGCCGCTGGCCCACTATTGTGGTTCGTCGGGATGCTGAAAACTGCGGTCTTTGCCGCTGTCATCAATGGATTACGCGCCATCCATCGAGCTTGGCCTGCCTTTGGCAGTACCGGCGTCCGTTGTCACGGAACGTCATCTACTTCCCTCGGTATCTGCCAGTCGCTACCGGCCCAAGAGAGCAATGATTTTTCACCTGCTTTACTCCTACCCAGGTGCTTGTCGCCCCGCTTAATGCTGGCGTAACGGGTAGCCGCGCACTCACACCGCCCGTTGCCGGACAGGGCGCGGTATTTATCGGTGTTGTGTTGTTAAAGAGCGGGATTGCTGTAATCATTACGTATCCACTTTCTGGAGTCAATATTCAAGTAATAAATAAAAGTTATGTGGAAGGAAAAAACTGCAAAATCTGCCATGGAATGACACTAAAAGAATCGCCCTGGTTCACTGTGGAACACAGGGCGATCCGGGTATTTTTATTGTGTTTTTTTGTATCTTGGCCAATAGCTGAGGATAATCCAGCCGATTGTTGAAACTTAATCGTACTCTTCGGAATGTCGGGCTTGTTGGGCGATCTTCATTTTTATGTAGTCACCGATATCTTCCAGTACGGGGGGAGGCAGCTCCTCAAGCGTATACCTAGGAGTATCCGGCCATGGCCATTCCATCTCGAACATTTCACCTTTTCCTGTAACCAGCCATTCAGCGCGAACGTGGAGCGCCGCTGCAATCCATACGATGTGACGGGAAGTCTCATTGCGGCCGATTTCAATATGGGCTATGGCGCTTTGGCTTATGGGGGGATTGAGGAGTTTGGCCAATGCTTCTTGCGATAGGCCGCGCTTCTTACGTGCGGCAAGTAAGCGTGCGCCAATGCTGTTTATGGGACTCGGCGTCATGGGATTTTTCAATTGGTGGATACGTTATGAGTAAGTTGTAAGTGTATTTATACTTATAGAACATTGCTTAACGATTAGCAATTATGGAGATCGCTAATGGTTAAGTAATTATAGTGCGCCATTCTGGTATTTTATGGGACGGTGTGAGACAAATATTGTCAAGAGAATGACTTCTCAATCATCAGATGCCGGATGCTGATCATCTTGTAATCATAGTGGTGTGCGTAACAGTACGTCAGCGCGCTATTTGACTGCCCGGCCTTCCGCTTATTGTCTTGAGCAGAAAATTCACATATAGTTGTTAGTACCAATTATATGTGAGAGCACCATGTCGACTCAGGATTTACTAACACGCGATGCAGAGAGCTTATATGAGGCACTCAATGATCTCGTGCGTGTTTATCAATTTCGAGATCGCGGCCATATTTGCTGCTACGACGTCTCGGTGACCCAATGCTATGCGTTGGAAATGCTGGTCAAGCAAGGTTCATTGCGGCTTCAATCACTGGCTGAAGGGATGTATCTGGATAAGAGCACAGCAAGCCGAGTCGTTAACGCCTTAGAGCGTAAGGGGTATGTCATTCGCATCGAGGATGAGGACGACCGCAGGGCGATCCGGATCCAGGCGACTGTAGCAGGGCAAGAGTTATATAAAACGATCCGCTCAGACTTGATCGCAGAGGAGCGAGCGATGATTGAAAGCCTGTCTCCAGAAGTGCGTCAGGCCTCGCTTGCGCTGTTAAGGCGGCTTACGCGGGCAGCCGAGGCGCGATATGGCGAGCGAACCCATAGTGCGCTTGAAACAGCCACGGAACTAGCATGACGAACTGCCGTCTTTTTTGACGCACGCAATCAAGTTTTTTTGTCTTATATGTTGTTACTACCAACTTAAATGTGAAGCCAGCATATTGATAGAAGGGCTTTGCTATCAACGTAAGGAGTGTTCATGGATAAGATCAAACATCCTATCGCCATTATTGGTGCAGGTCCTGTTGGACTTGCTGCTGCAGCGCATTTGCTAAGCAGAGGCCTTACCGCATTGATCTTGGAAGCAGGTAAGCAGGCCGGAGCCAGTATCAATGAGTGGGGGCACGTCAAGATGTTCTCTCCCTGGCGCTTTAATATCGACAAGGAGGCAGAGCGCTTATTGATAACCAGTGGTTGGACGACACCGCAACCGGATGTCTACCCAACTGGCCAAGAATTACTGGGTCAGTATATTCAGCCGTTGTCTAAGCTACCGGAAATCGAACCACACTTACACTTGAACAGTCGTGTCTTGGCAGTAAGCCGGGTAGAGCGCGACGTCATGAAAACCCAAGGCCGTAACTCGACTCCCTTTTTATTGCGCGTTGCCGGCCCCGATGGCGAGCGTGACGTGTTGGCCAGCGCGGTGATCGACGCCTCCGGGACCTACGCAACACCTAACTGGATGGGAGCACATGGTATTCCAGCATTAGGCGAGAAAGAAAATAGTGCACACATTGCCTACGGCATTCCCGATGTTTTGGGTAGTGCACGTCATCGCTATAGCGATAGGCACGTCTTGGTGGTGGGCGCTGGGCACTCTGCGTTTAACGCCCTTCAGGATTTGGTTGCGCTTGCGCGTATTGCGCCAGGCACCCGCGTGTTGTGGGCCATCCGCGGTACTTCATTAGAACGTATCTTGGGCGGAGGCAAGAACGATCAACTGGAACAGCGCGGCAAGCTCGGCTTGAAAATACGCCAGCTTTTGGACGAGGGTGCTATTGAGCTTCATCAAGGCATCAGGATCCATAAGATTACGTCCTCACCAAAGGGGATCATCGTACACAGTATGGAGCAGGCTTTGCCTCCAGTGGATGAAATTGTCGTGGCCACGGGCTTTCGACCAAACCTTGAGCTAATGGCCGAGTTACGTCTGGCGCTCGATCCGGCGACAGGCAGCCCCGTTAAGCTAGCGCCTTTGATCGATCCTAATGAACATAGTTGCGGCACTGTGCGCCCTCATGGCGTTCAAGAGTTGGCACATCCTGATGAGGGAGTGTTCATTACCGGCATGAAAAGCTATGGCAGGGCACCGACGTTTCTGATGCTGACCGGCTACGAGCAGGTGCGTTCGATAGCGGCGGCTTTGGCAGGCGATTGGGATTCTGCACGAAGATCCGAACTGGTTCTGCCCGAAACAGGCGTGTGCAGTACCCAATTTCTCGATGTGATCGAACAGCCCACGGGCTGCCGATCAACCACTGCTTGCAGCTCTGCGAGTGCACAAGAGGCATAAGGTAAAACAGTTATGGCAGAACAAGGACAGCATTTGTGCTCGAAAAGCATATCAGCCGGTACAAGAGGGCAAACTTTCGATGTGGTGATTATTGGCGGGGGTCAGTCCGCTTTGACAGTCGCGTATTTTCTACGGCGCACTTCTTTAAGCTTTGTAATACTGGATAACGGGCAAGTACCGGGTGGCGCGTGGGTCCATGGCTGGGAATCCTTGCATCTGTTCTCTCCTGCACAGTGGAGTTCCTTGCCCGGTTGGGGTATGCCGGCTGTGTCTGGCTATCCAGAGCGCGATGACGTCGTGAAATATTTAGCGCAGTATGAAAAGCGGTACGATTTCTCGATTGAACGGCCAGTCTCGGTGGCGGATGTTCTTCGAGGAGAGGACGGCTTCGTTGTGCATACAGATCGTGGCGTGTGGCATGCTCGCGCAGTCATCAGCGCGACGGGAACCTGGAGCCACCCCTTTATCCCAGCCTATCCCAATCATCGCTCTTACACCGGACTGCAAATACATTCAGCACGCTATCGCAACGCGGCGCCATTTGCCGACAGGTCGGTGCTCGTAGTAGGAGGCGGAAATTCGGGCGCTCAGATTTTGGCCGAGGTATCGCGTGTGGCTAAGACCGCATGGGTAACACAAACGGAACCGATTTTCCTGCCGGATGATGTGGATGGCCGTGTCCTGTTCGAACGGGCAACCGCCAAATGGAAAGCGCAACAAGAAGGCCGCATATTAGAAGATCCGCCTGGTGGCTTAGGTGACGTGATCATGGTGGAGCCAGTCAAAGCTGCGCGCGATCGTGGTGCACTTAATGCTGTACGTCCATTTCGTGAGTTCACGGACAAGGGCGTGATCTGGCAAGATGGGTCGCACACGGCATTCGATGCGGTCATTTGGTGTACCGGGTTTCGGCCGGCATTGGAACACCTGAAATCGCTGGGTATTATTGGTATCGACGGGAAAGTAGCCCTGTCCGGAACCCAGTCTGTAGACGTGCCTGGTTTATGGTTGGTGGGTTATGGCGAATGGACTGGTTTTGCTTCGGCAACACTGGTTGGGGGAATGCGCTATGCCAAAGCCACGGCACTTGAAGTGGCCCAGGTGCTGGAAACTCAAGCGCTTATATAACCTAGAACAAACGCGAACATGTCCAATATTGATGTAGAGATGCAGGGCTCGGCTATGCGGTCGGGCTCAACAAAGAGTCCGTACGCACTGATCGCAGCGCTGGGGATCGGTCAAATCTGTGCGTGGGGGTCGTTGTACTACAGCTTTCCCTTGATTGCTGAGGCGATGATGGCCGAGCTGGGTTGGTCCAAGACGGACGTGTATGGTGCCGCAACGATAGGTCTAATATTGGCGGGGTTTCTCGCCTATCCCGTAGGTGTGGCCGTCGATAAGGGGCACGGCCGGGCGCTTATGGGTGGTGCATCACTCATGGCGGGAATACTGTTGGCCCTTTGGTCGCAGGTCGATAACTTGATCGGCTTTTACCTGCTTGTTGCTGGCCTCGGTGCCTTACAGGCAGCGGCGTTATATGAGCCAGCATTTGCAGTGATGGCTCGACGAGTTGGGCCGGGCAGGGCTCGAGCAGGTATTACCGCCATAACACTGTGGGGTGGGTTTGCCAGCACTGTATTTATACCCCTTGTACAGTTCTTGTTGAACCATTGGGGTTGGCGTGATGCGTTGCTGGTGCTTGCGGTTATCAATGGGCTGGTTTGCGCGGTGGCGTATTTCGGTTTTATCCGACCTGAAAAAGATGCCATCCATTTTAGCCATGCGGATATTGGACATGTCCTTACAACGGATAAGCAGGAAGTCAGGGCAGCGTTTCAAAAGCCGGTTTTCTGGTTACTGATGTTGGCGCTCACTGCTTACGCAGGTGCATTCACCGCTTTTACCTTTCATATGTACCCATTGCTGCTTGAGGGCGGTTTGACTACCAGCAATGTGGTCTGGGCTATCGCCACCATAGGGCCTGCCCAGGTGGGAGGCCGAATCCTGATCAGCATCTTTGGCTCCGGCACATCCATGCGACGTATCGGAGTCTTTGTTGTTGCGGTATTCCCTTTGGTGTTTATTGTTTTGGCGATCCAGCCTTCAAGCATGTGGGTGATCGTCGCCGTATGTATTGCCTATGGCGCGAGTAACGGTATTTTTACTATCGTACGAGGATTGGTGGTGCCCGAAATGTTAAGCCGTCGAGCTTATGGTGCGATTAATGGGTTATTGACCTTTCCTAGCACGCTTGCCAGAGCTCTTGCGCCAGTCGCTGCCGCGTTGCTCTGGTCAACCACAATGTCGTATGACGTTGTCGTTTGGGCTATTGTCGCCTGCGCCGTAGTGCTTGCCTTTAGTTTTTGGTTGGCGGCTTGGACTAGCCGTCAAGCCAACGAGCTAGCCATGCAGCCAACAGAGGTAGCTATAACGCGCCCAAGCGCACGGCAAGCGCCGCCAGGGTAACAAGCAATACAGGCAAAGTCAGCACGATACCTACTTTGAAGTAATAGCCCCACGTAATGGTCATGCCCTTGCGTGCCAGGACGTGCAGCCACAGCAGTGTGGCCAGGCTACCTATGGGGGTGATTTTGGGGCCCAAGTCGCTACCGATGACATTGGCATAGATCATGGCTTCTTTGACCACGCCCGTGGCCTGGCTGGCGTCAATGGAAAGCGCCCCCACCAAGACGGTGGGCATATTGTTCATGATGGACGAAAGCAGGGCGGTAAGCACACCGGTGCCCAAGGCAGCGGCCCAGACGCCGTGGCCAGCCAGGTAGTCGAGCAAGCCGGCGATCATCTCCGTCAGCCCGGCATTGCGCAAGCCATAAACGACCAAGTACATGCCAAGGGAGAATATGACGATAGCCCAAGGCGCTTCGCGCACGACTTTGAGAGTACTGATTTTATGCCCGCGTCCCGCGACGATAAGCAGCGCTAGCGCTCCCAGAGCTGCGATGGCACTGACCGGGATGCCAAAACCCTCAAGCGTAAAAAAGCTGACCAATAGCAGCCCCAGCACGACCCAGCCGGCGCGGAAGGTCGCCAGATCATGAATCGCCGTTTTAGGCTCCTTGAGCTGGCTATCGTCGTAGCGCGCCGGAATACTGCGGCGAAAATACAGCAACAGAACCAGCAAGGTGGCGGCAACAGAAACAATGTTGACCGGAACCATCACTGCGGCATATCGGGCAAAGCTGATATCGAAGAAGTCCGCCGAAACAATATTGACCAGGTTGGATACGATGAGCGGCAGACTGGCGGTGTCGGCAATAAAGCCTGCCGCCATGACAAAAGCCAGCGTGGCCGCAGGGCTGAACCCCAGCGCCAAAAGCATGGCCATGACGATGGGCGTCAGGATCAAGGCGGCCCCGTCATTGGCAAAGAACGCCGATACCACGGCCCCCAGCAAGACAATCAGTGCGAATAATCGCCGGCCATGACCGCCGCCCCATCTGGCCACATGCAGCGCTGTCCATTCAAAAAAACCTGCTTCGTCCAGGAGCAGGCTGATAATGATGATCGCCACAAAGGTGGCGGTCGCGTTCCAGACAATTTGCCAGACCACGGGTATGTCGCTGAAGCTGACAACACCGAAAATCAGCGCAAGTGCCGCGCCGATCGAGGCGCTCCAGCCTATGTTCAAGCCGCGCGGCTGCCAGATGACCAGGACGATGGTGACAATAAAAATCAATAGCGCTGCAAGCACGTGGAGTCTCTCTTTACGACAAACGGGAAGGCGCCCCAGGGCAGGGGCGTTGGAGAATGAAAGCGTTGGTTAAAAATACGCGGGCGAGTGTTGCACTAAGGAAGCAGTTCGCCAATGCGATCCAGTTCGATTTTCAGGTGAGCCGAATCATTTTTCAGGTCAGAGAGCGGCAATGCCAAGAATGCTTCAATGCGGGCGCGCAAAATACGGTACGCAGTATCGAATGCCTTGTCGATTTCCTCGTCGGTGCCCGTAGCATGGGCGGGGTCCTCAACGCCCCAATGGGTGCGAGTGACGGGCCCCAGGTACGCCGGGCAGATCTCACCCGCTGCACTGGCACAAACGGTGACGACGACATCAGGCGTATGCGGCAGGTTATCCCATGATTTGCTGAAGTAGCCATCAGTTGAAATACCTTCGCGTGCAAGCAGCGTTAACGAGCGGGGATGCACTTGGCCTGTAGGATGACTGCCGGCGCTCATGGCGCTCCAGTCAGTAGGGGCAAGGTGATTGAAAGTGGCTTCAGCCAGGATGGAGCGGCACGAATTGCCCGTGCACAGGAAGAGGACGTTCATATATTGCTTGTTAAGAAACGGTGGTGCTGGTTTGCGTCGCCCCACTACCGAGCGCGTCGAGTTCGCGCTTGATGGCTACACGGTCTAGCGTGGTTAATGGCAAGCTATTGAAAATCTTGATCCGATTGGCGATCTGGCGAAAGATCTTGTCGAAGTACGTCCGTTTTGCTTCTGCGGTTCCTTCAAAAGCTGACGGATCTTCAAAGCCCCAATGTGCGGTGATCGGTTGGCCAGGCCACAAAGGGCATTCTTCTCCGGCCGCACTATCGCAAAGGGTGATGACAAAATCCAATTGCGGCGCCGTGGGCTTTGCGAACTCATCCCAGCTTTTGCTGCGTAAGCCTTCAACGGGTAGTCGAGCGGATTGAAGGACTTCAATAGTAAGGGGGTTTACTTGAGGGCCGGGACGGCTGCCCGCGCTGTACGCCCGAAAACGATCACGACCGAAATTATTAAGTAGTACTTCGGCCATAATGCTGCGTGCCGAATTGCCCGTGCAAAGAAACAGTGTGTTATAGACCTTATCCGACATGGTGCAGAGGTTCCTCTGTTGAGTGTCGCCGGCGTAATGGCCAGCGCATGAATGAATGGTTAAGCGTGGGTTTTCTGAGTAACAGCACAGGCATCGACCTTTACTGGCGAGCATGGATTCCCGCCGCAGCAATTCTCGGTCAGATAGGCCAGAAGCGAATTCATGGCTTCGTACTCGGCCGAATAAAATACAAAACGGCCTTCCTGACGCGACGACAACAGCCCCGCATTTACCAATTCTTTTAGGTGAAAGGAAAGCGACGAGGGGGCAATCCCCACCAGTTCCGACAATTGGCCTGCCGGCAGACCGGCTGGACCGGCCTGCACCAGGTAGCGATAGGCTTCCAGGCGAGACTCGTGGGCGATGGCGGCCAGCGCGCGAACTATACTTTTCGTTTTCATTGATCAATAATACTCGAAATGTTAAAATAATGGAATTGTTATGAGCACTATCACGATCTACCACAACCCCAATTGCGGGACCTCACGCAATACGTTGGGCTTAATCCGAAATGCCGGTATAGAGCCCACCGTAATCGAATACTTGAAAACGCCGCCATCGCGTGACGCGCTTGCCGATCTAATTCAACGTGCCGGGTTAACGGTGCGTCAGGCACTACGTGAAAAAGGTACTCCATTTATGGAACTGGGCCTGGATAACACGGCGCTTACAGATGCACAATTGCTCGACGCGGCGCAAGAGCATCCCATTCTGATGAATCGACCTTTCGTTGTTACGCCGTTGGGGGTACGCCTGTGCCGGCCTTCAGAGATGGTTCTCGATATCCTTCAACAGGCCCAACAGGGGCCCTTTACCAAAGAGGACGGGGAAGCTGTCATCGATGAGCGCGGCCAACGCGTGCGTTAACGATACTTCACCTTCCTGCACCACCTAGTACTTTTTTCTATTAGTTTGAGAATGTTGATGACCAGTTATTCTTCACCGGCTGATTTGACCTTGCCCATAGCCGACGAGACCCTCTTGGATACGCCCACTCATGACAAGCTTTCCTTGTCGGGTGGGGCAACGCACCCGCCCCGTATTCTTTTACTGTACGGTTCGCTGCGTGAGCGCTCATATAGTCGTTTGCTTACCGAAGAGGCGGCGCGCATCCTGAACCGCTTGGGTGCCGAGACCCGGATTTTCGATCCAGATGGGCTACCGCTGCCCGACAGCGTCGCCGCAGATCATCCTAAAGTGGCCGAGTTGCGTGCGCTGTCAAACTGGTCGGAAGGGCAGGTGTGGTGTAGCCCAGAGCGTCACGGCACCTTAACCGGGGTGTTCAAGAGCCAAATCGATTGGCTGCCCCTGGAATTGGAAAGCGTGCGCCCGACCCAAGGCCGCACTTTGGCTGTCATGCAGGTCAGCGGTGGATCCCAATCCTTTAACGCGGTCAATGCGCTGCGGGTGCTGGGTCGTTGGATGCGGATGGTAACAATACCGAATCAATCATCTGTGGCGAAGGCCTACCAGGAGTTCGACGAGGACGGACGGATGAAACCTTCGCCGTACTACGACCGCGTCGTAGATGTCATGGAAGAGCTGATGAAATTTACCTTGCTGGTTCGGGACCGAAGCGATTATTTGACTGACCGGTATAGCGAACGCAAGGGCGTGGCTGCCGAGGTCGCCCGCTTGGCGCAGCGCGCCATGGAGCAAGAGACGCAAACCACGGAAAGCTAAATCACGGGAATGCCAATTAGTTACGGTGTGCTTTGGGCATAGTCGGAGCGCGATGGTAAGAAGCGTTTAGACGTCGACCCGATCACCTTGTGTGCTTTGTTTTGATAGGCGTGCGGCCTCAATATTGTGCCGCTTCATTTTTTCCCATAAGTTTTTCCGCGAAATCTTAAGCGCGTTGGCTGTTTCGGTGATATGGCCCTGATAACGTATCAACATTTCTTCGATATAAAGCCGTTCGCAGGCATCTTGGTAAATATTGAGCGCTGCATCTTCACCGGGAAAGGCCGTGTTCAGAGGCACGGTTCGTTGCCAATCGGAAGCGAAAATGTCGTTAGGAAGTAGAACGGCATTCGGACTGACCAGACAGGCGTGCTCGATTCTGTTGTGCAATTCGCGGATGTTGCCCGGCCATGAATATTCTTGTAGTCGTAATTGGGTGAGCGGATGCAAAGATTTTGGGGGCTCATTCAGACGCTGGGCCATAGCGCTGATAAAGCGCTGCGCTAGCCAATAAACGTCTTCTGGACGTTCCCTAAGGGGTTTGACATGCAACGTGACAACATTGATTCGGTAATACAAGTCTTCGCGAAATAGACGTTCCTTGACCATGCTTTCCAGATCACGGTTCGTGGCACAGACCAGATCGAATTGCGTTGCAACATCTTGTTCGCCGCCAAGACGCCGAATGCGCTTTTCTTGTATAGATCTTAGCAATGTAGCTTGTAACGGAAGGGAGAGCTCGCCCACTTCATCCAGGAACAGCGTTCCACCGTTGGCCTGCTCAAGATAACCGCGCTTTTGCTTATCGGCACCCGTGAAAGCGCCACGCTCAAAGCCAAAAAACTCCGCTTCAGCTAGCGTGGGCGCAACCGCTCCACAGTTCACCGCTACAAACGGACGTTCGATACTGGTTGAGTCGGCTTTGCGATGAATGAGCCGCGCAAGAACCTCCTTGCCAACCCCTGACTCTCCTGTAATAAGAACCGACGACGCTCGCCCGGCAATTCTAGGGACAAGCTGGGCTAATTCTTGGGCGGCAGTGGAAACCCCCAAAATATTTTCGTCTGACAGGTGTGTATTAACTTCATGATTGACGGTTAGTTCTCGAATAGTTTGCACTAAGCGGGGTAGGTCGAAGGGCTTTGTTATGTAATCTCGCACCCCCAGTTTGAGCATGTCTACGGCGCGCTCAACAGTGGCATATGCCGTCATGAGGATGAAGGGCGGAAGACTATGGCCGTCCTGAAGCATCTGCATATATAGCGCATCACCATCCAAATCGGCCAGCCGCACATCGCTGAGGACCACTGCGTAGTCATTTGCACGGATGGCGGCTTGTGCCGCATAAGCACCAAGATGCCAATCCACCTTGAAGCCCTCCAATTGAAAGCGTTCAACGAGAGACTCGCCCATGATCGGATCATCTTCGATCAGGCAAATATGAGGACCAGTCATGCTTGACCTCCCATAGACGGTGAGTTTAAAGGAAGGGTAACCGTAAAGCGGGTAAATCCCGGCTCACTGCTTACTTCAATCGTACCGCGTAACTGCCTAATGATCTGATAAGTCACCCACAAACCGAGTCCATGTGAATTACGGTTCAGTGTTTGCTCCACGGGATATGGCTCGAAAAGGTGGGGTAGAGCAGTTTCGGGGATATGCCGTCCTGAATTGGATATCTCGATAGTGAGCGATTCGGTAGTGCGCTGAACCAAGCAACTCACACTGCCTTCTGGCTCGACAGCATTCTTCGCGTTAAGAAGCAGGTTAAGTGTCAGTTGCCGTACTGAGTGGGCGGGCAAGTCAACGGCAAGATCTGGCTGAACATCCCATAGCAACCTGGCGTGCCGTGCATTGAGCTCCGGCTCAATGAGCATGCGTAGATCCTCCCAATCGGCGGGTGACATTCGCGAGGCATCGAGTCGCGCTTCCACAAGTAAAGCGCCTACCGTATGGCGTATCTGATTTAACCCACGGCGCACCAGCTCGACGGTTTTGATAGTCAGCCTATCAGGCGTTCCGTGCGTCTGAAGCGTGTCAAGCGCATTGATCATCCCGCCAAGTGGGTTATTGATTTCATGCGCAACGCCAGTGGCGACCCGACCTACCGCCGCCAGCCGTTCAGCGGTCACCATCTCGCGCTCAAGCGCTTCTTTGGCTTCAAGCTCGTCCAACATGCCTGAGAACTGCTGGCTTAGTACTCCTATCTCATCGGTGCCTGTCGTGTCCAACGATTGCCGAATAGAGCTAAGGGGTTCGCGGCCTACACGTTTCATTGCTTTTGCCAGTGAAAGCAGAGGTCGGGCGACTTGATTGCCCCATGCCCATCCGATGAGCAGCAACAGAATAATCCCGGGGATACTGATCCAAAATACTCGGGTGAGCAGACTGGAAACACGCTGTCGCCAAGCGCTTACATCGTATGAAACCAACACGTATCCAGCGATGCCTGCGTCGTCGGACCGAACGGCGGTTCCCGCAACCCCTGGGACTTGAGAAAAGTAACCCGAATATCGAAAATAAAACGACTGCGACGGATCGCGAAGTGCGGCGACTGCGTGCGTCAGCTCATCAGGTAGCGCAGCGAGCGATGTCGAGATCGGGTAGTGTTTAGGGTTGGATGCTGCGTATACGTTGAAATCTTGATCCAGAACGATGATCGCTTGCACGCCCGAGACAGGGCCTGTTGCATCGACCGGAATTCGAATGGCTTCATACGCACGCCAAAGATCATCGCGCCTGAGGGGTTCGCGCACTGATAAGGCCAGCATACGAGTAAGGGCTTGTGCCCCTTGGCGCATATCCTGGCGCATTGCCGAATATGACGTCTGTATGAAGGTCGCTGTCACCACGAGCTCTGTGGCGAGAATGGCTGCTGCCAACGCTAAGGGAGCCTTGTATCGATAGCTCATGTGGCGAAATGGACGACGCCAACTGAAGGAGCTCATTTCGCACTCATCGAGTCGGCCTCCACGGCCAACGTACTCGCTCCAGCGGTCTGGTTCAGCTTTCTGATGCCATCATACAAAGAATCCGTGCCGTTCACGAATCGATCAAGAGCGAGTCGGCCAAGTATCATTCTCCCATCGTTGCGTTCATGCATTTGCAAAAGTGCGGCATTCAATGCGTCGAAGGTTGATGCAGGCATTTCTTTACGTGCCACCAGAGGTGGGAAGCCATATTCGGGAGATTGCCATACCTTGCGCGCGCCAGAGGCCCAGGCTGGAAACTGGGCAATAATCGTATCCCACACATAGCCGTCTACGGCACCACCATCTGCCAGCCCGGCAGCGACCGCTTGCACCACTTTGCGATGAGCAAAAGTAAAGAATGACTTGCGAAAGAAAGTTGACGGATCTTCATGGCGAGCCAATAGCTCCGTGCGGGGAATGAGAAACCCTGAATTAGATAAGGGATCGCTATAGGCGAAAACTTTATCCTCTAGTCGCGTAATGGCTTTCGTTTTTTGATCGCTATCCGGAACGATTAAGTAAGAACGATACAAGGGTGCTCCCTTGTATTGGGGTACAGCCACCAAGCGCAACTGATTTGAGTTAAGCACGTAGGGATAACCGCAAATCCAGGCGGCATCAATGTGACCACGCAGCAAAAGCTCAACAATCTCTCGATAGCTTCGTCGCTGTACGAATTGCACTGCTTGGCCCAGCGTTGCTTGCAGATCAGCGCGCCAAATGTCCAATAGCTGGAGCTGATTGTCGAGAAAAACGGCTGTGGTGCCAATTCGTAAGGTAGCTTGATCAGCTTCCCTGCTCCATGCAGGAGCCACGCCTGCACCTACAGCAGCAATACCAGCAGTCAGCAGGCGACGACGAACGTTACCGTTCGGTAACGACAGGCCTAGGTCGCCACTCAGAACGTTACCGTTTGGTCTCCGAAATCCCACCATTCTTGTCTTCTCCGAGCGTACCTGACGTGAGTTGATAGTTGGCACGCGTATTGCGTAATCAATATACAGGTTACCGACCACCGTTCATTGTTTCAATAGGAATTGCCCCCATGTCCGACTCTACGACTATCAATCGACGCGGTTTTCTTAAGCTCAGTGGAGGCAGCGGTGTCGCAGCGGCCGCTACCTTGGTGCCATTCACGAGTGCCAATGCTCAGACATCGCCGGCCGATCCCTCCAAAACTACGTTGGATTATCCGAGCAAAGCCGTCACGGCTGCCCAAAAGCTGACGGTTGAGGCACCGCTCTCATTCAGTTATCCCGACGAACGCTCACCATGTACCGCGATCAAACTGGGATCCCCTGTCCCAGGAGGAGTCGGCCCTGATCGCGATATTGTCGCGTATAGCACCCTGTGCACCCATATGGGCTGCCCGACAATCTATGACAACAACACTAAAACGTTCAAGTGCCCATGTCATTTCAGCGAGTTCGACGCAGAGAAGGCAGGCCAGATGATTTGCGGACAGGCAACAGAGAATCTTCCGCGCGTTCTATTGCGGTATGACGAAGCCACTGACACCGTTTCAGCCGTTGGGGTCGATGGGCTGATCTATGGACGTCAAGCCAACATAATTTAATTCGGAGATAAATGTCATGCCAGCCAAAAAAGATCGCATCACCTTGCCGCCAGTAAACGCCCAGCGTACAAATATGACCTGTCATTTCTGTATCGTCGGCTGCGGCTATCACGTGTATAAGTGGCCCGAACAGAAAGAGGGCGGTCGAGCGCCCCAAGACAACGCCTTGGGCCTAGATTTTCGTCAGCAGCTGCCGCCATATGCCACCACGCTGACCCCAGCCATGACCAACGTCATTACCGAGCACGATGGCAGTCGCCACAACATCATGATCCTGCCGGATAAGGAGTGTGTCGTGAATGGCGGGCTAAGCTCGACCCGCGGTGGCCGGATGGCAACGTATATGTACACCCCTGAAGGCGATGGCAAGGATCGGCTCAAGCAGCCGCGTCTATATGCTGCCGATCAGTGGGTGGATACCTCTTGGGATCAAGCCATGGCGCTCTACGCCGGGTTGCTCAAAAAAACGCTGGATAAGGATGGACCGGAAGGCATTGTGTTTTCCTGTTTTGATCACGGTGGGGCTGGCGGCGGGTTTGAGAATACATGGGGTACTGGCAAGCTGATGTTCTCGGCATTGCAAACCCCCATGGTTCGCATCCACAATCGCCCCGCGTATAACTCTGAGTGTCACGCCACCCGTGACATGGGCATCGGCGAACTAAATAATGCTTACGAAGACGCGGAGCTCGCGGACGTGCTTTGGTCCATAGGCAATAATCCTTACGAGTCGCAAACCAATTACTTCCTTCAACATTGGGTGCCAAACCTCTATGGTCAAACCAGTGGCAAGAAGAAAGAACGGTTTCCCGATGAGGAGTTGCCCCCGACACGGATCATATTTGTAGACCCCCGCGAAACGCCGTCCATCGCCATTGCGCGCCAGGTTGCAGGCAAGGAGCGTGTGCTGCATTTGGCGATTGAACCGGGCACGGACACGGCTCTGTTTAATGGCCTTTTTACCTATGTGGTGGAGCAGGGCTGGATAGACAAACCATTCATTGAACAGCATACATCTGGATTCGATTCGGCCGTACAGACCAACCGCCTATCACTTGAGGAGTGCAGCAAGATTACTGGCGTGCCCCTCGAGGATCTCAAAAAGGCGGCAGAATGGTCATATAAGCCTAAGAAGACAGGCCAGATGCCGCGCAGTATGCACGCCTATGAAAAAGGCATCATTTGGGGCAATGACAATTACGTCATTCAGTCGGCACTGCTCAGCCTGGTTATAGCGACCCATAACGTTGGCCGTCGCGGTACAGGATGCGTACGCATGGGTGGTCACCAAGAAGGCTACACTCGGCCGCCCTACCCAGGCGACACAAAGATTTATATCGATCAAGAACTGATCCAGGGAAAAGGCCGCATGATGACCTGGTGGGGCTGCAATAACTTTCAGACCAGCAATAATGCGCAAGCATTGCGAGAAGCGGTACTAAAGCGATCGGCCATTGTCAAAGAGGCGATGCAAAAGGCGCGAGGCGCCAGCACCGAAGAGATGGTCGATATCATTTATCAGGCAACAGAGAAGGGGGGATTATTTGTCGCGAGCATTAACCTTTATCCTACCAAGCTTGCCGAAGCCGCCCATCTATTGCTGCCGGCAGCACATCCTGGAGAGATCAACCTGACGTCGATGAATGGAGAGCGGCGTATTCGTTTATCCGAGAAATTTATGGATGCTCCAGGTTCTGCGATGGCCGATTGCCTCATTGCGGCAAAGATCGCTAATACAGTACGCGCGCTTTACGAGAAAGAAGGCAATACGGCGATGACCGAGCGCTTCAATGGTTTTGACTGGAAGACGGAAGAAGATGCCTTCAATGATGGATTCCGTCAAGCGGGTCAGCCAGGAGCGCCGAAGATCGATAGCCAAGGCGGCGACTCTGGCCATCTGGTTACCTATGAACGTCTGCGGGCCACCGGCAATAACGGCGTACAGCTTCCCGTCAAGTCTTATACCGATGGAAAGTTTGTAGGCACAGAGATGCTCTATACCGACTCAAAGTTCGACACAGAGGACGGGAAAGCGCACTTTCTGCCCGCACCATGGAATGGTTTGCCTGAAACCGTTGCGGCTCAAAAGAAAAAATATAAGTTCTGGCTCAACAATGGGCGAAACAACGAGATATGGCAAACCGCTTATCACGATCAATACAATAGCTTCGCCCAGGAGCGCTATCCCATGGCCTACATCGAGATTAATCCCGATGATTGCCAGGAGCTCGGTGTAGCGGCCAGCGACATCGTGGAAGTCTATAACGACTTCGGTTCCACGTATGCCATGGTGTATCCAGTCGCACAGATCAAGCGCGGCCAGACGTTCATGCTGTTCGGTTACGTAAACGGCATTCAAGGCGACGTAACCACGGATTGGACTGATCGAAACATAATCCCTTATTACAAGGGCACATGGGGCAACATTCGTAAGGCCGGCACCGTCGAAGAGTTCAAACGAACGGTCAGCTTTAAAGACCGTCGATTTGCGATGCCCAAGCCGGCATAAAAAGGAGTACTTCGATTAGTCGTATGCCGCCCTGCTTTATGAAAACTTAAAGCGGGGTTTTTAAAAAAACGATAAAGCCAAGCATGAACGAACACTTATTGCATGACCATCGCCCAATACGTATACCGGCAGTAGTCAAAGGCGATGTGGCCCCAAGCGAGCCTATCTTACTGGACCAACATGCGAGGCCATTGCGAGACCTGCGTATCTCCGTCACCGATCGATGTAATTTTCGATGTACCTACTGCATGCCACGGTCGGTGTTCGGGAAAGATTTTCAGTTTCTTCCGCGCAGTGAGCTATTGACTCACGAAGAGATCGAGCGGGCTGCCAAAGTATTCGTGAGTTTAGGAGTAGAAAAAATCCGTATCACAGGTGGCGAACCATTATTGCGTAAAGACGTGGACATGTTGGCTTCTAGGCTTGTGGCGCTCACAACACCCGAGGGGCGCCCTGTGGATATTTCATTGACCACAAATGGGGCCTTGCTAGCGCGTAAGGCACAAAGCCTTGCGCAAGCAGGTGTCAAGCGCTTGAATGTAAGTCTGGATGCGATAGATAACGCGGTATTCCAGAAAATGACAGACGCTGACTGGACCGTCGATGACGTGTTGCAGGGTATTGAGGTTGCAAGATCTGCAGGTATTGCACCCATAAAAATCAATATGGTGGTCAAGCGCGGCGTCAACGATGATCAGGTCCTGCCCATGGCCAAGTATTTTCGTGGCACCGGCCACATCTTGCGCTTCATCGAATTTATGGACGTGGGAAATACCAATCAATGGAACAGAAGTGCGGTATATCCGTCGTCAGAGCTCATAGCTCTGTTGCATCGGTACTTTCCGTTGGAGCCCGTGTCACCTTCTGCTAAGGGAGAGGTGGCTAAGCGTTGGCGATACGTAGATGGTCAGGGGGAAATCGGAGTGATTTCTAGTGTGACCCAGCCATTCTGCGGGGATTGCACTCGAGCCCGGTTAGCATCGAACGGCAGGCTTTATCTCTGCCTATTCGGCCAGCAGAGTGTGGACTTGCGCGCCTTGTTACGTGAGTCAGACGATGATAATGCCTTACGGGAAAAAATCGCATCCGTCTGGTCCCAAAGGACAGATAGGTATTCAGAAGCGCGGGGATTTAGTCCTGTTACATATTCACCACGAGTCGAAATGAGCCATATTGGTGGATAGCTATAAACGTTTTCGGTGTCCTGGACACCGTTGCGTTCGAGCATGCGAACGACACTTCGCATGCTCGAACTAGGGGCGCGTTCCTGAGTTTCCGGCCAGTGGTGAAAAGCGGCTATCCCTTCGAAGGCTGCCGCGCTGATGTAACTGATGTTGAGCATACGTCGTAGCCGAACTCTGACGTATGCTCAACATTTCGTTGCTGGCGTCAATATCTCGAATGTTGTCGCCTCGGCAGTCGAGCGTGCACTAATCTTTCCCCCATGTGCTTCCACAATCGATTTAACAATCGCTAAGCCAAGGCCTGCGCCTTCACCAGTACGCTGTCGCGATGCGTCAGGTCTATAAAAACGCTCAAAAATGTGTGTGATGTGTTCGGGAGGTATGACGGGACCGGGGTTCTGAACACAAAGCCTGATATTCGTAGACTCGACTCCGAAGGTTGCTATGACGGAGCCTCCTGCAGGCGTGTATCGAATCGCGTTCGATAACAGGTTGCTCAATGCCCGGCGTATCATCAGCCGATCTCCGATGATGCAACCCCGTGGCCCCACAAGCTTTAAGCCCACCTCGCGCTCTTCGGCCCAGGCGCCAAAGTAGTCGAAAAGGATGCGCATCTCGGCCTGAAGGTCGATTTTAACAAGTTCGGGTTTGAGTAGATTGTTATCCGCTTGCGCCAAAAACAGCATATCACCAAGCATTTTCGCCATGCGCTCGTACTCTTCTAAGTTCGAATACAGGATCTCCCGATACTGTTCGACGCTGCGGGACTGAGAAAGCGCGACTTCGGTTTGGGTTTTCAGGTTCGTGATGGGGGTTCGAAGCTCGTGCGCGATGTCACCTGAAAAATCGGAGAGACGGCGGAAGACGCCCTCAAGCCGCTCAAGCATTCCGTTGAAAGACATTGCAAGCCCGACCAGTTCAGTAGGAACGGCGTGTGGTTCGAGTCGTATATACAGCTGATCGGACCTGATTTTTCCGATTTCGCGGCTGATGCGCCGTATCGGTGCATGGCCTTGGTGCACCGCGAGCCATGTAGCCAAAATCGCAATGAGACAGGCCGCCACTGTGATGATTCGGAGATAGTCCCGAAAGCTGTCCAGATAATGCAGATGGAAATTGATGCCCGTGGCCACTGCGATGGTTAAGGTGCGCGGCGCAGGGAAACTATCCGTTCCGGTCCGTAGTACAGCTCCTCGAAACGTCTCGCCGTGATCTTGCCATATGCCAACCGTGTCAATAGTGATTTTCTCTACAGGCTGAGCGATTTGAGCAAACCTGTCCAAATTCGATCCCGGCGTAGCATAGATCAGGGCACCGGCGTCCGAGGAGATACGATATTGAGCGTTATGGTGGCCCGACACGGCATTGGCAAGCGGCTGATTCAATTCGGCAGGTGCTATATCAGGCGGTAGCGTGGCTAGCGTGTGCTTTAAGGCCTGAACGACCGCATTCAGTTCATCAACATCTTGCTGGATAAAGTGGTTGTTGATTGACCGCTCTACGATCCAGCCGAATGTGAGTAGTACGACTGTTATCACCGCCCCAATAGAAACGGTAAGCCGTACAGCTAGGGATGCCGGCCGTCTTTTCATCAACTATTCGGGGAGCGTCACGTCCAGCATGTAACCCATGCCGCGTACCGTGTGGATAAGCTTAGGATCAAAATCGTCATCGATTTTGGCGCGTAGGCGTCGGATCGCGACATCAATGACATTGGTGTCGCTGTCAAAGTTCATGTCCCACACCTGGGAAGCAATCAACGAGCGAGGCAGTACTTCGCCTTGCCGACGTACCAAGAGTTCCAACAAGGCAAACTCTTTGTTCGTGAGATTAATACGCACGCTTTTGCGTTGAGCTCGACGTCGAGGAATATCGAGAACGAGATCAGCGATCTGTAACTGATCCTGGAAGGCGGGAGCGGCGCCCCGCCTTAATAACGTACGTACACGCGCTAGGAGCTCTGAAAAAGCGAACGGTTTTACCAAGTAATCGTCTGCGCCCAGCTCCAGCCCTTTGACGCGGTCTTCTACACTATCCCGGGCAGTCAGAAATAATACCGGCGTCGACGATTTCGCATCACGTAGTGCCTGGACGATACGCCAACCGTCTACATCGGGCAGCATGACGTCCAAGATAATCAAATCATAAGAGCCAGTCAGGGCCAAATGATGTCCGTCCAAGCCAGTGCGCACGAGGTCCACAACGAAGCCGGACTCGACTAGCCCTTGGCGTACATAATCACCGGTTTTGGTCTCGTCTTCGACCAACAGCAATTTCATGGGTTCGATCCTGTAAGTCCTATCACGAAAGGAAGAGCATTCTGCCGTCCATTGTCAAACTGTAATGCGATGCCGCTGACGGCAACATGACGTCAGCATTACAAAATTGTAATGCTACGGTAGAAGCCATCACCGGTAGAGCTGGGTTTGAACGAAAATTCCAGCTTTTGCAGGCAAATTACTGCCCGTACGGCATCCAAGTTGCTGCATGAGGGAAGTGGCGCCGCATGACGGTGGCCACATGATGATCACACCTCAACCTTGTTGGAGATCGATATGCCTCATGAAAAGTTTCAATCCTGCATAGACGCTTGTTATGCCTGCGCGACGGAGTGCGACCACTGCGCAGCCTCATGCCTGGGGGAACAAGATGTTAAAGCTATGGCGCGCTGCATAAAGCTGGATATGGATTGCGCACAAATTTGCCGCCTGTCGGCCAGTTATATGGCCAGGGGCAGTGAATTCACCCAAGCCCTTTGCCGTCTGTGCGCTGATGTCTGCCAAGCTTGCGGTGATGAATGCGTAAAACACCAAATGGATCACTGCCAGCGTTGCGCCGAGGCTTGCCGCAGATGTGCTGAAGAGTGTAGGCGGATGGCGCAGACGGCCTGAGGGGCCAAGCAAGCAGGATCGCAGCCCTCACCAGCGGTGCGGGCGAGAGAAAAAATTGAGGCCAGGGTGCATCATTGCACCTTGGCCTTTTAAAATTTACGTGACGGACTGTAACCCGCCTCGCGAATAGCTTGTTCTACTACATCTGCGTCGGGAACCCCCTCCACGCGCACGGTGTGCTCGGCCAGGTCAACCGAAATGATAGCCTCGGGTGCGACGTCTTTGACAGCGGCGGTAACGGCGCCCACGCAGTGCCCACAGGTCATATCGTTTACTTCAAACTGAATCATTTTTTCCCTCTATTGGTAATTCGCCGAGCCGGATAACTACAGGATAAACATTCCCACAGTGGGAATGTCAACGGATATGGTGTTTTTTGCCGCCTCTTGCAAATAGAACGGGACTTTGCCCCGGACAGGGTGAAGTGATGTGGTGCTTCATACATATCGCAACAAATTTATTACCTCTGTGGCGTTCTTTTTAAAGATGACAAAGATGTAATGCCCGCGCAACCTTTCTGACAGCGACGGACCGTTACAGTAGGCTCGTTCCTAGACTGAATTCCAGTGGCGCAAGTAAAAGGAGAGCCGACAATGAAATGCGATGTGAAGACGATGTTGAAAGGCGGTCTTGGGCTGGCCGCGCTGATTGCAGTGGCGTATGCGGCCCTGCCTGTCGCGCGGGAGTGGATCGCTGCGGTGAGCCCATTCTTATTCTTTCTGATTTGTCCGTTGATGATGCTTTTCATGATGAAAGGCATGCAGTCGTGCCACAGCGACAACGCTTCAAAGAACGGTGGACCCACTCAAGCACAAATACCGGAAGGGACTAATGCTGGCGGGCACTCACGTCCGCCAGCTCCAGCGAACCGCTTTGATGCTTGAGCAGACCATGAGAACCAGACTCACTCGAATAGTCATCCTAGTACTAGCGGCAATTGGGTCGGTCGCTATTTTGGCTTTCGTTTTCATGGGCATCATGATGTTCTGGATGATGAGTGGTTGAAGTGAATTTTATTCGTTTGTTGACAGCCCTGCTCGTAACTGGCACTGGCGTGGCGCTGATTCTGCAAGCGTCCTATCAAGGCTGTAACGATCCCACCGGCGTCTGCTATCCACCGATAGAGAAGACGCTGTCTGTACCACTCGTATCACGCTAAACAGAGTCCGCAAATGAAATCCGCCGCGAATTCTAGATTACAGAAAAGTAATGGAGCCGTCATTCGTGTGACAGCCGTACTTGATTAAAGTTAGGAATAGCAATTTGTCGGTTCGCCCAGAATGCGGCAGACGAAGCTCCGATCAACGATTCATTACAGGATTCTCCCCGCGTGAAACGCTCAACTACGCTAGCGGTTCCCCTCCCGGCTATACCTCGTCGCCGTTTTGTGCAAGGCCTTGTGGCCGGCGGCGTGTTGCTGGGCTTGTCGCCATTTGCCCGTGCCGCTGGAATGCAATCGGGCCGAACTAATACGGGTTCTGCGGCGGTACTGAGTGGGACCGAATTTAATCTGGAGATCGGTGAATCACCTGTGAATTTCACTGGTACGCCTCGTATGGCGACGACGGTCAATGGCTCGCTCCCGGCGCCCACGTTGCGTTGGCGCGAAGGTGATGCCGTCACTATTCGCGTCAAGAACCGCCTGAACGAAACCACCTCAATTCATTGGCATGGCATCATCCTGCCGTTTCAAATGGACGGGGTGCCCGGCATCAGCTTTGCGGGAATCCCGCCCGGCGAAACGTTCACGTATCGGTTCAAGGTGCAGCAAAGCGGCACGTATTGGTATCACTCGCACTCGGGCATGCAAGAGGCCACAGGGGTTTATGGGGCGATCATTATCGACCCGGCACAAACTGACTCCATACGGGCCGATCGCGAGTATGTCGTCCAACTCTCTGACTGGACCGACGAGGATCCGATGCGGGTTCTGGCCAAGCTTAAGATGCAGGGCGACTACTACAACTACAACCAGCCCACGGCGGTCGATTTCTTTCAAGACGCCTCCCAGATGGGCCTGAAAGCGGCTATCGACAAGCGCAAGATGTGGAACGAGATGCGCATGAGCCCCACGGATTTGGCCGATCTGTCCGCGAACGTGCTGACCTACCTGATGAATGGGACGACGCCGGCGGGCAACTGGACTGGGCTATTCCGGCCTGGAGAGCGGGTGCGGCTGCGCTTTATCAACGGCGCGGCTAATACTTTCTACGATGTACGCATTCCGGGCCTTCAGTTGACCGTCGTTCAAGCCGACGGGGTCAATGTGGAGCCCGTTACGGTGGACGAGTTCCGATTTGGGCCCGGAGAAACCTACGATGTATTGGTACAACCGAAGGACGACGCTTACACCGTTTATGCGCAAGCAATGGACCGAACAGGGTATGCGCGCGGTACGCTAGCCACGCATGCCGGTCTCGAAGCGCCAGTACCGGCGCTCGACCCCGTGGAATGGTTGACCATGGCGGACATGATGGGCGCTATGGGCGGAGGCATGGCAGGAATGAGCCATGGCGCGGCCAGCCAATCGTCCGGTGGCATGAGCCATGAAGGCATGGCCGGAATGGGCCACGGCAATATGGCTGGGATGAATCACGGCAGCATGCAAGGTATGAATCACGCAGGCATGTCAGGCATGGACCACGGCGCTATGTCTGCGGCCGGCGCCAGCACCCAAGTACGCCATGCCAGGACCGAGTATGGGCCCAGCATTGATATGCGGGTCGATATGCCGCGCACCAACCTGGACGATCCCGGCATTGGGCTGCGTAATAACGGCCGACGCGCCCTAACGCTGTCCGATTTGCACACCGTGGGCGGCCCAATGGACCCGCGCGGCGCAGAACGTGAAATCGAGCTTCATTTGACCGGGAACATGGAACGCTATGCCTGGTCGTTCGACGGCGTTGAGTTCGGAAAATCGACCCCGGTTCATTTCCGTTACGGCGAACGAGTCAGAGTCATCTTGCATAACGACACCATGATGACGCACCCCATGCATTTGCACGGAATGTGGAGTGAGCTGGAAACGCCAGACGGCCAATTTCAGGCTCGACGCCACACGATACCCGTGCAGCCTGCTCAGCGTATCAGCTTTCTCGTGACCGCCGATGCGCTCGGACGCTGGGCATGGCACTGCCATCTGATGCTACACATGGATGCCGGGATGTTTCGCGAAGTGGTGGTGGCATGAAGACAATGAACGACACGTTAGGCATCCCGGTCATGAACAATCAATTGAAGAAGAAGTTTCTTGCGATGGCTATCGCTACAGTGGGAGTGATGCCCGTGCTTGCCTATGCGCAGACGCATGCCGGTCATGCCGGCCATACCGCGGCGCCGCCCGTAACAAGTACGCCCGCGACGGCTTCGGGCATGGATCATGGCTCTATGAACATGTCCGATAAGGATCACGGCTCCATGGGTATGCCCGGTATGGATCATGGCGATATGCAGATGCAGGGCGGCTCGCCGCCGCCGGACGCTCGCGATCCGGACGCCTACTCAGATGGCTACGTCCGCAATGCCGGCAAGTATGCGTTGCCGCCGTCAGATGCGTTAATCATGTCCGACATGCACAACTTCGGCTCCGTCAATTTTGACCGGTTGGAGTACGTCAGGGCACGTGGCGAGGAATGGGCGGCCTATGAGGGCGAGGCCTGGTACGGCAGTACCTACAACCGCGCCGTGATCAAGGCCGAAGGCGAAGTGGCGAGCGGTAAGCTGCAAGAATCTGAGACGCAGCTTTTGTGGCGCCATGCAGTTTCTACGTTTTGGGATACGGAGCTGGGCTTTCGTTTCGATCATGGCCAAGGCGTGCCGAACCGGGAATGGTTGGCATTTGGCTTTAAAGGGTTAGCGCCTTACTGGTTTGAAGTCGATGCCACCGCCTATGTTGGCTCGAGCGGCCGCACCGCTTTGGAGCTGAAGGCCGAGTACGACATCCTGTTGACCCAGAAGCTGTATCTGCAACCTAGCGTCGAAGTGAATTTCTATGGCAAGGACGATGAACGCTGGGGCATTGGCAGCGGCTTGACAGACGGCACGGCGGGATTGCGCCTCAAGTATGAAGTCACGCGTCAGTTCGTCCCGTACGTGGGCGTCGAATGGTCCAGCAAGTTTGGAAAAACGGCGGATTACGCACAGGCAGCGGGCGACTCCAAGCAGGAAACTCGCTTTGTGGCCGGTTTGAGCTTTCGCTTCTGAAGTCGCCTTTCACCTTTTCACATGGGCGGCTTGAAAAGGCCGACTGCTAAAACAAATCTCAAGAGAGTATTGATATGAAGAAGACCCTTTCTATTCTGGCTTTGAGCGTACTGCCGACCCTCGCATTGGCTGCCGGCAACCATGGCGGGGGGCATGGCGCACCGGCGCATGGCATGCCCGGTCACGATATGTCTACCATGTCGAATGCACCTTCGCCAACTGGCCAGCCTGGCGATCCGGCTAAAGTTACGCGCACGATTGAACTGACGATGGACGACACCATGCGGTTTACGCCTGGTGACATCCAGGTCCGCGCTGGCGAGACAGTTCGTTTCTTTATCAAGAATACGGGGAAAATCCCTCATGAAATGGTGATCGGCTCAATGGCCGATTTGAAGGCCCATGCGGCCGAGATGCAGAAGATGCCGGGGATGCAGCATTCGGAACCGAATATGATTACATTGGGCCCGGGTAAGATCGGCGGCTTGGTGTGGCAGTTCGACCAGGCGGGCACTGTCGATTTCGCTTGCCTGATTCCGGGCCACATGGAAGCTGGAATGGTCGGCAAGGTAAAAGTCAACTGATCTAGCGCATTCAAATGACACGGAGAAAATTGGTCTTTGGAGTGGTTGGCGTCGTCATAATCGGCGCCGCCGCCGTCCTTTACAGCACGATTCGGCCATCTGGCCCGGCATTCATCGACCCTGCGGACCAATCCCTTGTGATGCAGGGCAAGGCGATCTATGCGAACAATTGCGCAGCCTGCCATGGCGAGGCCCTGCAAGGCCAGCCGAACTGGCGTGAACGCATGTCCAATGGTAGGCTGCCTGCACCGCCGCACGACAAGAGCGGCCATACCTGGCACCATCCCGATGTGATGTTGGTCGATATGGTGAAAAACGGTCTGGTCCCTGGGAAGACAGCACCTCCAGGCTATGTAAGCGACATGCCCGCGTATCGCGACATCCTCAGCGACCAAGAGATCATTGCGGTACTGACTTATATCAAGAGCACTTGGCCTCCTAAGGTTCTAGAGGCACAGAAGGAAGTTACTTTACAACGGCAGAACTAAGCTGCTTGGTTGTGGTCTTTATCTATACTATGAATCATTCAAGATCTACATTTTTGCTGGAGCAGGTTTCATGAAATTATGGCTAGTAGCGGCGGCGTTGAGTGCTGCATCATCCTTTGCACATGCGGCCGGCGCGGCTATTACGGTTTACCAGGATCCCAATTGCGGCTGCTGCTCCGGTTGGGTTGAGCATATGCGGGAGTCCGGCTTTGATGTTACGGCGATCAAGACGACCGACATGGCTTCAGTCAAGCAAAGACTCGGCGTGCCATCGCAGCTTGGTTCATGTCATACAGGCGTGGTAGAAGCCACTGGACAAATCATAGAGGGGCACGTACCGGCCAATGCTGTCAACAAATTACTTGCTGACTCGTCGGTGAAGGGCGTATCGGCTCCAGGAATGCCTTTGAACGCGCCGGGTATGGGGCAGCTTGACGGTAATCTGATTACTGTTGACTTTACTGGTAAGCCGTTTTCGAAGGACTGAGGCTGTCTAGCAAAGGAGCTACGTGGCGTTTACTTGTATCTCTTTGCGCTACAGACGTTAGAGGTGCCGGCACGGTAAAAGATCAACAGCAAACTTATTTATCGAGGTCATTGATAAGCGCTTTCATCTCTTTGCTTTCCCGGCGCTGTGACTCGATGATTTGATCGGCTAGCTCACGAACACGCGCGCGTTGCACTTCAGGTAGACTTTCGAAGCCTAAGGGCATTAAAAACGACCGATGCTGAACTCAGGCTCATCGCCAGGGCCGCGAACATGGGTGAAAGCAGCAGGCCCAGAAACGGGTACAAAACGCCGGCAGCTAACGGCACGCCCAGAGCGTTGTAAATAAATGCGAAGCCTAGATTCTGCTTCATATTGGCGATTGTTTTGTCCGAGAGGTGGCGCGCAATCGAGATGCCGCGCAAGTCTCCCTTGACTAATGTGACTTGCGCGCTGTTCATCGCCACGTCGGTTCCCGTACCCATCGCAATGCCGACATCGGCTTTGGCTAGAGCAGGTGCGTCATTAATGCCGTCGCCGGCCATCGCAACAACTCGGCCTTCTGCTTGAAGTTTGCTCACAAGATCAAGCTTGTCAGCCGGCTTCACTTCACCATGAACCTCGTCGATTCCCAATTGTTCCGCTACCGCTTTAGCCGTCGAAACGCCGTCGCCTGTTGCCATGATGACGCGGATTCCAGCCGCCTTAAGATCCTTCACGGCTTCCGGCGTACTTTTCTTGATGGGATCAGAAACGGCCAGTAAGCCTGTTAATTGACCGTCTGTTGCTAAATACATGACGCTCGCACCCTTAATGCGCAACGATTCGGCGGTGCTAGCCATAATCGTAACGTCAACGTTTTCTTGGTCCATCAGGGCGGTGTTTCCGAGGGCAAGGCGTTTACCCTCGACCTGGCCACGCACCCCAATACCGCTACCCGATTCGAAGTCGTTGACGGCACTGAGGCTCAGGCCCCGCTCACGCGCTGCGCTGACAATGGCGTCTGCTAGCGGATGCTCGCTGCCTTGATCAAGGCTTGCTGCCAGGCGCAGCACTTCGTCGGCCTCAGTGTCGCCAGCGGGGACAACTTGCTCGAACGCTGGACGTCCCTCAGTCAAAGTCCCCGTCTTATCAACAATGAGGGTATCGATTTTGCGAAAATTCTCAATGGCTGCCGCATCGCGAAACAGCACACCTTGCGTGGCACCACGACCGGTTGCCACCATAATTGACATGGGCGTGGCTAATCCCAATGCGCAGGGGCAGGCAATGATCAGCACGGCCACGGCGTTAATCAAGCCATATACCCAGCTCGGTTGCGGACCAAAAATACCCCAGACGAATAGGGTGATGATGGCGATGGCGACGACCGCCATGACAAAATAACCCGCTACTTGATCTGCCATGCGTTGCATCGGCGCGCGAGAGCGCTGCGCTTGCGCGACGAGCTGGACGATTTGCGAGAGCACCGTGGCCGAGCCGACCTTTTCAGCTCTAATCACTAGCGAGCCGGATGTATTCATCGTCGCGCCGATCACTTTGTCGCCAGGGCGCTTGCTCACAGGCAGTGGCTCGCCCGTGAGCATGGATTCGTCCAGGGAACTAGCTCCGTCTTCCACAACCCCATCGACAGGCACTTTCTCGCCGGGGCGCACACGTAAGCGATCACCTTCATGGACATGCGTCAGCGGCACGTCTTCCTCTGTACCGTCCTTGTTGATACGGCGGGCTGTTTTGGGTGCCAGCCCAAGCAGCGATTTGATAGCAGCCGACGTCTGCGAACGGGCCCGAAGTTCGAGGATTTGACCAAACAGGGTCAAGGAGATGATGACCACCGCGGCTTCAAAGTAGACGGCGATCCGGCCCATGGACATGAACGTTTCGGGAAAAACTCCTGGGGCTACTGTGGCGACAACGCTATAAATGAATGCAGCGGCTGTACCCAGACCGATAAGCGTCCACATATTGGGGCTGCGGTTGATTACCGACTGCCAGCCCCGCACAAAAAAGGGCTGACCGGCCCACAGCACTACGGGTATCGATAACACCAGCTCAATCCAAGTTTGGGCGGTCATGCTGAACCAGCCCAACTGATGACCGAACATGGCCAACGTTGTGACAACAATGGTGAATGGCAATGTCCACCAGAATCGGCGCGTGAAATCTTTCAGCTCGGGATTGTCGTCGTCCAGGCTAGGCATCAGTGGCTCGAGCGCCATGCCGCACTTCGGACAGCTTCCCGGATGATCTTGTCGAATCTCAGGATGCATCGGGCAGGTATAAATGGTGCCAGGAGCTGCCTGCTCGAAAGCCGCTTCGTTCTTGTTTTGCTGAGTGGTGAATTTTTCAGGATCGCGCTTGAACGTTTCCAAGCACTTTGCACTGCAAAAATAGAAAGACTTATCCTCACGTTGAACGTGGTGAGAAGAGTCTTCTGTTACCTGCATACCGCACACCGGATCGGTGAGTCGAGGGCCGGAGTACGGCTGTTTCACGTTGTGCTCGTGAGGATGTTCAGACATGTTCTGCGCCATGGCGATAAGCACCTTTCGAAGAGTGAGGGCAAGTCGAGCCGTGTACGAGCAGATATTCTCAACGCCCAGAGAGAACACAACAGGACAAATTCCATAATGCCATATACCCATGCTTTTCCAGCCATTAACCCGCCTTCTGGCGCATTACATTTTTGTCATGTGGCTCGGCAAGGTGGACATGATAAAAATGGTGCAGGGTGACTTTATGCAGGCGGCCATTCGTAGTCTTAATTAGTTGAAGCTCAATAGAAACCAATCATGGACGACATGCAAGCACAAGTCAGTATGAAAAACGACCATTTTATGGACGTAGCGATACCGTGAGGCGACCACGTTAACGTGGCAAAGTCACGCAAGTTGAAGTTATATTGGATTCGCTATTTCGATCACAAATGTGATTACTAGAACTGATTAGCCGATAACACAGCATTAAGTTAGATCGCCCATCGGGCGGTAGTGGCGCTCGCCGCGCGGGCCAGCATTCGCAATCAGTGCATATCGGGCTGTCGTTCCCATTGCCATGAGTGCGCCGCCCAAAACGCCGACTGTACCGCCATCCGTGTCTGCTGCCCTGGCTTTCGCGGCATAAACGGCATCCTCCCCGCCAGGCGGGTCCCCTCCATATATTCCACGGTCCTGTTCATCAGCCCCGGCCAGCAGTTCAGCACGGCAAGGCGACGAACTCACGGCAACGGCGGCAACCCCGCAGGAACCGTATTACTGCGAACGCCGAAAACCTACGATCAGGCTCGGAATCTTCGGCCCCGGTCAGCAGGAAAACCAACTGGCTTTTGAAGGGATAGGACTATGGAACACGTTAACCACAATGCAGCTTTGGGCTACGACAACATGAACGCAGGGCAGACGCTTTTTGTGCGCAGCCCATCAGGCCGGTATCGTGCCGCGACTGACTCGCACGTACTGGCCGCCGCGCGGATCGCTGCGGAAAGCTTGATCGGTGATCGGGCTGATATGGGAAACCCAAACGCCGTAAAGCAGTACTTTCAGGCCAAGTTGTCGGGCATGGGGCATGAAGTTGCCGCTGTGCTGTACCTGAACAGCCAGTTTAAGGTGATCCGTTACATGGAAATGAGCCATGGCACGTTGACGCAGGCCAGCGTATACCCGCGCGAAATCGTTAAAACGGCGCTTCGTCTGGATGCGGCCGCAATCATCATGTCGCATAACCACCCGAGCGGCATACCTGAGCCCAGCGAGGCCGATCTGGCACTGACGCGGCACTTAAAACATGCTTTGGCGCTGGTTGATGTTCGTTTGCTGGATCACATCATCGTGACCGGGCAGAACACCACTTCGTTAGCGGAACGAGGTCAGGTGTAAACCTGGAGCAGGGCGGGTGTGAGCCCGCCTGTACAGGTAGACGCCGCGTGCTGCGGCGCAGATTGGACTTGTGCTGTCGCCCAAGTAGTTTTCCTCTTTCTTCCTTCTCAACAAAAGCAGCCCATCCCGGTGTACCGAAATGGGCGTAGCGGCTTGCTGGCGCAAGCTGGATACAGCTGCGTAACTGCCTTCAATTTAGATCACCGCCTCGGTGATGGTGGCGCTCGCCGCGCGGGCTGCTGCCGGGTTGTGTGTGGTGACACCGCAAGCCTGGTCCTGAGGGTTCCATCGCCCTAAAACGCCGACTGTATCACTACGTTCCGGCGCTTCAAGGGGGTGTTCATAAAAGTAGCTACGCGACTTTTACAAATCTTCCCCCTTTCCGCTAGTCACTGCCTGATTCAGCACGGCAAGGGCGATGGAACTCACAGGACTGGTGGCAAAACGCGATGGGACTAGAACACAACCCGGCAGCACAAACCTACAAACGGGCTCAAGAATCTTCAGGCCCGGTCTGCAATGAAATCACACCCGCGCCACCGCGCACTTTTTGAAGGAAAGCGACATGAACCACTACGAAGCAAAGCAAGCAGACCGCAAGGCCAGGCTAGAGGCCAGAGCAGTGCAGGCCGAGGCACAAGCCGCAACGACCTATGACCGTGCAAAGCAAATGGGTGAAGCGATTCCATTCGGACAGCCGATTCTAGTTGGCCACCATAGCGAAGGCCGCGACCGCAATTACCGGCAGCGGATCCATAACACGTACGGCAAAGCCTTTGATCTGCAAAAGAAGGCTGACCACTATGTGCAGAAGGCGGCTGCAGTAGGCGATGGGGGAGTTTCCAGCGATGACCCGGATGCAATAAGCAAACTCATGCGCCAGGTGGAGCAACTGACAGAAAATCAGGAACGCATGAAAAAAAGTAATCAGGTGATCCGTAAGCACAAGGGCGATGCAGAGGGCCAACGGCGTGCTTTGCTTGAGCTTGGACACTCGGAAGAAAGCGCACAGAAGCTGACGGCACCGGACTATGCCGGGCGCGTAGGCTTCCCGTCTTTTGCCTTGGCCAACAATAACGCGAACATTCGCCGTATTGGGCAACGGATCAAACAATTACAGGCCAACCAGGAGCGCGAGCCGGTCAGCATACAGGGGACGGGGTATGCATACGCCGAGGACGTGGAAGAGAACCGTGTGATGTTTATGTTCGAAGGTAAACCGGAAAAAGCCACCCGCGAGATTCTAAAACGCCATGGTTTTCGGTGGAGCCCAACCCGTGGCGCGTGGGTGCGTCAACTGAACAACGCCGCCATATGGCAGGCAAAAGCCGTCATGCAGCTTTTGAACGGCTTGACCGATAACTAAACCGAAGCCCCAGGCCGCGCTATCGGCCTGGGCAATTTCCCGGCGAGATTACGCCGAACTACTATGAGGAGCAACAACATGGCATCAGTCAACAAAGTCATCATTATCGGCAACTTAGGTCGCGATCCAGAGATCCGCTATAGCGCGGATGGAGTCGGGATCTGCACCATTTCCGTGGCCACATCGACAAGCTGGAAAGACAAGGCGACAGGCGAGAAACGAGAAGAAACCGAATGGCATCGGATTGTGTTCTACAACCGCTTGGCAGAAATTGCCGGAGAGTACTTGCGCCAGGGTAGTGCGGTCTACATAGAAGGGCGCTTGAAGACCAGGAAATGGCAGGATAAGGATACAGGTGCTGACCGTTATAGCACCGAGATCGTCGCTGAGCAGATGCAGATGCTCGGGGGCCGTGGTGCAGATGGGCAGGCGTCTTCAGCTAAGCCTGCGGCGCGTAAGACGGCTGCAGCCCCTGCATCTACGGCTGGTGGCGCTGTCGTGGCCGATGATATACCGTTCAATCTAGCAGGGGCGGGACACAGCTGGCTGTGTATGTAAGAAGGTCTGCCCCGGCTGTAGCCGGGGCAACAATGAAGACAGGAGAGCGCTGTATATGTCTTGCTGAGTGAGCAGGGCGACATGCCATGGTCAGATGCTCAGGCGATGATAGAAGCACAGGAAGTACAGGGTAATGACGTGTTGGCGTCAGCCTGGGCAGACGGGCTGGCATTGTCTCAGATCGTAAGGCTATTGTTAAAAATGTCAGAGTAGCTACCACAGCGCCTGTTGGGCGATGGCGTTTGCACCGCCCCGCGAAGGCATCTCGACAGGCTTGGCATCGAAAATATGTTCCGGTGCCAAGCGCAATAGGCTGCTGGCTTCTTCGACCGAGCCTGCCAGCCAGCAATCGACATCATTCACTTCGATTGGAATGACTGAGCGTTTGTCCTGGGCATTGGCTGGTATCTTCAGATCTGGTTTGTGCATTCGACTCATCAACGGGTGTGCATCAGCGTTGATCGTAAGCATTGTGTAGCTTTCCAATACTTCGCCCGTTGCCGGATCTGTCCAGGTGTTCCAAAGACCAGCCAAGCCCCAAGGGGCACCGTCTGACCGTCGGAATTGCCACCACACGTTGCGGCCAGTTTCCCAGCAAGGCTCGTCAAAAGACATCGCCGGAATAATGCAGCGCTGACCATGCTGCCAGGGTTGGCGGTAGCTTGCCTTGCTGGCCAGCTCTTCTGAACGAGCATTATTCGTCTGATATGACAGCTTCGCCGACTTGGCAAAGTGTGGGATAAGCGCCCACTGGCCAACTACCAGCTCACGCCCGATTTCGTGTGCCCGGATAAACGGGCCGACGGTACGAGAATGAATGGCGGCTTCCCACCATCGAGGCTGGTTCCGGTTTCCGATATGCCAAAACCTTTCAATCTCGGCCTGGCTCGGTGTCACATAGCGATTGCACATGCTTTATTGTGACAGAACCCCTTCATGACTATCAACTGAGCATGGTTGGAATCCCATCTTCGATGGGTCCCTGAGGTGGGACGTTGCCAGCTCTTCGAGCTGGCTGGCACCTTCAATTCCCCGAATTTGCTTTCGCTCATTTGTGGCCTTAAAAGTGCCACACATGACGCACCCCTGGCGGGATGTGAAAAGCAATTATTTATCAATGCCTTGTGAGAAACACGTCGCGTGCGCCGTCGTAGGACACACAGAGCAACAACTTGGCGTAAGGCCTTGATTTGGCGGACAGAGCTGCGTCCACGGTCGTGGCCTTTTGGCGCGTAGACGGGGTGGCGACCATACAGCCACAACACAAAGCCTACAGGCCGGCTACTTTCATTTTGTGATTTGACAGCATGAAGGTTGCAGGAGCGCTACGCGATAACTGCATATAGGATACAGGGAATCTACAGAATCGCAGCACTGGGCCTGCCATGAAGCCAGGAAAACCGATCTACTGGAGGTGCGGGCGGAATAAGGCTCTAAACTTGTCAGGCGAGTCGATCAGCCGATCCGCGCTTGTTCTTAATCATTCAGCTGTCTGCGGATGTCGTTGAGGTCGCGAATAACAATGGATGGCTCGTTGGCTAGTGGCAGGTTGTCCCGGTCTTGGTTGCCGTCATAGCCATCCGCAGGGTCGGCTGGGAGTGCAGAGAAAAGCGGTTCCAGGTCCGTTTGCGCGGTGCCTTGTTCGGCGACTAGTTCAAAGGTCTTGCGGTTCGCGGCGGGCGAGGTCAGCGAGGCGACCAGGACCTGGGCGATCTGGGCGCGGGCCACCACACCGTCGGACGGAGACCCTGACCAATGCGTGTCGCCTTGCCGCAGCACCAGCCGTTGCTGGTCGGGCGCGTTGTAGTCGAACCAGCCGGGGCGCACGATGGTGTAAGGCAGCCCGCTGGCGCGCACAAGCCGCTCCCCGCGACGCTTCCAGTCGTGTCCGACGCTGGGTCTCGTGACACCGACAGCGGTCATCAGGGCGATCCGTGCCGGGGCTTTTAAAACGCTCAAAACATTTCGCACTGCGCCGTAGTTCACCTGCTCGGCGCCTTTCGGATTGTTGCCGCCGATCCCATGGGTAAAGATGATGCCGGTCACACCATCAACGGCCTTGTGCAGTGTCTCGGCGCGGGTCAGGTCGCCGACAACGACCTGCACGCCATCGGGAAACAGTCTCGCCTGAGCCGGATCACGTACCAAAGCTCTCGTCTCGTACCCCCGCCTGAACGATTCTGCGACAGCCGGTTGGCCAATGGTTCCGCTTGCCCCAACGACCAGAACAATGGGTTTGTCTGTATTCACGATTTCCTCCATTTCGGGATTGTGCTTGGCGTTTGCCTTGCCATCCTTGGATAGCACTGCTGTCGGCGACTGCAGTGATGCTGCGAGGGTGGTTCCGGGCAGCAGCGAAGGGACAAGCAAGAACGTAAGGAAAAAATTAATAGTGAAGCGATTCATCTCGCACACTCCTTTGGGTAGATGTCAATCCGATTTCACGTCGCCACTTTTCCACCAGTGGGAGAATTGCTGCGTCTCGTTGTCGAGGAGAACCAGTGCGCCCGGGCTGGGCGTGAGGAGGCGGTACGACCGGCCCCGGCTCGCCTGGTCGATCTGCTTCAGCGGCTCGTCCCAGTCATGTGCCGCGATGCTGAACCGGCCTATATGCGCAGGCAGCAATGTCCTGGCCTGTAGGTCCTCGGCGGCTTGCGCAGCCTCATTGGGAAACATGTGAATGTTGGCCCAGCGCTTGTCGTACTGCCCCATGTCCAGCGCCACGAGATCGAAACCACCAAGGCGCTCGCCGATCTCGCGAAAATGCGGGCCGTAGCCGCTGTCGCCGCTGAAGAAGAGCCGACGCTGCGGCGTTTCCAGCGCAAAGGCGACCCACAAGGTCTTGTTGCGCGTCAGCATGCGACCCGAGTAGTGCCGCGCCGGCAGGACGTGGATGCGCAAGCCCGGCACAAGCTCGAGCACGTCGTTCCAGTCCGCCTCATGGACGCGATCGGTCGGATAGCCCCACAGGTCGAAGAACTCCCCGACACCGAGTCCGACGACAACTTGCTTAACCTTGGGCAACAGCGCCTTGGCGCTGGGATAGTCCAGGTGATCCCAGTGATCGTGCGTGATCAGCAACACATCGATCGGAGGCATGTCCACGGCTGTGTACGGCGGCGCCGTCCCCGCAAACGCGACGTTGGTGCGGGGGAATGGCCCGGCGTTGGTGCTAAATACCGGATCGATCAGAATGCGCTTGCCGTTTAACTGCACGAAGTACGAGGAATGACCCATCCATACCACCACGTCCTCGTCCCGCTGTAGCGCCTTGAGGTCGACATGGGTAGATGGCAGATCTATCGACGGTCTGAGGTGAGGATTGCGGTCGAACAGCATCGAGATCACGTTGGACGCAAAGCTCGTGTCCTGGGTGCGCATCGGCGTGTCGATAAGGTTCTGAAACGCGCCATCCACGTAGTGAGGCGAACGCTCTACTGCTTGAAGTCGCGCCCCTTCTGGCAGTGCACCGAACTTGGAATGTTGCAGGTAGGCGAAGCCACCCACTACGAGCCCGCCCGCTAGTATCAGCAACACCAAGGCGGTACGAAATAACCAATTCTTCATCTACTACTTTTCTCCATTACGGCAAAGCCCGGTATCGCAATCTGTCAACGTGACTGCGATACCCTATCGATCACCAGGCGATAACGCCCCTTCGGCCGAACCGAGGCAGCGTCCGCCTTCTGCCTTACAGCGTCATCGTGTAGAACGCCCCAGCTTTGCACTCAAAACATGCCATTCGGACACGCAGCGCCTGAATCAGCGGTCAACTTTTTCGTCGATCCACGCAAGAATCAGGTCGGCAATTTGCAGGTTGTTCCGGTCCATCATCATCATGTGGCTGTTGCCGCGAATGCCAGCTTCAGCCGTGGCCAGGAGACGCATGTCGCCCTTGGCCGCATCGATGCGTTTTTTGAGTGCCTTGCAGTCGTTAAAGCGCTCTTCCCAACTCGGTCCGGGCAACCCCGTTGGGGATGAGAGGTAATCACCGAACAGAATGAACATCGGCGTTTTCGCCAGGATAGCGATCTCGTCATCCGTATGGGCCTTCGCGTTGCAGGTGCCGGGCTCCACCATCACAATGCCGCGAATGCCTTTGGCATTGATGATGGCCGATTCCAACGGGTACGGCCCAGACTGCGAATGAGTGAGCAGCACTGCGCCATTAAGGTGCAGCGCCAGGTCCGAGAGCGCCTTCCAGTTCGGGTTTTGCGCGCGCGAGGCGCCCAGAAGATCTGGAACGCTTTGCTTGGAGAGCTTATCTGCCGCCTCAACTGGAAACTGCGTCTCGGGGAATGCCTTGCCAGGCTGCGGTCCGATACGGAAATTGGTCCACGAACCAAAACGATCGGCCAACCTGAGCAGGTTCGGCTGCTGATCGGGGAGCGTCAACCCCGCGCGAACATTGTTGAACGCGGACTGGTCAAAACCGGAGCGGGCTCGCCCGATCTGGTCAACGACATAGACGGGATGGCTCTTGCGTACGAAATACTCATACCAGCCCATGCGACCGTCTGGGGTGGTGTCGTAGGTCTTTCCGCTGAGTGTAGCTCCATGGACCATCACCACCGACGCCTTGGCCGCTCCCTCTGGAACCATGTACTCCACGTACATCTGGTTGATCGTGATTCGATCGTCCGGGCCGAGGCTGCCGAGTTCGATGGCGGTTTTTTCGACCTGCTCGCCACCTACGAAGAAGCTGCCGCGTGATTTGAGGACCAGTGGACTGTCAGAAGGCCGAATGTCGCGCAGTTCCTGCGCAGCAGCCGAGCTCATCCCCAGCACGCTGGCGAGCATTACGCCAGCAAGTATCGCCGCGCGCAAGGATCGAGCAGCCATGTTTTCCGTTGAGTGCATGGGTTTCAGAGTGTCCTGGCGTAAAACGGCTTGAGCTTACCGAGTGCGACATCCACATACTTTGGAACCCAGTAGGTTTCAATGTGCGTTGCACCCTCGATCTTGAACAGTTCCTTGTCCTTCGTGCCGGTGGCCTTGGGGAAGGCATCCTCGGTCATGTAGAGGCTGTCTGCCTTGCTGCCGGCGATCATCAGCAGCGGCTGGTCGATCAGGTCGATCTGGTCAGTGGCATCCCAACGCATCAAGTCCAGCAAGCTGCTCGTGGTGTACTTGAAGGTCGAGCCCGGATGCGCGTGCGTCCTCCAGTAGTACTCGTAGCCCTGCCGATACAAGTCAAACGGTAATTTGGCGATCTGCTCGTCCGTCAGATCGGCATCCCCCGAATAGGGCACTTGCCCGCCGGTCATCTCATGGCCGCGCGCGGCCGGACCCTTGCCGGCCACTTCCTGGGCGCGGGCTTTTGAAGCCTGCTGCAGACGGTCCTGGATGGAGTCGAGTTGCGAATCCTGGTAGCCATTGCGACGAACCCGCCCGGAGTTGAACATACTGACCGTCGCAATCGATTTGAATCGCTTGTCGGTTTTCGCTGCGGCCAACGAGTACCCACCGCCGCCGCAGATGCCGAGCAGGCCCAGGCGCGCGGCATCGACACCCGGGTATTGAGTGATGAAGTCCGCCATACCGTGAATGTCCTCAATGCGGTATGCGGGCTTGTCTACACTGCGAGGCTCGCCGCCACTGCCGCCCTGAAATGCCGCATCCGCGGTGATGGTGATATAGCCCAGTTCAGCCAGGTGCTGGGCGTACAAGCCCGCGACTTGTTCTTTTACGCCGCCATTCGGATGTGCGACGACGATCGTCGGATATTTCTTCTGCGCATCATAGTTTGCTGGGGTGTAGACATTGCCAACAATGTCCAGGCCGTTGAGCTTGTACTTGACCGGGTGAATATTGACTTTGCCCGGTTCATTGTTCGTAATGGCGCCGCCATATACCAGCGTAAAGGGATTCTTTTTGTAGTCGGCTGCGATAGCGGTAGTGGTCATTGCGGGAACTCCTATGATCGCACTCGAGAAGGCGAGCGCGGATACTCCGAGCATCTCGCGTCGGGTTTTGTTGACGGTTTTATCGCTCATTTGCGACTCCTTTCGTATATTTTCAAATAATGGGCGCTCCGGTCTTCGCGAAAAGTCAGGCGGGGCGAGCTAATCTAAATTCTTCTCTGCAAGAAACTTGGAAACGAGGTCCGCGATCTGGACGTTGTTCAGGTCGGACATCAGGAAGTGCGTGTTGCCCCAGATGCCGGTCTCCGGCAGATGCACGAGCTGGGCGTCGCCACCATGTTTGTTGATGGCCTCGACCCAGAGCCTGGCCATGGCCAGGCGCACCCGCCAGTTGTCCTGTCCGCGTTCCGTGGTCGGTTGAACTGGGAAGTTGTCGCCGTAATAGATGATGATCGGGATGCGAGTGAGTTTCTCGAAATCCGCCTGCGGCACGGCTTCAGGCGCCAACGTTCCCGCCGCGCTCGGCATCGCTTCGGGAAGTTCCCCCTCGGGGAAGATGAACCCGCTACCGGGTTCGAACGCGACGATTCCTTTGACGTTCTTGCTCTTAATGGCTGTCAACCAGCCCGGTCCGCCAGCCTGTGAATGTGAGAACAGGATGCTGGAGCCGATCTTGTCGAACAGCTCCGCCATGGCATCCGAGATTACGCCGGTATCGTAAGACCCGGTGTTAGGCGTCACCGAACGGAAGAACTGATTCAGCGTCTCTGGCTTGCGATCGAATTGGACATTCTCGAAGTAGTTCGGCCACTTGCCGATCCGGAATTGATCGAAAAAGAGCTGATCGAAAGGCGTGGGCTCGATCTTCGCCGCGACGGTGCTGTTGCCTGCACGGCCGCGACGCGGCTGATCGACGAGATAAACCGGGAAGCCTCGGCGCAGAAACATGGTTTGAAAACCTTCACGGCCGTCGGACGTGGTTTCCCAACTGCGTCCCGACTGGTACGCGCCATGCAGCATGACGATGGGCAGCGGCTTGGGGTTCTGCGGGACTTGATAGAAGGCGTAGAGGTGGTCGCCGTGGAAGGTCTGCCCAGCGGAAGTCGGGTTGTTATTGTTGTACGTGCCGGGC
This sequence comes from Alcaligenaceae bacterium, assembly GCA_013416405.1. GTDB lineage: Bacteria > Pseudomonadota > Gammaproteobacteria > Burkholderiales > Burkholderiaceae_B > Pusillimonas_C. The sequence continues at coordinate 54,285 of JACCET010000012.1, forward strand.
GTGCTCACCACTTTTCCGCCGACGGCAAAGCTACCTTGTTCCTGGATCACCAAGGGTTCGGTGGAACCTTGTGACCCACTGGGAAGCGCTGTGCATGCGACAAGCGAGGTCAGCGTCATGATAGTGAGCAAAGCTTTGGTAACGTTCATGTTCAGCGTCCCGAAGTAGCTGCAAGCGCCTGTTTCAGGGCGGCATCCGCACGCTCGGCGGCCTGCCGGTTCCCGCGCTCGGCCAGAACATGGACCAACTGTCGCAACTGCGCAGCCGTCAGGCCCACGCGCATGCTAGCCCGCATATGTGAGCGCAGTTGCGCTTCGACGCCCGGTGTGGCCGCTAGCGCGCCGACCGTGGCCAGCTCGCGGCTTAGCCAATCCAGGTTGTCGCGCTCGAAGATGTCGCCGAACAGGTGCGCTTGAAGGTATTGGTTGATGACGGGTGCGAAATCCGTCACCGCGTTCTTGACTGGCGCGCCGGAAATCTTCGTTTGGTTGGCCGTACCGACCGCAACCAGTTCATCGCCGGTAGGAATGGCGCGGCTGGGTTCGCGTCCCGGTGCGTCCTGGATGCCGCGCTGCTTGCGTGCTTCCACGACCTTCAGTAACTCACCGAGCGCGTTGAGGCTTTTCGGAAAGCCGACATACGCGTAGAGTTGCACCAAAATCTCCTTGGCCTCGCTGACAGTCAGCCCTGCGTCAAGCGCTTGGTCCAAGGTAGCGTTGAGCTTGGGCATGTCGCTCGTGGCCATGAAGGTCGCGATCAGGGGAATGGTTTGTTGCTTGACGGACAGTGTGTCCGAGGCGGATTGTGTGTCGGTCATAGCTTGTAGTGCCTCTGTGTTTTGAGCGGCGTGACTTGGCGCGAGCGCCAGCCCCAAGCTCATGGCTAACACGGCGCTCAGCCCACTGATCTTGCGATCCTTCGCGGTCATTGTTTGGGTCATCGGATAACAGCTCCATTTGTTGTTCGTGTCGGTCAGCATGCGCATCGGGCAAGTACTACCGGCATGGTGTCATCGGAAAGCAAATGAAAGCCGAATGACGGCGTATATTTGTCGTTCCTTTCTAGTACATGAAATACTACGAGATGCTGAGAGTTCGAGTAAGCCCTAAAACCGGCATGCACTACTGAGCTAAACTCATAAATCATCCGAACGTAGACATACTGCGGTGGATCTAGCGAAGGTGAGAGGCAACATGAAGTACGACGAGCCGCTCCGTCAGTGTACGGACGCATCCAGACAAGAGGGACCCGACTACGCTCGATATCGCAATGCGTCGACAATAACTGTCAGAGCACCGGATGATTGGCGACGACTCGGGTAGTAAAGGTGGTATCCCGGATAAGGACTGCACCAATCCTCCAGCACACGGACCAATCGCCCTGCAGCGATATCCTCCACCACCATGTCTTCAGGAACATAGGCCAAGCCATAGCCGGCCAGGGCTGCCCGGACAATGGAGGAGCTGTTGTTGAACACCCATTGGCCGCTTACAGGGAACTTGGTCTCTTCGCCGTCCTTGTCAAGATCCCAGGGAAGGAAGCCGCCGTGAGTCGGCAGTCGCAGCCGGATGCAATTGTGCTCATTCAGGTCGTGCGGCGAGCGAGGCAGAGACCGTGTGGCAAAATATCCGGGCGATCCAACGACGGCCATACGCAAGTCCGGACTGATGCGCACGGCGATCATGTCCTTGGCCACCTGGTCTCCCACGCGAACGCCCGCGTCAAAGCGCTGGGAAACGATGTCTCCCAGCGTGTAATCAATGGTGAGCTCGACATTGATGTCGGGATAGTCACCCATGACTTTGGACAGCTTGGGCCAAAGGACGCTGGTTGCAGCGTGTTCGGCCGATGTGATGCGGACGGTCCCTACCGGCTTGTCGCGCAGTTCCTTTACCGCTGCCACTTCGGCGTCGATGTCCTCGAACCGAGGCGCCACACTACTGAAAAGGCGTTCGCCCGCTTCAGTGGTTGCAATACTGCGTGTGGTGCGCGTCAGCAATCGGACGCCCAGACGGGTTTCCAGACCCCGAACAGCATGGCTCAACGCGGACGGCGAGACCCCAAGCAGCGCGGAGGCCCGAGTAAAACTGCCTTCACGCACGACATGGACGAAGGCAAGGACGTCACTGAAAGTCTCCAGAGCCATGGATCACGTCTCCGTCGGTGGGTGGCGCAACGCATCGATCAGCACGGTCATTGCGCGAGATAGGTGCCGACGACTAGGGTAATAGAGGTGATACCCAGGAAACGTCGGGCACCAATCCTGCAGAACAGCTTGAAGCCGACCTTTGGCGATATAGGGCCGCGCCATTTCCTCTGGTACATACCCAAGACCGAAGCCGGCCAGTGCCGCTCGAAGGATGGGCCTGGTCCCATTGAAGACGAGCTGCCCTTCGACACGCACATTGACACGGTGCTTCCCTTTTCTGAGCTCCCAAGCGTAAAGCTCCCCATGTCTCATCAGTCGCAGATTGATGCAATCGTGATCGGCCAGGTCCTGCGGCTTCACGGGCGGTGAGTGTTTTGCCAGGTACGCCGGCGAGCCGACGATCGCGAAACGTATGTCCGGGCTGATGCGTACGGTGGTCATGTCGCGGGCCAGATCGCCACCGAGGCGCACGCCCATGTCATACCGCTCCGCAACGAGATCGATGAAACGCGACTCCGAAGTGAGTTCGACCTTGATCAGGGGATACTTGGGGAGCAACTTCGCGAGCTTCGGCCAAAGCATCGTCTCGGCAGCATTCTCGGAGGCGGTGATGCGGATGGTGCCCGCTGGCTTGTCCCGTAGCTCTCCCACGGCCATCAGCTCTGCTTCAATCTCCTCGAAACGGGGGGCAATATTTTGCATCAATCTTTCCCCAGCCTCTGTCGGGGAAACACTGCGCGTCGTGCGCGTCAGCAGCCGAACCCCCATCTTGGCCTCGAGTGTACGGATCAGATGACTCAGCGCCGATTGCGACACGCCCAGTTGCGCCGCTGCGCGCGTGAAGCTTTGTTCTCGCGCGACAGCAATGAACGCCAGCAGGTCATTGTAGGCATTTTTAGTCATATATGAGTTCACCTCACAAGTATTTGCCGATTTTACTATCTAGTCGTACGCAAGTGTGATTGGTAAATTGCTGAATGAAGCAGTCCACAACGCGAAGCCGTTAAGCCATGAGGTGATCTATTCGATTGAAATCGTCATGCCGAGGCGGTAATTGACTGCTACAAGCAACCTGCAATCCCGTCTGGATCAAGCAACTACGGTGTTCCTTGACCGCCGTTACGTAGGCTTCGCTTTAAGGAAATATGACATATGCAAAAGCGCAAACTTGGACATGGCAATCTGGAAGTCTCGGCCCTAGGGTTGGGCTGCATGGGTCTGAGCCATGGCTATGGGCCAGCCACGGACACTGGGCAGGCCGTCACTCTGATCCGGGCGGCCGTTGATCGCGGCGTGACGTTCTTTGATACGGCCGAGGTGTACGGCCCCTACCTCAATGAGGAAGTCGTTGGCGAGGCGCTTGCCCCGGTGCGCGACCGGGTGGTGATCGCCACCAAGTTCGGTTTCACCTTCGGCGACGACAGCAAGCAGCAAATCCTGAACAGTCGGCCCGAGCACATCCGCTGGGCTGTTGAAGGCTCTCTCAAGCGTTTGAAGACCGATGTGATCGATCTGCTCTACCAGCATCGGGTCGATCCCGAAGTACCGATCGAGGACGTGGCCGGAACGGTCAAGGACTTGATCGCCGAGGGCAAGGTCAAGCACTTCGGCCTGTCCGAAGCCGGCGTTCAGACCATTCGCCGCGCGCACGCGGTGCAGCCCGTCACGGCGTTGCAAAGCGAATACTCGCTGTGGTGGCGTGAGCCCGAGCAGGAGATCTTGCCGGCCCTCGAAGAACTTGGCATCGGCTTCGTCCCTTTCAGCCCGCTGGGCAAGGGCTTCCTGACTGGCGCGATCAAAGAGGGAGCGACCTTCGGCAGCGACGATTTCCGCAGCAAAGTGCCGCGCTTCTCGCCGGAGGCGATTCGGGCGAATCAGGCTTTGGTGGATTTGCTCGGCCAGATTGCCAAGGACAAGGGCGTGACGGGTGCGCAAATTGCCCTCGCATGGCTGCTAGCGCAAAAGCCGTGGATCGTGCCCATCCCTGGAACAACGAAGCTGCACCGGTTGGAGGAGAACCTGGACGCCGCCTCCGTCGAACTGGCCCACACCGATCTCGGCAAGATTGCGCAGGCCTTGGCAGACGTCGAGATTCAAGGTGACCGCTATCCCGCCGTGTTGCAAACCCGCGTGGGGCGATAGCTTTTAGGAGACTGACAATGACTTCAGCCCATAATTCGACCCGACGCATCGTGATTGCAGCGCTGGCTGCACTTCCTCTAGGTGCCGCAGCGGCATCCCATACTCAGGGCGGTGAGATGCGACGAGTGGGCTCGCGAACATTGGTGGCCTATTTCTCACGGTCGGGCAACACGCGCGTTGTCGCCGGCCTGATCCACCGTGAGCGTGGCACTGACCTATTCGAAATCCGGCCCGCCAGTCCCTATCCCGAGGACTACGAGCAGACGGTCGAGCAGGCCCGCAAGGAGAGCGAGAGCGGCTATGAGCCTCCACTGGAAGCGAACGTGCCCGCCATGGCGGGCTACGACACGGTGTTCCTCGGATTACCCATCTGGGGCACGACCGTGCCCCCGGTGATTCGATCGTTCCTCGCCGCGCACGACCTGTCTGGCAAGACCCTGATCCCCTTCATCACTCACGGTGGCTACGGGCTTGGCAACAGCAAGTCTGTGCTCGCCAGCCATGCGCCGAAGGCGCGCTTGCTCGAGGGTTTCGTTATGGAGATGGACCAGGAACGGCGAACGATGGAGCGCGTGACGAGCTGGTTGAACGATGTCCCAAGCACATGATGCATTTTTGCGCTCAACGCGGCTCAGTGGGCATCAGTCCCATTCTTCCAAACCATCGTCTGCACAAATAGGAACTCACTATGCAACAAGTTACTTTGAACAATGGCGTCGTGATGCCGATCCTCGGCTACGGCGTTTTCCAAATTCCCGATCCGCAGGAATGCGAGCGCTGCGTGGTCGACGCGATCGATACCGGCTACCGGCTGATCGATACAGCGGCTTCCTATCTCAACGAGGAAGCGGTCGGCAGGGGCATCAAGAACGCCAGTGTGCCGCGTGCCGACCTTTTCGTGACCACGAAGTTGTGGGTGCAGGACACCGGCTACGAACGGACCCAGCAAGCCATCGATAAATCGCTCCGCCGTCTGCAACTGGACTATCTCGACCTCTACCTCATCCACCAGCCTTTCGGCGACGTGCATGGGTCGTGGCGGGCGATGGAGGACGCGCTGAAGGCGGGCAAGGCGCGCGCCATCGGCGTCAGCAACTTCCACCCGGACAGGCTGATGGACATCATTGGCTTCAACGACGTCGTTCCGGCCGTGAACCAGGTCGAGGTTAACCCTTTTCACCAGCAAAAGGAAAGCGTAGTCTTCATGCGCGAGAACGGTGTGCAGGCCGAGGCCTGGGCACCGTTCGCCGAGGGCCGCAATAACCTGTTCCAGAACGAAGCGTTGGCGGACATCGGCCGCAAGCACGGCCGGTCGATCGGTCAGGTCGTGCTGCGCTGGGTGGTGCAGCGCGGCATCGTGACGCTCGCCAAGTCGGTGCGCAAGGACCGGATGGAAGAGAACCTCGGGGTCTTCGACTTCGAGCTGGACGACGCCGACATGGCCCGTATCGCTCAGCTCGAAACCGGTGAAAGCAGCTTCTTCTCGCACCGTGACCCGGCCATGGTCAAGTGGATGAGCGAGCGTCAACTTGATATTTGATTGGGTCTCGTACCATGGAGAACCTTCTTGTTCGGAAATTGGTCGGAGGGATGATGCCAATTCTTTTTGCATCGTCATGCAGCGATGCCGGTGAAGTGAAAGCCGTGCGTGCCGATATACAAGCGGTGCATGCCTCTCAAGGAGGCGGCACCACAGCAGGTCGCTCATCTGCATTCGGAAGACCGCCTCGGCGACCTGCTGAACCATCCCGCTTTCGAGGGTTTCGGCCATCTGTTGCTCCCTTGGGATGGCCGGAACTACGACCTGGCGATGCCGCTCAGGGACATCGGCCGGCTCTTGCCGTACCACAGCCATGTGGAGCCCGCCGTGGTGGTGGCTGCGCTCACCCGCATGGTGGACGATACCAGCGCCGGTCGCACCGTGTTCTACAACTTCTACACTGATGATCAGCGACGGACGAATTCGATGCTGAAACATACAGGGCTGTTCTTCTTTCGGGGCAAACCTGACGCGCCTTTCGCGGTCATCGCGCCGGGCGGGGGCTTCTCCTACGTGGGCTCAATGCATGAAGGCTTCCCATACGCCGAAGAGATTAGCAAGCAGGGATTCAATGCCTTCGTAGTGAAGTACCGCGCAGGGCAAGGCGGCAAAGCGGCCACCGAAGATCTGGCTGCGGCAGTGTCGTACATTTTTCAGAATGCCCGCTCGTTGCAGGTAGGCACAGATGGCTACTCGCTGTGGGGCAGTTCCGCAGGAGCCCGCATGGCGGCGGCGATCGGCTCGCATGGCGCCGCCGCCTTTGGCGGTGCGCCGCTGCCGAAACCTGCTGTCGTGGTGACGGCATACACCGCCCATTCGGACGTTGCCGCTTCCGAACCGCCCACCTTCGTCGTGGTGGGCGATCGCGACTCCATCGCGTCGCCCGCTGCGATGGAGTCGCGAATTGCAGCGCTCCGACGCATTGGAACGCCGGTTAAGTATCACAAGTATCCGGGTGTCGGCCATGGATTTGGAACGGGCCATGGCACCGATGCCCAGGGCTGGATTGGCCAGGCTATCCAGTTCTGGGAGAAGGAACAAGAAAGCACCATGGGTCAACCAAAGAAAATATAGAAAGGATGAATATGAAACTACCTACAACTGCCGCCCTCGTTTTATCTCTTGGCGTATCAACCGCCTACGCGACTGAGAACGCGCCGATCACGGTCACGCGGGTTGGCTCCCAGCCTTCCAGCGTCGGCTCCGAGCAGAATTTCACCGGCTCGGTGTTTGTGGACTCGCGCTTCGCGGGCACCGCGCCTGCGCGCATAGGAGGCGGTATCGTGACCTTCGCGTCTGGCGCGTACACAGCCTGGCATACGCATCCGCTCGGGCAGACCCTCATCGTTACGTCTGGCGTGGGTCTGGTTCAGAAATGGGACGATGCGGTGCAGGAGATTCGCCCCGGTGACATTGTTTGGATTCCGCCCGGCGTCAAGCACTGGCACGGCGCCAGTCCCACTGTGGGCATGAGTCACATCGCGTTCTCCGAAGCCCTGGATGGCAAATCGGTGGAATGGATGGAGAAGGTCAGCAAGGAACAGTACGGTCAGTAAGCCGTACCTTGTGCCTGTACTTCAAAACTGGAGCTGAAGTAGTGACCTTGGAAATTATCACATGTCTAGTCCGGACTCCGCCATCAGGGTGGTTGGGCCAAACTCGTTCTTTTCATGCTCTAGGTCATGTGCCGTCATCTGTTGCAGGTCATGTGCCAGTCCTTTGTACGCCAATCGATCCACTCGTTCAGGCAGTTTCTTGGCGTCATCAGTAAACACACTGACCTCGTGCCGTTCGCGCGAGATGCTGACATAGTAGGTGTCCTGGGCGGTCGTGCGGCTGAAGCTTTCGGCGTTGTAAAGGACTCGGTCGCAGGTCAACCCTTGGGCGCTATGCGCGGTGGTGGTGTACGCATAGTCCATGTTTAACGGTCGATCTGTGGGCAGCTGCACGTGGCGACCGTTGGTTTCGATGGTGACGCTGCTTGCATCAATCGCCGCGACCTTCGCTAGCTGGCCGTTGACTAGGTCATTTTGGGCATCGTTGCGTGTGATGCGGATATGGTCACCCACAGACAGCTCTGCCCGGCTCAGGTGGTAGACCGATAGCTTGCTCATGGTTTTCGGGATGATTTCTATGGGTTGTCTAGGTGACGGACCGGGCTGGATCGGTTCGACGGTGATGCGGTCATGGCGTGTGCTGCCGGTCACGCGGTACAGCTCGCCGCGTTTCAGGCCGCACTGGTAGTCCCGTTCGGGTACGACGATGTCGCCCACGGTGTAATACCGCGCTACGCTGCGTTCTGCGCGGGTGGTGTCATGGCGAGCCAGTAGCTGGCATTGATGTCCTTTATCTTTCAGGCCGAGCAGAGTATGGATCCGTGCATTAATGGCTTCGCGCGAAGCGTTGGTGCCGGTCACCACGATGGTGCCAGCCCGGTCTGCCGCTGGAAGCTGTACATAGGCTTGAGCAATGGCCTCATATCGGGCGGAACTGTCCCGGCTTTTGTGGCCATGCTCGTCGGCGGAGAACTGATCCGGGATGGTGAGCACCTGATCTAGGAGCGGCAGGGATCGGCTGGCTTGTCCTTCGGCGGCCAACTGCACCGCCTGGCGCAGACGTTCAGAGCGTTGGCGCTGGATGTCTGCCATCAGTACAGTTTTCATGCCGTTTTCCTGCAGCATGGCAAACGCGCGGCCTGCCTCAATGGCCTTGGTCTGGGCGGTGTCACCCAATAACACGACTTTTGCGCCTGTCGGCTGAATGAGGGCCAGCAGCTTGTCCATCTGCCGCACCGGAACGACCCCGGCTTCGTCAATTACTACGACGGTTTTCGGCCCCAGGGTGTTGATGAAGGGGCGTTTGTCGGAAGCTGCAAGCACCGATGCAATCGTGTTGGCCGGTATTCCATCTTTGCGCAGGTTGCGAACCATTCCGCCGTAAGGGGCCAGGGCCGCCATGGTGTGCCCCTGCTGTTGCAGGATGGCTTGGGCGTTTTGCAGGGCGAAGGATTTGCCAGTGCCAGCTAGACCTTGGATACCGGCGACTTGATCGGGGCCGGTCGTGATTAGCATGACAGCTTCGCGCTGGCCTGGAGTCAGGCGTGTGTCCAGACTGCTTTCGGCGCTGGTATCTGCAATCGTGGACTGCCAGGCACTGCGACCTGTTTGCTCAGCGGCCAGTATCCTGGATTCGGCTTCATAGGCCTTTCGGGTCGCATAGCGCGGGCTTTCCATTAGCAGACGTCCTTCTGCAATGGCTTGGTCAACCAGTCGCAGGGCTGTGCCCTGGGATAGGCCGCGCAGGCGTATGACCTCTGTGGCCCAGCCTTCGCGCGTCATGGGAAGGGCCAGCCTGTCCTGGGTACTGCGGTAGTGCGGCACTTCCCGGATCAGTGCGCCGGACTCCACACGGCCCTGGATTGCCGTCTGGATGGCTGTGATATCCGTATGGCCACCGGCATGGCGAACGGCGTTTTGCAGTAAATCCGCTAGAGGCATGACGGATTCCCTTTCAGCCAGATGCTGGATCGCCCAGTTCAGTGAGGCTTGTGCCACCAGGTCAGATGGTTGTCCGAAGGTCTGTGTCGGTTGGATGTCTGCTTGCTCTCTGGCCTGGTCAAACTGCATCCCTATTGCGGTAGCAGCGTCACGCCATTGTCGATGCAGCTCCGTGCGACTGAGTTCTTGAGTCTTCGCTTGGCGGTGGGCCAGGGTGATGCCTTGGCGCAGGGCGTGAGGGGCTTCTTCACGACTGGTGCCGCGTGCAGACAGTTCAGCAGTGATGCCGGCGCTGCGTTTACTGAAAAACCCAATCTGTTCATGATTGATATGGGCCAGTTCGATATGGCTCTTTTCATGGCGAACTGCGTACCCCAGCGCACGCACATTGCGTTCCAGCTCTGCCTGGTAGATTGAGTCCGTCACGCGCAGCAGCTTGAAGATTTCTTCATTGGACAAGGCCACCCAACTGCCGTCAGCCCGCTGGGTCAGATTCATCAGCAAGGCGTGGACGTGTAGGTGCGGATCGGGGGCCGCGCCTTCGGTGGGGCGCGCGGTTTCGTGGCGGAACTTGGCAATGATGAGGTTGCCCGTGTGCTCTACTCGTGATTTGCCGTTTTGTTTGTGGCGGCCCATGGTCAGGTGCTGTTCAACATAGGCGAGGGCTGAGGCGACCGCTTGATCGTTGGCGTGAATCAGGCGTTCATCGCCACCGATCAGCGCCTGCAGGGTGATGCTTTTGGGTGCGCCGAAGGTCAGATCAAGAGCTGCACGGGCCTTGGCATCTTTGCGGATTGATCGGCCAGCTGTGACGCCACGGCCAAAATCACCCTGCAACATGGCTTTGAAGCGTGCATGGTCGATTTCACCGATTGCACCAAGATGTCGGGCGCCTTGGCCTTGCCACATGGCGGCACCACCATCGCGGCTGTAGTAGTCGTCGGCCTGGTCGGCGTAGTAATGGGTGGCGAGGGCGGCACGGGCGCGGTAGATCTGGCTGTGCGAGATCATAGGTGCTCCAGGGGGTGGCGAGAGGTTAGTCAGCGGAGCTCTAACCGGTGTCAGGATTGGCTCTTGAGGGCAGGGAGGATAAGTGAGGGCAGCAAATGACCCCTATGTACAGGTCGCAACTATGTGCAGGTGGACGTGGATGACGCCGGCCCCTATAGCGGCGTGCCCTGAGAGGCGGCAGTTTCTGCGCATAGTTACTGCATCTGCAGGAGCCTCATCAGGTCGTCGTCGGCGCGGAAGCGCTTGAGCTTGATATCGGGCGCATTGAGCCACGCGAGCGCTTTACTCCTTCATCTCCAGGCCAGAAGGTTCGGGTCAAGAACAACGCTTGATGTTCACGGTAGTCTCCAAATTGTGAAGATGCCAATACACTTTGATATAGAAACTATGTATATATATCTGGTATCAGGCCTGCAGCGGCTGCATCCTTGCTGATCGCCAGGCATTCTGCGGACGGGAACTACGCATAATTGCGACCATTGCATAATGGCCGCTATGTAAAACTTTGCATAGCAACCCAAAGCGGCCGGTTGATCTCCGGTGACTCACTCCTGCTTTGCAGTGGCTGCTGCTTTTGACTGCTGCAGCCGAAACTCTCGGTTATGCTTGCATTGCAGTTTTTTAACGAGGATGGACCTGCTCCCTCCCAGTAGTACGGAAACGATGTAGAGTCCGTTTCGAGAGGAACGGCAATGATGAGATTTACGGAAAAACAGATCATCGGCGTGCTAATGGAGGCAGAGGCGAGAGCCAAGGTTGCTGAACTCTACCGCAAGCACGGGATATCCGATGCGATGTATTACAACGGGAAGGCGGCGTACAACGCCTTCCCGTGTCCGAGGCCCAGCGGCTCAAAGCTGTGCTACGCGGGAATTTCGGACACCATCGGGCCTTCGGCGCCAATAGCTTGGAAGCGATAGAACTTCGCAGCTGCGCCCATGTGACGGAATTTGTGCCGAGCAAGCTGTAATAGCTTTTCGTCGCAGGTAGAGATTACGAACTGCCGCTCGCCTTCCGGGGAACTCTGCAACCCAAGAATCAGATCAAGTAGGGCATACGTGTTCAGGTCATCGAAGTGGGTGACTGGGTCATCCATCATGATGGATGAAAAGCCAGACCAAGTCTGCGAGCTGCAGGCTGTCAGGAACAGACCGAGGATGAGCGTCTGTACCTGCGACTGGCTGAAGAAGTCCGTCGGCCTTAGAGTTTCTCCCTTGCGACGGACACGGATGCCGATGGCTGAGTCCTTGCTGGAGACCTCAATTTCACCGAAGCCATATACCGGACGAAGCCGCTGCTGAATGACGGCAGTCCTTGGGCCGTACTCAGTGATGAAGTGGTCCGTCGCCAAGGCCTGTTGTGTGCTGAGAAGCTTCTTGATCTCAGTGAAATACCCAACCCAAGGTTGAACCTTCCGCGCGCGAGAGGTTGCATTTTGAATCGTTGCCTCGTTGGCAAGGATGCGCTTACGGATGTTCTCGAATGCAGCGGAAGTGGCGGCGGTGTCAACGGCCACTTCCAATTCCGCAGTGCGATCTCGCAGTCCCAGTGCTGATACCTCGCGTGCCGTGGCGACTTCCACTTGTTGATGGAGCTCCTCCGGCGACACCGCACTGTCGAACTTTGCAGCTGCCAGCTCCGACAGGACCGACCGAATGCGGGCTTGATGTACAGTCCAGTCTTGATTCGCCTGCTGGTGGCTGGTTCTAGCGGCAGTAACGGCCGCCTTTGCCGCCGCCTGAACTGCCTTCTGACGGTCGGCCTGTTCGTTTGCCGATTGAGCGGCCACACTTATCGCGACCCTTTGTTCTTCAGCGGTGCGCTCCGCATCGGTAAATACCTGTAGGCCGTTTGCTAGGTTGATGGAGCCTCGATTGGCTTGATTGAGCAACTCGGTCAGGCGCCTTTGTGCATCGCTTAGCGCTGATTCGGTGATCTGTCTCTGCTTGTCGAGCGCTTGATAGCTTGCCAGATCAGATGCGAGCGTGGTTTCAGCCGCTTCTAGTAACTGCCTCGCGGAGCCGACGGCCTCCGCGGCGTTCAACTCGTTCTCATGAATTTGGATATTGAGGCTTTGCATCTGCTGCGGCGTTTCCCTGGTTAGTGAAAGCCCAAGTAAGCTCAGCGATGCCTCATAGCTCGCGCGCTGTCTCTCCAAATGGGACCGCTGCATTTGTGCATGAGTGAGCCGCAGTTCCTCCTGCTTTATCCGCTCGGCGAGTGCTTGCTGCTGACCTACGAGCGTCTGGAGTGCTGACCGCTTCGTCGCGACAACCTCGCTCAGCAGGACGACGTGGTCGCCGTGCTGCATTCGCTGGTCGATAGCTGCCAATAGGCCTTCCGTGCTTCCATGGTCGTGCCCGCACAGTTGGCAATTTGGTCCGTCCACATGGCTGCGAAGCTCTGAAATGAGCTCTTTGAGCCTTGAGTCGCTGCTTCTGGCCTCCACAAGCTCCCGTTCGGCCCGTGCGACCAAAAGTTCCTGCGAATGTTCGGCCTGCTGGCCCTCTCCGAATTGCCTGCGGAGCTCTTCGATTGAAGTCTGAAATTGAATCTCAGCGTTTAGTAACTCGACGAGTATAGGGGCAGCCTGTTCCCACGCTGCGGCGACGTCTTTGACTGATTGGAGGCGAGCTCGTTTTTCCGATGCGGCTTTGAATGCGGCCTCGGCCCTTTGAACCGACGCTGCGGTTTCGCGTTGGACGGCTTGCGCTTGCTCTAGGGTCTCTCGTTGTTGGCTCACTTGCGAGGAAAGTGTGGCCAACCCCGCTGCCATACTCTGAGTCTGGCTTGTCAGCTGTTCATACTCGGGCTGAACTGATGCCGCCCAAGTGAGCCAGTCCCGTCGAAGTTGAATACCTTGTTCCTGTGTCTTCAGCTGCGCCAACCGGCTAGACAAGGTGCCGAGAAGTTCCGACGCTTCCTTCTCGTGCGTTTCAGCTTGCTGTAGTTGTGCCTGCCGCTCGGTCAGCTGAGCTTGCATCGGCTCAAGTTGCCCGCGAAGGGTGCTTAGCGTCCCGACATGCTCGATGGCGCGTGATAGCACAGCCCGCCAAGAGACTGCCTCGGCCGCCGCAGCGTCCAGTGTGGCCCTTAGGCCTCGGGTGTCGCGTGGCGCAATCCCAGAGATGTCGAAACCGGAAGTAGAGATTGCTTCCTTCAGATCGGCGAAGCGGGCTTCCAGCGCTTCTGAGGAGGTGTCCGAGGCAGCAAGCCCCTCCAGACGTTCCAATTCTTTGCGCTCTTGCGCGATGGCCTGTTGGGTATTGGCTACTTCTGTGGCTGCCTTGCTGTGTTCTTGCTCTGCAAGCTTCAGCACCTCCTCGGCCTTCTTGAGGCCGCTCGCGTAGTCCTCGAAGGCGAGCATCCGTGAGACCAGCTCTGATGATAGTTCGCACTTTGACGCCACGTCCTGTGTGAGTTCTTGGTTCTCCTGACTGAATAGGTGGGTTGCTCGGAAGAGGTCTACTAGGCTGTCTACTCGATCGGCGCCAGGGGCCGTACCGCCAGTCAATAGACTGAGGACCTCTTTGCGTGGTGTGGTCTTGCCGTTAACCAAAGCGTTGTTGTGGTCAGCAAGATTGCGCGTGATGACATGCATCTTACCTTCGCGCTCAAGCGTTAGTGAGACCTCGGTGGGGTCGTTCTGGCTGTCTAGATGCTTGGCGACCCGGGCTAACCCGCCAGGTGCTTTAGCGAGGCGGCCAACGCCGCCGGTGACTGCGAAGTCGAGGGCATCGAAGAACGATGTCTTTCCAAAACCGTTGGGACCGTAAAGGATGGTCACCGCTGAGCCGAGCTCGAATACTTTCTTCGTCCGATAGGCCCGGAAGTTCTGGATGGAGATGGACTTCAGGATGGATTGAGCTCGGTCTTCTCCGACCTCGGCAATCGCACTGAGGCCTGCTGCTGATTGCAGCGCCTCCGGAGGACCATAGGTGCCAGCAAGACATCCGGTCAGAATTGTTGATGCACTGCTCGTCAACGGCACCACGAGGGCCTTTGCAAGTTCCGCCTTGATATTGCGCTGATGAAGCAGCGTCTGGGCGGACGGCGGCCTCGTTTGGACTCCGGGGGTGATGGGCGAAAGAGGGAGGAAGGGCAGTCTGGCTAAACTGTTGGCCAGGTCACCGTCAAGACGAATGACGTATTTCCTGCAGAAGTACACGTCGACCTCGACGCGAGAGCAAAAGCCAGAGTCAACGGGGACGTCCGCGGGGAGACAATACACGAATGCCACGTCCTTCGTCGACCATTGTGCGCTGCTCTTCAGGTAATGCCTCTTAAAGGCTTCATACAGTGGCTGATAGTCGGCCTGGTCACCAAACGCGAAGGCGGTCAGTGCATGCTGGCGCAACATTACCAACACGGGTAGGCAACCATCCTGCAGGCTTTCTTCGGAGAACGTCGCCCCCTCCAAGAGGTTTGCCAGATTGGACTGCAGTTCTGCCGGCAGGCTCATAGCTTCAGGAGAGCTTTGCATCAAGTGCTTCCTTCAACTCGGCTTCGTTCGCCGAGTTCCGATATGCATGGAGGACGTCATGGTAGCCAACGCGAATAATGGCGCTGGCTGGCTGGGTGAATTTCGCCTCGGTGGATGGCTCGTCTGGAACTTGGTCGTAGATAGACTTGAACCGCGGGTCCCAAGGGGTGTTGTCCTCGTCGCGGCTGATAATCACGAGCTGTCCTCTATGCGCTGGCAGGCAGTTGAGAACATGCTTGTCGCATTCTTCATGGCTGACACCCATTACGGCAATCGCCTCCAGGCTGGTTTCGGCCTTCATAATGGTCGCTTGAGCACCGTTTCCATGGAATGTCGCCGGGTACTGAGCCACATCGAGAATCGAGAAAGTGTGCAGAAGATGCTTCACGGCATGGCTTTCACCAGCCTTCCATTCGTCCGGCGTTCCCTTGCAAGCTGTGAGGCTCGCAAAGTTCACGGTAGAGTTGAGAGGGCCAGCCTTCAGCTTTCGTAGTTCACCGACCGCCCGCTGGTGTGCAGCACCGGCCGCCGCGGTCAAGGGCAGGTTTATGTACTTAGTGGCCAATGACTTTGAAGGTTCGTCCAGTTCGTCGTTCATCCACTTGACAACAGCAGGCACGGCGCCGCCTGGTGCCCTAGGGTCATCCACGCCATTAAACGGGTGTACGGTAGGTTCGCGCAAGACAAATCGACGTCCTGCTGATCCCGGAGGCAGCGTGGACGGGTGGATGACTAAGAACGAGTGAATGCAGGCCCCACGCTCGCGAAAAACAGCGTCTCGGAAGTTCTCCAGTATGTCTCCCCCCCGCTGCGGCCTGCCTCCATTGCCGTAAGTTGGCATGCATTCGGGGCGCGAGAAGCGACTCTGCGTGACGATGACTGCGGATTGACCGAACTTCTCAGTCATGCCAGGTGACCCCTTGCCGGCGATATTCGCCATTACCAAGCAGGTCTCGTCGCGAGTGACTCTCGGATATTGGGTGGGGTCAAAGAAGGGACCAACCTGACTCATGAAGGAGGCATGAGACGGCGCTGGGTTGCATTGCGCTACAAACAACCAAGTCAGAGGAAGGGTGCCGCCCAACTGCCCCGCCCGTGTGGCAATCCCGTCGAGCAGCCACTCCCACATCCGCTTGGCTTCAGTTGAACCAATCCAGTCGAAGCAAAGCAGGGTGGCAAACTGATACGGGGCATCGGCATTCGAGTGAATGCCCTTGAAAACGTAGATAGAATGGCCCCGGTACATCGACATGTAGTTGACGTCCAACTCAACCCAAGCAGGGGAGAGCTTTGGCTGCACCCAGCTGTAAACTTCGCCCGTCGGCAGCTTCGCCCAAGTGACTACGCAGTTCACCCATTGATATGCCTGTACTCGTTCAAGGCGGTTCCCCACGGCGTCGAACATGGTGTTCGGCTTCTGAACAAGTTCTGTGAACTGTTCTTTGGTTAGTCCATCCACCCCGCCGATGACGACTGTTTCTGTTGGCCAATCGGCTGCTTGCATTGCCGCTGTGATCCGATTTACGCCGTCCAGTCCTGGGACCGTGCACTCCGGGAAGACGGTGAAGTGCGTCTTTTCCGAGCCGTGCGCGCAACGCCGCGAGACCGCAAGCGTCTCATCGATGCACTGGAGAGCCCGTTGCCGTTCTGCAGGATCCCAAGTAAAAGGCTCCTGCGGTACAAAAACAACGTGGGGCTGTGCGATGACCATCGAAACCTCCCCGCGCGGAAGGCGCACGCCGAGAGCGTCCAAATCAACCTCGACTACTGCAACCATTCGATTCCCTTATCTTTTTACAGGCATCAACGATACCGATAGTATCATTTGGAATATTTTGGCATTTAATACACATTCTCTTTAAACAGCACGATGCCGTGCAAAGCCTTCTTGCCGCATTCGTAGCCGCTGGGCCGATGTGAAGCAGACCGAGATGATCGTCTACTAATGGCCGATTACACTCTTCTAGGTATTCTATCTGTGTGATGGTGTCATCGTAGACGCAGCAGCTTTGAGTACTCTCCCCGACTCCTGAAACGACATCGCCGACGCCCTAAACTCCCTGAACGGCAAACTCACCCTCGCAATTGGAAAATCCCCCGCCAAGGCCACATATCCGCCCAGCGCCGGCAGCGCCTGTATCTGCGCGGCAGTTACCACGTCTTCCGTCGTCCGATCCATATTATCCGAGGTGTTGCGATGGTCCACACTCCGACTGATGCTGTACTTGGGTCGTTCAACCTCATGTTTGCCGAGGCTTTCACTCATATCTTTTGCTGTCTGAGGGTCGGTGCGGGAGCCGCCCAGTACAGCCAGGTTGCGAAAACTCGCCCGAATGGTAGTGGCCATGGTGCGCCCGTAGATGTGTTCCAGCTGGGATGTGCTCTGTAATCCCGCCACGATACGCAGGCCGTTTTTTCGGCCCTTGGTCAGGCCGGCTTCCAGTGACGGCAGGGCCTCCAGGCTAGCCAGCTCATCAATGAACAGCCACCAGCGTCGGTGGGTGCCTTCAGGCATGGATAAGATGGACGTGATGAACACGTCAGCCCATGACGACACCAGTGGTTTCATGGAACTCATCATGTCTTCGCGCCAGTTGATGTACAGGTTTCCACCGTCGGGCTGGGCCAGCCAGTCGCGAATGGAGAATTTCCCTGGCTTCATCCCCGTGTGCTCGGACAGCTTGTTCGACAGCACGAAGCGGGCAGAAGATAGCGCCTTGCTGGCTTCGCTGGAGCCAACAAAAAGGGATTCGGCCAGGGTGCCTTCCAGAAATTGCTTCAAGACCTTGGGGTCTTCGATGGTGCATAGGCGAAACAGATCCATGACACTAGCCTCGTCATCCTGTAACTGGTGAAGTTTCTTAGCCGTCTCGCGTAGCAGTAGGCGACCGAAATCGTTCCATTCTTCAGCGTTCTTGTCCTGGCTCATGGGAACCATGGAATGCGCCAGTCGCTTCCAGTCGTAGTCGGCACGGACTTCATTGAAGAACGCCCAACCCTGGCTGCGGGCATCATAGGGGTTCAGGATTACGTCGCCCGGTTGCCAAAATTTGCTGAGCAGATCGCCGTTGGGGTCGATGACGATGGTGCGGTCATTGCGATTTGGGAGCTGGCCTGGCACGCTGGTTTGCATGCCGTGTTGTGAGCGGTTCAGTACAGAGGCGGCCATGTTTCGCAACAGCACCGATTTGCCGGACCCTGTAGCACCGCTGATGAGCAGATGCAGGTTCTCATTGGCGGTGGGCATGGGAATGCCGCCCACGTCGATCTGTTGCTTGCCGCGCTCTTCGCACTGGCGAGCCAGGCTTTTTGCGGACGTGGTTCGGGTGCCCCGCACAAAGCGTTTGTAGGCAGCGCCCTCAAACCCTTCGGTCTTGGCAGTGCGTCCGACAAACAGAATCAGCACCAGCGCCAGCACCAGGCCAGCGCCCAATGCGTAGTAGAGCAAGGGGTACTGAGGTGTGAGCAGTACGAAATGCTGAAAGGTCCTGGCGTTCCAGTCTCGCCAGTGCATGTGGCTGCCCCAGGTGGCAGCGGCCATCCAGGTGCCCGTTGGAAAGATTGCCAAAGAGAACGCAGCAATGCGCCGCCGCGTAATGGGAGAGATCAGGGTGGACATGAGTGTTGATCCTCAAGAGATCAGGATCTGGCCCAAGGCCAAGCCTGCTAGTAAGCCCCCCAGGATGCCTGCAGCGCCACCCACTGCCAGTGCGATCAGCGCCATACGCCGTGCGGACTGGTGGGCGATGCTGGCGTACTGCGCGGCATCTCGGGCGAGTTTATCCAGGCGATTGCTGGTGTCATTCAACATGGCCTGAATGGCGTGCTCAGCATGCTGGCTGATGGGTTTGGCTGCCGCTTCCATCGTGGCGGTCAGGTGGCGGCCCAGTTGCTCAGGCAAGACTTGCTGCACCTCGCCCATGGTCTGCATGTGTTTCTGCACAGCGTCCAGGCTTTGGGTGGCGTTTTCCAGCCTGCCTACGAGGCCAGCTACTTCGCCCAGTACCTCGTGGTACAGCAAATCCAGTTTGGTACGAGCGCGACTGGGATTCGGGTGTGATTCCATGGCGGCACGGATCAGGAGAACAGCGCGGTGAATGCCGCGTTCATTTGCCTGTCTACTGGCTTAGCCAGGGCGCGTAGGGCGTGCCGGTTGCTTAGATGCGATATACGTACATGGTCTTCAGGGTTGGCAGCCCGAAGCAATGCGCGGTAGTCCGTCTGGTCGGACAATACGTCGGCAATTGTCGTGCGCTGGTCTGCCAGCAGTTCAAAGACTTCGTTTTCGTAGATCGCAGCGCCAGGGCTGGCCTGCACCTCTCCTGTTTTGGCGGCATAGGCCAGGATGGAGGGAAACTCATCCTGCACGCTGCTATCGACACGATTGAAAAGGATCCGCACCCGCTCTGGATCAACACCCAGTTCAGCCAGTGCAGCCACGGTCTTGATGGTTTCGCGCTGTGCCTTGCCAGTGTTGATTACTGGCAGCACGAAGTAGCTCATTTCCTCGTGGGCACCTTCGTAGCGCATCATGTGGGTCAAAAAATCCTCGATGTTGCTGGCACCCACATCGACAATCGCGTCTTCGCGGGTGAGCAGTTCCCGGAAAAGTCGGCCAAAATGTTCGCCGCGCAGCTGATCGACATTCAAGCCCAGATCGGCACCGGTTTCAT
>JACCET010000013.1 GCA_013416405.1 Alcaligenaceae bacterium
ATGAAGTGCTTCACGTTGTCGCTGAACTGGAGCAGCGCTTAAATACGAATCTCACATAAGCAGTTTATGAGCGCGCGACATCAACTGCACTCACCGTTATGGGCATATTGGAATCGAACCACGGGCCGCTTTCGTTGTTTTTTAGCACCTGTACCCCAGCTTGTACCCCACCGTTCCCATTCAATGGAGAAAGCGCATGGAGACTGGCTTCAACCGCGTCGATTAGATTCCGCCCCAGGCCACCAGAATTCCAAAAAGCCCTTGATCTGCAGAGATCAAGGGCTTTTTCTTTGGGCTGGTCTGAACCCGTACGCTCGGCCATGTAAGGCGGCCGCTTGCCACCGCCGGCTGGAGTGTTAAGCGCCAACTGAAGGCGTAACGACGTCAATACTTCACGCCGATTACGCCCTGGTAAATTTGTATTAGGCCAAGATCTCTGCCCGAACAATTTCCGCACCAGCCGCTAGCGCCTGAAGCTTGCCCCTTGCCACGGCACGAGACAAAGGCGCCATGCCGCAGTTAGTGCAGGGGTACAGCTTGTCAGCGTCTACAAACTGAAGCGCTTTTCTTAGGGTGGCAGCCACCTCCTCAGGCGTTTCAATGGCGTTGGTCGCCACGTCGATGGCGCCTACCATCACTTTTTTTCCTCGGATGAGTTCAATCAGGTCAATCGGCACATGCGAGTTGTGGCATTCGAGAGAAATGATGTCGATATTGGACTTCTGCAGCTTCGGGAACGACTCTTCGTACTGACGCCACTCCGACCCCAGAGTCTTCTTCCAATCGGTGTTGGCCTTGATGCCGTAGCCGTAGCAAATATGCACGGCAGTTTCGCATTGCAGTCCTTCAATCGCCCTTTCCAAGGCAGCCACGCCCCAATCATTCATTTCATCGAAGAAAACATTGAAGGCGGGTTCGTCAAACTGGATGATGTCCACACCCGCAGCCTCCAGCTCCCGGGCCTCCTGATTCAGAACCTTGGCAAACTCCCAGGCGAGCTTTTCGCGGCTTTTGTAATGGCTGTCGTACAGCGTATCTATCATCGTCATGGGGCCTGGCAGTGCCCATTTGATAGGCTGCGTGGTATGGCTGCGCAAGAACCTGGCGTCTTCGACAAAAACAGGCTTAGACCGGCTGACCGCCCCCACGACAGTGGGCACACTGGCATCGTAACGATCTCGAATTTTCACGACTTCGCGCTTTTCAAAATCGACGCCGTTCAGGTGCTCGATGAAGGTGGTGACGAAATGCTGGCGAGTCTGTTCCCCGTCACTGACGATATCTATGCCGGCCTGTTGCTGTTCTTTGAGTGCCAACAATAAGGCGTCCTGTTTTCCATCGGTCAATTCTTCACCCTGCAACTTCCAAGGCGACCAGAGTTTTTCAGGTTCGGCCAACCAGGAAGGTTTGGGCAGGCTACCGGCAGTAGAAGTGGGCAATATTTTTTTCATGTTTATTTATCTCATACGTCGTAGGTGATTAAAGTGCGTAGTCGGCGAACCATTGCTCCAGGAAATTCCCATAAGGCTTGATGAACTCGGCTTCTGCATGTTTCCCTTGCTTCACAGCCAAATCGTTACGTTCTTCCCGGTCATAAACGATTTTTGTGAAGGAGCAGTTCTGGTTGTCCAGACAGGGCTTATAGACGCTGCCTGCGGCGGAATTCGCGTTGTAAATTTCAGGACGGTATATCTTCTGGAAGGTTTCCATGGTGCTGATGGTACCTATCAGCTCGAGATTGCTGTAATCATTCAGCAAATCGCCAATGAAGTAGAAAGCATAGGGCGCAGCGCTATTAGGCGGCATGAAGTACCGTACCCGCATACCCATTTTCCCGAAGTATTGATCGGTCAATGACGCTTCGCTCTGACGATATTCCACACCCAATACGGGGTGCCGGTTCTCTGTCCGGTAATAGGTCTTGCTACTGGAAACGCTGAGACAGATGACAGGCTGTTTGCGGAAGTGCTTTCTGTAAGCATCCGAGTTCAGGAATTGCTGGAATAACTTTCCATGCAAATCTCCAAAATCCTCTGGAACATCAAAAATAGGCTTATCTTTATTGTGTTCCCGCAGCAGGACGCTGAAATCATAATCACGCACATAAGAGGAAAAATTATTCCCTACGATCCCCTCTGTGCGCGCTCCGGTTTTCTTGTCAATGATATTTGGTCTTAGCACTTCCATCAGCTGAAATGTTCCGCCATTCTCGTGAGCACCAAGGCTCATCTTCACAGAGATGATTTCCAACTGAACTGCGTAGCGATCACCGGTGGGGTTATCCCAGTGCGCCTGGCTATTGAAGTGATTATCAATCATCTTCAAGGTGTTTCGCAGGTTCTCCTGTCGACTCTCTCCCCTGGCCAGATTGGCAAAGTTCGTCGTCAACCGGGTCGCATCTGCCGGACGATAATTCTCGTCAAACGGAATGCTGTGAACGGTATAAAGGAATTCTGTTTCCATTTGCTTGGGTGTCCTGAGTCTCAACAATCAATAAATCCGGCGATACCGTCAGGCCGCAGCCGCGTGGGCGCAGGCCGGAACGTTCAGTGATCGGTCGTCAGAAGCGCTTCGGGACGCTGATTCCAAAAAGGGCAAGGCACGTTGAACCGCCAGTGCTGCACGCTGAATCAGCGCCCGATCCTGCAGCCGTCCGTTTTCAAAGTCCTTGTCTGTGGCATAAACCCCCAGGGGGAGCGTGCGTGCCTGGAAAAAACTGAAAAGCGGCCGTAGCTGGTGATCAATCATCAGTGCATGACGCTCACTGCCACCCGTGGCGGCCAATAGCACTGGCTTGTCGATCAAAGCATCCTGGTGAATGAAGTCAAAAAAGTGCTTGAACAACCCGGTGTACGAACCCCGGTAGACCGGTGTTACCACCACCAGTACGTCAGCCCGTTCAACCGCTGTGAGCGCCCGCTCCACAGCATCGGGCAATTGGGATCGGCTGACAGCGCCGGTAAATTGCGACGCAAGCCGGCCCAGTTCGATCAAGTGTTGTTCGCCCTGAACCTGGTCAGCACTCAGTTCCAGAAGGTGCTCTGTCAAGGCTGCTGCCTTTGAAGAGGGATGCAATCCACCTGAAACCCCGACTAAGCGAAGTGGGCGTGTGATTTTGTCTTTCATGAAGTGGTCTTTGCGGCGCTAGGTGGCTTCTTCAGCTTGGGCTCAGTAGCCACTTGCCTGCATGCCGGCGCTCATCCTATTTCTGGCGTAGCTCGAAGGTTTTTGATGAACTACGGATGCTAACCGCGGACAACATATGAAGTAAAATGGTCTTATTTCATGATTGCATGAAATACAATCATTAATAGCATGCGCTGCAGCAGCTACCCCGGCATTTCTCCAGTCATTAACCGGGCGACCTCAATGAACGCCTTCAGATATTCCGGTTCATGATCTGAATCGCGGCGGCCCAGATGAATCTGCTTGTGTATGCCCCGCTTACCCAAACTCACCGGCACAATACTCATACGTTTTGCGTATTCCAGCACCAACCATCGGGGTAGCGCTGCCACACCGCGGCCTGCCCCCACCATCTCCAGCATGATGTCAGTGCTTTCCAGGGTCTTGTGACGACGCGGCATCACTCCTGCCGGCAGCAGGAACTGACTGTAGATATCCAGCCGGGCCGGCTCGACCGGATAGGTGATCAGCGTTTCAGACACCAGATCTGCAGGCTGTACGTGGTGACGCGTTGCGAGCGCATGCCCACGCCCCACCACCAGCACCTGCTCATAGTCGAAGACAGGCAGATAGCTTACGCCTGGCGTGAGCAGTGGGTCGGGGGTGACGATGAGATCAATTTCGTGACTGAAGAGCGCTCCCATACTGCCGAAGCGAAACTTCTGCTTCACGTCGATATCGACATCCGGCCAATCTCCCAAATAGCGCGACACCACTTTCAATAGCCATTCGTAGCAGGGATGGCATTCCATACCTATGCGCAAGGTGCCACGCTCACCTTCCGCATATTGCTTCAGGAAGGCTTCGGCGGTCTCGAATTGCGGAAGCAGGCGTTGCGCCATGGCCAGCAGATATTCCCCCGCCTGCGTGAGCCGCAAGGAACGGCCTTCCCGCAGCCAAAGCGGGACGCCAAAAAGCCGTTCTAGCTTGGCGATCGTGTGGCTCAACGCGGACTGCGTGAGGTGCAGCGATTCTGCAGCGGCCGTGACAGTACCGTGCTTTTCAACCGCCCGCAAAATTTCAAGATGAGATCGCTCCAACATTATGAATAGAACTAATTGATATGTTAGAAACAATCATTTTATATCATCACCCTCTGAACTTAGTATTGAGTCTGAGTGACCACACCTGACGGTAATCCTACTGGCAAGGCAAAAGCACGCGCGATACGCTCCAAACTACTGTCCACGAATTGCGTCAACGTCAATTCAGTCGAGCTGTGCCAACGCCCATGCGATATGTTCACGCACCAGGGCGCTGGGGTGGTCAGCTCGGCTCAGCAACAAAGCCCGTATTTCCTGCGCGTGCACAGGGTCGGCTACACGCAAGGCATTACCAAGAGCCACAGCAACGTTGCGCAACCATCGTTCATGGTTGATTCGTCGGACCGGCCCGCCCTCGGTCTTTTTCAGGAAGGTGGGCTCGTCCCACGCAAATAGTGCCATAAGCTGCTGGCCTACCAGAGGCGAGCGCTCGTCGAAGTCGGGTAGCTCAGTCGTCTGTGCGTATTTGTTCCAGGGGCAGATCAGCTGGCAATCATCGCAGCCATAGACATGGTTGCCCATCAGCGGGCGAAATTCCTCGGGAATGGGGCCGTGATTCTCTATGGTGAGGTAGGAAATACAGCGCCGTGCATCGACCACGCCAGGCGCCACAATGGCGCCCGTCGGACAGACGTCGATACAGGCGCTACAGGTACCGCAGTGCGCGCTGACCGGCTCCGTCGGTTCAAGCGCAAAGTCCACAAGGATTTCACCCAGAAAAAACATCGACCCGGCGTCGCGCGACAGCACCAGGGAATGCTTCCCCCGCCACCCCTGGCCGCTGCGAACAGCCAGCTCTTTTTCCAGTACCGGTGCCGAATCAGAAAAAACACGATGACCGAATGGACCGACCAATGCCTCGATGCGGTCACACAGTTTCTGTAGACGCCCACGTACCACTTTGTGATAGTCCCGCCCCCGCGCATAAAGCGACACCACACCCTCGTCGGCATTCGTCAGCCTGGAAAGCTCCCGGCTCTGCCAGTCGGGCACGGTGGAGTTGCGCGGCAGATAGGGCATGCGCACAGTAATAACACTGAGCGTGCCCGGGACCAATTCGGCAGGACGCGCACGCTTCAGGCCATGGCGCTCCATGTAATGCATGCTGCCGTGATGGCCCTTGGCCAGCCATTCCAGCAAATACGGTTCAGCTGAAGCCAAATCAATTCCTGAAACGCCTACCTGAGAAAACCCCAGGTCGCGCGCCCACGCCTGTATTTGCTCAAGCCACTGAGGGCTAGCGACAATTTTCGGTGAAAGTGTTGCCATGCTATTGCAAGCGCTGTGTGAGTCGACCATTCTCCTATGATATGACAAACATGACGCGAAAAAGGGAGTACGGGCAAGGTACGGTGCCTGACTGATGACAAGTGGCAGGGTTTCCTGATGCATGCAGATTGCCGTTGCCACATGCACCGCCAATGTTTCTATCCAGGAACCTTGCATTGTTACTATAATGCATATACAATGCATATATCTTTTGAATTTGAACTTCAATTTTTTGAGTATTCAGAATGTCCGAAAAACCCACTAAAGTGAAGCTCAATAAAAAAGATAGCCAGCTGCTGATACGCATCAGCACCGCCGAGCGCGAACAGTTCTTGCAGCTATGCGAAGAACTGGACACCACAGCCGCTCGTGAAATCAGGCTGTTCATTCGTGCATTTATCAAAAAGCATAAATCCACTGAGTAGGCCTCTAAAGCAAGGAAAGCAACATGTCCAAGAACGTTAAAACCATCAAGCAAAAAATCAAGGCTCGTCAATCCAAAGTGGAAAAGCACGAGAACAAGATCAAAGCGCTGAAAAAGTCGCTGAAGAAAGCCGCTTAGGTTTTCACCCAGCCCAGAATAGATGGGCAATAAAAGGCCTGGCCCCGGTTGCATACCGGGCCAGGCCTTTTTAATTGATGTTTGGCTTCAATTGCGCCGAAACACCGCCACTGAAACTCCATCAAAAATCCTCGCAGAATAGGAATGTTCAGGTTAATATTTAGCAACAAATATTAAAACAACGAGACATTCCATGCCTATCGTTCAGATCAGTGCCGGTTCGCAACGCTCTGTCGCACTCGACAGCAAAGGTGCCGCTTGGGGATGGGGGGCATTCAAAACCGCCTACCCCAGCTTGCAAGACACCCTTCCCGCAGAACTATGTTTTACAGATAAAACCGAGATTGGCCATCGTCGCTATGCTCAGCCCTATGCGCAGATGCTCAACCCAGGCACGCCCTTTCACTTTATCGCCGATGGTAGCAATCACATACTGGGCGCTTGCGGCACCGGGGCTTTGCTGGCCTGCCGGCCAGTCATTGCTCCGGATCATGGAGCCGCCCACCAAAAAGTTCAAGCTATCCCACAAGGAATACGGCAACTGGCTACCATGCATACCGTCAATCTGGCCCTGCTGAACAACGGCAGCGTCTGGTCCTGGGGTTTCAATCATCAGGGGCAACTGGGCCGGCCGGCGCAGCCCGCACAGAACGATGTGGCAGAACTTAAGGGCCTGCCTGCCATCGCCAGCCTGGCCTGCGGCTCGGCACACGCCCTGGCCATGGATCAGTCTGGCAACATCTGGAGTTGGGGCGCGAACCAGGCCGGCCAACTGGGGCACGGAACCCTAAAATCGTCCAACCAGCCTACCAAGGTTGCCCTGCCAGAGCCCGTCACCTACATCGCTGCCGGCGATACGCACAGCATGGCGCTGGATGCAGCGGGCCAGCTGTGGGCCTGGGGCGCCAATAATCATGGCCAGACCGGCAGTGCCGATGGCGCTTTTTTTACTGAACCCGTAAAGATCCAGCTTGATTTCCCTATACGCCAGATAGACGGCGGGCAGTTCTACACGGCAGCCTTGACCGAACAGGGCGAAATCTTTGCCTGGGGCTGGAATGGCCTGGGTCAAATCGGTTTATCGCAACCGCATTCGTCTCCGCAGGCGGTGCAAATTGCCGGCCTGCCTCCTGTCACCCGCCTGGCCGCAGGAGCAGGTCATGTACTGGCCAGCGACGACACAACCATTTTTGCCTGGGGCGATAACCGTAGCGCGGCCTGCGGCCGGGCCGCTCAAGACACCGTAATCCTGACCCCCAACCCCATCCACCTGGCCTGAGGGCACTAGCATGAACACAAGCGATCAACACCGCGCCGGTGAACCCCTGGCAGCTGCCGCCGACCCTGCAAATCCCAAGCGCCGCGATGTGCTGCGCTGGTCCATGGGCCTGTCAGCCGGCCTGATACTGCCGCCTCTGGCAGCTTGCGGCAGTGGCGGCGACAGCCAGGCGGCCACAGAAGATACTCTGCCAGAAGCCACGCGCATCTATGCCCGCGACGGCCTCATCGATATAGAGCTGGTGGCCGCTTATGCCAGCAACAGCGTCCAGTTCGGGGCCGGTGCACAAGACGTTTATCCGGGTGCATCCCAGCTGGTGAACACCCATCTGCGCAGCTATAACGACGGTGGCCTGGCCCCTACCCTGTGCCTGAACGCCGGTGATACCTTGCGTATTCTGCTCAAGAACAGGCTGCCCGAAAATGATCCCAATGTTTCGTCGCTAAGCTATCTGAATTACCAGAATAGCACCAACCTGCATTTTCATGGCCTGCACGTCGATCCCAAGGAAATCCGCCCTGGCGTCTATGGCGATTATGTGGTCGATTCAGCCGATGCGGGCGTCAAGCCCGGTGCTGATCGCCAGCATGAAATCGCCCTGCCGCCCTATCATGTCAACGGTATTTACTGGTATCACCCGCATCTGCATGGGTCTACCGCCACACAGGTGGTCAACGGCATGTTCGGCGCCATTTTGATCAATACTCCGCGTAATGATTTCGATCTGGCCGACAACATACGCGAACGAGTCATTTTTGTGCACAGGCTGAATCTTTCCGACACGGGCACCAGCGACAATCTGTACGAGTACGTCGCCAACACCAATGGCGCCTTCATGCTCAATGGGGCTTATCAGCCCACTATCGTCATGCGCCCCGGAGAAATTCAGAACTGGCATCTGCTGAACTCAGACGCCTTCTATCCCTTCAATCCGGTGCTCGACGGGCACACCATGTGGTATTACGCCCGCGACGGGAACGCCTTCCAGCGTCATTACCGCCCCATCAATGCCAACACCGCGGCCCAAACAGACAACAGCCATTGGCCTGGCAGCATCATGTATCCGGGCAATCGCGATTCGATACTGGTGCAGGCCAGCAAAACGCCTGGCACCTACTACTTGCGTTCAGCCAAGGCGCCGTCGGGCATGGATCAGGAAATCGTGGCGCGCATAGTTGTTGAAGGCACGCCGCTCGAGATGGATCTGCCCAGCCCTAGCCAGTTGCCTTTGTATAACAACTTCCTGCCCATCACCGATGCCGAACTCGCACAACATGGCGGCAAGACGCGGGCCGTCATCCTGGCAATCGCCAACAAAGACAGCCCTCTGTTTCCTCAGCCCATCCCCGAGGGCGAAGAATGGTTTGTACCCGAAGCAGACGGCTCCTCTTTGGCCAACACGGTGTTTGCCACCGGCAACGAGGGTACCAAGCTGGCACCGTTCCAGTCCGCTTTGGCTGCAACCCAGACCGTGGCGCTTGATGCCGTCGAGGAATGGACGCTGTACAACATGAGTGGCTACCCACATCCATTTCATATTCATATCAATGACTGTTATGTCATCAAGGTCAATGGCGAAGATATCGAGCCCTACTGGGCCGACACCATTCCATTGGCACCCGGTGGCACGACTGCTCAACCCACCTCCATCACATTTCGCAGCCGCTTTACCGACTTCACCGGCAAATTTGTGTGGCACTGCCATGCCCTGGATCACGAGGACATGGGCATGATGGAGCTGGTCGAGGTGGTTGCCTGATGCAGTCGCGCTAGGCCGCGCCTGCATCAGCTTGAGCGGCCTATTTAGCCAGCCATGACAACGCCAACCTGGACAGATAGGTGGCGCCCAGCGGCAACACCTCGTCGTTGAAGTCGTAGCTGGTGTTATGCACCAGACATGGCCCCTGGCCGTGGCCGGTCTCGCGGTGGTCGCCATCGCCATTGCCTATGAAGGCGTAGCAGCCTGGCTTGACTTCCAGCATGAAGGCGAAATCCTCGGCAGCCATGATGGGCGTCTGAGTGATCAGGCAGTCCGGTTCCACAATCTGGGCAATCACGTCGCGTGCGAATTCGGTTTCGGCCTCGTGGTTGAGCGTGGCCGGATACTTGCGCTGGAAGTCGAAGTCGCATTGCGCTTCGTTGGCGCGGCATGTCAATTCGGCAATTTCCCGCATGCGCCGCTCGATCAGATCCAGCGTTTCGGCGGTGTAGGCCCGAACCGTACCGCGCATCTCGCAGGTGTCGGGAATGACGTTCACGGCGTCGCCGCCGTGGATCATGGTCACCGAAATGACAGCAACGTCCAGGGGTTTCTTGTTTCGACTGAGAATGTTCTGGAACGCACCCAAAATCTGCGCTGCGATGGGCAGAGGATCCACACCCAAATGAGGCATGGCAGCATGGCCACCTTTACCGCGCACCGTAACGGTGAACTCACTATTGGACGCCAGTACCGGACCCGATGAAAGCGCAAACGTACCGCTGGGAATACCTGGCATATTGTGCATGCCAAACACAGCATCTATGGGAAACTGCTCAAACAGGCCTTCCTTGATCATCTCGCGCGCGCCGCCGGCCTGCTCCTCGGCGGGCTGGAAGATCAGATACACAGTTCCTGCAAAATCGCGGTGTGCAGCAAGATACTGAGCAGCACCCAACAGCATGGTGGTGTGTCCGTCGTGGCCGCAGGCATGCATCTTGCCAGGATGGCGGCTGGCATGCTCAAACGAATTGGCTTCTTGCATGGGCAGTGCATCCATGTCGGCGCGCAGCCCTACGGTACGGCCATTGTCGGGCTTTTCACCACGGATGATGCCTACTACGCCAGTTTTTCCCAGGCCGCGATGCATAGCAATGCCCCAAGCGCTAAGCCGTTCGGCTACGAGATCGGCTGTGCGTGTTTCTTCGAAGGCCAGCTCGGGGTGTGCGTGAATATCGCGGCGGATGGCACGCAGCTCATCGGCCTGCGCAACGATAGCGTCAAGAAGTGGCATACAGATATCGCCTTGAAAAAAAGCTAAGGAACCCGGAAGTGTACAGCGCACGGGCAAGCCACCGGGTGCCAGCTGCCGTTCATACGCAATGCCGGCACAGCGTCCAAGCATGGCTAAGCGCTACGGGCAGCCCTTTCCTTTTCCACGCGTGCTGTCACGTCACGTGCCATGGCAACCGAACCCATGGCCACGGCATGCTCATCCACCACCAAGGCAAAAGTCATTTCCACGTAGAGTTTTCGGCCCATTTTATGCACGGCACGCGTTAATGTCGGCTGCCCGGCCAGCCTGGTCTTGCCGGTATCTATGGCTTTATTGAAACCGGCCCAGTGCGCGGCGCGCAAATGTTCCGGAATGATGGGGTCGAGGCCGCCACCCAGCATTTCAGCCGCGCTGTAACCAAACAAAGCACAGGCGGCCTGATTCCAGCGCACGATATTGCCCGCACGATCAACGTAGATCAAGGCATCGGAAACTTGTTCAACTATCCGTTCCGCAAGATCGGACGCATCGTTCATGATGATTTCTCCGTAGTGGATTTATTCAAGTATTTTAGTCTGTCGTGATATTGCAACTTGCGTATGTGACCATTAAGCCTCATCCTATAGAAGGATGGAATCAAGCAGCAATTGGATACAGAGATAAACAGTGCTTACCTGGAGTCTGAAATGCCCGCAACAAACCAAGTCATCAAGCCTTATCGCAACTGGAAGGTCAAGCAGTACGCCCCTACGTTGGAAACGCGCCTGCTACAAGAACGCGCCCGCCAGGATCAGCCCCCATTGATCTCACTACACAACAAAGGCCAGACCAGCACTGAAGTCCTGCCCTCTGCCGAGTAACCGTCACGATCCGCGATGTATTATGGTGCGTTAGTATTTCATCTACGCACCATGGCAGCCCAAAGACAAAAACCAGCCCAGGCGGCTGCAGTACACCCCAAACGCCATAGCAAAGTCCTGAGCGCTTCCCGCAAACATAGCGCCAGCCACCTGCTCAGTCGCCAGCAACTGCAGCAGAGCCTGGTTGTCAGCGCACCCCCTTCCGTCAAGATTGCCAGCATTGCAGGTTTCCAGGCCGCGCTGGCAATCTTGGTCGCGCTGACCACTGCTCATTTTTCTCCGTGGCCGGAACTGGTTGGCTTTCCTGCCCTGGGTGCACTGGCCGCGCTATTCGGACGCTATGCCTCCTTGCAGGCCCGCCGGCGGATTGTCATGATATGCGGCATCCTGCTGGTTGCCGGCGTATTTATTCCCTCATTGGCCAGTTATGCAGGTGCATCCCCTTGGGCCATGGTATTACTGCTTGCCCTGTCAGCGGGGCTCTATACGCTGGCCGTGTCTCAGTGGGGCCTGACGGGTGGGCCCGGCGCCGTCATTTTTGTTTTTGCCGTGGGGGCCGTATTGGGCCCGGTTGATACGCTAGGCAGCGTGCTGGAACGCACAGCCGCCACGGCCTGGGGATCCGCATTGGCCTGGCTGGTCTGCGCGCTGACCGACCGGCTTCGCCCCCAGGATGCGGCCCCGCCCAAGCCTGCACCTGCACCACCTTTGCAACCCTTGCCGCACAGATTGGTCGTGGCTAGCCGCATTACCGTGGGCGCGGCCATTGCCGCCCTGATCTCCTACTGGTCGGGGTGGCAATATCCGGCCTGGGCCGCCATTGGTGCAACAGCCGTCATGCAGGGCGCCCACCTGCACCTGACCATGAACAGATCATTGCAGCGTATGGCAGGCACCGTGATTGGCGCCTGCATCGTATGGGCCATTCTGGCCCAGGATCCGTCATTCTGGTATGTGGCGGCAGCTGTCGTATTTTTCCAATTCATCACCGAAGTGACCATAGGCTACAACTATGCTCTGGGCCAGATCACCATCACCCCCATGGCACTACTGATGACCCACTTGGCTGCACCCGTCGCCAACAGCAATATGCCAGTCGAGCGCGTGCTGGACACCATAGTTGGCGCAGCCATCGGCATTGTTTTTGCAGTTATTTTTTCTACGGTCGATGACCGTGTTTACCTGGAGCGCAGACACGGCAAACTGAAAAATAGAAAATTGAAAATGTGGCGTTGATACGAGCAGCAGGCGGGTAGCGACCCACCTGCGCGCCTTCAGGCCGATACGCCCAGGTAATGCAGAACGCCTCGTCCAGCGGCACGACCACCGGCAAAGCAGGCTGTCAGCAAATACCCGCCGGTAGGCGCTTCCCAGTCCAGCATCTCTCCAGTACAAAATACACCGGGCAAGTTGCGCAGCATCAGATGCTGATCGATGCTGTCAAAACTCACTCCCCCCGCTGTGCTGATAGCCTGATCCAAAGGCTGCATGCCGTGCAAGCGCACGGGCAGGCACTTGATGGCCTGTGCCAGCCTGTCGGTGTTTGCGAAATCCTCTTTAGACAAGCATTCACGCAATAGGCCAAGCTTGACGCCCTTTAGCCCCAGGCGACTGCCCAAGTGGCTAGACCATGACCGCGCGCCGCGCGGATAGGTGACTTCACGCAGCACATAGGCTTGGTCACGTGCCGGCAGCAAATCTATGTGCAGCACCGCCTGGTTATGCGCCAGCCAGTCCTCACGCAGCATGGACGACCAAGCATAGATCAGCCCACCCTCCAGACCATTGGCCGTAATCATGCATTCGCCACGCCGCATGGCCTGGCCCGCTGGCGCCATGGCAATAGACTTCAAGGGTTCGCCCGCATAGCGATCCGAGAAATAAGCACTCCAGTCCACCAGAAAACCGCCATTGGCCGGTTGCAAAGGCACAAGGCCAACGCCTTTGTCGGCCAGCACAGCCTGCCAGGCGCCGTTCGACCCCAGACGCGCCCAGCTGGCTCCCCCCAGGGCCAATACCACGGCATCATGCCGTTTGAGCACTTGGCCATCCGGGGTATCGAGCAGCAAAGATCCATCTTCAGACCAACCGATCCATCGATGCCGGGCATGCAAGGACACACCACTGGCGCGCAGACGCTGCAGCCAGACACGCAGCAGGGGGGCCGCCTTCATTTCTTTGGGAAACACCCGGCCTGATGAGCCGACAAAGGTCTCTATGCCAAGAGTATGAGCCCAGTCACGCAATGCCTGGGCGCCGAAACCATCAAGCCAAGACGCCACCTGTGCAGCCCGGGCACCGAATCGCACTCGGAAGACGTCGGCAGGCTCACTGTGCGTCAGGTTCAAGCCCCCACGGCCCGCCAACAGAAACTTGCGTCCTACAGAAGGCATGGCATCGTATAGATCAACACGCACGCCAGCCGCCATTAGGGTCTCGGCAGCCATCAGGCCAGCCGGCCCTCCGCCGATCACGGCAACAGACAAAGTCGACAAATGCTTGTGCATTTTGGTATTAAGTTTCCAGTCAGATACAAGGGCGTAACAAGAACCTTCAGCCAGACCCTAATTTATTTCAATGCAATGCAAAGGCACTTTTAACGCTTGCCCTGCGTCTGTTGACTCGATTACGCTGACCTTCATGTTAAACATCAGGAGCAGGATCATGAAATTAAGCCGTCACATCGCCAAGGCTGCGCTGGCCGGGTTAATCGCTCTGGCCACTGTCGGCACTGCCTCCGCCGACGATAAAACAACGAATACCATACTAGGTGCTGGCCTAGGTGCCGCCGCAGGTGCCGTACTGTCAGAGGGCGATGCAATGATGACCCTGGGCGGCGCTGCAGCAGGCGGCGTGCTGGGCAATATTCTTACCGAAGACCGCAAGCATCATCGCTGGAAAGGTCATGATCGCTCGTATCGATCCGATCGACGCTATGTAGACAATCGCAACCACCGCGGCAAGCATCACTACAAAAAGCACCATCACAAAAAACACCACAGGCATCATCATTAAAAACCATGCCCCATAACCAAAGACTGGCCGCTACTTTACAGCGGCCAGTCTTTGGTTCAGCGCATCCAGCGGCAATGCACCATTGGCGCGGGTACCGTCGGCAAAAATAATGGCCGGCGTACCCTGCACCATCATCCCCC
The DNA here is from genome assembly GCA_013416405.1 of Alcaligenaceae bacterium. GTDB lineage: Bacteria > Pseudomonadota > Gammaproteobacteria > Burkholderiales > Burkholderiaceae_B > Pusillimonas_C. Next base: position 14,330 of record JACCET010000013.1, read on the forward strand.
GACCCAAGGCTAGTACTTTTTCCACCGGTGTATCGCATACGGCTTCGGGCGGCACGGTGCCGTCGAGCATCCATGCGCGCCAAGTCGCTGCTTGATCTTGCGCGCACCAGATATTGCGCGCCTTCTCGGTAGAATCAGGTGACAAAATCGGGAACAGAAAGGTGTATACCGTGATGTTGTCTACCTGCGTCAGAGTTTGATGCAGGCGCTTGCAATAGCCACAGTTGGGGTCTTCAAACACCGCTATCTTGCGCGACCCATCGCCTTTCACTTGCTGTACCGCCAGCTCAAGGGGCAAGGTCTCAAAAGCAACCTTGGACAACTCTTCCATACGCTCGGCAGTCAGGTCGCGGCGATTCTTCGCATCAATCAACGCGCCTTGCAACACAAAATCTGCCGTCGCATTCGTATACAGCAGGTCTCGACCTATCTGCACTTCGAACAGGCTCGGAAAGGGTGTGCGCCTTACTTCTTTGACCTGAATCCCCGGAAACCGGCTTTCAAACAACTGGCGCACCGAATCAGGCGTCGCCGCGTCCTGTGTCGCAAGCTGCTCCGGCTTGGCCGCACCAATGCCTTGGGATGCATCCTGCGCCTGCACCATGACGGGCGACACGGCCAAGGCCAGCGCAGCCAACATTGTTTTTAATCTTAAAGACATAAAATTCCTGAAAATTATTTGAAAAACCCAATTACCTGCCTGCGCCGCCGATCAGCATGCGCTTGAGCAATGGAATCCTGTCCACCATCTGCATGCCGGTGTTGCGCCCCCAGGCTGCAGCCGCAGTCTGATTGGCAAACAATCGATGCAAGCCGTCAGTGGCCATGCTCATCGCCAGGATGGGCTCCGCCCGGGCGCGACGGTATCGGCTCAGCACTCGAGTATCACCGGCTCGACGATAAGCCTCTTTGGAAACCAGCACCTTCAATAGGTCGTGTACGTCTCCCAGCCCCAGGTTAAGACCCTGCCCGGCCAAGGGATGCACACGATGCGCCGCATCGCTGACCAGAGCAACACCCGGTGCCATCATGTCACTGCTTTCCAGAAACAGAGGAAAGCCAAACATGGGACTGCGCACCTGCAAACGCCCCAACCTGCCACTCGTAGCCGCCATCAAACGGATTTGCAATTGCTGATTGCGCTCGGTCTCTGGCAGAGCCAGCAAAGCTTTTGCCATGTCGTCAGGCATGGACCAGACCACGGAGACCTGGTGCCCATCGGATGTACCTGGCATGGGCAGCAGAGCCAATACGGTGTCGCCCGTAAACCATTGCAGCGCCGCATTCTGATGCGGCAGCTCGGCCGTCAAATGCACGACGACGCCCTGGTCTCCGTAGGCACGCGACTTGTGACAGATGCCGGCCGCCTTGCGTACCGCCGATTGCGCGCCATCGGCACCCACCAGCAAGTCTGGCTTCAAGGCGCGTCCGGTATCGGTGAAAACCGTGGACGACTCCAGTCTTTGAAATTTCTCGGCATGCCATGTAATACCGAACACCTGCACCGCTTGCTGCAGCACACGCTCAAGCTCACTGGACTCGACTATCCAGGCCAGAGCGGTCTGGGCCGCCTGCCAGGCATGCAAATGCACCACGCCGCTGGCATCGCCATAGATTTCCATGGTTTCAACCGGCGTCACACGCGAGGTGTCCAACATACCCCAAACGCCCAGGCTTTCAAGCAAGCGCTGACTGCTGCTTGAAATGGCATAGACCCGGGGATGATATACATCGGGCGTCGGCGCCTTGTATGTGGCGCGAGGTCCCAGCAGCGACGCCTGGAAACCGGCCTTGGCCAAGCCCAGCGCCATGGCTAGGCCGGCAATACCGCTGCCACACACCAGTACGGATTCTTTACTCATCGCGCCGAGGGAGCTCCCGCCTGCTTGGGCCACAGCACCCACACATCGCCCTGCTGCTTCATGCGGCCCGCCAGGGCACCGGCTTCGTCGCCGAATCCCCAATAGTAATCAGTGCGCGCCGCGCCTTTGATGGCAGCGCCCGTATCCTGGGCAAACACCAGGCGCTGCAGGGGCGTGCTGGATGCCGGCTGTTTGGTCGACAGATACAGTACAGAACCCAAGGGCACGAATTGGGTATCGACGGCCACGGCACGCTGCCCTATCAGGGGAATGCCATAGGCGCCCTTGGGCCCCAGTTCAGGGTCAGTCACGGCTTCTTCATTGAAGAACACCATGGCCGGATTGGCGTTGAGCATTTCCTGCACCCGTGAAGGGTTATTCCTGGCCCATGCCTTGATGTTCTGCATGGATGCCTGTGCCAGCTTCAACTCGCCTTTTTTAGCCAGCCACTGCCCTATGGACATATAGGGACGGCCGTTATGGTCGGCATAGGCCAGACGTATGGTGGTGCCGTCAGCCAATTGCGCCCGGCCCGATCCCTGTATTTGCAGGAAGAAGGCCTCGACCGGATCATTGACCCAGACTATGGCGCGCGGCTGGCGATCGGGCGCCGCCGCAATTTCGGCCCGGGTGTCATAAGGCACGACACGCTTGCCCACGACTTTGCCGCGCACTCTCTTGCCCGCCAGGTCCGGATAAACCGAACCCAGGTCTATGGTCAGCAAATCGTCGGGCACGGCATATAACGGCCACTGATATTCACCCTGGCGGCTGCGCGAAGCGTGTACCAAGGGTTCGTAATAGCCGGTCACGGTGTTGCGGGCCGGTTTACCTGCGGCATCGAGCAAGCGCCACGGCTGCAAATGCGTTTGCAAGAACTGGCGCACATTGGCCGCTGTTGCGCTGGCGGGGTCCAGACCCGACTGCACGGCAGCCGCGCAAACCGGCTGCCACACTCGCGGCGTGGCGCGCGCCTGCTGGGCCAGCGAGCCCGAAACGGGCCGCATCAGTCCTTTGCAATTATTGATGAAGGCCTTCCAGACATGGTCAAGATTGTCGTTTTGCCATCCTGGCAGCGTGGCCCAGGAGGCCTGCTGGAACTTGCCCGACAATGACCTGGCCGGCGTTTCCGGCAAAGCGCTCAGCGCAGGCACGCGCAAAGGCTGTTCGGCAATATTGGTGGACGCGCCCGGCGCGCCTGCCGCCGTATCGTCAGGCGTGACGGGAACGCTGCTGCAACCAGCCAGCACGGCCAGCGATGCAGTGAGAAACAATATTCTTTTCATAGACTCGCAAAGTCGAGGGTTTAGTGCAGCGTACGCGGCATGGCCAGGACGAACTCCTGGATGGGTACGTCGAAGGGGACGCCATTTTCACCTACGCAATGGTAAGAGCCCTTCATGGATCCCACCGGGGTGGGTAGCGGACAGCCACTGGTGTACTCGAAGCTTGCACCCGGCTTGAGCAAAGGCTGCTGGCCTATGACCCCTAATCCGCGCACTTCCTGAATACGCTGATTTCCATCGGTAATAATCCAGTGACGGCTGACAACCTGGGCGGCTTGCTGCCCATTGTTGGTAATACGGACCGTATAGGCGAATACAAACTGTTGCTCATTGGGCTCGGATTGGTCAGGCAGGTACTGTGGCGTAACCGTAACCGCAATGTCAGATGGCTTCATGCCTACGCAACTCCTTCAATAGTATTGGCTGGCCCTGAATAAAACCGTAATATTGACAGGATAGCCAGTGCCAACCTGCAATAATGACATATTCACGCCTTGTTATTGCACCTTAACCGATTTACGCACATGCCATTTACCCAACCTACCCGTATTGCCCCCAGCTTGCTGGCCGCCGATTTTGCCCGACTGGGCGAGGAAGTCAGGAACGTCGTGGCCGCAGGGGCCGACTGGATACATTTTGATGTCATGGACAACCACTATGTACCCAACCTGACTATCGGCCCCATGGTTTGCGAGGCGCTGCGCCCACACACCGATGCACCCATTGACGTACACCTGATGGTGGAACCGGTCGACGCCATTATCCCGCAATTCGCAAAGGCGGGGGCCAATATTATTACCTTCCACCCCGAAGCGTCCAGGCACGTTGATCGTACCTTGTCACTGATCAGGGAACATGGCTGCAAAGCAGGTCTGGTCTTCAATCCGGCCACGCCCCTGCACTGGATGGACCACGTAATGGATAAGCTCGATGTGGTGCTGCTGATGTCGGTGAATCCAGGTTTTGGCGGCCAAAGCTTCATTCCCGGAACATTGGCAAAACTGGCCCTGGCCCGCCAGAAAATCGATCATTGGCAAAGTGCGGGCGGACAGCCCATTGCGCTGGAGATCGACGGTGGCGTCAAGGTTGATAATATTGCCGCCATACGGGCGGCCGGTGCCGATACCTTTGTGGCTGGTTCAGCCATTTTCAGCCAGCCCGATTACAAAACCGTCATCGACGCCCTGCGCAATGAAATCATCAAGGGTGAATCGCTGTCCATCTAAGCCCTGCTGCCTGGCCTGGTCGTTTATCAAGCACCTGCCTCATTGTCTTTTCGCAGTGCTTGCAACGCGCTATCTGGCACCAGGGACCGCCGCTCGACAAATAGCGAATTACCCGGAATTTTTTTGGCTTGGGCCTTGGCCAGCGAGGCGAACTCGGCAATCTGGTAGCTGGTCAGTGGCATGCCCGCAACGACTTTCACGACCCCTATGGACAGACTGACCAGAGGATGGAAAACCGGCACGCCCTGCCGATTTTCGATGGTGTAGCCGCCAGCCGCAAGGTGTTCAGGCTGATAAAAAATGACGGTTTCCAGGGCAAAGCGGTCAAGTATGCGCTGACAGCGACTCCGCCAGTCCTGGCTTCGGAAAACAATGATGAAATCATCCCCGCCAATGTGCCCCAGAAAATCGATGTCCCGGTCGATATGTTCGCCCAGCAGGCTGGCTGCCGTTTGTATGATTACGTCGCCCTTGCGATAACTGTACAAATCGTTGAAAGGCTTGAAATTATCGAGATCCACATAGCATACGTAGAAGGTACTTCTGCTTTTGAGCAGGACGTCGATATGATCGTTGATGGGCACACCGCCCGGCAGTTGCGTCAGCGGGTTGGCGTATTTGGCGGCCTTGATTTGCAATGCGGTGATTTCGCGTATCAGGTCGAAACCCGTGCCTACACCCAGGTAGTTGCCTTGTTTGGTAATGATGAATCCGTCAAACTGATGTTCCGAAGTGACCTCGGAGATCAAATGGCCTATGTCCTGCAGGCTGGTCTGGTGGTCGACGATAATAGGCTGGGTTTGAATAAACTTCGCGCAGGGCTGCCTGCCATGTTGTGCGCGATAGGATGGTCTTGCCATGCGCTCCAGCAGGCGTGCACGGGGAATCAATCCCATGGGCATGCCATCGCGCAATACCGCGACCAGCTGCAGTTCAATATGCGCGCTGAAAATAGCGTATACATGCGCGATCGGCCGGGTATGCTCCACGGCGGGCACCTCGCGCAAAATACTATTTACGGTAGGCGTCAGATGCTCGGAAGTCGAAAACTGCTGGTGCAGTGCAGGAGTAGGCAACACCGCCAGGATTTCCGCGCGCAATCTTGATGCCGGCGAATAACCTGGCGCTGCCAGAAAGAATCCCTGCCCGTAGCGAATGCCCTGGCTGCGTATCCAATGGAACTCCTGCAGGGTTTCTATGCCCCCGGCAATCACACGCGCACCCGATCTTCTGGCGATGTCGCAAATGGAGCGCACAAATTGCTGTTTCAGTGGATCTTTATTGATGTTTCGGACCAGGTATTTATCGATCTTGATGTACTCGGGGCACAGTTCGACCCACAGTCGCAAGCTTGAATACCCCTCGCCCAGACCATCCATGGCGATCCGTACTCCCACCGACCGGTATTCAGTGACTGCCTGTCTGAGTTGGCTGCAGTCCGGCACGGCCTGAGCCCCGACTATTTCCAGGACCACGTTGGCGGGCGACAGTGCGCCGGTTTGACTCAACAGCATGCCAGCTTCCTGCCCGGACATTGCCAACACCTCGGCGCCCATATTCAGGAACAACTTACCCTGGACGCCCAAGCGGCTGAACTGCTCCATGTGCACGCGCAGGCACTGCTTTTCAAGCTGCGCCGCCTTACCACTTGCGCGGGCCACGTGAAAGAGGATGGCCGGGTCATGCAGATGGCTGCCGGCAGGCCCCCGCACCAAGGCTTCGTAGCCCAGGATACTGCCCGTGCGCAGATCGGCTATCGGCTGGAACGCAGACGTCAGCATTCCCCCCTGCAAGGCCATCTGCAGGTCGGCTTGCAAGTCGGCCGTGACAGGCGTCTGAAGCAAGGCGTTGCCCATATTGGCGGCCTGCGATGCTGCACCGGTGGGCGGGGCGTCTGTCATATCTGAAATATGGCTCTCTTGGCAGCATGGGCAGACGCTACAATGCTTCACGCCCGCTGACGTTTTCCTTATTTTTCTTACACTATAGTATAGCCATATGACATTCACCACCATACTTTTCGATCTGGATGGCACGCTGCTGAACACCATCCCCGATCTGTCGCAGGCCGCCAACGGGATGCGGCAGGACCTTGGGCTTGCCGTACTGCCCGAATCAACCATCGCCACGTACGTGGGCAAGGGCACCGCGAATCTCGTGAAGCGCACCTTGTCGAACAACCCGACCGGCACGCAGCCTGATCAGGATGACATTGAGCGCGGCCTGAGCCTGTTCAATCGCCATTATCACGCCTGCAATGGTCGCAATTCCGTCCTGTATCCCGGCGCCCTTGAAGGTCTCCAGGCATTTTCCCAGGCGGGATACAAAATGGCCATCGTCACCAACAAACCCACCGAATTTACCCTACCCCTGCTGGAGCACACCGGCATCGCAAGCTTTTTCGATTGCGTCGTCTGCGGCGACACCTGCGAACAGAAAAAGCCCCACCCCATGCCCTGGCTGCATGCCTGCTCAATGCTGAATGCCACAACACAGCAGGCTTTGGCCATAGGCGACTCCGTCAATGATGCACTGTCCGCGCGAGCGGCCGGCATCACCGTGCTGGCGGTTCCGTATGGCTACAATGAAGGCATGGACGTGCGCGATCTTGAAGTCGATGATATAGTTACGTCCATCGCAGAGGCAGCCCGCTGGGCCGACCATCGTAAAACCGAATACCAAGAACTATGACCACTACCCTTTATTGCACCACAGCTCCCCGCGCCTACTGGCGCTGGTGGCGTTTGTGTTCTGGGTAGCGGTAATACACTCCCGGCACCTAAGACTCTGTCTTTCCCGTGTCGTCAGCATTACCAGAAGAGCAGCCCGGAACCTATAAATGGCCGGGCTTTTTTGATTCCTGTCCCGGTCTGTATGTAACCCACACAGAGACCTTTATGACAGAAATCGAATTCAACGCACTGGCAGCGCAAGGCTACAACCGCATACCACTTATTGCGGAAACCTATGCCGATCTGGATACGCCCCTGGCCATCTACCTGAAACTGGCGCATAGCGGCCCCGAGGGCGGGCGCAATAGCTGCCTGCTGGAGTCGGTGGTGGGGGGCGAACGCTTCGGGCGCTACTCCTTCATAGGCCTGCCCGCCAAGACCGTCATACGCGCCAGCGGCAACACCACGGAAGTCGTCAACCTGGGGAAAGTCGTGGAAACGCACGAAGGCGACCCCCTGAGCTTCATCGAGGACTACCAGGATCGCTTCAAGGTCGCAATCCGGCCGGGCATGCCCCGCTTTGCAGGTGGCCTGGCGGGCTACTTCGGCTACGACAGCGTGCGCCATATAGAACCCCGCCTTGGGCCAGCCGTCAAACCCTTTCCTGCCGGACAAGACGAAGGCACGCCGGACATCATGCTGTTGCATGTCGATGAACTGGTCATCGTGGACAACCTTGCAGGACGCACCTATCTGATGGTGTACGCCGATCCCACCAAGCCCGAAGCCTACGTTCTGGCCAAGCGCCGCCTGAAGGAACTACGCGAAAAGCTGCGCACGCCCGTCGTGATTCCCTACGCCTATGCCAGCATGCAAACGACTGCCCGGCGTGATTTCGAGAAGCAGGACTATATCGATGCCGTACTCAAGGCCAAGGAATACATTGCCGCCGGTGACCTGATGCAGGTGCAGATCGGGCAGGTCATTGCGAAACCCTTTCGCGACTCGCCGCTGTCCTTATACCGCTCCTTGCGCTCGCTCAATCCCTCGCCCTATATGTACTACTGGAACTTCGACAATTTCCAGGTCGTGGGCTCATCGCCCGAGATTCTGGTCCGCCAGGAGGTCGTCACCGAAGCCGAGCGCCAGAAGAACATCATTACCATCCGTCCGTTGGCGGGCACCCGCAAGCGTGGCTCGACACCGGAAGAGGACCTGGCGCTGGCCGAAGAGCTGACCGCCGACCCCAAAGAAAGGGCCGAACACGTCATGCTGATCGATCTGGCGCGCAACGACGTTGGCCGCGTGGCCAAGACGGGCACGGTGAAGGTGACCGACACCATGACCATAGAGCGCTACTCACACGTCATGCACCTGGTATCGAATGTAGCCGGCGAGCTGAATGACGGCATGAGCAATATGGATGTCCTGCGCGCTTCATTCCCGGCCGGAACCCTGACCGGCGCTCCGAAAGTGCGCGCCATGGAAATCATTGACGAACTGGAGCCCGTGCGTCGTGGCATTTATGGCGGCGCAGCCGGCTACCTGAGTTATGGCGGCGAAATGGATGTGGCCATCGCCATACGCACCGGCATAATCAAGGACGGGATGCTGTATGTCCAGGCGGCGGCGGGCATTGTGGCCGACTCCGACCCCGAAAAAGAATGGCAGGAAACCGAAGCGAAGGCACGCGCAGTCCTGCGTGCCGCCGAGCAAGTGCAGTTTGGCCTTGATGAACCCATTTAATACGCAACGCATAGCCCGGAGAAGCACATGTTATTGATGCTTGATAATTACGATTCGTTTACCTACAACCTGGTGCAGTATTTCGGCGAACTCGGCGAAGAGGTACACGTACTGCGCAATGACCAGACCACTGTGGCCGACATTGCCGCCATGAACCCGGCCCGCATCTGCGTGTCGCCTGGCCCCTGCTCACCGGCCGAAGCCGGCATATCCGTGGCGCTGATACAGCATTTTGCGGGCAAGCTGCCCATACTGGGCGTGTGCCTGGGTCATCAGTCCATAGGCGCAGCGTTCGGCGGTGATATTGTTCGCGCAAAACAGATCATGCACGGCAAGGTGTCCAGCATTACTCATGCGGGCACCGATGTTTTTGCCGGCTTGCCCTCACCCTTCGACGTAACCCGCTACCATTCTCTTGCCATCAAGCGTGAAACCCTGCCCGACTGCCTGGAAGTCACGGCCCAGACCGACGACGGAGAAATCATGGGTGTGCGCCACAAGACCATGCAGATCTACGGGGTACAGTTTCATCCGGAGTCCGTGCTCAGCGAACATGGCCACGCTTTACTGAAAAACTTTCTGGCGATCTAATGCTCATAAAAGACAAGGAAACACCCATGACCATTACTCCTACCGAAGCGCTGTCGCGGTGTATTGAGCATCGTGAAATCTTCCATGACGAAATGCTGCACCTGATGCGCATGCTGATGCGTGGTGAAATGTCGCCGACCATAGCCAGTGCGCTTCTCATGGGTCTGCGCGTCAAAAAAGAAACCGTAGGCGAAATTACCGCCGCCGCCCAGGTCATGCGCGAATTCGCCCTGCCGGTGAACATACCCAATACACAAGACCTGCTCGATATGTGCGGCACGGGTGGCGACGGCTCCAATACCTTTAATATTTCCACGGCCGCCATGTTCGTGGCGGCTTCGCAAGGCGTAAAAATTGCCAAGCACGGCGGACGCAGTGCATCTTCGTCTTCGGGCAGTGCCGACGTGCTCGAAGAATTGGGCGTCAACGTCATGCTCAGCCCCGAACAAGTTGCCCAAAGCCTGGAGCGCACGGGTGTCGGCTTCATGTTCGCTCCCGCCCACCACAGTGCCATGAAAAACGTGGGCGCATTGCGCAAAGAGCTGGCCGTACGCACGATTTTCAATATTCTCGGCCCCTTGACCAACCCGGCCAGCGCCGCCAATCAGCTCATGGGGGTCTTCCACCCCGACCTGGTCGGCATACAAGTGCGCGTCCTCGAGCGCCTGGGTTCCAACCACGTACTCATCGTGCATGGTAAGGATGGCATGGACGAAGCCTCGCTGGGCGCCGCCACACTGGTGGGTGAACTGAAAGACGGCAAAATACGGGAATACGAAATCCATCCCGAAGACTATGGCATGACCATGGTGTCAAATCGATCCATCAAAGTCAGCAACCGCAGCGAATCGGCGGCCATGGTGCTTGACGCCCTGAATAATGTCGAAGGCCCGGCTCGTGATATCGTTGGCCTGAACGCAGGCTTGGCCATCTATGCTGGCAATAAGGCCGACTCTATCGAGCAAGGCCTGAAGATGGCATTTGAATCATTGGCGAACGGGTCCGCCCGCGCCAAACTGGATGAATTCTGCACGTACACACGGACGTTGAAATAATGAACGATATTCTTGCCAATATCCTGGAAACCAAAAAGGCCGAAGTCGCCACCGCGCGCCAGATGCGTAGCGAATCCGATGTCTTGCGCGAAGCGAAAAGCCGCAAGGACTTACGCGGCTTTGCACGCGCCATCGAAGAAAAAATTGCGCAGGGCAAGCCCGGCGTGATTGCCGAGATCAAGAAGGCGTCGCCCTCCAAAGGGGTCATACGCGAGAACTTCAACGCAGTCGACATTGCCACCTCTTATGCCGCGCACGGCGCCGCCTGCCTGTCGGTCTTGACCGACGTCAAATTTTTCCAGGGATCTTATGATTACCTGCGCCAGGCGCGAGCAGCCTGCACGCTGCCTGTCTTGCGCAAAGACTTCATCATCGATCCCTATCAAATCGTGCACGCGCGCGCTTTGGGGGCCGACTGCATTTTGCTGATTGTGGCGGCGCTCAGCCCACAGCAACTGCGCGAGTTCGAAAACCTGGCCAAAGAACTGGGCATGGATGTCCTGGTCGAAGTCCACGATCGCAGTGAACTCGATATTGCCTTGCAGCTGGAAACCACCCTGCTTGGCATCAATAACCGCAATCTGCGTACTTTTGAAACATCGCTGCAGAACACCATAGACCTCCTGCCTGAGATTCCGGCAGGCAAGCGCGTGATCACTGAAAGCGGCATCCTGACAACGGCAGATGTGGCCCTGATGCGCGAGCACGAAGTCCATGCATTTCTGGTGGGCGAAGCCTTCATGAAGGCTCCCGAACCTGGCGTCGCACTGCAAGAGCTGTTCTTCAGCCGTTAGGGCACCATGTTCGAGCTCGCCGAATCCGACCCGGAGCTGTCCAAAGAGGAAGCCGGCCCGCTTGAAGACAAGCTGCGCACTGCGCTGCTCAAGGCCCAGTACGCGCGGCTCAAGCAACAGAACTGCGCCCTGCTGATCGTAATCGCCGGTATCGATGGTGCCGGCAAGGGTGCCACCGTGGGCATGCTGAATGAATGGATGGATGCTCGCCATGTGCGCACGCTGGCTTTCAACCCTCCTTCTGAGCTCGAACAGGGTCGTCCGTGGCTATGGCGTTACTGGCAAAATCTGCCCGCCAAAGGCAAGACCGGCATAGTATTTGGTTCATGGTACCGGCCTTTGCTGCAAGAGGCCGCTCGCAAAAAACCCCGCCAGAAACGCTTGCTGGCGCAATCGCGTGCCATACGCGAGTTCGAAAATACGCTAGCGCAAAACGGGGTTCAGATCGTCAAGCTGTGGTATCACCTGTCACGGCAGGCACAAGGCGACCGTACTGAAAAACTGCTGTCTGACCCCGATACAGCCTGGCAGGTTCGCCCGGAAGATCTTAAAGTAAAGAAAAAATTCTCACGTCTGCGCGATGCAGGCGCACTGGCCATATCGCTCACGCACGAAACTCATGCACCCTGGGCCGTGATTCCCGCCGCCGATACGCAAATGCGCGAAATCAGCACTGGCCAGGTCGTACTGGCTGCCTTGCGCAAGCGGCGTATAGCACCCATGCAGCCCATTACACAGGCTGACACGGCCATCGTTGCCCAGCCCACCCCTACACTGGCCAGTCTGGACTACAGCGCCAGGCTGACCGACGACGAATACGACAAACTGCTGCCTGATTGGCAAGGCCGCCTGGCCAGACTGGTACAGCATAAAAAATTCGCTGAAACACCCGTCGTATTGGTATTTGAAGGACAGGATGCGGCGGGCAAAGGCGGAACCATACGACGCATTACCCATGCGCTGGATCCTCGTCAGTTCCGAGCTATTCCCATTGCTGCTCCATCGGTGGAAGAGCTGACCCGTCCTTATCTGTGGCGATTCTGGCGTGATTTGCCCGCTCCTGGCCATATTTCTATTTTTGACCGCTCCTGGTATGGGCGCGTGCTGGTCGAGCGGGTAGAAAAATATGCAAGCGAAACCGAATGGCAGCGGGCTTACGAGGAAATCAATCAGTTTGAGTCCCAGTTGCTGACCAGCGGTGCGGTGGTTCTGAAGTTCTGGCTGGCCGTTACCAAGGAAGAGCAGCTCGAGCGCTTTCGCGAGCGCGAGGTATCACCCTTCAAGTCATTCAAGATAACGCAGGAAGACTGGCGCAACCGCAAGCAATGGGACGCCTATGTAAAGGCCGCCAACGATATGCTCCAGCACACCAGCACACAGGCCTGCCCCTGGCATGTGCTGCCTTCCAACGACAAGCGCCATGCACGCGTCGCCGTACTTCAGCAGGTAGTCAAGGCGCTGGAAAACGCACTGGGCCTGGACTAAAGCCTGCTGACACAACTCATCATGACACTGCTTCCCGACACCTGTCCCTTATGCCGTGAGGCCGGCGGCAACATCGTATGGCAAAACCAGCAGCTGCGGGTCGTTACCGTGGATGAACCCGCGCATCCGGGCTTTACCCGCGTCATCTGGCAAGAACACATCGCCGAAATGACACAGCTGCCGCCCAAGGGGCGCAATGTGCTCATGGAAGCAGTCTGGCTGGTGGAGCAAGTTCAGCGCCAAATACTTCAGCCCGACAAAATCAATCTGGCTCAATTCGGCAATATGGTGCCTCATCTGCACTGGCACATCATCCCGCGCTGGGCAGACGACAGCCAATATCCCGAGGCCATCTGGGCCACCGCGCCCGCACGCACGCCCGAACAGGCCACCGCCTGGGTGCAACACCAAGCCGAAATAACGGCGAAACTGCCTCAATATTGGGTCGAATTGCACAATACGTTGCAGCGCAACAACATAGGGATTACCCCCAAGTCATAAATTAGTTATAATTTGCGCACTGCATTTTCCACGCGTCGACATTTTCATACAGCACATGCTGTCGCTAGCAGTTGACTGATTTCTCAGCACCCATGTCGAACGCCATCGCTCCCTGACCTCCGAGCCTTACGCTGCGTATCCAAAACGCTGCACTTTAGGTTGATTTGGTCGGCACGATGCTCCAATCAACCAGCGCTCCGGGCTCACTTCCATTGCCCCTCGCTATGTGCATGCCGTTCGTTCGGCAAAGGATACACATGTCTTTCGATACTTTAGGTCTCGCGCCTTCCCTGTTGTCTGCCGTTCTGAAAGCTGGCTTTACCGAGCCCACTTCAGTCCAGGCTGCTGCCATCCCCAAGGCCCTGGCAGGTCACGACCTGATGGTTTCATCACAAACAGGTAGCGGCAAAACCGCCGCCTTCATGCTGCCCGCCCTGAACCGCATTTCCAACATGCCCCCCAATAAGGGTACAGGCGTGCAAGTGCTGGTTCTTACACCCACCCGCGAACTGGCTATGCAGGTTGCCGAAGCCACCAAGCAATATGGCGCACACCTACAGGATTTGCGCACGGCCGTAGTCGTTGGCGGCATGCCTTATGGCGCGCAGCTTAAGGCTTTGTCGCGCCGCGTCGACGTATTGGTTGCCACGCCCGGTCGCCTGATCGATCACCTGCAAGCCAAACGTGTCAATCTTTCCACCGTTCACACTCTGGTGCTGGACGAAGCCGACCGCATGCTGGACATGGGTTTCATTGAAGACATTGAAACCATCGTTGGCCGCACGCCCGCTGATCGCCAAACCTTGTTGTTTTCGGCCACCCTGGACGGCACGATTGCCCGCCTGGCTGCCAAGATGATGCGCGATCCCTTGCAAATCGAGATCTCGGGCCAGAAGCAACAACACACCAACATTACCCAAAGCCTGCTGTACGCAGACGACAACGGCCACAAAATGCGCCTGCTGGATCACCTGCTGCGCGACAGCAACCTGGATCAGGCCATTGTCTTTACCTCGACCAAACGCGGCGCCGATGATCTGGCCGACCGCCTGGCCGATCAAGGTTTTGCCGCTGCCGCCCTGCATGGCGACATGAACCAGCGCCAACGCACCCGCACCCTGGGCATGCTGCAAAAAGGCAAGCTGCGTATTCTGGTCGCTACCGATGTAGCCGCACGCGGTATTGACGTGCAAGGCATCAGCCACGCCGTCAACTACGACCTGCCCATGCAAGCCGAAGACTACGTCCACCGTATTGGCCGTACCGGCCGCGCCGGGCGCAGCGGACTGGCCTACACCCTGGCCACACATTCCGAACGCCATAAAGTGCGCCGTATCGAACACTTCATCGGCCAGCCCATACCTGCCGAAGTCATCGAAGGCCTGGAGCCCAAGAAAACAGCACGTCCCACCTACACCGACCGCAGCGGTAGCGGCGGTAAGAAATTCGGTTCGCGCGGCGGTTTTGGCGGTGGAAAACCAGGTTTCGGTGGCGGCAAGCCCAGCTATGGTCGTAAACCCGAAGGCGATCGCGCCCCTTACGGCGAAAAACCTGCTTTTGGTGGCAAACCACGCTTTGGCGACAAGCCTGCTTATGAAGGCCGCCCGGCTCGCAGCGGCGACCGTCCCGCCTACGAAGGCCGCCCGGCTCGCAGCGGCGACCGTCCCGCCTACGAAGGCCGCCCGACCAATGATCACTCCGGCGACAGCCGTAAAAGCTTTGGCGGCGAAGAACGTGGTGGCTACAAAGGCCGCAGCGAACGTTCGTTTGGCGACAAGCCCGCTTTTGGCGATCGCCCCGCACGCAGCGAGCGCCCCAGCCAAGGTGACCGTCCAGCCTATGCAGCTCGCCCCGCGCGGGATGACCGTCCTGCATTCGGTGATCGTCCTGCCCGTTCGGCACGCCCGGATTTTGCACATAAAGGCCCAGCCAAGCCAGCCGGCCGTCCCGCGGCTCGCCCAGGCTTCTCCAGTGGCAAACCCACTTCGACCCGCGGCAAAAGCGCAGCGCGTCGCGGCGACTTTGCCTGATAGACAGACAAAGGCAGATTAGCCCGCAAGGGTTGATCTGACAGCACATGTTCAAGAAGGGCTTGGCGATATTTTTCGCCAAGCCCTTTTTTCCTGCCTCGTTGCCCTTTATGCGGACAACACGGCGGAGCTCCATAAGCCATGGCACTCGCTACAATAGCGACATGAAACAACTACTGCGCAAGCCGCTATTTTTTGCGTTCCTGTTGTCGATACCCTTGTGGATAGTCTTCAACAATTACATCGTTGCCATCACCGTCGCGTTGCTGGTGGCCTTTTTGGCGTCCATGTGCCACAGCCTGTACCTGATGAACAGGAAGAAAAAGCCTTGAAACCCGCCAGTTCAATACCTACAGGCCTGCCCACGCCAGACGCTGAGGCGCAAGCGCATCAGCAAGCCGTCGAACATTATTTAACTCAGCAAATTCAGACCAGCGCATCCGCATTCCTGCCATTCGAGCAGTGGATGGATCTGGCCTTGTACGCCCCCGGGTTGGGCTATTACGCCGCCGGCAGCACCAAATTCGGTAGCGCCTTGCCCACAGGCGACTTCACCACAGCGCCCGAACTCACACCATTATTTGCCCAGACACTGGCTCGGCAAGTCGCGCAGGTGCTGCAAGCCAGCGATACTTGCACGGTGCTCGAGTTCGGCGCGGGTTCGGGCGCCATGGCTGCCGCCATGATCCCCGCCTTGCGCGAATTGGGGCTGCAGCCCGTGTATCAAATTCTGGAGGTTTCGGGCGACCTACAGCAACGCCAGCGGCAGCGGTTGGCATCATTTGGTGATGCCGTGCAATGGCTGACGTCTTTGCCCAAGGAGTTTGCCGGCTGCATACTGGCCAATGAAGTACTGGATGCCATGCCGACAATGTTGTTCAGCTGGAACGAACAGGGTGAACTGCAGGAGCTGGGCGTACGCTTGGCGCCTACGGATGCCAGCGACGTCACGGCCAGTCCTTTCGAGTTCGCACAGCGCTTAGCCACAAGCCAGCTGCACGATATTGTTGCCCAGCGTATGCCGCCCCTGCCGGGCTATCAGTCCGAGCTCAATCTGAGAGCCGAAGCCTGGATCAAGGAAATGGGTACATGGCTCAAGCGTGGCGCCGCATTGCTGATCGACTATGGGTTCCCGCAACACGAGTATTACCATCCGCAAAGGGCCGAGGGCACACTGATGTGCCACTATCGCCATCACGCTCACGCGCAGCCCCTGCTTTATGCAGGCCTGCAAGATATCACCGCTCACGTCGACTTTACGGCCATGGCCGATGCGGCGCTTGAAGGCGGGCTGGACGTGCTGGGCTACACCTCACAAGCCCGTTTTCTCATGAATGCCGGACTGCCCGAATTGCTGACTTCCGAGCCGCAAACCTTGTCCGCCGTGCAGAAACTGCTGTCAGAGGCAGAAATGGGCGAACTGTTCAAAGTGCTGGCGATAGGCAGGGGCATAAACCAGCCGCTGCTGGGTTTTATTCGCGGTGATCGTCGAGATCGACTGTAAGCATGCTGTCACGCAAATACGATACCAGAGGCGATCGTGTGTCACGCCGTGCCAGCAGCAATAAAGACAGGCAGTTGCGCGCGGCGGGATCCGACAGCTCAATGAAACGGACATGATCCGATACATATGAACGTGTTACTCCGGGTACCAGTGCTATTCCGAGACCACTGGCCACCAGACTGACCAAGGTCTGTACCTGTATTGCCTCTTGCTTGATTCTAGGCGTAAACCCCGCTGTATGACACAGCGTCAAGGCAACGCTATGCAGTCCCGGAACGATAGTGGATGCATAAATCACGAAGTCTTCGCTACGGCAATCCTCTAGGCTGACCTTAGCGTGCGCCGCAAATCGATGCTGGACTGGGACGGCCAGAACCAGATCGTCGCGCTGGATAACCCACGACTCGAGCGCGGGATCATCGGCTATGGGGCCTCGCACCAATCCTGCATCGAGCTGATGACTACGAACCATAGCCATCAAGCCCAGCGAGCTGTCTTCCCGCAATTCAAGCTTGACGTCGGGATAGCGACCACGAAACGCATTGAGCGACAGCGGAAGCAAAGCATAGGTAGCAGAGCCTACAAAACCCAGACGTAAACGCCCCCATTCTCCCAGAGCAACCAAACGTGCGGTACGGCAGGACTGATCAGCGTAGAACAGGGCTGCCCGGGCGTCTTCGAGCATTGCTTCACCGGCGGGCGTCAAGGTAACGCCGCGCGCACCACGCTCAAGCAACTGAACGCCTACTTCCTGTTCGAGCTTCTGAATAGAGACCGATAGCGCCGGCTGTGCAATAAAGAGCTCTTCGGCTGCACGTCGATAGGTGCCGAATTCGGCAATCGCAATCAATTGCTGAAACTGACGTAAGCTAACAGCCATAATATTTATATATCAATCAATAGACAAACAATATTAGACCATTATGGCTTGCTTCGGTACGCTCTTTTACTATGAGCCTTCCCTCTTACACCAACACCGCATTAGGCGGCATCCGCATTCTTGATCTGACGTCTGTCGTTTTTGGCCCGTATGCATCGCAAATACTGGCCGACTACGGCGCCGATGTCATCAAAATCGAGTCGCCCGATGGCGACTCCACCCGCAATACCGGGCCTGCAATTGAAGCAGGACTTTCAGCCATTTTCCTGGGAATCAATCGGAACAAGCGCAGCATAGCCCTTGATCTGAAACAAGAGTCTGCCAAGAAGGCCTTGCTTGAACTGGTCGATCAGGCCGACGTTTTCATGCACAGCATACGGCCGCAAAAGATGGCCCGCCTAGGCCTGGATCCCGAAACCTTGTGCAAACGCAACCCCCGGTTGGTCTATGCCGGCCTACACGGTTTTGGCAATGGCGGCGCCTACGAAGGGCATCCGGCTTACGACGACACCATACAAGGCTTGAGCGGCGTGGCCGACATCGTGAGGCGCCAGACAGGAACCCCTCGGTACTTACCCACCATCGCTGCCGATAAAACGTGTGGGCTGATCGCTGCCCATGCCATTTTGGCTGCACTGTTTCAGCGGGAACGCAGCGGGCAAGGCCAATTCGTAGAAATCCCCATGTTTGAGTCCATGACGTCTTACATGTTGGTCGAGCATTTCTATGGCAAACACCTGCCCAGCACAGGAGAAGCCGCAGGCTACCCACGCATACTGACGCCTTGGCGCAAACCGTATCAAACTGCAGATGGCTATATCTGCATCATGCCGTACACCGATACGCACTGGAAACGCTTTTTCGAAGGCAACGGACTAGCTTCGCTGGCTACGGATCCCCGCTTTACAGATATCTCGTCACGCACTCGCCACATCGACCAACTTTACGAAATCGCGGGTACCACCATGCTGCAGCGCTCCACCCAGGAATGGCTGAGTTTTTGCACTGAGAATGAAATCCCTGCAACCCGCATCAACTCGCTTGACGATCTGGATCAGGACGAGCACTTGCGCAGCGTGAACTTTTTTGTCGATGTGCAAGATGATCATGACCATACCTATCGCTTTACGCGCAACCCCGTGGTCATGGAAAAATCCCAAGTGCCTCCCGTTATGCCCCCTCGGCTAGGCGAACACACCTGCGAAGTACTTTTGCAATCTGGGCTGTCACAAGCCCAAATCGATGAGATGCTGCAAACAGGTGCTGCAAAAAGCGCTTCAAGCACATGATGGCGAAGACTGAATCAAACGGCATGTCGGCACCGTATCAACAAGACATCAAATAATCAAAGGAAGAACAATGAGCCACCCACTCCCTACACTTGGCCGCGGCTACTACTGGCAGGAACTGACCGCGGGGCAACGTTTCCAGACCTTCAGGCGCAGTATTACAGAAACCGATCTGGTCAACTTCATTAGCACCACCGGTATGCTCGAAACTATTTTCATTGATACGACCTATGAGCAAGGTGCCATAAAGGGCCGACCGGTGCCCGGCGCACTGACTTATGGGCTGATCGAAGGACTGCTCATGCAAGGCATGGTCCAGGGCACCGGCCTGGCCTTGCTGGAGGTTCACAAGAAAATGCTCGCTCCCGTCATGGTCGGAGACACCGTTTGGGCCGAGGTAGAGGTAACACTTGTCCGCCCGACATCCAGCGGAAACCGTGCCATTGTCGAGTCGCGCATCGACGTGAAAAATCAACGCAACGAAGACGTCATCACTTACACCGCCACGCGCATGCTGGCCGGTAAACCAGCGTAAACCACTTAAAAAAGTAAACATCCAAGGAGATCACATGCACCCGATTCGACGTAAATTATGCGCCGCCCTAGCAATGTTGCCACTGGCCCTGACGGTCAACACACAAGCACAGGCCCAGACCGACGCATGGCCCGAACGCCCCATCACCATGATCGTGCCTTTCCCTCCCGGAGGCCCCACCGATCTGATCGCCCGCGTTATCGCCAAGCAGTTATCAGACCAGGTCGGACAGCCCGTCGTAGTCGACAACCGTGGGGGGGCAAACGGCACCATAGGCATGACCGTTGCAGCCAATGCCAAAGCAGACGGCTACACCATTCTTTACAACACGTCGTCAATTGCTCTAAGCCCCAACCTGTACAGCAAGCTTGCATTTGATCCCGTCAAGGATTTCGATGCCGTCACATCGACCGCTGTTATCCCCATGGTATTGCTCGTCCATCCGTCGGTACCCGCCAATAGCGTCCAGGAATTCATTGAATATGCCAAGCAAAAGCCCGGCGCCCTTTCTTATGGCAGCGCCGGCGCGGGCAACATAACTCACCTTAGCGCCTTCCTGTTCAACCAATCCACCGGTATAGATGCGGTACACATCCCCTATCGCGGCAGTTCACCTGCCATGACGGATCTGGTTGGCGGCCAGACACAGTTCATGACCAACACCCTGAACGATTCGCTTCCTTATATTCATGAGAAACGCCTTAAGGCCCTGGCAATCACCAGCGCCCAACGTAGTCCAGCGCTTCCAGATGTTCCCACTGTGGCAGAAAGCGTGATTCCGAATTTCGACATGGGCGCCTGGCAAGGAATCGTAGTGCCTGCCGGCACGCCACCCGCCATCATCGAGCGGCTGAACAAAGAAGTGCTAACCGCGCTGAAAACGCCAACTATTCTTGAACAGTTGGCCACACAAGGCGCGCAGCCACTGGGATCCAGCGCCCAAGAGTACGATGCCTATATCAAGGATGAAATCAAACGCCTGGGCGATGTCATTACGGCGGCTGGGGTTCAACTGAACTAAGGCCAAGGCCTATACCACGTCAGACTCAAGCTAAATCCTCTGCGTGGTACCCTGCTCGCCTGGCTGCGCTTCATCTTTCCAGCGCAGCCAGGCGAGCCTCGTATAGTGCCGCTTTAATCCGATCGGGGCGCCCCGGCGTAGCCCTGGCAATGGCGCCACCATCAATGGAACGCAACGCCTGAACGCGCGCTTGCCAAGCCTGGGTGTCGATATCTTTCACACATTGGGCCGCACTGATTAGTACCAGAAACCGGTCTGGCTTGCGCAAGGCGTCACATCGTTCCAGCAGCGCCAGCCAAGCGGATGCTCCGTTGGCATCGACCTGATCCAATATGACCGGTAGCAATCGAGCATAGTCCTGGCATTCGCTGGGTGCCTTCACATGGCGCGCAACGCTTTGTGGGTCGTCGGACAGCCGGCACACCAAAGCAAAACGTGAGGCCAGGCTCAGATTCGACCTGGCAGCGCACATCAATTCCGCAGACGAAATCACATCGTTGAAAGTCAGGCCCGGCAATACCCTGGCTAGCGCGCCCGTTTCGGCAAGCACCTGGAACATACGTCCTGCCTGCTGCACCATCAAACCCTTGGCTACTTCGCGCCAGACACGCTCGGGCACCAGAGCATCGACCTCGCCGTCCGACACCAGTTGCTTTGCCAGAGCCAGCGTTTCGGGTGCTATCGAGAACTCGTGAAAACGGGCGGCAAAGCGGGCAAGCCGAAGCAGCCTTACCGGATCTTCGACAAAGGCCTGGCCCACATGGCGCAAGATACGCTGCTGCAGATCGGCTTGCCCCCCCAGCGGATCGACCAGACTGCCATCTGGTGCCTGCGCGATTGCATTAACGGTAAGATCGCGCCGTTGCAGATCATCTTCCAGCGTGACATCGGTACCGGTATAAAAGGTAAAGCCCTTATAACCACGCCCCGACTTGCGTTCGGTGCGGGCCAGCGCATATTCTTCTTTCGTTCTTGGATGCAGGAATACGGGGAAGTCACCGCCCACCGGGATAAAACCCCGGGCAGACATCTGTTCCGGTGTTGCCCCCACCACCACCCAATCGCGGTCACCGGCAGGCTGGCCCAGCAAGGCGTCACGCACGGCCCCCCCCACAATATAGACATCAAGACCGGCTATTGCCGGGTCGCTGTCCTGCGCAGCTAAGGCCGGCTCGGGCCGTGTGCCGTTACTTGCATTCATATTCAAGGCAGATCGACACGCTTATTGGGCGAAGGCGTCACCGTACCCAGGCGCTGCTTGAGCGAATGCGGCTTGCCCGTGAACATCATCGCGTAATAAGTAGCATTGGACATGACATTTTTCACGTACAGGCGCGTCTCGGTGAACGGGATGGTTTCAGCAAAAATCGCGCCTTCAACAGGCGCCTTGAATTTGGAGCGCCATTGCACTGGTCGTCGCGGCCCCGCGTTATAGCCTGCGGTTGCCAGCACTTCCGAACCATTCAGATCCTTCAACACCATGCTTAGATAGTTCGTACCCAGGATAGTATTAGTATCGAAATCATTGACCGAAGACGGCGTGAAATTTGCCATGCCTATTTTCTTGGCTACCCAGCGAGCGGTGGCTGGCATCAGCTGCATCAGACCCGATGCGCCCACATGCGAGCGCGCATCGGTGATAAAGCGCGACTCCTGGCGTATCAAGCCATACACCCAGGCCGGATCCAGATTGATCTGGTGGGCTTTCTCGCTGACACGTCCCTCGAATGGCGCAATGAAACGCTGCGAAAAGTCGATTTCATTTTCTGTTTGCAGCGACGTGTTCACCACGCGATCGTAAATATGCTCGTGGCGCGCCAGCTCGGCTGCCGCCAGTAACTGACGGTCGTTCATGCCGCGCAAGGTGTAGTTCCATTCGGGCACGGCTTCCGGGCGCCAGCCCAGGTCGAACAGCGCGATCGCACGCTGCAGGCCGGGGTTTTCAAGAGCCTGCCTGAGTTCACCCAGCGTAAGAGGGGCCGGAGCCGGAGGTATTGAGGGCGTCAGCCCGAGCTCTTCGCTGGCCAACTGACCGTAAAAATCGAGCTCGCTGGCTATCGACTGATAGCGTTCGGTTGCGGCTTGTTTATTGCCCTGCGCCGCCAAGGCGCGCCCTTGCCAGTACATCCATACGGTCTCTGATGCCTGACGCTTGGACATGCGTTGTATGGCCTTGTCGACACGATTCCAGTCTATGCGGGGCTGGCGCAATTCCGACCGCACCTGCCAGGCATGGTTGTAGTCGGTCAGGGGCGCATTGCCCGACTTGCGATACCAATCAATGGCATTCAGCTCAACATTGAGGGCTGCGACCAACCCGAACTGGCTCCAGACCCACTCCATATCTTTTTTGGGTAATGCCTTGGCCCATTGGCTTTGAACATATGCGGCATTGGCTTCCCTTTGGTCGCCGTAGGCCAGACGCGTCAAGGCAATGGCAGTCAACTCTGTTTCGGCGCGTGTACGCGGCGCCTTACGGCCCGACAGCCATTTCTTGGGGTTTTTCATCAGCGCCGCGTATTGCCTCATTTCGGCCCCATCAAACATAATGGCGGCCATCCGCTGTGCATTACCCTTTTTGCTGGTTTCAAGTGTGGCACGCAGCGCTTGCTGAAGATCATTCCAACTCACAACCTGGCTGCTGGCAAGCTGATCCAGCATGCTCCAGCACGCGGAATTAGGCTGAAAGGTATCCATAGCCTGCTTGGCCTTGATCTTTTCCCCCAGCATATGCTGTGACAGCAGACGCGAGCATCGCTCGAGTGAATTGCTGTTGACCACCGGCCCAAGCTTGGCGGCTAGCTGATAGTTGCCGGCACGCGCTGCGGCGATAATCCAGTCGCCCCTGAGCCGGTCGCTCAGGTAGCCGTCGGGATGTTCCTGCATGAAGCGCATCATTTCGCCATCAGGTACAGGCTGTGTCGGATCCTGTAACTTCCGACGCAAAGACCAGTATTCAGCATAAGTCCCCAGCACGGGATCCGACTTGGCCAGCGGCACCAGTGCTTCAAGTGCATCCCATTGCTTCTTTTGCATGGCGTCGCGGGCATTGATGACGGCTTCACGCGCCCTGGGCGGCGTAATCAGCTTGACGGTCTCGGCAGCCGACGGCATGCCCCCCTGCAATGAAGCAAACAGCGTGGCGGTGCTTATATCGGGGCCTGCAGCGGCTGCCTGTATTCCTTGCGTGCTGGAAGCCTGGCCACCTGCCTGTGTATCTTTATCAGCCGAAGCCGCAGTACGCTCGGCACCGGCGCATCCAGCCAGGCCCAGTGCAAGCACAAGCGTCAGGCTCAGGCGAGCGCTTCCGGTTGGGCGGCCCCCAGACAGCTGCAGGCTTTTCTGATACCGTTGTCGTTTAACTAACATCTTGACTTGATCCCATATAACGTCGCAATGAATAACAGCACACAGAACAATGCAGCACCACTACGCGCACAGTTGAAGGCCCTACGGGCTGCGCAGAACCCTGTTGACCGCAACCGAGGCGGGCTGCTGATTCGTGGCCGCTTGTTCACGTGGCTGGCTACCACGCGCACTGCCTTGCGTGAGGCCGGAAAACCGGCGCCGCAACATATTGCAGCGTTCTGGTCTATCGGTGATGAACCCCCATTGCAGCCTTTACTGGAGCAGTGGGTGGAAGAAGAAGGATACCAAGTATCTCTGCCCGTCGTCACTACTCCGAACGCTCCGTTGCAATTCAGGTCATGGACTCCCGGTGCAATCATGCAGGAAGGTGTCTACGGCATACAAGAGCCGGTAGGCCCGGCTGCCCCGCCGCCCGATATCATTCTGGTACCCACGCTGGGCTATACCCGCAAGGGCGACAGGGTGGGCTATGGCCAGGGCTACTACGACCGCACGCTGGCCGAACTGAAGGCGCAAGGGCACCGGTTTACGACCATAGGTATTGCCTGGGCCACCGGTGATCTGGCGGCTGCGGGTATTTCACATACTCCGGCTGAACACGATGTTCGATTGGACTCGATCCTGACCGACAAGGGCTGGGCCGTACCGGCGCCTGTGCTGGTCTGATCTGTCCGAATCAGCCATCAAGACTAAGCTGCTTCCAGACCGCCATCGTCACTTCGGCATTATTCAGCGTATAAAAATGCAGGCCAGGCGCCCCATTGTCCAGCAAGTCTTGCGACAAACGTGAAATCACATCGACGCCAAATGCCTTGATCGACGCCTTGTCATCGCCGTAGTCAACCAAACGCAGCCTGATCCAGCGCGGAATCTCGGCCCCGCACATATTCGAAAACCGCGCCAACTGCGTATAGTTGGTAATAGGCATGATGCCCGGCACCACGGGTATGCTGACACCCCTGGCCTGAGCCCTATCCACAAAATCATAATAGGCATCGGCATTAAAGAAATACTGCGTAATCGCACTATTTGCCCCCGCCTGCACCTTGTTTACGAAATGATCCAAGTCAGCCTGGGCGCCGCTGGCTTGCGGATGCATCTCGGGATAGGCGGCCACTTCGACGTGAAACCAGTCACCGCTGTGCTCGCGAATAAACGCCACCAGCTCGCTGGCGTAGTGCAGCTCGCCGCCATCGCCCCCCATGCCGGACGGCAAATCGCCCCGTAACGCCACGATACGCTTGATACCCTGCTTGCGATACGTATCCAGAATATCAGCCAGCTCAGCCCTGCTCGCCCCTATGCACGACAAATGGGGCGCTGCGTCGCAGCCCAGATTCTGCATCAACCTTACCGTATCGGCGGTGCCCGTGCGGGTAGACCCGCCGGCACCAAAGGTAACGCTGACATACGCTGGCTGCAAAGCCAGCAATTGCTTGGCCGAACGCACCAGTTTTTCTTGTGCCGCGATATCACGGGGTGGAAAAAATTCCAGACTAACCGCTTGCTTACTGCTCATGAAGTCAATAACCTGGATAAGAGTCCCGATACTATGCTGTAAACCACGGCACCCAACACCGCCCACCAGAAGCCATTGACCTGAAAGCCCTTGAGCACCGAACCCGCAAACCAGAATACCAGCGCATTAAGCACCAGCAGGAACAAGCCCAGCGTGATGATCGTAATGGGCAGGGTCAGCAGAATAAGCACTGGCTTGACCAGCGTGTTCAACAGCCCCAGTACCAATGCGGCGATCAGTGCCGAACCAAAAGACGCCACCGTGATACCGGGCAATATATACGCCACGATAAGCAAGGCAACAGCGTTCAGAATCCAGACAAGTAAGAGTTCCATGATTGACGCTCCTGTGAGTACTGCTCATTGTTGCCGTGACCCGGGCAGGCCACGGCGGGCTACGGTAAATGCTTAGTAGCGATAGTGTTCGGGCTTGAAAGGCCCTGCCACTGGCACATTGATATAGTCGGCCTGATCTTGACGCAGTTCGGTCAGTTGCACGCCCAGTTTCTTCAGATGCAAGCGCGCAACTTTTTCATCCAGATGCTTGGGCAATACATAGACCTTGCCGTTTTCATAGGCTTCACCGCGCGTGTACAGCTCAATCTGTGCAATCGTCTGGTTGGTGAACGACGCCGACATGACAAAAGACGGGTGACCCGTGGCGCAACCCAGATTAACCAGGCGCCCCTTGGCCAGCAAAATGATGCGCTTGCCATCGGGAAAAATAATGTGGTCGACTTGTGGCTTGATTTCTTCCCACTCAAGATCTTCGACCGAAGCCACATCGATCTCATTGTCGAAGTGCCCGATATTACAGACGATGGCCTGGTCTTTCATGCGGCACATGTGATCACGCGTGATCACATGGTAGTTGCCGGTAGCCGTTACAAAAATATCGCCCTTGTCGGCGGCTTCGTCCAGGGTCACGACCTTATAGCCTTCCATCGAAGCCTGTAGCGCGCAGATGGGGTCGACTTCGGTTACCCATACCTGGGCACGCAGCGCGGCCAGTGCCTGCGCGCAACCCTTGCCCACATCGCCAAAGCCGCACACAACTGCAATTTTGCCTGCGACCATGACATCGGTGGCGCGCTTGATGCCGTCTACCAGTGATTCGCGGCAGCCATACAGGTTGTCGAACTTGGACTTGGTGACCGAATCGTTGACATTGATGGCCGGGAAGGCCAGCTCGCCCTTCTGGGACATTTGATACAGGCGATGTACGCCGGTGGTGGTTTCTTCAGTTACGCCACGCACTTGCGCCAGGCGTGTGGAATACCAGTTGCCATCTTGCGCCAGCTTGGCTTTGATCGCTGCGAACAATACGCGCTCTTCCTCGCTACCGGGCTTGTCAAGCACAGAGATGTCTTGCTCGGCCTTGGCGCCCAGGTGCAAAAGCGTGGTGGCGTCGCCGCCATCATCCAGAATCATGTTGGCGTGCTGGCCATTGGGCCACTCGAAGATCTGATGGGTGTACTGCCAGTAGTCTTCCAGTGTTTCGCCCTTGATGGCGAATACTGGCGTGCCGCCGGCGGCAATGGCAGCGGCGGCATGGTCTTGAGTAGAGAAAATATTGCACGAAGCCCAGCGCACTTCAGCGCCCAATGCCTTCAGGGTTTCGATCAGCACCGCGGTCTGTATGGTCATGTGCAGACTACCGGCAATACGCGCGCCCTTGAGCGGCTGCGCAGCGGCATATTCTTCACGAGTGGCCATCAAGCCGGGCATTTCGGTTTCGGCAATCGCGAGTTCACGACGCCCCCAGCCAGCCAGGGCTATATCGGCAATTTTATAGTCGGTAAAAGTGGTGTCTGCGACAGTATTCATGGGTAATCATCCAATAAACCTGTACCAGACTAAGCGCCGAATGCAATATGAGCTCATCTTCGCCTGGTAAGGGAACGATGAGCGCAGTTGTAACGGAAAAGACAACCTGAGCCTAGCGGGTGGTGGCAGCGGCAAGGCCGGCCCCCAACGCCGTTGCAGCGCTCCTCAGGAAGCCTGGATTGTAGCGTAATTAATGCGATTTGAAATCAGGGCTCGCAGGCGAAATGGCCTTTTAACCCTTACGCTTGGGATAGCCCTGTTCGGTAATACGCTCCCAGACGCCACGCTTTTCGCTGTCAGTCAGAAAGACCCAGTTGGCGACTTCCATCGCGGTACGTCCGCAGCCACGGCAGATATCGTCGTACAGCGTAGAACACACCGCAACGCAAGGCGAGTCGGTGGGGCTCAGGCTGTGGGCGTCGTCGCGCCGGGCTTCGGATGTGTTCATATGGGCTCTGCCGGGCTCAGGCCGCCTGCTTCAGGGCTTGTACCTTGTCCAGGGCTTCCCAGCTGAACTCAGGTTCGGCACGGCCGAAGTGTCCGTAGGCGGCGGTTCTGGCGTATATGGGGCGCAGCAGGTCGAGCATATTGATAATGCCCTTGGGCCGCAGATCGAAGTTTTCGCGCACCAGTCGGGCAATTTGCTCGTCGGGAATCACGCCCGTACCTTCGGTATAGACCGTGATGTTGATGGGTTCGGCCACGCCTATGGCATAGCTGACCTGTACCTGGCACTGGCGCGCAAGGCCTGCAGCTACGATGTTCTTGGCCACGTAGCGCGCTGCATAGGCTGCCGAACGGTCGACCTTGGAAGGATCCTTACCCGAGAATGCACCGCCGCCGTGCGGGCATGCGCCGCCGTAAGTATCAACAATGATCTTGCGCCCGGTCAGGCCGCAATCGCCCTGCGGACCACCAATGACGAAAACGCCGGTGGGGTTAATCATGAACTTGGTGTTGGCCGTGAGCAGCCCATCGGGAAAGCTGGGCTTGATGATGTTTTCAATGACGGCTTCCTTGATATCGCTTTGCGAGATCTCGGGCGCATGCTGGGTAGACAACACCACCGTGTCGACCTCGGCCGGCTTGCCATCGATATAACGGAAAGTGACTTGCGACTTGGCATCGGGACGTAGCCAGGGCAGACGGCCGTCTTTGCGCAATTCGCTTTGGCGCTGCACCAAACGATGGGCATACCAGATGGGCGCGGGCATAAGGTCGGGGGTTTCGTCGCAAGCGTAACCGAACATCAGGCCCTGGTCGCCAGCGCCTTGATTCAAAATCTCTTCGGTACTACGGTCAACGCCTTGAGCGATATCGGGAGACTGCTTGTCGTAGGCGACCAATACGGCACAGCCCTTGTAGTCGATACCGTATTCAGTGTTGTCGTAGCCTATGCGCTTGATGGTGTCGCGTGCCACCTGAATATAATCAACGTTGGCGGTGGTAGTGATTTCACCGGCCAACACGACCAGGCCCGTGTTGCACAGCGTTTCGGCCGCAACACGCGCATTGGGATCCTGAGTCAGGATGGCGTCTAGGATGGAGTCGGAAATTTGGTCGGCGACTTTGTCGGGATGACCTTCGGAAACGGATTCGGATGTAAACAGGAAATCGTTATTTGCCACAGCGATGCGTCCTTGGAAGCACTGGTTACCCAGCAAGAGGTTGAACGAAACGCGTTGCACCTTGGACCGTTGCTATGCAGTTGGTATCTGGGCGCGACGCTTTAGCGGATTTTTTGGCGCAATGCCCAGGGCACTGCGCTATCGCCCCGCAAGTTGTCGGTTAACTCAGCGATAAACCTTATTTTAAGCGAAAATAGCTTCGTACTCACGTTCCCACTTATTACACAAGGGTTATTGCTCCGTTTATGCTTCTGGCTCTGTTTCGTTTTCTGGCCTGGTTGCCTCTGTCCGTTTTGCATAGTGTGGGCCGTCTGGCGGGAGTCACGATCTACCTGTGCCCGGGCAGTTACCGCAGAAGGTTGCAGGCCAACGCGCGGCAAGCAGGCTACCCCGACGCACGATTTGCGCGCCGGGCGGCTGCCGAAACCGGGGCCATGATCATGGAAACGCCCAAGGTCTGGCTGCGCACAAAGCAATGCCTGGAAAAAACACATAGCAATGACAACGAAGTCGTGCGCGCCGCGCTGGCCGAAGGCCGGGGTATTTTGTATTTAACGCCGCATCTGGGTTGCTTCGAAATTACCGCACGCTACCTGCTGCAACATGGACCAATTACGGTCATGTACCGCCCCCCACGCCAGGCTTTTCTTGAACCCGTGATGGAACAGGCACGCAATACGTCTGGCCTGAAGGCCGTGCCGGCCACCATGCAAGGCGTGCGCGAGTTCGTGCGCGCACTCAAGCGTAACGAGGCCGTCGGCATGCTGCCCGATCAGGTTCCGGGCAGCGGCGAAGGGGTATGGTCGCCCTTTTTCGGCAAACAGGCCCTGACCATGACACTGGCGGGCCGGTTGGCGCGCCAGACAGGCGTCGCGGTGATCCTTACAGCCGGCGAGCGCCTGCCCGGCGGCAAGGGCTGGCGCATACATTATGTGCGGCTGCCCGAACCCTTGCCCGCAGATCCACAGGATCTGGCCACAGCCATCAATGGCGCCATGGAGCAGTTGATACGGCGTTTTCCGCAACAGTATCTATGGAGCTACAACCGCTACAAAATCCCTAAAGACGCACCACCACGTCCTGCTGATCCTTTGCAATGACCTTGAACAAGCTGCCTTTACTTCGCTGTTTATTTTCGTATTTCGGCCGTAGTTCGCCTGCTACACGCCGACGCTGGGCGCGCGTGCTGGGCTGGCTGGCGCGCCATTTGCTTCGCTCAAGAACGCATATCGTGCGCACCAATCTTGCCCTATGCTTTCCGGAACACTCAAAGCAAGAACGCGAGGCCTGGTTGCATGAGCATTTTTATTTGCTGGCTCTGTCGGTCGTCGACAGGGGGCTGTGCTGGTTCGGATCCAAAGATGCCATTATCGATGCCACACCGATTACCGGACTGGAACACCTGGACGCGCTGCTGAAGGCCCGCAGAAAGATTATTCTGCTTGCACCCCACTTTATCGGGCTGGACGCTGTTGCAACACGACTTACACTTTTCTTGAATGAGTCGGCAACCATGTACACACCGCAGAGCGATACAGAGGTCGATGCGTTGGTGCGTGAAGGACGAGGCCGTTTCAATACCGTGCATCTGGTCAGCCGCCACGCCGGCATCCGGGGCCTTATACGACATCTACGCAATGGCGTACCTGTGTACTACCTGCCAGATATGGATTTTCGGGAAACAGGCTCGGTATTCGTGCCCTTTTTTGGGGTGCAGGCAGCCACGCTGCTGGCAACGGCGCAGATTGCAAAGACATGGAATGCCGCCGTCGTTCCGATTGTGAGCCGGCTGGACGCCACAACCGGGCGATATGCCATAGACGTTCTACCGCCCCTGGCCGATTTCCCGGGCGAGCAGTCCGCCGAGGACGCAACCGCGCGCCTGAACAAACTGATCGAGGAATGGATACGGATCGATCCGCCTCAGTATTATTGGGTGCATAGGCGTTTCAAGACGCGTCCCGAGGGCGAACCGCGTATTTACTGACAGGCGGCCATGCTTGCTACACACCACCGGCGTAGCCGGCCTGGCGCCAGGCCTCGAACACAGTCACCGCCACCGCATTGGACAGATTCAGGCTGCGCTGCTGTGGCAACATGGGCAAACGCAAACGCTGCGCCTCGGGAAAGCAAGCCAACTGCTCTGGTGACAGCCCCGCCGTTTCCCGGCCAAAAACAAATACATCATCGGGAGCAAACGAAAACTCCCCAATCAGGCGACTGCCCTTGGTCGTCAGGGCATAGCGCCGGCCTGGATCGCCGCCGATGGCACTAAACGCAGCACTCAGGTCGTCATGCACCTGCATGGCTGCCCACTCGTGGTAATCCAGCCCGGCACGCTTCAGTCGCTTGTCGTCCAGCTCGAAACCCAGGGGCCGTACCAGATGCAGGCTTGCCCCCGTATTGGCAGCCAGGCGGATGACATTGCCGGTATTGGGCGGAATTTCGGGCGAGACCAGAACGATGTGTACCATGAATGCAATAAGAATAAAGCAGCCGGCAACATGCCGGAGCTGCCGTGATTTTACAGACTATGGAGCTGACCGCGTTGACCTGCGGCGCGTAGTGCCTCTGGTCCACCAACAGGGTAAGGCGTGCGCGCCAACACCAGACCCCACACCGTGGCAGCACCCGCAGCCTTGCATGCCTGAGCCATGCCGTGCAGGGTGCTGCCGGTAGTCAGCACGTCGTCGACAACCGCAATATGCACGCCATCCAGACGCTCGGGGCAAGCGTACAGGGATCGGACACTATGCATGCGGGCCGAGCGGCCTAACTGAGCCTGCTTGACACCTTCACGCGTTCTAAGCACCAGACCGGGCCGGCACGGCCTTTTCAGCTGTCTTGCCAGGCGGTAGGCAACTTCGGCGGCAGGATTGAAGCCACGCCGCCGCAGGGCGGCCCGGCTGGCCGGTACGGGAACCAGCACCATTTGTTCCGGCACAACCGGCTGTGATGACCGCAGCGCATCAGCCAAGAGACCGGCCAGCATGCCTGCACTGGTAAATTGCAGCTGCATTTTCAGGCGATGAATAAGCAGATCACCCGGCGCCGCGTAATCAAAGGCGGCAATCACGCGATCAAAGGCCGGGGTGCGCTGCAGACAATCGGCACAACCACCATAGGGGTCAAGTTCCAGCCGGCACACCGCGCAACGAGGTGCGCCACTGGTCATGGAGTGCATGACCGCCCGGTAGCAATAGGGACAAAGCTTTCCGCCACAGGCCGTGTCCTGGCACAAGCCGCACACAGTCGGCACACGCGCCAGCAGACTGGCGGCAAATTCGCGCACGGCATGCAGATAGGCCATAATAGGAATCCTGAAAGGCAGAAAACTGCCAACATCTAAGCATCTTTCTTTTCCTGAAACCAGACGTACCTGCACCTTAATGTCACAGCCTCCATCTTTGCGCATCAACCCGGCCCATGTTTGCCGGCAGTTCGCCCGCCGCAGCCCCCTGGATAACGCACAATTCCTGTATGGTGAAGTCGCGCAGCGCATGCTGCAAAGATTGAGTTATATACGCATTGCCCCACAAGCCGTACTTGATGCCGGCTGTGGCGCCGGACATGCGCTCGAGCCCCTGCGGGCACGCTATCCCAGCCTGGACTACACCGGTCTGGACAGCTGCGCCGAACTGCTCGACGTAGCCCGCGAACGCTACACCGCCAAACCGGGGTTTTGGCAAAAGCTGCGAAACAAGCCCACACCTCCCTTGCGGTTTATTCAAGCCGATATGGCAAGCTCAGGTATTGCACCCGAATCTCAAGATTTGGTCTGGTCCAACATGGCGCTGCACTGGCACGCCGAACCTCACGATGTCTTGAGTGAATGGCGCCGTATTCTGAAACCCGGCGCCCTGGCGATGTTCTCCTGCCTGGGGCCAGGCTCGATGGCCGAGTTGCGCAGCGCCATTAATAGCGCAGGCCTGAAGACGGCCACCCCCGAGTTCGTTGACATGCACGACTTTGGCGATCTGCTTGTTGAGCGCGGCTTTGCCGACCCCGTCATGGATCAGGAAATTTTGACCCTGACCTACCGTAACCCCCAGAAGCTGCTGGCGGACATGCGTATATTGGGCGGCAACCCCAGCGTGGATCGCAAGCCTGGCTTAAGCGGACGTGGGTGGCATCAAAGACTGCTGGACGCGCTGGAGTCGCAGCGCAGCGACGACGGCACGATACACCTGACCCTGGAAGTGGCTTATGGCCATGCATGGCGTTCGGCTGCCCACAGAACCATTACCGGTGAAACACGGATTTCAGCGGGCTCCATCGGGCGCTCGAAAGATCCGCATAATACCCGCCCCACCGTCAGACCCCGCAAGATCGACAAGCCCTGAACGGGCCCGTCGATTACGTGCTGGTATTTTTCTTGCGTGAAGAATCTATGCCCAACTGCTTGAGCTTGCGATACAAATGAGTACGCTCGAGGCCGGTTTTTTCGGATACCCGCGTCATGCTGTGGCTCTCGCGGCCCAGATGGTACTCAAAATAAATGCGCTCGAACTCGTCGCGGGCATCGCGCAAGGGTTGATCCAGGGTAATACTGCCCAATAAAGAGTTATTGGCGTCGGCCACAGGCTCCTGAGCACCAGACATGGGGCTGGTAGTTAGGGGCTGCGTGTGGTCTGAACGCGGCTCCATTTGGCGCGCCGCCGTTGCCAAGGCTGTGGTGACCACAGGCCGGGCAAGCCCGGCAGCTATGGTTTTGAGCAGCTTTTGCAGCGTAATGGGCTTTTCAAGGAAATCTACCGCGCCTATGCGCGTGGCCTCGACTGCAGTGTCTACCGTGGCATGCCCGCTCATCATGATGACAGGCATATCGAGCAAGCCTTGCGAGCCCCACTCTTTAAGCAGACTGACACCGTCGGTGTCGGGCATCCAGATATCAAGCAGCACCAAATCAGGCCGCGCACGTAATCGCGAGGCCCTTGCCTGAGCAGCATTTTCTGCAAGCTCTACGCTATGCCCTTCGTCGTAAAGAATTTCAGACAAGAGCTCACGAATGCCAATTTCATCATCAACAACCAGAATTCTGGCCATAAAGCGTCACCTACCTTTTTTCCGCATTATCGTTCCCTTGCTTAGCTACGTCCAGCGCAAGCTGTGTATCGGCAAGGCGCATCAAGAGGATGGAAATGCGAGCTCCCCCTTCACGGCGGTTGGAAATATCAATGCGACCACCGTGTTCCTCGATAATTTTATTCACTATAGCAAGACCCAGCCCTGTTCCGCTGGCCTTGGTTGTGACATAGGGTTCAAACACCCTGCTTAACACCTGGGGCGCAAAGCCTGGCCCGTTGTCGGATACCGTGAGCCTGACCGCCAAATGCTCGGCACCATCGTCACCACGTGACTGAGTCCGTTTAGTCTGCACATAAATCCTGGCATCCGCAAGCGGCTGGTTCTGACATGCGGCATCGCGCGCATTCGCCAACAGGTTATGAATAACCTGACGCAGTTGTGTGACATCGCCTTCAATAGACGGCAGTTGCGGGTCGAACTCGACATCCAGCCCCACATTCAAGCCGTCACCACGAACCGCGCATTCTACGGGATCCCAGCCGTATAGTGTCAAGACATCGCCTATCAACTCATTGATATCTATGGGCTGCATCTGCGCCGGCGGCGTTCGCGCGTACTCGCGAAAATCATCCACCATTTTCTTTAATGAGCCCACCTGACTCACAATGGTGTTGGTGGAACGCGTCAGCATGGCAGCGTCTTCTTCATTCAGGCGCCCTCCCAGCTTCATGGCCAGCCTTTCCGCCGAAAGCTGTATGGGTGTAAGCGGGTTCTTGATTTCGTGCGCAAGGCGCCGAGCCACTTCACCCCAGGCCACCGTGCGGTTGGCCGAGATCACCTCGCTGATGTCATCGAACACCACTAGATAACCATTACCGCGCCCATCCACATTCAAATGCGTGCCTCGTGCCAGCAGCGTGACCACATGCCGTTTCTTTTCGTTATCGCTGGCGGCCTCGAGTTCTAGTTCGAACTGCTGTTGCCAATACAAGCGTTCGGAGCCCACCGCCGAGTGCGCGACAAACGCTTGCCGTATCAACTGCGACAAGGCGAAAGCACCGTCAGCCGTTTCCAGAGGGCGCCCTTTGACCGAGCGCAGATCAACACGCAAAATGCTTTGGGCCCCCTGATTGAACATGGTGACGCGGAACATTTCGTCGAACACCAGCACGCCAGAGGACAGGTTGCTGAGTACCGATTCCAGGTAGACATTGGATCGTTCGAGCTGCTGTCGGTTTTTTTCAACCATATGACGGGCCTCATCCAGTTGCCGTGTCATGGCATTGAATGAACGGGTCAGCTGTCCCACCTCGTCGCGCTCGGGTGGCTCGGGCAACGGGCGGTAGTCGCCCACCCCCACCGCCTGTGTCCCCGCGGCCAACGACAGCAAGGGCCGAACCAGGCGTCGGGATACCGCCAAAGCTACCACGACAGCGGCAAACACAGCCAGAATCAAGGCCAGCGTCAGGGTAATGCCGTACAGCTTGCGCAAACCCAGGCGCGACAGGGCAAGCTCTTGATAGTCACGAAAGCCCTGCTGAACCTGATTCGCATTGCGGGCTATCTGCTCGGGCACAGGTTCGATCACTTGCAGCCAACGTATGTCGGCCGAAACGCCCAGCGATGAAGAAAACCGCTCGCGGGCTGTAATCGGCACGACCACCCGTAAATGCAGGTGGATATTGGAATCGGAATCGGCACCCTGCCCTTCCGCAGCCTCGTCCACTTCAGCGGCAGAGTAGCCGCCCGCAATTCGTAGCTGATTAATGACACTGGTTGGCGGCACGTCAGGAAACAGCTGCCCGTAAGCCGACGATGAGAACGCAAGCAAACGCCCGTTTCCCGTGAACACCAGCGCCTCGGAAACACCGCTGGTCTCACGCAGGCGCGTGATCATGAGCGCCATATCGGCGTCGCTGGCAGTGCTCAGGTTGTTGGCCATTTCCTTGGCACGGCTGTTCAGCTCGCCCAGTTGAGAGTCGAGTGCGGCACGCCCCAGGTTCAGACCGGACTCCAGCGCGCTATCTACCCGAACGTTGAACCACGACTCAATGGAGCGGGACATGAACTGCACGGACAGGACGTAAATCAATACGCCGGGCAGCACGCCTATCAAGGCAAAATACAAGGCAAATCGGGCCGTCAGACGTGCACCAAACTGCCGCCGGCGAACTTGCCGCAGCAAGCGTGCCGCCAGCACCACAACCCAGGAAATCAGGGCAACGGCAAAGATAAGGTTCAGGATCAGCAGCGTATCGTACTGCTGTGCATAGCGTGATGCGTTTCCTGTAGACCATACCAGCAACGCCAGCAACGCCAGCGCGCTACCGGCCGCAACGACCAGCGCGATACGCAAGCTCCAGCGGACTATGGCTGGGGCTTGTCTACGGAAATTGAAAAGCTGAAATTTTTCCATGGAGTCGCCAAAGACCAGGCGCTGCTGTTGTAGGCATCAATCTGAAAGGGTCGGGCCAGTAGCGAGGTATCCAGCCTTACCCGCAACCGGCCCTCGTATAGTTCGTCGTGCTCAAGGTCTTCCACCTTGGCCACACCCCAACCACGTATATTGCGCACCAGAGATAACGCGTCATCAAGCGAGGATTCAGGCAAAGACAGTTCGCCCGTACCAACGCGCCACTGCCGTGTAAGTGCGTTGTACACAATACGCCAGGTTTGTTGCTGATTCACGACTTTTTTATCGAACCACCACCAGCGCTTGGACAGGATTTCAAGATCGGCCGTGAAGTAAATGGGCACGCCTTTCTGAGCGGCATTGCGCAATTCGCCCTCGACCGAGAAATCAACGTCGGCGTCGATATACAGATTGCCGTCGCGTACAACGGGATCGACACTGACCACGCGCTCGCTCTGCTCGGCCAAACCAATTTCGGCTTGCGCGGGCAGGAACAGGCACAGAACTATAGCCAGCAGTAGTCGCAACATTGACGCTCACACGTACAGATAAATAAAACCGGATTCACACTGCATTTTTGACGACTCACGCCATCTTGGCAAACAGGGCATAAAAGAAACCATCATGCGACACCGTCTGATCTTTTTCCAGCGGCAACCACTGCCCCGGCGCAGCCAGACGGACCGCATCGGGGTGACGGCTGGAAAACCGCTCTGCCTGCTGCTCGCCTTCCTGAGGAAAGATAGAGCAGGTTGCATAAAGCAGATGCCCCCCGGGCTTGACGGTCGTCCATAGCGCATCCACTATGCTACGCTGCAAGGCAGCCGTTTTCGTAATATCGGCCGCGCGCCTTAGCCACCTGATATCGGGATGACGGCGCACTACGCCGGATGCCGTGCAGGGCACATCAGCCAGGATCGCATCAAAAGGCCGCCCATCCCACCAGGCCGACACGTCAGCGGCATCGGCACAACACAGCGACACCGAACTGTTGTTCAAATGCAGGCGTTCCAGATTCTGCGCAACCCGCTCCAGCCTGACCTGATCGGTATCCAGAGCCAGCAACTCGACATCGGCCCGCTCCAGCAAGTGGGCTGTTTTACCGCCAGGCGCGGCGCAGGCATCCAGCACTCGCATGCCCGGCTGTATGGGTAACAGACGTCCTGCCTGCTGAGCAGCCAGATCCTGCACTGACCACCAGCCTTGCTCGAAGCCGGGTACCTCGTTAACAGGCCGTGGCGTCAACAACGCTATGGCCTCATCGCGAACATGAATAGCCGGAATGTGTGCTGCCTGCAAGGCATCCAGCACTTGCGCCACCGTGGTCTGGCGCAAGTTCACGCGTAGCGTCATGGGGCCCGGCACATTGGCGGCATGCAGCAAATCCTGCCACTGCTGCGGGTAGCTGCGGCGCACTTGCGCTATCCACCAGGCCGGGTGATTGAACACCGCTTCCGGATTTTCCCTGGCCTGAGCTAAAATAGCGCTTCTTTCCCGTATAAAACCCCGTAAGGTGCCATTCAGCAACGCTTTATAGTTGCGCATCCGGTGCTGGCTACCCGCCGCTGTTACAGCCTGATCAACCACAGTGTGCACGGCATACACCGGAGCCTGACGCCATTTGTCGGGGTCAGGATTGGCCTCGTCGGCATATTCCAGCGCCGTATCAAGCAGCGTGAGCGACACCAGCAGCAAGGCGTCGAACAACGGATTGGGCGGAGTACGCTGAACCAGAATTTGCTTTACCGCGCGTGCCAGGCCCAGTCGACGCATGACATGAAATGCCACCGACTGGGTTGATGCACGCAATGAAGCGGGCGTGGCGGCCAGGCTGTCCGATAAGGAACGACCGGCCAGCACCGCCTGCACATTTTGGGCGCTGGCCAAAATGGTATCGGAAAGTGTAGGAGTACGGGATGGCTTGGAAGGAGTATTGGGCACGAATGCAACAACCTGCGTGAGTTCGTTTTCCCCGGACTTTATCATCAATTCGCGAACAAGACCTGTTTGCACCCGGAAAGCTTGTCACTCGTTTCCAGCAAGTTTTGTCCAGATTTTTTATCGAGCCACTGGCTCAACGAGGTAAACCATGAGTTCCCCAAAAGTCGGCTTTGTCAGCCTGGGTTGCCCCAAGGCATTGGTTGATTCCGAGCGCATCCTTACGCAACTGCGCACCGAAGGTTACGCCATCACGCCTGACTACAACAATGCCGATGTCGTGGTCGTCAATACCTGCGGCTTCATTGACAGCGCCAAGGCTGAATCGCTGGATGCCATAGGCGAGGCCATCGCCGAAAACGGCAAGGTGATCGTCACCGGTTGCATGGGCGTGGAAGAGTCACTGATACGCGATGTACATCCTGCAGTGCTGGCCGTGACGGGCCCGCAGCAATATGAACAGGTCGTACGCGCGGTGCACGAAGCAGCCCCCCCAAACTTGAACCACGACCCCTACATAGACCTGGTGCCACCACAAGGCATCAAGCTGACACCTCGCCACTACGCCTATCTTAAGATTTCCGAAGGCTGCAACCACCGTTGCAGCTTCTGTATTATTCCGTCGATGCGCGGCAATCTGGTCAGCCGTCCCATTGGCGACGTAATGGGCGAAGCCGAGCGTCTGGTCAAGGCCGGCGTCAAAGAGCTGCTGGTCATTTCACAAGACACCAGCGCTTATGGCGTCGACGTCAAGTTCCGCAGCGGCTTCTGGAACGGACGCCCCATCAAGACGCACATGACGCAGCTCAGCGAGGCGCTGGCGGGTTTTGGCGTATGGACTCGCTTGCACTACGTATACCCTTACCCTCACGTCGATGAAGTCATTCCATTGATGGCCGACGGCAAGATCCTGCCCTATCTGGATATTCCCTTCCAGCATGCCAGCCCCAAGATACTGAAAGCCATGAAGCGCCCGGCCTTCGAAGATCGCACCCTGGCCCGCATCAAGAACTGGCGCCAGGCCTGTCCAGACCTTACGCTACGATCCACTTTCATCGTGGGTTTCCCTGGCGAAACAGAAGAAGACTTCCAATACCTGCTCGATTGGATGACCGAAGCCCAACTGGATCGCGTAGGCTGTTTTCAGTACTCACCCGTGGAAGGCGCACGTGCCAACGCGCTGCCCGATCAAGTGCCCGACGAGGTCAAGCAAGAGCGCTGGGATCGCTTCATGGCTCACCAGCAAGCCATATCAACCGAGCGCCTGTCCAACAAGATCGGCCGGGAAATGGACGTGCTGATCGATGAAATCGATGACGACGGCGCCATAGGTCGATCCAGTGCCGACGCTCCGGAAATTGATGGCAATGTTTTTGTCACCAGCGAGAAAACCCTGAAGCCGGGCGACATGGTTCGCGTGCGCATCAGCGACTCCGACGAATACGACCTGTACGGCGACACGATCTAAGTCAGCGTTCCTGCCAGCCTTGAACAAAGGCTGCCACAGGCTGGCGCTTGCCACCGGCCTTTTGCAGCTCAAGCAAGCGCAGGACGCCGGCTGCGGTCGCTATATCAATACCCTGGGGCCCAGCCTGCAACACCTGCCCGGGATGCCCCTTGTCATTCGCTGCGCTATCGGCGGCATCGGGCAAGGCCACTGCATCCCAAACTTTGACGGGATCCTTCAGCCCCGGCAAGGTCATAGTTGAACCAGGCACGGGATTAAAAGCGCGTATGCGCCTGGCAAGCTCCACCGCCGGCCGACTGAAATCCAGGGCTGATTCCGATTTCTCGAGTTTAGCCGCGTACGTCACACCCTGGTCAGGCTGAGGCTGAGCGATTAAAGCCCCCTGCTCCAGGGCGGCGATGGCCTCGATAATAGCTGTAGCCCCAAGCGCCGCCAGCTCATCATGTAGCCCCGCCGCACTTTGTGTCTCGGTGATGGGTATCGTACGCGTCAGCAGCATGTCGCCCGTGTCCAGGCCTTGATCCATTTGCATGATGGTTACGCCTGTTTGTGCGTCACCCGCCACGATGGCCCGCTGTATGGGCGCAGCACCGCGCCAGCGCGGCAGCAGGCTGGCGTGGATATTGAAGCAACCGTGCACAGGCAGGGTCAGCACCCATTCGGGCAGAATGAGGCCGTAGGCCGCCACGACCATCAAGTCGGGTTCAGCGTCACGCAAGGCTTGTTGCGCCGCCAGGGCATCATCAGGATACTTGCCATCCAGGCGCAGGCTGCGCGGCTGGCAGACTGGAATACCCGCCGCCAGCGCCGTCTGTTTCACCGCGCTGGGCGTAAGCTTAAGGCCCCGTCCTGACGGACGATCGGGTTGGGTCAAAACCAGCGGGACAGTGTGTCCGGCCGCCAGAATGGCATCCAGCGCCTGGCTGGCAAAAGCTGGCGTACCAGCAAAAACGATTCGCATAAATGAAAGGCCGATTCACATCAGGAATCGGCCATATTAACAATAAGAAATGGGTGACAGGCCGGCCTACCCGTCCTTAAGTGCTTCGCGCTCTTGTTTGCGCAAGCGGGTCTTGATGCGGTTTTGCTTCAGGACAGACAAGTACTCGACGAAGACCTTGCCCAGCAAATGATCAAGTTCGTGCTGCACGCAAACCGCCAGCAAGCCATCCGCATCGAACTCGTAGGTTTCACCCTTTTCGTTCAGGGCGCGCACCCGTATGCTTGCCGAGCGCTCGACCTCGTCGTATACGCCAGGAACCGACAGGCAACCTTCTTCATAGACTTGAATTTCGTCGCTTTTCCAGATGATTTCCGGATTGATGAGCACAATCAAGTTGTTGCCGTCTTCCGAGACATCGATCACGACCACGCGCTCGTGTACATCGACCTGGGTTGCGGCCAGGCCCACGCCCGGCGCGTCGTACATGGTTTCGGCCATGTCGCTCACCAATTGGCGTATGCGGTCGTCGACCTGCTGTACAGGCTGGGCAACCTTGTGCAGGCGAGGGTCGGGATACCGCAGGATGGGAAGTAAAGCCATAAAATTGATCCGCTGATACGGGTAAACCTCTATCATAAAACAAACATTGCCCGTGTGCCCCGGCGCCAGATTACGATGTAGCACCGCAGTGCGGCAAGTTAGTCCTGTCGGCGCCAAATTTCATCGCCCTTATGTCACACTAGCGTATGCCTCTTACATTAGCAAAAGAAGAGCTCGGCTCATGGATACGCCTATCGCTTGAACCAGGGCTGGGTCCAGCCCTGGCTCGCAATCTGCTGGCCTCCCTGGGCCTGCCTCAAGATATCTACGCCGCATCGGCCGGTAGCCTGGCCAGGCTGCTGCCCAATCAGCTCGTACAACAACTCAAGCAAACACCTGGCGATGAAATCCAGAATGCCATCACAAAAACCATGGAATGGCTGGATCATCCACAGCACCACCTGCTGACGCTGGCTGATACCAGCTACCCTCGGGCCTTGCTCGACATTCACGATCCGCCATTGCTGCTATACGCCAATGGCAATCTTGACCTATTGAACCGCCCAGCCATTTCCATAGTGGGCGCCCGCAGCGCCACCGCCGCAGGCCTGGACAACGCTCATGCGTTTTCCAGGCATCTGGCCGAATCGGGCTGGTGCATACTGAGCGGCCTGGCCTTGGGCATAGACGCAGCGGCCCATGAAGGCGCCCTGCAGGCTGGCAGCAAGGGGGGCGGCACCGTGGCCATCATGGGCACAGGCATAGATATCGTCTATCCGGCCCGCAACCGCGACCTTGCCCACCAAATTGCACGGGAAGGCCTGCTGATCTCCGAGTTTCCGATAGGCCGGCGCGCCCTGCCTTACCACTTCCCCAAGCGCAACCGCCTGGTGGCCGGCATGGCCCAGGGCATTCTGGTGGTTGAAGCCGCCAAGCAAAGCGGATCGCTTATTACTGCACGCCTGGCATCCGAAATGGGCCGCGAGGTCTTCGCCATACCCGGCTCCATACACTCACCGCTGTCGCGCGGCTGCCATGCGCTGATCCGACAAGGCGCCAAACTGGTGGAATGCGCCGAAGACATCCACGAAGAACTGGGCAAACCCAAGCTACTTCCGGCACAGCCCCTGGCACCAGCCACCCGCAGCACAACGCCCCCCACCAAGGCCGCTACAGACCAGACCAGGCTCGAACCAATGCACGAGCCCACGACGCAGCGCATCCTGGATGCTATGGGTTTCGACCCCGTCGACCTGGACACGCTGCAACGGCGCACCCAATTGG
This sequence comes from Alcaligenaceae bacterium, assembly GCA_013416405.1. Taxonomy (GTDB): domain Bacteria; phylum Pseudomonadota; class Gammaproteobacteria; order Burkholderiales; family Burkholderiaceae_B; genus Pusillimonas_C. The sequence continues at coordinate 56,763 of JACCET010000013.1, forward strand.
GTCTGTCGGCGCTGAACAGCAGCCTGCTGGCACTCGAGCTCTCGGAAACCGTGGCCAGGCAAGATGACGGACGTTTTCTACGCCGTTCCACCCTCCATTCACGGTAATATACAGAGTTAACATTCACAATCTGTAGCTGCGGCCAGCCTACCTACCAAGGAACTCAGCCATGTCCTTACCGAGTAAAGTAAAAATTGTCGAGGTCTCACCTCGTGATGGACTGCAAAACGAAAAAGAATTTGTCGATACCGTCCTGAAAATCGAACTGATCAACCGTTTGTCGGCGGCAGGTTTTGTCAACGTCGAGGCCGCATCGTTCGTATCCCCCAAGTGGGTTCCCCAAATGGCCGACGGCGCTGAAGTCATGGCAGGCATCACCCGCAGGCCAGGCACCATCTATTCAGTACTCACGCCCAATATGCGTGGATTCGAGGGCGCCCTGGCCGCTGGCGCCGACGAGGTCGTCATTTTTGGCGCCGCCAGCGAAGCCTTTTCACAAAAAAACATCAACTGCTCCATTGCTGAATCCATTGCCCGCTTTGAGCCGGTTGCGCAGGCAGCCAAGGCAGCCGGCCTGCGCCTGCGTGCCAGCATCAGTTGCGCATTGGGTTGTCCTTATCAGGGCGAGACCCCCATTGCATCGGTGGTCGATGTCGCCAAGCGTATGCTGGCCCTGGGTTGCGATGAAATCGACGTGGCCGACACCATAGGCGTGGGTACCGCCAAACGCGTGGGTGAAGTCATGCGTGCCGTCACCGAAGTGGTTGATCCTGCGCGCGTGGCAGGCCACTTCCACGATACTTACGGTCAATCGCTGGCCAATATTCTGGCTGCCATGGAAGCAGGCATTACCATTTTTCACAGCTCTGTCGCCGGGCTGGGCGGCTGTCCCTACGCCAAAGGCGCCACGGGCAATGTAGCCACCGAAGACGTGCTGTTCATGATGCAGGGCATGGGCATAGAAACGGGCATAGATCTCGAGGCGGTCGCCGACACGGGCCTGTGGATGTCGCAACACCTGAACCGCAAGTCATCCAGCCGCGCCGGAACCGCGCTGGCGGCACGCAAGGCGGCATAAGCTTGCTATCCCACTTAAGACCCAATACCGAAGAGCATGCCCAGCTTGTGCAGGAGATCGGGCCTTTGCCGCTCCAGGGAACGGCCTGGCCGGCATGGATCAAACTGATGGCGTGGGCTACGCTGGCCTTCATAGGTTTCCAGATCGTACGCATCGCCGCGGGGCCGCTGGGGCAAAACATCAGCCCCATGGTTACAGGCAGCATTATTGTTTGTTATATCGGTTTGCTCATCCTGGCACGCTACATGCATGTGTCGGTTACGTCTATTACTGAAACAGGCATACAGCAATCGTGGCTGAGCCGGCGTGAGGTGGCTTGGGAAGACATTCAGTTCGTGAAGTTCATTCCGCTGCTGGCGTCGAAGAAAATGATCTGCTTCCTTGCACGTGGCCGGCCGGTGGTGTTCCAGGCCGGCACCAAAGAGTTGCAGATCGCTTTTGCGCGGATTTCGCTGGTGTACCGGAGGCGGAAGTAGGCGTTGCCTTAGGCTGCGATACGCTTTGTTATTGCTGCGATGCGTGGTTCTTAAATCGGCCTAGGTATTGCTGCAATATGCCTTGTTCTTAAGGCGGCGCCCAGGCCTCAGGGGGGCTTCCCTCGCCATCGCTGCGATCCCGGCTGCGCCGGGATTTCCCGCATTTACGTTTTCAGTCGGGGCGTGCGCGAACTCGCCGGTGGACAGCCCTGCTGTCCAAAGCGCCCGGCTCAAACATGCGCGCACTTGCCTCCCCGCCTGAAAACGCAAACACGGCGCGCTCAAAGCTCGTCCAGCCCCCCTGAGGCCTGGGCACTGCCAAGACATGGAATATTGTCAGAGCAAAACGGTCACGGCCGACGGCTTACATTCAAGCGTGCCAAAGAGGGTGACGCGCAAAGAAACGGCTTGCTCCATCATCCTGCTCTAAAGACGTGGTGCTTGGCACTACGTCTTTAGAACATGAAGCAAGCCGGTTGAATCACCGAACCAGCAATCCGTACATCAGCTCGCCAAGCGTCCTCGGCTCGCTCTGCATTCGACGCCTAATCAGTTTCCGCAGGATAGCCAATACAAAGCTGCATGACGGGCTCCAGAGGAATACCCAACTCAAGAACATCGGCGGTCGCCTCATCATTGAAGCCGCCCACCCCAACACATCCGAGCCCCTCGGCCACTGCCTGCAGCTGCAGATTCTGAGCGGCCGCTCCCGCCTCGAGATAGACATAACGTGCACCACGACGCCCCAAAGGCCTCTGGTCGGCGAAGGCTCTGCCCGGCGTAACCATATCGGCGCAAATGACGACAATGCATGCGGCCTGTCTGATCCATGGCTGCTCATCGATTGCAGCCCCAGCCAAACTCGGCCGCAAATCACGGCCATGTAATAGCCGCAGGACATGATCGTCGGCGCCAACTTCGTATAAGCCCTGATCAAGACCGGTAACCCGCCCAACCTGAACATACAGACGCAACGGATGTACGGCGTGGGCAGACGGTGCCGTACGATTTCCGTCAGGCCCCGTCACACCCTGCGCCGCCCACAACAGCCTTTCCAGCGCTTGAACGGGTACGGCGGCATCGGAAAAATCCCGAACGGTTCTACGCTGCAACAAGGCCTGCTTCAAACTGATTTCTGCCAATCTAATCTCCCCTATATCGCCCACCAGCCAGAGAAAAAACGGATAAGCCAGCAAATGACCAGCCCACCCGACAAGCCCCAGACGGGCCTCAATAAAGCCTCAGACCCTCAGACCAACCACCAGCCAAGAAAGCTGCGAAACAAAAAACCAGCTTGCTCCATCACCCTGCTCTAAAGACGTGGTGCCTGGCACTGGATAGAGCGGAGATTGAGCACGCCGCCGGGCTGGGTTCTGACGGGGAGGCAAGGCCGCAATTGTTTGAGCAACGCGGGTGTAGGCAGCCCGGTGGGCTGCCTACGTTGCGAGTTTTGCGGCCGCCCCGGCAGAGCCCAGACCGGCGGGTAATCCCGGCGCAGCCGGGATCGTGCGAGTTTCCGCGGCATCCAGTGTCAGGCACCACGTCTCTTTAGAACATGAAGCAAGCCGATTGATTTACATGAAGCAAGCCGGTTGATCTACATAAAGCGCGTCAGCTTAACCAGATGCCCCGGCAATCAAACGCTTAAACAGAGCCAATAATGCAAGCAGCCCCTATCGTACCGGCAGCCCATACATCAACCCGCCATCCGTCCACTGCGCATTCAGCCCGCGCTCTATCTGCAAGGCACTGCCCTTGCCCACATTACGCTCGAAGCTCTCGCCGTAGTTACCAACTTGCTTGATGATGTTGTAGGCCCACTTTTCATCAACGCCCAGATTCTTGCCCGACCCTTCCGTGACGCCCAGCAAACGCTTCACATTCGGGTTCTCGCTTTTCAGCTGCTCGTCCACATTGGCCGACGTGATGCCCAGTTCTTCAGCGCCTATCATGGCCTGCAAAGACCACTTCACCACATTCAGCCAACGGTCGTCACCCTGGCGCACAAAGGGACCTAGCGGTTCTTTTGAAACGATCTCGGGCAGTACCTGATAATCATCAGGGTTGGACAATTTTGAAATGCGGATCGAAGCCAGACCGGATGCGTCGGTGGTAAACACGTCGCAGCGACCTGCGGCGAATGCATTGACCACTTCGTTGAACTGCTCGATAACCACGGGCTTGTAGGTCACATTGTTCGCGCGCGCCCAGTCGGCCATCGTGCTTTCGTTGGACGTACCCGTTTGCATGCACACCGAAGCGCCATCCAGTTCCTTGGCGCTGGTCACACCCAAGGACTTGGGCACCAGAAAGCCCTGGCCATCATAGAAATTGATGCCGGCCGAAATGGCACCCAGTGCCGTATCGCGCTGTTGCGTAACCGTAGTGTTGCGTGCCAGCAGATCGATCTCGCCCGATTGCAGCGCCGTAAAACGTTGCTGCGAGCTTAATGGCACAGCCTTGAACTTCTCGGCGTCACCCAGCGTTGCCGCGGCAACAGCCCGACAAAGGTCCACATCAAGACCCTGCCACTGCCCCTTTGCGTCAGGCGCCGAAAAACCGGCAAAACCTGTTGTGACGCCGCAGTGAACTACTCCGCGCTTCTTGACGACATCAAGCGTATCGGCATGAGCGCCCGAGAACCCGGTCGCCAGGACTGCAACACCAACAACATATTTGAACTTGCGCATGGAACATCCCCTATTTGAAAACAACAAGCTTTTGATCGCATCTTACTGCAATCAGGCCGGGGAAAAATACATAAGCTCATTCATAATTGCGTATATCGTCGATGACCTTGCCGTCATTAGGCAGGCTATCGGGCGCAACCGGCTCAATATCGGCGCGCAGCTTGGTCAGTTCGCGCACAGAGGCGGCAACCCGCGCCAGCATATCCGGATCGTGCTGCGCCAGCTCGGCCTGCAGTGTCATCAGGTCATTGCCCACCTTGCCGCTGATCACCAATCTTGCCCTGCCAATCTCGGGATGGCGTTTAAGCACGCTGGCCACCTGCCCGGGATGCACAAACATGCCCCTGACTTTAGTTGTTTGATCGGCCCGCCCCATCCAGCCTTTGATCCTCATGTTGCTGCGACCGCAAGGCGAACTGCCGGGCATCAGCATGGACAAGTCACCGGTGCCGAAGCGCACCAGCGGATAATCAGGGTTCAACGTCGTGACAACCACCTCGCCGACATCGCCTTCCTGGGCCGGCTGGCTGGTGCCCGGGCGCACAATCTCAAGAATGATGTCTTCATTCACCACAAGGCCATCTCTGGCCGAGGTCTCGTAAGCCATCATGCCCAAATCGGCGCTGCCATAGGCTTGATATCCGTCGATGCCACGCTCGGCAAACCATTTGCACAGCGACGGTGGAAACGCCTCGCCTGAAAACAGCGCACGCTTGATCGAAGGCAAGGTCACACCCAACTCATCTGCTTTCTCAAGAATGATTTTCAGAAAACTTGGGGTACCGGTATAGCCGGCGGGCGCCAGATCGGCAATGGCCTGCACCTGTTGTTCTGTTTGCCCCACACCGCCTGGAAACACCGTGCAGCCCAGTGCATGCGCTGCCGTTTCCATCATGGAGCCGGCTGGCGTGAAATGGTAAGAAAAGCAGTTGTAAACCAGTTCGCCACGCCGAAAGCCGGCCGCATACAGCGACCGGGCAAAGCTCCAGTAATCCGGGCGCCGGCTTTCTGGCTCGTAGATGGGGCCCGGAGAGGCAAAGACCCGTGCAGCCTCTCCCCAGCCTATGGCCGAGAATCCACCAAACACCCTATTTGCAGGAGCAAGCTCCTGGCTTGTCTGGCCTTGACGCATGGCCAATTGGGCTTGCAGCAGCTCACTTTTCCGTATGACAGGTATCTGCGCAAGATCGGCGCGGCTGCGTATGGCATCTGGCTCTACGCCTTGCAATTGCTGTGCAATGGCCGGAGCGCGCTCACGGGCGCGTTTCAGGGCATCCGGCAGGCGTGCCAGCAAGCTATGCTCGCGAGCTGCGGCGTCTTCCGCCTCGCGATCCTCGTAATATTTGCTCATGATTCATCCTGCCAGGACTATCCGCCTGGTCAAAAAAACGCATAGGCCCTTGCCTGGCTCAAGCCAGCCAGCGCTTGCGTCGCCGATAGAATTTGGTGTCTCGAAAGTTCTTACGCTCACCGCTGGATACGCCCAGATAGAATTCCTTGACGTCTTCGTTCTCGGCCAGTTCACGTGCCTCTCCGTCCATCATCACCCGGCCGTTTTCCAAAATGTAGCCATAGTCGGCATAACGCAAGGCTATATTCGTGTTCTGCTCGGCCAGCAGAAAACTGACGCCTTCACGCTGATTCAGATCCTGGACGATTTCAAAAATCTCTTCCACAATTTGCGGCGCCAGCCCCATAGAGGGCTCGTCAAGCAGAATCATGGTTGGACTGGCCATCAGGGCACGCCCTATCGCCGTCATCTGCTGCTCGCCACCCGAGGTGTAACCTGCCTGACTGCCACGGCGCTGTTTGAGCCGCGGAAAGTATTGGTAGACCTTGTCCAGCGACGCATTGATCTCGCCCCGGCTGACCTGCCGCGTGTAGGCGCCGGTCAACAGATTGTCTTCAATGGTGAGGTGAGCAAAACAATGACGCCCTTCCATAACCTGCACGACACCGCGCTTGACCAGGTCTGCCGGTGTAAGGCGTTCTATGCGTTCGCCGCGATAGTCGATGCTGCCCTTGGTCACATCGCCGCGCTCAGCCTTGAGCAGATTGGATATGGCACGCAAAGTCGTGGTCTTGCCCGCGCCATTCGCCCCCAGCAAAGCCACGATTTTTCCTTCCGGCACGCACAGGGAAACACCCTTGAGCACCAGAATCACGTGGTTGTAGATGACCTCGATGCCATTGACATTAAGGAGAATATTTGGGGTTTCGGCCTGAACAGTCGCATTCATACATATGTTTCCGGTAATCGCCTGGCCCGGTGGCCGCCTTGCGACGGCCACCGATAGCCTGGCACTACATTAGCCCTCGCACTTGCGGACTTCGAGTTTCTTCTCTGTGGCGTACTTGGCGGCAAGCTCCTTGACCAGCGGATCGATATACTTTTTGTCGGACTGATACCAGTCGGAAACGATATCGAACTTGGAGCCATTCCACTGAATAATTCGCGCCCAGTCATCACCCATGTGATTGCTGCACGAAGTCTTGACCGGCTTCATCAGCTTGGCAAAGCCGAGTTCTTCCAGGCGTTCCTGCGTGATGTTCAGGTTTTCAAAACCCCAGCGGACTTGCTCGGGTGTCATGTGCTTGCCCTTGCCGTATTTTTCCTGGGCGGTGCGTATGGCTTCGACCTGAAGCATGGAAATCATCATGCCGCGCGTGTGGGCGATGGTACCCACATACTTGCCATCGGTGTCAGAGCCCTGGCCCTTGTCGTAGACGTGCTTCTTCAGGTCTTCGTGAACCTTCCCATGGTCGGCGCTGTTATGGATGGTGATGCCGTTATAGCCCTTGGCAACGGCACCCAGATCCTGGACGTCATTCTCGGAGCTGGCCCACCAAATGCCATACATCTTGTCGCGCGGATAGCCCACTGCCTGGGCCTCGCGAATGGCCGTAGGCGTCATGATGCCGGCGCTCCAGAGCAACAGGTAGTCGGGACGGCTTTGACGCACTTGCAGCCAGGTCGACTTTTGCTGGACGCCTGGAGCCGTGACGGGATAGAGCAAGAGCTCAAAACCATTGGCCTTGGCGCGTTCTTGCAGCAGAGCGATAGGTTCTTTGCCATAAGGCGAGTCGTGATAGACCAAGGCGATCTTCTTGCCCTTGAGCTTGTCTTCGCCACCCACCTTCTTGGCAATGTCCTGAATCATGACATCGGCGGCCGTCCAGTAAGTGCCCAACAGCGGAAAGTTCCACTTGAACACCGAGCCGTCTGCCGATTGCGACAGGCCATAACCCACTGTTTCGATCGAGAAGCCGTCAACAATGGCCTTGTCGGTCAGGGCAAAAGTAATACCCGTAGACTGAGTATCGAATCCGGATGCGCCACCATGGCTGTTCTTCAGACGCTCGTAGCACTCAACGCCGCGGTCGGTTGCGTAAGCAGTCTCGCACTCTTCATAAACGATCTTGACACCGTTGATACCGCCATCACGTTCGTTGACGAGCTTCAGGTAGTCCATCTTGCCATCGGCCCATGGAATACCCAGCGGAGCAAAAGAGCCAGTGCGATAGGCCAGCAGCGGTATGAACTGCTCGTCAGCGGCCGCCGCAGGCAAAGATGCCGTAGCCAGAGTGCCTGCCACAGCAATCATGGCTGCAGCGAATTTAAATGAACGTTTCATCTCCAAGTCCTCCAGATGGTGTCTATATGCACCGTTTGCGTTTCGACATAGCCTGAACCGGCCAGCCGGGTTACTGATGTGTTGCCACAAAAAAGGGCCTGCCCCATCAATGCGGGAAGGGCCAAATACGTAGTTTCTCTTTGCCTATGCTCCATAGTCGTGCAAGCCCGTGAGGCTCGACAATCAGGAAAAAAACGATAAGAGCGCCAAACACCATGTGCTCGAGGTGCGAGGCAATATCAACCGATAGGGATAAGCCGAACAGATGCGGAACGTTAGTCAGCAATATCGGCAGCAGCACGATGAATGCCGCGCCAAAGAAGCTTCCCACAATCGAGCCCAGGCCACCAATAATGACAATAAATAGCAATTGCAGTGAACGGTTCAGGTCGAATGCCAACGGCTCCCAGGAACCCAGGTGAATGTAGGCCCACAGGGCGCCCGCCACGCCGATAATGAAAGAGCTGACAGCAAAAGCCGTAAGCTTGGCGTAGACCGGACGAATACCAATCACCGAAGCCGCCACGTCCATGTCGCGTATGGCCATCCATTGCCTGCCTATAGCGCCACGAACCAGATTCTTGGCCAGCACGGCAAACACCACGACGAAGATCAGCACGAACAAATAGCGCTGCACAGGCGTTTGCACGGGCAGGCCGAAGGCCGATAGTGCCGGCACGGATACGTTGCCCGACGATGAGTAATTGGTGAAGAAAGGAATACGCAGGAAAGCCCAGTCAACAAAGAACTGTGCAGCCAGCGTGGTAACCGCCAGGTATAAGCCCCGGATGCGCAGGCTGGGTACACCGAACACCACACCAACCAGCGTGGCGAACACTCCGCCCAGCAAGATCTGGATCACCAGCGGTGTAGCCGGCATACGCACGCCGAAGTTCCAGGCCGCATAGGCACCAACTGCCATGAAGGCCCCTGAACCGATAGAAATCTGGCCGCAGTAACCCACCAGAATATTCAGGCCTATCGCTGCGAGCGACAGAATCAGGAAAGGTATGAATATTGCCTGCAGAAAGTAGTTTGACGCCAGCAGCGGCACCACCACGAAGGCAGCAATCAGCAGCCCCACCATGAAGGTTCGGTCTTGCCGTATGGGGAAAATCTGCTGATCTGCCCGGTAGGTGCTTTTGAACTGGCCGTTTTCACGATAAAACATAGTCGATACCCAAGTCGCTTAAACGCGGTCAATAATTTTTTCGCCAAACAAACCTTGCGGGCGGAAGAGCAAAAACACCAGAGCGAGCATGTAGGCAAACCAGATTTCAATACCGCCGCCCACAAAAGGCCCCAGATAAATCTCGGAAAGTTTTTCACCAACACCGATGATTAGCCCGCCGATGATGGCGCCGGGAACCGACGTGAGCCCGCCCAGGATGACCACGGGTAGTGCACGCAAGGCGGCTGTGGACAAGGTGAACTGAACCCCGAACTTGGACCCCCAGATAATTCCGGCGACCAGGGCAACCAGCCCTGCTACCGTCCAGACGACGACCCATATGCGATTGAGCGGAATGCCTATGGATTGCGCGGCCTGGTGATCATCGGCCACCGCTCGCAAAGCACGCCCTACCGATGTGTATTGGAAGAAAAATGCCAGTGCGGCCACCAACAGCGCCGAAATACCGGCGGCAGTCAGGTCTTCAAGGCTGATGAGCAGGCCGCCTTCGAACACGCTTCCAAGGATGAAAACGGGATCCTTGGGCATGCCGACATCGATGGTATAGACGCTGCTGCCAAAAATGATCTGGCCCATGCCATCAAGGAAGTAGCTGATCCCTATGGTCGCCATCAGCAAGGTCGTGCCTTCCTGATTGACCAGATAGCGCAAGACCCAACGTTCGATGGCCACGGCAATCAGCCACATGAACACGGCGGCAAAAATAAAAGCCAGCACATTGGCCAGGAACAAGCTTTCTATGCCCAGCCACCTGGGTATCCATTCCGACAGACGTGCCATGGCCAGCGCAGCGATAAGCACCATGGCGCCCTGCGCAAAATTAAAAACCCCCGACGCCTTGAAAATCAATACAAAGCCCAGTGCCACCAGGGAATAAAGCATGCCTGTCATCAGGCCGCCAAACAAGGTTTCCAGAAAAAATGCCATGTCTGATGTCTCCTGGATTAGTGGCTTGCGCCAAGATAAGCCTGGATCACGTCAGGGTTCTGACGTACGTCATCAGGCAAGCCATCGCCGATTTTCTTGCCGTAATCGAGCACCACCACCCGGTCGGAGATATCCATGACAACCCCCATATCGTGCTCGATCAGCACAATGGTGGTGCCGTACTCATCGTTCACATCGAGGATGAAACGGCTCATGTCTTGTTTTTCTTCGATGTTCATGCCAGCCATGGGTTCATCGAGCAGCAACATGCGCGGCTCCATGGCCAGCGCCCGGCCCAGGTCGACGCGTTTCTGCAGCCCATAGGGCAGGCGTCCTACCGGGGTTTTGCGAAACGCCTGAATTTCAAGAAAATCTATGATGTTTTCAACGAATTCCCGGTTGGCAATTTCTTCGCGTTCGGCTGAACCCAGGCGAAATGCCTGGGCCAGCACGCCGCTTTTCATGCGCAGGTTACGGCCTGTCATGATGTTATCCAGCACGCTCATGCCTTTGAACAAGGCCAGGTTCTGGAAGGTGCGTGCAATGCCCATCTCGGCGGCACGCCGGGAGTTCATTTTTGTGAACTTTACGCCAGACAGTGTGATCTCGCCTTGCTGGGGCGTATACACACCATTGATCACATTGAGCATGGAGCTCTTACCGGCGCCATTAGGGCCGATGATGGACCGGATCTCGTGCTCTTTTACATCGAAGGAGATATCGGTTAAGGCTTTCACGCCGCCGAAGGCGAGTGAAATATTGTTCATGTCGAGGATGACTTCCCCGATGCGCTGATTGCGATCGGCTTGACTCATAGCGGACTCATAGTGGGTTGCCTGATTACTGGCCTAAGCAGCCTTTTGGGTATTGCCGGGATAGACGGTGGCCGCGACGATTTTCAGATCTGCTGAAATCTTGCCGCTGCGTCCGTCTTCGAATTTGACTTCGGTTTCGATGAACTGGTTGGCTTTTCCCTGAAACAGGGCGTCGACCAGCACACCATACTTTTGTGCAATAAAGGCGCGTCGCACCTTGCGGGTACGTGTCAGCTCGTCATCGTCGGGATCAAGCTCTTTGTGCAAAATCAGGAAGCGCGAAATTTGCGATGCTGCGAGCTTGGGATCGGTAGCCAGCTCGGCATTAACCTGATTCACGCAGTCGAGAATAAGCGCATAAACCTCGGGCTTGGCGGCCAGATCGGTATAGCCGGCATACGGCAAGCCTTTCCTTTCCGCCCAGTTCCCAACGGCTTCAAGATCAATATTGATGAAAGCGCATACTTCGGACATGTTCGCGCCAAAGGCCACCGCTTCCTTGATGTGCTGGAAAAACTTGAGTTTGTTTTCTATGTATTTGGGCGCAAACAAACTGCCATCGGACAGCTTGCCCACGTCTTTGGCTCGGTCGATAATCTTGAGCTGCCCATCGTCGTCGAGATAGCCTGCGTCGCCGGTGTGATACCAGCCATCTGCCGTGTAGGATTCGGCCGTAGCCTGCGGGTTGCGATAATAGCCCTTGAACATGCCAGGGCTCTTGATCTGGATTTCACCATCAGACGCCACGCGAATCTCTACGCCTTTTACCGGCGGCCCGACCGTATCAGAACGCACCTGGCCATCGGCCTGCACACACACAAACACCGAGGTCTCGGTGGAGCCATACAGCTGCTTCAGATTGATGCCTATGGACCGATAGAACACGAACAGATCGGGGCCTATGGCTTCGCCGGCCGTATAAGCAACACGAACGCGGCTCATGCCCAGGGCATTGCGCAAGGGACCATACACCAGCATATTGCCAATGGCGTATTTAAGCCGGTCGAAGGCGCTGACGCCAGGATCGTTATCGAGGATGTTTACACCCACCCGGCGCGCCAGCTTCATGAAGGCATGGAACAGCTTGCGCTTGATGGCGCTGGCGTCTTCCATGCGTATCATGACGTGAGTCAGCAGGCCTTCAAGTACCCGGGGCGGCGCAAAGTAGTATGTTGGGCCGATATCGTGCATATCGATGGACACCGTTTCGGGCGACTCGGGGTGGTTCACCGTAAAGCCGGTTACCAGGAATTGTGTATACGAGAACATGTTCTGCCCTATCCAGGCAGGCGGCAAATAAGCCAGCACATCTTCCTGGTCAGTCAGGTTTTCAAGTTCCTGTATCGCCAGCGCACGGTCGATAAGCGCATGATGGGACAACATTACGCCCTTGGGCTTGCCGGTAGTGCCAGAGGTATAAAACATGGCTGCGGCATCGTCGGGCTGAATGGCGGCTATGGCCTGGGACACGTGATCGGGGTGGGCGGCGGCATACTCACTGCCCATATCAAGCAAGCGTTCGTAGCTTAGCAGGCGATCTTCCTGATAATTGCGCAAGCCACGCGGATCATCGTAAACGATATAAGACAGGGCAGGACACTGTTCGCTGGCCTCGAGCATCTTGTCGACTTGCTCTTGGTTTTCGACCACCGCCACCCGTATTTCTGCATCTTGCAGAACAAAAAGCATTTCCTGGGCGACCGCGTCTTGGTATAGCGGAACGGGAATGGCCCCTATGGCCTGCGCAGCCATCATGGACAGGTACAGACGAGGACGGTTTTCACCTACAATGGCCACATGCTGGCCCGGCGTTATACCCAGAGATGCCAGGCCGTTGGCCAGCGCGCGCACTTCTCGTGCAAGCTCGGACCACGTCATGGTTTGCCATATGCCCAGATCTTTTTCACGTATTGCAGGACGTGAACCACGAACTTGGGCATGGTGCTCTACCAACGCCGGAAATGTGTTCGGCACAGCAGTGGTGCTTTGCACAGGCGGGTTTTGTGCCACGGTTGTCTCCTTCAGCCAAAAAGCCAATCCCTTTGAACAGGGATTTTGTGATCTGTATTGCCAGCTGTTTTATGATCTGGTTTTTCTTAAGTGTGCTTAAGTTATAGACTTGCCAGCGCGTCAACTGTCACCAACGTGACATTCCCGCACTTTCTAGGGTTAATCCTCATGCTACTGAAAGACTCACTGCAAAATGCTGCCGCCTGGTTCGATCTGCTGGAGGCCGACCAGCAGGCGCGCGTGCAGCGTGACGTACTGGTTACGCATTACCCTGCAGGAGCCATGATAGAGCGCAAAGGCGAAAAAGCCTACGCCTGGATGGGTGTGCTTGCCGGACTGGTCAAGGTATCGGTAGGCAACCAGGACGGGAAAATGGCCTCGCTGACCGGCGTACCCCCGGGAGGCTGGATAGGTGAAGGCTCTTTGCTCAAGCGCGAGGCACGTAAATACGATATCGTTGCCTTGCGCGAATCCAGCATTATTCGCTTGCCGGAAAGCACCTTCAACTGGTTGCTGGACAGCAGCATCCCTTTCAATCGCTATCTGCTGCATCAGCTTAACGAGCGCGTGGGCCAATTCATAGGCAAGGCCGAGTACGACCGCCTGCTCGCCCCCGACGCACGGGTGGCACGCTGCCTGGCCGAACTGTTCAACCCCCTGCTTTATCCGGGCAAAAGCACGCGCCTGGACATCACCCAGGAAGAAATAGGCTATCTGGCGCGCACCTCAAGACAACGCACCAACCAGGCGCTACGCACACTGGAAGCGGCCCAACTGTTGAAAGTGGAATATGGGGCCGTCCAGGTACTGGATCTGGCCGGGCTGCGCCAATATGGCCTGTAGGGTGCCGGACATGGCCTGCAGGCCATATCCGGACACGCCCGTCAGTCCAGTTTAAGACCTGCCTTCTTGATGACTTCGGCCCACTCCTGGCGTTGAGCCTGGGCATACGACTTGAAATCTGCCGCAGTCATGGGCAGGGGTTCCACACCCATGGCCCGTATCTTCTGGTCGACTTCTGGCGCCTTCAAGGCCGCCTGCAAATCAGTGCTGAGCTTGTTCAGCACATCGGCAGGCAGACCCGCCGGACCAACCAGGCCCTGCCAGGCGTAAGCAGTAAAGTCCGGCACGCCTGCCTGCGCCATGGTCGGGACATCGGGCAGTGTTGCCAGACGCTCGGGCGTGGCAACCGCCAACACCCTTAGTTTGCCTGCCTTGATATTTGAAGCCGCCGCGGCGGAGTCGACAAAGCCCACACTGACCTGCCCGCCCAGCAAATCCTGCAGAGCCGGCGCGGCCCCCTTGTAGGGTACATGGGTAATCTTGACATCGGCGCGCTGCTTGAACATTTCCAGCGCCAGGTGATGCGGCGAACCGGCTCCGGCCGAGGCCGATGTCAGCGTAGCCGGTTTTTCACGAGCCGCGTCAATGACGTCCTGCACGGTCTTGAAGGGAGAGCTTTCGTTAACGGCCAGCATCAGGGGAAAGCGCGCCAGCCCGCCTATGTAGGTGAACTGGTCGGGATCGTATTGCAGCGACGAGTACAACGAGGGATTAAATGCCAGCGTACCCGAATCAGCGGTACCGAACACATAGCCGTCGGGCTGAGCTTGCTGAATGTAAGTGGCACCGATAATGGTAGCTGCGCCCGGCTTGTTCTCGACCACTATGGTTTGCCCCAGCGACTTTTCCATGCTCGCGGCAACCAGGCGGCCAATCACATCAGAACCTCCGCCAGCGGGGTAGGGAATCACCCATTGAACAGCCCGCTCGGGCCAGGCCGCGTGAGCCAGGCTGGCTGCTCCCAACAGCGAGAGGGCCGCCAGACCTTTCATGAACTTTGACATCAATGTTTCCTCCGTTGATTTAAGACGAATTTGTTATGTTCGTTATTATGCAACGGATTTAACATGCATCAAATATCAGTAGTGTCCCAACGTTTTTCAGAGTAGAGCGAGCTGTGTAGGCTCGAATTCTGGCCCATCGTCGGGTTCGTGTTTTTCAAGTAGTTGATTTATGGGCGTTGTTTCAAACATGGTCAGGCTCAGGA
>JACCET010000014.1 GCA_013416405.1 Alcaligenaceae bacterium
CGCCAAGTGATCCGACCAATATTGCATTCCCTTTGACATCTGCGTCTGCCCCAAAAAATTGAATAAGCAGAAGCTTGGCCTATTCAATGGCAGGCGGAAAGGATGTGCTTGGTGGATCGCTTACGATTCAATTCCTGGGATTCTAGGAATTTCCAATATGGGGGAGTCGCAAATGGCCTGGGAGTTTCCAAGGTCGCTTTGACGAATGGAAATTGAAAGTAAGATGAAGATGTCCCGGTTGGCTTTCCCATTTCGTCCTTAAACCCTGACAAATGTCACATTGAATTCCTTGCAGGGTCGTAGCTGCTGCATCCGGTTCGAGAAACTGAATGCATCGTTCATCTCAAATCTCTGGAACACATCCAGCCCACGGCTAAGTACGATCTTCCAACCATGATCTGTGGTGATGTCGCGGTCGTGACGGGTGCCGCTGGTGTCATATTCCCAGGTGAACTGTATGCCAACACCTGCGCACGACTCTGCGATTTTCTGTAAATTGTCGGTTTGCTGTTCCACCCGGAACTCATCCTCAACGGTGATCAGGTGAACGTTGACTTCTTCTTCGCTTGCTTTGTTTCGGGCCACCGTTTCCATCAGTTCCATCAAGTTTCTGAGTTGATGGAAGACACGAACGTATGGATCGGTGATGGTGATCTGGCTTGCCTCCTTTAGGTAGGGGCCAAACAGCTTGTCAAAATTAACACCACGCTGGTTTTCAACAAAGACGATGTGGGCTTCTCTCAGTGGGGTCTGGGCGTCCGTAGCGGCCGCTACGGCTGTCGTTGCTGCGGCTAGGTGCCTAGGGCTATCGTTGCTGCTCTGCGCCGCTGTGGGCTGCTGTGGTGCCCCAGCGTTGGCCGATGCTACAGGCATAACCGCGAAATCATCAGTGTCGCTTGCGACTGTGCGATGGTAGTAATGCGGGAACTCAAGTTCCTCAAGGGTTTTAACTTCTTTTACCGTATCGTCGGCTGTCGTGTAGGCAAAATGCACGGCGGGGTAGGTGGCATCAATCCGCAGTAACTGGTCTTTTACCCGCTTACGGCCTTCGATCGCCTGGCGCAGTACGTCCTCGACCTCGACATCGGTCGCGTCATTGGCAGGGAACAGGATTTTCATCAGACCCGAGAAGGTTTTATTGATGCCGTCGCGGTCGCGTGTGGATATCTCGGATGACAGGGTGAACAGGTGTTGGTAGCGGTCAGAATAGTCGTGGTTACGCAGCGAACGCAAGATCTCAGCTAAATAATCAACCACAAAGCCGTAGCCGTCGGAAAACATTTCCCCACGGATAACATCCACTTCCCAGCCCGGAATGTAGTTGTGAATACGATCCAGAAAGGCGGAGTCATGGAATTTTTCGGGCAAGGGGTCAAACAGGTCAGTATGCTTGAGCATGTAGGGCACGGTATGGTCGGTATTGCCCACAAACACCATAGAGGCCTCGGCACCCAGCGTTTCCACGCCACGTGAAAACGACTTGTTGGCCATGTAGTTTTTCATGATGTCTACCAGGGCTTTGTCCACACGCTTTTGCTTGCCAGCGAACTCATCAAAGGCGACCACATCCCAGTAACCCACTAAACCTAACTTGCCGGTGCTGTTATGGACGAATAGCTTAGGCACCGTCACTTCGCCGCCGGAAATTAACATGCCGTGAGGGGAAAACTCGGAATAAATATGCGACTTGCCCGTACCCTTGGGGCCAAGTTCGATCAGGTTGTAGTTGCGTTCGCAAAAAGGGATCAGGCGCACCAGTTGGCTTAGTTTGTTGCGTTTGCCAAACAACTGGGGATTGAACCCTATGCTTTGTATCAGCAGATCTATCCACTCATCCGTGGTGAACTGTTTGCGTGCTTCTACGTAGCTGTCAAAATCAAAGTGCGACAGCTGTATGGGTTTAAGCGTGGCCAGTATCCATGGCGACACATTCTTGTCGTCGTTAAATTCGTATTCGATATCAGCCAGGCACCAGACGCCACCCACCAGCAGCTTGGGGTGCGCTTTAACGGTGGCCGAGTCGATAAGCACCTTCTTGACGCCCAGGTTGGCGAACTCGGCCTCGTAGGCGTCGGCTTTATCATTCAAAGATACGCTGATGCGGTCAATCACCTTGTGACGGCCTTTTTCGCGGATGGTCGAGCGCACCAACCCCGCTTCGTTGCGATGCACATAGTGCATACGTAAGATTTCCTTGACGGTATCTATGCCGCTTTGGATAGTGGCCTCGTCATCGGTCGCACAGTATTGGCCCAGCAGGTATTCCAGCACGTAAGACGGCACAATGGCGTTGCCTTTTACGGTCTTGACCAGATCCTTGCGAACCACCAGGCCTGCAAAGTGTTGATTGATCTTGTCATCGAGCTGACTCATGCGGTGTCCTTGGATATCTGTACTTAGAAATCGAATTCGCTGGTGAATGACCGGCGTATCGTATAGCGTTGCGACTTGTATTCGCGATAATGGGTGGTGTCGTCCACCTGTTCTTCCAGCTTCAGCAGCACCTGCTGGTTATTGGCCTCTTCAGCCTTGCGGCTGAGAATCAAGCGTACGTGTAGTTCGCGTTCGCGCGTGTTTTCGGAAGCATAGTCAAAGCTTAGCTCGTGCTGATCCGAAATCAGGGCGCCGTCCAGGGTAAACAAGCCTATGCGCAACTTTCGGGGTTGTAGCTTATCGGTTGTGGCTTGTGTCTGGTACAGCGCCACGGCCAATTGACCGGTGGTGATGGTTTTGTTACCCCCGCCAATAAAATCGACCTGAACCCGGGATACATCGCTAAGCCGCTTCTTATTCACGTGAATCACCGGAATCACGACTTCCTGTAAGGTCGCACCACCATGCACGAAACGGCTGCCAGATCCCTTCAAGCGCAGACGCTTAATGGACTTGGGGATCTGAACCTCGATGCTTCCTTCCAAGCCTAACTGCGCCGACGTGAAGTGTTTAAAACCGTCGTTATCCCTCAGACCTTTGCCCAGCACAAACCTCCGGTCACGATACAAAATGGAATCACCTTGCGGCTCGCCGGTTAGAAACTCGCTTTCTTCCAGCGTACGGTTCTGGTAGATGAAACCGTGGTCAGCGGTAACCAGTAAATTGCTGGCATTGGCGTTGGTCAGTTTTTTGATCAGCCGTATCAGTTCCTGCAGCGCTTCCTCGGCGGCGGCAAAGACCCGTTCTTCCGTGTCACGCGTGTCGCCGGTCTCATCAATTAGGTTGTGATACACATACACGACGTCATTGTCCCGAATCAGGGTGCGTGAGTCGTCGCGATTCATGCCCATCAGGTCTTTGGCCTGAACAACCGCTGAGGCAGGTACGGCAGATGCCAGGATTTTGCCGCGATTTCCTGTACCTTGAGCGCTTTGACCGTTGACCAGGGCGGCACCCGGGTCGTTATCAGTGAGCTCCAAAGATTGGTTGGGCAGCAGGGCAGCCATGCCTAGCTGCGTGTAGCTGGGCAGCATGGACAGGGCTGGTTTCAGTTCAGCGTCGAACTTGTCTTCCTGCCGGATCAGGCTTTGCAGCTCTTCACCGATTTCATAGCGAAAGGCATCCGAGATAAGCACACATACCTTGGTCTTGCGATCTAAAAATGGCTGCACAAATTGACTGAAAAAATCACGTTGCAATGGAATCGTCAGCGCACTCCATTGCTTGGCATTATCCACAAAACGCTGCCAACGGTCGTTTAGCTTGACCAGATAATTATTCGTGTACAGATTTTCAATCAGCGTGTTTAGTTCGCCCAGCAGGGATGCTTGACCCGACTCGCGCAGATGGTAAATGAACTTGCGGTACAACTGATCCAGCACATACCAGTGCGAGGCATACTTTTCCACGCCATCGGCTAGGGAGCTCATATCTAGCTGCGTCGCCTCCAGCGTCTGGATGAATTCGGCGGCTACCTCGACGGCGCCGTACTCGTGCTGGTAGCGATTAAACCAGTGGCTTAGTCTTCGCTGTCTGACCCACTGGATAATATCGGCAGCCGAGACAGTGCGACCCGCCACCGTGTGTACCAAGTCATTAAGAATCTTCCTGTCGATGAGCTCGAAGTAGTCCAGCTCCAGCAACTGACGAAAGTCATGCTTATGGAGACGATCTTCCATTTGCAGCACGTCGGCGCACTGCTCCGATAGCGCTTCAAATGACGCCTGGTGCGAACGGCTGTCTTTCCAGCGCTTTAGGAAGACCAGGGCTTCAGATGACAAGCCTGGTTTTTGTTCTGGATCCGTTTCCATCAGGAAGCATGATTTGAACAGATCAATAACAAAATCGCGGACGCTGGGCGAGCTGGACTGGTAGCCATAAATACGGCCAGTTTGCTCCCACAGAAAGGCATCCAGTCCGCTACGGCTAATTAGTTTGATCTTTTCATCACGGCCAGCGGCCATTTCGGCTAGCAATTGTTCCAGGATTACATCGAGGCGTGGCTCAGCACCCGCGCATACGGCCAGCATCTTCAGCCGCAGCATGCCGTGCGTTTCGTTCTTGTCTAGCAAGCTTAGCAACGCCTGACGGCGCTTGGCAGCTTCGAAAAAGCCATCGTGGGCTTGTAGCACGGGGTACAAATCCGGACCCAGTTCCAGTTCAGCCAGCCACAAAGCCACCTGATCCGTACGAAAGTCGCTGCCGCTGGCTAGTTGTACATCCAGCAGCCAGTTGTCCAGGTCAGAGGGCTGATCGCCATCGCGATACAGCAGAAATTTTTGTTCCGGCTGTTCACGCAGTACACGGTATTTGACCGTGAATTCGTTGTTGGCAAGCTCGATTTTTTCAACGCCAGCCAGTTCCAGTGCGTCGAAATCGGTACGGAACTCGTGATGCACGTCGTACCAGAAAACAATGCGTTGCTTGCCAAACAGGTTGTTCAGGGCCTGCGTTATTTTTGGATTGCTCATAATTGTTTTAGTCGTCGTCCTTGGCATCCAGGCCAACGATTCTTTTCAGCGCCGAACCAAATTTCGGATAATTGGCTTTAACACCGTCATCCAGGTCAATGGTGATTTGCTGAGTCGCCAGTGGGTACAAGGTGTCGTGTTCGTAGTCGTCCAGCTCAAGCAGTTGTTTCTTCAGATTATCGATTTCTTTCAGGGCACGGGTTTTTTCAGCTTGCCCTGCGTCGGTGCTGATGCTGACCTGTTCTAAGTGCTTCAGATGTGAATCGAGTTTATTACGGAAGTCTCGTAGGTAGCCCAACACTATACTGACCGTGTCTGGGCGGTAGCGGTGCAGGTAGATTAAGGCACTGAAGGTGCCCTTGGGGCTGGAGAACAACCAGTAGATCGGGCGCTTCTTGTAGCGTTTGACGTGGTCGTTGTAGAAGTCGCGTAAGAAGAATCTGCGTATGTCCTTGCCAATGGCGTCTTCGATGAAAGTCAGGTTTTCTTCGTAATGTTCTTCGCCGAAGGTTACGCGTAGGAACTGGCGGAAGCGTTCCGTGATGTCGTCGGCAAACCATTCACCGTCCAGCATGGGAATGACATTGTCCTGGTCAGGCGTAAAGATGGGGTTAGAGACTTGCGCCAGGTAGTCAGCCAGGGTTTCACCTTGGTTGGCAAGCACCAGGCCGGGTTTGTCCAGGCTGTAGCGACCGAACATGCAACCGACCGCATAAGACAGGAACTCGCGAATGGTGTCGGCCAGCAGCAGGGCTTCCAGTTCTGCTTCGGTTTTGTTACCGCCGTAGCGGTAGTGCGGGTTGCAGGTTAGGGTAATTTCTTTTAGCGGGACATCGGGAGTTAGTTCGTCTTGCAGGCCGTAAGCTTCGATGAAGATACGGTTGTTTTCTTCTTCGAGATAGTGCATTTCCTGGACTAAGTCTTGCCAGTGGGTACGGAGTTTCTGGTACGTGCCCTTCAAGGTCGGTTGGCGGTGGGCTGCGTGCAGGAGGAGGAGAGTGGTAAAGCCCCAGGAAATCTCATAGGTGTCCCAGTCAGTTTTCCCAATTTTTATAATGATATCCCAGTCGAATTTTATGCTTTTGAATGCATCGTTCATGATGGGAAGTTTTTGAATATCACCTACCTGATAGTTCAATGTTGGATTGATTGTTGTTATGAGTGCTTTGGTTAGCGTGGAACATAAGAAACCTAATAATCTATTAGGATCTTTTTCTGGAAATATCATTGAGCCACCTACGTCAAATACAAATCCTCCAAAGACTCTACGTGCACTAAATCCGTAGCTGGAAATTAATCCATATGTGATTCCTTCGAGGAAGTAGAAGCGCTTAGCGCGAACAGGTGCGCCTGAGTAGTCCATAGGCAGATTAGAGTAAGCATGGATGTCTTCACCATTATTCTTCCAATTTACCAAGTAGTCGTTGTTTCCATACCATTTTCGGTAGCCGCCACCTTTATTGTAGGGGAACCATTTTTTCTTAGATTCTAATGCGTCTAAATGTGACGTCACTCCATAGCCTATTTGTGAAGACGCAACTTCAAACCATAAACGCAAAAAAAGATCGTTGTTGCAAGTGGCTAAGCCCTGTTTTATTTTGGCTACTTTATCCAAGGTGTCTGATTTAGAGAAAATGTTTCTTGTCTTTTCTCCAATCCAATAGCCGATGGGTTTTCCGGGGATTTTTTTAAAATCTGCGGCTGACGCCCGAAAAAAATATTTTTCCATGTTCTGTTCCGTGCCGACTACTTGTTTGTTTTCGTTATCCATTTTTTCCGCTCTCTAGTATTCCTTTCTCAGTCACTCGGTATTTCTGCAAGCGACTTTGGACGGCATCGGGTAATGTATATTCAATCAGCTCAGCCTCCAGCAGCTCTTTAATTGCCCGCTTGAAGGCTCCCGTTTTGGACTTCAGTCCGAGTAGGGCTACGAGCTCATTGGCAGAAAGAGGCTCTGGGTCTAACAGGGCTAGTATTCGCTCCGACTGGGCCCCTGACTGGGCCCTCGACTGGGCCCTTTGTTCTAGTCCTGCCGGTTCAGGGCCCTCAACGACCACTGGCTCACGCAGGTAAATCGTAAAACGTACACCCGTGACGATTTCGGTGATTAGCGGTTCGGGTAGCCCTTGTTTTGTTGCTTCGGCGAAGATACGCTTGACCCCGCTGCCCCATTGTTCGATCAGGCCTAGCTCACGAAAGACGCGGGCAATCACCGGGTTGCGGATTCTGGAAGCCCCGCTTTTCATATCCTCGATGGTCATGCCCGGCAATAGTAGGCCGGGGCTTTCGATGTCGATGCGATCGTTGAAGAAAGCGACGCGTATTGGAGTGCCGCGGTGAGAATAGTCGCTATGCACTAGCGCATTGACGATGGCTTCCCGCAGCATGGTCAGCGGAATGCTCCAAATGTCCTTGCGCCGCATGCCGGAAAACTCAGCGCTTTTGAAGGCATGTTTTTTCAGGAACATCTCGATAGCGTCCACGGCGCGTGGCAGGTGGTCGTGAATTTCTATTTGGTCGAAGATGTCTACCTTGTCGGTGCCACGAAAGCGGCCGCACTGTATCCAGGCATCGGGAAAGTGGATTTCACGGTCTTTGCCGAATAGCAGTATGGCACCATGGGTGGGAACTAGGCGTCCTTGCTCTGGGCGTAGCAACTTTAGGGTTAGTAAGGTCTTTTCATCCAGGGTTTGCTTACTGCCGAATAGTTCTGCAGCGGCAACCAGGTCCAGGTCGTCCACGGATAGCCCGGGCATGGGCATTTCATCAAATATGATGCCTTTCGTGCCGCGATGTAATTCGGCAATTAAAGCAGGGTCTGCCTGGCGGTTGGTGGAACCCAGTCGGATATAAACACCTTGCTCAGGTCCCTGTTTTTTTAGGTAATGTGGTCGGACGTTACTAGGAAAAACCTCAACAATAAGCAGGGTTTGATCATTGATGCTGGTTAGTTCTACATTGGGCACTAAACCTGGGGCAATGCTGTCCGCAATCAGATTGCAGATGCGTTCTTCTTCAGCGAGCGGATCTGCTACCCCTACGGCGGTACGATCATCGGTGACGCCGATAACCAGTCGGCCACCAGCGGAATTGGCAAAAGCGACCAAGGTTTTTAGCAGTGGCTGTGGTGATGAGAGGTCGCGCTTGAACTCCAGCGTTTTACTTTCGGGTTGTTGCAGGAGAGCGGACGTGGAGTTATCAGTCATTCTTATTTACCAATGCGATTAGCAGCTTGAATAATTTCCAAGACGCGTGGGCCCTGTTGGTCAGCGCCACGAAAATCGGACAAACGAACGTAGCCGCCCTTGAAGTCGGGTTTATGCATGTTTTCTACCGTAAACGTGCAGATTGGCACTGTCGCTCCATCGAACCCAGAGTACTCAAGCTGTATTAACGATGTGATGGTCTTTTGGTCGATTAAAAAACTACGCAACTTCTCATAAGAGGAGATAAACATCCAAACAAAAGGGGTCATGAAACCCAGTTGCCCCTTCGGTACTGCTAAGTGTGTGTTGCGAACGACGAATGCCGAGAAAAGATCTGTCTTTACTGGCTCGTAATTCTCTTTGAGCCACGCCCCTAACCTAGCATTCATTCCTTTGCCCCCCATATACGGTGGGTTAGCAACCACCACGTGATACTTGGCGCTTAGGTAGTCTGCTTGTTGCAGCACTTTCAGCACCTTGTCATGGGTGCCTGTCAGGAACAGATTTCCAGCCATGTCCTTGGCTTCCAACTCCCGCAGTACGTCCTGGACATTGCTTAGCTTAGGGCGTATCAGTGACCCGAAGTTATCGGCTTCTTCAAACTGAGTCAGCGTTTCGCGCAGGTCCAGGGTAAACAAGTCGTGACCAACCATGGTCATGTATTCGGTCAACTCATCATCGTCGAAGGTGATTTTTTCCAGTACGCAGATATTGGGCTCTATGCCTTTCTCGAAGAAGCGGCGTTGTTTGGCGCGGGCTTTCATGGTCAGGGCAAAGGCGGCCAGGTCGCCCGCGCGTTCATCCAGTTCTATGCCATACAGGTTGTAGGTCAGAATCTTTTCAGGGATGTCGCTGGGGTCGGTGCCGACCTCTTCGTAGATGGCATACAGTAGATCAAAGGCGTAGGTCAGCATGTGGCCAGAGCCGCAGGCAGGGTCGCAGACTTTGATGTCTTCGGGCTTTGTTATTTTCAGGAAGTCGGTTTCCGGTGCCTCGGGCTTAATGTAATACGCCATTTGCCCAGCCAGCGGCGAGTTTGGATGGTTCAGCATCCATAGGCGACCCAGCGAATTTTCCACCAAGTAGCGCACTATCCAGTGCGGGGTGAATAGCTGCGTGGCGGCAGGGATGTTTTCCGGCGTGACCTTCTGGCTTTTTTTCAGACCGGCGAAAACCTCGTCCTTCTTTTCTGAAATATAGAACTGATACAGCCAGCCTATGACCTCTACATCTTGGCAGTTATCCGCTGTCATGGCCTCGCGGGTAGCGGCAAGGATGGAGTTGGCCGACAACAGGTCGTCGGGTATTAACAGTTCGGTGTAGTCCGCAATGCGCTCAAACAAGTAGGGCATAACGCGGTTAAAGCTATTGCACTCGGCCACCAGCAGCAGGCGGTAGGCTTCTTGCTCCGGATTTTGGCTGGGGGCCTTGCCGCTTAGCAGGGCCTGAACCTGACTGCGGGTGCGTTCTGGCACGCGGTCAGCATCCATGTGGCCCATTTTGGCATCGGCCAGTATTTCAGGTTGGATCTGGGTTTCGTCGGCGGGGGAAACAACGCGGATGCGGGTGTAGCCGTTGGCATCCATGAAGCGCAGGGCGCAGAAGCGGTTGAACCAGGTGTAGGCCACTTTTTCTATGACCTGTGCGCGACTGGTATCCGCAATCTGCTTTTCCAATTGCAGGACGGCGGGTGTGTTTTCTCGCCGGGCGGCACTGGTAGTGGATAGCACCAGCTCCAGCTTGGTGGCAACGTGCTCGATCAGGTTGCGGCGTGCTTGCTGGGCAAACTGTCTTAGTATTTTTGTGTCCATTACGCTGTAATCCAAAGGCTAAGAAGAAGCATTTTCGTGACGCCACGAAAATGGTCTGACGTTGTTCCGCAATCTATCTGAGTTTTCATGTCTTTAGATTTGAACACGATGGCCAGCCTGAATTTCCTTCAGCCACGCATCACGCAGCTTGTCCAGATAGTCGTTTAACTCTGCCTCGCTGGTTAGCCAGGGTTTGCTGTAGGAGACACTGATAGAGCGTGCTTGGACTACGCGCGGTGCAGGGACGCTAGGCGGGCTTATAGGTGCGCTAGCCGTGCTTGTTCCTGAGGCTGTTGCCGCCGTGGGGGGTAGATCACTGACGGTATTTGGCGGCGGTGTTGGTGCGACGGCTGCCTGTGCCCACACTTCTAGCTTTATCAGCAGTTGCGGGTAGTGTGCATCCTCAAAGTTACGCACTTGGTCGCGGATCATGGCAATACGCTGCTGGCTTTGCAGCGTATGTTTGGCGTCCGTAAACGGCATGGTCAACACGTTTTGCTGTTCGGTGCTAATGGTGTTGAATTCCGACGCACCACGCAGACGACTTTCCAAGTCCTCTAGTTTCAGTATGGCAGTGGCCTTTTCAGTAACCAGCTGTGCCGTAATGCCTAGCTGCAAATCATCAAGCAGGGGCTTGATTTGTTGTAGCTGATTACCTTTATAGGGGGCCGTGTCAGTTAACAGCGCCTTGATGGGCTCAACTTCCGCTTGGGGGAGGTAGGCAAAATTGTCTTGTTGTTCGCTGAGGAGCTTACGGGCCGCGTCATAGATGGCCTTTTGCGGGCTATGCATGAACTTGGTAATGGGCTCGATGACTTGGTCTTTTAGGTCCAGCAAGGCGTCGCCTTCGCGTGACAGTTCCGTCAAAAACCAAGCTACGTTCTTGCTGGCCGCGTCTTTCAAGGTGGCCAATACGTTTTCTAGCGCAAACAGGAACGGATACTGGGCTTTCTGGCCATGAAGTTCGGTTAGGGTCAGTTCCAGGTCTTTAATGGCCGCGATGGTTTCATTGGCCAAGGCTTTGGCGTCGTTCGCCCTGGCGGGGGTGTTGAAAAATTCCGAATAGAAATCTTTTAGGTGGCGCACCTGCGAGGCGGTGAACTCGACCTGTGGTTCCAGTATCAGGGTGGAGTGTGTGGCCGTATTGACCAGTGAGCGCTCCAGCGTATCGCCTTCCAGGGTATTGCTGTTTTGGCGGACTTCAACTTTGCCACGAGCACACAGCAAGGCCAGATTGCACAGAATGGCGGCGTAGTACCAGCCATAGGGTTTGCGTTCAAACTTTTCCAGTAAACCTTTTACGCTGGTTCGTATGCCGCTTGCGGCGTTACCTTGGATGGCGGCCAGCAGGTCCTGCTCGGCTTCGGTCAGGCTGGTGGCGTCGTTGCCAATAAGCGCATCTTGGGATTGCCGCAGGTATTTTCCGATATCGCCTTCGGTGTAGACCGTGTCACGCAGCATGCGCAGGTTGGTGTAGGTGGTTTCGATTAGCTGATGGAAGCCTTTGGTAATGCGGTTTTGACCGTCGGTACCGCTAACGTCCACATCGGCTGCATTAATAATCAATTGGGCCTGGCCTAGCAACAGCTTGATACGTTCTTCCAGTTCACCCAGGCGCACACGGTTCTGAAAGCCTTTACTTTCCAGTATGCGTTTGACGGTGTCTTGTTGGGTGGAAATGTTTTGCTTAATGTATTTTTCCGTACGCTTATGCATGGTCAGATCTTGCATAAAGCGGGCATCGGCGGGCAAGACCACCCGTAGTTCATCGCGGCCCATGCTTTGCATGCGCTGGGTGGTGATGTTGTCGAAACCATCGGTAAGCGATGTAATAACGTGAATAGCTAGTTCGTGTTCGCGCCCCAGCAGGCGGTCGTCCATTTTCCGAGCGTAGGCGTAATCCTGGCCGTTGTCGTACCGGATTTTGCGCTGGCGTATAACGCTGTCAAAGATCAGTTTTTCCAGCTCATTGATGATGTCGGATGATTCGACGTCGGTGTTTTTAATTTCTTCTTCAATGTCTTTTTCTTCGTTGGTCAGGTATTCGTAGACATCGCCGTTACGCTGTATATAGGTTTGCTGCTCTAGCAAATTTAATGCGGCTTCGACACGCTTGTGGTGTGCTGGCATGTCGTCGTTGAAACGTTCCAGCATCAGCACCGTTAGATTTCGCAACGAGGCTTTAAATTCCTTTACATACTTGACCAGAAACAGGACTTTAAGCACGCGCACCGCGTAGGGGTCGCCCAGATGCCGTTCGGCATTGTTGATGGCGCTTTGAACAGCGCTTTTCAACGCGCCGCGTATGCCTTCAAACATGCGGTCGAAGGTAGCCAGTTGGCCTATGGGTTCATTGTCGATAGCCATAGCGACTTCACGAAATACGCCCAACATCGAGCGCTCGCCGACCGAGTTGGCTTTGCCTTCGAAACCGTTATGTTCGGAAAGGCCGCGTATGGCGGACTGAAACAATGGAAACTGGTAAGGGATGAAGGGGTAGCTGTAGATAAAGTGTTCAGCGTCTTTGAAGTTTTTATAGTGCTGGCCACCGTCTGAAAAGTCGAAGAGTGTTTTGAAGTTGTTGGCCTGCTGCTGGTAAACCGTCGTCAGCAGTTCAATGCCAACGTCATTTTTGCTTAACAAGCGCTTCTGGATCACTTCGGCCACGTCGGCGCTGGTCAACTTCAGCCGATTGGCAAAACGGGCCTGTATCTTCGAGAAGTCATTGCTTTCTCGCCGAGTCATCTCGCCCAGCACCGACGCCATGTCCTCTTGGGCCGTCACGATAATCCATGCGCGACCCTGGCATTTGGTGGCCAGGCTCTCGGCCACGGTTTGCAGATTCGTCATTAACTTGGTGTTTTCGGCAATGTACTGACCGACTTCATCCACAAAAAAGTTCAGACGAAAATTGGCCGGTTGTTGATCTAGCCAGGTTTTGACTTGATTGCCGAAGTCTTCAATAGATACGCTGTACTGGCTGCGATATTTATCCAATATCCCTTTAGCCAGGGCTGGGTCTTCGCCGGTAATTTGCGCGTAGGCTTTGGCAATATTGCCCGCTTCAAGCAAGGCTTGTTCGCGGCCACGTTCCCACGATTTATTCGCCAGTTGCTGGTAGGCGTCTTTGAATAGCGTGAATTGCTTGCGGCTGTCCAGATCGCGTTCAAATTGAGCAATGTAGCCTTGCTTACCAAAGTAGCCGCACATTTCGTTAAACACTTTAACGAACACGGATAGCAGGGCGTCCATCTGGTTCTTGCTGATGATGTCGGCTTTCTGATCAATATTGAACAGTATGCTTTTGGATGGAATGCCGACGGCTTTCTTGAGCTTGGCTTGAAGCAGCGCATCGTCTTTGGGGATTTTAGGTAGGAACAGATCTAGGGCCGTGGTGCCATCCACGTGGCGGTTTTCCAGCAGCAATGCCAGCATCTTCAGCAAGTGTGACTTACCCGAACCGAAGAAGCCCGATATCCAGACGCCATTGGCACCGTGGTATTCGTTATAGGCGCTAAGGAAAGACTCAAGTCGCTTGGCCACCTCATCGGTCAGCACGTACTCAGCCAGTTCGTTATACAGGCTGCTTTCATCGTCGGCTTTGATGACGCCTTCGATAGGACGACTAACGGGATTCAGAAAAATGTCATTGAGTTTCATTTGCTGCGTCCTTAGACCTGGGTCTCGAAAATATTGAATGCGCGGTAGTACTTATCGTCATGTAGGCGGCCGAACAGTTCCAGCGATGCGCCATGAGCCAGCGAATAGCGGTATTCGCCAGGGAAAAACATGACAGTGGGTTTGTGTTTGGCGGTGCTTTGCAAGTTGTTCAGCACATTATGCGAACGAATGTAGGGGAACACCTCACCGATACCGGAGAGGAACAACACGTCAAAGTTATCTGGTGCAAGGCGCTCAGCGATAGCAGGAATTAAATGCTCGCGCGGGTCCAGCACGTTTTGCAGCAGCTCTAGCAAGCCGTCCTTGTCGTAATCCGGTTCGTTCTGGATGATCTGGTCCCACAGGCTGAGGCCTTCGTTGCTGCCTTCACGATTCTTTAAAAGATCAATGGTGAGGTCGTACAGATTGATTTCCAGCACGTTAACGCCGCGTCCGCCCAGATAGGGCAGGTTAAGGCTAGCCAGCTTATTGGCCAGCTGATGCTGTAAGCGGTGCATGTCAACAGCTTCCGAGGCAGGATAATCGCAAATATAAAAGGGCAGATCGTTATTTAACCCCTTCATGTGCAGAAAGCGTTCGCCGCTAATGACGTTTAGCAAGTGATCGAAGCGTTCGGCAAGCGGACGTTGACGCAATTTTTGGCTCATTGCAGCCACCTTTTAATATCCATATCTGTGGCGGGAAATACCCGCAGGGCTTGTGAATTCGCCTGTGCCAGTATCTTTGCTAGCGCGGGTGTGAGCATGGCGGGCTGAATGAGGCCAGCGTCTGATAGCAAATCAGCATCGCGCAGCATCCGAAACAGGTTAGAGCGCAGCTTTTGCAAAGTCGATAACGCGAGTTCGTCGAGTTCGGCATGCCAGACGGCCTTGCTATTAATGAAAGCGTCAAAATCGTTGTGGGTGATTTGATAACGCAACGTAATGAAATGCTCGCGTAAGACGTCGGCCGCAAAATCATGAATGAACGTGTAGCGACGGCAGGCGGCGCTCCAAAGTAAGTAAGCTTGTTCGCGTCGGGTGGTCGCGGTCAGGTACTGCAATTCATCGGTGCTTAGTAATTCCAGCCTGGAAATAAGTTCTTTGCTGATGCGGGTCGCAGCGGTACTGGTGCGCACCTGCAGCAGGTTTTCGCTCCGTACCTGGTCGCGGGTTGTTTTCCAGTCGCCCAGCACCAGATAGCGCTCGGCTACCACTGGGGCCTCTTGCAAGAACAGGCCGCCCGTCGTGAACGAGAGACGGTAACGTGCGGCGCTCATGCCTTTCCGTGCTTTTGTGCGGTTTCGGCTGCACCACCGGCTTTGACCCAGGTGTCCACCTCTGGGATTTGGAATTTCCATAAGCGCCCAACCTTATGGGCTGGCATCTCGCGTGTGGAAATCCAGGTATAGACAGTGTCTTTGCTGACACCAAGGTGTTGGGCGATCTGTTCAACGCTAAGCCAGCGGTTGGGCATACATGTAACCTAAAGAAAGGGTGGCCAGTCGATTCTATCAGGTTATGTTGGGTTTATCTGGGTTTTATGGGTGGTTTGTTAAACAGAAGCCGTCACAGCATGGGTTGTCTGAGTAAAGAATACGGACACTCCTCGAGCAATTAAAACGACCTCGAGTTAGACCGCCCATCGGCGGTAGAGGCGCTCGCCGCGCGGGCCAACCTTCGCAATCAGTGCATATCGGGCTGTCTGTTTCCGTTGCCCTGAGTGCGCCGCCCAAAACGCCGACTGTACCGCCATCCGTGTCCGCTGCCCTGGCTTTCGCGGCATAAACGGCTTCCTCCCCGTCAGGCGGGTCCCCTCCATATATTCCACGGTCCTGTTCATCAGCCCCGGCCAGCAGTTCAGCACGGCAAGGCGACGAACTCACGGCAACGGCGGCAACACCGCAGGAACCGTATTACTGCGAACGCCGAAAACCTACGATCAGGCTCGGAATCTTCGGCCCCGGTCAGCAGGAAAACCAACCGGCTTTTGAAGGAACAGGAAAATGGAACACGTTAACCACAATGCAGCTTTGGGCTATGACAACATGAACGCAGGGCAGACGCTGTATGTGCGTAGCCCGTCAGGCCGATATCATGCCGCCACCGATTCGCACGTACTGGCCGCCGCCAGGGTCGCCGCTGAAAGCTTGATCGGTGATCGGGCTGACATGGGGAACCCGAACGCCGTCAAACGGTATTTTCAGGCCAAACTGTCGGGCATGGGGCATGAAGTCGCCGCTGTGCTGTATCTGAATAGCCAGTTTAAGGTGATCCGTTACATGGAAATGAGCCATGGAACGTTGACGCAGGCCAGCGTATACCCGCGCGAAATCGTTAAGACGGCGCTTCGTCTGGATGCGGCCGCCATCATCATGTCGCATAACCACCCCAGCGGCATACCTGAACCCAGTGAAGCCGATCTGGCGCTGACTCGGCATTTAAAACATGCTTTGGCGCTGGTTGATGTTCGTTTGCTGGACCACATCATCGTTACGGGGCAGAGCACGACTTCGTTAGCGGAACGAGGCCAGGTGTAAATCTGGAGGCAGGCGGGTGAGAACCCGCCTATACGGGAAACCGCCGCGCATTGCGGCGGCATGTTGGACTTGTGCTGTCGCACAAGTAGTTATCCGCTTTTTTCTTTTTCAAAAAAAGCAGCCCGTCCGGATTTGCCAGGACGGGCAAGAGCGGCTTGCCTGGCTAAGCCTCGACATGTGGCGCTTGAAGTAGGTAGCAGCTTAATATTTTGCTACCTACTTGCTACCTAAAATATATCAAGATAAAGATGGCACGCAAAAAAATACCCCAAATCATTGATTGATAAGGGGAATTTTGGTGCCGATGAGAGGAGTCGAACCCCCGACCTTCTCATTACGAATGAGCTGCTCTACCAACTGAGCTACATCGGCACATTTGTGCTAAGCCCGCTATTATACATATTTTGGTTTCGATGGCGGGCGCCATTCCGGTGCAGGCCACGGTGCCTGTAGCGGGGGTTATCCATGAATTCGATAGCATGGCTTTTATTCAGTGCGGCGCTGCTGCCGATTGTTGCGGCGGGGGCATCCAAGGCGGGCGGGAAAGCCTACGATAACAACGATCCACGGCAGTGGCTGGCTAAGCAGCAGGGCTGGCGTGCCAGGGCTAATGCAGCACAGGAAAACTTGTTCGAGGGCTTGCCATTCTTTTATGCCGCTGTCTTGTTTGCCTTGTACAGCCAGGCTGATCAGGGCTGGTTGATCAGCCTGATGGTGGCTTGGCTGGCCTTAAGGGCGGCCTATCTTGCGATGTATATCACCGGCTATGGCACCCTGCGCACTATAGTCTGGGGGCTGGCCTTTGCCGTGAATGTCGCCATATTGTTGTCTGGCGTTTAGGCCCTTTTTGATTCCCAGCATCAGGCGTCGTCGCACTGTCAGAGCGGCTATTCGTAGTGTGTCCACATTCTCAAAATACGGACGATACGTTGCTGGACAAACACCTTATACACCAGTCGATGATGAATATTGATTCGGCGAGAATAGGCGCCAGAGAGATCACCAACCAGCTTCTCGTAAGGCGGTGGATTCTGCAACGGGTCAACCTCCAGTATTCCAATCAGTGCTTGCACTTTGGTCTTGAAGCCAGATACAGGATTTCCTGGATGGCATCCCAATCTGCCTCGGAGATAAGCACCGCGCTCGAACGCTTGCCGGCAATTCCACTTGTCAGAAGTTGACCAGCCGGTCGCCAGGTGCTATCAGTTGTGAGCTGAAAGAAGCAAGCCGAGTCGCCAACGCCTGTCCCTTTTGCCAGGTATCAGATGATGGCCTGCAAGCCCTTGTCGGCGATGAGATTGAGCAGCTTGAGGGCTGGCCCCGTGGGATGGGTGTCGCCTTGCTCCCACTTACGCACGGTCGAGGCCGACGTGTGCAAATGAAGAGCGAATACAGGTTGGCTGAACTTCAACGCTTCGCGCAGGCGTTTGATGTCGGCAGCGCTGAACTCCCGCACCGGTGGCGGGCAGATCGCGTCGAACTCGCGCATTGTTACCTTGCTGATCGCTCCCGTTTCGTGGAGCGCAGCCAGGTCACTACGCAGGGATTCAATGATCTTGCTCACAATATACCTCGAATAACACACCAGACTGCAACGCCTTCGACAAGGCTTCTGCACCGTGCGGTAGCCGCCGCTCTTGCCGCTGCCGGGGCGGGCAACACGCTTCTTGTAGAGGAAGCCACCCAAGTCGGCATCAACTTCGCTATGGCCTTCCAGTTTCATCTTGAAGGCTATTTCGCCTCCCACCGCCAAGCATCGTCGCACATGTCCTGTATGCTTTTACGCGCCCGCCAGCCCAGTTTTTCATACGCCAATTCAGTATCCGCCCAGCAAGCGGCAATGTCGCCGGGGCGTCGGCCCACGATATCGTAGGCTATGGTTTTGCCGCTGGCCTGTTCGAAGGCTTGGATCATGTCCAGCACCGAATATCCCAGGCCGGTGCCCAGGTTCACGGTCAGCAGATCCTGCTCGGCCTGCAGGCAATATTGCAAGGCCTGCACATGACCATCGGCCAAATCGGTGACGTGTATGTAGTCGCGCACGCCCGTGCCGTCGGGGGTGTTGTAGTCATTGCCGAAAACCTGAACGCGTTCGCGCTGTCCGGTGGCCACCTGCGCGACATAGGGCATGAGGTTGTTGGGCACGCCTTGCGGCGCCTCGCCTATAAGGCCGCTGGGGTGCGCGCCCACGGGGTTGAAGTAGCGCAAGCGCGCGATGCGCCAGCCAGCCTGGCTGGCATACAGGTTTTCCAGTATGTCTTCGACCACGAGCTTGGTATGGCCGTAAGGGTTGGTGGCCGAGCGTGGATGGTCTTCGGTCAGTGGCAGTGCTTGCGGGTCGCCATACACGGTGGCCGATGAGGAAAACACCAGCGTTCTGACCTGGGCGCGCTGCATGGCCTGCAAGAGCTGAACGCTGCCGTGCACATTATTGTCGTAGTAGGCCAGCGGCATGGCCACCGACTCGCCCACGGCCTTCAGGCCCGCAAAATGCAATACGGCGGTAATGCGCTCGGTGGCAAACAGGCTGTCGAGCAGGGCAGCGTCGCGAATGTCGCCCTGAACGAATTGGGGTCGAGTGCCGGTAATGGTTGCAATGGCGTCCAGTACTTGCGCACTGCTGTTGCTCAGGTTGTCCAGTATCACAACGCGGTAGCCCGCCTGCTGTAGTGCAACGGTGGTATGGCTGCCTATGAAACCGGTGCCGCCGGTGACGAGTATGGTGTTCATTCTGTTGCGCGGGAAACCTCGGCCTTCAGGCCGGGGAGGGATAGCGCGGGCCGCCTCGCGGCCCCTGTTCCCGCTTCTCCTTCAATTGAGGCTATCCAAGAATAACCGTAGCCGTCCGCGCGTTGCAGCACTGTGCAGTGTCGGTAAGAAATGCCCTGAATAACTAAAGAATGCGTTTGAATGTTAAAACTACCGCTGGCACGAACCGCCACGCGGCCTTGGTGCGTACCCACTTTCTTACCCGAAGGTACCTTGGCGCGCACAAAGTCTCCGGTCGCAAAGCCTTGCACGCGCTTGGAGCGCATCAAGTAGCCTCGCGCAAAGCCATGTTTGGTCAGTCGCGTGCGCTGGTAGCTGCCGCGTCCGGTGCATTTAATGACGAGCGTCGGTTTCGTCCACGAATGGACTGCGTTGACATCGCCGACACAGGCCGCATCCAGCGAATGCGTCTTAGGGATACCGAGATGGGAGCGGTTGAACTTGGTGCGCCCGCCCGACGCAAGTTCTAGAGGCAGGCCGGTTTCTTTTAAAGCATTGGCCAGTGCCCAGCGGGTGCTATTAACCGCTGCGGCATCGCGCAAGGGACGTTTGGTCTGCGCCAGAATGCGCGCGAGCCGGGTCTTATCTATGACGAAATTTTCAATGGGTTGCGCGCCCTTCTGGGTGTTGCACGGCACGCACGCTAAGGCAAGGTTGGTGATTCGATTCGAGCCGCCTCGAGCACGCGCTAACAGATGTTCAATGTTTAAGGGCACGCCCTGCACATCACAGTAGCAGCATTTGCGGCCCCACTTCTCTAGGAGATATTCACGGACTTCGTAACCGAAGAGCGTACCTTGCTGGTACTGGAGGCCGCAAATCTCTGGGTTTTGTAGCGCCTGCATGTCAAAGCGCACGAGCTCACAGCTGAACGCGGCAATAGGCGCCCATCGCTGCAGACGTTCGACCCAGGCCATGCTGGTATTGACGCGATGCTGTAGGGAGGGCGCAAGCCAGCCTTTAGGCTGGGTGCGGTTCAAGAACCGCGGCGCGCGGTAGCGCAGATTGCCTCGACGCCGGCGCCGCATGTTACGCCTCGCGGTCAATGACTCACTGATTTGTCGACCGCGATGTACGAGCTCTATAAGGCTAAGCACAGCGGCGTCTCTAGCCACCTCGCCGGTTGCCGCGTCTACCACTTCTGAATCGCGCACGAGCGCAAGTCCCGTGGTTTTACTGCCAGGGTCTAGCTTTAGGCGTAGCGGCTGGAAGTCGGCGTCGTTTACGCTTCGGTCAATAAGACGGACGACAAAGGGAACCAAGTGATGCACGCGGGCACGGCCGCGCGCGAGCAGCAATCTAGCGCGCTTCTCGCTGCAGGGCATCAAGGGGCGGCCTTGACGGTCTAACACGAATACTGCCATGCCTTGCTCCACCTTCGTTCTCGGAAACCGTCCGGTGCGGTACTGGGGTCACTTCAACGCCTCACGGCGGTGTGCCCTTACGGGCCTGGTGACGCAGGTCTAAACGACCTGGCTCCCTTCGACCATGTTGCGTAACAGGTGAAGCCCCTAAGGGACTTCGGCCACCGCCCGTTTCGTGCCTACCCGGGGCGTGTCTGCTGGGGTGACTTCCAGAGCCTGGCGCTAAGGAAGCACGCCAAGGTGGGTCTGCTGTCTTTTACTCAACGTAGTGCTAAACCTCAGCACTGGGTCTGGTCAACCTCGGACTTGCAGTCTACTTTCCTACAAGCCCCATCCTTCAGGGTGGGGTGGTTGACTCTTCGTGGTTCATCCTGATAGCCGATGGAAACAGGTCCCAGCAGGCAATGAACAGGGCGGCGAACAGGGGGCCTATGACAAAGCCGTTCAGGCCAAACACGGCCAGGCCTCCCAGTGTTGAAACCAATATTACGTAGTCAGGAATCTTGGTGTCTTTGCCCACCAGCAGGGGGCGCAAAATATTATCGACCAGGCCTATGACCAGCACGCCAAACAGAACCAGGGTCACACCCTGCCAGACGGCGCCGCTGACCAGGAAATAGACAGCCACGGGTACCCAGATGATGGCGGCGCCCACGGCGGGCAGCAGAGAAAGGAAGGCCATCAGCACACCCCACAGCAGTGCGCCCTGTATGCCCAGGAACCAGAACATGGTGCCGCCCAGCGCGCCCTGGGTGGCCGCCACCACAATATTGCCCTTTACAGTAGCGCGCACCACGGTGGCAAACTTACGGAACAAATGCTGCTTGTGCTCTTCGCTAAGGGGGATCAGGTGTTTGCTGTGCCGGGCCAGTTGGCCGCCGTCGCGCAGCAAAAAGAACAGCAAATACAGCATGACGCCCATGCCGATCAGGAACTCGAAGGTGTTCTGGCCAACGTTGACGGCTTGCGAAGCCAGGAACTTGCTACCCTGCAAAGCCATGTCGGTGAGTTTTTCGCGTAGGCTGAATACGTCGCCGACCCCGAAACGCAGCAATATATCGTGTACAGACGAGGGCAGCGCATTCATGATCTGTTCGAAATAGGCGCCCAAATTCAGCTCGCCCGAACTGATGCGCTGGTAGACGGCGGCACCTTCCTGCAGCAATGCTCCCGTAATAAATATGAGCGGAAGGATGACGATCAATATGATGATCAGCAGGGTGGCCAGCGCGGCCAGGTTGCGCCGACCTTGCATCTTGCCCCGCAGGCTGCGATTCAAGGGCATGAAAATGATGGCCAGGATCGCGCCCCAGAAGATGGCGCCGTAGTAGGGCAGCAGTATCCAGATGAAGGCAATGCTGACGGCAGCCAGCAACAGCAGGAAGGATCGAAAATAAAGATTGGAATTGTCCATCTGGTGCTCAAGTAGTGGGGCGCCAGGCGCAGAGTGCCCATTCTATGCGAAAAAGTTGCTTAATCGCCAAGGAGTTCGGCCACGGGTTCCAGGTCTTCTATGTGCTGTGCAACAACTTTTACGACCATGACGATGGGTACGCACAACAACATACCCCATACGCCCCACAGCCAGGCGCCAAACAGCAGTGCCACGAACACAGCGGTGGGATTCATCTTGGCAATGCGCCCGGTCATCCAGGTAGCCACCAGCATGCCCACGAAGCTGGCCATACCCAATGTAATGGCCGCCACCAGCAGCATCATGGAAAAGGAGTCGAATTGCATGAAGGCGGCAAAGCCCGTGGCCGCGGCCGCCAGCAAGGAGCCAAAGTAGGGAATAACGTGCAGCAACGCGCCCGCCACGGCCCAGGCGCCGGGGTTCTCTAGTCCGATAAGGTGCCATACCGCCCAGCCAATCAGGCCCAGCACCACGTTGGTGACCAGCAGCATCAGCATGTATTTCTGCACCGAGCTGTTGATGTCGTCCAGGATCTGCACCGTGATCTTCTTGCGTGTCAACGATGGGCCGGTCAACTTGACCAGCTTGCGTTTGAAGGTGTTGCCCGAGAGCAGCGCAAAAAACACCAGGAAAAGCACCATGCTCATCTGGCCCAGGAAAGCCGCCGCACTCACCGACCCGGTCCACAGCCAATCGTTCAAATTAAACTCGGGCAGGGCGGGCGCGGCAGGGGCGGGAAGGTTCTGGCCGGCAATGGATGTCTCGGGCGCGGCCGGGATGGCCGCTTCCTTGAGTGTATTGGCCGCGCTTCTAAGCTTGTCCAGCGTACTCAGCTCGCCATTATTCATGCGCTTGAAGGCATTGGCCAGTTTGTACGTGGCAATGGGCAGCTCATCCACAATGTCGTCGGCCTGGTTATAGACCGAGATACCCACCATAGTGCTGGAACCCAGCAGCGCCAACATGACCAGGCTGGTGGCCACGATACGCGGCAGGCGCAGGCGTTCCAGCCAACACACCAAGGGGTTCAACGTAAAGGCGATCAACACGCCCAGCACCAAGGGAATGAAAAAAGCCTTGGCCCATTGCAGCGTGAATATCAAGGCAATGGTGGCCAGGATGGTCAAGGGCAGGCCGCCCACCGGCATACGGCTGGCCAGCTCTGGCGCGATGGCACTGAGTGGGACCGGATCCGGTTGCTCAGCGCTTTGTTCCGCTGCGCTGGTGGAGTTCGAGGCTTGCGCCGCTTTGGTCGGTTCCATCTGCTAGGGCCGCAAAAATTGTAAGAACACGTTAGCTATGTTCGGAATAAGGAATAAATTGCCTGGTTTCCGGATCACGGGTGAACAGCACGCCGGTGCCCACACCAAAGTAGGCGCCATGTAGGGTAAGCGTACCCGCTTCCACCTCTTCGCGCACGGCCGGGAAGGTCATCAGGTTTTCAAGACTGTATTCCACGACCGCCCATTCCAGCTTTTGTATCCAACCCTCGCGGTCACCGTTGGGCGGGCCCACACGCTCGGCAACCGGCGCGATCTGCGACATCCACTTGCCGATGAAATCCCGCTTGGACAAGGGCGCGGCATCGTTGGCAAAGGCGGCAACCCCGCCGCAACTGGCATGGCCCAGCACCACAATGTGCTTGACCTTCAAGGCATTGACGCCGAATTCAATGGCTGCGCTGGTGCCGTGAAACGAGGTCTCGGTGTCGGGTTCGCACGGAGGAACCAGATTGGCGATATTGCGGATCACAAAAATCTCGCCGGGGCCCGCGTCAAAAATCGTTTCAGGCGCAACCCGCGAGTCGCCACAGCCTATCACCATGATCTCGGGATGCTGCCCGGAAGCGGACAGTTCTTCGTAGCGCGCCCGCTCGCGGGCCAGCCGGCCATTCAAGAATGATTGGTAACCAGAAGTCAGTCTGGATGGAAACACGTGCACTCCTTTTTCTTTTTAATGGTGGCGTATTTTACTCTCCCTGCGGTTTGCCAGAGCCAATGAATACCTGGGCCCGTGGACGTCACGCACGGCACCGTTACTTGGTTTACAAAATGCAATAAAACGAGAGAAATAAAACAAATGCTTGCGGTAGTATGCCCGTGCTGTAGTTGGACACCAAGCTTCGTTAAATGTCACTTAATGTCATTAAGTGTACTTATCCTTCCAGTAGTATTGCAGCGCACAAACCAGATATGCACATTGTTTATTAGCAAGGGTAGAGGCTGTAGCGTCATCATGAATAAGATCAAAACATTAACCGTCTTTGGGACACGCCCGGAAGCCATAAAGATGGCACCCCTGGCATTGCGGCTAGCCGGCGATGCCCGGTTCGATGCCAAGGTCTGCGTAACCGGCCAGCATCGTGAAATGCTGGATCAAGTGTTGAACTTGTTTGACCTGCAACCGGATTTTGATCTGAATATCATGAAGCCACGGCAAGACCTGACGGATGTGGTTACGGCCATTCTGCAGGGTTTAAAACCGGTGCTCAGCGAGTTCAAACCGGATGTTGTGCTGGTGCACGGCGACACGGCCACCACATTTGCCGCTACCTTGGCAGCCTATTATCAGCAAATTCCTGTAGCGCATATAGAAGCCGGTTTGCGTACCGGCAATATATATTCGCCGTGGCCCGAAGAGGCCAACCGCAAACTGACAGGCGCGCTGGCCAACCTGCATTTTGCGCCTACGGACAGGTCAAGCAATAACCTGCTGCGTGAAGGCGTGGATGAGTCCGCTATTAGCGTAACGGGAAATACCGTTATCGACGCATTATTGTGGGTGGTAAACCGCCTGGAACAAGATGCGGAATTGCGTGCCAACGCGAGCGCTCAATTTGACTGGCTGGATGCGAAAAAGCGGCTGATATTAGTGACCGGGCATCGTCGGGAAAGCTTTGGTGGTGGTTTCGAGCGCATTTGCCAGGCATTGGCCGAGCTGGCCCGCCGATATCTAGACACGCAAATTGTTTACCCCGTGCATTTGAACCCCAATGTGCGCGAGCCTGTATTCCGCATTTTGCGGGGCATAGACAATATACGCCTGATAGAACCTCTGGATTACCTGCCTTTTGTCTATCTGATGTCGAAATCGTATTTGATCATTACTGACTCGGGCGGCGTGCAGGAAGAGGCGCCGTCCCTGGGCAAGCCTGTGCTAGTCATGCGGGAAACGACCGAGAGGCCCGAGGCGGTAGAGGCCGGCACAGTGCGCCTGGTTGGTACGGACCCCGAGCAAATCATGAATCAAGCGTCGGCATTACTGGACGACGCCAAGGCTTATGAGGCTATGAGTGTCGCCCATAACCCCTATGGTGACGGCCAGGCGTGTCAGCGCATAGTCGATCGCTTAGCAAATATGCAAGAAAACTAAAGTTGTTGATGTGCAATCAGCATTTATTTAATAACCAATTAAACACCTAACCATGTCATTTGAAACCATTTCTGTTGTAGGCCTGGGCTATATAGGCCTTCCCACCGCTGCTGCATTTGCGTCCCGTAAAGTCAAGGTGATCGGTGTAGATGTCAATCAGAAAGCGGTTGATACCATCAATCGTGGAGAAATCCATATTGTGGAACCTGATCTGGATGCGGTTGTGCGCACGGCTGTGGCTGATGGTTATTTGCGAGCCACCACTAAACCAGAGTCAGCCGACGCGTTCTTGATTGCTGTGCCGACCCCATTCAAGAAGGGTGCCATAAATGATCATGAACCTGACCTTGCATATATAGAGTCAGCGAGCAAATCGATTGCGCCAGTGCTAAAGAAAGGTGACTTGGTTATCTTGGAGTCCACTTCACCTGTAGGGGCTACGGAGCAGATGGCAGCCTGGATGGCTGAAGCAAGGCCCGATCTGACCTTTCCACAAACTCATGGGGTGGATTCAGATATTCGTGTGGCCCATTGCCCGGAGCGCGTACTACCAGGCCAAGTAATACGAGAGTTGGTTCAGAATGATCGCGTAATTGGTGGTATGACGCCTAGATGTTCAGACGCAGCATGCAGTTTGTACAAGATATTTGTTGAAGGTGAGTGCGTAGTGAGCAATGCGCGTACCGCAGAAATGTGCAAGCTGACTGAGAATAGCTTTCGTGATGTAAATATTGCGTTCGCTAACGAGTTATCGATTATTTGCGACAAATTAGATATCAATGTGTGGGAGCTAATCCGTCTCGCTAACCGTCATCCTCGAGTGAATATACTTCAGCCAGGGCCGGGGGTGGGGGGACATTGTATCGCCGTTGATCCATGGTTTATAGTGAGTAGTGCACCTGCAGAGGCGAAACTAATTGGTACGGCACGAGAGGTAAATGATGCAAAGCCTCATTGGGTGTTGTCCAAATTTAAAGAAAAGCTCTTTCAGTTTTTACAGAATAATTCAGAAAAAAAAGTATCGGACGTTACGGTAGCATGCTTCGGGTTAGCATTTAAAGCCAATATTGATGATTTGAGAGAAAGCCCTGCGTTGGAAATAGCAAAAAAAATAAACTCTATTCATAATGGAAATGTAGTTGTAGTAGAGCCAAATATTACGAAATTACCGACTAGTCTTGATGGATGTGAGCTAACTTCAGTTGACGTTGGTCTGACGGCGGACATAATTATTGCTCTCGTGGATCATAGAGAATTCAGAGATCTGAAGCCGAAAACAACTCAGATGGTGATTGATACAAGAGGCCTATGGGGTAAATAGAATATGACATATGAGCGTACTAGGGCGCTTAGCATAGCGATAATGGTAGCTTTCGTTCCATTGCCTATATTTTTAGATCTGAGAAGCTTAACGATTTTACTAGAAAGAAATTTTATAATTGAAGATGGCAAAATTCCTTTCCCCTTAGGCGGTGTAACTTTCGCTGCGGCTATGGCTGCAAGCTACCTGTTCTCAATACTTTATAAAACAGAATATAAAACACTATTGACCCCAAGGGCCATGGGGTATTTCGTATTTTTCTCGATAATACCCTTTGTTATCTATACTAATCTTGTGTCCGGCTTATCTATGGTTAGAGTGGCACAATTAATTTTACCGATTTTAGCGTTCAGCATAATATCGATCCCCCAGAAAGAGAACACTCAAAAACTATTTGCATTATCATTTTTTTTGGGGGGTGGGGTATTTTATGTAGTGCATTTTTCTTCTCTGTTGTTAGTTAGCCAGGATATATTTTCGATTAACTACATCGATTTTTCATTTGTTTATGACTACCTTATTTATCAGTCACTGGTGACTTATCCGGGTGTTCTATCAATATATTTTTTTTGTGGATTGGCGCTATTGTTGAGTTTTAGGTATGGGCTAATGCCCAAACTAACTTTATTGTTTATTTTAATAATAGTGTTAGTTTTATTACTTATGGCCAGCAGACGGGCGAGCCTAATTGAGGTCGGTGGTGGTTTTTTTATATTAATTTTTGGCTCTTTAGTGTTTTCGGTTCTGCGCAATAAAGTACGCATTCTAAGCATAATAACAATCATCGCCGCGCTATTTATATCGCCCTTCCTATATGGCGTAATTATAAATAGTCCTCTGTATGAACGAGCAATTAATTCCTACAGTGCGGGCACTTTTGATTCGGGTAGATTAGATATATATGATGCGGCACTAACGTATTTTTTTGCAAATATAAAAGTCTTAATGATTGGTGCAGGAGGAGATAGTGCCGTCGGATTTCACAATTTTTTCTTGGATACCATCTACAGAATAGGTCTTATCGGACTATTACTATATGCAATAATGTTTTTCTACCTATTTAGGAAATTTAGAAAATTTATTCAAATTGATTCGGCGCAAAAGTACACTAAAAAGATCCTGCTAATGGTTATAGCATATCTTCTATTAATTCAGACATTTGTCAATACATCAATAACCCAACCATATTATGCTTTAAATTTTTTAATGGCTCTGATTATGATGGTTTTTTATATATTTTCGGAGAGAAAAGCGCTTGCGCTTAATTATTCTGGTTTTCATCAATCTGGAAAAAGTATATGAAGAATGATGGAAACCAAAAATATTTATTACTTGGGTCTGTAGTTCTAAGTGCAATAATTGGCCTTGGTGCGCTACCGATTATTACTCGAGGTTTTGATGTATTTGAGCTTGC
Organism: Alcaligenaceae bacterium; assembly: GCA_013416405.1. GTDB lineage: Bacteria > Pseudomonadota > Gammaproteobacteria > Burkholderiales > Burkholderiaceae_B > Pusillimonas_C. Next base: position 27,775 of record JACCET010000014.1, read on the forward strand.
TCTAGTTTCTTTGATCCTTTTGTTTAATGGTATGTTTGGAGTTTTTGATTTTTTTAGGCCGGTTTATATATCTACATTCTCGCTCTTAGATCGAAAGATTGGGATCTGGGATATCGTTCTTTCTTCTTTTGTAGTGATTATGTTCACTTGGCCCATATTCATACCAATCTATATATATGTATTTTCAGATTATATTTCGATAGCCTCATACACGGCGGTATTCGGTGCATATGTTTGTTTTGTAGGTTCAACAGGGTTTTGGGCAGTACTGGACGTTAACGGTAAAGTGGGGCTTACTGCACTATTACGTTCAGTAGGTACATCTTTCGTATATTTAACCTTCGTGGGTTTTATTGCTATTCAAAATACAGCGACAGAAAGCTTTTCTATAGCTCTACTCGGGAGTCAATTTTTCATTTTATTTGTTTCTGCAATTTACGCATTTCCGTGTTTGGACTTAGGATGGAAAATTAAGTTAGAAAAAAAATTCTTTAAGCAAGGATTGCTTACATTATTGCAAAATAATTCTAAAATGATTATTGATTTTGCTGATAGATTATTTGTTTCGAAAATGTTTCCTGCTTCGTTGGTTGGGGTTTATAATATTTTTTATGATGTTTCTTCTAAGAGTAATATGCCTAGTCAATTGTCTAGTACTTATTATTATCCAAAAATATGTCGAAATAAGGACGCTTTACCTTCGTTTCTATTGAAAGGTTTAATAATATCTTTCTCGATACTGCTTTGCTCGTTATTGTTTTTGTTTTTTGGGAAAGAATTACTGAATTTCTATTTCGGAAATAAGGTGCTTGAATATTCGGGGCTGTTCGCTTCGATGCTTGTTATATGGTCCGTTTTTTCTCTTGCGTTCTTTTCTCAATCAGCCCTTCGGTCAATGGGAGAGTATGGGTGGTTGCTAGGGTCCTTTTCTATAGCAGCTGTAGCGGGAATAATATTGTTATACCCACTCTATATTTTGTTTGGCCTTTCGGGGGTTTTTATTAGTGTTGTAGTTATGAAGTCGCCGGGATTGTATGGTTATTGGAAGCTTAAAAATATTATCGGCAGATATAATATTTTATTCTTATTTCTCCTGATTATGCAGGTGACCATTTTTGTCATTTCCCTCCGTAACATAGGGATGTAATTATGAAATATTTTCTTGTTGTTACTGCTGAGGTTATATCTTCCATAGTCTTTTTTTTACCAAGATATAGAACATTTAATAAATTTAAATCTATCTATCTCTTATGTTGGGGCGCGAAGATTGGCAAGAGGGTAGTGTATTATTCGGGAGTAAGAATTTTTCCTGGCCGAAATCTGGTTGTGGGTGATGATGTTAGCTTTGCTAAAGGAACACAAATATACCCAAATGGAGGTATCACCATTGGAAGTAGAGTCTTAATAGGATTTAATGCACTTATGATTGCGGGAAATCATGCGATTCCAGCAACGAGAAGTGAATCTCTCTATAACTATCCAGGTTCAGATCGTCGGCCTATCGTCATAGAGGACGATGTATGGATTGGTGCGAACTGTACTATTTTGCCGGGAGTTACGATTGGTACTGGTTCAGTCGTTGCTGGTGGTGCTGTGGTTACAAAAGATGTGCCTCCATATGCCATTGTTGGCGGAGTTCCTGCGAAAATTATTAAGATGAGACCTTGATCTTTAAGTCGTCTGATATGAGGAAATGAATGAATAGAATATATCGAAGACTGCCATATTTTCTACAGAATATGGCGATTTCGGTGTTTGGCTTTTTTAATGATAAAAAGAGATTTGGAATAGAGTTCGAGCGTTTTTTAAAGGAATATTCGGAAAATAATAACCGTTCTCTTGATGAGATAATGCATATTAGAGCGACTTCACTCTCGAGGTTTTTAAAACACTCGAATAAAAGTTTGTTTTGGCATAATAGATTTGCTAAGTATGATGTTGATTTGAATGGGGATCCGCTGGTACAGATCAAGAAACTTCCCTTGCTCACGAAATCGGAAGTTCAGGAGAACTTGAATGATATAAAAATATCGGTTGCTGGCTTGAGACCCATTTCTACAAGCGGGTCGACTGGGTCTGGCCTTGCATTCTGGGGAAATGAAAGCTCAGAGGCTGCCCAATGGGCTATTTGGTGGAGATACTGGGGCAGATTCGGAATTAATCGAGGGACTTGGTGTGCTCATTTCGGTGGAAAGATGATTGTGCCGATACTGCGAAGAAAGCCACCCTATTACCGCCTTAACTTAGCCTCAAAGCAAATGATGTTTAGCGCCTATCATCTGTCTGAAACGACAGTTTTTGACTATATACAGGCATTGAACAAAAAGAGAATTCTGTGGCTACACGGCTACGCTTCGGTTATTACTGAATTAGCACGACTTGCAATCCAAACAGGTGCTAAGCTGGATTATCAAGTTAAATATATCTCTCTTGGGTCGGAGAACGTTACGTCATCACATCAAAGAGTTATATTTGAATTTTTCGGAATTAAGCCTATTCAACACTATGGCTTAGCTGAAGGGGTTGCTAACTTTTCAGCCATACCTAACAAAGAAGGCCTTGTTGTCGACGAAGATTTTTCTTATGTTGAATTTTTACCTGTGGGAGAACAGTTCAAAATTATAGGTACTAATTTTACTAATTATGCTTTCCCTCTTATTAGGTATGACACATCAGATTTGGCATCTGGCGTCAATATTGAGGTATTTCCTCGCACTGTAGGGAATATTGATGGCCGACAAGATGACTATATAAAGTTGCCAACTGGTGAGCGTATTGGTCGACTTGCTAGCCTATTTAATCAGTTTGATTTTATTGATGAGTCTCAGATAGTTCAGAGAAAATTAAATATGCTTGAAATTAATATCGTTAAAAATTGGCGTTGGACTGAAAATTCGGAAGCATTAGTTTTAGCTGCAATGCGTGAAAAATTAGGACATGTAATGCAGATTCATTTTGTATATTCTTCCGCAATAAAACGTACTGCGTCTGGAAAAATTCGCTTTGTTATTTCAGAGGTATAGATGAAACAAATTCTGCAAGATATGGCAAACGGTTCCACTATACTTACCGAATCGCCTTCACCCTCGGTAAATACGTATCATTTGCTAATCAGTACGACTGTTTCACTAATTTCTGCGGGTACAGAACGGATGCTAGTTGGTTTCGGTAAAGCTTCTTATCTTGATAAAGCCCGCCAACAACCAGAAAAGGTCAAAATGGTTCTGGAAAAGGTGCAGACCGATGGTTTGATGACAACGATTGAAGCAGTTCAGTCGAAGTTGGGCCAACCACTGCCGCTGGGTTATTGCAACGTAGGCGTGGTTGCTGATGTGGGCAAAGGGGCTGATAGCTTCAAGATTGGTGATAGGGTCGTTTCTAATGGTCCCCACGCTGATGTGGTTCGCGTTACTAAGAATCTTTGCGCAAAGATTCCTGACGAAGTTAGTGATGAAGATGCCTCTTTTGTTGTAGTGGCCAGCATCGGCTTGCAGGGTATTCGCTTGGCACAGCCCACCTTGGGTGAAAGTTTTGTTGTCACCGGTGTTGGGCTTATCGGTCTGCTCACGGTTCAGTTGCTGCGGGCGCACGGTTGCCGTGTCCTTGCCATCGACTTTGATGAGGCTAAGTTGGAATTGGCCAGGCAGTTTGGTGCGCAAACTTGCAATCCTGGAATTGGGGAAGATCCGGTTGCTGCCGGCATAGCTTTCAGTCGAGGCGCGGGTGTGGATGGCGTGATTATTACCGCCTCCACCAAAGTCAGCGATCCGGTTGTTCAAGCTGCCCGTATGAGCCGTAAGCGTGGCCGTATCATTCTGGTGGGTGTTACAGGCCTGGAATTGAATCGTGCCGACTTCTATGAGAAAGAACTGACGTTCCAGGTATCTTGCTCTTATGGGCCAGGGCGCTATGACCCTGTTTATGAAGAGCAAGGGCAAGATTACCCAATCGGCTTTGTACGCTGGACCGAGCAGCGCAACTTTCAGGCCGTGCTGGATATGATGGCCAGCGGGCAGCTTGACGTTAAGCCGCTCATAACCCATAGGTTTGGGTTTGAAGACGCGCCTAAGGCATATGAATTGCTGACTACAGATAAGTCAGCGCTTGGAATTTTGCTTCAGTACTCCAGTGAGCCAAGTAGCCGGCATATCAGCACAGTCAAGCTTTCTGGCGCACAACCGATCAACCCAAGAAAACCGGTAGTGGGTTTTGTTGGGGCGGGTAATTATGCTTCCCGTATGTTGATTCCTGCTTTCAAGGCAGCGGGCGCGCAGCTGCATTCCATTGCAACCTCTGGTGGTATCAATGGCGTTGTGCATGGTGAGAAGGCGGGGTTTACCGAAGCCACTACCGATACCCAGGGGATGATTGACCATCCGGCTATCAATACGATTGCCATCGTTACACGTCACAACAGCCATGCCCGATTCGTCAGCTCTGCCTTGAATGCTGGCAAGAACGTGTTTGTTGAAAAGCCGTTGGCCATTACTCTGGAAGAGCTGGCGGACGTTGAACAAGCCTATCAGCAGGCTCAGGGCCATGGCGGCGCTCATTTGATGGTGGGCTTCAACCGCCGGTTCTCTCCGCAGGTTCAGAAGATGAAGGCCTTGTTGAGTCCTGTGACCGAACCCAAATCTTTCATCATGACGATGAATGCGGGTGCTATTCCGGCGGATCATTGGACTCAGGATAATGCTGTGGGCGGTGGGCGGATTATTGGCGAGGCTTGCCATTTCATTGATTTGATGCGCTTTCTTGCTGGCTCACCAATCGTTTCGGTGCAGGCCAGGCGTATGGGCGATACCCCTGCTGTTGCGGTTGCCGAAGACAAGGCGTCGATTACTCTGGGGTTTGCCGATGGTTCATTTGGCACCATTCTTTACTTGGCCAATGGCGCTGCAAGCTTTCCCAAAGAGCGCGTGGAAGTCTTTACCGCAGGCCGTGTCTTGCAGTTGGACAATTTCCGCAAGCTTACGGGGTATGGTTGGCCTGGGTTCAAGAAGATGAATCTTTGGAAGCAAGACAAAGGACAGAATGCCTGCGCGGCGGCATTTCTTTCTGCAATTGAGCAGGGCGGCAATACGCCCATTGCGGCGGATGAAATATTTGAAGTTGCACGGGTAACTATCGAGGCTACCCAAATTCTTCGTAATCAATGAGTAATCTTTCGGTCAAAGCCTTAACGGCGTTGCGCCTGGGGCTGCCTAATCTCGCCCGCGCGATGGGCTATAAGGTGGGTGTTCGCACGGGAATCAACCCGGTGCGAAGCCTAGCTGCGGTGACTCCCGTAGGGCCATTCTTCAGCGCTTTGCAACCAGAGGCTGGAAATACACTGTTGCCTAGAGCTGGCTGGTACGCAAGCGCACAGGCTTTTGGCATCGATCTGGCAGTAATAAATGACGCCCCTCCAAATTGGCTGGCTGGGTGCCTAAGTGGCCAAACTGTCCCTGCGGCTGGTCGAGAATGGTGGCGGATTCCTGATTTTGCTCCCATGGTGGGTGATATCAAGACTGTGTGGGAAGCATCGCGCTTTGATTGGGTGTTGGCCTGCGTTCAGCACCATCTTGTTGGAAATGCCAATGCTCGTCAACGCCTTGAGTCCTGGCTGTCAGATTGGTTGGTTCATAACCCGCCCTATAATGGCCCTAATTGGAAGTGCGGGCAAGAGGCCTCCATTCGTGTCATGCACTTGGCGATGGCATCGCACATGTTGGGTGAGATCAGGCAGTCTCTGCCAGGTTTGCAGGAACTGATCCGAGCTCACTTGTTGCGTATCGCTCCGACCATACAGTACGCCATGGCCCAAGATAATAATCATGGCACATCTGAAGCCGCGGCTCTATTCATAGGTGGCAGTTGGTTGACCGTGCAAGGTGACCAGCAAGCTGCTAAGTGGGCGAAGATGGGTAGAAAGTGGCTGGAAAACCGGGCAGCACGGTTGATAGAAGCTGATGGTAGCTTCAGCCAATATTCCTTGAATTACCATCGAGTCATGCTGGATACTTTAGGCATGGCAGAGCTTTGGCGGAGCCAGCTTGAGCTGCCAGCCTTTAGCTCCCGCTTTTATCACCGGGCTAAAGCTGCCACAGATTGGTTAAGGGCCATGGTCCAGGCAGAATCAGGTGACGGCCCGAACTTGGGCGCCAATGATGGAGCGCGCTTATTGCCATTGACAGATTCCGATTACAGAGATTACCGGCCTTCCGTTCAGTTGGCTTCGGTATTATTTTTACAGGCCCGAGCTTACGGCGCGGACGGTAGTTGGAACCTGCCGCTGGCGTGGCTGAGCATCGATCTACCCACTAAAGTGCTTCCCCCGGTAGCTAGCGCCCAGTTTGACCAGGGTGGTTATGTTGTCATACGCAAGGGGCCGGCAATGGCCATGCTGCGTTACCCGCGCTTCCGTTTTCGGCCCAGCCAGGCAGATGCCTTGCATCTTGATTTCTGGTTGGCAGGAGAAAACTGGCTACGTGATGCAGGCACGTTCAGCTACAACACCGAGCCACAGTGGCTGAAGTACTTTCCCGGCACGGCCGCGCACAACACAGTTCAATTTGATGACCGTGATCAAATGCCACGACTTAGCCGCTTCTTGTTCGGTGATTGGTTGAAAACCAGTACTCTGGAGCCATTGAACATCTCGAATGAAGAGCAAAGCTGTGCGGCGGGCTACCGCGACAGGCAGGGCTGCAGCCATATACGCAAGGTGGTAATGAGCGAAAACTCGTTGGTGGTTACTGACAACGTAAGCGCGTTTCGGCAGCGGGCTGTTCTGCGTTGGAGGCTTAAGCCTGGTGAATGGCTTATAGACCGCGCCGCTCAAACGCTGACGCTTGATGGTTTTACGTTTACGGTTGCTGCCAACATGCCTGTTATTCGATTCGAGCTTGTAGAAGGTTGGGAATCGCGTTATTACCTGCAGAAGACTCCGTTGCCTGTTCTGGAAATCGAGATTGGCCAGGCGGCAGAATTGGTCAGTACGTTTAAGTGGGTAGCTTAGTGAAAGTCCTTTATTTCCACCAGCACTTCGTAACGCCCAAAGGGGCGGGTGCCATCCGTTCTTATGCCATGGCGCGTAAATTAATTGAGCGTGGCCACAGCGTAACCATGGTGTGTGGCAGCGCCCAGGGCAGCACGACGGGTCTGAACGGCGAATTTATTAATGGACAACGCCGTGGCTTGGTTGACGGTATTGATGTCATCGAGCTGAATCTTGAATATTCAAATCAGGACGGCTTCGCCAAGCGCATTAAAGTCTTTCTAGGCTTTGCTCTGCGCAGCGTGAAAATCGCCTTTACCGAAAAATATGATCTGGTTTTTGCGACGACCACGCCGTTGACGGCGGGCATACCCGGCATTCTGGCTCGATGGCTGCGCGGTAAACCCTTTGTGTTTGAAGTCCGCGACCTGTGGCCCGAGCTGCCCAAGGCTATGGGGGTGATCAAGAATCCACTGATTCTTGGTGCCATGGGTGTATTGGAATGGGCCAGCTATCGTTCGGCCCACCGGCTTATTGGCTTGTCACCCGGCATCGTCAAAGGAATACAGAAGCGTGGTGTATCTGCCGAACGTATTGCCATGATTCCCAATGGTTGTGACCTGGATATTTTTGCAACACAGGCTGAGCCATGGCGGCCGGAAGGCATTGCCGATACGGATTTGATGGCTATTTTTGCTGGCACGCACGGAATGGCTAACGGACTGGATGCGGTGCTTGACGCAGCGGCCGAATTAAAACGGCGGGGCCGTAATGACATTAAGTTGCTATTGATCGGTAATGGCAAGTTGAAGCCCAGGTTGCAGAAAAGGGTGGCACACGAAGGTTTGGACAACATGGTATTTCATGACCCAGTTAACAAAACTCGCTTGGCAGGCTTGATGCAATCTACAGATATCGGCATGCAGATACTGGCTAACGTACCGGCTTTTTACTACGGCACTTCACCGAACAAGTTTTTTGATTACATTGCTGCGGGTTTGCCTGTGCTGAACAACTATCCAGGTTGGCTTGCCGGGATGATTGCAAGCGAAGACTGTGGTTATGCTGTGCCTCCCGCCGACTCTGTGGCCTTTGCCGATGCGCTGGAGCAGGCGGCTAGTCAGCGTGATCAGTTGAAAGTGCAAGGCGCAAATAGTCGCCGCTTGGCAGAGCGTGAGTTTGACCGGGCCATCTTGTCGGATAGATGGGTTGATTGGGTGGAACAGGCTTCTGGCCAGTTCACCCGCAAGCTTGATTCATAGCCCTACACAAGGTTGTTTGTATGCTGAAACGATTACTTGATATTGTGGCTTCTGCTGTGGCCTTGCTTTGCTTGTCTCCCGTCATTGCTCTGCTTACCTGGCAGATTCGCCGCAAGATGGGTTCTCCGGTATTGTTCCGCCAAGTGCGACCGGGGCTGGCTGGCAAGCCCTTTGAAATGGTGAAGTTTCGCACCATGAAAGACGCCGTGGATGCGCAAGGTAATACTTTGCCTGATTCTGAGCGTCTCACACCCTTCGGTCAGTTTTTGCGTTCCTCCAGTCTGGATGAACTGCCTGAGTTATGGAATGTGCTGAAGGGCGACATGAGTCTGGTAGGCCCCAGGCCATTGTTGATGGAATATCTGCCGCTATATACACCAGAGCAAGCACGGCGCCATGAGGTGCGGCCTGGTGTGACTGGCTGGGCGCAAATCAACGGCCGCAATACCTTGGCGTGGGAAGATAAGTTCGAACTGGACGTGTGGTATGTGGAAAATCAGTCCTTGTGGCTGGATTTGAAAATACTTTTTCTAACGGTCAAGAAAGTCCTTATACGGGACGGCATTAGTGCCGATGGCGAAGCAACTATGCCTAAATTTACAGGATCGAAATCACAATGACTGAATTGAACAACCTGGCCATATTGGGCGCTGGTGGGCATGGCCGCGTGGTGGCCGATGCGGCGCTAAGCATGGGCTGGCAACGCATTGAATTCTATGATGACGCCTGGCCTAACTTGTTACAGTGTTTGTCGTTTCCTGTGGTGGGAACCGTGAAGGACTTTGTTAAAACTTCCCCCAAGAATCATGACGGGGTTATTGTAGCAATAGGCAATAACGCACTGCGGGCCGATATGTTGCGTGACTTACGAAATAGACAATTTCCGTTAACAACGGTAATACACGCTAGGGCGACCCTTAGTTACCATGCCCGGGTTGATATCGCTTCGGTAGTATTTGCTGGCGCGGTGGTTAATCCTGGTGCTGTGGTTGGCATGGGGGCTATTTTAAATACGGCTTGCAGCGTCGACCACGATTGTCGGCTGGGCGTTGGTGTGCATATCAGCCCCGGTGCACATTTGGGTGGTGGCGTATCGATTGGTGATTTATCGTGGGTGGGTTTGGGTGCAAGTGTGCGCCACCAAATCTGCATAGGCCAAGGTGTAATGGTAGGCGCCGGTGCTGTGGTGGTGGCCGATGTTCCAGATGGCGCAACGGTGGTGGGCAATCCGGCTCGTCGCGCTGTTAACATTTCCTAATATTTGTTGACATCATCATGCCATTATTACGTGGTGTAATTGGTAAAGTAATAGGTGGGTGTTCAATACTTTGCACAATTAATATTTAACAAAGCTTGGGGATGTTATGACAACATTTATCACTAAATCCATTGGGGCGACTGCGCTCGCCCTGTTTTCCCTGGCAGCCGCCGCGCAGCAGGGTGTGACTCCTGCCCCCGCCTCTGCGCCGGCACCAGCCGGTGCTGCAGCTTCCGGGGTCAGTGTTGCCGGTGCAACGGTGCCTGCCGTAGCCATTGCGGGCGGCGTCATCGCTGTCGCCGCGGTTGCGGCTGCCGTGGCTCAATCCACAGATAGTGGGGGCGCTTCCTCCCACAGCCATCACTAATCATCAGTACACGAAACCGGCCTAAGTCATAAGCCGGTTTCCTATATAAGGCGTTGTAAATGGGTTCAAAGGTGCGCGGCGCGGCTGCGCCGCGCATGTTGCGGCGTGCCTGCTTGTTCAAGGCATGGATGGTGCTTGTGATGGGTTCGGTATGGTTGCCCGCCTGGGCCCAACCCAGCAGCATGGGGCTGACTGGGCTTATGCATATGCCCAGTGCCCGCATGGAAGCCGACGGCACCCTGATCACCGGCTACAGCTACGCCCGGCCCTATAGCGCGCCTTATGTGTCGGTGCAGGCCCTGCCCTTTTTGCAAGTGGCCGGCCGTTTTACCCGTATTCACGGCTACGATCTTAGCGACAGGCCAGGCTGGGAAGGTTACGGCGACAATAAGGATAAAGCCGCGTCCTTCAAGTTGCGCCTGCTGCCGGAGAACGCCTTCGGTACCACCTGGTTGCCTGAAGTTGCTATAGGCGCCGACGACTTCACCGGCACCCGCTTGTTCAGCAGTGAATTCATCGCCGCCAACAAGCGCTTTGATTTTGATTGGGGCTATGTGGATGGCACCGTGGGCTATGGGCGCAAGCGCATAGATGGCCTATTCGGTGGTGCGCGGCTGGGCTTGAAGGCCTTGCCTTCGTGGTCCCTGGTGGCCGAATACGACCGTACTGATTACAACTATGGCCAAAATTACGCCGAAACGGGCGAGCCCGCCCGCAGCACGGGTGCCTGGGGTGGGGCGCTAGAATATCGCTACGGCCCTTTGGCTTTCCAGGTTGGCCGCATGCATGGGCAGAATGTGTATAACGTATCGCTCAGCCTGCCGTTGCAAAAACGAGAATTCGTTCCCAAAGTTGACGAGGTCGGCCCCCTGCCAGGAGGCGCTTGGGCCAGTACCGCGCCACGCCCCACGGCGGCCCAGTGGCAGGAACGTGAATATTGGCGCTTGGGCCTGTTGCAGGCCTTGCACGCCGAGGGCCTGCGTAATGTGCAGATGGCCTGGCGCGACGGTACCATGGCATTATCGTTTTCCAGTGCGCGCTATCGCTATGCCTCGCGCGGGATAGGCCGCGCCGCGCTGTTGGCCCTGCAGTATGCGCCGGTTGAAACGGAACGCATGGAACTGACCTGGGAAACCCAGGGCATGGCGGGCATGACCTGGGAATTCTATGACGTGTCTGTACTGCAGCGTTATTTTGCCGGCACCGCCTCGCGTGCGCAGCTGGCCCATGCGGTAACCATACGCTATGCCGACCCTGAAGGCCGCAGCCCGGCCGCCCGTGCCAATGACATAGACGAAACCCTGGAAGACCTTGCCCGACAAAACAGCGGGGGTGGGTTTTTTGGGCGCAATGTGCTGGCGCTGTCGGGCAGCACCATGGGGCAGTCCAGTTTTTCGCTCAACCCTTATCTAAGCACCTACTTGAATGATCCCAGCGGTGCCTTCAAATATGACGTGGGCCTGCGCCTGGGCGCCGAGCTGAACTTGAGCGGCGGCTGGTGGCTCAAGGGCAGCGTCATGGGCAGCATCAAGGAAAACATCAGTGAAGTGACCAGTCCGTCGAACTCGCTGTTGCCGCATGTGCGTTCCGACTTGACTGAGTATCGCAAGGCTGCGCGGGTCAAGCTGAACGACCTGACGCTGAACCGCTATTGGCAGCCGGCCACGCGCACCTATGTGCGGGCGTCTGCCGGCCTGTACGAGGAAATGTACGGTGGCGCCGGTGCACAAATTTTGTATTTAGGTGCGGGCGGGCGCTTCGCCTGGGATATGGCGGTGGATGTACTGCGCCAGCGCGACTATAAAGGCACCGGCTTTCTGGATTACAGCACGGTGACCGCCATTGGTTCCATGCATTACCGTGTGCCCTATTTTGAAGGCGTAACCGCCACCGTGCGGGCAGGGCGCTTTTTGGCTAAAGACGAAGGCGTGCGTTTTGAGCTTAGCCGCAAATTCCGTTCTGGCGTTGAGCTGGGCTTGTGGTACACCCGCACCAACGGCAACGACATTACTTCACCCGGTTCGCCCAGCAGCCCTTATTACGACAAGGGCGTGTTCATGCGAATTCCCTTGTCCACCATGACCACGCGGGATTCGGCTTCGCGGGTATCCTTCGATTTGTCGCCCTGGAACCGGGACGTTGGCCAAATGGTGACCTCGCCCGGCGATTTGTACGACATCATGCGCAATAGCTGGGAAGATAATGCGCTGGAAGGCGATGGCCTGCGCTCCTTTGGCGACGTCATAGGCGAGGACTCGCCATGATCAAGGCATACGCTTGCTGGGCGGTGGCTTTCGCAGCGCTGATAAGCGCCGGCCAGGCCAGTGCCGCGCCCGATTGCAAGGTGCTGGACCAGGAATTGCAGATCTCTTATGAAGGCGCGTGTGTGGACGGCCTGGCGCAGGGCCAGGGTGTGGCGCGTGGTGCCCATGGCGCCTTCTATCAGGGCGGTTTCGATGCCGGCGCGGCGTCGGGCTACGGCGTCAAGCTGTATGCCAATGGCGATGCGTATGCGGGCGATTGGATGCAAGGCTACCGCCATGGCCAGGGGGTTTATGAATATGGTGAAAACTCCCCTTGGCGCGGCGACAAGTATGTGGGGCAATGGGATCACGACCAGCGCCATGGCCGGGGATCCTACTTGGTCTACCCCACTGGCGAGGCCTTTACGGCCGAGTGGAACCAGGGCCAAACCGATGAGCTGGCATCGCCCACCATGGTCAGGCGCAAGCGCACCTTCGAAGCGCTGGCGCCGGTGTTGGGGCAGGTAGGCGCCGAGCTGTGCTCCACCTTGACTGACGGTGCTTCGCCCCAGAATCTGGCCAGGGGCCGCGTGGTGGCGGTGCAAGACGAACGCATACAGGTGCTGGTGGAAACGCCTGAAGTCTTGCAGCGCAGCGCGCTGACCGTCAATCCGCGCTGGGACGTGATGACCGAATGGATGGTGTGCGCGCCATGACGGACCACAATATTCACACCCCTTTGCTGATGGTGGCTTGCACCGGCAATATATGCCGCAGCCCGATGGCCGAGGCGGTGTTGCGCCACCACTTGGCGCTGCGCGGTGTGCAGGCCCAGGTGGCTTCCTGCGGGCTTGATGCGCCGGTGGGCCGCACGCCGCACAAGTTTGCGCTGCAGGTCAATCAGGCGCGTGGCGTGCCTATAGACCAGGACAAGCGCTCGGAAGCTTGCATGTCTGCGGTCTTGAAACACTCAACATTGCTGCTGGTCATGGAAAACCATCACCGCCATACGGTATTGCGGCGCCACCCTTTTGCCAGCGGTAAAACTTTTTTGCTGGGCCACTGGCAGGGGCAGGAAATTGCCGATCCCTTGCGTGAACCCTTGCCTGCCTTTGAGCAGGTCTTCGATCAAATCGACCAGGGCTGTTCGGCCTGGATCGACCATATGTTGCAGGCGGGACTGTTGCCTGCACCATCCCATTCTTGATGCTTGAAAACTAAAGACTATGGCACATATCTTGAACACAAACTTCGGGCGCTTTGCGCTGGTGGCGGCTGCAGGCCTTATGCTGTCGGGCTGCACAGGCATGTATTTGGGGGCAACGTCTGACAACGATGTGCGCCAGCCCGAAATGAGCGAAGCCGATGTGCGGGCGCGGGCCGACATTCACACCATTACGCCAGAAACCGTGCACCGCTTGCTTAGCGAACAGCGTGCCGAGGCTGACATTGCCCTGGCGCGGCGCGATGCGGCGGAATTGCGCCCCAAAAGCGCAGCCTACAACTACAAGATTGCCCCCAACGATGTGCTGATGGTTACAGTGTGGAACCACCCGGAATTGAATAACCCGGCCGGGCAGCTAAGCAGTGATCTGGCGGGCCTGACGGTAAAGAGTGATGGCTACTTCTTTTACCCCTATGCCGGCCGTGTCAGGGCGGCGGGCCGTACCACCTCCGACATTCGGCGCGAGCTGACCAACCGCCTTACGGACTACCTGACAGAACCCCAGGTGGACGTGTCGGTGTTGCAGTATCGCAGCCAGAAGGCTTTTGTGGTGGGCCAGGTGGACAAGCCCGGCCCCGTGCCCTTGACTGACGAACCCCTGTATGTCACCACCTTGCTGACCCAGGTGGGCGGCCTGACCGAAAACGCGGACTTGTCCAGCGTGGTCTTGAATCGTGATGGCGTGGTGCGCAATCTGGACTTGTATGCCTTGTATTACAAGGGTGATCTAAGTCAGAACGTGCTGCTGCAGGACGGCGATATATTGAATATACCCGAGCGCAATCAGGGCAAGATTTTTGTGCTGGGTGAAGTCATGAAACCCGAGGCGCGCATGCTGCCCTGGGGGCGCTACACCCTGGCCGATGCCCTGGGTGATTCGGGTGGCTTGAATCCTATCACTTCCCGCGCCAGCCAGGTGTATGTGATGCGTGCGGTCGACTCGGGCCGGCCGGAAATCTGGCATTTGAACGCCAGCAGCCCGGCTGCGCTGATGTTGGCCGACAGCTTTGTATTGCAGGCGCGCGATGTGGTGTTTGTGGACCCGGCCGCGGTTACGCGCTGGTCCCGTGTAATCAATCAGATTCTGCCTACGGCCAGCTCGCTGTTTCAAGGCGTTAACGCCACTAATTAATGTACGCTGAATAATCAGGAATAAAAAACGCTATGACGGTTGCGGATAAAGCGCTGCGGGATAATGACGAACAGGAAATCAGCCTGGCTGAGCTGTTCAATGTGCTGTTGCAGAATGTGTGGTTGATAGTGATTACCTTCGCGGTCGTATTGGCCTTAGGGCTGGCGTATGCGATTCTGGCCACGCCGGTCTACAAGGCCGATGCCTTGATACAGGTCGAAGATCAGAAAAGCGGTGCCGGCCTTGCCGGTTTATCGCAATTATCGGAAGCCTTTGGCGTGCAGCAAAGCAGTATCTCTGGCGAGATAGAAATTTTGCGCTCGCGCGAGGTGTTGCTGAAAGCCATAGAGACCACGGGCGCTGCGGTAAATATACAGGTTGATAATCACTTTCCACTCATAGGTTCCTGGATGGCGCGCCGCCACGAGGCCAATTCGGCTGAACTGGCTGAACCCTTATGGGGTTTAAGCAGCTATGCCTGGGGCGGCGAGCGCCTGGAATTGGCTGAATTAGCTTTGCCGCGCCGTGCCTGGGGCAATGATTTCTATCTGGAAGTGACTGCCGACGGCTTCAGCCTGATGGACGAAGACGATGAGGTTTTGCTGCAAGATGCACGCCTGGGCCAGCGCCTGAGCTTTACTATTGCCGGCGAGAATGCCTACCTGGCGGTCAAGTCACTGACAGGCCGTGTGGGCACGCGTTTCCTGGTACAACAGGCCTCGCCCATATTGCTGTTTGAAAACCTGCGAGCCGGCCTGCAGGTGTCGGAAGCCGGCAAGCAAAGCCAGGTGATACGCCTGGGTTTTGAAAGCACCGACCGGCAGTTTGCCGCCGACTTTGTCAATGCGGTGGCGCGCGCCTACCTGGAGCAGAACGTGGAGCGCCGCAGCGCCGAAGCCCGCACCAGCCTGGCCTTTCTGGAAAAGCAGTTGCCGGAACTGAAGCAAAATGTAGAGCAAAAAGAGGAAGAGCTGACTCACTTTCGCACGGACAGCGGCACGATCAGTATTCCCGAGGAAACTCAGGGCTTGCTGGAGCAGGCGATAGCGCTGGAAAACCGAAGGTTGGAGCTGCAATTGAAGCGCGACGAATTGCGTGAGCGCTACAAGCCCGAACACCCCATGTTGAAGGCCATTACCCAGCAATTGGCGGCCGTGCAGAATGCGAGCGCCGAGTTGGGCCTGAACATAGACAAGTTGCCCGAAGCCCAGCGTGATCTGCTGCGTTTGCAACGCGATGCCGAGGTCAATACCCAGTTGTATATTTCCTTGCTGAACAATGCGCAGGAACTACGCGTGGCCGAAGCGGGCACCATAGGCAATGTGCGCATCATAGACTTTGCCGTGCTGGCTGAAAGGCCGGTCAAGCCCAAGCGGGCTATGATTGTTGTGATGGCAGCCTTATTGGGCCTGATGCTGGGTGTAATAGGGGCATTTTTGTGCCGTTTCCTGCGCCCTTCGGTCCAACGCGCCGAACAGATAGAGCAGCGCCTGGGGCTAAGCACTTACGTCAGCGTACCCGAATCCGAAGTGCAGAAAGGTTTCCGCATAGCCTTGCCGGGGCGGCGCAATGGCAAGAATAACAAGCATGTGCTGGCCATTGCCAATCCGGACGACCCGGCGGTGGAAAGCTTGCGTTCGCTGCGTACCGGTCTATCGTTTGCCATGATGGGCACCAAGGGCAAGGCCATCGCCATTACCGGCGCCACGGCCGGGGTGGGCAAAAGCTTTGTTTCAGCCAATTTGGCGGCGGTACTGGCCTCGGCCGGACAGCGCGTGGTGTTGCTGGACGTTGACCTACGCCGGGGCCGGCTGCACGAATACTTTGGCTATGAACGCAAGCGCAAGGGTTTGTCGGATGTGCTTTCAGGCGGCATATCGCTGTCTGATGCACTGGTCAAGGTCAACGATGGCTTGACAGTCTTGCCGGCCGGCACGGTGCCGCCCAACCCGGGCGAGCTGCTGCTGGGGTCGGGGCTGGAGCAAATTTTGAAGCAGCTGGAAGCCGACTTCGACCTGGTCATTGCCGATACGGCACCGCTGCTGCCGGTGGCCGATACCCTGGCGCTGATGCGCCATATGGATGCCGCCTTCATGGTCGTGCGCGCCGAGCACAGCACCTTGGCGGAAATTCGCGATGCCGTGGCCAAGCTGCGCAATGCGGGCGTGGATACCCCCTTGAAGGGCGTTATCTTCAACGGCGTGCGGCGCTATCGCCTGGGCTATGGCGCTTCCTATCAATACTATTATTCGTATAAATAAGCAGAAAACCGGCAATGTTGAATACTCCATTTTCCCCCTGGCCGTCGTTTACCGCGCAAGAAGCCGATGCCGCGCGTGATGTCATACTTTCGAATAAGGTGAATTACTGGACGGGGCAGGAATGCCGCCAGTTTGAAAAAGAATTTGCGGCATGGTCGGGCACGCAATACGCCGTGGCACTGGCCAATGGCACGCTGGCCCTGGATGCCGCCCTGCAGGCTCTGGGCCTGGGCGCCGGCGACGAGGTTGTGGTTACGCCGCGCACCTTCCTGGCCTCGGTATCCAGTATCGTCAATGCCGGTGCCGTGCCTGTCTTCGCCGAGGTCGATCGCGATACCCAGAATATTACGGCGCAAACCATAGCGGCTGTGCTGACGCCCCGCACGCGGGCCGTTATCTGCGTGCACTTGGCGGGCTGGCCTTGCGATATGGACCCCATCATGGCGCTGGCCACTGAGCATAATCTGTTCGTGATCGAGGATTGCGCCCAGGCCCACGGGGCACGCTACAAGGGCCACCCGGTGGGCTCCATCGGCCATGTGGGTGCCTGGTCTTTCTGCCAGGACAAGATCATGACCACCGGCGGCGAAGGCGGCATGGTCACCACCAACGATAGACAGCTGTGGTCCAGGATGTGGTCGTATAAAGACCATGGCAAAAGCTGGGAAGCCGTCTACGAGCGTGATCATGCGCCGGGCTTTCGCTGGCTGCATGAAAGCTTTGGCACCAACTGGCGCATGCTGGAAGTGCAGGGTGCAATAGGGCGTATTCAATTGGGCCGCATGCCGCAGTGGCAGGCCAAGCGCCAGGGCCATGCCCAGCGTATCTGGGACACGGCATCCGGCCTGGGGGGCTTGCGCGTGCCCGTGGTGCCCGCCGATATCCGGCATGCCGCCTATAAATGCTATGTGTTCGTTGAACCCGATCAACTGAAGCCAGGCTGGGATCGCGATCGCATCCTGGGTGAAATCGGCGCGCAGGGCGTGCCGTGCTTTTCGGGATCGTGCTCTGAAGTCTATTTGGAAAAAGCCTTTGACGGCACCGGCTGGCGCCCTGAACAGCATTTGCCGGTTGCGCGTGAATTGGGGGCTACATCCATGATGTTTTTGGTGCACCCAACACTGACCGAAGCCGAAATTGAAAAGACCTGCAAAGTGTTGGCCGATGTAATGAAACTTGCCGCAATGCAGTGAAAGTTTTCCTGCGTGTAAAGATATCAAGGAAGAAGAATGTCTGAAGATATCCAACTCCAAGTAGTAACCGTGCGCGAGCGCCTGCTGGCGCTGCCGCGCGAGCAAAAGCGCGTGCTGCAGATGGTGGTTGATCTGGTCCTGATCTGGTTGGCCCTGTGGCTGGCCTTTTACATACGGCTGGATGACGTGTCCAAGGTAGAGCCTTTCAGCGGCCATGCCTGGCTGTTCATGCTGGCGCCCTTCGTCAGCCTGCCCATATTCACACGCTACGGCTTGTACCGGGCCGTGATGCGCTACATTGGCAATCAGGCCCTGGTGGCCATAGGCCGGGCCGTCACGCTTTCCACCATGCTGTTGGGGCTGGCCGTGTATCTGTATGGCGAACCCCCCGCCGTCGTGCCCCGTTCCACGCTGATTATCTATTGGCTGCTTTGCCTGTTCCTGGTCGGCGGCCTGCGGATCTTGATGCGTAGATACTTCAACCTTGAGAGCATCAATCTGCTGGCCTTGCCTTTGGCTTCCAATCAGCGCAAGCAGGCTGATGCCGATGCAAGGCCGCTGGTGCTGATCTACGGCGCGGGCGCGGCGGGTAATCAACTGCTGAGTGCATTGCGCCTGGGCCGGGAAATGCTCCCGGTGGGGTTTATTGACGACAGCCCCTCGCTGGCGGGGCGTGTCATGGCGGGCTTGACGATTTATTCACCTGAAAAGATCGAATACGCCATCAAGGATACGGGCGCTCAGGAAGTCTTACTGGCCATTCCATCGTCGTCGCGCGCGCGCCGCAATGAAATCATTGAAATGCTGGCCGAATATTCTGTACAGGTGCGTACCGTGCCGGGTTTCATGGATCTGGCCAGTGGCCGCGTGCAGGTCGAAGACCTGCGCCATGTGGACATAGACGACCTGCTGGGGCGCGATAGCGTCAAACCCAACATGGGCCTGTTCGAACGCTGCATACGCGATCAAGTGGTCATGGTGACCGGCGCGGGCGGCTCGATAGGGTCCGAGCTATGCCGCCAGATTGTGCGCACCTCGCCACGCATATTGCTGCTGTTCGAGCATTCCGAATTCAGCCTGTACAGCATTCACCAGGAGCTGGCGAACTTTGTGCGCAACGAAGGCCTGGACCTGCGCGTGATTCCCGTCATGGGCTCCATACGCAACCAGGGGCGGCTGTACGAAGTCATGTCCAGCTGGAAGGTCGACACCGTTTATCACGCCGCGGCCTACAAACATGTGCCCATGGTCGAGCGCAATATTGCCGAAGGTATATTGAACAACACCTTCGGCACCCTGTATTCAGCGCAATCGGCGCTGCGCGCAGGCGTCAAGAACTTCGTGCTGATCTCCACCGACAAGGCTGTGCGCCCCACCAATATCATGGGCGGCACCAAACGCCTGGCCGAGCTGGTGCTGCAAGCCCTGGCCGTGGAAGTGGCACCACGCTTGTACGGCAGCCAGGACGGCGAACCCATTCCCAACCGCACCCGTTTCACCATGGTGCGCTTTGGCAACGTGCTGGGCTCGTCCGGGTCCGTCATTCCCCTGTTCCGCGAACAAATTCGCCGCGGCGGCCCGGTTACCGTGACCCACCGCGACATCACCCGCTACTTCATGACCATACCCGAAGCCGCCCAACTGGTGATACAGGCCGGCTCCATGGGAGAGGGCGGCGACGTCTTCGTGCTGGACATGGGCGAACCGGTAAAAATAGCCGAACTGGCCGAGAAAATGGTACTGCTGTCGGGCCTGAGCGTATGCAATGAACAGAATGTCGACGGCGACATCGCCATTGAATACACCGGCCTGCGCCCGGGCGAAAAGCTATACGAAGAGCTGCTGATAGGCGATAACGTTACGCGCACCGAACACCCCATGATCATGCGCGCCAACGAAAAACGCCTGGGCTGGGAAGCGTTGAAGCTGGCCTTTGACACCTTGTATTTGGCCGTCAAAGACGATGATTATCCCAAAGTGCGGGATCTGTTCCTGCAGCTGGTGGATGGGTTCAAACCCGACGAAGATATTGTGGACTGGATACATCTGCAAAGGACGGAGCAGGGCGGAGTGCGGCAGGATCAGACCGGGCCGGCGGTGCTGAGTTGAGTGGCATCAAGCACGCGTGTGTAAGCCCTCTTTGATATCCCAAGGTGTGTGAGGAATAAACTTGGATTCGATCCATTGCTTGAAGGCCACTACCGTCGCAGCCGGAAATTTGGCCGATGCTCTAACCAGATAGATCGTAAGCGTACGGGCATCCCACATTGACACGGCCGCGTTAGCGGCCGTTGGCTTTTAGCGGGTAGTTTGTGGCGTCCAGTTGTGTGGCAACAATTCGCCGATCCGATTGGCTGGCTGTGTGGGCAAG
>JACCET010000015.1 GCA_013416405.1 Alcaligenaceae bacterium
CGCCAAGTGATCCGACCAATATTGCATTCCCTTTGACATCTGCGTCTGCCCCAAAAAATTGAATAAGCAGAAGCTTGGCCTATTCAATGGCAGGCGGAAAGGATGTGCTTGGTGGATCGCTTACGATGAACTGCGTTGCCCACGCCGGGTTGCTATCGTGGTGGAAAAGGTTGGCATAGTCCAGCAGCGCCCGAAGCTCCGCGATGTCAGCCTGCCTCAGGATCTGTTCCGACGTGTTCATTCGTTGCTCACAGACGCCGAGGAACGGCCCGAGCAGCGCACCTGGCTGAAATGTGGTGGGGTAGGCAACGCGCATAAACGCCTCGAGGATGTGGCGCAAAGCAGCTGCGACCTGGCGTTCGACTGCCGGATTTGCGGCTTGCATATAGGCGGTTACGAGTTCGTGACGACGATCATGCTCTGTGATGCAGTCCTGACGGACATCCCAGGAGGCGAATGTCGAGCCCGCCGCCGCGCGAACAAGCTTGATGGCCGAGCGGTCGGATCCGCTTGCGCCCTCCCACAGGCTGCATAGAAAGGGCTTCGAGTGCGAGAGCACGATCACCTGGGCAACGCGGGGAAGCAGACGGCGCATCTCCTGCACGGTGGTCAACGAACGGTGCTCGTCGAGGCTCGTCATGGGGTCATCAATAACCACGATCTTCTGCGCGAGCTGCTGGTCCTGCTCAAGTGACGTGAAGAAGAACGCAAGCGCAAGCGCATTGCGATCCCCGGCGCTGAGCGTGTTGCGAAACGAAGGACCTGCATCAGCAGTGTGGGGCACCGCTGCATTGTTGATCAACACGCTATACGAGCACGCTGAACCCCCTCGAGTATTGACCGAGTCGACCTGATCAAGGCGAAACCCGGCATTGAAGCGACCAAGGTAGTCGTTAATCACACCCTGGTAAGCCGGAAAGATGTTTTGCCGGTAGTTGTTTAGTGCGTCGCGCGCCTGCGCTCTCAGCCTTTCGGTTTGGGTCTTTGCCCCCTTCTCCGCCAGGTAGGCATCGCAATGCGGCGCCACTGCTGCTGAGTGACGCGCCCGGATACTCCTCAGTCTCGCCAGATCGGTGACCAGTGCTGTTACGTTGGCCGTTGCCGCGCGCTTCTTGACAATTGCGATCTGGGCATTGCAGGCCAGCAGCGCATTCGAACAGGCGGCGATGTTCATCTTTGCCGTCTCATAGGCGGCGATGGAGGCCAGCACAGCTTCGGGCAGGAAGCTACCTTCCAGTGGCGCGGCTCGCTTTGCGGCGAGCGCCTCTGCCACCCCATCTCGCGCTTCAATCCAGGCACGTGTCAGAACGGCGGTGTCGACTGTGAATTCCGGCACCTGCAGGAAAGTGCCCCAAAATGTGCGACGCTGCTCCACTTCGCGGACAGACCGTTCAAAGGTCAGAGCCGCAAGGTTGCCGTGAATGTCGTTCAGTGCCAGGATCTGCTGTGCTACATCGCGCTTCAACCCGTCATAGGCCGCACTGAAATAAGCTTGGTAGTGGCGCAATAGCGGCGAGCCGGCCAAGTTCTGAGCGCAGAACGGGCAAATTTCGTGGTCCAGGCCGGCAGAAGCGCTGGCGACGCTCTGCATGCCGTCACCGACCCACGTTGCCCCCTCACGACCGAGCTTGGCCAAGTGCGCCTGAACGGCAACGGCAGCTGAGGCCTCAAGATCAGGCAGCGTGCAGGCGAGAAGCGTGCTGATGGCTTGGATATCGAAGGAAGGCAAGCTGAAAGCGATAAATGTCTCAGCCTGCCGCACGGCATCGGCCGACTGCGCCGCTGCCAAGTTTCGCTCCGCTTCCTGGATCCCGTTGTCGATGTTTGCGTCTTCTGCTAAAGCGCAAAATGCGTCAACTGTGTTGACTCCAAGCGCTTCCGCCGGGATTTCATCACTGAGCGTGCGCAAAGTCCGGTTGTGCTCCTCGATACGAGCCACGTGTGCTTGTAGGGCGGCATTTAACGCAATGCCCTGCGAGCCAAGGATCAGCTCATGCAGGTTCTGTCGGTGTGACGGTCCGATATCGACGCCTGCGCAGACGTTCTGCGCGACGAAGTGATCATCGAAGACAGCGACGCCGGGCAGTGTTGTTGACCATGCGCCGTTCTGAAAGACAAGCGGTGGACCCACCCTAGGAGCTAGGACCAGTTGTGGCGGATGTTGGGACCCAAGGCGATGGCGCTCGGTGACAAGCTGGGCCTCGCCTGTGCCTGCCGATCGCAGAATTGAGGCGAGCGTCGTCTTTCCGCGGCCATTTTCTGCGTAGATTAACGCCAAGCGATTGAGCGGTAGTTGAGCCCCCTCGCTTACCGAGTCGAATTGCCCCACGTTCCGAAGCAACTGGATGCGATCAAGTGTCATGCACGGGCCTCCGAATACTGGATCTTGTAAGTCATGTCTGGCTCCCTCGCCGTTGACAGGCCGTCCATTATCGACGATTCTCCTCGTGGCTTATGCCAAGCGCATTCCAGTTCCGCATTTCAGTTTAGCGAGGGCGCCACTGACCGCTTTCGGTATCGGTATCGGAGTCGACCGACCGCTTTTGGCCCGATTGAAGTCGGCCACGAATGTCTCCTCCGACCCAAAGCAGTCAGTTGATTAATTCTTGTTAAACCGTGAACTGTAAGCCGAAATCCGGTAAGTAAATTATCCGTGCGCAGCGACTTGTTATTCTAATAGCTTACCCAGCAGCACTGATCCTTTAGCTACCTGGTCGGTACCACCTAGCTCATTAAACTCTTTTAAAACAACTTCCAACGATTCTTTTAGTAATTCGTTTGATAGCTCAATGTTTGGTAGTTGAGAAAGTTTCTCTTCAATATTTTTCTTGTCGCCGACTAGTCTTATGCTGACAACCATTGCCACATAAAACTTGATGTTCGTGACAGTTTTCCGTTCAATTTGAACATCACAATTTTCAGGCTTAAGAAAATATTCGACTTTTTTCATTATCTGAACAACCTTTAGATATATATCTATAGGCTTGTCTAAACTAAATATTTTCTTATATTCAACATCAGAATTTATCAGCGTTGAAGGTCTAGCTCTAGCACTGTCAGGCTTTAGTAATGTAATTGCCATCATCGATTGTGCCATATAAGAAATGCTTATTATTTTTGCTAATGGCATACCTTGGTTCTTATAGAAGTTCTTCTTTCGATCATAATAAAATCCATTGGACTTTAGAAAATCTTCGATATTTCTATGGATATCATCTGAGCTTCTTAGTGATGCGGGAGGAATTGAAGTTTGGCTGTTTGTAGCCCGAATAATTCTATCCCTAGCTTTTTCGTCCTTTTCACAAATAACTCTTACTAGGACAGCTCTATCATCGCTTGTGTAGTCTGCTAACTGCGAAAAGTGTTGGTATATTTCATGCGATGTTTGCAAACCATTTACAATCTGCGGATCTTCGATTGTAAGTTGCTTTCCCGCCATCACTGCTTTAGGAGTGATAATTGTGACGCCGTTATTGAGGTACCAAAAATTTTCTGAATTTTTGTTTTCGAGTGTGTGCCTTATGCCGGTGTTTACTACAACGCTACCTTGGTAATCTCTGACGTTAGACTCAAAAATGCTGCGCGCGAGTGATCCCGAATCTGAAATAAATTCAAAGTATTTCGATAGGCTTACTAGACAGAGATAACTGCCCGCAGTTGTTCCAATTGGGGACTCGGCCACTTCAAGTACTCTTGAAGTGGACGGTACACTTCTTGTCATTTCAAGAAGTTTAGATGCGCCAATGAATTCAAAATAAAACTGAGCGCCGCTAAACATTTTTGCCATATCTTCCTGTAGCTTCGGAACTTTTCCCTCTACATTTGGGTGTACTTCATTGCCTTGAGTGGCATAATAATAGTAAATATCGACCTTTGGAAATGTTTTTGCCAACTTGGAGTACAAATCCCTGAAAAGTTTTACTTTATCGATTAATTCAGCATTGTATCTAATTGAAAAATTATCAGGATCGTTTGCTAGATTAAAGAGATCTTGAGCTGACTCACGAAACTTTAAAATTGCTACCTCTTTAAATGAGGGAGATGTCTTTGATTGAATTATGAAAAGCTCAATATGATTCTTTTTTTGGTTATAGTTTACTTCCGTATCCTCCTTTAGCGGCTCCCCATTAATAAAGGTGTATATCGAGTCAATGCCACCGTCGCCGCCATCGCCGACAATACCATAGGCTATATCATCATAAGTTAATTCATGGTTTTTTAATATTTCAGAGGCGGAATATATTTCGAAATATTCAGATATTGAAATCTTGTCTTCGGATTCATCGCACCTCTCCTTGATTATTTGCTCAAGAATTATTTGATCATTTGTTTTTTGAAGCACTTCTAATCCTTTCGTTTAATGATTGGGATACTTGTATCATCCGAACCTAACTAAAACAAGATGAAAAACTCGTTCTGAACAAGATCGACTGAATTGCCATACGGATCCCCGCATCATCCATTTAGCATCGTTCGTTTGGTGCGTTTAGATAATCCTAGAGCAATCCCAAACATTTTACTCTTGGCGATCAACTGATTGTCCGCTTCTGGCCGATTGAAGCCTATCGCTAGTGTCTCGAACCGACCCTCTCGAACGTTTAAGCATGCCGCGAAAATGACTGCTTTGCGCCTCAAGTCCGTCGTTAAGTATGCCTTACAGTATCCCATAAGCGGACATGCCAACGCACCGCTGAAGCGGCATTTTGACGCCAAAAACATGGAGCTGCCCATTGGCACATTAACTGATAGTCGAAACAGCCTGCTCCAAGCTTGGATGCAGCCCGGTGTTTCTTGTCGCGTGGAGAAACGAAGTGACTAGCCGACTATCGATCAGATCGAGGACCGGGCCTGCACTCCTTTGAATGCCGCGGTTTGTTCGAGTGCAGCGCTTCTTCGATCACCAAGATCGATCAAGGCGTCGAGAATCTCCAGCAAACCCTGCGCCTGATCAGGACGTAATGGAAAATTGGCGTCGGCAAGTTGTTGCACCGCTGTCGCTGTTCGTGCGGGAAGACTGGTTCCCAGGATTAGCTTCAATCGCATTGAGGATGTCTAGAATAATCCGCTTCTGGTTTGGGTTGATACGATCAATCCCATCAATGTAGAGCGTGGCCGTGCCGGTTGCGCCCATCTCTGCAAGGAGGTCATCAAGCTTCCGATGTTTGAGGCCCAGCGTTGCCGCAAACTCCACCCAGCTCTTCCCGGTCAGCCGATCCGATTTTAGAAAAAGGATCGGCCCGAGGTGCGCGGCCTCTGCGGCTACCATGGACGCGAAATAGATTTATGGAGTGCGACTGATGACTAATAGAGAACCTGAATTCGATAATATTCCGCGACCACTCGCTGGCTATTCGTGCTGGCTGGAATACGCACTAGATTGCATGGACGTGCGGTCGTTAGAGCTTGAATCTCTTTTTAATGACGACTCAACTTTTGATCGAAACGCGGTACGACTTGCCGCACGCTAGGAGCTTGATAATTTACGCAATAAAGCAACTACGCTCGATAAGTTGCTTGCTGCAGGGAGCCCCAACAAGTCCACGCCGCTGTAGAACAGGGTGGCTGCAGCCTCTCCTCATAGGCCTTAGCAAAATTTAGCCATTTGCCAGAAGGCAAGCTACGCCAAAATCATCCGGCAGCACCGCCCGCGAACGATTCAATATAAGCAATAACATCATCAACGCGACCATGCTGAATGAGGCTGTCGGCCGTTTTATACCCGAACGCGCGTAGCGGCTCATTTCGCATGAGGAAGGCCGCGCGCTTCGAATCACCCGTAAGTTCTGTTGACGCAGCAAGCACCCGCACCATATCCAAAAGGTAGCTTTGGAGCTGCGGGGCGTGGGGGCGCGCAGTTGGCGTGTTGCGATGGACGTGGGCCCGCGCAGCAATCTCCTGGACTTGAAGGCCAAAAAAGTCACCCACCCGGGCAGGCGACAGATACTGTGTGTTCGGCTCTCGGAACTGTTCAGCTAACGGTAGATCCAGCACAGCGTTCATGATTTACTCTTGACGCAATCTATTTGCACTTACTATGCACTCTTTAAGCTCTCGCTGCAACAGTGCTCTTCCAGGTTTCGTAGATAAAGTTGCAAAGCCGATCGCAGCATAAATATTGCCGTTTCATAATTTTAAATAAAAGCCACATGCGCACTAAAGTAGTATTTCTATCCGATCTACTACTTTGATGCGCATTCATTCACGTACACCTCTGTTCAGAACCCATCATGCGCTTGCCGTGGCGCCCAAAAATGCGAAACAATCACAGCTTGGACCATCCAAACTGATTGAGGACATCGTGACTGCTGAAATTCCCAAAGATTTTCCACGACGCACATTACTTGCTAGCTTGTCTGGTGCCGCTCCAAAATTGTCCGTAAGGCTAATGGACGACGGCACATATTCGAATGTTGCTAACGACCAAGAGCACCAGGAGGCATATGAAAAGGCTGAGGATTTAGCGCAGCATTTAAAAGTCTATGCGCTACGGAAAGAAATGGAGAATCCGGATTGGTCTCGGGAGTTCAACTTAGAGCGCGTCAAAAAGGGCGTGGAGGCAAAGATGCGTGCGGGTGCCTGGGATCTTGAGCCCGCAGAACTGGAATGGGTCATGAGGCGCCTTGTAGCGCTGCTTGCGTAGGCAAATACAGGTAGCCTTAGAGCTATTCTTCGCCAGAAAACATCGGGCTCAATGAGCCCGAAATAGGCAGGATTTCGATGAGATTTTGGCCAGTTTATGCTTTATTTCTAGTCAATTTATGCGGCACAAAATCAACCCACCAGAACGCTCGGCATTCAACTTTTAGTGGAAGACTTTGCGCGGGCAGCACTTTGTGCGATGATTGAATGAACGGGTCCAGCAAAGCGCCTCCATATGGAAAATCAACGTACGGGTCTGATGGCAGAACTACTCGGTGGAGCGCAAGTCTTCGGCCGTAGTTCGCCCACGTGGCTAGATTGGGTATGCTTTGTGAGGCGAGGATTTCCGTTTGTATGCGCTATTGAACTGGCTGAACACCTCGGCCTAGGGGATTCGGAACTGGCAAACATGCTTCACGTGTCGCCAGTTACATTAGCTAGGCGTCGGCGTCGCGGGTTTCTAACGACGGATGAATCTGCGAGAGTGATGCGCACTGCCCAGATTTTAGAACGTGCTATTGAGGTCTTTGAGGCAGAGGACATGGCTGTCGATTGGCTTAATCACTGCAATTTGGCTTTAGGTGATGTGACGCCGCTTTCTCTGCTCGATACCGAATTTGGAGCGAACGAAGTTAACCGAATTCTTGGAACCATCGAACATGGGGTTTTTGTGTAGGCCACTTACACGCCACTTTAAATAACGCTCCGGCCAGTGGCGCTATTGCTCTTACTTGCCAACTTCATTTCGTTAGACCGATCACAATCTGAAACGCTCCAACTGGGGATCATTTTTTTGTACATTTGCCATCAGTGTGTTTGATCATGTTGGTATATGCCAGATTGCAGATTCGTCAAGAGGGTGTACATTTGTTTAATGTCTCCTCTGAAGCCGTTTGTTGAGCTGCCTACTTGAATTTTGAAAGTATGGATCGAATTTCCACTGCTGTAATCCAGTGCCCAAATTTATCCTTAATGGCCCACCAATAGCAGCGGCATCGCTAATTCAGGCCGCTTTTCCGTAGAAGGTAAAGTCTAATTTTCAAAGACCTTATGTCCAGGATCAGTGTGACTCCATGATCAAGTCAGCGCGTCGGTCTTATCGGCAATGTAGTATTCCAATACACGTAGGCCTTTATCTAGGCTCCTTTTTATTAGGCGTGTTATCGGTATTGGCCTTTGCACCGTTTAATCTGGCATGGGTATCGATTTTGACCTTCGCGGGTCTTTTCGGTTTGCTGTCCCAAACGCGCTGGACGCTTAACCCCACGCTTGTCGGGTTTATGTTTGGGGTAGGTATCTTCGGTGCAGGAGTGAATTGGATTTACGTGAGTCTCCACACCTACGGAGGCATGTCTGCGTCATCCGCTGCGCTCGCAACGTTATTGTTTTGCGCGGTGCTAGCTCTTTTCCCCGCATTATTTGGTTTTGTGGGAAGCCGCCTTATCCGTAAAATGCAGGGTGTTTGGGTTCTGGCCCCTGTTTGGGTGACGTGCGAGTGGCTACGTGGTGTGCTTTTTGGTGGCTTCCCTTGGCTAGCATCTGGATATACACAAGGTTTTACTAGCCCGTTGTCTGGGTATGCCCCGGTGTTTGGTGTATACGGGGTTTCCTTTGTTGTGGCTCTTAGTGCGACGACGCTGGTGTCCTGCATGGTACATCCCACCCGTGCTTGGCTAAAATTAGGCCTTCTCGGAAGCATCTGGGCCGCTGGCTGGGGACTTCAGCAATTGGATTGGTCGCAGCCCGTGGGGGCGCCTGTCTCTGTGTCCTTACTTCAGGGGAATGTGCCGCAAGACAAAAAATGGCGTGCGGATGAAACTGAAAATACATTAAGAAACTATGTTCAATTGGCTCGATCCTCGAAAACCCAGCTAATTGTCCTGCCGGAGACGGCAGCGCCGATGTTTTTCAACCAAATTCCAGCATGGTTCGGCGACGAATTAGCAACGATTGCGCTCGAAAATGGAGGCGATATTATTTTTGGCGTGCCCGAACAAATTCCAGGTGAAGCAAGCGGCACTTTGCAATTTAACAGTGCGGTAAGTATTGGTAATGTGCCGCCTCAACGGTATCGTAAGCAACATTTGGTGCCGTTCGGTGAATTCATCCCTTTTGTAACGCTGTTTTCCTGGATTCCCGAAGTCCTTCAAATTCCGATGGCCAACTTTTCAGCCGGCGCATCAGAGCAGCCAGTCATGCAGATGGCGGGACAGCGCATTGCGGTCAATATCTGTTTTGAGAATGTGTTTGGCGAAGAAATTATTGGGCCGGCCGCCGATGCGACCTTACTGCTGAATTTGAGCAACTTGGCGTGGTTTGGTCGTTCACTTGCTCCTGCACAGTTTGTCGAAATCAGCCAAATGCGAGCCATGGAAAATGGACGGTATATGCTGCTTGCAACGAATACAGGGCCGACCGCAATCATTGATGCGAAAGGACGACTCGTGAAACAAATTGCCGGATTCGAAAGAGGGGCTCTTACCGGGACGGTTCAAGGATATAAAGGCCGAACACCCTATAACTTCGCGGGCAACTGGCCTATTTTAGGCGTTCTGTTTGGTCTAATCGGTATGGCCGCAATCGGCGGCAGGCTCGCCCGGGTTCGAACTAGACCAGGCAGCCGAGCGATTGGTCCTAGCCAATGATGGTTCCCCCGACATTGCCGTACGTCCCTGACACATCAATGTCGACATCCTCTGGCAGGACTGTGTCCAAGTTCGTGCTGAGAAGCAGCATCCTGCTTGCCTTGAACTATACTGCCACGCGTCAAGTTGACGGGGGGAGAAAAGTAGTGCTCGCGACACGAAAGTCTCGACCTAGGGCGGCTATTACCACGAGGCTCAAATCGTTATTGATTCCGTGGGAAAAACCATACCCACACCCATATGGAGTTTGCGGTCCAAGCCCCTAGCCAGTACAATCTTTCACGCGATGAAAAAACTGCTTCTCCTCTTTATACTCGTCATGCTTCCGCTCCAAGCCTCTTGGGGGGTAGTGAGCGTGTATTGCCAGCCGGAGCAATCCGCGTGCGTCACTCCCTGTTACGGCGATGCACAAGAGGTTCTGGTCGATGCAAGCAGTGGTGAAGACAAAAATACATCGACCACGGCAAAGGCCGACCACAACGTGCATTCGTGTCACGTTTACTGTGTGCCTCTAATCGGGGTTTCACATACAGACACCTTCCTTTCTTCCTCCAGCTTGGCGCATCGATTTATTGATTCGCAGCCTCCATTAGCAACAATCAGTGAACGGCCCGAGCGGCCCAAGTGGTCGGACGTAGCCTAAGTTGGTACGTCGCTGATTCGTTCTTACCGTCCATCTCATTCCGAGCCGTCGAGTCCTTGTCTCGATCGCACAGGCTGCGCGTGTTAGGCGCGCTCTAGCTCGAAAGAGAGTCCCGCTGTAACGCTCGTCTACTGCCAGCTTCGTGTCGATGTACTGGCTCAATGCCTGCGATTGCCAGATTGATTGTTGATATTCATTTTTGCAAGATCAACGGTGGCCATATCCCCGAAATAGAAGGAATCTCATGAACCCGACAGCCTTATTATTGGCTACTTTTATCTTGTCTATCGTAGGGCTGTTTGCCTTCATCTGGTCGATGCGCAAAGGCCTGTTCGATGCGACATCTAGCGGTGCACGTTCTATATTTTCAAAAGACGAAATTGGCCAGACCGAAGAGCCGTCCGCCACTGCTCAACAACGCCGCAGTTTACAAGGTGTCACCAACGCGAACGAACGTGACAGTGTGTCGCAAGAGGGCGTTTCTCCCACCGAAATCGCCGCTCGTGAAGCCGCCGATCGTTCAAGCGCTCTTCCCGCCTACGTACTTTTTGCCTGTGCTGCCGTCTGGCTGGTAGTGGCATCGGCCGCCGGCTTGCTCGCATCGGTCAAACTGCATGCGCCCGATTTGTTGACCGATACCGCCTGGCTCACGTTTGGCCGATTGCGAACCATTCACCTGAATGGCGTGGCGTATGGCTGGGCGCCCATGGGCCTGCTCGGGTTGGCTATTTGGCTGTTGCCGCGCTTGCTTCATACGCCATTGCAAGGTGGGCGTCTGGTAATTCTGGGCGCCGCTCTCTGGAACGGCGGGTTAATCGCCGGTCTGGGTGGTCTTGCAGTAGGCATTAGCGCCGGTATGGAGTGGCTTGAAATTCCCTGGCAAATCGGCAGCTTGTTTGCCATAGGCGGCATGCTGATTGGCTTGCCCCTGGTATTCATGCTGCCGCGGCGTAAAGTCCATCATTTGTACGTTTCGGTTTGGTATATGGGCGCGGCGCTGTTCTGGTTCCCGATTCTGTATATTGTGGCCAAGATCCCAGGCGTGCACTTCGGCGTCGAGCAGGCGACCATGAACTGGTGGTACGGACATAGTGTATTGGGTTTGTTCTACACGCCGATGTCCATCGCCATTATTTACTACCTGCTTCCTAAAATCATTGGGCGTCCGGTGCGCTCGTATAACTTGTCCTTGCTGGGATTCTGGACCTTGGCGTTCTTTTATGGACAGGTCGGCGCGCATCACCTGATTGGTGGCCCAATCCCTGAATGGCTCATCACCTTGTCCATTGTCCAGAGTGTCATGATGATCATTCCGGTGCTGGCGTTTTCTATTAATCAGCACTTGACGCTCAAGGGGTATTTCAGCGCTCTGAAGCACTCGCCCGTATTGCGTTTCATCTTTTTCGGCGCCTGCATGTATACCGTGGCATCAGTGCAAGGGTCGCTCGAAGCATTGCGCTCTTTGAACGCCGTTACTCACTTCACGCACTTCACCGTCGCTCATGCCCATTTAGGCATGTATGGTTTTGTATCGATGGTGATTTTTGGCGGAATTTATTTCGCCATGCCCCGCGTAGTCAATATGCCGTGGCCTAAACCAGCTCTGATTTCCTGGCACTTCTGGCTGGTTGTCGCCGGTTTTTCGATCTACATCATTACGCTTAGCATTGGCGGCATCTTGCAAGGCTTGGTTTTGCTTGATCCTGCGCGTCCCTTCATGGACTCGGTTGCCGTGACCTTGCCGTGGCTTAAAGGTCGTTCGATCGGCGGTGCCATGATGACTCTGGGTCATTTGATCTTTGCCTACCATTTGGCCCTGATGATCATACGCTCCAGCTCTGTGCCGTCCTCAGTACCGGCTCCAGCCCCAGCCCCTCAACAGATTACTGCCTGATAGATATGGAAAACGAACGTAAACTTATAGTAGGTGCGATGGTGACGCTGTCTCTAGCGACGGCGGCAATGATTGTCGTGCCTTTTATGCAGCTTAAAGATGTGCCTGCGCCCGAAGCGCTCGCTCCCTATACCAGTGAGCAGCTACGCGGTCGCGAGGTCTATATCGCTAACGCGTGTATTGCCTGTCATACCCAGCAGCCTAGCACCACGGGCGCCGGCATAGCCGACGCCAGCCGTGGCTGGGGGCGCGCGTCGGTGGCCGCCGACTACCATTACGACAATCCACCTTTACTCGGCACCATGCGCACCGGCCCTGACCTGTTTAATATTGGTGCGCGTCAGCCTAGCGCCGACTGGCATTTGGGGCATTTGTTCCAGCCGCGTGCTTATGTTCCAGGTAGCGTGATGCCTGCTTATCGCTATATGTTTGAGGTGAAAGACCCCGGCTCCGTAGCTAAGGGCGAACGCGTGGTTTCCTTGCCGCCGGGAGCGGTGGAAGAAGGTAAGGTCGTGGTCGCCAAACCCGAGGCCCTGGACCTGGTGGCCTATTTGCAAGGCCTGGATCGCACCTATACCGTGCTTTCTGCTGAAGAGGCCGAATGGGCCGCCAGCCGCCTGGCCCCTAGTCGCTTGGCTAAAGAGCCTGCCGAGGCGGTGACCGACACTAACGAATCAGGAAACACCGATGAGACCAAAACAAACCCGTAGTTCCGAGCATGCCGATCCCAAAGAGCTGTATAACCCGGTCCCGCGTGTATTTCTGGGGCTGATCATCGGCCTTGTCGCGTGGG
Source organism: Alcaligenaceae bacterium (assembly GCA_013416405.1). GTDB lineage: Bacteria > Pseudomonadota > Gammaproteobacteria > Burkholderiales > Burkholderiaceae_B > Pusillimonas_C. Next base: position 12,615 of record JACCET010000015.1, read on the forward strand.
CGGTTTTTTACATTGTCAATGCTGATCCCACAGGGGTGGCGTCGCTAGGCGACCGTCGAGTTCCCGCAACCCTGGCGGCGGGCGCCGGTGGCGATGAGGGCAGTGTAGTCGACGGACGTCAAATTTATACCACTACCTGTCAGGCTTGCCATCAGGCAACCGGGCAAGGTTTGCCTGGCGTCTTTCCACCGTTGGCTGGCGCGTCCTGGGTTACTGGCGATGCCAATATTCCCGCGCAGATTGTGCTGCACGGCTTGACCGGGCCGATCGAGGTCGGCGACACCACTTACAACGGCGCCATGCCGGGTTTCGGTACGCAATTGAACGACGCGCAAATCGCGGCCGTTCTGACTTTCATCCGAACAGAGTGGGGCAACGACAGTCCTGCTGTCGAAACGGCAACGATTGAAGCCGCGCGCGCGGCGACAGCATCCCAGGCTGAGCCTTGGAGCAATGTCGCCGATATTCCTGCCACTGATGCGGGCGCGGCTCCGGCTGCAGAGCAGTCATGACACACGGCGCCAGGACGTTGATGGCCATCTTCGCCGTAATCGCCTTGGGGCTGCTGGCGTTTGGCGGGGTGACGCGCGGATTCGCCGCAATCACCGCCGATGGCGTTCGCCGGATCGACCTAGAGCGAGCGCCGCGAACCTTGCCAGCCCTATCCATGATCGACCAGGCCGGCAAAACGCTGTCGCTGGCCGATTATGGCAGCGCTTCCGGTTATACGACCTTTGTCACGTTGCTCTACACCAGTTGCGACACCATCTGCCGTACAAGCGCATCGGGGCTAACGTTTCTACAGCAGGAAATACGCAACCGGGGCCTTGAAGGTCGTGTGCGTTTGTTGACGCTTAGCTTCGATCCGTTCAACGATACGCCTGCGGTGTTGGCCAAGCATGCCCGTAGCCTGGGGGCCGACGCATCACTGTGGCGCTCGGCAACGGTCACCCGGGCCACCGACCTGGAACCCATGCTCAAGTTGTTCGACATCGTGGTTATTCCTGATGGCCTGGGCGGATACTCGCACAATGCGGCGCTATTTCGTATTGACGAGCGCGGAAAGCTGATCAAAGCGTACGATGTCGATCGTGCCGACCTGGCATTGGCCGACTATTTATATAATAAGTCGGAGCCGTAGCCCATGCGCTTGAGCACATCTCGCTATATTGCATGGTTGCCTGGCGTGCTGCTCGTGGTGGCAGCCGTACTGCAACCGTGGCTCGAAGCCACCATGGCCCGCCATATGGGGCTGGAGTTTCCGCTTCTGTTTGTCATAGGCTGGTTGACCGCCTCGGCTGCGGGCCCGCGTCTTGCGCGGCTGATTGAGCCCTGGAACGCAAAGGGACTTACCGCGCTTGTAGTCACGGCCTTGGTGACTGCGTTCTGGATGGTGCCTGCCGCGCTCGATCTGGCCGTCCTTCATACAGGCGTGGCCTTAATTAAGGTTCTTAGCTGGCTCGTTGCCGGCATGCTGGTGGGCGTCTCGTGGCGCCAGGCGGGCGTGGTGATTCAGGCATTTTTTATTTTCAACTGGTGCTGGATGACGGTTGCCGTGGGCCTGATCTATCAGGAGGCCCCGCAGCAATTGTGCAGCGTTTATCTGGTTGACGATCAATGGAATGCAGGGGCTTTCATGGTTTTCTGGGCCGTGGCTGTATTTATACTCTGGTTACCGGGGACGATCAAATCGAGCAACTTGCTGGGCGATAGCGTTGACTCATCCAAAACGCGGCGCACAAATTAGGCGCATTTCCTGAGCGTACTTTGTTATTTAAAGGTGCACGATCTCGTTCTTGTAAGTGAGGAGACTTCGTCTTGCGTTAGTTGCTATTGGCATACGAATACCCTATAGTTACTATATGGTTTTATTAACTGAGATTAAGATGAATATCAAGATTGGCGAACTGGCCAAGCGCACGGAATGTCAGGCCGAAACCATTCGTTATTATGAAAAGGAAGGGTTGTTACCGGAACCCTCTCGCACTAGCGGTAACTACCGTTTGTATAGTGAAGAACATGTTGAACGTCTACGATTCATCCGGCACTGTCGTACGCTCGACATGGCGTTGGACGAAGTACGTACCTTGCTTCAGTACCGTGACATGCCTACTGAGGATTGTGGCGACGTGAACGCCTTGCTTGATCAGCATATCCATGCGGTGGAGGTGCGCATGGACGAGTTAATGCAATTGAAGGAGCATTTAGTGGTTTTGCGCCAAAAATGCACAAGCGCAAAACCGACGGAATCGTGCGGGATCTTACAAGCGTTGTCGGATTGCTCTTGCCACGTTTAGGGTGTCAGTTTCAAATTTCATGAGCGTGTGCTGGTTTTCGTCAATCTACTATTCGCTCGATCACTTTGACATTATGGACTAACTCACTAGCTGGCTTATGGGGCGAGCTGGAATAATTGCATCCGTCGTCGGTACGTGTGTAGAGCACCGTTTCAAGTCGGAATGTGGTGTGATGGATGGAAATTGCATGGTGAGAGTCGACAGATAATCGCGCTAAAATCCTTGAACTATGTTTTGTGGTGCCGTGGCACCGTTACGGAGTGGTAAATGATCAGTTTGGCCAGTGGCATTACATTGGTTGTCGCGTTTGCGATAACCTTTATTATTTCCCGGCTTATTGTAAAACGCCGTGCGGCGAACGCAGCTATACAGGAGCGACAGCGTGTTGAGCGGCTTCGGCAAAACTTGCCGCCGCCAGTACTATCGAAGAACAAAAGTAAAAGGCGGCGACAAGAGCGTACGCAGCGCTGATGTTTGTTTTTGAGAGTGCTCCCCGTCAAGGTCCGTAGTGGCCTCACTGGTGGCAGGGCATAAGAGGTGGATAAGCGCAAAGGATCCCAACTGCATGTAAGAGCGTTGCAACGATAATCTCCCGTAAATCCGCAGTGCTAAAAATGGAGGGATTGCCCAACGAATGCCACTTCTGTCTTGCCAAAGACAGCATGGCGTGTGCTGCGTTATAGACAGCTTCTCACCTGCATATACCTACGGCGATATTTAGCTCCCCAATCCTTGCCCCATTGACTCGAGGCACGATGCGAGTTTGTCCTGTGCAAATTCATCTACGTTGTCCAGCCAGCCGTAAACGTTCCGCCCATTCCATCTTGGCAGATAATGTATCGCAAACTATGATGGTAAATGCCCTTTATCTGAGACCGTCTGACCGAGAGCAATATGAGCGAGAGCCAACTGAAGGATAGCGGCAAGCCTGCCGATGAGATTCGAGATCTTGATCGAAGTACGTTGAAGTGGGTGCTTACCATCAATCTAGGGCAGTGTGTGGCAGGGGCGATGGTTGGATTGTGGGCAGAATCAACTGCGTTAATTGCAGCGGCTTTGGACAACCTTGCCGATGCGTCGGTTTATGGTGTCAGCCTCTATGCCATCGGTCGTGCCGCACATATTAAGGTGATGGCCGCGCGCTTATCCGGTTGGTTGCTGATAGGGTTGGCGCTCGGTGTGCTCTTTGAGGCGGTTCGTCGGTTCTTCGGCGGTGAGGCTCCCATTGGCGCTGCCATGATGGTGATGGCAACTGTCAATGCCGGCTTGAACTTAGTATGCCTACGGCTGTTGTCGCGCCATCGTGGCAACGACGTGAACTTCAAGGCCTCATCGATTTTCACCAGTAATGATTCGATCGCGAACGTTGGGATCGTTATCTCTGGCGCGCTCGTAATGTGGCTGGATTCCAATGCGCCGGACCTACTTCTCGGTATAGCCGTAGCCTGTGTCGCTGCCCACGGCGGGAAGGAAATACTTGAAGAGGCTGCCAAGACTAAAGCCTGTTCAGAAGCTTCTTAAGCGTACGTCGCTGCCCGGAACTGATCTCGAACGGTTCATACAAACCACCCAAAAGAAGTCTCTTGGGAGCTGTGAGCGTGTATTGACAGCATGGCGTTCCAGACAAATATACTTGCGTTAAATATTGCTGTTGAAGCGGCGCGTGGTGGCAACCATGGCAACGTAAGTGGTGGTTAGCGCACTAGAGCATTTTTGATTTAATTATATACATAATATAGACTATCCTCTGCGGCCACGATGGAGGGATAGTCATGCATGCCTATTCGCAAGATCTGCGAGATCGAGTTTTGGGTGCACTGGAGCGCGGCGAAGGCCCTACAGCGATTGCCCGGCGCCATGAGGTCAGCCGTTTGTGGGTGTACCAGGTGCGCAAACGATGGCAAGAAGACGGTCAGCGCCATAGTCTGCCCATGGGAGGCTATCGACGCTCGCGCATTGCGCATAAGGAAGATCAGATTCGACAGTGGATCGGGGCAACGCCCGATCTGACCCTGGCAGAACTGAGTGAACGTCTGGCCAAAGAAGGGATCCAGATCAAGGTCCCGGCACTTTGGCATCAGTTGAACAAATGGGGATTGAGCTTTAAAAAAAACCCTGCACGCCAGCGAGCAGTCGCGCGCCGACGTGTATCAGGCCCGGATTGCATGGATGGATGATCAACCACGCTGGGATTGTCGGCATCTGGTCTTTCTCGATGAGACGGCCACCGCCACCAACATGACTCGACCAAGAGGCCGTTCACCTCGCGGCCAACGCTGCGTCGCCTCGGCGCCCCACGGCCACTGGAAGAGCACAACCTTCATTGCTGGCCTGCGTCATGATGCCATCACCGCCCCACTGGTGTTGGACGGCCCGATGAATGGCGCTGCGTTTCTGGCCTATATCGAAACCTGCCTGTGCCCCACGCTAAAACCGGGAGACATCGTAGTGGCCGATAATCTGTCTTGTCACAAGGTAGCGGGGGGCAGGCAGGCAATCGAAGCGCGCGGCGCCACGCTGCGCTATCTTCCACCGTATTCGCCCGATCTGAATCCGATCGAGAAGATGTTCTCCAAACTCAAGGCATTGCTGCGCAAGGCCGCCAAACGGACCGTGAACGATCGGTGGAACGAGATCGGCAGGGTCCTGGACTTGTTTACCTCCGCAGAATGCGCCAACTATTTTGCTTCATGCGGGTATGTAAACAAGTAAATTAAAAATGCTCTAGCGTATTGAACGTTGCGCCGCTGGAAACACTACTTCGAACTGGGTTGCGTCGGCCGTCGAGCTGGCGCTGACTCGACCCCCATGGGCCTCTACAATTGTTTTCACGATAGCTAATCCAAGCCCCGAGCCTTCACTGCTGCGCTGGCGCGATGAATCCGGCCTATAGAATCGTTCGAAAATATGGGTGAGGTGCTCCGGAGTTATGATCGGCCCTGGGTTCGCGATACAAACGCTTGCCTTGTCGGCGACGAGATTGAGCAATACCGTAACGCTGCGTCCACGCGGCGCGTAGCGAATGGCGTTCGACAATAGATTACTCAGCGCTCGGCGTATCATGAGTCTGTCCCCACGGACGAGTACTGGGCCGCCGACAGCATGCAGTTGCACTTCGCGTTCTTCGGCCCAGGCACTAAAGTAATCAAATAGCATCTTGATCTCGGCTTCGAGGTCAATCTCAACAAGCTCAGGTTTAAGTAAATTGTTGTCGGCCTGAGCTAGAAACAGCATATCGCCAACCATTTTGGCCATGCGCTCGTACTCTTCTAAGTTCGAATACAGGATCTCCCGGTACTGTTCGACGCTGCGGGATTGAGAAAGCGCGACCTCAGTTTGGGTTTTGAGGTTCGTGATGGGGGTTCGAAGCTCGTGCGCGATGTCACCTGAAAAATCGGAGAGACGGCGGAAGACGTCCTCAAGCCGCTCAAGCATTCCGTTGAAAGACATTGCAAGCCCGACCAGTTCAGTAGGAACGGCGTGTGGTTCGAGTCGTATATGCAGCTGATCTGACCTGATTTTTCCGATTTCGCGGCTGATGCGCCGTATCGGTGCATGGCCTTGGTGCACAGCGAACCATGTAGCCAAAATCGCAATGAGACAGGCCGCCACTGTGATGATTCGGAGGTAGTCCCGAAAGCTGTCCAGATAGTGCAGATGGAAATTGATGCCCGTGGCCACGGCGATGGTTAAGGTGCTCCGCGCAGGGAAACTGTCCGTTCCGGTCCGTAGTACAGCTCCTCGAAACGTCTCGCCGTGATCTTGCCATATGCCAACCGTGTCAATAGTGATTTTCTCTACAGGCTGGGCGATTTGAGCAAACCTGTCCAAATTGGATCCCGGCGTAGCATAGATCATCGCACCGGAGTCCGAGGAGATACGATATTGAGCGTTGTGGTGGCCGGACACGGCATTGGCAAGCCGCTGATTCAACTCGGCACGTGCCATATCAGTCGGTAGCGTGGCTAGCGTGTGCTTTAAGGCCTGAACGACCGCATTCAGTTCATCAACATCTTGCTGAATAAAGTGGTTGTTGATTGACCGCTCTACGATCCAGCCGAATGTGAGTAGTACGACTGTTATCACCGCCCCAATAGAAACGGTAAGCCGTACAGCTAGGGATGCCGGCCGTCTTTTCATCAGCTATTCGGGGAGCGTCACGTCCAGCATGTAACCCATGCCGCGTACCGTGTGGATAAGCTTAGGATCAAAATCGTCATCGATTTTGGCGCGCAGGCGTCGGATCGCGACATCAATGACATTGGTGTCGCTGTCAAAGTTCATGTCCCACACCTGGGAAGCAATCAACGAGCGAGGCAGTACTTCGCCTTGACGACGTACCAAGAGTTCCAACAAGGCAAACTCTTTGTTCGTAAGATTAATACGCACGCTTTTGCGCTGAGCTCGACGTCGAGGAATATCGAGAACGAGATCAGCGATCTGTAACTGATCCTGGAAGGCGGGAGCGGCGCCCCGCCTTAATAACGTACGTACACGCGCTAGGAGCTCTGAAAAAGCGAACGGTTTTACCAAGTAATCGTCTGCGCCCAGCTCCAGCCCTTTGACGCGGTCTTCTACACTATCCCGGGCAGTCAGAAATAATACCGGCGTCGACGATTTCGCATCGCGTAGAGCCTGGACGATACGCCAACCGTCCACATCGGGCAGCATAACGTCCAAGATAATCAAATCATAAGAGCCAGTCAGGGCCAAATGATGTCCGTCCAAGCCAGTGCGCACGAGGTCCACAACGAAGCCGGACTCGACTAGCCCTTGGCGTACATAATCACCGGTTTTGGTCTCGTCTTCGACCAACAGCAATTTCATGGGTTCGGTCCTGTAGATCCATCGGTTATCACGAAAAGAAGAGCGCTTTGCCGTCCATTGTTAGACTTTAGTGCCATGGCGCTGACGGCAACATGACGTCAGCATTACAAAATTGTAATGCTACGGTAGAAGCCGTCACCGGTAGAGCTGGGTTGCCAGCTTTTGCAGGCAAATTACTGCCCGTACGGCATCCGAGTTGCTGCATGAGGCAAGTGGGGCCACATGACGGTGGCCACATGATGATCAAACCTCAACCTTGTTGGAGATCGATATGCCTCATGAAAAGTTTCAATCCTGCATAGACGCTTGTTATGCCTGCGCGACGGAGTGCGACCACTGCGCAGCCTCATGCTTGGGGGAACAAGATGTCAAAGCCATGGCGCGGTGCATAAAGCTCGATATGGACTGCGCACAAATTTGCCGCCTGGCCGCCAGCTATATGGCCAGGGGCAGTGAATTCGCCCAAGCCCTTTGCCGTCTATGCGCTGATGTCTGCCAAGCTTGCGGTGATGAATGCGCAAAACACCAAATGGATCACTGCCAGCGTTGCGCCGAGGCTTGCCGCAGATGTGCTGAAGAGTGCAGGCGGATGGCGCAGACGGCCTGAGCGGCCTAGCAACCAGGATCGCTACCCGCACGAGCGGTGCGGGCAAACGAACAAATTGAGGCCAGGGCGCATCATTGCACCTTGGCCTTTTAAACTTTACGCGACGGACTGTAACCCGCCTCGCGAATAGCTTGTTCTACTACGTCTGCGTCGGGAACCCCCTCCACGCGCACGGCGTGCTCGGGCAGGTCAACCGAAATGATAGCCTCGGGTGCGGCGTCTTTGACAGCGGCGGTAACGGCGCCCACGCAGTGCCCACAGGTCATATCGTTTACTTCAAACTGAATCATTTTTTCCCTCTATTGGTAATTCGCCGAGCCGGATAACTACAGGATAAACATTCCCACAGTGGCAATGTCAACGGATATGGTGTTTTTTGCCGCCTCTTGCAAATAGAACGGGACTTTGCCCCGGACAGGGTGAAGCGATGTGGTGCTTCATACATATCGCAACAAATTTATTACCTCTGTGGCGTTCTTTTTAAAGATGACAAAGATGTAATGCCCGCGCAACCTTTCTGACAGCGACGGACCGTTACAGTAGGCTCATCGCCAGATAGAGTTCAAGCGACGCAAGTGCAAGGAGAGCTGATAATGAAATGCGATGTGAAGACGATGTTGAAAGGCGGTCTTGGGCTTGCCGCGTTGATTGCAGTGGCGTACGCGGCCCTGCCTGTCGCGCGGGAGTGGATCGCTGCGCTGAGCCCATTCTTATTCTTTTTGATCTGTCCGTTGATGATGCTTTTCATGATGAAAGGCATGCAGTCGTGCCATAGCGATAGCGATTCAAAGAACGGTGGACCCACTCAAGCACAAATACCGGAAGGGACTAATGCTGGCGGGCACTCACGTCCGCCAGCTCCAGCGAACCGCTTTGATGCTTGAGCAGACCATGAGAACCAGACTCACGCGAATAGTCATCCTAGTACTAGCGGCAATTGGGTTGGTCGCTATTTTGGCTTTCGTTTTCATGGGCATCATGATGTTCTGGATGATGAGTGGTTGAAGTGAAATTTATTCGTTTCTTGACAGCCCTGCTCGTACTGGCACTGGCCTGGCTACCTGGAATTAGTCCGGCGAAATTCTCTGCAATAGCTGCCAGCTCCACGAGTATTACCGCCTCAAACTCTGCGTCCCCGGCTCAGGGAATCTTCGATTCATTTCGCGGTTGGTTTAGTGATGAGGGAGCTAACCAAGAGCTGCTGCCGCCAGACGAAGCGTTCAAAATTGCGGTGAGGTCCAGCAACGCCGATACGCTAGTCGCTACACTCACTGCGGCAGACGGCAAAGGAAAGTATGCGTGTATCGTCTCGCTGGCCACGTCAAGCTTGATCACGGCGGACCAGATTCGGCAGCAATTGAGCATTCACGATGAACTTGTCCATGCAACCGTGGAAATAAACCTGCTGCATACATGAGAACCAGGCGTAGCCGTTCAGCGTCGCCTAGGTACATCTGTTCTTACATGGTGAGGTGTTCGTACAGAATGACGGTACCGACACCTATCAACGCCAATCCGCCAAGAATCTCCGCCCACTTGCCGGCCACATTGCCGATCAACCGGCCGATCATGACACCCAGCGTCACCATTAGGAACGTTGCTAAGCCAATGGCCGCGGCGGTGATCAGAATATTATTATCGATAAAGGCGAGACTAACACCCACGGCCATCGCGTCGATGCTGGTGGCGAACCCCGTGGCGGCAAGTAACCAAAACGAATGACGGATCGCAGGAGTGGCTTCGGGCTCGTCAGCCCGAAGGCCGGTGCGAATCATCAATGCGCCCAAGACCAGGAGGAGGGCGAAAGCGATCCAGTGATCCCAGTCCGCAACGAACTCAGCAGCGATGGAGCCTAGCGCCCAACCGATCAATGGCGTGACGGCTTCGATCACACCGAAAATAATACCCGTGCGCAGCGCTTCCGATAGGCGAGGATTGCGAAGGGCGGTACCTTTGCCCACAGCGGCCGCAAATGCGTCGGTTGACATGGCTAGTGCTAAGACCATGGTAGAGAGAAAATTCATGGGGTGTTCCAGCCGAGCGACACATGGACTTCCCAGTACGGCTCGGCTGCGCACTGGAAGAGTCTATGGTCTCGCCATGCCTTTCGGCCGGCTGCGCCATGGCATTAAGGCCAAGAATGTTGACGCAGCCCTTTCGCGCGAAGTCGAAAGTAGGCTACTCCCCAAAGAGGAAGCGGAATTCTACCACTCGTATCACGCTAAACAGAGTCCGCAAATGAAATCCGCCGCGAATTCCAGATTACAGAAAAGTAATGGAGCCGTCATTCGTGTGACAGCCGTACTTGATTAAAGTTAGGAATAGCAATTTGTCGGTTCGCCCAGAATGCGGCAGACGAAGCTCCGATCAACGATTCATTACAGGATTTCCCCGCGTGAAACGCTCAACTACGCTAGCCGTTCCCCTCCCGGCCATACCTCGTCGCCGTTTTGTGCAAGGCCTTGTGGCCGGCGGCGTGTTGCTGGGCTTGTCGCCATTTGCCCGTGCCGCTGGAATGCAATCGGGACGAACTAGTACGGGTTCTGCGGCGATACTGAGTGGGACCGAATTTAATCTGGAGATCGATGAATCACCTGTGAATTTCACTGGTACGCCTCGTATGGCGACGACGGTCAATGGCTCGCTCCCGGCGCCCACGTTGCGTTGGCGCGAAGGCGATACCGTCACTATTCGCGTCAAGAACCGCCTGAACGAAACCACCTCAATTCATTGGCATGGCATCATCCTGCCGTTTCAAATGGACGGGGTGCCCGGCATCAGCTTTGCGGGAATCCCGCCGGGCGAAACGTTCATGTATCAGTTCAAAGTGCAGCAAAGCGGCACGTATTGGTATCACTCGCACTCGGGCATGCAGGAGGCCACAGGGGTTTATGGGGCGATCATTATCGACCCGGCACAAACTGACTCCATACGGGCCGATCGCGAGTATGTCGTCCAACTCTCTGACTGGACCGACGAGGATCCGATGCGGGTTCTGGCCAAGCTTAAGATGCAGGGCGACTACTACAACTACAACCAGCCCACGTCGGTCGATTTCTTTCAAGACGCCTCCCAGATGGGTCTGAAAGCCGCTATCGACAAGCGCAAGATGTGGAACGAGATGCGCATGAGCCCCACGGATTTGGCCGATCTGTCCGCGAACGTGCTGACCTACCTGATGAATGGTACGACGCCGGCGGGCAACTGGACGGGGCTATTCCGGCCTGGAGAGCGAGTGCGGCTGCGCTTTATCAATGGCGCGGCTAATGCTTTCTACGATGTACGCATCCCAGGCCTTCAGTTGACCGTCGTTCAAACCGACGGGGTCAATGTGGAGCCCGTTACGGTAGACGAGTTCCGATTCGGGCCCGGGGAAACCTACGATGTATTGGTACAACCGAAGGACGACGCTTACACCGTTTATGCGCAAGCAATGGATCGAACAGGGTATGCGCGCGGTACGCTAGCCACGCATGCTGGTCTCGAAGCGCCAGTGCCGGCGCTTGACCCCGTGGAATGGTTGACCATGGCGGACATGATGGGCGCTATGGGCGGGGGCATGGCAGGAATGAGCCATGGCGCGGCCAGCCAATCGTCCGGTGGCATGAGCCATGGAGGCATGACCGGAATGGGCCACGGCAATATGGCTGGGATGAATCACGGCAGCATGCAAAGTATGAATCACGCAGGTATGTCAGGCATGGACCATGGCGCTATGTCTGCTGCCGGCGCCAGCACCCAAGTACGCCACGCCAGGGCCGAGTATGGGCCCAGCATTGATATGCGGGTCGATATGCCGCGCACCAACCTGGACGATCCCGGCATTGGGCTGCGTAATAACGGCCGACGCGTGCTAACGCTGTCCGATTTGCACACCGTGGGTGGCCCAATGGACCCGCGCGGCGCAGAACGTGAAATCGAGCTTCATTTGACCGGGAACATGGAACGCTATGCCTGGTCGTTCGACGGCGTTGAATATGGAAAATCGACCCCGGTTCATTTCCGTTACGGCGAACGAGTCAGAGTCATCTTGCATAACGACACCATGATGACACACCCCATGCATTTGCACGGTATGTGGAGTGAGCTCGAAGCGCCGGATGGCCAATTTCAGGCGCGACGCCACACGATCCCAGTGCAGCCCGCTCAGCGTATCAGCTTTCTTGTGACCGCAGATGCGCTCGGACGCTGGGCATGGCACTGCCATCTGATGTTGCACATGGATGCAGGGATGTTTCGCGAAGTGGTGGTGGCATGAAGACAATGAACGACACGTTAGGCATCCTGGTCATGAACAATCAATTGAAGAAGAAGTTTCTTGCGGCGACCATCGCTACAGTGGGAGTAATGCCCGTGCTTTCCTATGCGCAGACGCATGCCGGCCATACCGGTCATACTGCGGCGCCGCCCGCAACAAGCACGCCCGCGACGGCTTCGGGCATGGATCATGGCTCTATGAACATATCCGATAAGGAGCATGGCTCCATGGGTATGCCGGGTATGAACCACGGTTCGATGGACATGCCCGGTATGGACCATGGCGCAGGGAAAGTGCCAGCCCAGGGTCATGACGACATGAAAATGCCCATGAAGCAGGCCGACCCGGTCAAAAACACTTCCGCCATGCCGGGAAGGTCGCACGGTCAGTCCGGCTCCAATGCGCCAACCTCCGCACACGATATGGGTGCCATGGACCATAGCGGTGGCGAAATGGATCATGGCGATATGCAGATGCAGGGCGGCTCGCCGCCGCCGGACGCTCGCGATCCGGACGCCTACTCCGATGGCTATGTCCGCAATGCCGGCAAGTATGCGTTGCCGCCGTCAGACGCGCTAATCATGTCCGACATGCACAACTTCGGCTCCGTCAACGTTGACCGGTTGGAGTACGTCAGGGCGCGCGGCGAGGAATGGGCGGCCTATGAAGGCGAGGCCTGGTACGGCAGTACCTACAACCGCGCCGTGATCAAAGCCGAAGGGGAAGTAGCGAGCGGTAAGCTGCAAGAATCTGAGACGCAACTTCTGTGGCGCCATGCAGTTTCTACGTTTTGGGATACGGAGCTGGGCTTTCGTTTCGATCATGGCCAAGGCGTGTCGAACCGGGAATGGTTGGCATTTGGCTTTAAAGGGTTAGCGCCTTACTGGTTTGAAGTCGATGCCACCGCCTATGTTGGCTCGAGCGGTCGCACCGCTTTGGAGCTGAAGGCCGAGTACGACATCCTGTTGACCCAGAAGCTGTATCTGCAACCTAGCGTCGAAGTGAATTTCTATGGCAAGGACGATGAACGCTGGGGCATTGGCAGCGGCTTGACAGACGGCACGGCGGGCTTGCGCCTCAAGTATGAAGTCACGCGTCAGTTCGTCCCGTACGTGGGCGTCGAATGGTCCAGCAAGTTTGGAAAAACGGCGGATTACGCACAGGCAGCGGGCGACTCCAAGCAGGAAACTCGCTTTGTGGCCGGTTTGAGCTTTCGCTTCTGAAGTCGCCTTTCACCTTTTCACATGGGCGGCTTGAAAAGGCCGACTGCTAAAACAAATCTCAAGAGAGTATTGATATGAAGAAGACCCTTTCTATTCTGGCTTTGAGCGTACTGCCGACCCTCGCATTGGCTGCCGGCAACCATGGCGGGGGGCATGGCGCACCGGCGCATGGCATGCCCGGTCACGATATGTCTACCATGTCGAATGCACCTTCGCCAACTGGCCAGCCTGGCGATCCGGCTAAAGTTACGCGCACGATTGAGCTGACGATGGACGACACCATGCGGTTTACGCCTGGTGACATCCAGGTCCGCGCTGGCGAGACAGTTCGTTTCTTTATCAAGAATACGGGGAAAATCCCTCATGAAATGGTGATCGGCTCAATGGCCGATTTGAAGGCCCATGCGGCCGAGATGCAGAAGATGCCGGGGATGCAGCATTCGGAACCGAATATGATTACATTGGGCCCGGGTAAGATCGGCGGCTTGGTGTGGCAGTTCGACCAGGCGGGCACTGTCGATTTCGCTTGCCTGATTCCGGGCCACATGGAAGCTGGAATGGTCGGCAAGGTAAAAGTCAGCTGATCTAGCGCATTCAAATGACACGGAGAAAATTGGTCTTTGGAGTGGTTGGCGTCGTCATAATCGGCGCCGCCGCAGTCCTTTACAGCACGATTCTGCCATCTGGCCCGGCATTCATTGACCCTGCGGACCAATCCCTTGTGATGCAGGGCAAGGCGATCTATGCGAACAATTGCGCAGCCTGCCATGGCGAGGCCCTGCAAGGCCAGCCGAACTGGCGTGAACGCATGTCCAATGGCAGGCTGCCTGCACCGCCGCATGACAAGAGCGGCCATACCTGGCACCATCCCGATGCGATGTTGGTCGATATGGTGAAAAACGGCCTGGTTCCAGGAAAGACCGCGCCTCGGGGTTATGTAAGCGACATGCCCGCGTATCGGGACATCCTCAGCGATCAAGAGATCATTGCCGCACTGGCTTATATCAAGAGCAACTGGCCGCCTAAGGTTCTGGAGGCACAAAAAGAAATCACTTTGCAGCGACAGAACTAAGCTGTCTGAGTGTGGTCTTTATCTCTATTCTGAAAAACTGAAATTTTACTTTTTTGCTGGAGTGGATCTTATGAAGTTATGGCTAGTAGCGGCGGCGTTGACCGCCGCATCATCCTTTGCACAGGCTGCCGGCACCGCCATTACCGTATATCAGGACCCCAATTGCGGCTGCTGCTCCGGCTGGGTTGATCATATGCGGGAATCCGGCTTTGATGTCACGGCTATCAAGACGGCCGACATGGCCGCGATCAAGCAGAAGCTCGGCGTACCATCAGCACTTAGCTCATGTCACACGGGGGTGATCGAGGCCACCGGCCAAATCATAGAGGGGCACGTACCGGCCAACGCGGTCAACAAGTTGCTCGCTGACTCGTCGGTAAAAGGTGTATCGGCACCCGGCATGCCGTTAAACGCGCCGGGTATGGGAAAGCTTGACGGCAATTTGGTTACTGTTGACTTTACCGGCAAGCCTTTTTCCAGGGATTAAAATGGCTGGAGAAGATTGGCGAGTGTAATGTCCACTTTAATGAGACAAAATCTTCGAAAGAAAATCCTGAGCACGTGCCGAAAGCGTCTGCGTTTGCCTAAAAAAATGGTCTGTGGAGCAATCCTCCACAATGCGGCCTTGATCCATGAAAATAACGCGGTCGCTGACTTCTTTCGCAAAGCCCATTTCGTGACTGACACAGATCATGGTCATGCCTTCCCGAGCCAGTCCAACCATGACGTCGAGAACCTCGCCGACCATCTCCGGATCCAATGCGGAGGTCGGCTCGTCGAACAACATAACGATAGGGTCCATGGCCAGCGCCCGGGCAATAGCTACGCGCTGTTGTTGCCCGCCCGATAGCTGCCCTGGAAACTTATCGGCGTGGTTCCCCAAACCGACCCGGTCTAAAAGAGCCACACCTCTTACCTTTGCTTCTTCCGTGCTTCTGCCCAACACTCTTTCTTGCGCTAGCGTTAAGTTTTGCATGACCGAAATATGGGGAAACAGCTCAAAGTGCTGAAACACCATCCCGACGCGTGCCCGTAACGCCGGCAGATTGGTTGAAGGGCCGTGGACGACTTTACCGTCGATGTATATTTCGCCTTGCTGAAGGGGCTCAAGCGCATTGATCGTTTTGATCAGCGTCGATTTCCCTGAACCCGACGGCCCGCACACCACTACGACTTCACCTGTTGCCACGCTGGTACTGCATTGATCCAGTACTTTGAATTCGCCATACCATTTGGAGACGTTGTTTAGCTCTATCATGTTTCTGACCTTCTAAAGCAGCGGCTACGAAGCCGCCTGTTTCTTCTTCAATATATTGACCAGCCAAACGCCAAATGAGCAGAGGGCTAAATAGGTAACAGCGACAAATAAGTACATCTCTACCAACGTGCCATCACGATGGGCAACTTTGGTAGCGGCGCCGAGAAAATCATTCAGGCTGATTACATATACAAGTGAAGTGTCTTTGAGTAGAGCAATAGTCTGGTTGATCAGCGAAGGCGTCATATTGTGGAATGCCTGCGGCAGAACGACATGCCGGAGTGCTTGCCAACGAGTCAGCCCCAAGGCTATTGCGGCCTGCATCTGCCCTTTGCGCACACTGTTGATGCCGGCACGAACAATTTCGCAATAATAGGCTGCTTCGGCTAAAACGAATGCAGACAGCGCTGCGTAGATTGGTCCGACGCCAGCATAGGGATTTCCTGTGACTGCCCGTAAAACAAACGGCACCAGAAAGAAGAACCAAAAAATGGTGAGGATAAGCGGAATCGCACGAAATAGATTGACATAGAACGCTGCCGCCAGAGAGACCCACCGTGGGCCGAACAAGCGGGCGAGTGCCAAAACGACCCCTAGCGCGATGCCGAGCATCATACCCACGCTTACGAGAAGGGCAGTCGTTGCCATGCCGTCGAGTATGAACGGCCATCCTCTTACGAGCGTCCCCCAATCGAAAGAATAGTCCATTTGGTTAGGCTCCCCAATAGCCAGGAATACGCGTGGCCTTCTCGATACGTCGCATAAACCAGATGACTGAAAGGGTGACGAGTGTATATATGACGGTTGCGGCAATGTATGCTTCAAACGGCTGGGAGCTGAAATCCCCGATCTGGCGTGTTTGACCAGTGAGCTCCATGAAACCTATAGTCAGCGCGACTGAGGAGTTTTTGAACACATTCAGGAAGTCAGAGGTAAGGGGCGGCATAATGATGCGAAATGCCTGAGGCAGGATGACATGACGATACGAACCAGGCTCTGTAAGCCCAAGAGCTGAAGCTGCTTGCTTCTGGCCGATGCTTACCGCTTGTATTCCTGAGCGGATGACTTCCGCTGCTTTGGCTGCCGTGTATAACGAGAGGGCGATAAGAACGGTCAGGAACTGCCCTAATGTGGGATCCATCCGTTTGATCGCGGTGCCCCATTCGCTCGGTAGCAATTCCGGGACAACGTAGAACCAAAGGAACACTTGGACCAGTAGAGGGGTGTTGCGAAAGCAATGCACGAATACTGCCGCAGGCAAGCTCAGCCAGCGAACAGGTAGTGTGCGTGCAATACCCAAAGCAGTACCCAGACTTAATGCCAGCACCCATGAGAGCAGCGACAAAAAGACAGTGCGGCTCAGCCCCTGTAAGATCAATTCCCAGTAATATCCTTCACCGGTAAGTGAAGGCTTGAAATAGATCAAAAAATCCCATGAGTACTGCATTGCTTTACAACACTTTGTCGTTCGGATTGGCGAACAGGTCCTGTATTACAGGCGACATGGGTGCGTTAATGTTGAACCCACCACGCACTTTAATCGGGCTAGTGAAGTATTTGCCATAAAGCTTAGCCATCTCACCGGAATTCATCATGCCGGTAATCACGTTATCGACCAATTCTTTAAACTCAGTGTCGTCCTTACGAAGCATGCAACCGTAGGCTTCAGGTTGCAATACCTCTCCGACTACTTTCCATTTTTTAGGGTCGGGCGATCGAGCGATTAGACTGTACAGAACCATGTCGTCCATCATGGCTGCATCGGCCCTGCCCGTATCCACAGTCATAAAGGTGTTGTCGATATCTTTACTAAGTATGATGTTCACCCGCAATTTTTTTTCGTCATTTACTTTACGCAGCAAGCGCTCTGCGGTTGTTCCTGCGCTGACGACGACGTTTTTACCCGCCAAGTCTTCCCAGTTCTTGATGGGTGAGTTGGCCAGCGTCAGCATGCGGGTGCCTACGATGAAGAAAGAAGTTGAGAAACTTACTTGGTTCTCACGCTCCCGATTGTGTGTAGTAGAGCTGCACTCCAGATCCACTGTTTGATTGGCCACAAGTGGAATACGCGTTTGAGGCGTGACTTCCATTGGACGTACTTGAATGTCATCGCGCGCCACGGTTTCTTTCACTTTGTCGGCCACACGCTGTGTGATTTCCCAAGCAAATCCGCTTTGTTGGTTGTTATCATCCAGGTAGTTGAAAGGGATTGATGCAGCGCGCGTACCTACTGTAAACGTTCCCGTCTGTTCAACTTTTTTCAGTGTCGTGGCCCTGTCCTGGGCCTGGATGGGGGCAGCCGCTGATAATGCAATGGTTGCCGCGGAAATAAAGATCCATAGGCGTTTCATTCTCTTGTCTCCTTAGAGTTGGAAGGGCGACCGCAGCTCTGTGTATGCGATCATTCAAAACTATTTAGCGCCGCTCTTTGCGCTATCGATACAAACCGATTCGAACGTTTCCAGCGATTGGTTTAGCTCGGTAGCAAGGACGCTGTAGTCTTCCAGGCCAATGGCAAGACGAATAATAGGTGCCTGGATACTGGGAAAGAGGCGGCTGGTCTGCTGTTGTGCGTGATAAAAGGCTGCGAGGCTGTGAAGCCCGCCGTAGCTTGCGCCAATGGCAATGTGACGAAACGAGCCGAACATGGCGCGGAAAGCGTCCAGAGGCGCATCCTGTAGCACTAAGGAAAAAAGGCTGCCGCTACCGCTAAACTGATCTTGCCACAAGCTATGTGTTTTGAAGGTACTTAGTGCGGGATGGAGCACTTCTCGAACCATGGGATGCCGCTGCAAATGCTCTGCAAGACGTAATGCCTTGACGGATTGGGCCTCAAGCCGCAAAGTCATGGTATCTAGCCCGCGTTGGACAAGAAAGCAATCTTCAGCGCTAACCGCTTGCCCCATGGTCGCCTGCAAAGCACGTAGTGCGGTGTGTAGTGCAATATCGTTTGTGCTAACGGAACCCATAAGCAAGTCGGAGTGACCACCCATGTGCTTGGAGCAGGCCTGGATACACAGATCCACGCCAAGCGATAGCGGCGAAAAATACAAAGAACTAGCCCAACTGTTGTCGATTGCGGTCCTGATTCCGTGCGAGCGAGCCTGTGAAACAATGGCGGGCACGTCCTGCACCTCCATCGTGACAGTACCCGGTGACTCCAACCATATCAGCTGGGTATTAGATCGGATGAGGTCTGCGATCCCCGACCCTATACACGGATCGTAGCGCTCCACCTCCACGCCCATGTGTGTAAGGTGCGTCGCGAAATCGTGTGCTGGGCCGTAGGCGGAATCCGTAATAAGAAGATGATCCCCGGCTTTCAACATGGTGAGCATGACAAGGCTTATCGCAGCCTGTCCTGAAGGCAGCACCACGCAATGGCTTGCCTTGTCCAATGCAGCGATGCGCGCCTCCAGCTCACGGTGGGTCGGCGTGCCGGTAGTTCCATAGGTATAGCCATCCGGTAATCGCGATTTACGAGCCACGAATTCATCCAGGCTTGAGAAGGTAATCGTTGACGCCCTCCAGACAGCGGGCGACAGGCTTGAGAAGCCAGTGAGATATTTGCGTTGAACGGCTAGATGAGCGGCTGTAGCGTTTTTCATAAATCGAAGTATAGTTTTATAGCTATAAGAAATAACTTCCATTATGTTATTGGTCTAGAAGTAGAGGTTATATATGTTGCTAAGAGAGATTGAGGTTTTTCGTACGGTCATGACTTCGGGTACGGCAAGCAAGGCGGCCAAGCTGATGGGCGTGTCGCAGCCTGCAATTAGTCAGGCATTGCGGCGGTTAGAGCAACATGCCGGAATTGTTCTCTTTCTCAGGATGCGGGGCAGGCTACAGCCCACGCCGGCGGCTCAGGCCTTGTTAATTGAGGTGGATCGATGCTTTGTTGGATTAGATGTGATTGAGCACCGTTTACGTAGCTTGCGTCAGTTCACTGGAGGCCGCCTAAATGTCGCCAGCTTGCCTGCTTTGGGCGTAGGTTTTCTACCGCGCGTCTTGCGTAATATGAAATTGCTGGCGGAGCAGCGTACGGTGTCCTTGCAAATCATGAGCTCCCGCGAGGTCCGCGAGCGACTCTTGTCGGGGCAGTGTGATCTAGGGCTTATGGCGGACGAAGTGTCGACCATTGGTTTGGAACACTCGATTTTCAGTCGCTTGGATGGGGTTATCGCCATACCCGCTTCTCATTCGCTGTCATGCAAACCGGTGATCAAGCCCCAGGATCTGAACGGCCAAGCCTTTATTGCACTCAATCCCGAGGACACTTCGCGTCGTCAGCTGCAGAGTGTGCTGGATAAACACTCTGTCGTGCCGTCCGTAGTGGTCGAAACTCCTTACTCGGTCAGCGTATGCGAACTTGTGCAGCAGGGCGTGGGCCTTGGCTTGGTAAGTCCGGTGACGGCTTTGGATTACGCTCAGCGTGGCATTGTGCTCCGCCCCTTTTCCGAACAGGTGGTATTCACCGGCATTCTAGCCTTTCCAGCGGGAACGCAACTCACAGCGTTCATGCAGACGTTCATCTCTGCAATGCGTACGCAGCTTGCAACGGATATGAGCCAACTGACTGCACTGATGTCTTGACCGAGCGAATAGCTCAATTGGTGCTTCGCTGACCGGCGGCACGTTACCCTCCCTAGTCATACCGACTTGCGCAGTCTAAGGGCATTGAACACGACCGATGCTGAACTCAGGCTCATCGCCAGTGCAGCGAACATGGGTGAAAGCAGCAGGCCCACAAATGGGTACAAGACCCCGGCAGCCAGTGGTACGCCAAGCGCGTTATAAACGAATGCGAAGCCCAGGTTCTGCTTCATATTGGTGATTGTTGCGTCCGACAGGTGGCGTGCAATCGAGATCCCGCGCAAGTCCCCTTTGACCAGGGTGACCTGTGCGCTGTTCATCGCCACGTCGGTTCCGGTGCCCATCGCAATGCCCACATTCGCCTTGGCCAGGGCAGGGGCGTCATTAATGCCGTCGCCGGCCATCGCGACAATTCGGCCTTCGGCTTGAAGTTTGCTGACCAAATCCAGCTTGTCGGCCGGCTTCACTTCACCGTGAACCTCGTCAATGCCTAGTTGTTCCGCCACGGCTTTAGCCGTTGAAACGCCGTCGCCCGTTGCCATGATGACGCGGATGCCAGCCGCCTTGAGATCCTTTACGGCTTCCGGTGTGCTTTTCTTGATTGGATCAGAGACAGCCAGCAAGCCCATTAATTGACCGTCTGTTGCTAGGTACATGACACTCGCACCCTTGGCGCGCAACGATTCAGCGCTACTGGTCATGATCGAGACATCAACGTTTTCTTGATCCATCAAGGCAGTATTGCCCAAAGCAAGGCGTTTGCCCTCGACCTGGCCACGTACCCCGATACCGCTACCTGATTCGAAGTCGTTTACAGCGCTTAGGTTTAAACCGCGCTCCCGCGCTGCTTTGACAATAGCATCGGCCAAGGGGTGTTCGCTGCCCTGATCAAGGCTTGCCGCCAAACGAAGCACCTCGTCGGCCTCCGTGTCACCTGCGGGAATGGCCTGCTCGAACGCGGGCCGGCCTTCGGTTAATGTGCCGGTCTTATCAACAATGAGGGTATCGACCTTGCGAAAGTTTTCGATGGCTGCTGCATCGCGAAAAAGCACCCCCTGGGTGGCGCCACGACCGGTGGCCACCATGATGGACATGGGCGTGGCCAAGCCCAGGGCACATGGGCAGGCTATGATCAGCACGGCCACAGCGTTGATCAAGCCGTACACCCAGCTCGGTTGAGGGCCAAAGATGCCCCAAACGAATAAGGTGACGATAGCAATGACCACGACCGACATCACAAAATAACCCGCGACCTGATCCGCCATGCGTTGCATGGGTGCGCGAGAACGCTGCGCTTGGGCGACGAGTTGGACGATCTGCGAGAGTACCGTGGCCGAGCCGACCTTTTCAGCTCTAATTACTAGCGAGCCGGACGTGTTCATCGTCGCGCCGATCACTTTGTCGCCAGGGCGCTTGCTTACTGGCAGTGGTTCGCCCGTGAGCATGGATTCGTCCAGAGAACTGGCACCGTCTTCCACCAGACCATCTACGGGAACTTTCTCCCCAGGGCGTACACGCAAGCGATCGCCTTCATGGACATGCGTCAGCGGCACATCTTCTTCTGATCCATCCGTGTTGATACGGCGGGCTGTTTTAGGTGCGAGCCCCAACAGTGATTTGATGGCAGCTGACGTCTGCGAACGTGCTCGAAGCTCGAGCATCTGGCCAAACAGCGTCAACGAGATAATAACCACCGCCGCTTCAAAGTAAACGGCGATACGGCCCATGGACATGAACGTTTCGGGAAAAACTCCTGGGGTGACTGTCGCGACAACGCTATAGATGAATGCAGCCGCTGTACCCAGACCAATAAGTGTCCACATATTGGGGCTGCGATTGATCACCGACTGCCACCCGCGCACGAAGAACGGCTGCCCCGCCCACAGCACCACTGGTATCGATAGCACCAGTTCAATCCAGGTTTGGGCGGTCATGCTGAACCAGCCCAATTGGTGGCCGAACATGGCCAACACGGTGACAATAATGGTGAATGGCAAGGTCCACCAGAATCGGCGCGTGAAATCCTTCAATTCTGGATTGTCATCGTCGAGACTGGGCATCAGCGGCTCAAGCGCCATGCCGCACTTCGGGCAGCTTCCTGGATGATCCTGTCGAATCTCAGGGTGCATTGGACAGGTATAGATGGTGCCTGCAGCTGCTTGATCGAAAGCTGGTTCGTTTACATTCTTTGGCGCAAGGAACTTCTCAGGATCGCGTTTGAACGTTTCCAAGCACTTTGCGCTGCAAAAAAAGAATGACTTCCCTTGACGCTCAACGTGATGTGGTGAGTCTTTTGTTACCTGCATACCGCACACGGGATCGGTGAGTTGGAAGCTTGAGGGCTGCTTCATGTTGCGATCATGAGTGTGTCTAGAACTGTTCTGCGCCATGGCGATAAAAACCTTTTAAGGGTCTGGGCACAAGGTCATTGCACACGGCATGCACGGCTAAATGCTCTTAGCGTCCCAGGGACATTTGGGCCAAATCCCATCATGCCACATATGCACACGTTTCAAGTCGTTAATTCAGTGCCTGCCACATTACATTTTTGTCATGTATCCGGACCCGTAATGTTTATGCACTGGAGTGGAGGTTTGTGTTCGTGCTAGCGGACCTAGCCAAAAGCACGTCAAATTAGATCGACCATGGGCCGATGATGGCGCTCGCCGCGCGGGCCAGCATTCGCAATCAGTGCATAGTGGGCCGTCTGTTCCTGTTGCCCTGAGTGCGCCGCCCAAAACGCCGACTGTACCGCCATCCGTGTCCGCTGCCCTGGCTTTCGCGGCATAAACGGCGTCCTCCCCGCCAGGCGGGTCCCCTCCATATATTCCACGGTCCTGTTCATCAGCCCCGGCCAGCGGTTCAGCACGGCAAGGCGACGAACTCACGGCAACGGCGGCAACCCCGCAGGAACCGTATTACTGCGAACGCCGAAAACCTACGACCAGGCTCGGAATCTTCGACTCCGGTCAGCAGGAAAACCAACCGGCTTTTGAAGGAACAGGAAAATGGAACACGTTAACCACAATGCAGCTTTGGGCTATGACAACATGAACGCAGGGCAGACGTTGTACGTGCGTAGCCCGTCAGGCCGATATCATGCGGCGACCGATTCGCACGTACTGGCCGCCGCGCGGATCGCAGCCGAAAGCCTGATCGGTGATCGGGCTGACATGGGGAACCCGAACGCCGTCAAACGGTATTTTCAAGCCAAACTGTCGGGTATGGGGCACGAGGTCGCCGCCGTGCTGTATTTGAACAGTCAGTTTAAGGTGATCCGTTACATGGAAATGAGCCATGGAACGCTGACGCAGGCAAGCGTATACCCGCGCGAAATCGTTAAAACTGCGCTACGCCTGGATGCGGCGGCAATCATCATGTCGCATAACCACCCTAGCGGTATACCTGAACCCAGCGAAGCCGATCTGGCGCTGACTCGGCATTTAAAACATGCCTTGGCGTTGGTTGATGTTCGTTTGCTGGATCACATCATCGTGACAGGGCAGAACACGACTTCGTTAGCGGAACGAGGTCAGGTGTAGACCTGGAGCAGGGCGGGTGAGAGCCCGCCTGCACAGGTAGATGCCGCGCACTGCGGCGCAGGTTGGACTTGTGCTGTCGCACAAGTAGTTATCCGCTTTCTTCGTTCTCAACAAAAGCAGCCCGTCCCGGTGTGCCGGGACGGGCATAGCGGCTTGCTGGCGCAAGCTGGATACAGCTGCGTAACTGTCTTCAATTTAGATCACCGCCTCGGTGATGGTGGCGCTCGCCGCGCGGGCTGCTGCCGGATTGTGTGTGGTGACATCGCCAGCCTGGTCCTGAGGGTTCCATCGCCCTAAAACGCCGACTGTATCACTACGTTCCGGCGCTTCAAGGGGGTGTTCATAAAACCCGCTACGCAACTTTTACAAATCTTCCCCCTTTCCACTAGTCATTGCGTGATTCAGCACGGCAAGGGCGATGGAACTCACAGGACTGGCGGCAAAACGCGATGGGGCCAGCACACGACCCGGCAGCAAAAACCTACAAACGGGCTCAAGAATCTTCAGGCCCGGTCAGCAATGAAATCACTACCGCGCCACCGCGCATTTTTTGAAGGAAAGCGACATGAACCACTACGAAGCAAAGCAGGCAGATCGTAAAGCCAGACTGCAAGCCCAGGCGATGCAGGCCAAGGCGCAGGCCAAAACAACATACGACAGGGCGCGACAGATGGGTGAAGCGATTCCGTTCGGTCAGCCGATTCTGGTTGGTCACTACAGCGAAGGGCGAGATCGTAACTACAGGCAGCGGATTCATAACACATATGGCAAAGCCTTTGATTTGGAAAAAAGGGCTGACCACTATGCACAGGAGGCAGCAGCCGTAGGCTATGGCGGCATATCGAGCGATGACCCGGACGCCATAAAGAAGCTCATGCACCAAGTGGAACAACTGACAGCGAACCAGGAGCGGATGAAGAAAAGTAATCAGGTGATCCGTAAATACAAGGACAACCCAGAGGGCCAGCATAACGCTTTGCTTGTGCTTGGATATTCGAAAGATAGCGCCCAGAAACTGCTTACGCCGGACTTTGCCGGGCGTGTCGGCTTCCCGTCTTATGCCTTGACTAACAACAACGCGAACATTCGCCGTATCCAGCAGCGGATCAAACAACTACAAGCCAATCAGGAACGCGAGACGGTTAGCGTGCTAGGTGCGGGGTATGAGTATGCCGAAGACGTAGAAGAAAACCGCGCCATGTTCATTTTCGAGGTGAAACCCGCGAAAGCCACTCGCGACATGCTTAAGCGCCATGGATTCCGATGGAGTCCGACCCGTGGCGCTTGGGTTCGCCAATTGAATAACGCCGCCGTTTGGCAGGCTAAAGCGGCCATGCGGATTCTGGACGAGCAGGCCGACCAATAAATAAATGCCCCAAAACGGCTGCAACCGCTTTGGGGCTAACACCACTACTGACCACATGAAAAGGAGCGATAGCGATGAATCTTGATCTTACCAAACTTGCCCACGAGGTGTGCCGATGCCACGAACAGGGTAAGTCCTGGCGCTTGCCCCCAATGACGGTGCGCGAACTGGGCATTCTCGCCCACTTACTGGATGGGGCTTTCATCCAAGCGTCCGCCTCGACACTGCTGCATTAATCCCATTATCCGATAGAAAGGAGCAATTATCATGACGAATACCATAATCGATTTGAACCCAACCAAGCTCACCGTTTCCTTACGCTATCAGGCGCGCAAAACACCCGGGCAGAAACCATTGCCAGAGTTGGCCGATTCCATTGCCGCGCAGGGGCTATTGCAAAACATTGTCGTCGCCAAGGCCAAGAAGCGCGGGGCGTATGAAGTCGTCGCCGGAGGCCGCCGCCTGCAAGCCATTCAACTACTGATCGCTGATGGCCGATGGCCCGAAGATCAACAGGTTCCCGCCCTGTTAGTCGCGGGCGATAGCGCTTTAGAGGCATCCATTACTGAAAACGTCCAGCGTGAAGCGATGCACCCGGCCGATGAGTTCGAGGCGTTCGCCGCGTTGATCGAACAGGGTAAGACTATCGAAGACGTGGCCGCACGATTCGGCGTCAGCCCGCATGTTGTCAAGCGCTGGATGCGACTGGCCAGCGTTGCCCCGGAGCTTATCGCTGCATATCGCGCTGGAGAAATGGCGCTGGATGCGCTGATGGCCTTCTCGGTGTCGGAAGACAGGGAGCGCCAGAGCGACGTATGGGCGGGGCTGTCAGAGTGGGAGCGCGCCCATCCACACGTTATCCGCAATCGTTTGACCGAAGATGAGTTGACCGCCAATAGTGGTATTACTCGTTACATTGGGCTGGATGCCTACCATGCCGCCGGTGGCCGCAGCTTCCGGGACCTTTTTGCAGACGAAGAGGATGGTCGCAGTATCTACATCCAGGATCGGACACTAATCGAACAGTTAGCGCTAGCCAAGCTGGACACCGAGGTCGAAGCAATCCGGGCCGAAGGCTGGGGTTGGGTCTCGGTTGCACTTGATACTGACAATGAGCAGCTGCGCAACTATGGTCGCACGTACCCCGAGAGCCGGCCATTAACCAAGGCGGAGAAAAAAAGTATCAGCGAGCTGGGTGCGCAGCGCGACGCTATCGAGGAAAAGATGGATGCCGTGGTGGATGACGACGGCACACGATGGTTAGAGCTGGAACAGGCGTTCGATGATCTTGAGGCGCAGATTGAGAATATTCAGGATGCGGCGCAGCAGTGGCCCACGAGCATACTGGCGGTTGCTGGGGCACTTGTAACTATAGGATCGGAAGGGCGCATGAAAGTCTGGCGTGGTTTGATTCGGCCAGAAGATCGCCAGGACGCCGCCCACGCGGCGAAGGGTGAGGACGGCGAAGCGGGCGCACGCGTATCGCTACCGACAGCTAAAACCCGGCCAGTACATTCAGAACGTCTAATGCGCCAGTTGACAGCAAACAAAGTTGGTATCGTCGCGGCTGAACTGGCCACAAAGCCAGCTACTGCGCTGGCCGTGCTGGTGGCGCAGCTTGCCCGCAAAACGCTGATCAGCGGTTATTACGGATGCGGGAGTTTCGGCATAGGAGTTTCAACCCAGCAAGAAGCCCTTGAGCAATATGCACCAGATTTTGCCGAAAGCAAGGCGGGCCAGGAGCTGGCCCGGGTGCGACAGCACTGGCTCGATCTGATGCCCACAGACGAGAGCGGCGAGACGGGTAACCTACTGCAATGGGCGCTTGGTCAGGACACCGCTACATTGCTCGATTTTCTGGCCTATCTAGTCGCTGTGAGTGTCCAAGGCGTGCAGCATCAGGAGAGCACGTCAGCAACACCACTCGATGCGCTTGCGGCCATCGACGGGGTTGACCCGGCCCGCTGGTGGGAACCGAGCGCCGAGAGTTACCTAGCGCACGTATCGAAGGATCGCATCATTGAGGTGGTGACCGAGGGTGCGGACGAAGCCGCCGCCGCACCGCTCGCCAAGATGAAGAAGGGTGAGGCCGTGCAGGCGGCGCAGCAGGCATTGGCTGGTCGCGGATGGTTGCCCGACATACTGCGGATTCGGGTCGAATAAATCCTTACCGCGCTGGCCGGGGTATTTCCGGCCAGTCGGGACTGCGCAAGCAAGAAGCGCGTCTTGCCGGCGCGTGGGGCTCCGAGGTTCTTTCCTCGCTGTAGCCCAGCCCTCGGAGGGGTAAATCAGGACGGTGCCGCTCTGATTTACCCCTGCATGTCGTTGAAAAGTCGATAGCTTCGGCCTATGTAATGGCTGCATAGGTTGTTCTGCTTTTCGAATGTGTATTTCGTGCAACGCGTATCGTGGAGTATCAGGCTCATAGCACTACTGCAGCCTGGCTGCTATCCCATCTTCGATGGGTCCCAGGTGCGTGACGTTGCCAGCTCTTCGACCTGGCTAGCACTTTCAAAACCCCAAATTCGCTTCCGCTCATTTGTGGCCTTAAAAGTGCCACACAAGACGCACCCCTGGCGGGGTAAGGAAAACGCTTGTATCTCAATCGCTTGCGAGCAAATGACCGAATTCCTTGTTGTAGGACAGACAGGTCGACAAAGTGACGTAAAGCATTGATGTCTTGGGCAGAAATTGGGCCACAACTGTGGCACTTTTGCATGTAGACGGGGCGGCCGGCCCATACCCTCAACATAATGACTGCATACCGACGGCTTTCCATCTGCACTATGACTGCATGAAGACAGCATGGGAGCTGCGCGATGACAGCATACGGGCTGCAATGGAGTGACGGGACTGCTGCGATACGCCTACCGAAACTAGATCATCCTATTTCTAGCTCAGATTCCGGGCGTAGGGAAAGGGCGCCGAGTTCGTTCTGACCGTGCGTCAGGTCTTTGGCCGCCACCGGCTGCAGGTCATGTGCCAGCCCTTTGTACGTCAGCCGATCCACCCGCTCAGGCAGCGTCTTCGCATCGTCAGTAAATACAACGACCTCGTGTCGTTCGCGCGAGATACTGACATAGTAAGTGTCCTGGGCGGTTGTGCGGCTGAAGCTTTCGGCGTTGTAAAGCACCCGGTCGCAGGTCAGCCCTTGGGCGCTATGCGCGGTGGTAGTATATGCATAGTCCATGTTTAGCGGTCGATCTGTAGGCAGCTGCACGTGGCGACCGTTGGTTTCGATAGTGACGCTATTTGCATCAATCGCCGCGACCTTCGCCAGTTGGCCGTTGACCAAGTCATTATGGGCATCGTTGCGAGTAATGCGGACATAGTCGCCCACAGATAGTTCTGCTCGGCTCAGGCGGTAGACCGATAACTTGGACATGGTTTTCGGGATGATTTCCATGGCTTGAGTAGGCGACTGGTCGGGCTGGATCGATTCGACGGTAAGGCGGTCATGGCGTGTACTGCCGGTTACGCGATACATCTCGCCGCGTTTCAGCCCGCACTGATAGTCCCTTTCTGGAACCACGATGTCTCCCACGGTGTAATACCGCGCTACGCTGCGTTCTGCACGAGTGGTGTCATGGCGAGTCAGCAGTTGGCATCGGTACCCTTTTCCTTCCAGGCCGAGCAGGGCGTGGATCCGTTCATTGATGGCTACGCGAGACGCGTTGGTTCCAGTCACCACGATGGTGCCCGCTTGGTCTGTCGCTGAAAGCCGCGTATAGGCTTGGGCAATGGCTTCATATCGTGCGGAACTGTCCCGGCTTTTGTGGCCATGCTCGTCAGTAGTGAATTGATCCGGGATGCTAAGCACCTGATCTAGGAGCGGTAGGGATCGGCTGGCTTGGCCTTCGGCGGCCAGCTGCACTGCTTGGCGTAGCCGTTCAGAGCGTTGTCGCTGGATGTCCGCCATCAATACGGTTTTCATGCCGCTTTCCTGAAGCATGGCAAACGCGCGGCCTGCCTCGATGGCCTTGGTCTGGGCGGTGTCGCCCAGCAAGACTACTTTAGCGCCTGTTGGTTGAATGAGTGCCAGCAGCTTGTCCATCTGGCGCACGGGCAGGACCCCGGCCTCATCGATCACTACGATGGTTTTTGACCCTAGGGCGTCGATGAAGGGGCGTTTGTCAGACGCAGAAAGTACCGATGCAATCGTGTTGGCCGGTATGCCATCTTCGCGCAGATTACGAACCATGTTCCCGTAGGGGGCTAGGGCTGCCATGGCATGACCCTGTTGTTGCAGGATGGTTTGTGCATTTTGCAGAGCGAAGGATTTACCCGTGCCAGCCAGGCCCTGGATACCTGTGATTTGATCGGAGCCGGTCGTGATCAACATGACGGCCTCGCGCTGGCCTGGCGTCAGGCGTGTGTCCAGGCTGGTTTCGGCATTGGTGTCGGTAATTATGGCGTGCCAGGCACTGCGGCCAGCATGTTCGGCGGCCATTATTCTGAATTCAACCTCAAAGGCCTTTCGGGTTGCATAGCGTGGGCTTTCCATCAGCAGGCGTCCTTCGGCAATGGCTTGGTCAACCAGTTGCAGGGCGGTGTCCTGAGGCAGGCCGCGCAGACGTATGACTTCTGCAGCCCAGCCTTCGCGCGTCAAGGGAAGGTCTTGCATGTCTAGAGTGCTGCGGTAGTGCGGTGCTTCCCGGATCAATGCGCCGGACTCCACACGTTCCTGGATCGCTGCCTGAATGGCTGTGATATTCGTATGGCCACCGGCATGGCGAACGGCGTTTTGCAGCAAATCCGCCAGAGGCATGACGGATTCCCTTTCGGCCAGATGCTGGATCGCCCAGTTCAGCGAGGCTTGAGCCACCAGGTAAGAAGATTGCTCCAAGTCCCGTGTCGGCTGGATATCTGCTTGTTGTCTTGCGTGGTCAAACTGCATCCCGATCCCTGCAGCGGCAGCACGCCATTGCCGATGCAGTTCCGTCCGGCTGAGTTCCTGTGCCTTCTCCTGGCGGTGGGCCAAGGTAATGCCTTGGCGCAGGGCGTGAGGGGCTTCTTCACGGTTGGTGCCGCGTGCGGACAATTCAGCCGTGATGCCGGTGCTACGTTTACTGAAAAACTCGATCTGCTCACGGCTGATATGGGCCAGTTCAATATGGCTCTTTTCATGGCGAACCGCGTACCCCAGAGCACGGACATTGCGTTCAAGTTCCGCTTGGTATATCGAGTCCGTCACCCGCAGCAGCTTGAAGATTTCTTCATTGGACAACGCCACCCAACTGCCGTCGGCCCGCTGAGTCAAATTCATCAGTAGGGCGTGAATGTGCAGATGAGGATCGGGGGCAGCGCCTTGGGTAGGGCGTGCGGTTTCGTGGCGGAACTTGGCAATAATGAGATTACCTGTGTGTTCTACCCTTGACTTGCCGCTTTCCTTGCGGCGGCCCATGGTTAGGTGCTGCTCGACATAAGTGAGAGCAGCAGCGACCGCTTTATCATTGGCGTGAATCAGGCGTTCGTCGCCACCGATCAAGGCCTGCATGGTGATGCTTTTGGGCGCGCCGAAGGTCAGATCGAGAGCAGCGCGGGCTTTCGCATCCCTGCGAATCGACCGCCCAGCTGCGACGCCACGGCCAAAATCGCCCTGCAGCATGGCTTTGAAGCGTTGAGGGTCGATTTCACCGATGGCCCCCAGACGTCGAGCGCCTTCGCCTTGCCACGTGGCGGCGTTGCCGTCACGGCTGTAGTAATCATCGGCTTGATCGGCGTAGTAGTGGGTTGCAAGGGACGCGCGGGCGCGATAGATCTGGCTGTGCGAGATCATGTGAGCTCCAGGCAAGGGTGGCGGCGAGAAATTGGCCAGCAGGGCACTAACCCTTACCAGTGCTAGCTCTTGAAGGTAAGGAGGAAGGGTTTACACAAGTTTATCCACAGATTATGTGGATAAGTGGCGGGGCAACTAATCGTGATCGATTGGTCTATCCATTAGATGGTGTCGTTGTGGATGTAGCAGTATGTAGCGCTTTTCCAGACTCTTGAAACGCCGCCGCAGACACAACAAACTCCCTGAACGGCAAACCCACCCTCGCAATCGGAAAATCCCCCGCCAAGGCTACATACCCGCCCAGTGCTGGCAGCGACTGTATCTGTGCCGCCGTTACGACGTCTTCCGTCGTCCGATCCATATTATCCGAGGTGTTGCGATGGTCCACACTGCGACTGATACTGTACTTGGGCCGTTCAACCTCATGTTTGCCCAGGCTTTCGCTCATATCCTTCGCTGTCTGTGGATCGGTACGCGAGCCGCCCAGTACAGCCAGATTACGAAAGCTCGCCCGGATGGTAGTGGCCATGGTGCGCCCATAGATGTGTTCCAACTGTGACGTACTCTGCAATCCCGCCACGATGCGCAGACCATTTTTCCGGCCCTTGGTTAGGCCGGCCTCCAGTGAAGGCAGGGCTTCCAGGCTGGCCAGTTCATCAATGAACAGCCACCAGCGCCGGTGCGTGCTTTCCGGCCTGGACAGAATCGACGTGATGAATACATCTGCCCATGACGACACTAGCGGTTTCATGGAACTCATCATGTCTTCGCGCCAGTTGATGTACAGGTTTCCACCGTCGGGCTTAACCAGCCAGTCTCGAATGGAGAACCGCCCGGGCTTCATGCCAGTGTGTTCCGAAAGCTTGTTCGACAGCACGAAGCGGGCAGAAGACAGCGCCTTGCTGGCTTCGCTGGAGCCAACAAAAAGGGATTCGGCCAGCGTGCCTTCCAGGAACTGCTTCAAGACCTTGGGGTCTTCGATGGTGCATAGGCGAAAGAGATCCATGACGCTAGCTGCGTCGCCCTGCAACTGGTGAAGCTTCCTGGCCGTCTCGCGTAGCAGTAGGCGGCCGAAGTCGTTCCATTCTTCAGCGTTATTGTCTTGGCTCATGGGAACCATGGAATGGGCCAGCCGCTTCCAGTCGTAGTCGGCGCGAACTTCATTGAAGAACGCCCAGCCCTGGCTGCGGGCGTCATAGGGATTCAGGATCACGTCGCTGGGTTGCCAGAATTTGCTGAGTAGGTCCCCATTGGGGTCAATCACGATCATCCGGTCGTTGCGCTCGGGCGTTTGGCCGAGCAAACGGTTGCTCATGTCGTGCTGTGAGCGCTTGAGTACCGAAGCGGCCATGTTGCGCAACAACACCGATTTACCGGAACCCGTGGCACCGCTGATGAGCAAATGAAGGTTTTCGTTGGCGGTCGGCATGGGGATGCCGCCCACGTCGATTTGCTGTTTGCCACTTTCTTGGCACTGGCGAGCCAGGCTTTTTGCCGAGGTGGTGCGTGTGCCACGCACAAAGCGTTTGTAGGCAGCGCCCTCAAATCCTTCAGTTCTGGCGGTGCGCCCGATAAGCAGGATAAGTACCAATGCGAGAACCAGACCGATGCCCAGTGAGCCGTAGAGCACAGGGTACTGCGGCGTCAGCATCACAAAATGCCAGAACGTTCTGGTGTTCCAGTCTCGCCAGTGCATATGGCTGCCCCAGGTGGCGGCAGCCATCCAGGCACCAGTCGGCAAGAGCGCCAAAGAGAACGCGGCAATGCGCCGCCGCGTAATGGGGGAGATCAGGGTGGACATGAGTGTCGATCCTCAAGAGATAAGAATCTGGCCCAGAGCCAGGCCTGCCAGCAAGCCGCCCAGAATGCCTGCTGTGCCGCCTACGACCAAGGCGATGATCGCCATGCGTCGTGCGGATCGGTGGGCGATGCTGGCGTACTTCGCGGCATCCCGGGTCAATTGATCCAGCCGGCTGCCAGTGTCATCCAGCATGGTCTGGATGGCGTGTTGAGCCTGCTGATTGATGGGTTTGGCTGCCGCTTCCATCGTGGAGGTCAGGTGGCGACTGAGTTGTTGCGGCAGGACTTGCTGCGCTTCACCCATGGATTGCATCTGCTTTTGGACTGCATCCAGACGTTGTGTGGCGCTTTCCAGTCGGTCCACGAGGCCTGCGACTTCACCCAGCACCTCGTGGTACAGCAAATCCAGCTTGGTACGAGCGCCACTGGAATTCGAGTGTGATTCCATGGTGGCTGAGCTCAGGAAAACAGGGCGATGAAAGCCGCATTCATTTGTCTGTCCACCGGCTTGGCTAAGGCACGTAGGGCGTGCCGGTTGCTTAGATGTGAAATACGCATATGGTCCTCAGGATCGGCAGCCCGAAGCAGTGCACGGTAATCCGTCTGGTCGGCCAATACGTCGGCAATGGTTGTGCGTTGGTCGGCCAGCAGTTCGAACACTTCGTTTTCGTAAATGGCAGCCTGGGGGTTGGCCTGCACTTCGCCTGTTTTGGCAGCATAGGCCAGGATTGAGGGAAACTCGTCATGCACGCTGCTATCGACACGATTGAAAAGGATTCGTACCCGATCTGGGTCAACGCCCAGTTCTGCCAGTGCCGCCACCGTCTTGATGGTTTCGCGCTGTGCCTTGCCAGTGTTGATTACTGGCAGCACGAAGTAGCTCATTTCCTCGTGGGCACCTTCGTAGCGCATCATGTGGGTCAAAAAGTCCTCGATGTTGCTGGCACCCACATCGACAATCGCGTCTTCGCGGGTGAGCAGTTCCCGGAAAAGTCGGCCAAAATGTTCGCCGCGCAGCTGATCGACATTCAAGCCCAGATCGGCACCGGTTTCAT
>JACCET010000016.1 GCA_013416405.1 Alcaligenaceae bacterium
ACTCGCCACGGTGTTCCTGCACCATACGCACGGCACGCTCACGCACTTCAGGGGAAAACTTGTTTTGCTTCTTCATAGCTCCATTCTCTCAGAGGTTGGAGCCTCCACAAAATCCGGGGCGGTTCAGTCATCGCGCAGCTCCCATGCTGTCTTGATGCTGTCTCGATGCAGCCAAAGTGCAGATGGAAAGCCGTCGGTGTGCAGTCATTATGTTGAGCGTGCAGGCCGGCCGCAGCGTCTACACGCGGTAAGGCGACACCTGTGGCCGAAAGTACACCCATGAAATCAACGCTTTACGCTTCTTTGTCGCCCTGTCTGTCCTACAGCAAGGGATATAA
This sequence comes from Alcaligenaceae bacterium, assembly GCA_013416405.1. Taxonomy (GTDB): domain Bacteria; phylum Pseudomonadota; class Gammaproteobacteria; order Burkholderiales; family Burkholderiaceae_B; genus Pusillimonas_C. Next base: position 339 of record JACCET010000016.1, read on the forward strand.
CTGTTTGCTCACAAGCGATTGAAAAGCAAGCGCTTTTCCTACCCCGTCAGGGGTGCGTCTTGTGTGGCACTTTTAAGGCCACAAATGAGCGACAGCGAATTTGGGGATTTATAAGTGCCAGCCAGATCGAAGAGCTGGCAGAGTCATTAGTCAGGGCCCCATCGAAGATGGGACACCAACCCAACTCAGTTGATAGCCGAGACATAAGTTCTGTCACAATAAAGCATGTGCAATCGCTATGTGACACCGAGCCAGGCCGAAATTGAGAGGTTTTGGCATATTGGAAACCGGAACCAACCTCGATGGTGGGAGGCCACCGTTCACCCTCGCGCTGCCGGCCCATTTGTCCGGGCACACAATACCGAGCGTGAACTGGTAGTCGGCCAGTGGGCGCTTATCCCACACTTTGCCAAGTCAGCGAAGCTGACATATCAGACGAATAACGCTCGTTCCGAAGAGTTGGCCAGCAAGGCAAGCTATCGCGAACCCTGGCAGCGCGGCCAGCGCTGTGTTATCCCGGCGATGTCTTTCGACGAGCCTTGCTGGGAAACCGGCCGCAATGTGTGGTGGCAATTCCAGCGGTCAGACGGTACCCCTTGGGGCCTGGCCGGTCTGTGGAATACCTGGACCGATTCGGCAACGGGCGAAGTTCTGGAAAGCTACACGATGCTCACAATCAACGCCGATGAACATCCCTTGATGCGTCGGATGCACAAGCGTGACCCGAAGAAGCCAGCCACTGCCCAAGACAAGCGCTCAGTCATTCCAATCGAAGTTGGTGATGTCGATTGTTGGCTGACAGGCTCAGTTGACGAGGCTAGCAACCTCTTGCGCTTGGCGCCGGAACATATCTTCAATGCCAAGCCCTTCGAGGCGACTTCGCTGGGCGGTGCCAACGCCATCACCCAACAGGCTCTGTGGTAGCTAATCTCGCAATTCACTAGCTTTACGCGTTTGACAGGAACTATGAATGGGGGAATGTGAAGCCTCCTACTCGCTCTGCGACTATTGGTTAGTCTTCAGTTCATCCTCCAGGATTACAATCGCTTTGGACCTCTCAGAGTCCGTGAAGACATAGCCAACAGGCTCTCTTGGTGAGCCGTCGCGAAGCGACACTCCGGTGGTGGGCCAACCCTCGATCTTCGTCAGATCGATCTCCTTGCCTTGAATGCTCACTTTGGTGTTAGAAGCATCGCCTTCCCATTTGTAGATGGGGGCAAGCCCAACTGGCAAGGGGCCAGGGGGCACGTACGGTCTGATATCACATTTCGCCTCTGACGGTCGTAGATACGCCCTCAAGACCTCCACGGTCTTGTTCTTGCAGGTCCTGAACATGACCTTGCCCTTCATCTCGACGTCCGAAGCGATTATTCCCAATGTGCCGGCACCATCTTTGGTGTACTCAAAATGGCCTTCAACCATAGAAACCGTAGAAAATTCGGAGGCCAGGCAGGGGGCCGTTCCTGCAAGAGCAACGCTGAACAGCAGAAGAGATTGGTACTTTGTTAGATTCCGCATCAATTTTCTCCTAGTACGGGTTTGTCGACGCGTCTGACGGAGGCCAGCACCGAGCCGTTGCGGCGCACTTCATATATCAAGCCGTCTGCCTCGATCTCGCTAGGACACAGCATGTAGTAGCTACTCTTGTCCGAAAAAACAAGCTGGAGGCGCTCTTGTCTTGTGCAAGCTTCAAAGAGTTGTCGCTTTACTAGGTTGGATGCGGAAAAATCAACTGTAGCCAGAATCCTGATGCCCGAGTAGTCCCACGCCTGTGCGGCGTTAGTTAGAGCTGCATCTTTCACAACTGGGGAGACGAGCTTGACCAGCAACGTGGAGAAAATGAATATCACGACGAGCAGCGCCAGGGCCCGAACGTACCAAGGCATGATGGAAAGCACGCGACGAATGGGTGCAACAACGAGCCAAATCTGGTTTCGTAACCGCCAAGGCAAGTGCGTCAAGCCCACACCCACTATCACCGTGATAATAATAACAAGCCACAGCGATGGTGACTCGATAAGCCAAATAGCAGCAGGTGCTGCGTAAATAAAGACTGTCTCGGCACTGACGTCCAGCTCGGCAACGCCGACGCCAAACGCACCCAGGTAGTAGTTAAGATAGGACCAGCCCAAAAAATAGACGAACACCGCCGGAGCCGCGACCACGACTGCGCTGATTAGACTGCTTTGGCTACATTCTTTAGCATCCGGTCCATTCATTGCAGCCTTCCGCCTGAGTGCAAGATTGGAACGATTTCTCATAAGCCATACTTCAAAAATATGGCTTTTAGTTGCTGAACTGCCTCTGGCGCAAGCCTGAGGCTTTGGCTCTTTTTCCCCCGTATCTGCCGGGACGACGAGCCATACGTATCAAGCTGAAGGTACTTATAGCCCTTAGCGTCCGTGATCACATCAAACGTGCACTCCGCTTCTGTGTGCTTTGAGTCCCGTTCTAACACCTGATGTGCGATATTTTTAACTATTGCCATATAAAGCCCCTTCTTTGTCTAACGACCAAGAGACGACAAGCCTTGCCCTCGATGCAACCACCTAACGCAATCTAATTCTTCCGTTCTCGCTGAGTGGCAGTTGGTAAATGCGTTTCGACAAACCCAAAGCTCCTGAGTCTGCCGGCGCTCTCCTCCCGGGCGAAAGCAGTTCACTTTAACGCAACTAACCATATGTGTCAGAACGCATCGTAATCAAACTCCGCACCACATCAGACACTGTCAGCCCATCTGCCCAGGCAGACACCAGCACGTAGTTACCCTGTACTTCCTGTGCTTCTATCATCGCCTGAGCATCTGACCATGTCATGTCGCCCTGCTCACTCAGCGCGTCATATACAGCGCTTTCCCAATCGTTTCGTGGTTCGGATGGCATTCTGTTCTCCTATCTTCATTGTTGCCCCGGCTACAGCCGGGGCAGACCCTCTTACATGCACAGCCAGCTGCGTCCCGCACCTGCCAGATTGAACGGTATATCATTCGCTACGACAGCACCGCCACTCGTGGAGACAGGAGCAACAGCGGCCTTACGTGCTGCTGGCTTAGCTGACGACACCTGGCCATCTGCACCACGGCCCCCAAGCATCTGCATCTGCTCAGCGACGATCTCGGTGCTGTAACGGTCAGCACCTGTTTCTTTATCCTGCCATTTTCTAGTCTTCAAGCGCCCTTCTACATAGACCGCACTTCCCTGGCGCAGGTACTCGCCGGCGATTTCTGCCAAGCGGTTGTAGAACACAATCCGATGCCATTCGGTTTCTTCTCGCTTCTCGCCTGTCGCCTTGTCTTTCCAGCTTGTTGATGTGGCCACGGAAATGGTGCAGATCCCGACTCCATCCGCGCTATAGCGCATTTCTGGATCGCGACCTAAGTTGCCGATGATGATAACTTTATTGACTGATGCCATGTTGTTACTCCTGGTAGTGGCTCGGCGTAATCTCGCCGACAAATTACCCAGGCCGATAAAGCGACCTGGGGCTTTGGTTTAGCTATCTGTTGATTCGTTCAAAATCTGCATGACGGCTTTTGCCTGCCAAATGGCGGCGTTGTTCAATTGGCGCACCCACGCGCCACGGGTTGGGCTCCACCGAAAACCATGTCGTTTTAGAATCTCGCGGGTGGTTTTTTCCGGCTTGCCTTCGAACATAAACATCACACGGTTCTCTTCCACGTCCTCGGCGTATGCATACCCCATCCCCTGTATGCTGACTGGCGCGCGCTCCTGATTGGCCTGTAATTGTTTGATTCGTTGCCCAATGCGGCGAATGTTCGCGTTATTGTTAGTCAAAGTAAAAGACGGGAAGCCCGCACGCCCGGCATAGTCCGGCGCGATCAGCTTCTGTGCGCTTTCTTCCGAGTATCCAAGCTCAAGCAAAGCGCGCCGTTGGCCCTCTGCATCTCCCTTGTGCTTACGGATCACCTGATTACTCTTTTTCATGCGTTCCTGATTTTCTGTCAGTTGCTCCACCTGGCGCATGAGTTTGCTTATTGCATCCGGGTCATCGCTGGAAACTCCCCCATCGCCTACTGCAGCCGCCTTCTGCACATAATGGTCAGCCTTCTTTTGCAGATCAAAAGCCTTGCCAAACGTGTTATGTATCCGCTGCCGGTAGTTGCGGTCCCGGCCTTCGCTGTGGTGGCCAACTAGAATCGGCTGTCCGAATGGAATCGCTTCACCCATTTGCTTTGCACGGTCATAGGTCGTTGCGGCTTGTGCCTCGGCCTGCACTGCTCTGGCCTCTAGCCTGGCCTTGCGGTCTGCTTGCTTTGCTTCGTAGTGGTTCATGTCGCTTTCCTTCAAAAAGTGCGCGGTGGCGCGGTAGTGGTTTCATTGCTGACCGGGCCTGAAGATTCTTGAGCCCGTTTGTAGGTTTTTGCTGCCGGGTTGTGTGTTGGTCCCATCGCGTTTGCCACCAGTCCCGTGAGTTCCATCGCCCTTGCCGCGCTGAATCAGGCAGTGACTAGCGGAAAGGGGGAAGATTTGTAAAAGTCGCGTAGCGGGTTTTATGAACACCCTCTTGAAGCGCCGGAACGTAGTGATACAGTCGGCGTTTTAGGGCGATGGAACTCTTAGGACCAGGCATGCTGTGTCACGACGCACAACCCGGCAGCAGCCCGCGCGGCGAGCGCCACCATCACCGAGCCGGTGATCTAAATTGAAGGTAGTTACTCAAGATGTATCCAGCTTGCGCCAGCAAGCCAATATGCCCGTCCTGGCATACCGGGACGGGCTGCTTTTGTTGAGAAGAAGGAAAGCGGATAACTACTTGTGCGACAGCACAAGTCCAACCTGCGCCGCAGCGCGCGGCGCCTACCGGTGCAGGCGGGCTCTCACCCGCCCTGCTCCAGGTTTACACTTGACCTCGTTCCGCTAACGAAGTGGTGTTCTGCCCGGTCACGATGATGTGATCCAGCAAACGAACATCAACCAGCGCCAAGGCATGTTTTAAGTGCCGCGTCAGTGCCAGATCGGCCTCGCTGGGTTCAGGTATGCCGCTAGGGTGGTTGTGCGACATGATGATGGCGGCCGCATCCAGACGAAGCGCCGTTTTAACGATTTCTCGCGGGTATACGCTGGCCTGCGTCAGCGTGCCGTGGCTCATTTCCATGTAACGGATCACCTTAAGCTGGCTGTTCAAGTACAGCACAGCGGCTACTTCATGCCCCATGCCCGACAGTTTGGCCTGAAAGTAATGTTTGACGGCGTTCGGGTTACCCATATCAGCCCGATCACCGATCAGGCTTTCAGCCGCTACCCTGGCGGCGGCCAGTACGTGCGAATCGGTCGCGGCATGATACCGGCCCGACGGGCTGCGCACATAAAGCGTCTGCCCTGCGTTCATATTGTCGTAGCCCAAAGCTGCATTGTCGTTAACGCGTTCCATTTTCCTGTTCCTTCAAAAGCCGGTTGGTTTTCCTGCTGACCGGGGCCGAAGATTCCGAGCCTGATCGTAGGTTTTCGGCGTTCGCAGCAATACGGCTCCTGCGGTGTTGCCGCCGTTGCCGTGAGTTCGTCGCCTTGCCGTGCTGAACTGCTGGCCGGGGCTGATGAACAGGACCGTGGAATATATGGAGGGGACCCGCCTGGCGGGGAGGACGCCGTTTATGCCGCGAAAGCCAGGGCAGCGGACACGGATGGCGGTACAGTCGGCGTTTTGGGCGGCGCACTCAGGGCAACGGGAACAGGCTGACCGATATGCATTGATTGCGAATGCTGGCCCGCGCGGCGAGCGCCCCTATCGCCCTTTGGGCGGTCTAACCGCTCCTCAGTTGCTCGCCGCCTAGGCTTAGACATCGGTGCCCTAGCCCCCGTAGCCCGCCGCGATGGGCTGAGCGAGCAGTGGATCAACCTGATCAGTGTTTGGCGAGAATCGCCAATCTACGACGATCGCGAGCGCGCGGTTCTAGGTTGGACGGAGGCGCTGACCAATATCGCTCAAACCCGTGCACCCGACGCCGACTATGATCGCTAGCAAGAGTTCTTCGCCGAGGCTGAGGTGACGAAACTGACGGTGGCGATCGGCACGATAAACGTGTGGAACCGGCTTTCCGTGGGATTCCGCTCGTTACATCCCGTCGACGCGCAAGCGCAAGTCGCATGAGTCAAGGGCTGGGCGGCACTGGGCTATGCGATTCACTGGACGCGACCAGCACTGAGGAGCCCCTCATTCAGTCGATGCAGGATATCCGACACAGAGCTGGATGATCGGAGCAAGGGGACCACGCAGGCCAAGGACATTGGCTGTAGTCTCATCGTCGAACCCGCCGACCCAAACGCTTCCCAGGCCTTCGGCCACGGCCTGCAACTGAAGGTTTTGTGCTGCCGCGCCTGCCTCGAGGTAGACGTATCGGACTCCACGGCTTCCGAAAGGTTTTTGGTCGGCGAAGGCCTGGATGGGGGTAAGCAGATCCGCGCAAATTACGATGATGCAAGCGGCATCCATAATGCACTGCGGGTTGCCTATTGCGGCCTTCGTCAAAGCCGGGTACAGATCCGCGCCGCTAAGCTGCTTCAGACCATGGTCCGAAAGGTCGACTTCGTAGAGTCCCTTCTCGAGTCCGACAACCCGGTTTACCAGAAAGTAGAGCCGGAGCGGATGGATCGCATGAGCTGATGGCGCGGTTCTTTTTCCATCGGATCCCGTTATTCCTTGTCCAGCCCAAATAAGTCTTTTCACGACATCCAAAGGGATGGAGGCATCGGAATAGTTTCGAACCGTCCTTCGCTGCGACAAAACTTGCGATAGCGTGACTTTTGACAAACCGTCCTCACCTGATTGGGATGATTGGAAGATTAACCTTATCACGCTTAGCCAAGCCGTCCCGGCTATTGGCTGGCCTTACTCAAAGCGATTGCTTAATGTCCCAAGGCCCGATATCGATATAGACACTTCATCGCCAGATTTCAGAAACCGCGGCGGCGTAAATCCAATTCCAACACCAGCGGGCGTACCAGTGGCGATCACGTCGCCGGGCTGAAGCGTTAACCCCGCCGAGATCGTCGCAATGAGCGTCGGAATGTCGAATATTAAATCGCTGGTGCTGGCCGATTGCCGGAGTTCATCATTGACCCAGCACTGGACTTGAAGATCGTTCGACCGCACTTCGTCGGCAGTCGTAATCCAAGGCCCCATGGGGCAGAAAGTGTCGAGCGCTTTGCCCAGGAACCACTGTTTATGGTTACGCTGACGGTCACGCGCGGTGACGTCGTTGATGATGGTGTAGCCCCAGATATGATCAAACGCTTGTTCGGCCGGAATGTTGCGGCCGGCTTTGCCGATCACTAGCGCTAGCTCCGCTTCATAGTCAACAGAAGAAGTGGCACCAGGATGCAGCTCGACAGTGGCACCCGTGCCGATCACCGTGCTGGGAGGCTTACTGAAGACAGCCGGAAACTCGTCGATTTCGGCACCCTTTACCGCGCCTGCTTCGAATCCGCTTGTCGCAAATTCTTTGGCGTGCGCTCGATAGTTTTTGCCAACGCAAATAATGTTGCGTCGTGGAATGATGGGCGCCTGTAACTGTACATCCTTCAATGCGATTTCGTCCCCGGCGGTGGCAACCAGCGACTGCAGATCGTTGCGGCCAAAGAGATCGTGTAGATCGTTAAGGTCGACGTGCAGCGGCCGGATAGCGTTGTCATCGGCATTGACAATACCAATGCGGCTTTGAGTGCCTTTCAAGAAGCGGGCAAATTTCATTATTAAATCCTGAGTAGAAAAGCAATATGGCTAGACGCGGCAAGAATAATCAAAACCTAGGCAGTACGATTCTTAAGAATTCCGTTTCGGCACGTGCTCTGAATACAATTGGGCCTTCTTTGGCCTGAAGCTCGAATGCGGCATGCGGACCGTAATCTTTCCCGTCGACGGTAACTTTCCCTTTGGCCAAAAACATCAGCTCAATAGAGTCCTCGATGCCGCTGTCAAAATTCGCATTTTCCTCAAGACGCAGCAGTCCTATTTTCGTACAGCGTTCAGTGAAGCTGCCAAGCCACTTCGTGAATACGCCCGGTGCGTCTTGCGGGACCCATGCATAGTTGGCCGGATCCATCATTATTAAATCCTCGTAGCGAGGCTTCGGATAAATCAGCTTGCGGCCCATTGCATGCTCCAGGCAAGCCTCCGAGCCATCCTGATTATGGCGCTTGCCATTTTCGTCATACCAGGTATAAACGCCGTTCTCGAACTTGCCTTTTTTCTCTAGCGCGGTATTGGCAGCCTCGCGGTCGGCCACACTAATGAAGCCATCGCCACTTGCACCGCCAAACTGGCAGACCATCATTTCCAAGCCTTCCGGCCGATCCTGAGGTCCGTAGAACACGCCTTCGGGAAAATAGCCCACCCATCCTTCCTGCATGCTCTTTCCCGTGGCATAAGGATAAGTACCTTTTAATACATATCGAATCTGATCAAAATTGTGGCGATGCCGCGGTGTGGTCCAACCGCCCGCACCGGTTCGTCCGACGTTCAACAGATAATTATTCGGGCTGCCGTCCACCCCCGTCAAAAGAAACTTTTGTTCAAGCACGCCGGGGCGCATGCTGCCGACTTTTCCGGATTCCGCCGATGCGGCTTCAGATACTTTCATTGCGATCCTCCTCGATCCAATTAAACGGTTGAAAACAAGATAGCAGCGATTCTATGTGTACTGTCCAAATCACTCCACTTCATTTCTCCAAGCTATAACCTGAAGTTATTGCTATGTTTCAGCATGCCGGCAAAACGCTTCCAAGCGATTAACTCAAACTATAGAATTGATCCGAATCAAGTCGATCACCCCGTCTATGCGGCTCGATTCGGTCAACTGGCATTATCTGAACGGCGTGAGGTTCGCCGCCGGCATTTAGAAACTTAGGAGACGCAATGTCAAGATCTGCGCACGACTTCGTACGCAACGGAGTTAAAGAAAAACTGAAACAGGGCGAGTTGGTCGTTTCCATGGCGGTCAAATTGGTACGCTCGATTGAAATAGCACAAATCGCGCGCACCGCAGGTTTCGACACCCTTTATATCGATCTGGAACACAGCAGTTTTTCTCTGGACACTACGTCCCAGATTTGCATGGCGAGCATGGCTGTAGGCGTCACACCTTTGGTGCGGGTCGCAAGCATAGATCCCGCCCACATCGGTCGTGTGTTGGACGGCGGGGCAATGGGAATCATTGCCCCTCACGTTCAAACCAAAGAGGATGCCGAACGCATTGTTCGTGCGGCAAAGTTCGCCCCTTGCGGAGACCGCTCATTTACCGGCTCACTGCCGCATCTGCAATATCGAACCTTCCCGACCGCCGAAGTCTACGAGGCAATGAACGAAGCGACCATGGTCATCATCATGATCGAATCTTCGCAAGGCTTGGAGTCGGCGGAGGCCATCGCCGCCGTCGAGGGTGTCGATATGCTATTCATCGGAACCAACGATTTGTGCGCGTCCTTGGGTATCCCGGGCCAGTTGGACCACCCGTCGATCCAGGAAGCCTACAGCAGGACACTGGCAGCCTGCCAGAAGCATGGAAAGCACCTGGGTATAGGTGGTTTGGGCGGAAAACCCGAAATGGTGTCTTCGTTGATCGAGCGTGGGGCGCGTTATTTTTCCACAGGAACAGATATTTCTTTTTTGCTTGCGTCCGCCTCGGCGAAAGCCAAACAGATGCGTTCCAGATAAAGGCGGTCGGAGCCATGTATATGGTCAAAGCATGCGCTTACTTGCGGGGGGCGCGCTCCGTTCACACACTCAGGTAGCGGCGCATTGTGCGTCGAAAATTCACACTTAAAGGACAAATCATGGCGAAAGCTTATTGGATTAATGCAGTACGTAAAATCACGGACCCTGAAGCGCTTGCCGCTTACGGGAAACTTGCCGGCCCAGCGTTACAGGCTGCGGGCGGACGATTTTTGGCGCGTGACGTGCCCGCAATCGCGTACGAGGCGGCTGTCAACGAACGAACGATTCTGATCGAGTTCGACAGTGTCGAGCAAGCCATTGCCGCACATGACAGCGCGGGTTATCAGGAAGCCTTGAAAGCATTGGGCAATGGCGCTGAGCGCGACGTGCGCATCGTTCAAGGAATTTGATGTTCCCGCCGGCCCACCACCGTATTTGTTGTTCAGACATGTTGTTGAGACTTTAAACCTATGGAATCCACCGCTTTTGTTCGTGCCCCACAGAACTCGGATTTATCGACGGTCGCTCGCGACTTCGATGTTTCGGGACGTGTGATTATCGTTACCGGCGCGGGACAGGGAATTGGGCGCGAACTGGCGCGCCAATTCGCCGCCGCGGGCGCAACAGCAATTGTCGCCGACCTGCACACGGCCAATGCCGAGCGCGTAGCGCTTGAAATCACGTCGGCCGGAGGCAATGCCCTTGCCGTGCCACTAGACGTCGGAGACCGAGCCTCTATCGATGCCATGGTCGAGACGGTTAAATCGCGCTATGGGCGTATCGATGCGCTGATCAATAACGCGGGTATCTTTGCTTCACTACAAAAGCGGCCTTTTGAACAGATTCCCCAGGACGAGTGGGAGCAAGTGCTCCATGTCAATATCACCGGCGTATTCGATTGTGTTCGCGCGGTCGCACCACTTATGCGTGAAGCTGGATGGGGGCGCATCGTCAATATTTCATCAGATTCGGTGCGCCTGGGCGTATCGAATTACCTGCACTACGTCACGTCGAAGTCGGCATTGATCGGTATGACGGCATCGCTGGCCCGCGAGCTGGGTCCCGCGGGTATTACTGTCAACTGTGTCCGTCCCGGAGGGGTGACGACCGAAGTCGACCGGACCGCCAACCCGACTCTTGAGCGTCGGCAACAGCAAATTGCCCAGCAGTGTATTCCTAGAACTCAGGTAGCGAGCGATCTGGTGGGCCTCATCGTGTTTCTTTCCTCACCCGCATGCTCATTTGTGACGGGGCAAACCATCGCATGTGACGGCGGCCTGACTCACAACAGCTGAGCCACTCGCCCCGGAATAGGGGCGATCGCTAGCCGAGTGCACATCAATTTTCCTCAAGCCCTCTATGTAGACCTCACCATGAAAAACTATTCTTACCATTACATCGATGGAGCCTGGGTTGCCCCCTCGAAGCCTGATAAGCGCGATAGGGTGAACCCAAACACCGAAACGGTATTTGCGTCTGTCGCCAACGGAGGCACTGCCGAAGACGTACATCGAGCCGTGGTCGCCGCGCGTCGAGCATTCAATACTTTCTCGCACACCAGTGTGGCCGAGCGCGTAGCCATGATCGATCGCCTCATCGCGGCTTACGAAAACCGGGTGGAGGAGCTCGCTGACGTATTGGCGCTAGAAGTTGGAGTGCCGAAGTCCGCTCGTGCGCAGGTCACCGGCCCAATCGAACATATGAAGGTCGCGCGCGACCTGCTGGCGTCCTACCAATTCGAAAGCCGTATGGGCGACACGATCATTCGCCGGGAGTCGGTGGGTGTATGCGCGCTGATTTCGCCATGGAACTGGCCGGTACAAACGCCCGTGATCAAGTTTATTTACGCGCTGGCCGCTGGCTGCGCGTCCATCATGAAAGGCTCCGATGCTTCTCCGCTCAGCAGCATTCTGTTGACGGAGATCATCGACAAGGCCGATCTGCCCCCCGGGGTGTTCAATCTGATTCTCGGCCGCGGAAGTGTAGTGGGCGAGGCGCTGTCCCGACATCCTGATGTGGATCTCGTTTCATTCACCGGATCCACGAGCGCCGGCATCAAAGTCGGCGAAGCGGCGGCGGGCACGATCAAACGGATGTCGCTGGAGCTAGGCGGAAAGTCAGCCAACATCGTCCTGAAAGATGCGGATCTTGAAGCCGCCGCACGCTGGAATATCAAGCGCTGTTTCTTTAACACCGGCCAAAGCTGCCATGCACCGAGCCGGATGCTGATTCATGAAGATCAGATGGAAATTGTTATTCCTTACTTGGTGGATGAATGCACACGGTTTCGTCTGGGCGATCCATGCGATCCCGCCACCACGATGGGACCCGTCATCAACCAAATGCAGTACGAAAGCATCAGGCGTTATATCCAATCCGGCATCGACGAAGGCGCGAGATTGATCTGCGGCGGCCTGGAGCGGCCCGACGGACTGGAACGAGGATTTTTCGTGCAGCCAACGGTGTTCAGCGATGTCACCGCCGCTATGACTATCGCGAAGGAAGAGATTTTTGGCCCTGTCCTGGCGGTGATTCCATACCGCAACGAGCAAGAAGCTCTTGAGATCGCCAACGACTCGATCTACGGCCTGGGCGGCTATGTATTTTCGGGGGATCGTAAACGAGGCTATGAGTTTGCCGCTGGCCTACGTGCCGGGAGGATTTGCGTCAATGGCGCCGCAACCAATCCATTGACCCCAATGGGCGGCTACAAGCAGTCGGGCATCGGACGCTCAATGGGGCGCTTTGGACTCGAGGAGTATTTGGAAATCAAATCGATATATGGACTTGAAGACGACGCGGTCGGTTTATCTGAATTGGCTTGTTGACGGCTTCCAAGAATTTTGAAGGTATCGATGGCCCTCTTTTAGCATCACCGCGGCGATAAGGGGAACCACGGTTAAACAGTAGCAAAATAGCGGCATAACACACCATGAGAGGCAGGATTATGAAGAAGTTTAAAGTATGGGGGCTGGCGACAGCCATCGTTTTGTTCAACGGCGCCGCAAACGTGGCACATGCGGCACTACCGCAATGTCCGAGTGGCGCTGTTAAAGTGGTTGTGCCGAATCCCGCGGGTGCGGGAGGCGATATTTTGACGCGCCTGCTGAGCGAGAAAGTAGGTGCCGCGCTGGGCCAGAATATTGTCATCGAGAATCGAGCGGGCGCAACGACGACGATAGGCACCGCAAATGTGGCGAGATCGACGCCCGACGGATGCACTATGCTCAGTTTGACGGCCTCCGGCGTGGTTGCATCCGTGTTTCTGGACAAACTTCCGTATGAGCTGACACGCGATCTACGGCCGATCGCCAAAATCGGCTCTGTGCCGATGGCATTGGCAGTGCCTATAGGCTCGAACATCAACTCCATTGACGACCTCGCCAAGATCGCAAAATCTCCTGATGGATTGATGTATGCCTCGGGCGGTGTGGGTACGTTGGCTCACTTGAGTACGGTACGTTTGCTCAATGCAATGCAAGGTGAAGGCCATCATATTCCTTTCAAGGGTAATCCGGACGCGACACAAGCCCTCTTGGGCAATCACGTCCAGATGTTCTTTTTGTCGGTTGCGGATGGCAGTGCTCTCGAGGCTTCAGGCAAAGCGAAGATTCTTGCCGTTACAGCCAAAGAACGCCTGCCCATGTTTCCAAATACCCCGACGCTGATCGAACTCGGCTTCAAGGACCTTGCACCGAGCCTCTGGTATGGCTACCTGGCGCCCGCTAAAACGCCCGACGATACGATCGACCAGCTTTACAAAGCCTTTGCCTCGGCTGTCAACGATCCTGAAATTCAAGGAAAGCTGAAGAACATGGGCTTTACCATTGACCTCCAGGACCCTGATGGTCTGAGAGCGTTCATGGGCGAGGAAGCACAGAGCTGGGGCAAAGTGATACGAGACAACAATATCCAGAACGGCTCCTAGGCGTACTATTGGCTGATGAACTAATCGTCGTATGATCTGTGGCATCAAACCTGCTTCGAACGGATGGCCCGTATCGTGTAAGTCATGACAACAGAGCAATACGGCACCTCCTATGGAAAACTAATGGACCCGCACAAGCTTCTTTATTTGGCGGCCATTATTGAGAACGGCAGCCTTAGCAAGGCTGCCGTTCAATTGAAGATCTCGCAGCCCGCGCTGTCGAAGTCGATGGATCGTCTCGAACAGGAGTTGGGAATCAAACTGTTGGATCGGGGGCCGCGCGGCATTGTGCCTACAGCCTCCGGTGACCTCATCTACACCCATGCGTGCCAGATAAGAGACGAAATGGCAATGGCCGAAGTACGGCTTCAAGGCGCGGCGCACGACGGACGAGTCATCACGATCGCAGTGCTTCCAAGCCTCGCCAGCTATGTCATCCCTCTCGCGGTGGCGAGGTGGCAGTCGCATCATCCTGACGTCGTTCTCAAAGTAATTGAAAAACGGCAAATCGAACTTCTTTGGGGATTGCTACGGGGCGATTTCGACTTCGTAGTTGGACAAACCGAGTTCTTCGATTTCACTCTTGATGGACTAATGCAGCGTGTTCTTTTCCGAGACCATCTTCGGATTTACGCACGCAAAGATCACGACCTGTTCGGACACGAGTATCTGACCTGGAGTGATCTGGCTCGATACCCCTGGGCCTCTCCGATGGTTGGCAGGAGCCAACGTACGGTTATAGAAAAGCTCATGGCGGCGGAAGGCATAAGCGAGCTCCCTCAGCCAATCGAATGCGGGTCTGTGGGTTTCATGAAGTCGTTGTTGGCCAACAGCAATTACCTCGCCATGCTTCCTTCGCATTCCCTGCAAGCGGGCACTGACAAGCGACTGATCAAGGCGCTACCTATTTCCGCCCCCGAATTAAAGCGCGATATTGCCGTGATCTTTCATGAGCGCCTAAGGCTTGACGATGTACGCCAATCATTGGTGACGCATATCAAAGAAGTCGGTATGGATATGTCCTAGCGTCCAGCCTCACTGAACGCTTTTGTGACCACCGATGTCTCAGAAGGCCGCCTCATCTCAAACATATCCGCTACGCCTGAGTAGTAACCACGGTACCCACAACGGGCAATCGTCTGCGCCGCGACCGTATCAAACAGTCCGTCCTGTAGAAACTCCTGATTGATGTGCACCCCGACGATTTGCCCCATGATCATGAACCACTGGGTTGGCTCACCTTTGACATCGTGTATTTCGGTAATGGAAATGGATTTGCACTCGAAAGCGGCTGGCGCCTCCGCCACGCACGGAGGCTTGACAAGGATAGAGGGGCTGGCCGCCAGACCTGCAAGTTTCATTTCATCGACATCCGAGGGCACTGTGGCCGCGCTGATATTCATCGCCTCCGCTAGGGGTCGAGTCGCTAAATTGGCTACAAATTCGCCGGTCGCCTTCACATTTTGCACACTGTCTTTCCATCCCTTACTGGCGAAGTACAGAATCGGGGGTGACTCGCACACGAGGTGGAAAAAACTGTAAGGAGCAAGGTTGACGTTGCCCCCCCTCGTCGACCGTAGATATCCAACCGATCAGCCTTGGCGCAACGATCGCTTTCAATGGACAGTGCGGCAATCGGTGGCCGCTGGATGGTTCGTAAAAATGCATGTCTGGCATCTGCCGATTCCTTAGAGCGCATGAAAAGAGTTACCGCTACCCCTCCTTGCGGCACACAGTTTGGTCGGCCAGACATAAGGCTAGAGTCACCCAAACATCTTGAAACCCAGATGTTCCCGTAGATAGCGACCAGTGGATTCTTATAGCTGTCGAGAAGGTGCATTAGCCAAACAACCCCAAAATGGGTGTGATAAAACCCAATATGGGTACAAAAAACACCACATCATCACGTCGTAACCTGACCGATGCCCTCTTTTCCGGCACCAAACAACGCGTGCTAGGTATTCTGTAATGTCGCGGCCAGCGCCCTGGCGGGGCTTTGCTCAAACTGGCGTATCAAGGCAAGGAACTTGGGCAACAGCTGTTTGGCCCGCTTGGTCTTTAAGCTCTTCATGACCAGAAACCCATTCAACTGCTGCTTGGCAAAGTAAAGCGCCTGCAGTACGGACTCCTGGGCCAGGTACTGGTGCAGGCGCTCCTTCTGCACTGAGGATAGCTTCCAGTGATGGCGGCGCATCAGGCTGAGCAGCCCCGGTTCTTGCATGGCATTGGGGAAGTACTCCTGGGCAATGCGCCGATAGGTCTCGGACAGGTCCATCACAATGCCCCGCACGTTCTCCTTGCCCGGCAAACGCTTCAAATAGCTGCGCAGGCTCGCTTCTGAGCGCCCCAGCATCACATCGAACACCTTGTGGTGCTTCAAATCAACCAGCGTGGTGGCGTAGCCCAGCTACGCTGAAACTGTCTTGCCCTACTAGGTAGCGTATTTGGTCATGACCAAATAAATTGGAGGGTGTGGACTATGGCAAGATAGGCTGTCGCCGGTTTTTGTCACACTCTATTGGCTAGACACCTACTTCAGTTCCGAATCGAATCAAGTCGTTCTTGCAGCAAGACATGCTGCAGGCTAAAGACCTCTGGCTTTGCGGCCTTCAGCTTCTTCAGGTTAAGCAACTTCCACTTCAAGGCCGGCAGATTCCTCAAGTTTGAAAAAGGCATAAGCTCCCATGCCGGCTCGCCTTTCACTAACGACAAGAGGAAGTCTTTATGCTGGGACGTGAGCGCTTTGGGCAGGTCCTGCTTCAACCGACTACGAGTCTGCAGCAAAGTGTCCAGCGCAATCTCTTCGCGGGTCATGCCTCGGAAGTGGTTGTTGTAGACCGCGTCAAACGGTGCATCCGCGCTAAAAAGCACTTCATGAACAGGCCGGTTATGCCCGGCCAGATACGCCACAAAACAGTCCACAAAACTCGCCTCAAGGCCAAAGGTCTCGTACATTTTCAGGACGTCGAAGATATCTCTGGGATGCTGGCGATCCATGGCCGCAACCAACTTGCCGCCCTAGACTTCCGCGCGCGCCAGCATAGGCACGGTGACGTCTGCAGTGAACAAGGTCTGCGCGGCAGGTGCGAGAGAAACTTTCTCTATAGGCAGCAGTGCACCTCGAAAAATCGGATTGACCTCCACCTTCACTTCGGCCATGCCAGATCGAACAAACAGCGTCACGTCTTCGCCACCAGGCCTTCTGGGAATAGCAACGTCTTAGCCGCGCTGTGCAAGACGTGCACACGCGTCCTGCAGATCACTGGCAATGGCCTGCAGCGCGTCGTCACGGCTCAGCGTGTGATCGACAAACACCACATCGATATCTACGGAAAAACGCGGCATGTCTTGCAAGAATAGATTCAGCGCGGTTCCGCCTTTCATGGCAAGACGGGGCGACTCGAATATATCGGGCGCAATATCGATCAGCAGACGAACTGTCTCAATGTAGTCTTGTTTCATGGCTTCAGATCCAGTCTTTCCCCGTCTTTGGAGACCGCCACCCAGCGTGTACCCCCGCCTTTGTCTTGGCTGATCTGCCGCGCAAGCGGCGCCCATGGCAGGTCAAGCTCTTCTGACAGAGCACGCGCCAGGCGCACTACCTTTATCCGTGCCGTATGCATCAGCAATGTTTCGAGGGTGCCGGCGCGAAGGCTGCGTGTACTTTCCACCAACGAACGCGCCTCCTGAAGCGATTCGGTTTTACCCACATCACTCAAGAGTTCGAGCAGTGCACGCTCGGGAACGGAGACAAGCATATCGGGATGCCCACCGGGCAACGGCTGAAGGCCAAAATTTTGCTCAAGGCCGGTATCAAACAAACGTGTAGTCTGATGAGTACAGTCATAACGACTGATCAGCCATGCGGGTAGGCGCAACGATCGTGGCCCCCACAGCGAGATCACCTCCCGAAACGCGATGTTGTGTTTGACCCCGCGCCATGCCAGTGCTGTCCTGGCCCCGACATGCAGCCCCTCATTGCGGCGCATCAGGAAAGCCAAGCAGCCATCCCGGCTCAACGTATCGCCGGGCAGCATATACACACCCCTGCCCAAGTGCATCAGCCAACCTGCTTTGGCAAGATGCGCGGCATGAGATGGACTGAGGCCTTTTTCCTTTAGAAAAGCGGTACCCAGCGGCTCACCCCGCGGAAGTATTGCCAACAAGGCTTTGAATGAGAAATTATCTGTTATCGCTAGCATATGACAACTATTGCATTATTTTCATTCCACCTCAAGCCGCGCGTCTGATTTTAGATAAATTTACAGCGATTGTTGATGTCCAGGAACAACTATCGTTGAAATTTCATACAAGCTGGTGTTTTAGAGCTGCAAAACTTCGTTATTCGCAGTTTCCGGATCACTGCCGGTGTGACGGCAAGGTTACGAGCCATGGGGTATCGATCTACACCCGTAGCCCAGGAAAGGGAGTTCATGGCGCCCTGGGGCTAACCTCGAAATCAATGCCATCTTTCCACAGTCGCGTCGGCCGCTAGAATGGAGCCTCTGCCGAGGTGCTACAGTACCGCATCGTTGTCTCACTCACGGGGTGGCTAGTAAGTATGCGCTATTGGTGGGTCAATCAAAATCAAACATACCGCCATGAAGTGCCAGGCGGTTATCTTTGGTCGCCCAAACGCAAGGCGAACCAGGCACGCAACGCGTTCTATGATTTCATGCGCGAAGTCACGCCTGGTGATGTCATATTCTCCTTCAGCAATACCCATATCCGCGCAATCGGGATCGCGACTTCACATGCCTACGAAGCCCCAAAACCTTTGGAGTTTGGCCAGGCCGGCGCTTACTGGAACAATATCGGCTGGCGTATAGATGTCAGATTCCATGAGCTGCGGTTAACGACAAAGCCCGCCGATCATATGACGGTCCTAGCACCACTGCTGCCCACGAAATACGCACCCTTGCGCCCGAACGGCGCGGGTTTACAAAGCGTTTATCTGACATGCCTTCCGGACACCTTTGCAACAACGCTTATAGATTTGTTGGGCGCAGAGGCGCGTAGTTTAGTGATGGGGTATTACCTCGCCGAAGAGCAGCCAACGTACTCGTCGTCAGGTGTTGGACTCGTGCAGTGGGAAGAACACGAACTGAACCAGGTCCAAACGGACACGACACTGGTAGAAACCGAGAGACAAGCGATTGTTCTTGCACGTCGTGGCCAAGGCTTATTCAAAAAACGCGTAATGGGATTGGAGCACGCGTGTCGTATTACTGGCGTCAATCGTGAAGAGCACCTGCGGGCCAGCCATTGCAAGCCTTGGCGTGACGCCAATAACGAAGAGCGTCTGGACGGCGAAAACGGCTTACTGTTGACGCCCAGCATGGACCATCTTTTTGATCGGGGATTTATTGGATTTGATGACAACGGTCAAACTATAGTCTCTCCTGTTGTCCATCAAGAGTCATTGGTTCGCATGGGCCTAGATCCAAAGCAGCCTCCAAACGTCGGTTCATTTTCTAGCGGACAACGCAAGTACCTGGAGTTTCATCGTGAAAATGTGCTGCTGATGTCTAGGTTTCTAGAGCATTTATAAGAAACCCATGGCTGCGTTAAAGAATTGACGGCAAAGCTACACGGTTGACCCAGCACCCCATACATTATCACTGCGCCAGAAGATCCACGTAGGCTTGATAGCTGTAGCTGCGGTTCTTCTTCTGACCGGTCACTTCCACCACGATGCTCAAGTGCTCCAATATCTGCACCGCTGAGTTCGCCGTCGGAAACGTTGTGTCGAGTTGCTGACGGGCACGCTCTACGGTAAAACGCGGCATCATAGGCAGCTGCTCAAACAGCCGGTAGCTGGCGAGACTGGACTTGGGCGATTGCAGCAACTTGCGTCGGTCGGCAGCAACCAGGCTAGCAATCGAGATGATACTTTGCTCGGATTCCGCCGCGGCCATTGCAACGCCTTCGAGAAAGAACGACACCCATGCCTCCCAGTCACCTTCGGTACGGATGACCGACAGACGTCGGTAGTATTCGAGCTGGTGACGCTTCAGGTAGCCGCTAAGATAAAGCAACGGTTCAGGGAGCAGCTTCCAGTGCTCCAGCAACGCCGAGATCAGTAGGCGGCCGATGCGCCCATTTCCGTCCAGAAATGGATGGATAGTCTCGAACTGCGCATGAACCAGTGCAACCTTGACCAAAAGAGGAAGATCAGTCGATTCGTCATGGATAAACCGTTCGAGATTCGACAACAGTTCTGCCACACGCTCCGGCGGTGGCGGCACAAAGACAGCATTACCGGGCCGGGTACCACCGATCCAATTCTGCGATTGCCTCAGCTCTCCGGGCTGCTTACCTTCGCCGCGCGCACCACCAAGCAGCAATCGATGCGCATCGCACAGAAGGCGCACACTGATGGGGAGCCCCTTCGGATCACGCAACTGTCCCTGTACTAACCGAAAGGCCTGCAAATAATTGGTGACCTCTGCTACGTCATCAGTGTTGCTGACTTTGAAGCCCGCTTCCTCGTCAAACAGATCTGTCAGGGTGGCCTGCGTACCTTCCAACTGCGAAGTCAGCAAGGCCTCCTTTCGTACAGCACTATAGAGCAGCCAATCCACCGACGGCACTAACCCAGACACACCAGACAACCTGGCCAGCGCCAATTCCGCCTGTCGATTCAACGCGGTAAAGGACGCCATCTTCAAAGGAGGATCGGCGGGCGGTAGTGGATGCGGCACGAAGGAGCGCACCGTTTCGCCCAGCGTGGTGGAAGTCGCGTATATACCTGTGATCCGATTCATTTTAAAACTCGCTTTCATACCGAATCACCATATTAAAGCAGTCTTTAATATGAATCAAGAATGTGAAAGAGAGCTTTAATGCGGACTGCCTTGGAGAAGCTTCATCACCAGGGCGATTTCTTTTGCATAGATAATTGAAGCGTCGCCTCTTGTATCAAAATTTGACAACAAGACAAAAGAGCCACACAATCACCGCATGAACGACGGTGAATACATCTGGCAATCGCCGCAATGGCCTGACTGGCAATATGACCTGGCCGCCCTCGCGGGACCCTTGGCGGCCGTTAGCCGTGCCCAGGGACTGCTTCTCGGCCGTCTGGCAGACGTGGGTATGGCATTGCAAGACGAAGCCAGTTTAGCCGCGTTGACCGAAGACGTCGTCCAAACCAGCGCCATCGAGGGCGAGACACTTAACGTCGCCTCAGTCCGATCCTCCGTCGCACGCCGCTTAGGCGTGGATATCGGCGCTTTGGCACCGACTGATCGGCACGTCGACGGGATCGTAGATATGATCTTGGATGCCACCAGTAACGCGATGTCGCCCCTCTCTGTCGAGCGCCTATTCGGCTGGCATGCAGCGCTATTTCCCACTGGTTATTCTGGCATCAGCAGCATCAGTGTAGGCAACTGGCGAGACGACACCACCGGCCCCATGCAGGTCGTCTCAGGCTCCATTGGTCGGGAGAAGGTGCATTTCGAGGCGCCACCCGCCAACCGACTTTCAGCAGAGATGACACGCCTCCTCGTTTGGCTAAATGAGTCCACGCCGACAGAGCCTGCTCTCGTTCGCGCTGGCCTGGGCCATCTATGGTTCGTCACGCTGCACCCCTTTGACGACGGCAATGGGCGTATTGCGCGTGCGATGGGTGATCTGCTTCTAACCCGTGCAGATGGTAGCCAACAACGCTTTTACAGCCTGTCCGCGCAGATTCAGCGAGAACGTAAAACCTACTACGACATCCTCGAACGCACGCAAAAGGGCGACATGGATGTGACACAGTGGCTAGCCTGGTTTCTTGCGACCCTGTTGAAAGCCATCGAACACGCCCATGGCGTCCTCGATCAAGTGTTTACCAAAGCGAAATTCTGGCAACACGCCGCGACCATTCCGATGAATGAACGGCAGATCAAAGTACTGAATCGACTGCTAGATGGGTTTGAAGGGAAGCTCACCACCAGCAAATGGGCATCCCTTGCCAAATGTTCGCAAGATACCGCCTTACGCGACATCACCGACTTGCTACAACTTAGCGTGCTACAAAAAGCGAATGCTGGTGGTCGCAGCACTCACTACGAAATTTGTTCACCCCGCAACTGAGCTAGTTATTATCGATTTCAACAATCCAACCTGGGAACTCGGGAAATGAATCAAGTCATTCAGAAGCTGCGTCAGTTCCGCGACGAGCGAAACTGGCAGCAATTCCACAACCCTAAAGATCTGGCCATGGCGCTTAGCATCGAGGCCAGTGAACTGCTGGAGGCGTTTCTATGGAAGGCGCCTGAAGCCGCCGACCCTGAGAAAGTGAAGGAGGAACTTGCTGATGTCCTGGCGTATGCGCTACTGCTTTCCGATGCGTACAACTTCGACATAGAAACGATCATTCTAGAAAAAATCGAAAAAAATGAAGAGAAGTACCCGGTACACAAAGCCAAGGGCACCGCAAAGAAATATAACGAGCTATGAGCCAAACCCAACTTGTCGAAGTGAACCGCTTTCCGTTTTCGGCCGCAGCCCTGACGGAAATCGAGGCCGATGCATACGCAGCCAATAACTGGCCGCTCGTGTATATCCTTAGTGATGGGGGCACACGCCGCGCCTATGTCGGCGAGACTACGGACACGATCACTCGACTAGGCACACATCTTAAGCACCCTCAGAAACAATCCTTAACGACAGTCCACCTGGTCAGCAGCGAGCGTTTCAACAAATCCGCGACGCTCGACATTGAGTCGTCCCTCATAAAGTACATGTCAGCCGACGGCCACTTCAATTTGCTGAATGGCAACCTGGGCCTGAGCGACCACAACTACTACCAAAGGGACGAGCTCTACTCCCGGATATTTCGGGAAACCTGGGACAGGCTGCGCAGGCACGGAATCGCAGAAAGGTCTCTTGAAGCCATCGATAATTCGGATGTCTTCAAGTATTCGCCGTACAAATCGCTATCTGCTGATCAGCAACAAGGTTTGATCCAGATAATGCGATCCCTGGTCGACCCCCAACTGAAAAACATCGTGGTCCAAGGCGGCGCCGGAACCGGAAAATCGGTACTGGCGACATTCCTTTTCAAGCTGATTCATTCCGACCTTGAGGAAATGGATCTACGTGAGTTTTCCGAAGAGGAAAAGGAGCTGCGCGAGCTTCTACGGCAGCTTAAACAACGGCTCCCGCATCCCCGCATGGCCTTAGTGGTACCCATGAACTCGTTTCGTAGCACGCTGAAGAAAGCATTTCGTAATGTAGCAGGGCTGCACCCCAATATGGTCATCAGCCCATCTGAGCTGACAAAGCAACGCTACGACATCGTCTTGGTGGATGAGTCGCATCGCTTGCGCAAGCGCGTCAACCTGGGGGCCTATTACGGCGCCTTCGACAAAGCTTGTACCGCTCTTGGCTTGGACAAAAACACATGCAGCGAGGTCGACTGGGTCACTCGTCAATCAGATAAAGCTGTCTTCTTCTACGACCCTAACCAAAGCATCAAGCCTTCCGACGCCAACGCGACAGATTTCGACGACATCAAGTCTTCACCAGACAGCAAGGTCATGACGCTGGTTTCGCAGTTTCGAGTTCGCGCAGGGCTGCACTACGTACAATTTGTCGAGGATCTTCTGAATGAGAGGCTTCCAGCGGACAAAGCATTCCGGTCCAGCAAGTACGAGTTTCTCGTCTTCGACGAACTGTCGGACATGATTAAGGAAGTTGAACACAGAAATAGTAGCTACGGCTTGGCACGATTGGTGGCTGGCTACTCGTGGCGTTGGGTCTCAAAAGGCTCGCCAGAACTGCACGACATTGAGATCGGCGACGTACGGTTGCGCTGGAACAGCACAAATGCAGACTGGATCAACACCCAAGGTGCTGAAAGCGAAGTGGGTTGTATTCATACCACCCAAGGCTATGACCTGAACTACACCGGCGTTATTTTTGGCCACGAAATCCGCTATGACGAGCAGCTGAATCAGATCGTCATTGAAAAGGACAATTACCATGACCGAAATGGAAAGCAGGCCATTAAGAACCCAGATGAGCTTAAGCAGTACATACTGAACATTTACCGGACCATCATGCTGCGAGGCATACGCGGCACATTCGTCTACGCATGTGACGACGGCTTGCGTCGCTACTTGAAGCGACATGTCGCAAGCTATAGATCCAATGTCATCGCGCTTCCCCAGCCCACAACTCTGCTGGAGCCCTACGTTAATGCGGTGCCACTCTATGATCTACGCGCCGCAGCAGGAGGCTTCAGCCACTTTCAGCAGGTCGAACACGAGAACTGGGTAGCCGTACCTGAAGGTATGCCCGTGGGGAAAAATATTTTCGCGTGCCGCGTGGTAGGCGAATCCATGAACACGATCATTCCTAACGGCGCTATATGCCTGTTTCGCTTGAACCCAGGAGGCAGCCGAAATGGAAAAATCGTCTTGGTGGAATGTGCCGATATTCAGGACGGCGATTCCGGATCGCGTTACACGGTTAAGGAGTACCAAAGCTTCAAGGTGCATACCCAAGACGGCATTGAAAATCTGCAGATTGTTTTGAAGCCGAGGTCGACTGACCCTACACTGACTGCGATTGAACTCAGCAATAAAGACGACGAACACCGCTATCAGGTCGTAGGTGAGTTTCTGGGTGTGCTTAGCCAATTAATCTGAATGTAGATACGAGCGACTAATTGGGCCGCAATGGTTCAGACTTGACCTGACGCACTCCGTCCGGCCACCCCACCAATCTCGTAGCCGGCTTTCCCAAGACGATGTGGCGGCGGGACCCGGCAAAGCCCAGCATAGTGTGTAAAAGCTAACTTTGCTAAGTTGATGCGGCGTGCCGCTTCGGCAGACGAAGTACTCGGTGGTCCATCTTCTGCGTCGACGATGCTCGCATTGTTGACTAGGATGTCGAGCTTGCCATATTCATTCTCAATCTGCTGCGCCGCCGCGACGCTGACATGGTCGTTCAGGTCGATTGCCACGGAACATGCTGTAAACCCCTGCGAGGGCTGACCCTTCGAGGTTGATCGCCCTTCTTGCAAATCACGTTGATGAATGGGAAAGTGCCACCGCCGGGCATCAGCTCATTGATTTCGGAGAACTCGATCAACCCGTGCGCAGCGAACTCCCGCTCAACCGAGGCAGCATCATAGAAAAGCATTTGTAGGCCTGGCCCTCTCTCGTACCAATCATCGCCCTGAACCGCCCCGGATTTTGTGGAGGCTCCAACCTCTGAGAGAATGGAGCTATGAAGAAGCAAAACAAGTTTTCCCCTGAAGTGCGTGAGCGTGCCGTGCGTATGGTGCAGGAACACCGTGGCGAGT
>JACCET010000017.1 GCA_013416405.1 Alcaligenaceae bacterium
CACGCAGAGCGTATGGATTCAGGAATTTTGAGAATTACCGCATGAGAGTCTTGGCTCAGTGCGGTTGGAATGGTGTAATTAACCGAGTTTGACGAATGCCCTGATCCCCCGTTTATGGGGTAGAGCCGCCGCAGATTCCGCAGCTAAATTGTCATCACGGCTATCGAGACAGCCGGCGAGAGCGATTACGGATGATGCTTCCAGGCTGCCAAGATATCCTAAGGCACGTGCCGCCGGGTGCGATCCTCTCGAGAGTTCCTGGACCAATAATTTCTCCAGCGGTTTAGCCAACAGCCCCAAATGGCTAGCGACCTCGATAGCGCCACGAAGGGGAAGGCCCAAGTCACGGTACGCCACGCCAAAGCGATTCCTCGCTGTCCCATCCAGAATTGATATGAGTATCGGCACGGCAGCTGCGCCCTTTGCAACTAGCTCTCTTTCGGCATCGACCATAGTCGCGTTGCTGAGAAGTCTTTCAAATAAAGTATTGGACATGGCTCAGTAGCATTAACTCCTGGTGGTTGACAGGATTCTTAGCCAACGCTTCAACGGCAGATCCTGGCCGATTGTAGCTAAAAGCGCAATGGCTGAGCCCGACCCAAAGCGGAAATTGCCGGTTTGGAGAAGCGGACGTTCAGAAGTGTAGACAATGCCAGGTTGGTCGGCTGTAGTAATCATCAGTCTGATCAGCATAGTAATGGGTGACGAGGGCCGCGCGTGCGCCTAGGTTTCTTGGAATCTGTCTAAAGCAAAAGGGTCAAGCGAAATCGAGCTTCTTCCCACGGTGATTAAGTCGGCCAATACCATCCCAACTGCTGGGCCTAACTGGAAGCCGTGGGCCGAGAAGCCAGCAGCGTGCACGACGTTGGGTGCATTACCAAAGCCTATTAATGGCAAGCCATCGGGAGTGAATCCTTCGATGCCAGACCAGCAGCGTACAACGATTGCTTCATTTAGTAGTGGAAAGAATTTAGCTGCTTGCCGTGCCGCTAAAACCAAACCTGGCAGCGTCAGTTCCGCCCGGCGGATATCAATATCCACGGGGCTACGACGACCCCCTCCTATAACAACCGTGCCATTTTCAAACTGCTTCGCCGCTATTGATTGACCGGTAATGCCCACCACGGGACTCAAGAAGCGGGGCAGCCGGGATGTCACTATCTGCATTGACCCATTTGGCTTGATCCGTAAGTCATCACCAAATAATTTTCCGACTTCCGTAGCCCATGCGCCAGCGCAATTCAAAACCTGCTTGGCACGAACTTCATGGCCTTCTTTTGTTGAAAGGCACCACTCGCTTCCGCCATTCATAGCCGCATTGACGGTCGCTCCTTCAATAAAGCGTGCACCGAGGGCTTGAGCTTTACGCCGAAATGCTTGGGTGGTATGAAATGGTAGAGCATAGCCATCATCGCCTACATAGGCGCCACCAGCCAAAGGCCCAACGAAATCAGGTACCAACTCTCGTACTGCAGATGGTGTGAGCAAGCGCTCCATATGTGGCAAGCCGGCGCGAGCAATCTCTCCATTCCTAATCCGAAATCTCTCGAAACTTTCCTCATCGATTGCGATCTGCAGCTGACCGGTTTGACGATAACCACAATCATCGTCGACCATCTCGCTGATGCGTTGCCAAAGTTTCTTCGATGCCAGGGCAAGAGGTAGCTCAGCAACATGCCTATTAAGGGTACGGACCCCACCTGCATTGACCCCCGAGGCATGGCGGCCAGCATAGTCAGCCTCTAGGACGATAGTGTCTACCCCTCGAGCTGCCAACTCCCTTGCTGCAGCCGAGCCTTGTATACCGGCCCCAATGATCACGACTTGCGTTGTACAGGCTGTCATTTCGAGTCCTCGACAGCCGCAAGCTCTTTGAGAGTAATAGGTGTAAGAGGAAGGCGTTGGCGCGATGGTGCACACGCTGGAACTCCACGGGCACGGGCAAGGGCAGCTACTGAATGTGAACACATTCTTCCTTGGCAAGGGCCCATTCCACAACGTGAATGGCTTTTTACGGAATCCAGATTTCCCTGTGAGCTTTCTATCAAAGGTATGAGAGTCTCAATGGTGACATTCTCACATCTGCAAACCACAGTGCTCGGTTCATTCATGACTATGTTTCTGTCGGCTGGCAAATAAAGTCGATCAAGAAATCGCCTCAGCCGCATGTGCTTGTTCAGATCACGCATAAGTGACTGCTCAAGTTCGCTTTGTTGATTTCCGGTAGCCCTTCGGACGAGATCTAGGCCCGCCAAGCGTCCTTGAAGTTCCGACGCATCGGCACCGACAATACGTGCGCAGTCACCTACTGCATAAACGCTGGACAGGGACGTCCTTCCTTCGGCACTGACATTTATTTCCCATGCGACTCGCTCCGGCGACCAAGACCACTCGCATCCTAAGGCTAATGCGAATTCAACATTGGGTACCAGCCCTTCATGGATTAAGACCGTCTCACAGTCAAGGTGGTGTGTCTTTCCGGACTGTTTCCAAGATACCTCCTGCACGAACGCGCTGCCACCAATCTGTAGGTCGCTCACGCCATTATGAACAGGAACGCCGGCGAGCCTAATGTCGCGAAGCAGTCTTAATCCTTTGTATAGCTGGCTATGAAAAAGCGAAGCCGGAAGAGCCTTGATTGCTGCGTGGTAGTTGCTTAATGGCGTGGTATCGAGCAAGGCTTTTATTTTCTTTCCCGCAGCAAGGTATTGTGAGGCTACCAGATAGAGGAGCGGCCCCGAGCCCGCCAGAACAGGATAGTCAGCAACCAGGCCAGCACTTTTGAGAAGAATTTGCGCGGCTCCAACAGAAAACACACCCGGCAGTGTCCATCCCGGTACAGCGATGGGCCGCTCACGAGCACCTACCGCAATTGCTAGATGCTTCGCACTCACCCCTTCAGGCTGGTCGGCGACACTAAACCAGATGTCGCCGGTAGGCCGTGCATACCAAACCCGTGCGTAAGGAATATAAGTCAGATTGTCGCATTTAAGTGCGGCAGCTAGCTCTGACCCTCGCCAATAGTCCTGCTTCAGGATGTTGGACTCGGCAAGCCGCGATTTTGTGACCGCCCGATAGATCTGGCCTCCTGGTCGGGGTTGCTCATCAAGGAGTAACACAGCCATTCCCGATTTCGCACATACGGTCGCCATCGACATCCCGGCTGGTCCCGCACCAACGACGATCAGGTCGTATTGCGTCATAGGGTTTCCACCTTCATTCCAGCCTTAGCAGTTACCATACATGCACGCTGTTGACGTCCGTCGACAATAAGCAAGCACTCGAAACAAACGCCCATCAAGCAATAAGGTGCCCTACGTGCGTGCGTGACAGGATGAGTGCGTACGGTCAACTCTCCTTCACGCAGCAGAGTTGCGGCCAGGCTCATTTCCTTTGCTACTTCCAGCGGTATTCCATTCAATCTTATGGAGACTAACTCCACTGCATTTGCCCTGTTGGCATCTTGAAATCGAGCGATCATCCAGATTCACCTTGGTTCTGTTTCCAGTCAGCACTTTGCTGTGCCAGCTCTCTTTTTATGTGATTTCACTCCAACCTTATATTGGCCTTCGTCACGACCTGTCTCCACTTCTCATTCTCCGCCTGAACCCTTTTTGCAAAGGTGATTGGATCGCTAGCGATAATCTGAAATCCCGCTTCGCTGAAGGTTTTGTGCCGTGTGGGCTCCATTAGTGTCTTGCGACTATCGTTCGCGATTTTTTCAACGATCTGAGCAGGCGTTCCACTAGGGGCAAACAAGGCAAACCAGACGTTTGTTACAAACCCTGGATAGCCTTGTTCTGCGACCGTAGGAACATCAGGGAGAAGTGGCTGTCGTTGCTCGCTGGTAACAGCCAATGCACGTAGCCGCCCGGAGAGAATGTGTGGGAGGCTAGTCATAATGACATCGAACATCGAGTCCAACCGTCCAGCTAACAGGTCATTCATCGATAGCGCA
The DNA here is from genome assembly GCA_013416405.1 of Alcaligenaceae bacterium. Lineage (GTDB taxonomy): Bacteria > Pseudomonadota > Gammaproteobacteria > Burkholderiales > Burkholderiaceae_B > Pusillimonas_C. The sequence continues at coordinate 3,959 of JACCET010000017.1, forward strand.
GATCCTTTGTAGGGGATACCTAGCAGTTTGATCTTGGCTTGCGCCATAAATAGTTCCATAGCCATGTGGGTAGTCGCGCCAACGCCCCCACCAAACGTCAGTTCACCGGGGTGGGCTTTAGCGTAGGTCACCAGATCATGCAGGGATTGAAATGAAGAGCTTGCAGGCACCGATAGCGCCTGCGCAATGGATACCAGTTCGGTGATCGGAGTGAAGGCGTGCTCCGCGTCATATGTCATATTCGGTATGATGTAAGGTAGTACTGACTGTGTGGTCTGCGTGCCGAAAAGTAATGTATAGCCATCAGGCTTGGAGTCAGCCACATAACGTGATCCGATCATACCGCTCGCGCCACCTCGGTTCTCGACGACCACTGGTTGTCCCCATAACCTACCTAAATCGTCCGCCAAGGCTCGAGCAATCTGGTCTGTAGAACCACCCGCAGCAAATGGAACCACGATTTTCACAGGCCGTGTCGGATAGTCGGCCTTTGCCAGCACTGGGCCAGTCAACAGCAATCCGACAGCGATGCTTGAAACTGACCGCAACACAACCTTTAGTGCAGAAAAATAGACTTTCTTCATTTTGTCTCCTTGTAATGTATTCATGGAAAGCGTTGCTGTCAGGCAAGTACTCGTAAGCCAGATAAGTTCAATGCCTCGATAGTCGGCTGCTCACCATATTGCTCACGAGCGGCGCCTTCGGACACTAGACCATCCAGTAAGTCCGAGGCGAGTGCCTCGATCGGGCGTAATGAGGGCTCACCAAATCCTGCCCCGCCGGGTGTCTCGATACGTACCGTCTCCCCTTTTGCCAGCACGACGTTCCTGACCTTGGACGACAGGATTTGTTCATCAGCCCTACCTACGTTACGCAGTAATCTACCGAGTCCGCCGTGGCTGCCGCCGTCTGCGCCGGCTGCCCCTAGAATGTGACTGTCAGAACGTGCCGAAAATATCGTGTTGGCCTGCAAGGCCCGTACTTCGCGCACAATCCCCAAGCCGCCTCGATGGCGCCCAGCGCCACCTGAATCCACGACGAGGCCATAAGACTCAACACGCAGTGGAAATTCATGCTCCAATATTTCTGTCGGCAAGTTTCGTGAGTTGGTGATGTGCACATGAACAGCATCCATGCCATCGGTCGTGTCGCTCGCGCCGCAACCACCACCTAGTGTTTCTCCACAAAGATAGATGCCACCACCGTCCGGACGGACTCCAGAGAAGGAGATTGTTGGCATAGTGTCCATGCTGGATGCGACCGCCTTATCTCGCGGTACGAGGTTGCGAAATGCGCCAATGATGGCGCCGGCAAGACGCTGACAGGTAATGGTTCGTGCGCCGCACGCGGCAGGCGGAAGGGGATTGACGATTGAGCCTTCGGGCGCCTTGATGATAATGGCGTCAGCCATCCCTTTGTTGGCCGTCAAGTCGGGATCGAGCATTGCTTTTACGCAGTAATACACTGTGGCTCGCAATGCGCTTTCTGACACATTAAGCCCTCCGCGTGACTGTGATCCGCTGCCAGCCAAGTCGACAACCAAGGATTTTCCGTCTTTGTAGACCGTTGCAGTGAGCGGTACGTGGTCACCCTCGCCGCTTCCGTCGTCATCAAGCCAGGCAGTAAAGGTGCCGCTTCTGTCTGGAAGAAGGGCTATATGATGCTGAGTACGGCGCAGCGTATAGCGCAACACATCGTCCACGGCTTGCCGGAAGGCGACTATCCCCCCTAATCGGGAAATTAATGCCTGAGCGGCGCTGGAACCTTTTTCATTGGTGGAAATTTGAACTCGCAAGTCAAGAGCTCGCTCTTCAGGCAGCCGCGAATTGAGTGCGATTAGCGCAATGAGGTCGTCATCGACCTGGTAGCCTCGAGCAACGCGAATGATGGGGATGCGCAGCCCTTCCTCATAGATACTGCGCGCAGCTGCAGAAGTCGAACCCGGTACTGCTCCACCTACATCGGAATGGTGTGCGATGTTAGCTGCGAAAGCAGTCAATTTCCCTTCTGCAAAAATCGGGGTAATAACAGATATGTCAGGTAGATGAGTTCCTCCAGCAGTGTAGGGATCATTGCAAACGTATACATCGCCTTCATGGATTTCTGCTGGAGCCCAACGGACAAGCACAGCCTCGACCGACCCCATCAGTGATCCAAGGTGCACCGGTATATGTGTGCCCTGTGCTATCAGGCGTCCTTGGTGATCGAATATGCCAACAGAAAAATCACGACGCTCTTTAATCTGCGGTGAGAATGATGCTCGCATGATGTTGCTTGCCATTGACTCCGTGATGGCGAGGAGACGGTTGGTGAATACTTCGACAGCAATAGGGTCAAACTCCTGCCCCTGAGACATAACGTCTTTTTGAACCATGAGATACTCGCTTTAAGTTTTTAGATTCGGATGAGGATATTTCCGCGAAGATCAACACTTACCTGTTGGCCAGGCAGTATCACTGTGGTGGAGCTCATTTCCTCAATAATTGCAGGGCCAACAAGTTTCACACCAGGGGGCAAGGAGTCTCTACGGTAAATCGGGGTCATTAACCAACCAATATCAGGTCCGAAATATACATTCCGTTCGCCGGGCGGCGGTAAGTCGGCATTCGACGGCTGGACCGTACCACCGTCCTTTGGGACTAGCCCGACTGCTTGCACTCTGCAGTTAACAATTTCAATGGCATGGCCAGGGTTGTCGTGGCCATGCTGGGCACGGTGTGCCTGATGAAACGACACGATGAACGCGGACATATCGTCGTGACTTTTTAGATCCACCGCGACGCGGATATCGTGGGTTTGGCCTCGATAGCGGCCGTCAATGTAAAAGCGGAACTCTCTATTTGCTTCTGGAACATTCTCGTGTGCGAGCCAACGCTCGCCTTCCAGCTGCATGTCTTGAAGAACGCTTCTTGCCAGGGGCCATGTATCAGCATCTAAATTTGTCAGCTGTGTGCGCACGAAGTCACGGCTAATATCCGCCAGTAGTATTCCGCGCGCACACGAGGTGCCAGGCTCATGTGGCACCAGCACATGACCGATACCGCACTCCTGCGCAACCTCAACTGCATGGAGTGGACCTGCACCGCCAAAGGCAAATAACGTGAAGTCAGCCGGGTCATGGCCGTGCTCGGTTGAAACAGCCCGGATCGCGCGGCTCATATTCGCCGTGGTAATCCTCAAGATCCCATGAGCTGCTTCCTCGATCGATAAGCCTAGTGGCCGTGCTATGCGGTTATTGAGCACTTCTTCTGCTCGTGCTCGGTCTACAGTCATGCGCCCGTCAAGTAATGTCTGAGGGTTAAGGCGTCCGAGTACGATATTCGCATCGGTTAACGTGACTTCCGCCCCTCCTTTTCCAAAGGCGACCGGTCCCGGCACAGCGCCAGCACTTTCAGGTCCAACTCTCAGCGCTCCGACGTCATCAAGGCGGGCAATGCTGCCACCTCCGGCCCCAACGACGTGGATGTCTACCATTGGCATCTTTACTGGATGCCCGGCGACCAGTCGATCCGACGTGAAACTTGGGCGACCACCAGTAATGAGCGACACGTCAGTACTGGTTCCTCCCACATCAAACGTAATTATTTCGGAAATTCCAATTGCCGCTCCAATTACTGTAGCGCCGACTACTCCCGCTGCGGGTCCCGACAAACACGTAAGAACGGGGAGGTTTGCTACAGTCTTCAGTGGCATCAACCCACCGTTGGAATGAAACGTCAAGGGTTCAATCCCCAGGCCTATTTCATCTAGGCGGGTACGCAAGCGGTCCAAGTAGGTCTGCATGCGCGGAGCAACATACGCATTAAGTACCGTTGTCGATGTGCGTTCAAATTCTCGGAACTCGGGTAGCACTTCATGCGAGACGCTGACGTGCATCCCTGGCGCCAGGCGCTGGATCACGCGACGTGCACGCTGCTCGTGCTCTGGGTTTCGATAGGAGTGCAGAAATGCGACAGCTATAGATTTCACACCATCGGCGATCAACTTCGTCACCAACTCTTCTAACGACTCGTCATTCAGATCTTGCAGTGGCTTACCGCTTGCCTCGAGGCGCTCGTCAGCTTCAACGCGATGACGCCGTTGAACCAGCGGTTCTGGTTTATGGACTGCATGGTTATATAGTGCTGGCCGAGTCTGTCGGCCGATCGCTAGCACATCTCGAAATCCTTTAGTCGTCACCAAGCCAGTTTTTACGCCGCGACGCTCAATCACCATGTTGGTCGCAACCGTAGTGCCATGCCCAAAGTAGTCTACATCGCTCGCGTTAACAGAAAAGCGCTCTAGCATTTCTTTTGTCCCGTTTGCTATAGCGATAGAAGGGTCGGACGGAGAGGAGGGCACTTTAAAATAGTGCAATATTCCCGACCTATTATCCGACATCACAAAATCTGTAAATGTGCCGCCGACATCAATTCCTATCCGAACCATTTCTTTCCCGAGCAAGTTTGTTTTGTTGTATAGATTCTGGCTTGGACGGGACTCATAAACAACTACACAAACAATTGGACGCGCATAAAGAAATGTTATGCTTGAGCGCAAACCGCTTTTGTTAATGCGATTGGGGTCTCTGTAATAGCAAACCTTTTCACGCGATATTTTTTGTAGTCGCAATACATCTATGGCTCTCAACCCACGCCAACTTGAAGCCTTCCGCTGCGTCATGTCGACAGGCAGCATGACACTCGCCGCCGAGCTACTAAAGATCAGCCAACCCGCGGTAAGCCGGTTAGTCAAAGATTTGGAAGCAGTGCTCTCGATCAGGCTGTTTCGCCGCGAGGGTAATCGCCTCATCCCAGGAGATGAAGCGAGGCGTCTTTTCCGGGAAGTAGAGCGTTTTTACCAGGGCATGGAGTCGATCGAACGCGTGGCACATGACCTTAAAGCGGCGCGGGTGGGCAACCTTCGCATTGCCACGATCAGTGCACTGGGACTGGGATTTATTAGCGAAGGGATACAGAAGTTCTCGCAAGCTAGACCGCAAGTATCTGTTTCCCTGGATGTATGTCCTTCACAAGGAGTGCTGGAGCTTGTAACCGCTAGTCAAGTTGATATTGGCTACATCGGTTTCATGGGTATTGCGTATCCCGGTGTTGATATCGTCCAACAGCGTGATGTCGCAGCAGTTTGTGTGCTGCCTCGCGGCCATGCCCTAACTAGGAAGAGAACTGTGCGCATCTCTGATTTGCATGGCCAGCCGTTAATCTCCTTACGTTCGAACAGTCCACTGCGCTTACGTGTCGAAACGGCGTTGGAGTCGCAGGGAGTAAGGTGCTTACCTGTCATGGAAACTACCTTTGCACATTCGGCCTGCAGTCTGGTCGCCTCAGGAATGGGCATTACTATCGCCGATCCGTTCACGGCGATCAACCTGCGTGACCCCCGGCTCGTTTGTAAGCCCATCAGTCCTATGATTCCCTATACATTCTCAATGGTCTTGCCAACGCATCAGACGCGATCCAGAGTTATTAACGATTTCATACGAGCAATGGATGAGCTATTAGATAAACACTTTCCTGCGGCTACCCAGGGCTGACTGTGCTTGCTGTTTTCTATTGGCTCTGCATTGAAAGGGATCGAATTCAAGACCATTCGCGTTCCGAGACCTATCGCTGATTTGCACAACAGTACTTTCCCAATGCTCTGATCGTGGCCGACCGCTTCCACGTCGTTCGGCTGGTCAATCAGCACTTCCTGAAACTGTGGCAGCAGCACGATCCCGAAGGGCGTAAGAACCGGGGGTTACTGAGCCTGATGCGTCGCCATCACTGGAAGCTGGCCTCGGTACAGAAGGAGCGTTTGCGCCAGTACCTAGCTCAGCCGCCCGTGCTGCAGGCGCTGTATTTCGCTAAACAGCAACTGAACGGCTTTCTGGTCATGAAGAGCTTAAAGGCCAAGTGCGCCAAACAGATGCTGCCGAAGTTCCTGGCCTTGATCCGCCTGTTTGAGCAAAGCCCGGCCCAGGCGCTGGCCGCGACGTTAACATCGTGGCTTGAGCCCATCGTGCGCATGTGGCGGTTCACCAAGTCCAATGGGATCACTGAAGGATTCCATACGAAGAAGGAGATGCTCTCACGCAGAGCGTATGGGTTCAGGAATTTTGAGAATTACTGCATGCGGGTCTTGGCTCAGTGCGGTTGCAATGGTGCAATTAACCGAGTTTGACGAATACCCAGATCCCCCGATTATGGGGAAGAGCCCGCTAACGCCTTATAAAAACTAGAGATTTTAAGCTGGTGCCGGGGCCGGAATCGAACCGGCACGCACGCCTTGCGGCGGGGGATTTTGAGTTCGCGAGTTAGGGGGCTTTTATAGGGAAGCAGGGCGAAAACGAGTGTAGGTTGAAAAGAATAAAAGTAATTATTAATCAAATGGTTATGGTGTTTTAACGAAATTCAATAGAACTGGTCAGTGTACCTGTACTGTACCGAAATAGGGTGCAGAGGTACAGTTCGGTACAGTGGGTCTGACAAATGTCTCTTGGTAGTTGTAGCTTCCAATAGATCAGTGGCAGATCAATCAATCGTCCGCTACACGCAACATCAGCAGGAGAATAGCATCAGAAGCAGACAGACCCATCGCCTCAAGTGCGGCGGTGGCACGTTCCTTGGTATCGGTATCGATCCGAGCGCGGACATAAGAATCAGCAGTGCTCATGGAGCATCCCCTATAGATCGTTTTCAGGGAGCCAGTTGTAGTCCTACTGTGACTACAAAATAAGGAATTACGGAGCCATTCAATTTCGGCTTGGTCCCAATCTAGTCACGGCTTGGTGCCCAAAACTGTGGCGTGGCACAGTATTTCAAGAGCGGAACGACTTGCTCATTAACTTGCTCACTGACTTGCGCATTCTGGACTTACTTCTGTCTTACCTACAAAAGCACGCTGGTACTCTGCCGCAAATCTATGTCGTTGCCAAACAGCACGTCATGCGCTGGGCGATTGTGTCCAGCTAGGTAGGTTACGAAACATTCAGCCATGCCGTCGCTGAGGCAACCCGACTCATATAGTTCTACACCTTGAACAAGTCGCGCGGATGTTGCCGACCCTGGCGGAAGTTTCAGTGAGATATAGCGAATCCCGAGACCTGCACTGCAGGAGACAGGGCAAAAGAAACTCTCACGTCGCGCACTTCCTCAACAGGGCTTCGTCCGAAGAAACGTTTGAACTCACGACTGAACTGCGAGGGGCTTTCATAGCCGACTCGAGCCGAGGCAGCCGCTGCGGTCACGCCATCGCGAATCATCATCAACCGGGCTTGATGCAGCCGCGTCGACTTGATGTATTGGATCGGCGAGGTCTGCGTAACGGTCTTGAAATGAACGTGAAAGGCCGGCACGCTCATGCCCACGTCACCCGCCAAGTGGGTAACGTCGAGGGCCTGCGCATAGTCGGCGTGGATGCGCCGCAGTGCCTTAGCGATCTTGCCGAACTGCCCCTGGTGCGCCAGAGCTGCCAGCATGGCGCCACCCTGTTCCCCGATGAGCACCCGGAAACAGATTTCCCGCACGATGGCCGGTCCGAGGATCCTCGCCTCGAGTGGGGAGGCCAGAGTTTCAAGCAGACGCAGCGTTGCGTCGGCCAGGAGTCCCCCAAGTGGAGTCGAAATCATGCCGCGTGGTGCAACGTTGGTGTGGTTCGGCGAATGATTGATGGCCAACACCAAGTCTGCCACTGCGGTGAGATCCAGGCGCAGAGAGACGGCCAGCATCGGCTCAGCTTCGCTGGCTTCGGTTTCTGTAGAGAAAGGTAGCGGCACGGACAGCACCAAGTAATGCTGGGCATCGTAGAGATAGACCTCATCTCCCAGGAAACCGCGTTTGCGACCCTGGCAAACGATCACGATGCTCGGCTCGTAGAGCACAGGCGTACGTCCCAAGGGACGATCGGAGCGCATAAAGCGGACGCCGTCCAGGGCAGACAGGGTGTAACCCTCGTTGGGTGCAAGTGTTGTCAGCAAGGTAATCATGCGCTGGGAGACGGCGATGTCGGCAACAGGCATGCTTACGTGCTCGGGTTCACAAGGTTTCATGATAGGAATTGTCAATCAATGTCCGGGAATTGTCGATGAATATCATTTCAATTATAGAAATAGGCAATAACCAGATAGGTATGGGCATTCGCATAGTAAGGCGTCGCTCCTAAGATGACTTATCTGCTTTTACAAAGGAAACCCAACATGTCTACAACCATAAAACCCAAGGTCATCCTGGTCACAGGAGCCAGTAGCGGCATCGGCGAAGCCACTACGCATCTACTTGCCGCCCAGGGGCATCACCTCGTCGTTGGCGCGCGCCGCACCGAACGGCTGGCTGCGTTGGCAGACCAGATCCAAGCCAGTGGTGGCTCAGTGCGCTACCGCGCACTAGACGTCACCTCCTTGGAGGATGTAAACGCCTTCGCCGAGTTCGCCATAGATGCTTTCGACCGGATTGACGTCATCGTCAACAACGCAGGTGTCATGCCGCTGTCGCCGCTGTCCGGGCTTAAGGTGGATGAATGGAATCACATGATCGACGTGAATATTCGCGGCGTGCTGCATGGCATCGCGGCGGTATTGCCAAGCATGCAGGCACAGGGCCACGGTCAAGTGATCAACATTTCTTCCATTGGCGGATTAGCTGTATCGCCTACGGCCGCGGTGTACTGCGCGACGAAATTCGCAGTGCGCGCCATCTCAGACGGTTTGCGTCAGGAGAGCGACAAGATCCGTGTGACCGTGATCTGCCCCGGTGTAGTCGAGTCGGAACTGGCCGACACGATCTCCGACGAGACAGCCCGTAATGCCATGCGCGAATTCCGCCGTATAGCGCTATCCCCCGACGCCGTTGCACGTGCAATTTCTTATGCGATCGAGCAGCCGGCCGACGTGGATGTGAGTGAAATCGTTGTGCGACCAACGGCCAGCCCCTATTGATTACCCCTACAAACGAAAAGGAAGAAGAGCATGACATTTAGCACATCAATTATTGAAGCGACGTTCAATGGCAAGGTCGCTATCGTAACGGGCGCCGCAAGTGGTATTGGGCTCGCGACGACGGAGCTTTTGCACGCGCGAGGCGCAAAGGTTATTGCAGTAGGAAGGAGTTCAAACGTCGAAAAGCTGGCTCGTCCTGGCATCGTTCCGCTCGTTGCTGACGTGGCAAACGAAGAGAGCGCTGTGCGCGCGGTGACCCTGGCGAAAGAGACATTCGGCAAGCTCGATATTCTTGTGAACAACGCGGGCATCATCATCAACAAGCCGGTTGTGGAGATGACGCTCGATGATTGGAATGGAGTCCTGGCGGTCAACGTGACAGGCGCCTTTCTGTTTTCCCGCGAGGCGATGCGCGTCATGATGCCCGCTAAGCAAGGCGCGATCGTCAATGTTGGCTCCTACGCTTGCTATCAGGCCTTCCCCAGCATCGCCGCCTATGCAGCCTCCAAGGGCGCACTTGCGCAATTGACCCGGGCGCTCTCCCTTGAAGCGATTGACCACGGTATCCGGGTCAACGCAGTAGGTTCGGGTGATGTAGTGACCAACATCACCAACCACATCCATGCCGACGGTCCAGGATTCCTCGCCGAGCATGGCAAGAACGCACCTATCAAGCGCGCAGCCCAGCCTGAAGAGATTGCCGAGGTGATCGCTTTTTTGGCCTCGGACAAGGCCAGCTACCTCGTGGGGTCAGTCGTCATGGCTGACGGTGGCATGAGCGTAGCCCTCAAATAACAGCACGCAAAACTATCCAACGTTCTTGCGAAACACAGACATCTCTTAGCTCTTTAGCGCTTCCTTCAATTCTTAAACAAAGGCAATACCATGAATACAACCCCAAAAACCTGGTTCATTACAGGCGCATCAAAAGGCATCGGCGAGACATTGGCTCGCCAGCTGCTGGAACGTGGCGACCGTGTCGCTGTGACCTCGCGAACTCTTCAGTCACTCGAGGCGGCTCTCGGTCCGGCCTCGGATCGTTTGCTCCCGCTGCAGGTGGATCTGACTGACGAGCGCAGCGTCCAATCCGCCATCGACCAAACAATCGCCACGTTTGGCCATCTCGATGTCGTCGTCAACAATGCCGGCTATGGGCAGCAGGGAACTATCGAGGCCCTGTCGGATACGGAGTTACGCAAAAACTTCGAGGTGAATCTCTTCGCACCACTGAACGTGTTGCGCTATGCGTTGCCGCACCTTCGGCGCCAGCGGTCGGGCCACATCTTCAACGTCGCGTCCATCGTTGGCTTTCAAGGCGGCTATGCGGGTTGGGGGAGCTATGTGTCCAGCAAGTTCGCTCTGGCTGGCTTGACCGAGTCCTTGGCGGCTGAGGTCGCCGAATTGGGCATCAAGGCGACCGTTCTCTATCCAGGGCCAGTGCGCACGGACTTCCTGTCCAGCGGATCGCTGGTCGTGGCTGAACGTCAGATCGACGATTACAAGGAGGCCCAGGTCTCGCTGGACCTGCACCTGGGAACCTACGCAGGAAATCAGTCCGGCGATCCCGAGAGGCTGGCCATGCTGATCATGCAAGCCGCTGATATCGCCAAGCCGCCGCTTCATCTGTTTGCCGGCCATATCGCCAACGAACTCGCGCTGCAGAAGATGCAAGCGGTACGTGGGGAGATGGAAGTCTGGAAGGGCTCATCCGAGGCAACGGACTTTCCCGTCTGACCAAATGCAAACTACGCGCTGCTGTTCTGCCTTATGCAGTTCGGCAGCAAACACTATCGGTGGTGATCCCGTCACCTTGAGTAGAATCAAACGTAAACCCATTCACCACCGAAGCAGGAGTCGTGACGAACATGGCTGAATTCTGGGAAACCGCCTTCGCTGAGAAGCAGCTGATGTGGGGGGGGCGAGCCGACCGCCTCTGCCATCTTCGCGAGCGACTACTTCGCTCGAATGGGCGTCAAGGATGTCCTGATACCCGGCCTTGGGTACGGCAGGAACGCGACGGTGTTCCTCGATCACAGCATGTCAGTCACTGGAATCGAGATCTCTGACACGGCGATCGTGCTTGCACGATCGCAACTCGTTCAGATTCCCATTTACCGCGGCTCGGTGGCAGGCATGCCATACGACAGCAGGCAGTACGACGGCGTCTTCTGCTACGGACTCATCTATCTCCTGGATACGGATGGGCGCGCAAAGCTCATCCAAGACTGTTACCGACAGCTAGCGCCAGGCGGGCACATGATCTTCACTGTCATCTCGAAGAAAGCGCCGATGTATGGGCAAGGAGCAAGGCTGGGTGAACCGCCCCGGGTTCCGTGGAGGCTGGTTGGTTTAAGTTAAATCTCGACGGTGACCTTTTCAGACAGTTGTCGATAATAATTTTCTTCAGCTTCCGCAGGCGGAATATAGCCGATAGGTTCCAGC
>JACCET010000018.1 GCA_013416405.1 Alcaligenaceae bacterium
GCAATCGAGCTGTTAACCGCCTCGGTCTCGAAGGTTGTTTCGGTCAAGGTCAGCGCCGTGGCCAAGGCAACGACATCTGCGTTTGCAGGGTCTGCCAGGTTTTCCAGGCTGTCGGTCAGGCTGTACGTGCCTTTGTTGACCGTGATGGTGTCACCGTTGGTAGCACCAGCGACGACCGCATTCTCGCGTACAGCAGTAAGTGCAGCAGCTTGCTCCGTAGCCAGATCAGCCACCGCCACATCGGTCAGGCCAGCAGCCGTCAGCGACTCATCGCTCAGCGTGTAGCTGGTCGCGCCCTCAAGTACAGCTGCGTCAGCCGCGGTCAGGTTCTCCAGCGTGTCGAGCAGCGTGTAAGCATCCACATCAGTCAGTGTCGCATCAACTGCAGCATTCTGTGCTGTTACATTCCCGGAGTAGTTCGTAGCTATTACGCCCGTGAGATTAGGGCTGCCTTCAACCGTCACGGGGTTGCCCGCACGCGTAACGGTGTTTGCTGACAGATCAACCACCACTGCGTCTGTCGCTGTACCTTCAACAGTCAGCACACTCCCACTTTCAGTCACCGTAAACGTCGCCGGCGTGCCACCTCCACCACCCGTATCTGCAGGTGGCTCAAACGTATCAGGCAATTCCGTATCAGGCGGTACGACCACTGAAGGCGGTATCACCAGCAGCGTGCCTTCTGGCGGCACGAAGTCAACTGGAATGGGTGTGTCGGCGGGCGCTTCCCAGCCCGTGGGCGGCACGAAGGTGGGCAGGAAGGGGGCTACTTCGGCCACGCGGTCCAGCGCGCCTTGTACGTCGCCCGCTTCCAGAGCGTCCTGGAAGGTTGCGTCGTCGGCGAATATAGACATGTCCACGCCGTTACCAAGGTCGCGCCCTTCGCTGGCGCCGTATAGCATCAGGTGCTCCAGCGCGCTCATTTGGCCTGCCTCTACGGCGGCTTCGATGTCGGGGTTGGCTGCCAGGTAGGCGCCCAAGTCTATGGATGGGCTGAAGGGGCGGGGTTCGCTTTGGCCATACAGCAGGAAATGCTCGATGGCGGTCATGTCGCCGTTTTCGACTGCGCTTTCCACATCGGGATTTTGCGACAGGTAGAACGCTGCATCGAACAGATGGCTGGGCGTGCGACCTTCGGAAGCGCCATACTGAATGAAGTGATCGTAGGCGGTGATTTCACCGTTTTCGACGGCTTCGGCCACATCGGGGTTATCAATTAAATACTGTTCTACATTGAACAGCGGGCTGGAGCTTCGGCCTTCGGTCTTGCCGTATTGCAGGAAATGTTCGTAGGCGTCGGTGATTTCGCCGCTTTCAAGTGCGTCGGCGACATCGGGGTTATGGTCCAGATACCATTTAAGATTGAATAACAGGTCGGGTGCTAGGGCCATGAGAGTGTCTCCTTGTGCTGTGAAAAGCAGCGTGCTGGCTTGGGTTTTCAGGTACGTATAAATACGAAAAGTTACATATTGAATTCAGGATGATTATATAGCCTGAAATGGGAAGCCGATAGCGTGGTAGGAATATAAGCGCTTATAAAACATATGTTTACATTAAATTGTTTTAATTATTTTTTTGTTAACGCTTTTTATCTGGTTGATTTATAGGCCTGGAATTATCTGAAAAATTGTGGAAAAGTCTTATTCGTGCGCTTTGGCCGAAGCAAGCATAGCGCATGTTCCACCGGCAAGAGCAGTGGCTGGAATGCCGGGCCATTAATGCGCATAATGGCGCAGTCTCCCGGCTCCTGGCGTTGTGGTGTATAGGGGCAGTTTCGGTTCTTCGAGCATACGAAAAGCGACAACACTGCCCTTTATCTTTCACGGCTGGATCATTTGCGCTTCCTGGCCGCCGCCTTGGTCGTCCTGTATCACTTTTGCATACGCAGCGTTGGCGATATTCCCACCCAGAATCCACTGTTGTCCATGAACGACGAAGGGCATACCCCCGTTGGCCACTTCAAACTCCCCCACTTCTGGCCGGTCAAATTCCCCCAGGCAGGACAGTCAGATTATCAATCATCGGTGCTGCTGCGCGCAAGGCGCGCGGCAGCCTCTTTAAGTCGGTAGCTTTTTCCCTCAAACTCCAGCAGTGCGCAGCGGTGCATTAATCGATCAAGGATGGTCCCGCTCATCGTGGTGTCGCCTAGATACTTAGCCCAGTCCTGCACAACGCGGTTTGAGGTCACGACGATACTGCGCCGACGCTTGTAGCGCTGGTGGACCAAGGCTTGCAGCAATTCGGCCCCGACCGGCGCGATGCGCCGAGCCAGGAACAGATCATCGAGGATCAGCACGTCGGGCTCGAGCAGCGTGCGCAGGATTTTCTGCTGCTCATCGGCTGTGCCAAGGCTGTATTGCGCCAAGGCGTCATCGGCTTCAAGATACCGGACCTGATGGCCCTGCAGCGTGGCCTGATAGGCCAGAGCCTTGGCAATGTGGCTTTTTCCTGTGCCCGGCTTGCCGATCAACAAGGCGTTGGCGCCTTCGGCTATGAACTTGAGCGTCAGTAGCTCGAAGCTTGCCTGGCGGGGCAGCTTGGGATTAAAACGCCAGTCAAAGTCGTTCAATGTCACGCGTTCATCCAAGCCGGATTTGGCGTAGCGTCGGTCGATCAGTCGGGAACGGCGCCGGTCCAGCTCATCTTGCAAGATGAGCGAGAAGGTCTCGATAAAGGACTGTTCGCAGGCCTGGGCCTGCACAATCCGGGTCTCCAACGTGGCGCTAATGCCCGATAAGCGCAATTCGCGCAGGGTCCGGTCAATCTCAGTCATGGTCATTTTTAATCCTCATTGAACAAGGGCAGGCTGGCGCTTTGCTGGGCGCTCAAGGTGAATAGGTCGGCATAGTCTTGGCCGTCCCGGATAAGACGGTGGTGCTGGGTCAGGACGGGCTCGGTCTGCGCGGGCGTATTCAGCTGCTCTAGCGCCTGGGCGGTCAGCTGTTCGGTGAGTGCTTTGATGCGCTTATAACTGTGGATGCCCTCGGCCAGCGCCCGCTGGCAGGCCTGCTCGACCAGTCGGCTCGGGTAGCGCCTGGCTAACCCTACAATGCCCCAGAGCTTGCGCTGGCCGACACGGCCCTCTGCGGCGAACAGGGTCTGGCAAAGCTGGTGCGCAGCCACCCCAATTTCCTGGGCCTAGCGCAACAGCGCACGTGTCTCGCGAGAGGGATTGAACAGGCGCTCCTCGTCGGGCAGGACCACCGTGCCGGGTCGATCCACGCGGGCGTGCGTACGGACCAGGGCCTGGGTGCCGAGCTCACGGATCTCAAGGTAGTGGTCGAACAACCGCACCAGCACCCGAGAACCGATTCGAGCCGGACGGGCCGCGTAGCTGCTGTGATCGATCCGAATGCAGGTGTCATCGCACACCGTGCGCTGGACCTCTTTGAAGTACTGCACCCCCGAGACCGGCAAGGCCTTCAGATGCGGGCGCTCCTCTTGATACATCGCCTCGACCTGGCGACGCGTGCTGCCATGGATGCGCGGCGCGGCCCATCGGGTCTCCCAATGCTCCAGAAAGGCATTTTGCTCCTCCAGCGATTCGAATCGCTTACCTTTAAGGGCCGTGGCCTGCGTGTGTCCGATCGCATGCTCGACCGTGCCTTTGCGGTTCGGATCGCGTACCCGGGCCGGATCGGCCACCACACCGTAATGGCGCAGCACCATGGCGTACACGGGATTGAGTTCGGGCTCGTACAGGTCGGGCGCAAGCACCCCTTCCTTCAGGTTATCGAGCACGACGTAGTGCGTCGTTCCGCCAAAGTAACGCCAGGCCTGCTCATGCAATTGCGCCCAGGCTTCTTGGCTGGACTTCCAGACCACGCGCCGGAAACTGCGCCGCGAGTAGCGCAGCGTCATCACAAACAGGCGTGGACGCCGATATCGCTGTGTACCTGGCACGCGGGTGGGAGCACCTTCGCCATAGTCGACCTGCGCCTCTTCGCCCGGAGCGAACTCCAGCCTGTCGAACTGCTCGGGGTCATGTTCTTGCAGTTTGCCCGCGAAGCGTTTTACGCTGTTGTAGGCCCCTGTAAAGTCAAACTGATCGACCAGGTCTTGGTAGATCGACGTGAAGTTGCGACGTAACCGAAGCTGCGCAGCAATGAATTCACGATACGGCTCACAGGCCGAGACCGTGGTCGTCGTGATCGCCGGTGGCCGGGGTGGGGGAGTTTGAGGCGGCGAGCCGGTGGCCACCCCGGGGGAATTTGCCCGTTCGCTGGCCCAGCGCTGTTGATACGCGCGGATCGTCTTGCGGTCAATGCCCGTGACCCGTGCGATCTCACGCTGGCTCGTGCCCGCCTCAAGCAGCGTCACAATGGTGGTTTGCAGGTGTGGTTTCAAGACGTTCAATCCAATTCCCCTCAGTCGAGGGGTAAAGATAACGTCCTGCCAGGAAACCGCCGAGACCGCAAAACGCGGGAATTATGCCGCGATTAGGCCCCGATCAGGTGGGGGAATTTGAGGTGGCCAAAGGTGGAGGACTTTGGGTGGCCAACAGGGGGCATACCGGCGTAGCCCTGTTCATGGTCATGAGCGGTTTTATCTTTACGGTGATCGCCTACGGCAAAGACCTGGACTATGCCGGCTTTCTTCGCAATCGCTTTATTCGCATATATCCGCTGTATCTTTTCGGCGTCTTGATGTCGGTGTACATGAGCCGCGACACCTATGTATTCACGGATGTGCTGGGTGCGCTGCTGCCGTTTCTGAATCTGGCGCGTGTTGGCTCAAGGTTGTTCCAGCCAAGGGGAAGATCGATCAGATCCCCGATTGCCTGGGCAAGAACAGCTCGGCTATCCACCTGCTTGCCGCCTTTCCTGAGTACTTCCAGCATGACGCGGGCCATGGCTTGCCCCTCTTTGAACGGGTTATCTCTATTGTGTTGCATCGCTTGCCTCATGAAAAATGACGATGGAAACAATCGTAGATGTACATAAGAAAATATACGACGCATGGAGAAATTTATATACACTCTTGCCTTGCTTTACCTTCGCTGCCTCCAACGTTTCTGGGCTGAAAGACGATTTCTCTTGCAGATATTTTGGTAACGAGTAGCGTCTTCCATGCATTGCTCCAATTGCGCAGTCAGCTGCTTGATGCGGATCTCGGCATCAAGCAGCGCCTTTTTTAATGCCAGGGGATTATTGGAATAGGAGGATATGCTCACGCTGGCTTGTTGCGTTGGGCTGCCCGCGTCAACAGCAAAGGCCTCAGTCGCATAGCGCTGCGGGTAAGCGTCTATTTCCGCTTGAACGCATCCCTTCCAACGGACATTTGCCCATGCAAGCGCTTGACCCCTTGAGAAGAGGCCATGGTCGTCGACAGAAAGATTCTTGATTTTGAGGTGATAAGTGATCGCTGAGCGTACGCTTGCGTTTCGCCCGCGCGCAGGTTTACCGGGATAAATACCGCTGCGCAAGATCAATACGACGAGGGTTTTCAGATCAATCTTCTCTTTGGTGACTGGGACGAGCGACTTTGCGTGCAGAGTGCGCTTTTGCTGAGCCATGGGCCAGCCTCCTTGGATCCAACTGCTATCTGATTGCGCCCGAGTCCGATCTATGCCTATGCACGTGCTCATCCCTTAAGAACGGCGATTACGCCATTGTGCGCAGGCCCGGACGCAAAAAAGCCCCACAACCTGAAATTGTGAGGCTTTTCGTGCTGGCGCAACGTTGTTATTCCATTCGTGCTGAGACTCAGAACGCCCCTATAGGCTTCATCTGACAGCGCTGCAGAACAATTCCTGGTTGAGCCAGCCCTTTTCCAGGGTGTTTGCCGCTGCTTTCGCCTGAACCCCATCCCCGGAAGGAGCGAGATTCAGGTTCGGGCTGCGAACAACTTTACCTAGTTATCCCAACGCGGATTAGGCATAAAGGATGTTGAACTGGGCAAGTTCAGCGCCGTCACCGGCTGCGCCGATAATGGTGATGGAACCGCCAAAGTCATTAAACCCGCCTGCCAGGTCGGTTATGACAAGGTCAGCACCAACATCGCTGAACACCAACTGACCAGCATTCGATGCGAAGGCCGAGAGGTCAAGGCGATCGCCAGTTGCGGGATCAGCGCCCCAAGTGAAGCCGTTGATCTCAACCTCGCCGATATCGGCGCCAGCGAAGTCGTAAACTTCACGAGCAGCGTTACCAGTGAAGTCTACGTCGGTGGTCAAGTCAACACCATCGCTGGTTGCGCCGATCGAGTACGTGATGTATTCGCCCGTTGCCAACGAACCGAAGTCAGCACCAGAGGTGTCGACTACGAGGTCTTCTGCTACATCCATTACGTCGAGCGTCTCGAAATCTGTCAGATTATCTGCGAGCGTGATGTCGGCGGTGGTGGAGGAAACGGAAATGGTCGTAAGCGAGCCGTTGCCAACGGTGTTGCCTGCCGCGTCAATGTCGACATGATAAGCAGCCGCTGCGACAGTGGTCACTTCGGTGTTATCGAGATTGATGTAAGCATTGTTGCCTGCTTCGTCGCCTGCCGTGACGTCAAGCGCCAAAGCGCCGTATACGTCCTTCAGGTTGACGTAGGCGTTATCGTCAGCAACAACCGTGGCGGTCTCGAGTGCCTCGAAGCCGTCCCCTGCAACCATATCTTTAGGAGTTACACCCGCCGTTATGAGGGTTGTGAGACCGGATGTTGGGCTAGAAATTGTCCCACTGGTTGCAACCGCGCTAAAGACATTCAATTGCTCTTTAGCACCAAAGTCTTCCCACTCCACAGTCACAGTATTACCTAGGGGAAAATCCAAGACGTTTGGCACACTTGCGCTAAGATCGGCAGAAGCATTCAGATCGTTGGCAACATCCCGTGCAGAGCCATTATCATGTGTCGGGTCAAAAAACCCGCCATTTTCCGAGTAATCGGTCGCGATGACACCACCGGTGAGATCTCCACTAGTGAAAACGATATTTCCCGCTTGGGTGCCGGAGTTCCCAACGTTGACCACAAACTGCTCAACTTGGCGAACACCTGCGACTGCTGCAGAGCCGGCGCGGCCAGTCAGGTTCAGCGTGGCATCACCGTCCGTCGATGTAACGCTGACCGAAGTCAAGCTGTTGACGTCAGCGTTTGGGCCGCTTGCATCGATTTCAACAGAAGCGCTTCCTGTGGCCGTCGAGGTGATGGTTTGCAGGTTGCTTATGTCGTAGTCGGCGTCGCTGGTGATGTCCAGCGCACTGTAAGAAGATACTAATGGATCTGCTGTCTGAGTAAGCGTAAGCGTTTCGAGCTTAGCGTCGACCGCGACACCGTCGACATCGGGCTCTTTACTGCTGAGTTGATCGATATCCAGATTGCCGCCAGTAACGTTAACCGTCAGATTGGTGATACCGTTGGTGTGCAGATCGACGTCTTCGAAGCTGTCATTAGAAGCCAGCGTCAAATCAGCATTCGGGCTGTTGACGGCCAACTCTTTAGCATTGCCATCCAGACCTTCGTCGAACAATACGGTGCTTAGGTTTTCGTCAAAGCCAGTCAGGTCCAAGGATGCCTTGCCGTTCAGGAAAACGTCATCATTCAGTGCCAAGGTCTGGACGTTTGCTACGCCGCCGGTGAAGTCCAGGTTGCTCAGGTCAGTCTCATCAGCGACGTCGTCAACCCACAGTGCGTTTTCGCCTTCGCCCATGTCAACAACGAGGCCACCGTCTACGGCGTCGTTGTCTACCATGACGTTGTCATCGCCCGCGCCGGTGTTGACGCTTTCAAGGACTTCGCTGCCGGACACGTCAAGATCGAGGTCGCCAGTGTACTTGGTGCTATCCAATGTTTCGAGATAGCCGAAATCGCTGTTGCCTTCGAGTTCGAGTATGCCGGAGCCGCTGATGTTCAGGTTCTGGATGCGATCGGCATCGCCTTCCAGATCCAGATATACACCGTTGGATACGTCGAGATTCAGAGTTTCAATCCGACCGCTGTCAACGTCGATGCGCAGGTTGGCGTCGTCGTCGTGCAAGCCGACTTTGCTTGCAGTGACGTTTTGTACCGAGATACTGTCGACTTCGTTATCGTAAGTGATTTCCGTATCGCCACGCACGTTGGTCAGAGCGATTTCAGGAGCTTTGCCGTCTTCGGAAACGTTAACATTACCGAGGTAAAGATCGCCGCGCGAATCGATGTTTTGCAGCGTGTCGTAGCCGCTGGCGCGGGCAAGATCGAGGCCGCCGGCAGCACTGTCTGCCGAGACAGTCAGGTTGTACTGCTCGATATTTTTAATTTCGGGGTTTTCAGCGTCGAACAGACCACTGAAGCCGTTCAGATGGGCGTTAAGCGTGTCACGGCCGGCGCCACCGTCCAACGAGTCAATGCCTTGCAGTTTTTGCTCGGTAACAGGCAGTTCACCAGCCCTGCCCAGAGTGGCATCGAACGTGTCATCGGCATCAGTACCGGTAAAGTCTGGGCCAGTATCAGCACCAGTAGTGAGCCACCAAGCAGCACTGAAAGTCTTGCCGCTATAAATCAACTACTTAAAGATATTATTAATGTCTTTTAAGGCGTGTCCTATGTCCATCCTATTCTCGTGCAGCCATTGGCCTTGTAGCCACGACCTGAATTCTCCGCCCAATAGAACCATAAGCCTTTGATTTAAAGTGGGTTTATCCTTCTGGCTCTGGAGCATCTTCACCTACCACTGCCCGTTCCAGCGTGTCCTGTGCGTGAATCATCCCCTCAGGCGACATCGTCAGCGTAAAACCGCCGGCAGGATGATCGTCCGCAATCCGTACCCCAGCCGCTTCAATCGCCGTCTTGATCTTGGCCACCGTCGACAGGCGCGGGCTGGTCATGCCTGACTCAAGACGGGCCAACGCGACGAGTGACACCCCGGCGCGTCGGGCCAATTCTGGTTGCGCCCAGCCTAAAGCAGCCCTTGCGGCGCGAATAGAAGACACGATTCGTGTCTCTTGTGATACGATCACACTTTCAGTCCTAGTAGACATGGTTCGTGTCTCTTCCGGTTTGATTAATATCTAAGGGTACATTATGCCAGTCACGACGCTTTCCCAAAAGATGCTAAAGACCTTGGCCTGTCCACAAGGGCAAGGCAAGATCGATTACCACGATGCCAGTTGCAAAGGCTTGATGATCGAAGTGCGCGCCACCGGGGGCCGTACGTGGTACTTGCGCTATCGAGATGCCCGAGGCAAACAGCGACAGTTTCGCATGGCAGATGCTCAGGACTTGTCCCTGGACCAAGCCCGCAAACGGGCTGATGAGTTGCGAGGGCAAGTCGCTTTGGGCAACGACCCGGCCGAGCAGAAGGCCATATTGCGCCAAGTCCCAACCTTCGCTCAATTCGTGGATGAACGCTACCTGCCTTTCATCAAAGGCTACAAGCGGTCTTGGGATACGGATGTTTCGTTGCTCAATAACCACCTCATTCCCCGCTTTGGCAAGCGCCATATGGACGAAATTTCCAAGCAGGACATTATTGCCATGCACCATGGGCGCCGTGCCCAAGGAGCCGCACCGGGGTCCGCGAACCGGCTGCTTATCCTCATGCGCTATATCTTCAACCTAGCGCTTAAGTGGGAGGTGGCCGGGTTGATCAAGAATCCGACGGCAGGTGTGCCACTATTCGAAGAAAACAACAAAAAGGAGCGGTATATCACTCAGGAAGAGGCTGCGCGCCTGTATGCAGCGCTGCAGCAAAGCGAATCCGAGATGCTGCAGCACATTGTGCCGATGCTAATTCTTACCGGCGCCCGTAAGCGTGAGGTGCTTGATGCACGCTGGAGCGACTTTGATTTGCCCAAACGGCTATGGCGCATTGCCATCTCCAAGTCCGGCAAGGCGCGTCATGTGCCGCTCTCCGAGGGTGTCATCAAGCTGCTCGAACAGGTGCCTCGGTTCGATGACTGTGTTTGGGTCTTCCCAAACCCCAAGACGCGCGCCCCCTTTGTGACGATCTTCCGCTCCTGGGACACGACGAGAATCCGTGCGGGCCTGCCTGAAGTACGCATCCATGACCTGCGCCACAGTTTTGCCTCTTTTCTGATCAATAACGGGCGCAGTCTGTATGAGGTGCAAAAGATTCTGGGCCACACGCAGGTGCGTACGACGCAGCGCTACGCTCATTTGTCCCAAGAGACGTTACTGGACGCGGTGAACACGGCGGTCAATGCGCTGGGCGATGCGTTCATGCCAAAGGCGCTCAGTGTGGCCCCAGCAAGCGTCCCGGCGTTGGGGGTGGGGCCATGATGAATAAGCTGTCCTTTGGCTTTCATCTGACTGTACGCGGCCTTAAGCAGCGGATTCGACGCTTTGCACCAGACGCCCCCTGTCCGTTTCTGCTCGTATACCTCATGGCTTGCACGGTCGTGCTTGCGTGGGCAGCGGTGCTGATATTAATCCCATGAACGCGCTGGGTGGTTATCAGCGGCGATGGTCCCGCAGCCACTCGCGCATCGCATTGTTAACTCGAGTCTGCCATCCTTGGCCGGTAGCCTTCAGCCCATCCAAAACATCTGGATCAAAGCGGATGGTTGTAGGAGTTTTGCGCACGGCTGCCGTCGAACCCACCGGACGGCCGGGTCGGCGGGCCTGGATTTCTTCGGGTGTATGCACGCGGGCATGTTCCCCGCTCTTGGCCTGCCGGACAGACTCCAGTAGGTCTTGCTCAAATTGGCTTAGTTCGGTCTTGGGCATGGTTTTACCCCACTAGTTTGCGCAGTTCCTGCAGGAACGCTTGAGAAAGGTTATCGGTGGTCGATTTGGGATACACGATCAGTAGGCTGATTGTTCCGTCGGCAAGTGTGACGTAGTAGATAACTCGCACCCCGCCGCGCTTGCCTGTGCCTGCACGCTTCCAGCGGACTTTGCGCAGTGGTGTGGCTCCAGGAATGACGTCCCCGGCTTCAGGGTTCTGCGCAATCCAGTCGATAAACGCTTCGCGCTCTTCGTCCCTCCAGATGGAAGCCGCGTACTGCTGGAATATGTGGGTTTCGATCACCGTGAGCATGATTGATTGTATTAACAATTAATTAGTGATGCAAGGTTTTTTTACTGCTTACTTACCGGCGCGAACCTCTGCCTAGATGCCAAGGACCTGTGTGCCATGGTCGCATTTTGCCAAGACACGAACGCACCTTTGTTTGAAAGGAGCGAAAATGCGGTTGCTGACCACAATAGGCTTTTTCTCGATCGTGCAAAAGTTCGATTCATCGACCGTGGCGCCTTAACCGTGCGTGGCAGGGCTGCGCATCGTAGTCCGGATTGCGCCCGAGGATGATGTCGCCCATTTCCTTTGCCAGCGTTTCAAGCTGGTCGACTGGATTTTTGGCGCTGGGCAGGCCTTGATGAAAACCGGTTTTGACGAGCAGAACCTTGGCCGCGAAGTCGCGCACCAGCTTGTCCACCACACCCAGATGCGCCAGCGGTGGCTTCCCGGTGGAAACCAGATCGTCCAGGCTGATATCGCCGCCCTTGGACTTGTTGTAGTTATCGCTCACGCGGTTCTTTCCTTAAGTTGGCTGCGCCAGAACATGGAATAGAGGTTAAGCCCCGCAGTCTCGTGGCTACATTTTTAATATGCCGTCGGCTTTAATTGCAGAATGTTGAATTACTCACCTGATTACAAACGGTTCCATCTGAACTAAATAAGGTATTTCCTACCCGTTGAATGGTCGACCCGTCAGTGTTGAAGGTGGTGTTGCCAACCTGATTCGATGTCTTCCCTGTGCTGTAAAAGGTTGAGTTTCCAACAGAGGTGGCTGTACTTCCGTCTGAGCCGAATACCGTATCACCAACTTGGTTATATGAAGAACCGTCGCTGCCAAAAATAGTGTTGCCGACCTGCTGATAAGACTGGCCAGGCTTGCCGTAGATCTGAGGGGGCGTTTGCGCTAAGGCTATTGAGGTCCATGCCATCAGGGCAAACACTGTATAAAAACTTTTTCTAGTCATAGGGTCTATCCACTCCACATTCAGCTGAGTGAAAGCTGTAATGTCATTGGCCAATAATTCATAATACAACAAAATAATACTAAACATATCTATGGAGCAATGTCATGTGGCTACTCACCCCGCTAGGCTTCTTTTCTATCGTTCAGAAAGGTAACGATCAAGCGCAGGGCACGCTTACCGTGCGCGCACGTGTAGCAAGTGATCTGGATAATCTACGTCAGAGCGTACTGCCGTCGCTATCAGCTACTGTCTCGGGTGCCGGAACGGATTACCAATTCAGGGCCAGCGCGCCACGAGACGATGTTGCACGTGCTCTGGGCGAATTGGCCCTGCATACCACCTACAGCAACTTCAAGGATGAAGTTGCCAAGCGCCAGGGTAAGGCTCGCGCAGCCCTCTATCACGATGTGTGGAACGTACTGTACCGCTTGCAAAGGGCGCCAAAAGAAATGACTACAGGCCCCGTATATCATCCGCGCAAGGACGAGCACGGTAAGAAGGTGGTACTGAAAAAGCCCAGCATGTCCACGGCGCTTTCCACCTGGAACGACCCGGCATCCATTGCCTGCATCGTGCCCGATGGCATGAGCCCTGCGCAGATAAACGGCATGGCGGTGACGCGATGGACTGACGCCCCGGAAAGTGACGAAGGCTGGGAGGCATTGGCGGCACAGGCTCCGGTCGACGAACCCGCATTCAATGCCCCAGCAGGCTATAAAAGGGCTGCCGGCGTTGTGCTGCGCGAACCCGACGGTCGCGTATGGGTTGTCGCACCCAGCAACGGCTTTGCAGGCTATGAGGCTACCTTTCCCAAAGGCACGATGGATGGCAAGTCGGCGCAGGCTACGGCCCTGATCGAGGCGTTCGAGGAGTCCGGTTTGAAAGTCCAGTTGCTGCGGCACCTGGTGGATGTCAAGCGCAGCCAGAGCTATACGCGTTATTTTCTGGCTGAACGCATTGGCGGCGATCCGGCCGATATGGGGTGGGAAAGCCAAGCCGTGATGCTGGTGCCCATGGACAAACTGAATAAGGTACTCAATAACAAAAACGATCAACCCATTATCGAAGCGCTGGCCCGTGTCTGATTCCCCCTCTGTCGGCCTATGCCATGCCTGCGGCGTTGCTTTGAAAACAACGTACCAGGCGTTTGCGCTACAGCATCACACTATCGACTATACGTTTCGCGGCGACACACCCAACGAGCAAGCGCACCTGACGCTGGCCAGCACCTATATCGTGGCCAGGTTCTGCTCCAGCCAATGTTGCAAACCGGGGCTGGGGAGCCTGCTGCAAGCGCAGAGGCTGTCTGCCGCGCTCGAGTACAACCAGATTCAGGCCGGACCTAGACACCCGTGCGCCAAATGCGGCAAGCCTGTCAACATGACGCAGCCCCATAGCGCGTGGGTGCGGTGTGAACTGACGGCCGAGTGGAACGGCAGTCTATGGCAGGCCATGGCGCCGGACTGGTTTATCGTGCTGGCCGTCATGTGTCCGGATTGCGCCGGGCTAGCCAGTGATGCTGAGGATGCCCGGCAGCCAGACCGCCAACGCCTCAGGGTTTGATGAGCGGCGGCTAAAGCAGCGAGATGGTGGGCGTGAAGGCTGACTGTTCCAAAGGAAGCGGCAAGCCCTCGCGCGCGTTTTTTTAAAGGAGAAGACGAGCTTGACATGAAGCGGTGTCACTTCTGCATTTAAGCATCATTATTGCGGGACTGCTTCCAGCCTAGAGGCCTTTACGTATGATGGGCTCGGCTGGTCCAGAGATCGAAGGAAACAGCATCTCTGGACGTCCTGCGGGTTCTGTTTGGGGGGCGATGGGGCGGATGAAGTACGGTTTTAGGTATTTCTTCCTATGACTGCTACTAGAAATGAAATTGAACCGCCCCGGATTTTGTGGAGGCTCCAACCTCTGAGAGAATGGAGCTATGAAGAAGCAAAACAAGTTTTCCCCTGAAGTGCGTGAGCGTGCCGTGCGTATGGTGCAGGAACACCGTGGCGAGTATCCGTCGTTGTGG
>JACCET010000019.1 GCA_013416405.1 Alcaligenaceae bacterium
GCTCGAACGATTGCCGGCGGCTAAAACAGTTGACGAAATCGAGGCACTACTCCCATGGAATGTAGATATCCAACAGGTTGCCATGGACCTCGCTGCCTGAATACCCTGTGGTTAATGGATCGCTTACAGTTCATCAACGACCAGGCGCTCGTCAACTTCACCCAGCGCACGCTGGCGTTTGCCAGACGGTAAACGCGCCGCCAGCCGTTGCCCAGACGCTCTGGGCACATATGGCATGGCCAGACGGCAGATCACGGCCTTACCTATGCCGCGAACTTAGCTCGTTTAATTGAACATCCGCACTCCGGATTAGGAGGTAGGGTTTCGTTTGCCGCTTGAGATCGGGATGCGATGACTGTCCGCCATGGGTCGAGTTCGATCCCTCTGACTTTGGGTACAATCGGCCACAACCGGACACTCGCCACGGTGGCGGAATCCAGTCCGAATCAGATCCCCGAAGGCCTACGCTTGCTTACAGCGGCTGCGCTAGTAAACATGATAGGAATCGCGCGTGACAAGTTGCGATGTCAAGGCTAGCTTCCGAAGTTCCTCGAGTCTGGCTCTATGACATCGAACAAATTATCCAACGATGCCTGTATGTTTCGGTATGCTCTCAAGTCAAGATGAAAGGCGTCGTTGATATAGTCAAAATCCACATTACCTCGGTTAATCCGAGGGAAATAATATCCAGGCTTATCTACCGCCGTCAGCTCAACTACTTCGTGACTGATGATTTCCGCATGGGAACGCAGAAAGAAACCGATTGAGGTTGCTGTGGGAGTATCTTTGTCGCCTTCGGCGTAGCCGAGGTCCACCTGCTGTACCCACTGGGACCATTCTAAGCACTCATAGATGGGATAGTTGTGATGTGCCACATTTAGATGGACGATGTTCCCGTTTTTTTGGAAAACCCCATGTTGTCCATCCCGGTTCTTGAACGTAAACGACTGCAGCATTAAACACTCCCTAGCATAGGCCTACCCCGCGAAGGTAAGCACTCATGGAAATAGGCTATGGCCGCATTTCCACACAGCCTCGACCGTAACTCGCCTTATATTTTCAACCGCCCGCCGTTGACCTTCAGCCATTCCCGGCACGCCTGATAATCCGGCATCACCCTGCCCACTTCCCTCCAGAACTCCGGCGAATGATCGTGACGAATCAGGTGGCAAAGCTCGTGGATCACCACATAATCCACAACGCGATTAGGCGCCAGGACGATTTGCCAGTTGAATTCGAGCTTTCCCTGTGGATTGCAACTACCCCAACGCGATTTGAACATTTTGATGCCGACGGTGGACGGCTCAACGCCGACAACAGACGCGGCGCGGCGCACTTTTTCCTGTAGTTTCTGATCAGCTTGCCGCTTGTACCAGCGCACCAAGGCGTTGCGCACCATATGGGGCTGCTCGCTGCCTAAGGGCGTCGTTACCAGCAATCGGCCCTGCATCAATCGCGCTGGAGCGAAGTTTCCGCGTTCCACCTTCAGGCGGTAGTTGCGCCCGAGGTAAGGGAATGACTCGCCCGATACGAACGCTTTGTCGCTGACGGGTGCCATTTCTCGGTGCAAGGCGATTTTCTCTTTGATCCACTGGCGTTTGCCAACGAGCAGTTGGTCGATTTTCTCGGTCGTGATGGTGCTGGGCACAACAATCGACACCGCGCCGTCCTCAACACGGATATCTGCAGTCTTGCGCCGGTCTGTGCGGATCACCTCAGCAATGAAGCCCTTGCCCTCGCGATATTCAGTCTTGGTGTCTGACTCGATCATCATCCGAACTTAGTCCTTGCCAGCTCCATGAAGCGATCCTGCACTACGGCGACAACTGCTCTGTCATCGAAGGAGCAGTCCATAACGGCCCGCTTGATTTCCTTCTTCATGCGCTTGATTTCGTCGGGTTTGCTAAAGAAATCAACAATGCGGGTGGCCTCCTCAAAAACGTTCACCAGCGCCTGGCTGGTTGTTTTGATTTCATCGTGAACGGCATCGCTGACGGTGTCATCACCGGCGTGTTGGGTAACTTCCGCCATCAGGATATTGTAAAAGGCAAATTCGGTCTGGTTCAGACCCAGATCGTCGGCCGCCTTTTGGTGGTCGGCCTCGATGCTGCCCACCATCTGCAGCAACAGTTCCAGCTGCTGCTCCCATTTACCGTTGGTCTTTTCGATGATGTCGCGCAGGCGCAGGCTTAGTGAGCGGTAGTACTCAGGGTCTTCGTCCAGGTTAACGGTAATGTGGTGCTTGATAGCGCTTTCAATTTCCGAGGCGCGTGATTCAGGCGACTTGATCTGCGCAACAGACGCCTTGAAATTGGCATCCATCAGGTCGATGGGGGCAATTTTGGGGTCGACCCCGGTGCTGATGATATGCTCATCGACGAGCTTACGCACCTTCTCGCCCGCATCGCGGATATTCAAGCCAGGATCGCGGTAGCGATTGCGCGCTGCATTTTGCACCTTGCCCCAAAGCTTCAGGTCGGGGATAAACGACTTGGCAGCCGTGTCCGGCAAGATCACATCCATTTGCTTGGCAAAGCGTTTGAATGCCATTTCGAATTGCTGGCGGGTGTCTTCGTCCTTCAGAAGCAATACATAGTCGTCAATGTCCTGACCGTTTATGCCGATAAAAACGCTAGCTACGCGTGTATGGGCAGCCTTCAGTTTGGGGATTTCGTCCTTCAGTGTGAAATAGGTACCTTCCACATCATCGCTGCTGAACATGTCGAGCGCTTCGGTCAGGTAGTCCGACAAGCCGTAGTAGTCCACGATGAAGCCAGCCTGCTTGCCCTTGTAAGTTCGGTTCACTCGGGCAATGGCCTGCATCAGAGTGTGATCTTTCAGACTACGGTCGAGGTACATGACCTGCGCAATGGGCGCATCAAAGCCGGTCAACAGCATGTCCTTCACGATCAGGAAGGCAACGGGGTCCTCATCCAGGGGTTTGGTGAAGTTCTGAATCACTTGCTTCTGGCGAGTTTTATCAGTGTATTGCGCTAGGTAGGCCGGGTCGTTGTGGCTACCTGAAACCACCACCTCGGACGGCGGCGCATCCAGTTCATCCAGGGCCTTTTTAAAGACGGTGGCGGCGTGGCGGCTGCCGACCACAATCATGGCTTTGAAGCCGTTGGGCTGGATGTGTTCGCGGTAATGTTTCAGCAGATCAATACATACCCAGCGGATACGCGCCGGGGCTTCACGCACTGCGCGCTCTACCCCGTATTTTTTCTTGATCTCGCGCTTTTCATCGTCGCTGTAGTCTTTGAAGTATTCCTCGAACAGGGCATCCAGCGAGTCGCCCACCACATCGGTCAGTACCTGACGGCCTTCGTAGATGATCCGTACCGTGGCACCGTCGTCAACAGCCTCATTGATTTTGTACTGATCAATGTAGCCCCCGAAAGCATTGTCCATTTTCTGAGTTTTAAGCAGTGGGGTACCGGTGAAACCGATCTTGGGGGCATTGGGCAAGGCGGCGTTGATGGCCATAGCCAGGCCACCAAACTGGGTACGGTGCGCTTCGTCGGCCAGCACGATGATCTTGTCGCTGGCATTCAGGTTGCTAAAGTCGCCTTCCTTTTCAGCATCCTGAAACTTTTGTACCATGGCGGTCACGATGTCCGAGGCGTCTTTTTGCAATAGATCTTTGAGCTCAGCCACCGAGCCTGCGTTGTACACGGTTTCGTTCTGGGCATCGCGGAAGGTGGACGATAGTTGGCTGTCCAGCTGGGTGCGGTCGGTCACGAAGACCAGTTTGTATTGTTGAAGCTGCGGGTCGCGGCGCATCTTCACCGCCAGCATTACCATGGTCAGCGATTTGCCCGAGCCTTGGGTGTGCCATACGACGCCCGATTTTTCTTTACGCGTCTTGCCGCTCTTAAGGCGCTCAATGACTTTGTTGACCGCCCGGTATTGCTGATATCGGGCTACCTTCTTGATCAACCGACCCTCAATGGGTTCGTAGATGATGAAGTTCTGAATCAGATCCAGGAAGTTAGCGCGGCTGAACATGCCCGCCAGCAGACGTTCCTGGGCCGTGATGTCTGAAGGTGTGCCGTCCTGGCCATAAGCCATGTGCGTAACGGCTTTCAAATATTCCGGGGATGGAACATCACCAAAGTGACTGCCCACTGGTTTAGCGGCGGGTATTGGCTGGGCGCGCAGCGCCTGGATGTCCGCATCGGTGAAAGGGTAAGCATCCTTCCAGTCGCCATAATGCTGTGCACTGGAACTGATGGTGCCGACTTTAGTCTGGTCGCGGCAGGTGGACACCATCAGCTGGTTGTACCAGAATAATTTCTGGGCGCCTTCTTCGGCTTCAGGCTGGCGCAGATTGGCATAGCGGCGCAGTTGATTAATTCCTTCCGCAATCGCATCCGCCGCATAGGGCGATTTGCATTCAATCACCGCCAGCGGTAAGCCATTCACAAAGCAGAGGATGTCCGGAATGATGTTCTGATTGGCACCTTCGATCTTGAACTGGTTGGTACAAAGAAACTCGTTGTTGCGGGGTTCGTCAAAATCAATAATTTTGACCGTTTGCCCTTTGCGCCCCTTGCCTAGGTCTTGTTCCACCGACACGTAATTCACTACCATCTGCCAGATGGCGTAGCTGTACTCCATCAAGCCTGCGTGGATCGGATGAGTGATGTCGCGCATCACCTTGCGCAGGTTTTCGTCGCTGATCCAGGGGTTCAGGCGTTTAAGCGCCGCTTCAAGGCGGTTGACGAGGACGACATCGCGAAAGTAGGAGCGTTCGACGCCAAGCGCATTTCCCGAGACGGCTGCCGGAGCAAGTAATGCACCCGACATGTACTGCCAGCCCAGTTTTATAAGCTGCTCAATCGCGGGTTGTTCGACCTTCTGGATTTCGTCTTGGAACATAGCGTAGGGGTGCCTGATGATCAGGCTGCCGCAGCCTCCTTATTGTCGATGTTGACGCGGACCTTGCCGGTTAGGAGGTCTTGCATGAGGGCTTTTTTTATAGCTTCAATCGATGTATGTTTGTCTTCTAACTCGAAAATTTTCACATCGACAGAGCTTAGCGCTTTAGCTATCCGCTCTTGCTCTTGTAGTGGCGGAATCGGTATTTGCAGCTTTTTAAAGAACGGAAGCCCTATCGTTTTTATTGTGCTTCCTATTGCGATGGCTTCGAATTTAGGCTTCCAGAGCTGTAATACGTAATACAAAAAGTGCTTGTCTAGTTTCTTGGAACAGACCCACGCCATAAAGTGTTGGCTGACAGCCATGTCTTTCGTAAGTATGGCGCTCTTGCCCACTCCTGCATCTCTTGATAGCACTACTGTGCCCGAGGGATGAATCACAGCAGAAGAGTTTTCAACGCCGAGCTTGCTAATCTTCTTGGCGGTATTCGTGATGTAAAGGCGATCCAACTTACTGCTGTCCGATAACGATACCCACTCGATCCCGCCATTCCAATACTCTTGCTTGGCCTTATTCGGCGTATGCCCGCTACCGCGTCTAGCAACACTATCTAAAAGTAGCGCGTCCCATTCCACCGGAATCCTCCCCACCGGCGAATCCTTGAACTCCGTGTGCCCAATCCCTTTGGTAAGCAACTCCTGCATCATGCCCGTTTTCAGCTCTTTGAGCTTGTCGATCTGAGCGTGCGTTTTTTCGATCACGTCATCGACGGATGACAGGATGGTGGCGATTTTTTGTTGTTCGGGAAGTGGGGGAAGCAATGCTTCAATTAGATTGATTTTCTCTTTATTTAGCGTAATGCCTTTCACCGCCTGATCAATGTTTTCTAGCAGGTTCCAACTTTGCAAACCCTGATATAAAAATTGATTGAATATTACATTTTTGGATTTTGGTATGAACGCAGCAATTGCTTCATTAGTGTAAAGGTCACGATCAGCATATGCGACACGCCCAACGGACAGTTTGAAACTCATCAAGACTGTGCCCTTTTTGACTAGCTTCACATTGGAGTTTTCTATCCCTGAGTCAGTGATATATTCAGACGTTTCATAAATCCGAGGCTTTCTCAAGTCCCTTATTGAGACCCACGGATGGCCGAAGGATTTGGTAGAGTCCCAATACTCCGATACGGAGCGACTGGGAGTGCCACCGATTGCGATATTGCATATTTCACCGATTAGAGCAGTGCGCCAGCTTTCAGAAACCGTCTTACTCATACCCCAACTCCTGCAGATAGCCCTTCATCACGCTTTCCGCTTCGGCCACCTGTGTATCCAGCTCATTCAACGACACTCGGTACTTATCCCACCAGCGCTCAAGCTGGGCAATGACCTGGGCATCGGCATCACACACCACTTCCCGAATGACGTCTTTGGTTCCTATCTCGGGCTTGAAGTCGTAATAGTCCTTGTCACGCCTTATAAATACCGACGACACATCAAAGCCTTCCAGTATTTCTTCACGGATATAGTCGCTTTCCACTTCTCGTACCGGAATGCCGCCATGCAAGATGGCGCGCACATCAAAGACTTCTGGTGGCGGTGAGGTATCCGCATAACGTCGGATGTTCAGGTTGTAGTCGTTCTCGGCAATATCTGCCAAAGACACTACCCTGGAATATCGTTTGATTTCGGCATAGCCGTCAAACGTCGCTACGATCTTGGCGACATCCTGTTCGCGCAGTTTGTTCTGATTCTTGCCTTCCTCAAACTCTAGCTCGCTATTGATGAACAGCACCTTGCCCTGGCGTTCAACCGGTTTGTTCTTGTTGATGATCAACAGGCAGGCGGGAATGCCCGTGCCGTAGAACAGGCCTGACGGCAGGCCAATGACCGCTTCAAGCAGATCGTCGTGCAAAATGCCTTTGCGAATCTCTTTTTCACTGGCGCCCCGAAACAGTACGCCGTGGGGCATGACTACACCCATCATGCCTTGGGCGTTTAGGCTGGCGATCATGTGTTGCACAAAGGCCAAGTCACCCGCATCTTTCGGTGGCGTGCCGTATGGGAAACGCCCGTAGGAGTCGTTGTCGGCTTCTTCTTTGCCCCACATCTTCAAGCTGAACGGTGGATTGGCAATGACCCGGTCGAAGGTCATCAATCCGCCGTGCTGGGTGTGCTGCGGTTCGCGCAAGGTATCGCCCTTGCGAATGTCGGCGCTGTAAACGCCATGCAAGAACATATTCATCTTGCAGATGGCCCAGGTGTTCAGGTTCATCTCTTGTCCAAACAAGGACAGGTTGGCCGAATTTTCACCTTGACTAGCCAGGTAGTTTCGCGTTTGCACGAGCATGCCGCCCGAACCGCAGGTAGGGTCGTAAACACGCATGCCAGCAGTGGGTTTCAACAAGGCGACCAACAGCTGTACCACTTCCGACGGGGTATAGAACTCGCCGCCTTTTTTGCCGGCGCTGTCGGCAAACATCTTGATCAAGTATTCGTAGGCAGTGCCCAGCAGGTCGGGGCGTTCAAAGTCGCCATTGCGCAGGCGGTAGCGGCTGAAGTGGCTGAGCAGGTCGCGCAGCTTTTTATCCGACAGCTTGTTCTTGATGTTGAAGTCGATGGAAACCAGAACGCCTTCCAGCGAGGGATTGTGTTCTTCAATGGCTTCCGTTGCTTTGTTCAGCTCGGCGCCGATGTCGTGCTTTAGATCTTTCAGCACGCTCCAACGGGCTGTCGGTGGTATGTAAAAGGTCTTGTCGTATTCGTCTTCGTCGTCGGCCAGCTCACGGGCCTGTGCTTCGGTTTTACCCTTGTCTTGGTAGTACTGAACCACGCCTTCCTGGGCTTCTTCGAATGCATCGGACAGGCGCTTCAGGAACATCATGCCAAAGATATAGTCCTTGAATTCAGAGGCATCCATGTTGCCGCGCAGGATGTCGGCGGCTTCCCAAAGAAAGGATTCAAGTTGCTGCAGGGTAATGCGTTGACTCATTAATAATTTCCGTATGCTTCATATTGGCGTGGATAGCGCCGGCAAGGCCTAAATGCCTCGTGGGCCAGTGTAGTGACTTGTAAGCAATTGGGCAATTTTGTCATATTCAAATCCTGCATTGACCCACTGAAAACCTGCTCACGTGATAACTGAGAAAACCACCATAAGTATATAGATACAAGACGAGATTAAGCGCCGTGGACAGCCAAGCGCAAAAGCACATTAGTGCTGAAGAATGGCTCAGGAAAGCCTCTGCTCCAGCGCCAAATTATCGTGCCCGTCGACGGCTGATATGAATGGACCGGACAGAACGGCGATAAACAGCCTTGGTGCATAAATCCAAAAGATGGCCAGCCAATTTTGATGACCGCTATCACCGCTTGGCAGCCAGGCCGCGACGTACTCGCCGAAACCGGCCTTGCCTATTCATCACCAACGACTCCGCCGTTGGAATCATCGACTTCCACGACAAACGCCCCCCATTTGCCTGACACTGGATGATGCGCATGCTTGGGTTGACCCTGACCTGTCGGTCAACGAAGCACTTGATCTGTTGTCTACACCTCGACCTAAGCCAGCGTTTGAGTGGTGGCAAGTGACTCGTGTCATGGGAAATAGTAGGTACCAGTGATCAGACGCTGCCACGCCGGTGCAATTGAATTGAGTGGGGTGGTGCGTCAACGACGCCATCATGGGTTCTAAGACCAAACCACGCTCGTCACGGATATTCGAACCGTGCTACTTAGTTAGCGGCCGCTTCCGCCGCAGCACTTAAATTGTAATAGTTGGTTATTGTCTAGGGCTGCGAGTTGAGGAAAAACATCTTATAAACGTTTATCAGAAAGCATCCTAATGTCAAGTTTAGAGGCATATAAACTTTATTCACATAGCGTAAAAAGCATAAAACGGCAACTTAAGCAACAGCTAAAGAATTATGCAGTATATCCAGTAAGGCATTGATTTACAAGAAGTTTTTAATTGACAATCTTTTTGAAACTCTTAGAATCAAAGCTAGGATATTTCCATTAGACATGGAAGCTTGACCTCTATTCCTTGTCTGATGAACGGGAGAGTGGCTATGGCGCATTCGCAGAACAAAAAGAACCTACAGCGTATCGAGGCGTCAACGAACAATTCAACTGAACGCACACACAGCACAAAAATGCTTGGCATGTCTGGCCCGATGCCTAACTCACCAGCATCAATACAGCAGAACGCTGTGCCCTTGGAACGAATCGAACGGCGTCTATTTATATCCGCAACGCTAACCGTACGGTGCGAATGCTTCCTAATAACTGACGTTTGGTCAAAGTTAAGAGACCGTGCTCAGTTTCGAAGGTTAGCCAGGCTTTGTCTTGAAAACATTGTTGCCACGCAGCATAGCAATGGGAGGAAACTGTAGTGCATACGTCAAAAAAATCAAGCAATACGGCACAGGTCTTTCTGTATGCCCGAGTCTCCACGGAAAGACAAGTTGAGAAGAATCTTTCAATTCCCGATCAGTTAGCAAGGATGCGCGCCTATTGCGACACCCATAATTATCAAATTCTGGACCAGTATGTCGACGAGGGTCGCTCAGGGACGAATGATCACCGCCCAGAACTTCAAGCCATGATCCAGAGGACGCTGAGCGGCGAAGAGAAGATACATGCAATTCTAGTCCACTCTCTTTCTCGAGCGTTCCGGAATTTCGACGATCTCGTACTGTATTCACGTCAGCTCAAAAGCGTGGGATCCCGATTTCTCTCAATAACTCAAGACGTAGACCAAGAGACCACAGCTGGCCGCGTCATGACCGTGGTAACTGGTCTCATGGATGAAATGAGCTCGGCGGAGAATGCAAAGCATGTGAAGCGAACTTTAAGAGCGAACGCCAGGAATGGCCACTTCAATGGCAGTAAGCCCCCTTATGGATATAAGACCGCCGAAACAAAGCATATTGGCCGGACTGGCTATCGGAAAATCTTAGTCGAGGACGAAACGGAATCAGTCATCGTTCGTGAAATTTTTAATCTCTACGACGGCAGCAGCGGTTACGCGCCTATAGGCATGAAGAAGATAGTAGAGCATCTTAATGCTAAGTGCTTATATAGAGGGCAGCCCTGGAGAATACAGCTCGTTCAAAGAATCTTGAGCGACCCTGTTTATACCGGGGTCTACATGTATGGAGCGAGGCGCTTGCGCAATCAACAAACGTTAGACTCGCCAACCGATGTAGAGGACTCACAATGAACAGTGAACCGCCCCGGGTTTGAACTGACCCCCAAGAGTTGGACGGTTAAATTTTAATGGGATACTGCCCGTAGCCGATATTCCATTGGACTCATTCCGCCAAGCTTGAGTTTGATACGGTGCCGATTGTAGTAGTCGATGTAGCG
>JACCET010000001.1 GCA_013416405.1 Alcaligenaceae bacterium
GCACAGCAAGCTCGTTAGGATGCATTACTCCACCTGTTGGGATAAATTACTCCACCAAGAATTTAGTGGAGTCGCCATCCTCTACGATCTACTGCTGGCGCTCAAGATGGTTTTACCGGACGCGTACGATAGATCCCGCCGCCAGTGTCCAGTTCCCAGTCGGGCAGAACATGTAAGAGGGCACCAGCGACGATGTCGCGGCTCATCAGCCATTCGCCAGCCCCCAGTATTCCCGCGTCAGCGCGGGCCGCTGCCAGCAGTGATTGGCTGTCATTAGCGGTCATACTACCTGTTGGAGAAATCGTTTGAAGTTTGTTGCCGCAACGCAATCTCCAATGAGGAAAGGATGCCAGTCCACTGAAGCGCAGGCAATTGTGTTTGGCGAGATCCTGAGGAGTTTTCGGCATGCCATGCTTTTCGATATAGGCAGGCGAAGCGCACAGTATCCGGCGATGATCGCTGAGTTTTCTGGCGATCAACCGGTTGTCTTCCAACTCACCGATCCGTATGGCAGCGTCGAAGCCTTCATCAATGATGTCAACCAGGCGATCGCTATAGTCCGCGACGATCGACACATTAGGATAGGCCTTGAGAAACTCCGGCAACATGGGGCCAAGCCAGAGCCGTCCCATGGCTGCCGGTAATGCCAACCGCAGAGTACCCCGAATTTCTACAGCCCCGTCGGCAGCTTGCTGCTCTGCTTCGGCGATCAATCCGATGGCTGAGCGTAGACGCTGCTCTAGCTTTACGCCGATATCAGTGATCTGCACCTGTCGAGTAGAACGCTCTACGAGCCGCACACCGAGGCGCTTTTCCAGTGCCGCCAGTCGCTTGGAAACAACTGACGGGTGACGCTGTAATAACCGACCCGCCCCCACAAATGAGCCTTGTGAGGCCACGGCTAGAAATGCAGCGATTTCGTCACTGTGCTGACTGTCTAGAACATCAAGATTCATGGTTTTAGAATTATCGCTCCTGATGAACGTCCCGATTCCAGGTCGGCATGTGCGCGTGCTGCGTCAGCCAGCGGATAGCTGGCCCAGATCTGAGGCGTGATAATACCCGCGCCGATAGCTGCCAGGACATCCTGCGCTCGTTCCTGGTACTCAGCGACACTCGCCGTATGGGCTGCCAGAGACGGCCGCGTCAGGAACAGTGACCCTTTTGTGTTAAGTTTTGCCAGTTCAACCGCTGAGGGCACGCCAGATGACGCGCCGAATGACACCATCAGGCCACGTGGCCTTAGGCTGTCCAGCGAGGCTTCGAAGGAAACCCGCCCAATCGGATCATAGACAACGTCCACCTTTCTGCCATCGGTGATACTTGCAACCTTCGATGCCAGGGTGTCGGGATCGAAAACCAGAACGTGATCGCAGCCCAAGGCCTGTGCTTTTTCAACACTGGCCTGCTTTGAAACCACACCGATCACGTGGGCGCCCAGGTGCTTTGCCCACGGCACCATGATTGCCCCCAGCCCTCCGGCGACACCATAAAGAAGTATGGTTGTGCCCGGCCCGACGGGATAAGTCGATTTCAGAAGATATTGCGCGGTGATGCCCTTGAACATAGTGGCCGCCGCATTTTCAAATGACAGTTCATCCGGAATCTTGACCAGTCGCTCCGCCGGATAAAGTCGGGCTGCCGCATAAGCACCCATGGGGCCCGTCGCATAAGCCACTCGATCACCCACTTGCACATTGCTGACTCCGGCACCGACAGCAGCCACGCGGCCAGCGCCTTCCAATCCAAGGCCGGAAGGTAATGGAATAGGTACCGCACCATTGCGTTGGGTAACATCGAGAAAATTTACACCAATAGCTTCTTGTTCCAGCCGTACCTCGCCAGCCCCAGGAAAGAGTTCGCCGATTGTCTCGACTTTTAACACGTCGGGCTCACCCACCTCGGTAAATCGGATCACGGATGTCATGGTCATTTTCCTCTCGGTCACAAGCAACTATCAAATAGATGATCGATTATAAGAAGCGAGCTTCCGATAAACAATACAGGATAATTGCACTTTATTAGTGCACACAGCGCAGCAATATCGTGGTGGCGCTGGACTCGTTCAATCCAACCACTTCCACAGATGTGCCTTCGCGTCGCAGCTTCATGACTATCTGGATACAACGCTGGCAGTGCCAGTCTTGTTTTTCCGCACCAGCAAGCAGCAGTGTTTTTTCGGAGTGATCTTTGCGGACACTGGCAGTGTTCACATTTCGGTTCAACTTTCCTGTAGTTAACCTGGAAAGCTGGCGCTCCCGCATGAGCGAGCTTTTGGAGCTGGCCCCAAAAAATCCTTTTGCGGTCATTATGCTGGCGCAGCTGGAGGCCAATAGCAAGTATCCGGGTCAGCAGCAATTTGTACGTAAAACGGCGCTAGTAAAACATCTGTACGAATGGGGTTTCGACCGCGATCAAATTGTTCAGCTCTTTAACATTCTGGATGCTATGCTAGTGTTGCCGGTTTCTATGGAGCAGCACTTTATCCAGGCTATCAGCCAGATCGAAGAGGAATACAAAATGACCTACGTCAACACCATTGAACGCGTCGCGCTCAGGCGCGGACGTGAGGAAGGTATTAAAGAGGGAAAGCAAGAAGGGAAAGAGGAAGGCATGAAGGAGGGCATAAAGGAAGGCATGAAGGAGGGCAGACGTGCAACCGCCACCAATATTCTTATCGCCTTGATCACTCACAAGTTCGGAGAACTTCCCGATTGGGCCTTGGCCCGCCTGGCCGATGCAGATCAATCCAGCCTGGATCGATGGGCTGTACAGATTCTGGATGCTCAGCGCATAGAGGATGTGTTTGGTTGAGTAGTAGTCCAGAAGAGTTATCGATAAAGCAATTGTGCGATCTAGTCCAATCGCCCGCATCAGGCCGCAACAGCCCCCAGCAACATTCCCGTCTCATACACCGGCAGGCCCATCACTCCTGTGTAGCTGCCCGAAATGCGCTCCACGAATAATCCGGCCTTGCCCTGTATGCCGTAGGCGCCGGCTTTGCCCATGGGTTCTCCACTGACGCAATAGGCCTGGATCTCGGCTTCGGTCAGGGTCTTGAAATGCACCTCGGTGACAGAGACGGCCTCGTGCAGGGCGCCGGCGTGTGCCAGGACCACGGCGGTGCGCACTTCGTGTCGGCGGCCGGACAGCCTGCGCAGCATGCTGTGTGCGTCGCCGGCATTCAGGGGTTTGCCCAGAATGTCGTCATCCAGAATGACGGTGGTGTCGGCCGACAGTATGGGTCGGTTGTTGTCCAGTGGTTCGCCATCCGCCAGCGCGGCCGTGGCACTGACGGCTGTCAGCCACTGCACGGCTCGCAGCGCCTTTTCACGGGCTGTGCGCAGCACGTAAATGTGCGGAGGCTCGTTGGGCAGGCGCGGCTCGTCTTCACCTGGAGGCGCGGGCACGCGCAGCACGTCGTGTGCAACGCCCATTTGCAGCAGGATTTCGTGGCGGCGCGGGCTGGCCGAGGCCAGATAGATGCAGGGTGGATTCATGTTGCGCCGGCCTATTTGGCCTTCAGGATTTTCATGCCGTTGGTACCGCCGCTGTTGCTGTAGAAGTCGCCCTTGGTCAGTATGACCCAGTCGCCCTTCTTTATCAGTGCGCGCTCTTTGAGCTGGTCTATGGCCTGGTCGCTGACCAGGGCGGGGTCTATGCGGGCCGCATCGAAAGGCACGGTGTACACGCCGCGAAACATGGCTGCACGTCGCTGTGTGCCGGGATGACGGGTGTAGCAGTAGATGGGCACGCCTGAACGTATGCGCGACATAATCAGGGGAGTGTGGCCGCTTTCGGTCAGGCAGATGATGGCCTTGACGCCGGGGAAATGGTTGGCGGCATACATGGCGGCCAGGGCGATGGTTTCGTCGCAGCGACTGAAGGTTTCGCCCAGACGATGTTGCGAGCGCGTGGTGGTGGGCTCTTGTTCGGCGCCCAGGCACACGCGGGCCATGGCCTGTACGGCTTCCACGGGATATTGTCCCGACGCGCTTTCGGCCGACAGCATGACGGCGTCGGTGTAGTCCAGCACGGCGTTGGCCACGTCCGAGACCTCGGCCCGCGAGGGTATGGGACTGCTGATCATGGATTCCATCATCTGTGTGGCGGTAATCACCAGCTTGTTGTGGGTGCGTGCATGCTGGATGATGCGTTTCTGTATGCCGACCAGGCGGGCATCGCCCACTTCTACGCCAAGGTCGCCACGCGCCACCATGACGCCGTCGCTGACCTTAATGATGGCATCCAGTGCACGATCATCGGCCACGGCTTCGGCGCGTTCTATCTTGGCAATAATCCAGGCTTTGCTGCCAGTGGCCTGAACCAGTTTGCGGGCTTCTTGGATGTCGCTGCCATAGCGGGGAAACGACACGGCCACATAATCCATGTCCAGTTCCGCCGCCAGTTTGATGTCTTCCCTGTCTTTGTCGGTCAGGCTGGGCGCCGATATGCCGCCGCCACGGCGATTGATGCCTTTGTTGTTCGACAAGGGGCCACCCACGGTCACGATGGTGTGTACTTCGTGTTCTTCCACATGCTCAACCTGCAGCACCACGCGGCCATCGTCCAACAGCAGCTCGTCGCCAGGGTGGCAGTCTTGCACCAGGCTGGGGTAATCGATGCCCACTATGGTTTCGTCGCCGGCCTCGCCGGGGTGGTTTCTGGACAAGGTGAAGGGCTGGCCGGCATGCAGGACGACTTTTTCGTTCTTGAAGCGGGCGATGCGGATTTTCGGGCCTTGCAGATCGCCCATGATGGCCACGTACTTGCCATGCTTTTCCGATAGCGAGCGAACCAACTGGGCACGCTGACGATGGTCATCAGCCTGACCGTGCGAGAAATTCAGCCGCGCAACATCCATGCCGGCCAGTATCAGTTGTTCGATTTTTTCGGGACTGGAGCTGGCGGGGCCCAGTGTGGCTACGATCTTGGTGCGACGGGTGCTCATGTGGCGACCTTTTATGATGTTGGGCCTGGGAGTGTAGGGGTATCAGGCTCTGTGGTAGGGGTGGCCTGTCATGATAGCCCAGGCTCTGTACAGTTGTTCAGCCAATACGACGCGTACCATGGGGTGGGGCAGCGTGAGCGAAGACAGCCGCAGCTTGCCGTTGCAGGCTTGCTTCAGGCTAGGATCCAGTCCATCGGGCCCGCCTACCAGCAAGGCCACATCGTGACCCTCGCCGCGCCATTTTTCCAGTTCGGCAGCCAGGCCCATGGTGCTGATGTCTTTGCCGTGTTCGTCCAGGGCTATGCGCAGGGCATGGGCCGGGATGGCGGCCTCGATGCGCCGCGCTTCGGCCTGCATCATTTGCGCGGGTGTTTTGCCCGACGTGCGAGGTTCGGGCTTGATTTCTTTCAATTCCAGCGAGCAATCAGCGGGCAGCCGCTTGGCATAATCACGCCAGGCTGTCTCGACCCAGTCCGGCATGCGCAGTCCTACGGCCACAACGATCAGTTTCATGGGCCGGGCCTGCTGTCAGTCGTCGTCGATGTCATCGAAGTCGTAGGACTCGGGGGTAGTGGGCTGCGTGGATTGTGGCAGCAGCTTTACCCGCACCGGCTTGCCGCCCCAGATTTCTTCCAGGTTGTAGTACTGGCGCACCATGGGCTGCATGCAGTGCACGACAATGTCGCCCAGGTCGACCAACACCCATTCGCCGGTGTCGTCGCCTTCGTAGGCGACGATGGGCAGCTTGTGCTTGCGCGCGGCATCGGCCACGCTGGACGCGATGGAGCGAGTTTGCCGGTTCGAGGTACCGCTAGCGATGACGACGCGGTCGAACAAGCCCGTAATGTGGGAAGTGTTGAAGATCTTGATGTCTTGTGCCTTGACGTCTTCAAGAGCGTCTATAACCAAGCGTTGTAATTTTTGAATATCCATGGTGTGACTATACCGTGAGACTTTGGGTGGAAGGAGGCTGATACAGCCCATTTTTTTTAATGTATTGCTCGACAGCAACATCAAGCAGGCCAGCAGTGGATGCGCCGGCGGCCAAGCGCTGCCGGATCAGGGTGGCTGATATGGACGTGGGCTCGAAAGGCAGGTGAATCAGGCTGCGGCCTATGTGCGCCAGGTGCTCGCTTAATGACGCTGGCGCCTGGAGAACCGAGCCTGGCCGCTGAGCCACGGCCAGATGCGCCAGGCGGGTAATATCTTGCCAGGAGTCCCAGGAGCAGAAGTTCTCCAGCTGGTCGGCACCCAGTATCCAGTAGTATTCAGGCCCAGCAGGCAGTTGGCGCAGCGTGTCTATGGTGTAGCTGGCTCCGCCCCGTGTTATTTCCATGGGGTTGATGCGCAAATAAGCTTCACGGCGGCTGGCAATGTCCAGCATGGCCAGCCGGTGTTCGCTGCTGGCCGCCAGAGGTTCGCGCTGCCAGGGATTGGCCGCCGGTATCAGCTGAACTTCTTCCAAGCCTAAAAACTGCCAGGCGGTGCGAGCCAGGCTGATATGGGCCAGGTGTATGGGGTCAAAACTGCCACCAAGCAGGCCTGTTTTTACAGCCATGCGCGTGGTTTCAGGAAGTCGGACAGCGCGGCTTCGGGCGTGTCTGCGCTGGGCGTCCAGTTGTAGCGCCACGTGGCCGTGGGGGGCATAGATAGCAGAATGGACTCGGTACGGCCACCCGACTGCAGGCCAAAGAGCGTGCCTCGGTCGAAGACCAGGTTGAATTCTACATAACGGCCCCGGCGGTAAGCCTGGAAGTCGCGTTCTTGCTCGGTGTAGGTCGTGTTCCGGCGTTTTTCGATGATGGGCAGGTAGGCGTTCAGGAAGCTGTCGCCCACCGAACGGGTCAGCGCGAAGCTGTGCTCGAAGCTTGACTCGTTCAAGTCGTCGAAAAACAGTCCACCCACGCCGCGAGTTTCATCGCGGTGCTTAAGGTAAAAGTATTCGTCGCACCATTTCTTGTAGGCGGGATATTTTTCTGGCCCAAAAGAGGCGACGGCGTCGTGGCAAACCTGATGGAAGTGGCGGGCGTCTTCTTCAAAGGGGTAGTAAGGCGTCAGATCCAGGCCGCCGCCGAACCAGAACACATCGTCGTCGGTGCTGCCTGGTATTGCGCGGGCAACGAACAAACGCACGTTCATGTGGACGGTCGGTATATAGGGGTTGCGCGGATGCAGCACCAGAGACACGCCCATGGCTTCCCAGGGCCGGCCTGCTAGTTCCTTGCGGTGGGCGCTGGCCGACGGGGGCAGTGTCTTGCCTTGAACGTGGCTGAATAGCACGCCTGCCCTTTCCAGCAGGGGGCCGCCTTCCAGATAGCGCGAAATGCCACCACCACCTTCGTCGCGTGACCATTGGTCGGTCTGGAAAGGAGTGCCGTCGGCGGTTTCCAGGGCCGACACAATACGGGATTGCAAATCTAGGAAGTAGTCGTAGGCCGTTGAAATCGCGACGGTCATGCCGCGCCTCCGGGCAGGGCGCGCCAGCCTATGTCGCTGCGGTATTGCCGTCCATCGAATTGGGTTTGAGCGACGGCGGCGTAGGCCGTGGCCTGGGCTCGCTTGACCGAGTCGCCAAGGGCAGTCACGCACAATACGCGTCCGCCCGATGTTTTCAGTTCTTCGCCGTCCAGGCGGGTGCCGGCATGAAACACCACGCATTCGGGGGTGTCTTCGGGCAAGCTGTGGATCGCGTCGCCGGTACGGGGCGTGCCTGGATAGTTGTGGGCGGCAATGACCACGCCCAGTGCCGTGCGCCGATCCCAGTCGATATTGGCCTGATCCAGGCAGCCATTAACGGCCAGCTCAAACACGACTGTCAGGTCGTTCTTGATGCGCATCATGATGGGCTGCGTTTCGGGATCACCCATGCGGCAATTGAATTCCAGCACTTTCAGGGGGCGGGTGGCGTCGGGGCCGTCGCCTATCATCAGGCCGGCATATAGGAAGCCCGTGTAAGGGTTGCCGTCTTTGGCCATGCCCGCCAGCGTTGGGTTGATGACCTCGCGCATGATGCGGTTGTGCAGGGCGGGCGTGATGACCGGTGCGGGCGAGTAAGCCCCCATGCCGCCGGTGTTGGGGCCCATGTCCTGGTCTAGCAGGCGTTTGTGGTCCTGGCTGGTGGCCAGGGTCAGCACATGCTGACCGTCGCACATGACAATGAAGCTGGCTTCTTCGCCAGTCAGGCATTCTTCCACGACCACGCGCGCTCCGGCTTCTCCGAAGGAGCCATCGCCCAGCATCATGTCTATGGCTTCATGGGCCTGGGCCAGGTCGGTAGCCACGACCACGCCTTTGCCCGCGGCCAGGCCGTCGGCCTTCACGACGATGGGCGCGCCTTGCTGCGTAATATAGGCTTTGGCCAGCGCCGGGTCGGTAAAAGTCTGGTAGGCGGCGGTGGGTATATGGTGACGCACCATGAAGGCTTTGGCGTAATCCTTGGAGCTTTCCAGCTGGGCTGCTGCACGCGTTGGGCCGAAAATTTTCAGCCCGGCATTGCGAAAGGCGTCGACTATGCCGGCCGCCAGGGGGGCTTCGGGGCCCACCACGGTATAAGCGATTTTTTCTTGCTTGGCGAAAGCGATCAGCTCGTCGGTGGCGCTGATATCCAGGTTTTGCA
This sequence comes from Alcaligenaceae bacterium, assembly GCA_013416405.1. Taxonomy (GTDB): domain Bacteria; phylum Pseudomonadota; class Gammaproteobacteria; order Burkholderiales; family Burkholderiaceae_B; genus Pusillimonas_C. The sequence continues at coordinate 8,568 of JACCET010000001.1, forward strand.
TATTGTCGGCCAGGGCCGTGCCGCCATTGCCCGGTGCAATATAAACGGTTTGTATGCGTGGCGACTGAGCCAGTCGCCAGGCTAGTGCATGTTCCCGGCCACCGCCGCCAATTACGAGTAGTTTCATGTTATGGGTGCTTGAACGCTCAAGTAGATTAAAAGTGAGTGCTACTCGTCGAGGTCGTTAGACTCGTCGAAGGTGGCGGTGGAGTAGACCTCTTGGACGTCGTCCAGGCCTTCGAGCATATCCAGCATTTTCTGCATCTTGATCGCGTCGTCGCCAGCGAGTTCGGCTTCGTTCAGGGCTTTCATGACGATGTCTTGAACTTCGGGCGTCAGGCCCGCCTGCTCGAATGCAGCCTTGACGGCGGCGTAATCGGCTGGAGCGGTAATGACCTCGATCATGCCTTCTTCGTCGGTCAGAATGTCTTCGGCGCCGGCTTCCAGGGCTGCTTCCATGACGGCTTCTTCAGAGGTGCCCGGTGCAAAAAGGAATTGTCCGCAGTGCTTGAACATGAAAGCCACTGAGCCTTCTTGCCCCAGGTTGCCGCCGTTCTTGCTGAATGCGTGGCGCACTTCTGCCACCGTGCGCATGCGATTATCGGTCATGCAGTCGACAATAACAGCTGCGCCGCCCACGCCGTAGCCTTCGTAGCGGATTTCCTCATAGTTGGAACCATCGGCCGCGCCCGCGCCGCGCTGTATGGCGCGCTGGATGTTGTCTTTGGGCATATTGGCGGCGGTGGCCTTGTCCCAGGCAAGTCGCAAGCGTGGATTGGTGTCGGGATCGGGGCCGGCGGCACGCGCCGCAACGGTGATTTCACGAATGATTTTTGTCCAGAGTTTGCCCCGCTTGGCATCTTGGCGACCCTTTCGGTGCTGGATATTCGCCCATTTACTGTGTCCGGCCATAAAAGTCTTGTTTAATTACGAGTTACGGTGCCCTATTTTAGCGCGTGCAGTAAGGAGAGCATCGAATTACACTTGGGGTCCTTTTATTTGCCTTTTTGCGGAATGGAAAATATGGTCGATCCCATCGTAATTGCCAAAAATGATCAGACGCAATCCACGTTGCTGCCCAAGCTGGCCAACCGGCATGGATGTATCACCGGGGCCACCGGTACCGGCAAGACGGTTACGCTGCAGGTGCTGGCCGAATCGTTCTCGCGCATGGGCACACCGGTCTTCATGGCCGACGTCAAAGGTGACCTTAGCGGCATTTCGCAAGCCGCCGTACCCAACCCCAAGCTGCAAGAGCGCCTGAGCAATCTGGGCCTGCCCGAACCGGTATGGGGCGCCAGCCCTGTTGTGTTCTGGGATATCTTCGGCGAGCAAGGGCATCCCGTGCGTGCCACGGTCTCTGATATGGGGCCTTTGCTGCTGGCACGCATGCTGGAGCTGAACGATACGCAAGAAGGCGTACTAAGCCTGGTGTTCAAGGTGGCCGACGACGAAGGCCAACTGCTGCTGGACCTGAAAGACTTGCGTGCCATGCTGCAAAACGTGGGCGATCGCTCGTCCGATCTGCGCACACGCTACGGCAATGTCTCGTCGGCGTCCATAGGCGCCATACAGCGCAGCTTGTTGCGCCTGGAGTCGCAAGGGGCCAATCAGTTCTTTGGCGAACCCATGCTCGACATTTTCGACTGGATGCGAACCGACGCAAAGGGGCAGGGCATAGTCAATATCCTGGCGGCCGATAAGCTCATGCAGGCGCCGCGCCTATATGCCGTTTTCCTGCTCTGGATGCTGGCCGACCTGTATGAAGGCCTGCCCGAAGTGGGCGATCCCGAAAAACCCAAGTTTGTGTTCTTTTTTGACGAAGCTCATTTGCTGTTCAACGATGCGCCCAAAGCGCTGCTCGAAAAGATAGAGCAGGTTGTACGGCTGGTGCGCTCCAAAGGGGTAGGCGTTTACTTCGTCACGCAGAACCCGCTGGACATTCCCGATACCGTATTGGGCCAGTTGGGTAACCGTGTTCAGCATGCTTTGCGGGCATTTACGCCGCGCGACCAGAAGGCCGTCAGAACGGCGGCCCAGACCATGCGCCCCAATCCAGGCCTGGATATCGAGGCGGCCATTACCGAGCTGGGCGTGGGCGAGGCCCTGGTGTCCATGCTTGATGCCAAAGGCAGGCCTACGGTTACCGAGCGGGTCTGGATGGTTGCGCCGGGCAGCCGCATAGGCCCGGCTAGCGAAGTCGAGCGCCAGGCGTTACGATCAGCCTCTTTGCTTGGCGCCAAGTACGACAAGATGGTCGATCGGGAATCCGCCTACGAAGTTCTGCAAAAGCGCGCTGGTATAGCCGCGCAGGAAGCGGCCCAGGAAGCGGCTGACAAAGCTGCGCAAGACGCCGAGCAGGCTGCCGCTACCGCTGCCAAGACCAGCGGTAGCGGCAAGCAGGAAGAAGATTCGGGACTGATGGGCGATGTCAGCGATTTTCTTTTCGGCTCTACCGGACCGCGTGGTGGTCGGCGTGACGGGGTGGTGCAGTCCGCCGTGAAAAGTGCCGTGCGCAGTACGGCAACGCAGCTTTTGCGTGGCGTGCTGGGTTCGCTGATAGGCAGCAAGCGCCGTTGATCTGGGTATCATGCATCATGATTGAACAACAGATATTGAACAATTTAACGATAGGACACAGGAGAAAAAATGTCTAAGTCTCACAAAATCGCAGTCATTGCGGGCGATGGTATCGGCAAGGAGGTCATGCCCGAAGGACTGCGAGTGCTGGATGCCGTGTCTGCGCGCCATGGTATTAAGCTGGACTGGGATGTGCTCGATTGGAGTACTGATTACTACGCCAAGCATGGCCGCATGATGCCCGAGGACTGGAAGGCGCGCATAGGTGGGCACGAGGCGATTTTCTTCGGTGCTATCGGCTGGCCCGATATCGCACCTGATCACATAGTGCTGTGGGAATCGCTGTTCAAATTCCGGCGCGAGTTCGACCAATACATCAATTTGCGTCCGGTGCGCCTGATGCCTGGTGTCAAGTCGCCGCTGGTGGATCGCAAGCCCGGCGACATCGATTTCTTCATCGTGCGTGAAAACACCGAAGGCGAATACTCCAACAGCGGCGGCATTCTGTTCGAGGGTACCGAACGTGAAGTCGTCATTCAGGAAAGCGTCTACACGCGTGTCGGCGCCGACCGAGTCCTGAAGTTTGCCTTTGAATTGGCGCAAAAGCGCGGCAAGCACCTGACGGCCGCCACCAAGTCCAACGGCATCTCCATTTCCATGCCTTGGTGGGACAGTCGTGTGGCCGAGGTCAGCAAACAGTATCCTGACGTGCAATGGGACAAATTTCATATCGATATTCTGTGCGCGCACTTTGTGCAGCGCCCCGACTTTTTCGACGTGGTGGTGGCCTCCAATCTGTTCGGCGACATTTTGTCCGACCTGGGGCCGGCCTGCACAGGCACCATCGGCATTGCGCCTTCGGCCAACCTGAATCCTGAGCGCAAGTTTCCGTCCTTGTTCGAGCCGGTGCACGGTTCGGCCCCCGATATCGCCGGCAAAGGCTTGGCCAATCCCATAGGGCAAATCTGGAGCGGCGCCCTGATGCTGGATTTCCTGGGTTACCCGGAAGCGTCAGCTCAGGTCGTCAAGGCCATAGAAACAGTGCTGGAGCACGGGCCGCGCACCCCCGATATGGGTGGCAAGGCCAGCACACAGGAAGTCGGCAAGGCCGTGGCCGAGCAGATCGCCAAGGGGTAGTTTTTCGCATATCGCGGGCCCCCAATTTCTCAGACAATGTCTGGGAAATTGGGGGCTTTTTTCGCTTTTTTCAGTAGAACAGTCTTAAACAAATAGTCATGCTGAAAGGTGGCGTTAAAGGTAAGAACTTATCAGCGTTGTCGACTTTGACAACACCCTTTGAGTGTTGGCATAATGGACAACATAAAAGCTCAGCTTATCCACGACTTCAAGGGCGTGACCCCAGAAGGTGGGATTGTTCAGATGGTTATCTGGAAGGTGCCAGCCCCTGTCCCGCCAACAAGTCACGGCTTCAAATACAGGTTGGTATATGTCATGAACGGTAAGCGGGTCGTTGGGTACGACAATGAGCGTGGCAAGGGCGACCACTGCCATCTTGATGGCGCAGAGTACACCTATGAGTTCTCTACCCTGGAGCAGTTGATCGAAGACTTCATCTCTGAGGTCGAGATGCGGAGGAAACGACGATGGAAAGAAAGCTGATTATCACCACCAAAAGTGATTGGAAGACCGCTCTTCGTAGCGCCGGTTCCATGGCATCTGTGGGCTTACAACATGGAAAATATCAAGGCGAAGCTCTGAACTTTGAAACGCCCGGTGATTTTTTCGTGCATCTCACCCCCAACCGTTGGGCGATGATTTCCGAAATGCAAGGTGCCGGTGAGGTCGGGGTGCGCGAGTTGGGGCGCCGACTAGGTAGAGATGTAAAGAGAGTACATGAAGATGCTGCCGCTTTGGTTGAGCTGGGCTTGCTGCAGCGGTCCGAGTCCGGCGCACTGATCTGCCCGTATACCGACATCCATGTGGATATGCACATGGTGAAGAAAGCGGCATAGGAAGGGTAACGCGATCAGGCCGGCTTCTTGTCGGCCTTGCGCAGCCCCGACCAGACGATGGCGCTGATCATCAGGATACCGCCCAGCACGGCACGCATGCCGGGATACTGGGCGAACAATATGGCCGCGAACACAATGGCATAAACCGGTTCCAGCGCAATCACGATGCCCGCGCTACGGGCTTGCAGCACCATCAGGCTCGATACCAGCAAAAAGTGCGATAACGCCGTGCACATTACCCCCAGCACGGCCAGCCAGACCCAGTCCATGGTACCCAACTGGCCGATGGCGGATAGGGAAAATGGCAAGGTCAGCAGGGCAACGAACAGATTTTCCCAGCAGGCCACCTTGTGTGCCGGAATATGCGTGGCCGCGCGTCGGTTGATCAGCGTAAATGCGGCGAAGGAAAGCCCCGACAGCAAGGCCCAAAGCAAGCCTATCGTGGCATCATCCTGGAAATTGAACGACGGCGTAACCAGGACCAGTCCCAGCGTTACCAGCAGCAGGATCAACCATTCGCTGGCGCTGACTTTTTCTTTCAGAAGAAAGTATTCGCCCAGCGTAATGAAGGCGGGAAAACTGGCAAAGCCCAGGGTGGCGATGGCCACGCCACTGATCTTGACGGCAATGAAGAAGGTGACCCAGTGCACCGCCAGCATGGCGCCGGCGACAGCGAGTATGCCCAGGTCGCGCGCCGTGATGCCCCGGATGGGTGAAGCGCCCTGGTAGCGGATGAAGGCCAGCAGCGCGATTACGGCGAAGCAGGCGCGGCCGGCCGTGATGACCATGGCGTTGGCCTGGATCAGCTCGCCGAATATGCCCGTAAGGCCAAACAACACGGCGGCGATATGAATCGAAAAAAGAGCACGTTGTCGATTCATATATTACGATACGCGGAGGCAATTAAGATTTAAACTAGGCGCTGTCGAGCAAGCATCACATTTACGCAAGGAGTCTGTCTTGGAAACCCAGGTCAAAGCAATACGCATCGAAAAAAACGGTGGCCCCGAGGTACTGCAACTTGTATCGGTACAGGTTCCGTCACCCCAGGAAAACGAAGTCACTATACGCCAAAAAGCGGTAGGCCTTAATTTTATCGATATTTACTGCCGTAGTGGCTTGTATGCCCATCCCTTGCCGCATGGCCTGGGCTTTGAAGCCTCGGGTGTGGTCGAAGCCGTGGGTGCAGGCGTTAAGCACCTGAAAGTGGGTGATCGCGTCGCGTATGGCCAAAGCCCCTTGGGCGCCTATGCCGAAGCGCGCAATGTGCCGGCTGACCGTGTGGTAAAGATTCCCAAGGGCGTCAGTTTCGAGCAGGCCGCTGCCATCATGCTCAAAGGTCTGACCGTACAGTATCTGTTCCGGCAAACCTACCGCCTGCAGGGCGGCGAAACCATTCTGTTCCATGCGGCCGCCGGCGGCGTGGGCCTGATCGCCTGCCAGTGGGCCAAGGCTCTGGGCGTCAAGCTTATCGGCACCGCCTCCACACCCGAAAAAGCCGCGCTGGCCAAAGCCAACGGCGCCTGGGAAGTTATAGACTACTCGCGTGAAAACGTGGTCGAGCGCGTCAAGGAACTGACCAACGGCAAAAAAGTGCCCGTAGTCTATGACGGAGTGGGGCAGGATACCTGGACCACCTCGCTCGACTGCCTGGAGCCACGCGGCCTGATGGTCAGCTTCGGCAACGCCTCGGGTCCGGTCAACGGCGTCAATCTGGGTGTGCTCGCCAGCAAGGGTTCCTTGTTCGTGACCCGTCCCACACTGGGCACGCACGTTTCCACGCTGGCAAAAATGAAAGCTGCCTCCACCGAGATGTTCGATCTGGTTTCCAAGAAAAAGATCGACATCACCATAGGTCAGCGCTTTCCGCTGGAAGCGGCTGCCGACGCCCAGGAAGCCCTGGCCGGACGCAAGACGGTGGGTGCCACGATACTTACGCTTGATTAGTTGCCGTCGCCAGTCGCCGATAACACTTATTAGGAAAGAGGCGCCTGGCGCAGATCGGCAACGTTAATTGTCTGGGCTTCGCAGGCCTTCACGAACTGTGGGTCGTGGCTGGCGAACAGTACGACCTTGTCTTGTGACCAGATCCTGAACTGTTCGGCCAGCACCGTGATGGCTTGCTTGTCCAGGCCGCTGCTGGGGCCGTCAGCAATGATGACCGCCGGATCGCCCAGCGCAGCCGCCGCCAGGAATACCTTGCGGCGCGTGCCGGTGGACATTTGCTCGAAGCGCTTGTCCAGATGCGGTTCCAGCCCCAGCCGGTAGGCCAGGTTCAGTACGGCATCATCCACCTGCGTGTGCTTTTCTGCAGCGGCCTGCTCAAGCAGGCCGCGCCCGGTCTGCTCCGGAAATGCCATGCAATTGTCGGGCACACAGGCCAGGCGGGCCGTGGCCTGCAGCGACGTCTGCTTTAGCGAATGCCCATCTATCCAGACGTCGCCCGCATCAGGGGTGACAAGGCCCGCGATAATGCCCAGCAAGCTGGATTTCCCAGTGCTTTCTTCTTCGCATAGCGCCATACATCCAGGGCTGAAGGTATAAGTCAGACCCTGGAAGATGAAATGGTCGCCATAGCGTTTGGCAAGATTCTCGATACGCAGCATGCCGGAAGCTTATGCCTGTGCGTGATACTTTTGCACGCGTTCGACTTCTTCCTTTGAACCCAGCACCACGCCTATGCGCTGGTGCAGGGCCGTGGGTTGCACATCCAGAATGCGCTGGTTGCCGTCTATGGCCATGCCCCCGGCCTGTTCCACAATGAAGCTCATGGGGTTGGCTTCATACATCAGGCGCAGCTTGCCCGCTTTGCCGGAGGGGCGTTCATCGCGCGGGTACATGAAGATCCCGCCCCGTGTCAGGATGCGATGCACATCGGCTACCATGGAAGCAATCCAGCGCATGTTGTAGTCTTTCTTCAAAGGCCCTGTCTGGCCGGACAAGCAGTCGTCAATGTAGCGTTTGACCGGGGCTTCCCAGTGGCGCATGTTCGACATATTGATGGCGAACTCGGACGTCTGTTCGGGAATCTTCATATCTTCGTTGGTCAGCACCCAGGAACCCATTTCGCGATCCAGCGTGAAGCTGACCACACCAGTGCCCACGGTCAGGATCAGCATGGCTTGCGGGCCATAAACAGCGTAGCCTGCGGCCACCTGCTGCGAGCCGGGCTGCAGGAAGTCCTGCTCTTCCACATCCCTGCCAGAAGTCTGATGCGGTGCGTGCAGCACCGAAAATATGGTGCCTATGGATACATTCACATCGATGTTCGACGATCCATCCAGGGGATCGAACAGCAACAGGTATTCGCCTTTGGGATAGCGGTTGGGAATGCGGTGTATGGTTTCCATTTCCTCGGACGCCATGGCTGCCAAGTGGCCGCCCCATTCGTTGGCCTCAAGCAAAACTTCGTTCGACATCACGTCGAGCTTCTTTTGCACTTCGCCCTGAACGTTCTCGGTTTCCAGGCTGCCCAGCACGCCGCCCAGGGCGCCTTTGCTGACGGCATGGTTGATGGTCTTGCAGGCGCGCGCCACGGTTTCTATCAGCAGGCGGACTTCAGCCGAGACCGCTTTCTTTTGTCTTTGTTGTTCAACCAGATACTGGGTCAGTGTTTTACGTGTCATGAATGAATGCTCCGGAGACTAGATATTCAAGGCTTTGGAAATGATTTCGGATACGTTGGGCGAGAGTTTGGGCTGTTGCTGAATGTGTTCCAGCGCTTTGCGCAGGGCCGCGCGCTGTGGTTCGCCAAAGCGTGCCCAGTTATCGAAGGCGCGGGTCAGGCGCGCGGCAATCTCTGGATTGATCTGATCCAGTGCCAGCACTTGCTCGGCCCAGAAGGCGTAGCCTTCGGGGCTATGCACGCTTTGCAGGTTGTTCAGACAAAATTGGAAAATTAGAGCCCGTGCGCGGTTGGGATTGCGCATGGAAAACGCCGGGTGCACCATCAGGGCGCGTACTTTGTCCACCGAAGTAGATGGCGAGACGGCCTGTAGGGTGAACCACTTGTCTATGACCAGGGGGTCTTGCTGCCATTGTTCGTAGAAGTGATCCAACGCCTGGGTGGCTTCGGCAGAGCTGGAGTAGTGTGTCAGTGCCGATAGGCCGCCCATGCGGTCTGTCATATTGCGCGCATCGTGGTACTGCGCCAGTGCCAGGGCTTCTGCGCTGGGGTGCCCGGCGGCCAGCAGATAAGTCAGTGCCAGGTTCTTCAGGGTGCGTCGCCCCGACGATAAGGGGTCGGGCTGATAGGCTGCACCGGTGTCGGCATTGTTGTGATAGGTGGCTAGCCACTGCTCCTGCAAGACCTGGCCCAAATGGGTGCGCAGGTAGCGGCTGGCCTGGATCACACCCAAGGGATTCATGGGCGTGGTCTTTTCCAATAGTTCCCGCTGGCTGGGCAGGCTCAGCACCCTGGCCTTGTAGGCCGTGGTCAGGGTCGTGTCATTCAGCAGGCTGCGCCATGTGTCTATGAAGGCCGGATCGATTTCCGGTGTGGCGCTGATTGAAAATGCTTGAACCAGTGTCAGTAGCTGGCGCGTGGCCAGTGTCTGGCAAGCTTCCCAGCGGGCAAAGGGGTCGGTATCGTGTCTGGCCAGCAAGGCCAGATCGGCATCGCTGCGTTCGAAGTCAACAATGACTGGTGCGGAAAAATGACGCAACAGCGATGGCACGGGCTGTTCGGGAATGTTGGTGAAAGTCCAGCTTTGTTCTTCCTGCAAAAGTTCAAGCACGACGGTGTCTGTGGTTTGACCTTCGTGGGTCATGGTAAGCGCCTGGCCGTCTTGCCCAAGCAGGCCCATGGCAAAAGGAATATGCAGCGGCAGTTTGGGCTGGGGCGGATTGCTTAGCTTTTCTATACCCACGGGGGCGTTGTGCTGACGCAGGGTTACTGTGCATGTTTGGTCTTGAGCCTGGTAGTTTATGCTGACGAGCACATGGGGCGTGCCAGCTTGCGAGTACCAACGGCGAAACACGTCGAAATTCTTGCCGGGATTCTGCAGCGCGTAGACCGATTCCATGGCGCTTACGAAATCGTCGCAAGTTACTGCCTGGCCATCGTGACGCTTGAAGTACTCGGCCAATCCGGCCTGGAAGCCCGCTTCGCCCAGCAAGGTGTGCTGCATGCGTATGACCTCGGCGCCTTTCTCGTAGATTGTGGCGGTATAGAAGTTGCCTATCTCTTGATAGCTTTCGGGGCGTATGGGGTGCGCCATGGGGCCGGCGTCTTCGGGGAATTGTGCCAGCCGCAGTGTGCTGACATCGTCTATACGTTTCACAGCACGTGCGCTTTGGGCTTCGGCGCCGTCCAGGCCCTGTGCCAGCATGTCGGCCGAGAATTCCTGGTCGCGGAAGACCGTCAGGCCTTCTTTCAGGGATAGCTGGAACCAGTCGCGGCAGGTAACGCGATTGCCCGTCCAGTTATGGAAATATTCATGGCCTATGACCGCCTCGATGGCGCGGTAGGCGGCGTCGGTGGCGGTGTTGGAATCGGCCAGGACGTAGGCGGCATTGAATACATTCAAGCCCTTGTTTTCCATGGCGCCCATATTGAAGTCGTGTGCCGCCACAATCATGAATCGATCCAGATCCAGTTCCAGTCCAAAGCGGTTTTCGTCCCACTTGACCGAGCGGTCCAGGCAATCCAGCGCCCATTCAGTCTTGTTTAGTGTGCCTGGGTCGCTAAGGACTTGCAGCAAGGCACTGCGGCCACTGCCTGTCTGTATGGTTTGCTCGCGGCAATCGAAGTTGCCCGCGACCAGTGCAAACAGATAGCTGGGTTTGGGATGCGGATCTTCCCAGGTTGCTTCGTGCTGGCCGTCAGGCAGATCGCGCTGTTCGATAAGGTTGCCGTTGGACAGCAATAAGGGATAGTGCTGTTTGCTGGCGCGTATGCGCACGCGGTAACGGGCCATGACATCGGGCCGGTCGGGGAACCAGGTAATGCGCCTGAAGCCTTCGGCTTCGCATTGGGTGAACAGCTTGCCGCCCGATACATACAAGCCCATCAGGCTTGAGTTTTGCTCGGGCTGGCACAGGCTGGTGATGTCCAGCACGAACTGAGGGGTGTCGGGCAAAATGATCAGTGTGTCGTTTTGCAGGCGATACTGGTCTGGCGTAAGGGGGCGATCGTTCAGAAGGATGGCTTCCAGCTGCAGTTCCTGACCATTCAGTACCAGTGGCTGCAGGCTTGTGCCGGCCTGTTCGAAATGCAGCTGCGAGCGTACACGGGTTTGTGCCGGATCGAGTTCGAAATCCAGGTGCACTTGCGTGAGACGGTAGGGGTAGGGCTGATAATCGTGACGTAAAATGGTTGGAGCGGTATCTGTGCGCATGACAAGACCAATAATAGGCGGGAAGCTTATTGTAGTGTTTGCTTGGTGTTGCGGTTTTTACATCATTTGTGCAACCTTTGTCTGGCAGGTGTGGTCTTATGGAAACACGGCAGTACAAGAAGTCTAGTTGTATATTGTTAGTCTAGGAATAACTATGTGGCACAAATTTTGTCAGTATCAACAAGCCATGCTGCGATGCTTGCTGCTTGGCAGCGTTTTCCTGATAGCCGGGTGCGCGTCGACCTTGTCGGCCCGGGTCACCAGCTTCCAGCAGTGGCCGGGCATCGCGCAGGGCGACTCCTATCGTATCGTGGCTGCCCAAGCCCAGCAAAACAATCTGGAGTTTCAGGCCGTGGCCGATATGGTCAGGGCAAATATAGGCCCTACAGGTATGGTCGAGGCCCAATCAGGCCAGGCGCGTTTCAATGTGCATATTGCTTACGAGAATCCGGTTACCAAAACCTGGGTGCAGCGCTATAACGATCCCTACCTGAACGATGGTTGGATGGGCCCGGCTTTTGGTGGGTATTACGGTGGCTTTCATGGCTGGGGCTGGGGCGGCATTTACATGGCGCCTTCGGTTTCAAATTTTCCAGTCGAAATATATAACAACACCTTGACAATTGTCATTAACGATAATCTCGCCAATAATGCCGAAGTTTATCGTTCAAGCGCCGTAAATCTTAGTTCGAACAATAATCTGCTGCAGGTCATGCCATATTTGGCCCAGGCAGTATTCGATCGTTTCCCGGGCAATAATGGACAGGTGCGCGAGGTGCAGTACGAAAGGCAGCGCTAGTCGGCAATAAAAAAAGCGCCATGAATTTGGCGCTTTGTAGTTGGTGCAGGGCTTTTTGGTCAAACAATCAGGAAGTCGTTGCGGCTTTTGCCTTCGGCTTCTGCGTTGGTGATCCAGCGTGGGGCCTTGCCACGGCCCGTCCAGGTTTCGTTGGTTTCGGGGTGGCGGTATTTGGCCGGAACCGTGCGTTTTACGGCCGGTGCTGATGCTTTTTTGACGCTGCCGGCACGGGTGCTCTTGGTTTTTGGCTTGTATGCGGCGGCGATGTCTTCTGGCGTGATATCGTATTCACGCATGGAACGGATGATAGATGTGACGACGGGGCCACGTTGCTTAGCTTGCAGCGCTTGAGCCTGCTTTTGCAACTTGAGTATTTCTTTTTCTATTTTTTGCTTAAGGGCTGAGTATGTATCGCGTGTCATTCAGTATTCCTGGGGTGGTTAGCTTACGTGCTACTAATAATAGTCCGCTGCAGCTTTTATTTATTATATAGCGATTAATTTATATGCAATATCCCGGAATAAAGCCAAATAAACCCGCTAAATATCGAAATGCCATTCGTTAATGTGAACCGTATTATGAATAACGCTGAAAAAAACTTTAAAGTTGCTGCCATTCAAATGGTGTCGTCTACGCGCGTGGATGATAATCTGCGCCAAGCGTCCGATCTCATCGCGCAGGCTGCGCAGGCAGGCGCTCAACTGCTTGCGCTGCCCGAATACTTTTGCTTCATGGGGCATAAAGACACCGATAAACTCGCCCTTAAAGAAGAGCCCGGGAATGGCCCGATTCAGTCATTTTTGGCCGATCAGGCTCGCCAGCACGGCATTTGGCTGGTGGGTGGTTCCTTGCCGCTGGATAATGATGATCCCGAACGCATCTTTAATACCAGTCTGGTTTATGACCCTTCTGGAAAACAGGTGGCGCGCTACGACAAAGTCCATTTGTTCGGTTTCAGGAAGGGGCAGGAATCCTACGACGAATCCATTTCCATCAGGCCAGGTCTGAATGCACCTCAAGTGCTCGATACCCCTTTTGGTCGAGTGGGCCTTTCAATTTGTTACGATTTAAGGTTTCCCGAATTCTTCCGGGCTATGGGCCACGTCAATCTGATTGTGCTCCCTGCGGCGTTTACCTACACAACTGGCTCGGCCCACTGGGATATCTTGCTGCGCGCCCGCGCCATCGAGAACCAGTGTTATGTGCTGGCGCCGGCTCAAGGCGGCAAGCATGAAAATGGCCGGCGCACATGGGGGCATTCTGTTCTAATTGATCCATGGGGCGAAGTGCTGGCCCAGGTTGACCAAGACCCGGGTATCGCCGTAGGCACACTCAGCCTAGACCGAATTGCCGATGTACGGGCATCTCTGCCCGCGTTAAAGCATCGCACGATGTAAATACAGGATTTGCCAATATATGAAACCTGCGGATTCCGCCATTAATGCCCTGGCCACTGCCAAGTCCGTTTTGCTCGACCCCTGGGGTCTTGATGAAGCAGACATGGCGCGTGCCTTGGGCGAAATTTTTACCCACAAGGTTGACTACGCCGATCTGTACTTTCAGTACACGCGCAGCGAAGGCTGGAGCCTCGAAGAGGGCATAGTCAAAACCGGCAGCTTCTCTATAGAACAAGGCGTGGGCGTACGTGCCATCAGCGGGGAAAAGACCGCTTTCGCCTATTCTGACTCCTTATCGGCCGATGCCTTACTGTCGTCGGCACATGCCGTGCGCAGTATTGCGCGCCGGGGTGCGGGGCGCCAGAAGGTGATCAGCGGTCATCCTGCCCTGGTGCATGATTTGTACCCGGCCATAGATCCGGTCAACTCGTTGTCCTCGCCGGAAAAAGTCGCCTTGCTCGAACGCATCGAAGCCATGGCGCGCGCGTCTGATCCGCACATTATCCAAGTCATGGCCGGCCTGGGGGCCGAATACGATGTCGTGCTGGTGGCAGGCAGCGATGGCCGCTTGGCGGCCGACGTGCGTCCGCTGGTGCGTTTGTCCCTGACGGTAATAGCCGAGCGCAACGGCCGGCGTGAAATGGGCCATGGTGGCGGTGGGGGCCGTAGTGGCCTGGCTTATTTTACCGACGATATTCTGCGTTCCTATGTGCAGCGGGCCGTGCACGAAGCACTGACCAATCTGGAAGCCAAGCCCGCGCCGGCCGGTCAAATGACGGTGGTGCTGGGTTCGGGCTGGCCCGGCATTTTGTTGCACGAAGCCGTGGGACATGGTCTGGAAGGCGACTTCAATCGCAAGGGTTCCAGTGTGTTTTCGGGCCGTATTGGCGAGCGCGTTGCATCCAAGGGCGTCACAGTTATCGATGACGGCACCATTGCAGACCGCCGTGGTTCGCTCAATATCGACGACGAAGGCAACGCCACCCAGCATAATGTGCTGATCGAAGACGGTATTTTGAAGGGGTATATGCAAGACTCCATGAATGCGCGCCTGATGAAAATGCCTGTAACAGGTAATGGTCGGCGTGAATCGTATGCGCATTTGCCCATGCCGCGCATGACCAACACCTATATGGTGGCCGGGCAAACGCCGCCCGAAGAGATCATCGCCTCGGTAAAGAAGGGCTTGTATGCGGTTAACTTTGGTGGTGGCCAGGTTGATATCACCAGCGGCAAGTTCGTCTTTTCCACCTCCGAGGCCTATCTGATCGAAAACGGGAAAGTCACTTGCCCGGTCAAGGGCGCCACCTTGATCGGTAGCGGCCCCGAGGCCATGAATCAGGTCAGCTTCATCGGTAACGACCTACAGCTGGACTCGGGCGTAGGTACGTGTGGCAAAGAAGGGCAGAGCGTTCCGGTGGGCGTAGGCATGCCTACTGTGCGCATGGAAGGCCTGACCGTAGGCGGCACCGCTTAACGACCAAATTCAGGTCGCGCATAAGCCACACCCAGGGTCTGTTTCAGGGCCTGGAAAAGGGCGGGATGAATTCACTTTCATCCCGCCCTTTTTGGTGTTGCGGTCACCTTCTTGGTTGACATAGTTCGTTAGCGGGCTTATGATTTGAGTAGAAATTAATTGGATTGAACTTATTTGACCATGTCGAAAACCTCATCTTCGAATCAGCAGTACGACCTGCGCATTTTGCGTGCTTTGCGGCGCATTACGCGCTCGGTCGCACTGCATTCACGGCAGTTGGCGGCGTACAGTAATATCACGGCGCCACAGCTGATTTGCCTGCGTGCGGTTATCGAGCATGGGCCCCTGACGGCCACGGCCATCAGTCGTGAAATCCACCTTAGCGCCAGCACGGTGGTGGGTATTCTCGATCGCCTTGAAGACAAGGGCCTGATCAATCGGGAACGGGGCCGCGAAGATCGCCGCATTGTTTTTGTTACAGCAACACAGGCCGGCATTAAGCTTGCACACGACACGCCGTCTCCCTTGCAAAAGAAACTGGCTGATGCGCTGAACGCCTTGCCCGAGCAAGAGCAAGTTTCCATCACCATGTCGCTAGAACGTATCGTCGACTTGATGGAGTCCGACGGCGTTGCGCCACAGGAAGCGCCTGGCGAACTTGCCTCGCCCATACTTGATGTGCCGGTCGGCGGCGCGCTTCCCGAATCGGGACTGGTCGTGTGACAGATTGCGAAATTACTCACTCTTCGATTCAACCTTCAGGACACGCCGGCGACACTCGCTGTAGCGATCAAACTCAGTGGATGCGGCAGCCGCGCAAAGATGACGCCGCCGGCATCCACCGCCTTATTGCCCAGTGCCCGCCGCTCGATCTGAATTCCGTTTATACCTATTTGCTGCTAAGCGAGTATTTTGGCGGTACATGCGTACTGACCGGAAAAGACGATACGTTGCTCGGCTTTGTGTCCGGATATATACCGCCAGAGCGGCCCGATACGCTTTTTGTCTGGCAGGTGGCCGTGCACGAACAAGCCCGTGGGCAAAGCTTGGGACGGCGCATGTTGCTCAGTTTGCTGCAGCGCCCCGCTTTGGCTCATATCCAATTCCTGGAAACCACCGTCGGCCCTGACAACAGCGCTTCGCGCGCCATGTTTGGGGGTCTGGCACGAAAATTGCTCGCGCCCGTCAACGAGCAGCCGCTGTTCGAGCGGCATATGTTCGGTGCGCACGCACACGAAGATGAGCCTTTGCTACGCATAGGCCCTTTCACCAGTACATCGCTTCGTTAGAAGTTGATTCGTTTCACCGTCGAGGCACCTGCAGGGTTCTGGTGCTCAGACCGGCTTTTTTTGCTGGGTGCCTCACAACAAAAGGAGAACACAGCATGATGGACTTAAAAATATTTGACCGGATGGAGTCGGAAGTACGGGGCTACGTCCGGTCCTTTCCAGTCATATTCAAGCAGGCTCGCGGCTCCGTACTGATAGACGAAGATAACAAGGAATATATCGATTTCTTCAGCGGCGCAGGCACGCTGAACTACGGTCACAATAATCCTGTCTTGAAGCAGAAGCTGATAGAGTATCTGGACTCTGACGGATTGGTACACGGCCTCGATATGGCGACCAGCGCCAAGAAGTATTTTCTGGAAACCGTTGAGCAGGTGCTGCTCCGACCCAGGAACTGGCAATACACCCTGCAGTTCACGGGTCCTACCGGCACCAACGCAGTGGAAGCTGCACTGAAGTTGGCGCGACAGATAAAGGGACGGCCAAATATTGTGTCGTTCACCCACGGCTTTCATGGCGTCAGCGGTGGTTCGCTGGCCGTTACGGCCAACTCAAAATTCCGGGAAGCAGCAGGAGTGGCGCTGAACAATACATCGTTCATGCCATTCGACGGCTACATGGGCCCCGATGTCAACACCATTGCTTATTTCGAGCGCCTGTTGAACGACAACAGCAGCGGATTAGATCATCCCGCAGCCGTGATTGTGGAAACGGTGCAGGGCGAGGGTGGTGTCAACGTGGCCTCCAAGCGCTGGCTCAAAGAGTTGCAACGAGTCTGCCGCCAGCACGATATGCTGCTGATCGTCGATGACATACAGGTAGGCTGCGGGCGAACCGGCAGTTTCTTCAGCTTTGAAGCCGCAGGCATTGAGCCCGATATCATCACCTTGTCCAAGTCCTTGTCGGGTTTTGGCATGCCGATGTCATTGGTGATGATGAAGCCGGAGCATGATGTCTGGAAGCCCAGCGCTCACACCGGCACTTTCCGTGGCAACAACATGGCATTCGTGACCGCTGCGCAAGCGCTGGACAGCTACTGGCGTGATGACCGCTTTGCCCAGGACACTCAGCGCAAGGAACGTATCGTGCGCGACTGGCTGGAAAACCTGGTCCACAGCTATCCAGGAGCCGGGCTGAGCGTGCGTGGCCGTGGCCTGATTCAGGGCCTGGTCACACCCGCCGATGACGATCTGGCAGGGCTGATTTCCAAGAAGGCTTTCGAGCGTGGCGTCGTGATTGAAACTTCGGGCGCCAATGACGAGGTCTTGAAAATTTTGCCGGCGTTGACCATAGAAGATGAATTGCTGACACGTGGTCTGGAAGTGATTGAACGCAGCCTGGCCGAGGCATTGTCGGAAAAGGGCGTGAGCGCCCGTGTATTGAAATTCGGAGGAAAAGCAGGATGATAGTAAAGAATGTGAAGGACGTGATCGGGACCGAGAACGAAGTGAAAACCGAGACATGGCTTAGCCGCCGCGTCCTGCTGCAGAAAGACGGTATGGGGTTTTCCTTTCACGAGACCGTTATCTTTCCGGGTACGGAAACGCATATTCATTACCAGAATCACCTGGAAGCAGTGTGGTGCATAGAAGGTGACGGTGAAGTGGAAACGATCGCCGACGGCAAGAAATATGCCTTGGGTCCGGGCGTGGTTTATGCCCTGGATCAGCACGATGAACATTGGTTGCGTGGCGGTAAAGAGCCGCTGCGCGTGATCTGCGTATTCAATCCGCCGCTGACCGGCTTCGAGGTGCACGACGACAAGGGAGTGTACCCGCTGGTTACCGACGCGGCCTGAATACGCGAAGGAGTAAATACATGAATATAGCTATCAACGATCCTTATGCCTCGCGTACAGATCGGACGTCGGCGATTATTGCCCGGCGTGATCCGGTGGTCTACGGGGGCGGCACCTATGCCAGCGCGCTGGCGACCGATCAGGTGTCGTCCTACGAGCGCGACGGCTTCCTGATGCTTGAAGACGTCTTCAGCGCCGACGAGGTTCAGGAGTTGCTGGACGAGGTTGGGCGCATGAGCGCCGACCCTGCCATCGTCAGTCAGAAAGAAGCCATTACCGAGCCTGGCAGTGATGAGGTTCGCTCCATCTTTCGCGTGCATGAGCTTAGTAAGATGCTGGGCAGGCTGGCTTGCGATCCACGTCTTATACACGTTGCCCGGCAGCTGCTGGGATCCGAAGTGTATATGCATCAGTCGCGGGCCAATATGAAGCCGGGCTTCAAGGGCAAAGAGTTCTACTGGCACTCTGACTTTGAAACCTGGCATGTGGAAGATGGCATGCCGGGCATGCGCGCGCTAAGTTGCTCGGTCTTGCTGACCGACAACAACGCCTGCAACGGCCCGCTGATGCTGGTGCCCGGTTCGCACCAGCAGTTCATTTCCTGCCAGGGCATCACGCCCGACGAGCATTACAAGAAATCGCTTAAGAAGCAGGAATACGGGGTGCCTGATCCCGTGAGCCTGCGTTTGCTGGCCGAGCAGGGTGGCATACGGCCCATGACGGCCAAGGCGGGGTCGGTAGTGTTCTTTGAATGCAACACTATGCATGGGTCTAACGGTAATATTTCACCGTGGCCACGAGCTAATGTTTTCATGGTTTACAACAGTATGGAAAATACCCTGGAAGCGCCTCGGTACGGCTTGGCGCCAAGGCCAGAGTACATTGCTACACGCAAGCAGTTCACGCCTTTGGTTCCGCTGGAAGAAGCAGTGACGGCTTGATTTTATTGAAAAATGCCTTTGCTATTGTTGTTATGCTTTGGCATAATTGAAGTAGTTTGTAAATAATTAACGTTAAAGGAAAACACCGTGGCAAAGTTCATGATCAAGTCTATAGGGGCTGCAACGCTGGCTTTGTTCTCGCTGGCTGCTTACTCGCAAACTGCACCAGCACCGGCGCCTGCACCAGCCGCAGCTCCCGGCGCGGCTGCCGGTGGGGTTAGTGTTGCAGGCGCAACCGTACCTGTCGCTGCCATCGCGGCGGGTGTCATTGCCGTGGGCGCGGTTGTCGCCGCGGCAGCGCAGTCGTCTGATAGTGGCTCGTCCAGCTCGCACAGCCACCATTAATCAGCATTCGGGGTTGATGAACCCCTTCAGGAATTCCTGAGTGCGCTCTTCGCGCGGAGCCGAGAAGACTTCTTCCGGCGGTCCCTCTTCAACTATCCGGCCCTTGTCAAAGAAACAGACACGGTCGGATATTTGTTTTGCGAACTGCATTTCGTGTGTCACCAGCAACATCGTCAGGTCGTGTTCTTCAGACAGGCGCTGAATTACGTTGAGCACTTCGCCGACCAGCTCGGGATCCAGCGCCGAGGTGGGTTCGTCGAACAGCATGATGTTCGGTTTCATGGCCAGGGCGCGCGCGATCGCCACCCGTTGCTGTTGTCCACCCGAAAGCTGGCTGGGAAATTTGTCGGCCTGATCCGATAGTCCGACCAGTTCCAGATATTCCTCGGCGCGCTGGTTGGCCTTGTCCTTGGACAGCCCCAGCACATGCACAGGCGCTTCCGTAATATTGCGCCTGACCGTCATGTGGGGAAACAGATTGAACTGCTGGAAGACCATGCCCATTTCCTTGCGCATATCGCGCAGATGCTCTTCGCTGGCCGGTACCAACTGATCGTTGCGCAGTTCATGCCACAGTGGCCGGCCGGCAACATGTATGACCCCTTCATTAATCGTTTCCAGCGTCATGAGTATACGCAGAACCGTGGATTTCCCCGAACCCGAAGGGCCGATAATCGTGACCTTCTCGCCTTTTTGAACATTGAAGTCCAGGCTGTCCAGCACGGTCACGTCGCCAAAGCGTTTCACCACCTTGTCGAACTGAATAATGGTGTC
The DNA here is from genome assembly GCA_013416405.1 of Alcaligenaceae bacterium. GTDB lineage: Bacteria > Pseudomonadota > Gammaproteobacteria > Burkholderiales > Burkholderiaceae_B > Pusillimonas_C. The sequence continues at coordinate 28,279 of JACCET010000001.1, forward strand.
CGCGTCAGGCGCGGCTGTAGCCTGCGCCTCTGGCGTTTGTGCCATGGTGTCTGTTTCGTTCATTTCAGGGGTATCCCTTGCTTGGGCAGGCGCTGATCCAGATGGCGTACGGCTGCCGAAGCCACTAAGGTAAGAATAAGGTACAAGCCGCCAACCATGGATAGGGGTATCAGGTAATTGAAGGTGCGATCACCGATAATCTTGGCGACATTAAGCATTTCAAGTACTGACACGACCGATAGAACCGGCACATCTTTCATGATGGAAACCAGGTAGTTGCCCAGTGCTGGAATGATGCGGGGAATGGCTTGCGGCACGATAACGACGCTGAAAGTGCGCAGCGGTGATAAGTCCAACGCCCTGGCGGCTTCGGTTTGGCCGTGCGTGATCGATTCGATGCCGGCCCGGTACACTTCAGAGGTATAGGCGCTGTACTGTATGCCCAGGGCCAGGGCTCCGGTCAGGAATGCGGGTAATACTATGCCGTATTCAGGCAGTACGTAATACAGGAAGAACAGCTGCACCAGCAGAGGGGTGTCACGGATAAACTCGGTGATCAGGCGTGCCGGCCATGAAATAATGCGCAGCCTGGACGACTTCAGGGCCGCCAGCACCAGGCCCAGCACCGCTGCTATCGCAAAGCCCACCACGGTCGCTTGTATGGTAACGGCCAGGCCCTTAAGCAAAATGGGCAGTATTGATACGGCGAACAGCCAGTTGGTGGTGGTGTCCCACTCTATGCCAAATAGCATGATCAGGTTCTCCCCGCGCGCCAGCGGCCGACCGAGCGCTCCAGCAGCTTCATGATGGCGGTCAGCACCAGGGCCATGCCGAAGTACATGAACAGCAGCAGGGTGTAGACCGTGACACTGTCTTGCGTGAAGTTGCGGATTTGTTCTGCGCGAAAGGCCAGATCACCCAGGCTGATCAACGATACTAGCGCGGTGTCTTTCAGGTTCTGGACGGCCAGGTTACCGAAGCTGGGCATCATTTCGGGTATGGCTTGCGGCAGAGATATGCGCCACATGACTTGTCTGGGCGTGAAGTCCAAGGCCTTGGCCGCTTCGTGCTGGGTGGGTGGCACTGCCTGGATTGCGCCGCGTACCACCTCGGCGCCATATGCGCCGATATTCAGGCTGAGGGCCAGTGTGCCGGCCACGACAGGGGGCAAGCGTAAATCCACGCCTATGGCCTGTCCCAGAAGTGGCAGGGCAAAGTACAGCCAGAACAGCTGTACCAGTAACGAGGTGCCCCTGAATATCTCGATAAAGAATATCGATACGCTTTTCGCGATCCAGTTGGGGGATAGTTTTCCTATGCCAAAGGCAAAGGCGAAAAAGGCGCCCAGTATGGTCGAGTAAACGGTAAGTTGTATCGTTACCCAGGCGCCTTGCAGCAACGGCGTGCTGTAGCTAAGCCATTCCATTAGAAATTTACGCTTTACTCAGCGCAAAGTTGCTCGTTGGTTTTATTGAATGATTCCTTGGCGTCAGCTTCGCTGAAACCGTACTGAGCCATGATTTTGCCCCAGTCTTCAGTCTTCTTGAACTTGGCCAGTTCGGCATTGACCGCATCACGGAAATCCTTGGAGTCTTGACTGAAGGTGAAGCCGCCCCAGCTGCGCGCGGGGGTGCCGTTGATCACCGGATCGGTGAACTCTTTGGCCGCTTCGACCTTGTCACTCTTTTTGGCCAGCTCACTGACGGTCAGACTGGTGGCAGCGTAAGCCGAGGCACGGCCGGTGGATACGGTGGAGATGGCGTCGGCATTGTTCGAGATCGTTACCATGCGGTCGCCTGGCACACCCAATGCCTGCAGCATTTCAAGTTGGTCTGCACCCGCCATGATGGCGATTTTCTTGTCTGACTCGGCAAAGTCTTCAAAGGTGTGGATATCGTCGGGATTGCCTTTTGCAACCAGCAGACCTTCGCCGTACGAGCTATTAGGCTCTGAAAACAGTACTTGCTTGCAGCGTGCGGGCAGTATGGCCATTTCGGCCGCGACCATATCAAAACGGTTGGCCTGTAGTCCGGGGATCAGCGAGCCAAAATTGGTCGTGACCCATTCTATTTTTTTAATGCCCAATTGTTCCATTACTTGTTTGGCGGTTTCGGGGCCAACACCTTGGGCTTTACCGTTCAGATCCATATAGCCGTAGGGAATTTCATTGGCGACGGCGATGCGTACGGTACCTCTATCCTTGATTTCCTGAAGGCTGGCTGCGCCGGCCTGGCTGGCCAAACCACCGGTCAGGCCAGCAGCGAGGGCGCAAAGGGCTAGTTTTTTTATCGTATTCATTGCGTTGTCCTTGTCTTTGTATTGAAGAATTGGGAAAGGTTGGCTGGCGTGGTTTGCCATGCTTGTTTTGTCCTTTTCTCCATTAGCTCAGAAATGATCATCAACGAAATCATACATCATTAAATCATTTGTACTCAAATTAATATTAGTGTAATGATGTGCCCACGCGCGCCTCGCGTGGTCGTAGACAAGGGTAATCGATAGGGGGTTGATTTCGCGTTTTTCTTGGCAGCATCTAAACTCTGTGCTAGAGTTACCCTCTATGTACCGCGCAAGCCCATTTTTCTTTTTTTATTTTTTTGCTTTTCCAAAACCGCTGGTGGAGGAAGGGAAGCGTTGTACGCAGTAAAAAAGAACCAAATTCCCAAAAAGCCGCCAGCAAAGCTAGGCGGCTTTTTTTGTATCCGCCGGCAAGCAGGCAAACACTCTGGAGTCCATTGTGACGCACAACACTGACGATTTACGTATCCGCGAAATCAAGGAACTTAGCCCGCCCGCCCATATCATGCGCGAGTTTCCATGTACCACCGAAATCTCGTCCACTGTATATGACGCTCGTCGCGCCATACACGATGTTCTGCATGGTTCCGACGACAGGCTGGTCGTGGTGATCGGCCCCTGCTCCATTCACAATCCAGTGGCCGCCATCGACTACGCCAAGCGCCTTGTGGCCCAGCGCGATCGTTTCAAGGGCGAGCTTGAAATCGTCATGCGTGTGTACTTTGAAAAGCCCCGCACCACGGTGGGCTGGAAGGGACTGATCAATGATCCCGGCCTGGATGGCAGCTTCAACATCAATCAGGGGCTGCGTACGGCGCGTGAGTTGCTGATTGATGTCAATGCATTGGGTCTGCCGGCTGGTTGCGAATTCCTGGACATGATTACCCCCCAATACATTGCCGACCTGGTTTCCTGGGGAGCCATAGGCGCGCGCACAACTGAAAGCCAGGTGCACCGCGAGTTGTCGTCGGGGCTGTCCTGCCCGGTGGGTTTCAAGAATGGCACGGGTGGTGATACCAAGATTGCTCTTGATGCCATCATGGCGGCGTCCCAGCCCCATCATTTCCTTTCGGTCACCAAGGGCGGCCATTCGGCCATCGTTTCTACTGCGGGCAATAATGATTGCCATCTTATTCTGCGCGGCGGCAAGGCACCCAATTACGATGCGGCCAGTGTTGATGCCTCTTGCCAGTCGCTCACCAAGGCCGGCCTGCGCCCACGCGTCATGATCGATTCCAGCCATGCCAACAGCAGCAAAGACTACAAAAATCAGCCTTTGGTGCTTGAAGACGTGGCCACACAGATGGAGGCCGGCGACGAGCGGATCTTCGGCGTCATGGTAGAAAGCAATCTGATCGGTGGCCGCCAGGATCTGGTCCAGGGGCAAACTCTTACCTATGGCCAGAGCATTACCGATGGCTGCATAGATTGGGACACTTCTGTGCAGGTGCTAGAACGCCTGGCGCTGGCGGTCAAGAATCGCCGTCAGGTGGTGACGCAATCAGCAAATGCCCTGATCGGCAGCAAGGCGTAAACCTCGTAGTATTGAGCCTAAGCTCGCATAAGTGTTTTCAGGAGTACTGGCATGAATGCCCCCGATTTTTCCCAGGCGCTGCGCCGCGCCATTCCCGACGGCTTTCTTGAATCGTTGGCGGCGCGGTTTGGTGACCGCTTTTCAACCGCGCATGCCGTGCGCGAGCATCATGGGCGCGACGAATCCCCTTATCCGCCCATGTTGCCCGATGGCGTCGTGTTTGCAGGCAGCACCGAAGAAGTCGCCTGGGTGGCGCGTCATTGCCATACGCACAAGGTGCCGCTGATTCCTTACGGCGCAGGCTCATCGCTCGAAGGCCATTTGCTGGCGGTGCAAGGGGGTATCAGCCTTGACTTGTCGGGCATGAATCAATTGGTTTCGGTCAATCCGGAAGACTTCACCGTTACCGTGCAGGCGGGGGTTACGCGCAAGCAGCTGAACGAAGAAATCCGTGATACCGGCCTGTTTTTCCCCATAGATCCGGGTGCCGATGCCAGCCTGGGGGGCATGGCGGCTACCCGTGCGTCGGGCACCAATGCGGTGCGCTACGGCACCATGCGCGAAAACGTCATGTCGCTCAAAGTGGTCACGGCCGATGGTCGCATTATTGAAACCGCCAATCGGGCCCGCAAGTCCTCGGCGGGCTACGATTTAACGCGTATTTTTGTGGGCAGTGAAGGCACGCTGGGCATCATTACCGAAGTCACCGTGCGCTTGTATCCGCAGCCCGAGGCCATATCGGCCGCCATTTGCAATTTTCCTACGCTGCAAGCTGCGGTGCAAAGCGTCATCGAGATCATACAAATGGGGGTGCCGGTTGCCCGCGTCGAATTCATGGACGCCTGGGCGGTCAAGGCCACCAATGCCTACAGCAAGCTCAGCCTGACCGAATCGCCGCTGCTGTTGTTTGAATTCCATGGCAGCCCTGCAGGGGTCAAAGAGCAGGCCGAAATCGTTCAAGACATTACACGCGATAACGGGGGCATGGACTTCGAATGGGCCGAGCAGCCTGAAGATCGCAGCCGCTTATGGACGGCACGCCACAATGCTTATTTTGCCGGCCTGCAGCTGCGGCCAGGTTGTCGATCCAGTACCACCGATGTCTGCGTGCCCATCTCATGTCTGGCTCAATGCGTTACCGAAACGGCTAATGAGTTGAATCAGGCCAGTTTTCCGTACACGATAGTCGGCCATGTGGGTGATGGTAATTTTCATGTATTGATGCTGCTCGACCCCGACAATCCCGCAGAATGGACCGAGTCCGAGCAGCTGAATCGGCGCCTGGTCGAGCGAGCCATCCGTATGCAGGGTACCTGCACGGGCGAGCACGGCGTGGGTTTGCATAAAATGGAATTCATGCTGGCCGAACACGGGCGGGATGCCCTGGATCTCATGGCCAGCCTCAAGCTGGCCTTTGACCCTCACAATATACTAAACCCGGGAAAAATCATTCCGCAGGCTTAAAACTTGCTTAGCCGCCAAGGCAAAACACATAACAACAAAAGAGACGCAATGAACCAGACAGCCATGAGTGCGTTGGCCACGCAAGTTCCTGATTTTGCGGGCCTGATCGCACGGTTGGGGGATGCCGTTCCCAAGCACTGCATATTGTCCAAGATTGAAGACACCCGCCCCTACGAGTGCGACGGCCTGTCTTTGTATCGTACTTTGCCGCCCGTGGTCATACTGCCCGAGAACGAAGCACAGATCATTGCCGTGTTGCAAGCCTGCAAGGCGTTCAACATCCCCATCGTTGCTCGCGGTGCGGGTACGGGGTTGTCGGGTGGCGCCATGCCTCACGCGCAGGGTATTTTGCTGGGCCTGGCCAAGCTCAATCGCATACAAAAAATTGACCTGGACACTGCAACCGCAGTTGTGCAGCCTGGCGTACGTAACCTGGCCATCTCCGAGGCGGCAGAGCCTTATGGCTTGTATTATGCGCCCGATCCCTCCAGCCAGATTGCCTGCTCCATAGGTGGCAACATTGCCGAGAACTCCGGTGGGGTCCATTGCCTGAAGTATGGCCTGACCGTACACAATGTGTTGAAGGTTCGTGTAGTCACCATCGATGGCGATGTCATCGAGCTGGGCTCCCAGGCGCCCGACAGCCCGGGCTTGGAACTTTTGGCTGCCTTCATAGGCTCCGAGGGTATGCTGGGCGTGGTCACCGAGGTCACGGTCAAGCTGATTCCCAAGCCTGCCAGCGCCCGGGTCATCATGGCCAGTTTCGCCAGCGTTGAAACCGCGGGGCAAGCCGTTACCAATATCATCGCCACCGGCATCATTCCCGCCGGCCTGGAAATGATGGACAAGCGGGCCGTGCATATGGTCGAGCCCTTCGTCAAGGCGGGCTACGACCTGGAAGCCGAGGCCATTTTGCTGTGCGAGTCCGATGGCACGGAAGCCGAGGTCGAAGACGAAATCCAGCGCATGCTGGCGGTGTTCGAGCAGGCTGGTGCAACCAGGCTGCAAGTGTCCACGTCCGAGCAGGAGCGCCTGATCTTCTGGGCAGGCCGCAAGAATGCGTTTCCAGCTGCCGGGCGAGTGTCACCCGACTATTACTGCATGGATGGCACGATTCCGCGCAGGCATTTGGGCCGGGTGCTCAGGGCCATAGAAGAAATGGAAGACGAATTCAATCTGCGCTGCGCCAATGTGTTTCATGCCGGTGACGGCAACCTGCATCCATTGATCATGTTCGACTCCAACCAGCCCAACGAAGTCGAGCGTGCCGAGAAATTCGGCGCCGCCATTCTTGAACTATGCGTGCAAGTCGGCGGCACGGTCACCGGCGAGCACGGCGTCGGTATCGAAAAAATCAACCAGATGTGTGTGCAGTTCACGCGCGAAGAGCTCGATTTCTTCTGTGCCTTCAAGCGCGCCTTCGACCCCTATGGTTTGTTGAATCCGGACAAGGTTATTCCTACCCTGGTGCGTTGTGCCGAGTACGGGAAGATGCATGTGCATGGCGGTGCAATCCGCTTTCCCGAATTACCCCGTTTTTAAGAGCGTTGCATGGAATTCGTACTTTCTGATCTCTGCCAGCAGGTGCTGGCAGCTCGCGGGGCTGAGCGTCCTGTGTACATCCGGGGCGGCGGCACCAAGTGCTTCTATGGTGCGGGCATGGATCCCGACCCGTTGCCAGCCACCGCCATCCTGGATATGTCGGGGTATACCGGCATCGTCAACTATCAGCCTTCGGAATTGGTCATGACGGCCAGGGCCGGAACGCTGCTGGCCGATGTCGAGGCCGCGCTCGATGAACAAAATCAAATGCTGGCCTTTGAGCCGCCGCGCTTTGGGCCATCCTCGACCATAGGCGGTTGTATCGCCAGCGGCCTTTCGGGGCCACGGCGCATGGCGGCCGGTAACGTACGCGACTTCGTTTTGGGGGCCAAGCTGCTGGACTCCTCGGGCGAAGTCCTGAGCTTCGGCGGCGAGGTCATGAAGAATGTGGCGGGCTATGACATTTCGCGCTTGCTGGCCGGTTCCATGGGAATCTTCGGCGCCCTGATCGAGGTCTCCGTCAAAGTTGTGCCCAAGCCTTTTCAAGAGGCCAGCTTCGTCCTTGAAGTGTCCGAGTCTCAGGCGCTGAAGCTGTTCGGCGTGTGGCGCGGTCTGCCCATACCCATTACCGCTACCGCCTGGATCGGCGAGCCTGGCCAGATTGGCCTGTTGCATGTGCGGGTATCGGGCAGCGAGCCGGCCGTGCATAGCGCGGCGCTAAGGGTCGGCGGGGCTGCCATGACCGACGCCCAGGCATTCTGGAACAGTCTGCGCGACCAGACGCACGGTTTTTTCCAACAGCGACCCCTCTGGAGGCTGGCCGTTCCGCCACAGACACCCGCGCTTGATCTGGGGCCCACACTGATCGAATGGAATGGTGGATTGCGCTGGGTAACGAACGTGACCTCGGCCGCCCAGTTGCGTGATGACATCGCACGGCAGGGCGGCCATGCAACGCTATACCGCTACGACACCAAGGCTGCCGATCTGCCCGTGTTTCATCCTCTGGAACCGGGTCTGAAGAGCATCAACCGGCGGCTCAAGCAAGAGCTTGATCCCACCGGAGTTTTCAATCCCAAACGCCTGTTCCCCGATTTCTAAGGCCAAAGATGCAAACAAATCTAGCTTCGTGGGTGCGCGATACCAATCTGGGCAATGATGCCGACGAGATTCTGCGTCGCTGCGTGCATTGTGGCTTTTGCCTGGCCACCTGTCCCACTTATCAGATACTCGGAGACGAACGCGACAGTCCGCGCGGCCGTATCTATCTGATCAAGCAAGTGCTTGAAGGCGCCGAGCCCACGGAAAGGACGCAACAGCACCTGGATCGTTGCCTGACGTGCCGAAATTGTGAAACCACCTGTCCATCGGGTGTTCAGTACGGCGCCCTGGTCGATATTGGACGCAACCTGGTCGATCAGAAGGTTGAGCGCCCCTTGGGGCAGCGATTGACCCGCACCGTGTTGCGCCATGCACTGAATTCTTCGCTGTTCGGCCCCGCCATGAGGCTGGGTCGATTGCTGCGGCCCATGCTGCCCGAAGTATTACGCAACAAGGTGCCGCAAGCCCGGCCTGCTGGTCAGGTGCCCACCAATGGCGCACGTCATCCTCGTCAAGTCATCATGCTGTCCGGCTGTGTTCAGCCGGCCATGATGCCGAGCATCGATGCGGCCACAATACGTGTGCTTGATGCCTTGGGCATAGGTACCCGGGTTGTGCCGGGCGCGGGCTGTTGTGGCGCCATCAATTTTCACCTGGATGCTCAGGAAGCCGCGCTGGCGCAAATGCGGGCCAATATCGATGCGTGGCTGCCGCTACTCGATAGTGGCAAGGCCGAGGCCATTATCATGAATGCGTCGGGCTGTGGCGGCATGGTCAAGGAATACGCTCATCATCTGCGTCACGATCCTGACTACGTTGCCAAAGCCTTGCGCGTTGTAGACAAGGTGCGCGATATCGCCGAAATCGTTGCACCTCATGGCGCTGAGCTTAAATCCAGGCTTCAAAACCTGCCTGACAAGACCGCGTTCCATCCGCCTTGCACCCTGCAGCACTGGCAGGGATTGCGCGGTGTCAGCGAGCAACTGCTGGAAGAATTGGGATTCAACTTGCAGCCGTTTACCGACTCGCACTTGTGCTGCGGTTCGGCGGGTACGTATTCGGTAACGCAGCCCGAGCTTTCCAAGGCGCTGCGCAACCGCAAACTAGACGCCTTGCACGCGGCCCAGCCCAACGCCATAGTCTCATCCAATATCGGTTGCATCACACACTTGCAAAGCGGCACCGATACGCCAGTGCGTCACTGGATAGAAGTTGTGGACGAAGCCTTGGCGGCCTCGGCGCATTAGCCGGTCGGGGCGAGGCGTGCCCATAGAAGACGCCTGCGGCCGGTTTTGGCCGACCGTAGCAAACCCTGCCGGGAGAAAGGGCATAAAATACCGGCCATGAGTAAATCATCAGCAACAAAAGGACGTGTCGTCATCGGCATGTCGGGGGGCGTCGACTCCTCGGTCGCCGCGTGGCTGCTTAAAGAGCAGGGCTACGAGGTGCTGGGTCTTTTCATGAAAAACTGGGAAGACGATGACGATAGCGAGTACTGTTCCACGCGACAAGACTGGCTGGATGCCGCCAGCGTGGCCGATCTGATAGGCGTCGATATCGAAGCCGTGAACTTTGCCGCGGAGTATAAAGATCGGGTCTTTGCGGATTTTCTGCGTGAGTATTCGGCAGGGCGCACGCCCAATCCCGATGTCTTGTGCAATGCCGAGATCAAGTTCAAGGCCTTCCTGGATCACGCCATGACCCTGGGTGCCGACTACATTGCCACCGGACACTACGCGCGCGTGCGCAGCATCGATACGGAACGTGGCGTGCAGCACCAGTTGCTCAAGGCCCTGGATCTGAGCAAGGATCAAAGCTATTTCCTGCACAGACTCAATCAGGCCCAACTGGCCAGAACGCTTTTCCCGCTGGGTGAAATTCCTAAGACCGAAGTTCGGCGCCTGGCGCGCGAATTGCAACTGCCCAATGCAGCAAAAAAAGACTCCACCGGTATTTGCTTTATCGGTGAAAGGCCTTTTCGCGAATTCCTGAATCGCTATTTGCCCACCCAGCCCGGTCCCATAAAAACGCCCGAAGGCGTGACCGTAGGCCAGCATCAAGGGCTGTCGTTCTATACCCTGGGCCAGCGCAAGGGCCTGGGTATAGGCGGCGTGAAAGGGCGTCAGCGTGATGACGGCACTGCAGATGCCTGGTACACGGCCCGCAAGGAACTTGAGTCCAATACTTTGTATGTCGTGCAAGGGCACGACCATCCCTGGTTGCTGGCGTCAGACCTGAACGCACAGGATGCAAGCTGGATCGCCGGCCATCCGCCCGCATCGGCAGATTACGCCGCCAAAACACGCTACAGGCAGCAAGATGCCTCGTGCACGTTGAGCAGTGCGCAAGATGGCCAGTTTGCCTTGTCCTTCGAAGCGGCGCAGTGGGCCGTCACACCGGGGCAGTCTGCCGTGGTGTACCAGGGTGACGTCTGCCTGGGAGGCGGGATTATCGTCTAGCGTCTTGTCTGACGCAGCTCCTTCTTACTGCTTATTTATCAAACCGGCCCTGGGCCGATGCTTTTCTTTATTCATCCTTTTTCTGGCTGGGCGTTATGGATCCGATCTTTATTATTTCTTTGGCATGTTTAGGCGTCGTGGTGGGTTTTGCCGCCGGCTTGCTTGGTATCGGAGGAGGGATGCTGCTGGTTCCCTTTTTGACCATGCTCTTCCCCATGTTTGGCGTACCGTCAGATCTGGTCGTGCATGCGGCCATTGCCACGTCCATGGCCACCATTGTCTTCACGTCCGTATCCAGCGTGCGTGCCCATCATGCCAAGCAAGCGATACTCTGGAATATTGTCTGGGTGATGGGGCCTGGTTTGGTCATAGGCGGACTGCTTTCCGGCGGCGCCGTATTCTCCTATCTGAACGGCGTATGGCTGTCCGTGATCTTTTCCGTATTTGTTGCCTATTCAGGCTTCAGGATGCTTAGCGCCAAGAAGCCGCCGGTGGGGCGTGCCATGCCCGGCACGGCGGCAACGGCCGGGGTCGGCGTAGGCATAGGCTTTGCATCGGGCTTGCTGGGTGCGGGGGGCGGGTTTTTGTCTGTGCCTTTCATGGCACGCAGCAACGTACCTTTGCACAATGCCGTGGCCACCTCTGCGGCGTTGGGTTTTTTCATAGCCGTCGCCAACAGCCTGGGCTATATCTATTCAGGTTTTTCTGAAGTGCAAGGCCAGGAAGGCATGCTGGGATACATCTACTGGCCCGCGCTGGTGGTCGTATCGGCCATGAGCGTGCTGACTGCCCCTTATGGCGCGCGTTGCGCCCACAGCCTGCCGGTGGCGTCGCTCAAGCGTGTTTTTGCCTGCCTGCTGTTCGGCCTGGCCGCCTATATGCTGTTCAAGGCGTACCAGGGATACACGGGAACGCTGTAATTACTTAGTGACAGGCTGCGTGCTGATGAACGAGGGCCTGGTCTGAAGCTTTTCATCAAGGCGCTGCAAATTGGCATACTGACTGCGCCAATCAATGTCTGAAAAGCGCAGATCCAGGTAGCCCAGGGCGCAGCCAACTGCAATGTCGGCCAGGCCGAAATTGACACCCATGCAGAAAGGCTGGTCGTCCAGGCTTTTGTTCATGGAGTCGAGTGCCGCGGTGATTTTCTTGTGCTGGCGGTCGATCCAGTCTTGGCTGCGTAGCTCGGGCGCGCGTCTATGGGTTTCAATATGGATGGCAAGCGCGGCGTCGAGTGTGCCGTCGGCGATGGCTTCCCAGCACTTGGTGGCGGCACGGTCGCGTCCGGGCTGAGGTATTAACCGGCCAACGGGAGAAAGCGTGTCGAGGTATTCAACAATGACGCGCGAATCGAACAGGCTGCCGTTATCGTCCATAAGAAGACAGGGAACCTTACCCAGCGGATTATGGGCTTGAATGGTTGAGTCTTGAGCCCACACATCCTCAACGACGAACTCGTAGTCGAGTTTTTTTTCAGCCATTACGACGCGTACTTTGCGAACGTAAGGACTAGTGAGCGAACCAATGAGTTTCATAGCAAAGACAGGAAGTTGCAGGCAAAAAAAGTATAGCAGGATAGCGTCTGGTGTTAGTGCTGGGGGATGGACAAAGCAGCTTCTTAGGCAGGTAAGCGGGCAATGTGTCGTTTATATGCTTACTTATCACAAAATGATGTGACTTTTCATCTTGCTTGGGCTAGTGCGCTTCTTGGCATGGTTTGGCGCGCCACCGGCTGACAGGGCCCGGATGGTAGAATTCCGGGTGATTTTCTTCCTGTGAGCCGTCATGCAAATTGACCCCCAACTTAGCCATTTGAATGCTTTGTCACCCCTGGATGGCCGTTACGCCGCCAAAGGCCAGCCGCTGCGCGCAACCCTGTCGGAAGCCGCCTTCATGGCGCACCGGGTCGAAGTCGAGGTCGCCTGGCTGGTAGGCTTGTCCGAGGCCGGCCTGCCCGAGCTTGCCGCGTTCTCGCCCCAGGCCAAGGCCGCGCTCAAGGCGCTGGTTGCCGAGTTTTCCGAGAGCGATGCCGCCCGCATCAAAGAGATAGAAAAAACTACCAACCATGACGTCAAGGCTGTTGAATACTGGTTGAAGGAGCGCGTTGCGGATAATGCCGAATTGGCTGCTGCAGCCGAATTCATACACTTTGCCTGCACCTCCGAAGACATCAACAACACCTCGCATGCGCTCATGTTGACGCGCGCACGTGAACAGTTCATCGTTCCGCGCCTGACTGAACTTTGCGAACACCTTAAAACCCTGTCGCGCCAGTTTGCCGATCAACCCATGCTGTCGCGCACACACGGGCAGCCAGCAAGTCCAACTACGTTGGGTAAAGAGTTTGCCAACGTGGCTGCACGCCTGGATCGCGCCATAACAGCCATACAGGCCGTAGAGCCTTTGGCCAAAATGAATGGCGCCACCGGCAATTACAACGCCCACCTCTCGGCTTATCCCGATATCGACTGGCCGGCGTTCAGTGCCGGCGTCCTGAGCAATCTGGGCCTGGTACAGAATCCGTATTCGATACAGATAGAGCCACATGACTGGATGTCGGCGCTGTTCGACGCCGTTGCGCGCGCCAATATCATCTTGCTGGATCTGAACCGCGACATATGGGGCTATATCTCGCTGGGCTACTTCAAGCAGCGACTCAAAGAGGGCGAAGTGGGATCGTCGACCATGCCGCATAAAGTCAACCCGATAGACTTCGAGAACTCTGAAGGCAACCTGGGCCTGGCCAACGCCGTCTTGCGTCATCTGTCCGAGAAACTGCCCGTGTCGCGGTGGCAACGTGACCTGACCGACTCCACGGTGCTACGCAACCTGGGCGTTGCCTTTGGCTACTGCGCGGTGTCGTATGATTCCTGCCTGCGCGGCCTGCATAAGCTTGAACTGAACGTCGCTGCCATCGATGCCGATATCGACGCATGCTGGGAAGTCCTGGCAGAGCCCGTTCAAACCGTCATGCGCCGATATGGCTTGCCACAGCCGTACGAACAACTGAAGGCGCTCACGCGGGGCAAGGGCATCAACCGCGAAGGCCTGACTGAATTCATCACCGGCCTGGATCTACCCGACGAGCCGAAGGCCCGTTTGCTGGCCCTGACGCCGCGTAGTTATGTGGGCCTGGCCGCCGATCTGGCAAAGCGCATCTGATTTTGTAATTTTTCTCAGCTTTTCTTGATTGGATGCCGATTTTTGCGTTAGAATCTCGGTCTTTGCAGCGATGGGCTGTTAGCTCAGTTGGTAGAGCAGCGGACTCTTAATCCGTAGGTCGACAGTTCGAGCCTGTCACAGCCCACCAGTAATATCAAGCACTTAGGCCAATTCTTCGGGCTCTTCCCCGTTATCGGGGGATCTGGGCATTCATCAAACCCGGTTAATTACACCATTCCAACCGCATTGCGCCAAGACCCGCATGCGGTAATTCTCAAAATTCCTGAAGCCATACGCTCGGCGTGAGAGCATCTCCATCTTTGTATGGAATCCTTCGGTGATCCCATTGGATTTGGTAAAGCGCCACATGCGCACGATAGGCTCGAGCCACGATGTTAACGTCGCGGCCAGCGCCTTGGCCGGACTTTGTTCAAACTGACGAATCAAGGCCAGGAATTTGGGCAACAACTGTTTGGCCCGCTTGGCCTTCAAACTCTTCATGACCAGAAACCCATTCAACTGCTGCTTGGCAAAATAAAGCGCCTGCAGTACGGGCTCCTGGGCCAGGTACTGGTGCAGGCGTTCTTTTTGCACTGATGAAAGATTCCAGTGATGGCGGCGCATCAGGCTGAGCAGCCCCCGGTTCTTGCGCCCCTCAGGATCATGCTGCTGCCATAGCTTCAGAAAGTGCTGGTTCACCAGCCGCACGACATGGAAGCGGTCAGCCACGATCATGGCGTTGGGGAAGTACTCCTGGGCAATGCGCCGATAGGTCTCGGACAGGTCCATCACAATGACCCGCACGTGCTCCTTGCCCGGCAAACGCTTCAAATAGCTGCGCAGGCTCGCTTCTGAGCGCCCCAGCACCACATCGAACACCTTGTGGTGCTTCAGGTCAACCAGCGTGGTGGCGTAGCCCTTCTTGCGGCTAAAGAAGTGCTCATCAATGCCTAGAACCTGCGGACAACTTCGACCCGACAGCTCCGAGACCCGCTGCTTGATAAAGGACTGGTACCAGCGCTCGACCGTGGCGCTGCCGATCCGGTGCGTGCGCGTCAGCTGGCGCTGGCTCACGCCCCCGTCGTGCGCCTCGAACACCTCCAGGCGATACGCCTCGGTGGCCCGGCGCCGTGGCCGGATGCCCGCGAAGCGGTGACGAAAATAGCGATTGCAGTCCAAGCAGTGGTACTTGGGCACGGCTAGATGCAGCACCATCAGTTGGTTGCCTTGGCGGGTGTGCTTGAGCGTACGCTGGTGCGTCGCTTTAATACGTACCGACCCTTGCTGACAATGGATGCACGCCAAGCGCTTGGCCGGGCTGGCCCAGACGTGAATGTCTCGGTGCCGCTCTACGCGCTGAACTACTAAATCTCTGATTCCTAAGATAGAATTTACTGGGGACATCGGCATTCCTTCCATTAAGCTCGTTCTTCGCAAAAACAAGTTTAATGAATGCTGATCGTCCCCCGATTACGATGTAGAGCCATTCTTCGGAGTTGGCCTTTTTGTTTTCTGGGTTTTTTTTCTGTCATGCTGCCCTACGACCAATCTTCTCGAGCGCTGCCTTCAGTGAATCGGTTACCAGATGGCTGTACCGGGACATGGCGCGGCTCGCCGTTTTTGGTGTCATCCAATGGAGAGATTGCTGCTGAAACGCCGTGCATATTTAAGCTGGACGCTGAGGATATGGCGTCGTGGCAAGAGGGGCAGTGAGCAGCTGCTTCGGCCGCCTTTTTCATGCCCGTTCACTTGACGGGCTATTTTTTAGAGCGCTGTTGCTGAGTCAGAGCGATGCCTGCTCTAACGATATCTCGAGGGCAGCAGCAATACGTTCGCGTGTGATTTTTTTTGGCTTTGCGTCAACCGCCTCCATGGCGGCATAACTAGGCTGGCGAATATCTAGGCGCGAAGCCATTTCGGCTTGTGTAATGCCAAGGTATTCACGCCAAGCGCGAATCAGGCTCCAGTTATTTTTGACCTGCATGCGTACGACCTCGTGGGGCACACTGTCGTCGGCAGGAACTCTGGCTTTTGCAACTGGCTTTCCGCTAGTTATTGCTAAGTATTCGTCGTAGGGAAGCACCACAAACGCTGGCTTTCCATTGGTTTCTAATATTGTTGGGTGCATGATCTCATTCCTTTAATCGGTACTCGCAGTCATGATTTACGAGGCGAATAACGTTTTTCGCGTTGGGAAAGTCTTGTAGCGTGTCCACAGCGTCAACAATATCACCTTGGTGTGATTGGTCGATTTTGCTCAGCTGCTTGCGGGCTCTCTTTTGCCAGTTAATGTCGTACACGGGGATTCTCCGTTGTTATTATTATAGGCTAATTATAGCCTAGGCTATATTCTTTGGCAATATTTACTTGTTTCGTCTCGGTAATGTTCCTGCTGGTGCTATTTCTGTATTAATTTGATACAGGCTATGCGAGTCGCCGCGCGGGTAAATAAGTAAAGTTGTCGTTTGCCGCCTCTGGGCGGTTTTTATTTCTAGGGCTCACCCTCACCGGTGGGCCTTTTTTATTGGGCTCACGGAATGACGCAAGAAAGCCGTTTAGCGATTGTCATTGACAGTCGGCAGGCAAAGCCAAGCGCAGACGAACTGGCTAAAGTGCTTGATGCCGTAGAGGCTGCGGGCGTTGACAGGGTGAATCGCTCGCCACCAGCGATCCGCGCCCCTTCCTCCTGCGAACGCTGTACAAATCTTAGCCCTGTCTATGCGGAGCTATTTTTTGGAGGTCAGGCGTGCACAGCTTCTTTGATCGCGCCAGCAACCCACTGATTCAGGCTTTCCCCCCTGGCAGCCGCAGCCGTAGCGGCTGCTTGATGGGTTTCTGGATCGACACGCAGGACGAACTTCCCCGAAAAGCTCTTGCGCGGCTCTATACCCCGCTTGGCGCACTCATCCATGAAGGCATTAAGCGAAAGCTCGCCTTCATGATGCAGCCCGGCTACATCAGCAGCGTAGAAGTCCGCGCCGCCGTTCAGGCCGACAAACTCGCCTCGGAACATTTCGATGTCCGGCTCGTAGGTAATGACGGCCTGCTGGCCGCCGATAGTCATAATGTTCTTCATGGTTTTACTCCGTTTTCTTCAAGCCACCGTCGAATGGAGGCCACTGCGCCCTTGTCCATGTCGGGGGAAGGATGGGGGCAGTGCATTACTTTCACTTGTTCGAACAGGAACACAGCTACACGCGAGCCCTCACGCTCTGTAATTTCAGCGCCAAGCTCGGTAAATAGCGCTAACGCATCACTCCACTTCACTCCGGCAGAGGTCGGCCTGGAAAAGATCAGCTCTAGCGTTTTGCGGTGTTTGGCTTTCATGTGATTAATGATACTAAATAATAGTATCAAATGCAGGCCCTTCGGCCAAGAGACAAGCCCTTCGGCCAAGAGGTCACAGCCCACGTCAAGCTCCTGATGAAGGCGGTGATGGGCGAGCTCCACTCAGAACGAACGAGCAAAAGAAAGACGCGTGAGATGCTTGCATAGTCTCATCACTAGGAGAACACTATGCGTATGCACAACCCCCCCATCCTGGCGAAACCCTGCGCGAAGACGTGCTTCCAGCGCTGGGCTTGTCCGTATCGGAGGCCGCTCGGCAACTGGGTGTTAGCCGGGTAGCACTGTCACGCGTGCTTCATGGGCATGCGGCGATTTCGGTCGATCTAGCTCGTAGGCTGGAGGCGTGGCTGCGCAAGCCGGATGGGCGGGGGCCCAGCGCGGAAACATGGCTACGCGGGCAGGTCACGTATGAATTATGGCAAGCCGAGCATTCAGGGCGTGAGCTTGAGGTCGAGCCAGCGCATGCGGTGCCAGCCTAAGTGGGAGATATGATGTCCGCATATGCTGTAGCTGTGATTCACGAGACGAGATTTAATGATGATGTGGCCGAATACCTGCGCCGGATTGATGCGACACTCGCGCCATTTTCCGGTCAATACATCATCCACGGTGGCCCGTACCAGCCTTTGGAAGGGGCCTGACCTTCTCGGGAAGTGACAGACAGTACCTATCTTGGCGACAGCTGCACTTATTTGTACGCTTCAACCACAGCGTTGTAAGTTGATGTCGGCTCCAGTCTGTTGATGGTAAGCGTGCCATGGTTATCACCGGAAGGCTTACCTGGCCAGTAGGTATAGTCTTCTTTCACAGTTAGTAGCGACTGCAGGGCGGCGCCGTGTCGGAATGATCCGAATGCTCCTTCTGTGTCGGTATCGCCTGGGGTTTGCTTCCAGACCTTGTTGGAGAACTGAAAGTGCATTGCGCCGAGCACATGCGTCGGATTGGCCTGTTGATAGCTGAGAACGCCTTGTAGCTGATCCTTAACGAATTGTGGAGTGTAGTAGTTCTCTGCCCGGCTCAGGCCAATTTCGGTGAACAGGATGGGACGATTAAAGCGCTCATAAGTCAGTTGTACCCAGCCTTTTCCTGTGTTTTCAGCATTAGTAAAGAGATAATCCCTGCTATTGTAAGTATTAGGGCATAGCATCAGGCGGTCTTTGTACGGTGCAGTGCGGCTATCGGACAGCAATCTCTCGAACTGATCCCAGCTCGGCATGCTGGTCACCACCCCTGTGGTTTGGTCTTTTGGCCCGTTGGGAGAGCCTTTTGGAACAAAGGTCACTGGTACGCCAACCAGAACGCTCATACTGAACCCAAGCTCATCGGCTTTCTTTAAAAACTCTGCCACCAGGCCAATCGCATTCTCGTACATAGGCAGATTGGCGTACTGGTTTTGAATGCCGTGATCAAGCTCATTCGAGATGATGACGCCTGCTATCGCGGGATGCCAGTCCATTTTCCCGTTTTGCCCCTTAAAACCGTAGTTGAATTCGTTGAAATAGCCGGACACCTGTGTGCTCCACTGGTCTGGGTTCTGGGGTAACCAGTTGCTGATGGGCACTACGACTTTAAGCCCAAGGCTATGTGCATGGTTCAGGAACTGACTGTGGTCGTTTCGTGGATCCCAGTCGTAGAGCCGAATCAAGTTAATGCCCATGTTTTTCATTGTTTGCAGGTCGTTGCGGCAAGCTGATCCGAAGTCTGAACCCAGGTCGCAGTTCTTCAAGAGGTTCGAGCGCGGCCCCCACAGTGCACCGGTTTGCTTGCGAGCGACATCGCTGCCGAAGTAGATCCAGGAACTGTTGGCTGATGACGGGTTATAACCGTCACCAAAGGCCTGGTAGGCCACGCCTTTTCCTGGTAGGGGAAAGCGGGTGAACTGGCCTGAGTCGATGCTCAGGACGGCTTGATCAAGCGTTTCCATGGCGCCGTGCTCTTGCCGTAAAAGCGTTCCCGTATAGCTCACCTGGCCTGAAGCCATGTCGTACTCTGGCGCGGTCAAGGTAAGGAAATACAACTTTAATTCGCCCGCGGCAGTTGTTCCAAATAGCGCCGCATTGGGTGGATTGTCGCCGAAAACGCTTGCCCACTGCGGGAAAAAGTAAGACATCGGACGGCTGTCCGAATACGTTCCCGGCGCATTATCGACCCAGAACATATCTGGCCCGGCATTGCTTAACAGTACTTTGTACTGATCAGCGGTGGCCGTAGGCTGTAAAACGGCCTGGCTGGCGTATTGGATATAGGAGGATACCTCTTGGCCATCGGTAGCATTGTTCAGCACATTGAGTGTGACGTCGGTGAAAGCAAGAGAGTCTGGAAGTGATTGATCCAGAGTATCGTTTATGAGCTTTGCATGAAAGGTCAGTGTATTGAGCTTTTCGTCATAGGAGGGATTGGACAGCGTTACATACACACCTTCCAGATCGGCTGTGCCTGCCAACTTGAATTGAGCTGTGGCGTTAGGATTGACGTTGCCGTAAGCATCCTGCCAGACGGTGTTCACGTACTCTTTGATGGGCGTGGAGCCAGACTCCCGGCCGGGCCGGTCGGTATACCACAGCACTTCTTGCTCGACATTTTCCAAAGTAAGCATTCGGGAGTCTGCTTCATTTTCAGATTGAACTCGTGTCAGGCTCCCCGATTCCGCTACGAATAAATGAATTCGTGTGGAATATTCGCTGCTACCGTGTCCGATGGTCTCGCCGTTGTCGCCGCCATCGCTACTGCCACACGCGGTCAGTGTTAAACCCAGGGTCAGCGTAATCATTGCCATCAAAAAGCGCTTGAGATTCATGATGTTGCTCCCAGGTCTTTAAAAGTAGTTAGGGAAAGCAGATTTTTCAGATGGGTTTATTACAGCAATTTCTGCAGTGAACGACTGCAAAAAAGGAAGGTAAGCAATGAAACATGACAGGCATGACCATGTCTGTCATGTTTACATTTTGACATTCAAAATAGCTTTTGTCATTATTTTTAGCCGTGGACTTCCCTTAACAAAATCCCACAATTCGCTGTCTGCCACCATGGTACGATCGCTGAATTTTGTCCGGCACGCCTTTCAATTTCGTGCCCAATCGCCAGCGAGAGCCACCAGTCACTCATGCTAAAAATCCTCCCGGATCCATCCTCAATTGCGGAATATGTCAGCGCCATCCTCGTCGCAAAAATCCAGGCCAAGCCCGATGTCGTGCTGGGTTTGGCCACAGGCGGCACCATGGAGCCGATTTATGCGCAGTTTGTCGCCGAAGCGCGGCAATCAAAACTGAACGTGTCTCGACTGACTTCTTTCAATCTGGATGAATACGTAGGCTTGAGTGCGGATCATCCCAAGAGCTACTCGGCCTATATGCAAGAGCACTTGTTCCGGTTTCTGGAGTTTGATGCGTCGCGGCTGCATTTGCCTGATGGATTGGCGCACGACCTGGCCGCTCACTGCAAGATATACGCCAACAAACTACTGGCTTGCGGTGGCATTGATTTGCAGCTGCTGGGCGTGGGTGGCAACGGACATATTGGATTCAACGAACCGGGCACGGCTTTTGATTGCCCATGCCATGTGGTGGAGCTGGCCGAACAGACCAGAATCGATAACAGCCGATTCTTTGCAAAGGGCAAGACAGTTCCAGTGTCGGCAATCACCATGGGCATGGCCGAGATTATGCAGGCGCGTGAAATTTTGCTGGTGGCTACCGGTGAGTCCAAGGCGCAGATCGTAGCGGACTGGTATCAGCAGGACGTGACCGAGGCGATTCCGTTCACGGTTTTGAAACGGCACCCCCGAGCGAGGATCATTCTTGACGAAGCCGCTGCCAGTTTGCTGCCGGATGATGCCCTTCAGCAGCGCATGGTCGCTAACGGCTGAGTGGTGTTCTGCTCCGGACGGCCGGTAATAGATTCGACGATTTGAATTGTTATGGCTAGCCAAGCTAAAAAGATAAAGCGGGCTTTATCTTGGTATGTAGCCTATGCTAGTGGGTTAGGCTAGAGCAACCTTGTTCTGGCCACCCATTGGCCATTGGAGGTCAACATGGATAAGACAGATAAAGCGCCCAAGAAGGTAAAGCCGAAAACCCCAGCCCCAACTACAGGTGGATGGCCTGCTCAAGGCACTGCGGCAGGGATTAAGCGTGCAAGCTCCGGCCACGACCGGAAGCCCATAGGACGAGGCGCAGCACGGGGAAGGTAACCTACGATCGATGACTAGGCTCGACCCACCTCGCCGATAAGAAGGGCGCGAGTCTCTAGTTCGCGCGCTGTGGGACGGGGTCGGTGTCCTTGTCGTCTTTCGAGGGCACGGGAACCTCGGAAGGTGGCAACTGCACATCATCTTGTTCTGGTTGAGGCACTTCATCGGGCCCCGGTATCGGCACATTCGGCTCGGGTGGCGGATCGACATGATCGTTCATAAACACTCCTTTTCAGATACGTGGTGGTTCCTCTGCTAAGCAATTGCCATTCCTGGCTTCAGTCTGAGCGGGCAACCTACAGCTCCTCAGACACGCTCCTCAATCCACTTGGGCACAATGCTTGCTTTGGTTAGGCTAAGCCGTCTGAAGGCAGCCCTTAGGTCTACCCGGACGGCGTTCATTAAGGAACGGTATGTCAAACGATCAGAAGCCTGCGAAACCTTCACAGCAGAACCCCGAACAAGATAACGCGATTAATCCGCGTCTGAAGGAGCCTATTGGCCCCGGAGGAGATAGGGGTGGTGTTGATGAGCCTGGCTCTTCGGCCAGCAAGAACCCTGGACAAACCAATCCGGCCCATAACACCCCCCGACATGTCCGAGAGGATCATGCAAGGCAACATGACCTTGGGCAACCTGGCCAGGGGCAGACGCAAAGCTATCCCGGCGTCAAGGGCCCCAAGGCGCACGAGCTTCGACATGACAGCGATATCGACCGGGAGGGAGTCGAACAGGTGAGAGGCGCCCCCGAGACCAGGATCAACGAGCGCCAGGATGAAGAGAAGGGCAGTAAGGATCGATGACTGCCTGGCCTATACGTCTTTTTTCAGATGGGGGCCCGCAGTGGGGTCGAAATCCTTCCATCCTCCATCTTCCCAGCGTCCGCGCGCGCGTTCGACCTCCATGCCACCCGCCTCCTTAAGGATGCGCCCGACGCGTTGCTCATCTTCGAGTTCGACATTGACGGCCAGTAGCACGCCTGCTGGACGGCCTTCTGTTGCGTTGACGACTGCGCGCTCACGTGAGCTGCGGCCTTTCTTGCGGCCCAATTTGCGCATGGCACCGGCCAGGGATCCGATGTAGGCGCCCACGCCTGCGCCGCCCACCATGCCTATTACGGACGAACCGAAGACGTAACCAATCAGGGCGCCTACGCCCGCGCCGACGATCCCAAGCAGTGCCGCGCCGGCGAGCGCGCCATCAGAGCCGCCGCTTGAGTCCGGATCGACCGCATTGTCACCACCCAGCGGATAAGTGGCGTGGCTACCGGCGGGGTTGACGTAGAAGGTATGCAGGTGATCCCCTGAAACCCCCGCTCCCATAAGTTGATTGGCAGCTATTTGTGCTGCATCGAAGGTGTCAAAACGGGCCGCAATTATCAAAGCCATAACGTCGCTCCTTTCTGGGTGACAGGATGACTTTGATCCAGCAAGTAGTGTGCCGCCAGGGGCGGCGGGCGGGAAAGTCCGGATAGGCGCGCTTCTGGGCGGACGCTAAAGTATTGAAATGAATCTTGCTCCATTGACCTCCGCCTCGGCTGTCATACAACTGCATGCTTGGACTGCCATCGTTGCCCTGGGCTTTGGGGTATTCATGATGCTGCGCCGCAAAGGCACTGTCACCCATCGCTGGGTGGGTCGATGCTGGATGGTCGTCATGGTGATTACGGTCGTTTCCTCGTTTTTCATTCACGAGCTCCGAACCTGGGGGCCCTGGAGCCCCATTCATATTCTTTCCCTGATTACGATGGTTCTTTTGCTGCGAGCCTATCAGGCGATACGCCAGCGCAAGATCATGCAGCACGCCGAGCTCATGAAGTCGGCTTTTTATAACGCCTTGCTGCTTGCCAGCTTTTTTACTTTCTTGCCTGATCGCATCATGCACGATGTGGTTTTTGGACCCTCTGCGGCCAGTAGCACGGATTCGGCCATTCCTTTATGGGCCTGGATAGTCATCGGAGTCGTGCTGGTCGTGGGCGGGCGCCATCTGGTGTCCGCCGTCAACAGGAAGCGGCGCGCGCCGGGCGTGCAGGGCGCTGGCGAATAGTAGTCATTGCACTGAGGTTCGGCGTACACTAGGGGTAATTACTAGGAGGCGCGTAATGAATCAGTTGCTTGTCCCTCTTTTTGTCGTTACCGTTGCCACGCTTGGCGCCGGTGTGCTTTTTCTATTGGTGCTCTTGATGGCGGCAGGTACCGAGCCTGCACAGCGCCGTGCCTGGAAGGCGGGGCTGCGTCGTTTGTTCTGCCGGGTATCTTTCGATTGCTTCGGGCGCGGGGGCTCGGGCGTCGGTCATTCTTAAGACATCAGCCTGCCGTCGCTGGCCGGCATCGACGAGCTAATGATGCGTCGTCGCATTCGATTTCTTCAATAGTCTAAGCAAATGTTGCTTGAGTCCGCTGGAAAAAATAGGCACCAGCTGCAGGTTGCCTTGCGCATCGATAATGGATTTGATTTCGATGAATTGATGCGTGAAGGCATCTGTTTTGCGTGCGTTTTTCTGGTAGGCCTGCAATAGCTTGTTGGCTGCGGCCTGGGCTTGGAACAAGCGCGTTTCGGGCTGCCGGCCAGTGTCGGCCGTGTAATGGTCCACCAAGTGTTCCAGGTCTTCAAGGAACAGGTTCAGGGCATGGTCGCCGGTGCATTCGGTGCGCTCGTAGCCCCACTGTCGTGTTGTCATAGTGACCTCGGATGAATACAGCGTGCAGGGGTATTCCCGGCCAGCCTAGTTGATACTGCCCGAACCCTGGTGCTGTTCTTGTGCCTGAAGAATCAAGGCTTCCAGATGCGGCGATGTTTGAAGGGCAAGTACGGATGCCTGTGGGTCGGCTTCGTCTTCTTCCAGCGTGAGCTTGATACTTTGTCCTTCAAATGCTGCTGGGTTGGCCTGAATCTGTACGTACTGCTTGATGAGCCGATCTACGGCTTTTTGTGCTTCGTAAACTTGCACATCAAGGCTGGAGTTGGTGTGCAACTGGAATTGCTGCTCTATCGTTTTTGCCAGATCCCAGCTAAAGAACATGAGCGCTTGCTGGCCATGGCATTCAGGGTGCAGGAAGCCCCAGGTTTCATTATTGGTGGAGTTCAAATTGCTTCTTCAAGGTTTCGTGGTGACTCGGTGTTTGATGGACTTGCCATCGTAAGTATAAACATCGATTTTACCTGGTGCCTTGTGGCTGGGTGTACGCAGGGTAAGCAGGCGTCCCCGGGCCATTACCTGGATTTGTTCTGAGCATGAGCCGAATTCGGGCGACAGATTGTAGCCAGATGCATCCAGCACGACCCAACGATAGCTGATAGGGCACACGTTGTTGCCGTCGTTGATGGAGATTAGGGCAATTTGAGCCTTGGGCGTGCTGAAGGCATAAGTGATATTCAGTATGCCTGTGATGGCAGGCTCGATATCGACCGAGTCGACACGCAGCCGCGATTCATACACGTATTCGCTGGGTGCGATATTCAGTGTGCCAAAGGGTGTTGATAAATACAGGCGCGATGGACTGACTGGCCAGGTTGCTGGGGTAACGGCCACGGCAAGTGTGCTTGCTGCCGCCAAGGCGGTTCCCACTACTAGTTTGGAGAAGTTCACGGGCATGGTGAAGACCCTGCTTACAAATGTAAAACCTGAAGTGAAGAGCCCAAGGTTGGACATAACAAAAAACAAATGATTTGTGACTATTGTAAACGCTATTGCATTTATTTTTTTCTTTGTGTACGCGTACGTTACAAATTTATTGAGATTTTTATAAAGTAATTATCATTTATTTGCAATTAATAGATACATGAACGCTATTGCCATCAGGAAAAAATACACCCCCACGCCTGCCGCCAGGCTGCGAGTAATCACTTTTAATCGACGGTTCAGGGGCTGCCGGCCGCCTTTGGTCACGTCGCGGGTGTTCCACCACCAGGTACACCCGGCAGCGAGCATGCTGAGCAAGATAATCCACACTTTCATGGTGTCATTTTAGCGACAAAGCCGTTGCGGCCGCTCTAAGAGAGGTTTTCTGTGTAAGTTTTACGTAAGTTTCAAATTGTATTTCTAATACTCAGGCAAAACAGATGCATAAAGCTGTGCCTTTGCGGACCTGATGCCGGGGGCTAATCCGGCGTTAAGTAACTAGCCATTTGACCTATTAAAAGGAGTTTCAGGATGGATGACAAAAAACACGGCAAAACCGGTGGAGTAAATCGGCGCTCGATGCTGAAGATGGGCGCTGCCGGCAGCGCGATGCTTGCAGGCGCACCCAAGATGGCGCTGGCGGCCGAGGAAAAGAAGCCTATCGGCAATTATCCTGCCGGCACCGAGGGCGATTCGGTTTTCATTGGTTTGACGCTGGATATCACGGGTCCATACTCGGCTCAGGGCGCCGACCAGCAAAAGGGCTATGAACTGGCCGTTGAACAGCTGAATGCGGGGGCGGAAGAAGTCAAGAAAATTTCTCCCCTGACCAAAAAGGGTGTGCTGGGCAAAACCGTCAAGTTCGGTGTGGCCGATGCCGAGACTAAGCCCAATACGGCGGTGCAGGCGGCAAGTCGCTTCATTCATGACAACAAGGCCATGATGATTTCCGGCAGCACCAGCAGCGCGGTAGCCATCGCCTTGCAAAAGGTTTGCGATCGCGAGCGCACGATTTATCTGCCCGCCATCAGCGGCTCGAATGAAACCACCGGGGTTGATTGTCAGCGTTATGGCTTTCGCCTTTGCTATTTCGCCTACACCGCTTGCAAGGCCATCGCTCCAGTGTTGGCCAAGTCGCTGGGCAAGGATCGCAAAGCCATCTATCTGGTGCCAGACTATACCTACGGCCATACCACCTATGACTCCATGGTCGAGTTCACCGAGAAAGAAGGCTGGACAACCGTGGGCGAGCAGGTGCACCCCCTGGGCGCGAAAGACTACAGCTCCTTCCTGATCAACATCGCCAATAGCGGTGCCGATACGCTGGTTGTGATTGCCTATGGTGCAGATGCCGCCAATTCCATCAAGCAAGCCAAGCAGTTTGGCCTGCTGGAGAAGATGAATATTGTCGTGCCTTACATGTCGGCCTTCCTGGAAAAGGAAATTGGGGCTGAAATCATGGGTGGTGTATATGGCGCTACCGGCTTCTGGTGGACCTTGCAGGATCAGTACCCGATTGCCAAAGACTTTGTCACGGCCTTCGAGAAAAAATACAAGGCCAAGCCACGTGACTCAGCGTATATCGCTTACCTTACCACCGTCATGTGGGCCGACGCCGTCGAGCGTGCCGGAAGCTTCTATCCGCCTGATGTGATCAAGGCCTACGAGGCGGGCGAAATCCGCCAGGGGCCGGTTGGCGAAGTCAGCTTCCGCGCTGAGGATCACCAGGGCATCATTAACTTCCCCATCGTCAAGGGCAAGAAGAAAGAAGACATGCAAAATCCCGACGACTATTTCGAGATCGTGGAAGTGGTCAATGGCCGAGATGCGTTGCCTGAACTGGGCGTGCTGGGTTGCAAGCTGGGCCCATACGTTTAACAAAATAACGACAAGAGAGGATGGCAGGGCAGGCGTTCTGCACGGGGCAACTCGCTTACCCAAGCCATCCAGGGTGCGCTACATGTAAAGGAGGAACTTGAATGCCGAGCATGTCGTTGTTTTTATCCCAGCTATTCAACGGGCTGGCAACAGGTTTGTTGCTGGCGCTTATCAGTACCGGTTTGACGATTATCTACGGCACTCTCGGGGTTGTGAACTTTGCGCATGGCGCCTTGTTTGTGGTTGGGTCTTATGCCGGATTCACTGCCTATGGCATGACGGAGTCCTTTCTTGTCGCCATCGTTGCGGGTTCCTTGGTCGCTCTGGTGGTCGGTCTGATCGTTGAGCGTGGACTCATGCGTCAGTATTATGGCCGTCCACCCGAAGATCAGATTCTTGTCACCTTCGGTATAGGCATCATATTGGTGGAGCTGGTTCGATCTATTTATGGCGGGATCAGTCTGTCGATACCTACGCCCGAGTGGGGACAGGGTGTTGCTCATATTGGATCCCTGATCTATCCGCTTTATCGATTGCAGGCCTTGGGTATTGCAGCCGCCACGCTGGCTCTGCTGTATTACGTGCTGTACCGGACCAGCCTGGGACTGATCGTGCGTGCGGGTATCGAAGATGCCCAGATGGTCAACGCGCTGGGCATTAACGTCAAGCGTACTTTCTTATTGGTATTTGGTCTAGGTGCTATGGCGGCTGGCTATGCCGGTGTGATCGATTCGCCAATTGTCACCTTGTCGCCCGACATGGGGCATCGAATACTGGTCGACTCGTTTGTGGTGGTGGTGATCGGCGGCGTGGGATCCTTTCCGGGTGCGATTGTCGGTGGCATTATCGCGGGCGAAATTCTTAGTCTTACCTCTATGTTCAATCCTGCATATTCACACGTAATGCTGTTTGTCGTGATGGCACTGGTCCTTATTTTCCGGCCCCAGGGTCTGATGGGTCAGGAGGGTCGCGAATGAGCACGCATCAACACTCAAGCACATTCGTGCATCGTCGCATCCCTGAAATGATCGTGGGCATCTGCCTGCTTGCGGCACCTTTTGTGCTGCCTCATCTGGGCATGAGCGCCGATCTGCTCACCCGCATACTTATCTGGGGTTTGTTTGGCCTGGGGTTCGACCTGCTGTTCGGCTATACCGGCCTACTGTCTTTCGGTCAGTCGGCGTTCTATGGTACGGGCGGTTTTGTTGCCGCGTATCTGCTGACCTCGGGCATAGTGCCCAACATGCTGCTTGCTTTGCTGTGCGGGGTGATTGTTGCGGCCGTGGCCGGCCTCGCCATAGGTTACCTGACCTTGCGTCGCACGGGCATCTACTTTGCAATGAGCACGCTGGCCTTTGGCGAGATGTTCTACTTTCTGGAGAACTCTTTGTTCAAAGAGTACACCGGGGGTGAGAACGGTATTGCCGGTGTGCCGCCACCCGAAATAGCACTGGGCTTTACAACCATCAAGATTTCCAGTGGCTGGCCCATGTATTGGTTTGTGGCTGCGTTCTTCTTCATAGGCTATCTGATAGCACGCCGTATCGTACGGTCTCCGTTTGGAGCGGTACTTAAGGCCATACGAGGCAATCCCAAACGTGCCATGGCGCTGGGCCATTCCATACAAAGCTATAAGCTGACGGTGTTTGTGATTGCCGCTGCCTATGGCGGTCTGGCGGGTGGGCTGTTGGGTGTGTTCCAGTCTTACATGCCGCCAGATGCCTTTTCGCTGGATACGTCGGCCCAACTGGTTATTCAAACCGTGATGGGCGGCGCGGGTACGCTGCTGGGGCCGCTGCTGGGTGCCACCATCTGGCTGTATCTCTACGAGGGCCTGCAGCAGGTGTCCAATATTGGCGCCTACTGGAAGCTGATACTGGGCATCGTGTTTGTGGTGCTGGTCACCGTGTTCCGTCATGGTGTGGCAGGTGGCGTGCTGGATTACATGAAGCGTCGTCGCAAAACCACTACCATCGTCGATGACGAGGCGGACACCGAGACCATGGCACAGCTGAACATAGTGCCTGCCACCGGCAGCCGGCCGGGCGCGCCGGTGCTGGAAGCGCGCGGCATCACCAAGCAGTACGGTGGCCTCACCGCCGTGAGCGACGTGGACTTTTCCTTGGCCGAGGGTGCGATGCATGGCGTGATCGGGCCCAATGGAGCCGGCAAGTCAACCTTCTTTGCCATGCTTGCGGGCGAACTGGCCACCACCAAAGGTCAGGTATTTTTCCGAGGCCAGGAAATCACCGGCATAGGCGTCACTGCGGTGTGTCAGTTGGGCATGAGCAAAAGCTACCAGATCAATCAACTGTTCGAGGGCCTGACCGTCCGGCAGAACGCCACGATTCCCGTGCTGGCACGCAACCGTGGCAAGTTCCGCAGCGATATGCTGCGCAGTCTGCATAACTCTGCAGGTCTTGACGAACAGGTCAATGCAGCCATCGAACTCGTGGGGCTCAGGCGCCAGGCCGATACCCTGGTGTCCGAGTTGTCTTACGGCGAGAAACGACGTCTTGAGATCGGGTTGGCGCTTGCCACGGGTGCCAATGTGCTGTTGTTCGACGAGCCCCTTGCAGGTTTGGGGCCTGAAGAGCGCGTGCATGTTGTTGCGCTGCTTAAATCAATACGCAAGGGCCGCAGCATGGTCATCGTCGAGCACGATATGGATGCCATGTTTGAATTGGCCGAGCGTATTACCGTACTTTATGAAGGCCGCAAGCTGGCGGAAGGTACTCCGGATGAAATCCGGACGAGTCCGGCAGTCCAGGCAGCATATCTCGGAGGGATGGACGAGCATGAGTCTGCTTGAGGTCGATAAAATCAATAGCTACTATGGGGATTCCCATATCCTGTTCGACGTGTCGATGCGCGTGGAAGAAAACGAAGTGGTGGCTCTGCTGGGCCGTAACGGCGCCGGCAAGAGCACTACGCTGAAGTCCCTGATGGGAATGGTGCAGCCCAAAAGCGGCATCATTCGCCATAATGGAACCGAGGTTCAGCATCTTCCTCCGTATCAACTGGCCAGGCGTGGCATACAACTAGTCCCCGAAGAGCGGCGCATATTCGGGTCCATTACCGTGCAGGAAAACCTGCAACTGGCGGCGATGTCGGCGGAGCAGGCGCGTACGCTAGATGAAATTTACGAGACGTTTCCCCGCTTGGCCGAACGCCGGCGCAATCGGGGCAAGCAGTTATCGGGCGGTGAGCAGCAGATGCTGGCCATTGCGCGGGCCATGATACGCAATGCCAAGCTTATTATGCTGGATGAGCCCTTTGAAGGCCTAGCACCTTTGATTGTGCGCGATCTCATCGACGTATGCCGTCGGCTTGCCGCAGCGGGAAATACCATCATCATTGTCGAGCAGAATGTACGGGCGGCGCTTTCATTGGCCGACCGTTGTTACCTGATCAATAATGGCCACATGGTTTTCGATGGTACGCCGGCTCAATTGCAAGACGACAAGACTGTCATTGAAAAATACCTGGGTGTGAAGGTATAGCAGGCGTTTTTACCGTCAACTGAGCGGGGCAGCCCTAGTGGCTGCCCCTTTTCATTCCCTGCCGAAGTATCATATTGCCTGTAGGCAGGCAGCGCTGTTGCGTATGCAGGGCTGACGGGTGTCAGCTTGCGCCGGTTTCATAGAGGTTTTTTTATCATGCAGCACTTACCAGGCGCTGAATCGGTTGCACAAGAAGAAAATGACGTTGGCAGCACCAGCCCCGTGCATTATCAGTTGGATTTCATTGCATCCAGCAAGCTGCCTACCCCTTGGGCGGAATTTTCCATTCATATCTTTCTTGATCCTGCCACCAGCAAAGAGCATCTTATGCTGACCCTGGGCGAGGTGTCCGATGGCCGACCTGTGTTGGCCAGAGTGCATTCCGAATGCCTGACGGGCGATGCTCTGTTCAGTCAGCGTTGCGATTGTGGCGCTCAATTGGAAACCGCCTTGCAAGCGATAGCCGCCGAGGGGCGGGGTGCATTGCTGTATTTGCGCCAGGAAGGGCGCGGCATAGGCCTGGTCAACAAGATACGTGCGTACCAGCTGCAAGATGCCGGCGCCGATACGGTCGAGGCCAACGAGCAACTGGGATTCCCGGCCGACATGCGTCGCTACGATCTATGCAAGCCCATGCTAGCTAAGTTCGGCATCTCGGCCTTGCGCCTCATGACGAACAACCCGCGCAAAGTACGTGCCATGGAAAAAATAGGCGTGCGGGTGGAAGAACGCATTTCCATACAGGTGAACCGCAATCCCTTTAACGAAAACTATCTAAGCACCAAGGCGGCCAAGCTGGGTCACTGGCTTAAAGAACGCTTGTAGCAGTTTTGTGCGTGCATAAGCGTTGCATATGCACGCCTGCTGGGTTCAGACCTCGGCCATGAAGCGCATCTTGAAGCGTCGGCCCTTGATGTTGCCGGTGCTCAGCTTGCCAAAGGCCTGCTTGGCTATGCCGCGCTCTAGCGCGACGAAGCTGACGAATTCCAGAATATTGATCTTGCCTATCTGCGCGCCTTCAAAGCCCGCGTCTTTGGTCAGCGCACCGAGCAAGTCGCCCGGGCGCAGCTTGTCTTTCTTGCCGCCGTGTATGCACAGGGTCACCATGGGTGCGCGCAGACGTCCGCCAGGTGCGGGCTTGAGCGATTTCAGGTTGACCCAGCTGATGGCCTGGCCCTGATATTGTTCTATCTGATTGGCCCAGCGCATTTCGTAGGGTGCGCATAGGCTTAATGCCAAACCCTTGGCCTGTCCACGGCCCGTGCGCCCGATGCGATGTATATGCACTTCGGGATCGGGCGTGATTTCGACGTTGATGACGGCATCGAGTGCGTCGATATCCAGGCCACGGGCGGCGACATCGGTGGCGACCAGTACCGAGCAACTGCGGTTGGCAAATTGAATCAGCACGTCTTCACGCTCGCGTTGCTCCAAATCGCCATGCAGCGCTAGCGCGCTGAAACCGCGCGATTCAAGATGCTGAGCCAGTTCACGGCACTGCGCTTTGGTATTGCAAAAGGCCAGCGTTGATTCAGGACGGAAATGCTCCAGCAACTGGGCTACGGCGCTATGGCGTTTGTCGGCATCGATTTCGTAGAAACGCTGCTCGATCTGGCTGGCATCGTGCACTGATTCAACCTTGACTTCGGCGGGTTTATGCAGAAACCGCGCACTTGCCTTGCGGATGTCCTCGGCGTAGGTTGCGGAAAACAGCAATGTTTGCCGCTGGGCGGCGCAGGCCTTCACGACCTTGCTCACATCGTCGTAAAAACCCATGTCGAGCATGCGGTCGGCTTCGTCCAGCACCAGCGTGTGCAGCCCCGAGAAATCGACCGTGTCACGCTCAATGTGATCCATCAGGCGTCCGGGTGTGCCTACGATGACATGCGCCCCAAACTTCAGGGATTCAGTTTGCGGCCGTATCGGCGTGCCGCCGCACAGCGTCAAGATCTTGATGTTGCCGATGGCGCGGGCGAGCCGACGCAGTTCGCTGGCCACCTGCTCGCTCAGTTCGCGAGTGGGGCACAGCACCAGCGCCTGAATATGATAGGCGGATGCATCGAGTTTATGAACTATACCTAAACCGAACGCAGCGGTTTTGCCGCTGCCTGTCTTGGCCTGGGCAATCAGGTCGCGACCTTCCAGTATGAGTGGCAGGCTTTGTGCCTGTATGGGTGTCATGGCCTGATAGTCCAGGGTTTCCAGGTTATCGAGTACAGCTTTGGAAAGTGGCAGGCTGGAGAAGGGAAGAGGGGAGGTCACTGTTCAGGCGCATTGAGGTTCTGTGGTGCCCGCCCGGGATTGGGTGGGCACCAGAACATGCCTGGATTGTAGCCTGTCGTGAATCAGGCTGCGGCGTCGGCGGTTTGCGCCTCGAAGCTTGTGGTGGCTACTGCCTTGATGCAACGGTTGGCGGTTTCCAGAGCCTGAGCTCGGCTGTCTGCACCCATATCAGTGCCTTCAGCGCGTACAACGCGTATATCGGTGATGCCGAAGAAGCCAAATACGGTTTTCAAATAGGTTTCCTGATGTTCCATGGCGCGGCCGGCTTCGCTGTTGGAATAGATGCCGCCGCGGCTGAGCGCAGCAATGACGGTTTTGCCTGCTGCCAATCCAACCACGCCGGATTCGGTGTATTTGAAAGTACGGCCGCTTTGTGCCAGGCGGTCTATCCAGGCTTTTAGTTGTGAAGGTATGGAAAAATTGTACAGGGGTGCACCCACCACAATGACGTCAGCGGCCAGGAATTGGCTGACCAGGGCTTCGGACAACGCATTTTCGCTGCGTTGGGCTTCGGTCAATTCCATGTTCGATGGAGGCAGGCGAAAGCCCATGGAATTTTGTGAAAAATGAGCGGGTGTATCGACGGCCAGATCGAGAGTCTCGACCTCTGTGTCGGGGGCGGCCGCTACCCATTGGGCCACAATATCTTGGGTAAGTTTGCGGGAAACGGAATTGGCACCGTTAATACTTGAGTCTACGTGCAGCAGTTTCATGGGTTCTCCAGGGGTCTGATTGCTAATTGCATGTGTTGATGTGTTCATTATGTATTAGCCACGATTGTTTGATAACCCATGGAAATTGCGAATTACTGTTCCATTTTTATTACTAATAAAAACCATGCTGAACCGGTGTTCGCTGTGACGGGGTGACTGGCTTTTTTGTGCAGAAGACCTGGATGTATGGTCGG
Source organism: Alcaligenaceae bacterium (assembly GCA_013416405.1). Classification (GTDB taxonomy): domain Bacteria; phylum Pseudomonadota; class Gammaproteobacteria; order Burkholderiales; family Burkholderiaceae_B; genus Pusillimonas_C. The sequence goes on from JACCET010000001.1 coordinate 61,569, forward strand.
TGCCGCCCGGAAAACAGCCAAATGTGGGCTAGCATACGTTATCTTGACCTACATCAAAGAAGGTATTGGGAGGTCAGGGCACAGTGAAGACTGGATTGCACTAAATCGCGAATTTTCAGGGGAAATCAATAATGCGAATATTGCTTATGTTATGTGCCTTCATGGCATCACTGGGGCTTGTTGCCCCATCTTTTGCGGCCCACGACGGCGATGCGCCGCACGGCACGGTCACTTATACGCCCGACATCACCTTTACCCTGCGCACCAACATCGCAGATGGCAAGCTGGTGTTCGTGGGCGATGCCGGCGCCATCAACGGCCAGATCAATCCTGACTTGCAAGTACCTGAAAATGCGGTTGTGCAAATTAACGTGATCAATGGCGACGGTGCCATTCACGACATTGCTGTACCGCAATTCGGCGCCAAGTCCGACAACATTACCGGAAAAGGCGCGGCAACCTCCATCGTGTTCCGCGCCGACAAGAACGGCACATTTGAATATCTGTGCACGCTGCCCGGTCACAAGGCGGCAGGCATGTTCGGCAAGTTGATTGTGGGCGAACCTCAGGAACAGGTCGAAAGCACAGCACTTGATATCGCCAAGGATCCCACCGAGGTCGGTGTTCCCGTAGGCAAGCGCGGCCCCGAACACGTTACCGTCAACCTGGAAACCACCGAGGTTGTGGGCCAACTGGCCAGTGGCAGCACCTACAAATACTGGACCTTCAACAACAAGGTACCAGGTCCGTTCATTCGCGTGCGTGTTGGCGATACCGTAACCATCAACCTTTCCAACGCAGCAGACGCCTCGCATATCCACTCCATCGACCTGCATGCCGTTACCGGCCCAGGGGGTGGTGCCGACGTCACTCAGGCGGCTCCCGGTCAAGCCAAGAGCTTTACCTTCACGGCCAAGCATCCGGGACTGTTCGTATACCACTGCGCAACCCCCATGGTGGCTCAGCACATCACCAACGGCATGTATGGCATGATTCTGGTTGAACCAGAAGGTGGCCTGCCTGAAGTCGACCGCGAGTTCTACATCATGCAGGGCGAACTCTATACTGCGGAAAAGCACGGCGCACAGGGACACCAGGAGTTCTCGCTTGAAAAACTGCTGGATGAAAATCCCGAGCACCTGATGTTTAACGGTACCATGAATGCCTTGACCGAGCGGTACAAACTGGAAGCCAACGTGGGTGACACCGTCCGTATCTTCTTCGGTGTAGGCGGCCCCAACCTGACATCCAGCTTCCACGTCATTGGTGAAGTCTTTGATCGCGTATATACACACGCCTCATTGACCAGTCCACCGCTGACCGACGTGCAAACCACCTCGGTTCCTCCGGGCGGCGCCACCATGGTTGAGCTCAAGACCGACTATCCGGGACACTACATCCTGGTCGATCATGCCTTGTCGCGTGTGGAAAAAGGCCTGTCAGGCATATTGACGGTAACCGGTCCTGAAGATAAAAAGATCTTCCACGCCCACGACCCCGACGCCGCTGCGGCAGGCCATAAGGCAGGGCATCATTAAGCATCAGATGTCATCACCAGGCGGATGAGTCAGCCGCCTTAAACCACCGGCAGTCTGCCGATGGCGTACAAAAAGGCAGGGCCAGCATATTGCTGGCCCTGCCTTTTTTGGTCTGTCGTGATCCGGACTGATCTGAATCGGTAGGTAATCTGTTCAAGCTCTCCCGGAGCCGGTCTCGGCTTCCCTGGCTATTTGCTCGTAGGAACCTGCAGCCGTGAACAGAACATCGGTCGACGAATTCAGGGCGGTTTCCGTAGAGTCCTGCAAGACGCCGATGATGAAGCCGACGCCCACTACCTGCATGGCCAAATCATTGGAAATGCCGAACAAGCTGCAGGCCAATGGAATCAGCAGCAAGGAGCCGCCGGCAACACCTGATGCGCCGCAGGCGCAGACGGCCGCGACGAGGCTCAGCAGCAGCGCCGTAAACACGTCTACCTGTATGCCCAGCGTGTTCACGGCAGCCAGCGTCAAGACTGTAATGGTTACCGCAGCGCCCGCCATATTGATGGTGGCGCCCAATGGGATGGAAACGGAGTAGGTGTCTGCAGGCAGGCCCAGGCGTTTGCACAATTCCATGTTCACCGGGATATTGGCGGCGGAACTACGTGTGAAAAACGCCGTGATGCCGCTTTCACGCAGGCAGGTAAAGACCAGCGGGTAGGGGTTGCGGCGGATTTTGGCAAAAACGATCAGTGGGTTCATCACCAACGCAACGAACAGCATGCATCCAAGCAATACCGTCAACAGATGCGCATAGCCCAACAAGGCGTCCAGGCCAGCTTCCGCTACGGTCGCCGCAACCAGTCCGAAAATCCCGACAGGCGCAAAACGGATCACCACTTTGACGATGAAGGACAGCACCATGGACAGGTCCGACATGACATTCTTGGTGGCGCCATGTGCGTGTCGCATTGCTATGCCGGTTGCGATGGCCCAGGCGAGTATGCCAATATAGTTTGCGTTGATCAGGGCGTTGACGGGGTTGTCTACGACATTCATGAGCAATGTGGCCAAGACTTCGACAATGCCACCCGGGGCGCTGAGCGTCTGCGCATCGACTTTCAGCTGTATGGTCAAGGGAAACATGAAGCTGGCCACCACGGCCACCAAGGCAGCGGCGAACGTACCCAGCAGATATAAAACCAGGATAGGACCCATGTTGGTATGTTGACCATGCTTGTGATTGGCAATGGCGGCAGCCACCAGAACAAAAACCAATATGGGCGCTACGGCCTTGAGCGCGCTGACAAACAGGTTACCCAATATTGCGACCCAACCGGCCGCCGCAGGCGACACCAGTGCCAGGACAATACCGGCGACCAGGCCGATCAGGATCTGTGTGACAAGACTGCCATTGCTGACGAACTGCAACAGCGGGTTTTGTGTGTTTGCTGCACGAGGCATGAGGGAACTCCAAAGCTAAGCCTGCCGGCTTTTTATAGAAAAATGAGCTCCACCTTCGCACCCCGTCAGCGCTGCACATTCTGGGCCAGGAATCAGGCCTGCACGCCATGTGTCTTGATTATTGTTACAGAATGGCTACAAACTCAGCCGGGGGCCATTCTACCACCATAAAAATGGTTTAAAAATGGCGATTAGGCTACAATAGGGTTCTGGGGTCGATCCGGCTTCGACGTGGGTCGCGAAACAGAGCAGGGCATGTCGAGCACCAGTAAGCTCGTAAATCCACTGGAACACTATAAACGCCAACGACGAGCGTTTCGCTTTAGCCGCTTAATGCGGTAAGCCGCTGCACTAATTTGTCTTTGGGTTAGGTAGGGTCAAACCTACAGCAGCGTCACTTACAAAGAATCGGAGCATGTTGGGTCACTCAGCATGGTCTTAAATTAATGTGAATCGCCAAGGAAGGGCCTGTCGGTTGGCATGATCCAAGGTTAAAACTAAAAGTGAACCGAATAAACATGTAGAACTGCCTGCAGAGGGCTTGCGGACGGGGGTTCAATTCCCCCCGACTCCACCAGTCAACGTAGTAAAAAACCTTTCAAAACCCGCATATTTAAACGATATGCGGGTTTTTTCTTGCCAGTAAGCTATTGATCGTTGCGGGACTCCTTGCTTCGTTATACTGTTTATCAATCCAAACTTCGGCGGGCGATCATGATTGATACATTCCAGAAGCACGTTCACCCTTCGGCTCCATGGTCACGAGATTCATTTGCTGAAGTCGTGACGGTGCGCGGACCAGGTACCACACTGTACCTGTCCGGAATCGGTGCAGAGGCTCTACCCCATTATCGGGGGATCTGGGCATTCATCAAACCCGGTTAATTACACCATTCCAACCGCATTGCGCCAAGACCCGCATGCGGTAATTCTCAAAATTCCTGAAGCCATACGCTCGGCGTGAGAGCATCTCCATCTTTGTATGGAACCCTTCAGTGATCCCATTGGATTTGGTAAAGCGCCACATGCGCACGATAGGCTCGAGCCACGATGTTAACGTCGCGGCCAGCGCCTTGGCTGGGCTTTGCTCAAACTGACGAATCAAGGCCAGGAACTTGGGCAACAGCTGTTTGGCCCGCTTGGCCTTCAAACTCTTCATGACCAGAAACCCATTCAACTGCTGCTTGGCAAAATAAAGCGCCTGCAGTACGGGCTCCTGGGCCAGGTACTGGTGCAGGCGTTCTTTTTGCACTGATGAAAGATTCCAGTGATGGCGGCGCATCAGGCTGAGCAGCCCCCGGTTCTTGCGCCCCTCAGGATCATGCTGCTGCCATAGCTTCAGAAAGTGCTGGTTCACCAGCCGCACGACATGGAAGCGGTCAGCCACGATCATGGCATTGGGGAAGTACTCCTGGGCAATGCGCCGATAGGTCTCGGACAGGTCCATCACAATGACCCGCACGTGCTCACGCCCTGGTAAACGCTTCAAATAGCTGCGCAGGCTCGCTTCTGAGCGCCCCAGCACCACATCGAACACCTTGTGGTGCTTCAGGTCAACCAGCGTGGTGGCGTAGCCCTTCTTGCGGCTAAAGAAGTGCTCATCAATGCCTAGAACCTGCGGACAACTTCGACCCGACAGCTCCGAGACCCGCTGCTTGATAAAGGACTGGTACCAGCGCTCGACCGTGGCGCTGCCGATCCGGTGCGTGCGCGTCAGCTGGCGCTGGCTCACGCCCCCGTCGTGCGCCTCGAACACCTCCAGGCGATACGCCTCGGTGGCCCGGCGCCGTGGCCGGATGCCCGCGAAGCGGTGACGAAAATAACGATTGCAGTCCAAGCAGTGGTACTTGGGCACGGCTAGATGCAGCACCATCAACTGGTTGCCTTGGCGGGTGTGCTTGAGCGTACGCTGGTGCGTCGCTTTAATACGTACCGACCCCTGCTGACAATGGATGCACGCCAAGCGCTTGGCCGGGCTGGCCCAGACGTGAATGTCTCGGTGCCGCTCTACGCGCTGAACTACTAAATCTCTGATTCCTAAGATAGAATTTACTGGGGACATCGGCATTCCTTCCATTAAGCTCGTTCTTCGCAAAAACAAGTTTAATGAATGCTGATCGTCCCCCGATTACGATGTAGAGCCGGTGCAGAGGCGCTTGGCGAGCAAGCTGGTGATATTCAACACGTCGGTGATGTCTACGCCCAGACGCAGTTGGCCTATCAAAAGGCTGCCCAGGTTCTTGCCAAGCACGATGCAAGTCTCTCCGATGTAGTCAAAATCACTGCTTATTTGCTGGATGCGCGCTCATTGCCCGAATACCACCGTGCGCGCAGGGAAGCTTTTCAAGATATACCTCCGCCTGCTCATACTTTGCTGGTGATCTCTGCCCTGGCCTGGCCCGGCATGCTTGTCGAGGTGGACTTGACCGCGGTGGTGGGCAGGCAAGACTGAATTGACCAGGCCAAGGCAAACCCGGTACTGATGCCCGCAATATCCGGCGCCAGGCATTGGACTTGCTTCCCTCGCCCGGATGACGACGTGGTCGTTGAACGGATAAGTGCCTGGGAGAACGTATGCGAAGCACACAACGTAACACTGCCCTGTTGGTGGCGGCGTGGCTGAATGCCTTATTCGGCATCATTTTGACGGTTGGCGGTCTGTGGCTTATTGCTGTGGGTGGTTCCTGGTACTACGTCCTGGCCGGTGTCGCCTTGCTGTTCACTGCCGTTTTGCTGTTTCGGCGCGAAGTTTCTGCGATATGGCTCTATTCCGTACTCGTGCTTGCAACCGTGGTCTGGGCGCTCTGGGAGGCGGGGCTGGACTGGTGGCCGCTGGCAGCGCGCGGCGACGTGCTGTTTCTGCTCGGGCTGTTCATGCTGACACCGTGGGTTACGAGACCGCTGCTTCGTCGGGGGCGTACGGCCTCTGGCACGAGGGGTGGCGTCTCGGGATGGGCCGGCATGCCACTGATGGCATCGCTGCTCGTGTTCCTGGCGGTAGGAATTGCATCCTGGTTCGTTGATCCGCATCGTATTGAAGGAGAGCTGCCTGCCGCGCGTACGCAGGTGGCAGCCGATGCCCTGCAGGTACCGCCCGGGGAATGGCACGCATATGGCCGCAGCAATCACGGCCAACGTTACTCGCCGCTGGAGCAGATTACTCCACAAAACGTTTCGGGGCTGGAAGTTGCCTGGCACTACGAAACGGGCGACATGCGCGGTCGTGAAGGTGATCCAGTGGAAACGACCTTCGAGGTCACGCCCTTGAAGATAGGTGAACGGCTGTATCTATGCACACCCCATCAATCCGTCGTTGCGCTGGATGCGACCACGGGAGAGGAAATATGGCGCTATGACCCGCAGATACGGGACGATCTGGCGTTGCAGCACCTGACTTGCCGGGGCCTGTCGTATTACGATCCGTCCAAGGCGGCGCCCTTGGCCGAGGGCGACCCTGGGGCGCGTCAGGGTACGGTAGAAGCTGCGGATCTTGAATATGCTGCGGCTGGCGCAGCGCCTGCCAGGAACGAGGAAAGTGGGGCGGCGGCTTCGTTGCAAAAGCTGAATTTGCCGGTGGCGTCCGACGGTAAGAATACGACCGATCAGTGCACCGCCAAGTTGTTCATGCCAACCGCAGACGGACGCATTATTGCGCTTGAGCCGGATGATGGTGCCGTGTGCACCAACTTTGGGGCTGGCTCGGGCCAGATCAACCTGTGGGCCAATATGCCTTTCGCCAAGCCTGGTGGTTATTACTCCACCTCGCCTGTTGTCGTGACGCAGTCCTTGATCATCGTTGGCGGCACAGTGCTGGACAATGTGTCGACCGAGGAACCCTCAGGCGTCATTCGTGCCTATGACGTCAACACCGGGGAGCTGGTGTGGAATTGGGATCCGGGCAATCCCGACAGCACGCAACCCTTGGGTCATGGTGAGACCTATACACCGTCAGTGCCCAATAGTTGGTCGATTTCCAGCGTGGACGAAGCCTTGGGCATGGTCTATGTGCCCATGGGTAATCAGCCGCCGGATCAGTGGGGTGGCGAGCGTAACGCAGCGGCAGACCCTTACGGATCCGCTGTAGTCGCGCTGGATTTGGCAACTGGGCAGGTACGCTGGCATTTCCAGACGGTTCATCATGATCTGTGGGATTACGATGTACCGGCTCAGCCCAGCCTGATCGACCTGACGGTAGGCGGCCAGAACATACCCGCTCTCGTGCAGCCGACCAAGCAAGGAGAGCTATTCGTATTGGATCGCCGCAATGGTGAGCCCATCTTGCCCGTCACGGAACAACCGTATCCGCAAGGCGCAGCGCAAGGAGACCATACGGCTCCCACGCAGCCGGTGTCAGTCCTGTCGTTTGATCCTGAGCCGCTGACGGGCGCGTCGATGTGGGGCGCCACCATGTTTGACCAACTGGCTTGCAGGATAGAGTTCAACAAGCTGCGCTACGAGGGGCGCTACACGCCGCCCAGCACCCAGGGTACGCTGGTATATCCGGGCAATTTCGGTGTATTTAATTGGGGCGGCATCGCAGTGGATCCCGAACGCCAGATCGCCTTTGTCACGCCCACACAACTTGCTTTCGTTTCCAAGCTGATTCCGCGTGAGGATGACACCACACTCTATGTGCAGGGCGATGAGCGCCCGCAAGACAGCTTGCCGGCCCTGAATGAGAACTTCGGTGCGCCGTTCGCCGTGCAGCTCAGTGCATTTACGTCCGCGCTTGGACTGCCGTGCCAGGCACCGCCCTGGGGTTATGTGGCGGGAGCCGACCTTTCCACAGGAGAGGTTGCGTGGATGCACAAGAATGGCACGGTTCGCGATAGCTCACCGATTCCGCTGCCGTTCAAGATGGGTGTGCCGAACCTGGGCGGCCCTATCGTGACGGCAGGTGGCGTGGCTTTCCTGTCGAGCACGCTGGACTATTATCTTCGAGCCTACGACGTCAGCACCGGCGACGAACTATGGAAAGCCCGCCTTCCTGCGGGGGGCCAAGCTACACCCATGACCTACACGGGTTCGGACGGCCGACAATACGTGGTGGCGGTGGCGGGTGGACATGGATCACTGGGAACCAAAAAGGGCGACGATGTGATTGCTTATGTGCTGCCGCAAAAATGACGCGCTGACCTCTAGGCAAAGTCTAGAGGCTGCGTACGATTTCGGGCCCCAGACGCGTCAGAACGTCCATGGCGGCGTCGCATTGTTTGGAACTGCGCGGATGAACCAGCAATGACCACTGGCCGGCCTTGTTTGCATCATGGACGCGCTGGATAACGATTTGATGGTCGGGGCGTGCCGTGATCAATCCGCCCAACAGCATGCCGGCGATGGCGGCCAGGAAAATGAAGGCGATGGCGCTTGCTACCGGAGAAGACGTAATAGTGGGCAAGCCGCTGACGTAGGCCAGGCCCCAGGCAACCAAGCCTATCACTGCCCCCGCTAGGCCCAGACTTGAATGGGCACGCAAAGCTGTGCGGGCAATCCCTGTAATTTCAGGCTCCAGTTTCTTGGCATAACCCTGATCGTGGGGTTTGATCAGGCGCAACTGGCCTGCCTGTATTCCCGTTTCTGCATGCAGGGCTGCTGCTGCTGTTGCGGCGGCGGACTCCGTGTCGAAGATGGCAGCAATCTTGGTGGAGGCACTTTCTCCGAATAACAAATTCCGTAGCATGGCGACTCCTTGTCGTGAGGCCTTGACGGCTATCGAGCAAGTGTCATGCCTGGAGTAGTGTCCGAGTGCTTCTTTGCGGCTATTGTCTGTCGGCCCATCGCTGAATGACGGGCCAGATTTCGTGTGCAGACTGGGCAATGCCATCGGCCTGCCAAGCGTGCAGGGCGGTTTCCTGTCCGCAATAGCCATAGGCTGCGACCACGGTTGCCATGCCTGCGGCCTTGCCGGCAATGATGTCGCGCTCGTCATCGCCGACATATATGCAGTGGACGGGATCAAAGCCTGCTTGCTTGGCGGCATGGAGCAGTGGGGCGGGGTGTGGTTTGGTGTGCTCGGTGGTGTCGCCGCCCACGGTAATTGCACAATCGGTGTACAAGCCCAAGTGCACGACCAGCGGAATGGCCAGGTATTCCATTTTGTTGGTTACGATGCCCCAGGCGTAATTGTTCTGCTTGAGCGTGGACAAGAGTTCCTGGATGCCTGGAAACAGCCTAGTCAGGGTAGTCATGTCTTGTTCGTAGTCTTCAAGGAACTGCTGGCGGCAGGTTTCGTAGTCGGGGTGATCCGGGGCCATGTCGAGTGCCGCCTTAAGCAGTCCCCTGGCGCCTTGCGAGGCATACGGCCTGAGGGCTTCATAGTGCAGGGGTGGCAATCCGCGCCGTGCGCGCTGCCTGTTGGCGGCTGCCGCCAAGTCTGGCGCGGTGTCGGCCAGCGTACCGTCGAAATCGAACAAAACCAGTTTCTGCATGAATTACCCTTCGAGGCGTGTGGCCATCAGATAGTTGACCGATGTATCGTTGCTGAGTTTGTAGTGGTCGGTAACGGGGTTGTATTCCATGCCCGACAACTGGCTTACGGTTAGCCCGGCCTGCCTTGCGGACGCAGCCAGTTCACTGGGCTTGATGAAGTTTTCGTAGCTGTGGGTGCCTTTGGGCAGCATGCGCAACAAGTATTCGGCCCCTACGATGGCAAACAGGAATGACTTGGGGTTGCGATTCAGTGTCGAGAAAAAGACGTGTCCGCCAGGTTTGACCAGGCTGGCACAAGCTTGCACCACTGATCCGGGGTCTGGCACATGCTCGAGCATTTCCATGCAGGTCACGATGTCGAACTGGGCAGGTCTTTGAGCAGCCATGTCTTCGGCGCTGATGGTTTGGTAGTCGACGGCAACGCCCGATTCCAGGCCATGCAGTTTGGCCACGGTAAGCGACTGCTGGGCCAGGTCTATGCCTGTGACCTGGGCGCCGGCCTGGGCCATGCTTTCGGCCAGGATGCCGCCACCGCAACCGACATCGAGCACGGATTTTCCGGCCAGCGAACCTGCCTGCTGGATAATCCAATTCAAGCGCAGCGGGTTGATGGCATGCAAAGGCTTGAATTCGCTTTCGGGATCCCACCATCGCGAGGCCAGGGCGGCGAATTTTTCGATCTCGGCCTGGTCTACATTTTGGGTGTGCGTTGCGTTATTGGTGGCAGTCGTGCTCATGTGCTGTCCAAAAAAAATAAGGGCCCCGCAATGCGGAGCCCTTATTGTAGCGTTTTAACGCTGTAGATTTACGCAGGTGAATTACTTGCGTGTACCTACGATTTCGATTTCTACGCGACGGTTTTGTGCGCGGCCTTCGCGAGTGCTGTTGGATGCAACAGGGCTCGTTTCGCCTTTGCCTTCAACGTAGATACGGTCGGTGGCAACGCCCTTGCTGACCAAGTAAGCTTTAACCGAGTTGGCGCGACGTTGCGACAAGCCCTGGTTGTACTGTTCAGTACCGATGGAGTCGGTATGACCGGTAGCGATCAGGGTTTCAAGATTGATCGTGCCAGCTTGCGAGGCAACTTGATCAAGCACTTGACGGCCTTCAGGCTTTATCGTGGATTTGTCGAAGTCGAAGAATGTGTCGGCATTGAGCACAACTTTAGTGGCGGTAGGGGCCACTACAGGAGCTTCGGCTTGGGCAACAGGTACGCCGTCGCAGCCGGGGATGCCGGTAGCGGGTGTCCAGAAGTTGTCGCGCCAGCACAATTCGTTGGTGCCGTTCATCCAAACGTCGCCAAATGGATTTTGCCAGTTATCGACAGTCTGAGCAGATACCGCGCCAGCAGCCGTAGTGGCGGCAATGGCGAGTGCTAGTGCGATTTTGGAGGGTTTGTTCATATTTCTCCTCGTTGAGCTTAATGCTGGTAAGTGACCGCAGCGAACCCCCGCCGCATATCAGGAAAACGGAGCCAGTATAGCAATGCAATGACTAGTCAAAGTACTGCGCTGGGTTTGATGCGTGTTAGGGCGAATCTTACGGCATTTCTGTGGGGTTAGTTAAGCCCGGAAGGGCCATATCTGCCAGATATGCGCATTTCTACTCCATCTCCATCATTATTGTTGGTTTTTTGCAACGAAACGCCAAGCTTAAAGTGCTTTATGAAGAGTTCCGCAAAAGCCACTGCTTGATGAGAGGGGTTGCGCCTAACCTAAGGTTCTCCCTGGGACTCTCATTCCGGCTCCCCAGACGGAAGTGCTAGAATTTCCTATTCGCCCGTTACCGGTTCGATTTCACGCTTTTACGTTAATTAAGACACTCTATGGATTCCTTCGCCAAGGAGACCCTTCCAATTTCGTTGGAAGAGGAAATGCGCCGCAGCTATCTCGACTATGCCATGAGCGTAATCGTGGGGCGTGCCTTACCAGACGTTCGAGACGGTCTGAAACCCGTGCATCGGCGCGTGCTGTTTGCCATGCACGAACTGAATAACGATTGGAACCGGGCTTATAAGAAGTCCGCACGTATCGTTGGTGACGTAATAGGTAAGTATCACCCTCATGGTGACTCCGCCGTTTACGACACGATAGTGCGCATGGCCCAGGATTTTTCCCTGCGCTATATGTTGGTCGACGGACAGGGCAACTTTGGTTCGGTCGACGGCGATAGCGCGGCAGCCATGCGATACACCGAAATTCGCCTGTCCAAGATTGCGCACGAGCTCCTGGCCGATATTGATCAGGAAACCGTCGACTTTGGCCCCAACTATGACGGCAGCGAGCACGAGCCGCTGCTGTTGCCATCGCGCTTGCCCAATCTGCTGGTCAACGGCAGTTCGGGCATTGCTGTGGGTATGGCCACCAATATTCCGCCGCACAATCTGGCCGAGGTCATCGAAGGCTGTTTGTATTGCCTGCGTAATCCCGACTGCTCGATTGACGAGCTGATAGAGCTGATTCCCGCCCCCGATTTTCCGACGGGCGGCATTATCTATGGCATGTCGGGTGTGCGTGAAGGCTATCGCACCGGTCGTGGTCGCGTCATCATGCGGGCGAAAACCCATTTTGAAGACATGGAAAAGGGCAACCGGCAGTCGATTATCGTCGACGCACTTCCTTACCAGGTCAACAAAAAGACTTTGCAGGAAAAAATCGCTGACCTGGTCAACGACAAGCGTATTGAAGGCATCTCCGATATTCGCGATGAGTCCGACAAAGACGGCATGCGTCTGGTCATTGAGCTCAAGCGTGGCGAAGTCCCCGAAGTCATACTTAACAATCTATACAAGAATACTCAGCTTCAAGACACTTTTGGCATGAATATGGTGGCGCTGGTCGATGGCCAGCCACGTCTGCTGAACCTGAAGCAAATTGTGGAATACTTTTTGTTCCATCGGCGCGAGGTCGTTACGCGCCGCACGGTGTTCCAGTTGCGCAAGGCCCGCGAGCGTGGCCACGTGCTGGAAGGCCTGGCTGTCGCGCTGGCCAATATCGATGATTTCATTGCGATTATCAAGGCAGCGCCTACGCCTCCGGTGGCGCGCCAGGAACTGATGGCACGTTCATGGGATTCTTCGCTGGTGCGCGAAATGCTCTCGCGCGCCGATGGTGGCGACACCCCCGGCGGGCGTGCAGCTTACCGGCCCGATAGCCTGGCGCCAATTTTTGGTCTTCAAGACGACGGCCAGTATCGCCTGAGCGATGTGCAGGCTCAGGAAATCCTGAATATGCGTCTGCAACGCCTGACCGGGCTGGAGCAGGACAAGATTGTTGTCGAATACAAAGACATCATGGCAACCATTGCCGATTTGCTTGATATTCTGGCTCGTCCCGAGCGTATTACAGCCATCATCAGCGATGAGTTGCTGGCCATCAAGGCCGAGTTCTCTACGGGCGCCAAAGATACCCGCCGCTCCGAGATCGAGCATAACGCCACCGAGCTCGACACCGAAGACCTTATCACCCCCATGGACATGGTGGTGACGCTTTCCCAAACAGGCTATATCAAGAGCCAGCCTTTGTCCGAATATCGGTCGCAGAAGCGCGGCGGGCGTGGCAAGCAGGCCACCGCCATGAAGGAAAACGACTGGGTAGATCAGCTGTTCATCGCCAATACGCACGACTATCTGCTGTGCTTCTCCGATCGCGGCCGAGTTTATTGGCTGAAGGTTTGGGAAGTGCCGCAAGGTTCGCGCAATTCGCGTGGCCGACCCATTGTGAATATGTTCCCGCTGATCGACGACGAGAAAATCACCGTGGTGTTGCCCGTCAAGGAGTTCAGCGATGATCATTTTGTATTCATGGCAACTTCGCGCGGCACGGTCAAGAAAACACCGCTGTCCGATTTCTCCAATCCACGCAAGGCCGGCATTATTGCCGTCGCGCTCGACGACAACGATTATCTGATCGGTGCCGACCTGACCGATGGCGTACACGACGTCATGCTCTTCTCCGATGCCGGCAAGGCGGTGCGTTTCGACGAAAACGATGTCCGGCCCATGGGGCGTACCGCTCGCGGTGTGCGTGGCATGATGCTGGAAGAAGGCCAAACGGTCATTGCCATGCTGGTGGCGGGCGATGAAACGCAAAGCGTCCTGACCGCCACCGAAAACGGCTTTGGCAAGCGTACGTCCATCATGGAATACACACGCCACGGACGCGGCACCAAGGGGATGATCGCCATCCAGACTTCGGCGCGTAATGGCAAGGTCGTGGGCGCAGTATTGGTGCGGCCATCCGACGAGATCATGCTGATCACGACAGGGGGGGTATTGGTTCGCACACGCGTGTCCGAGATCCGTGAAATGGGCCGTGCAACGCAAGGGGTCACCTTGATCAGCGTTGACGACAACAGCATGCTTTCGGGCGTGCGCCGCGTGGTCGAAAGCGATGCCGACGACGAGATCGAAGTAGATGTGCTGGACGATGGCAATACTGACGGTAATACCGACGGCAATACTGACGAGGAATCCTGATGCGCCCGTGGAATTTTTCGGCAGGCCCGTCGGCCCTGCCGCTGGAAGTGCTGCAACAAGCAGCTGCCGATATGGTCGATTGGCAGGGCTGCGGCATGTCCGTGATGGAGATGAGCCATCGCGGTAAGCAGTTCACCCGCATACGCGACGAGGCTGAAGCCGATCTGCGCGAGTTGCTGGCTGTGCCAGACGACTACGAAGTCTTGTTCATGCAGGGCGGGGCAACCGCCCAGAACGCCATTGTGCCCATGAACTTGCTCGGGCGTAATGGCTTGAACAAGGCGGATTACGTCCTGACCGGCATTTGGTCGACCAAGTCGCATAAAGAAGCCCAGCGATATGGTGATATTGCTGTAGCGGCCAGCAGCGGTACCGATACGGTCATAGCTGGCGTCAGTCAGGCGTCCTGGACTTGGTATCCGCCGGCGCAGAGCTGGAAGGTACGCCCTGATGCCGCTTATTTGCACCTGTGCTCGAACGAAACCATAGGCGGCCTGGAATTGGGCGTCTTGCCCGACATGGCTGCGCTGGGTGCCGGCAATGTGCCGCTGGTTGTTGATGCTTCTTCGCATTTCCTGTCGCGCCCGATTGATTTTTCGAAAGCAGCCATGGTGTATGCCGGGGCTCAGAAAAATGCGGGGCCTGCAGGCGTAACCATGGTCATCATGCGCAAAGACCTGATAGGCCATGCGCTGGCGGCCTGTCCTTCCGCATTCGATTACGCCAACGTGGCGGCGTCCGGTTCCATGTTCAATACACCGCCCACCTATGCCATCTATATGGCTGGCCTGGTGTTCAAGTGGCTTAAGCAGCAGGGCGGTGTGGCGGCTATTGAAGCAGCCAATATCGCCAAGGCACAAGCCTTGTACGATTACCTGGATGCTTCTGATTTTTACCTCAGTCCGGTGCATCCCGCATCGCGCTCGCGCATGAATGCTCCTTTTTTTCTGCATGACGAATCGCTTAATGCCGAATTCCTTGCGCAGGCCGAACAAGCCGGCCTGCTGCAATTGAAAGGCCATAAAAGCGTAGGTGGCATGCGCGCGTCCATTTATAACGCCGTGCCGATGGAAGCGGTGCAGGCTCTTATTTCATACATGCAGGATTTCGAACGCCGCCATGGATAATTCTTTGCAAGCCCGCTTATTGCCGCTGCGCGAGCGCATTGATGCGCTAGACGAGCAGATTCTTGACTTGCTTAACCAAAGGGCCAGGACCGCCCAAGAGGTAGGAAAAGTCAAAGAAGAATTCGATGTGGATGGTCCAGTACTCAAGCCCGAACGCGAAGCGATGGTGATCCGTCGCTTGCAGGGTCTGAACAAGGGGCCGTTCACCGAGCAGGCCATAGATGCCGTCTGGACACAAATCATCTCGACCTGTCGCGGGCTCGAGAGCGTGTTGACCGTGGCCTATCTGGGGCCGCAGGGATCGTTTTCGGAGCAGGCGTCGCTCGAGCATTTTGGCCATGCGGTCAATCGCGTGCTCTGTGATTCCTTCGACGAGGTTTTCCGGGCTGTCGAAGCCGGTCAGGCCGATGTTGGCATGGTGCCCGTAGAAAACTCTACGGAAGGGGCCGTGAACCGCACGCTGGACTTGCTTTTGAGTTCACCTTTACGGGTGCTGGGCGAGCGTTCCATCAAGATACATCACAATCTCATGACGCAGTCGGGCACGCTTGATGGCGTGACGCGCGTCATGGCGCATCCGCAGGCACTGGCCCAGTGCCAGGCCTGGCTGACTCAACACTATCCCAAGCTGATTCGCGATGCGGCATCCAGCAACGGCGAAGCGGCCCGTCTTGCCTCGCAAGACCCCACCGTGGCCGCGATTGCGGGCGATGTGGCGGCACTGGCCTGGAATCTGCAGGTGGTGGCAGCGGGCATACAAGACGATCCGCAGAATCAGACCCGTTTCCTTGCCGTTGGCGCCATAGAAACCCTGCCTAGCGATAGCGACAAGACCAGCATAATTCTTGCTGTTCCCAACCGTTCTGGCGCGGTCTACGACATGCTTGCACCGCTGGCCACCAATGGTGTTTCCATGTCGCGGCTGGAATCGCGCCCGGCGCGTACCGGGCAGTGGGAATATTATTTCTATGTGGATCTGCTGGGTCATCGTAACGAGCCAGGAGTTGCACAGGCTTTGGCCGACCTGAAGAAACAGGTGGCTTTCTTCAAGGTGCTGGGTTCTTATCCCCGGCAATAGGAACGTATGACTACTCAAGAGCTAAAAGCCGCCCCCTTGGCGGATGTCGTGCCTGACTATATTCGGGCCATTGCACCGTATCAGGCGGGCAAACCCATCGAAGAGCTGGCGCGTGAATTCAAGCTGGATCCCACCGCGATCGTAAAGCTGGCCTCCAATGAAAATCCCTTGGGTCTGCCTGCATCGGCGCAGCGCGCCATGACTGCGGCTATCACGGGGCTGGGGCGCTATCCCGATCCCAATGGCTTCGAGCTGAAAGCGGCGCTGGCCGCGCATTATCATGTGCCCGCCGAGTGGATCACGCTGGGTAACGGTTCCAACGATTTGCTGGAATTGGCGTCGCTGGCCTTATTGTCGCCAGGCTCTGCCAGTGTTTATGCGCAGCATGCCTTTACGGTCTACAAGTTGGCTACCCAGGCTCGTGGAGCGCGACACATCATGGTGCCCGCGCGTGATTACGGTCACGATCTGGACGCCATGTTTGACGCTATCGACCTCGACACGCGTCTTGTTTTCATTGCCAATCCCAATAATCCCACGGGTACCTTCCTGCTTGCCGCTGATATGGCCGCTTTTTTGGCGCGTGTGCATGAACGCCACGGCAACCGGGTGACAGTGCTGCTCGACGAAGCCTATAACGAATATCTTGATCCAGAGCTGCGCGTTGATAGCGCACGCTGGGTCGAGCAGTATTCCAACCTGATTGTTTCGCGCACGTTCTCCAAGGCGTATGGCCTGGCCGGTCTGCGGGTGGGATTTGCCATGGCGCAGCCTCGGCTGACCGATTTGCTCAACCGCGTTCGGCAACCCTTCAATGTAAACAGTCTGGCGCAGGCCGCAGCCATTGCGGCCTTGGGCGATGCGCAATTCCTGCAGCAGTCTTATGAACTGAACAGGCGCGGCAAACAGGCCCTGGTGCAGGGATGCACCCGCCTGGGCCTGGAGTTCGTGCCCAGCTTTGGCAATTTCGTATTGATGCGCGTGGGTGATGCCGCGCGCATCAATCTGGAGCTGCTCAAGCGCGGCGTGATCGTGCGCCCTGTGGCAGGCGATGGCTTGCCGGAATGGCTGCGTGTCTCTATCGGCCTGCCCGAAGAGAACACCCGTTTTCTTGCGGCGCTCACAGAAATACTTGACGCCCCATGACGTCGGCTCATTCCACTGCCGAGCCGACCCGGCCGCTGGTGCCGGTGCTGGCCGTCGTGGGTGTGGGGCTGATAGGCGGGTCGTTTGCCGCGGCCTTGCGTGCGTCAGGCGCGGTCGGCAAGGTGCTGGGCGTGGGCCGCAATGCGGCCTCGCTGGCCACGGCTCGCACGCTGGGCATTATTGACGAGGCGGTCAGCCTGGAGCGTGCCGGGCAAGAGGCTGATCTTATTTTTCTGGCTACCCCGGTTGGAGCGATTGCCACGGCCCTGGGCGCCCTGAAGGCCAGCTTGCGTCCCTCGACCCTGATTACCGATGCGGGCAGCACCAAAGTCAATGTGGTCGCCGCTGCACGCGAGGCCTTAGGTCAAAGCATAGGTCAGTTTATTCCGGGCCATCCCATTGCGGGTGCCGAAAAAACCGGCCCGGAAGCCGCTGATCCGCAGCTGTACAGGCACCGCAATGTGGTGCTGACGCCTTTAGAGGAAAACAAGGCGGCGGACAAAGTCGCGCTGACGCGGATCTGGGAGCGTTGTGGTGCACGGGTGATTTCCATGGAGCCCGAGGCACATGATGCCGCTTTGGCGTCCGTCAGTCATGTGCCGCATTTTTTGTCTTCGGTTTTCATGTGGCAGGTTGCCACGGCACAAGACTCCGACTTGCGCATGACACTGGCCGGTAGCGGTTTCAGGGATTTCACGCGCATTGCCGCCGGGTCGCCCGAGGTATGGCGCGATATTTTCCTGACCAATCGTCCGGCCATTCTGGCCGAGTTGCAAGAGGTCAAGGCGGCGCTGGAACGCGCCGAACTCGCCCTGCAAGGCGGAGATGGTCAGGAGTTGCAGGATTTTCTGGAGCGCGCAGCCTTGGCGCGCAGATTTTGGGGCAGCAGGAGCGGTTTGTCATGAAAGATTCATCCAGTCTATGTTTACCGCCGGTGCGGACTGCCTCGGGGCAGTTCAAGCTGCCGGGTTCCAAAAGCATATCCAACCGCGTGCTGCTGCTTGCCGCGCTGGCCGAAGGTGTGACCGAACTGGAAGGCCTGCTCGATTCCGACGATACGCGCGTCATGCTTGATGCCTTGCGCAAGCTGGGTGTGCAGCTAAGTGCGGATGCGACGACGGGTCGTGCGCAGATCCATGGAGTCGGCATTTTTCCCGTCAGGCAGGCCGATTTGTTTCTTGGCAATGCCGGTACGGCCTTTCGGCCCCTGACCGCCGCCCTGGCACTGATGGGCGGCGACTACCGCCTTTCGGGGGTGCCACGCATGCATGAGCGTCCCATCGGCGACCTGGTCGATGCCCTGGTCGCGCTAGGTGCAGACATCCGCTACACGGGTACGCCCGGCTACCCGCCACTCACGCTAGGCAAGGGTCTCATCCATACGGATAAGCCGATCAGAATCAAGGGCTCGGTGTCCAGTCAGTTTCTGACTGCACTGCTGATGGCCGCGCCGATTCATACCGCGCAGCAGGCCAGCGATCTGGTCATCGAGGTGGATGGCGAACTGATTTCCAAGCCCTACATCCTCATCACATTGAACCTGATGGCCAGGTTTGGCGTCGTTGTAAAGCGGGAAGGCTGGCAGCGTTTCACCATTCCTGCTGCTGCGCGCTATCGTGCACCAGGCAAGATTCTGATCGAAGGCGATGCCTCGACAGCTTCGTACTTCATGGCACTGGGCGCCATCGGTGGCGGTCCGGTGCACATTCATGGGGCGGGTGCAGACAGCATACAAGGCGATATGGCGTTTGCCGACGTGGTCGAAAACATGGGCGCCACCGTGGTGCGTGATGCCGATTCCGTCGTGGTCAGCGGCGTGAAGGTGGCAGAAGGCGGGCGCCTGAAGGCGTTTGATCGCGACTTCAACCTGATTCCCGATGCCGCCATGACCGCCGCAGCCATGGCTTTATATGCCGATGGTCCTTGCACCTTGCGTAATATCGCCAGCTGGCGGGTCAAGGAAACCGACCGTATCGACGCCATGCATGCCGAGCTTGAAAAGCTGGGTGCCCGGGTTGAGTCGGGGCCGGACTGGCTGCGGGTCTATCCCGTTGAGTCATCCGAGTGGAAGGCAGCCACCATCAAAACCTACGACGATCACCGTATGGCCATGTGTTTTTCTCTTGCTGCTTTTGGTGCCATGCCTGTCACGATTCTTGACCCCGACTGTGTGGGCAAGACGTTTCCAGGCTATTTTTCGGTGTTCAAGGATTTGGTCCAGGCATGAGTGTGCATTCAACCCGTGTACCGGTAATTACCATCGATGGCCCCACGGCGTCGGGCAAGGGCACCATCGCGCACCGCGTTGCCCTGCACCTGGGTTGGCAAACGCTCGATAGTGGAGCCTTGTACCGCCTGACAGCCCTGGCTGTGCAGCAACAGGGTGTTGATGCGTCTGACGAAAAGGCAGTCGCTCAGGTTGCCTTGCAACTGGACGTGGCTTTTCAGGCCGACCAGATATTGCTGGCAGGTACCGATGTGGCCAGCCTGATTCGGCAGGAAAGCGTGGGTAATCTGGCGTCGAAAGTGGCTGCCTACGCACTTG
Organism: Alcaligenaceae bacterium; assembly: GCA_013416405.1. GTDB lineage: Bacteria > Pseudomonadota > Gammaproteobacteria > Burkholderiales > Burkholderiaceae_B > Pusillimonas_C. The sequence goes on from JACCET010000001.1 coordinate 81,316, forward strand.
TGCGGCAGGCTTTGCTGGACAGGCAAAGAGCATTTCGTATCGCCCCCGGCCTGGTTGCCGATGGCCGGGATATGGGCACGGTGGTGTTTCCCGATGCGCCTTTGAAGATATTTTTGATCGCCGATGTGCAGGCGCGGGCGGAAAGGCGTTGTAAGCAGTTGAAGGAAAAGGGATTTTCTGCTAACCTTACGGGCTTATTGGACGACATGCGTGCGCGCGATGCGCGCGATTGTAGTCGGGCCAATGCGCCACTTATTGCGGCGCATGATGCCAAAACGATTGATTCATCGCAGTTAAGTATTGATGAAACGGTCAGGCAGGTACTCGATTTTTGGTCGAATGCCTGCAAAAATAAGTAGTTTGCTGTGCAAGTAGCTTCTGTTATCAGGGGCTCGGGTTTCGGTGTAGTGCATGACGGCGGGCGATTGTGCCTTATGCGTGCTGGCTGCATCCGAATTTATTTTTTACTCCACTGGGGCACTTTTTCTGCCTTGGTGTGTTTTTAACAGCCATTCATGGCTTTTGGATTCCATTTAATGTCCACCATTTCCACCCCTGCTGCCACTGGCGGCGAAAGCTTTGCCGACCTGTTTGCCGAAAGCATCAAAAACCAAGACATGAGGTCTGGTGAGGTCATCTCCGCAGAAGTCGTCCGTATCGACCACAACTTTGTTGTCGTCAATGCCGGCCTTAAGTCCGAAGCGCTGATTCCCCTCGAAGAATTCCTGAACGACCAAGGCGAGCTCGAAGTCGAACCTGGCGATTTCGTATCGGTTGCCATCGATTCGCTCGAAAACGGCTACGGCGACACTATCCTGTCGCGCGACCGTGCCAAGCGTCTGTCGGCCTGGCTGCAACTGGAGCAAGCTCTGGAATCGGGCGAAATGGTAAACGGCACCATCACCGGTAAAGTCAAGGGCGGCCTTACCGTCATGACCAACGGTATCCGTGCTTTCCTGCCCGGTTCGCTGGTAGACCTGCGCCCCGTCAAAGACACCACGCCCTACGAGGGCAAGACCATGGAATTCAAGGTCATCAAGCTCGATCGCAAGCGCAACAACGTTGTGCTGTCGCGTCGTGCAGTCCTTGAAGCCAGCATGGGCGAAGAGCGCGAGAAGCTGCTCGAAACCCTCAGCGAAGGTGCTGTGGTCAAGGGTGTGGTCAAGAACATCACCGACTACGGCGCGTTCGTCGACCTGGGCGGTATCGATGGTCTGCTGCACATCACCGATATGGCATGGCGCCGTGTCCGTCACCCTTCCGAAGTACTGCAAGTCGGTCAGGAAGTCGAAGCCAAAGTGCTTAAGTTCGACCAGGAAAAGAGCCGTGTCTCGCTGGGCGTCAAGCAATTGGGCGAAGATCCATGGGTGGGTCTGGCTCGCCGCTACCCACAAAGCACACGCCTGTTCGGCAAGGTTACCAACCTTACCGACTACGGTGCATTTGTCGAAGTCGAAGCCGGCATCGAAGGCCTGGTGCACGTCTCCGAAATGGACTGGACCAACAAGAACGTCGATCCGCGCAAGGTTGTTACCTTGGGCGAAGAAGTCGAAGTCATGGTTCTCGAAATCGACGAAGACCGTCGCCGTATCTCGCTGGGCATGAAGCAGTGCCGTGCCAATCCTTGGGAAGAGTTCTCAATCAACTTCAAGCGTGGCGACAAGGTTCGCGGCGCCATCAAATCCATCACTGACTTTGGCGTGTTCGTCGGTCTGCCTGGTGGTATCGATGGCCTGGTTCACCTGTCCGATCTGTCCTGGACTGAAACCGGTGAAGAAGCGGTACGCAACTTCAAGAAGGGCGACGAGCTCGACGCCGTGGTTCTGGGTATCGACACCGACAAGGAACGCATCTCGCTGGGTATCAAACAGCTTGAAGGCGACCCCTTCAACAACTTCGTTGCAACCTACGACAAGGGTGCAGTTGTTCCTGGCGTGGTCAAGTCGGTTGAGGCTCGCGGCGTTGTTGTCACCCTGTCGGTTGACGTTGAAGGCTACCTGCGCGCTTCCGAAATCTCGGCCGGCCGCGTGGAAGACGCCAGCACCGTCATGAACGTGGGCGACAATGTCGAAACCATGATCATCAACATCGATCGCAAAACGCGTTCGATTCAGTTGTCGATCAAGGCACGCGACAACGCTGAAACGGCTGACACCATTCAACGTATGTCCGACGCCAGCGCTTCTTCGGGTACAACCAATCTGGGCGCTTTGCTTAAGGCCAAGCTTGACCAGGCGCGCGACGACGGTTAATCAGTGTGACAAAGTCGGAACTGATAGCGATTCTTGCTGGCCGTTACCCGCAATTGGCGGCGCGTGATACTGATTACGCCGTCAAAACGGTTCTTGATGCCATGACCCAGGCCCTGGCCTCGGGTCAGCGCATCGAGATCCGTGGATTTGGAAGTTTTTCCTTGTCCGAGCGGGCGCCGCGCATAGGTCGCAACCCGAAGTCAGGTGAAAAAGTGCAGGTTCCAGGCAAACAGGTGCCGCACTTCAAACCAGGCAAAGAGTTGCGCGAACGCGTCGATTCGGTCTATGCACAAGAGGCTGAGTCGACTGCCGACGAGTCTATATTCACGCTGGGCCAATTGAACAAGCGCATCATGCACGGTTAAGTTGTTTCGTCTTTTGGCCTGTCACGGGGCCATGCTTTAAGAAAGCAGATCTACCTTCACGGAGATCTGCTTTCTTTTTTGGCCGACTCCTGGGGCAGAGTGGGCGATTCCCCTTACAATTGTCAAATTCCCGGAATATTGGAGAACTCCTTATGCGCTATCTGGTTTGGATACTCAGGCTGGTGGTTTTTGTTGTGGTGCTGATGTTCGCACTGAAGAACACAGGGCCGGTCGACATTCGCTTTTTTGCCGACCATGTCATTACTGGCGTGCCTTTGATTGTGGTCATGCTGGTTGTCTTCGTGCTGGGCGCGGTCTTCGGGCTTTTGCTGGCAGCGCCGGCCATCATGCGCAAGCGGCGTGAAGCCGCCCGTCTGCGTCGTGATCTGGCCAAGCTCGAAAGCAAAAGCGTCCAGGTCAGTGTGCCGCCCGCCAGCACCGCGCCGGAAACTGTCGCGCCACTGGCTCCCCTGTAACTTGCCCCGAGGTTGAACAAGTGGATTTTGAACCCTGGTGGCTCATCGTCGTGCCCCTTTTTTTCGCGCTGGGCTGGATCGCAGCGCGCGTTGACATTCGGCAAATGCTGTCTGAAACGCGCTCGTTGCCCAATTCGTATTTCAAGGGGCTTAATTTTTTATTGAATGAAGAGCCGGATCGCGCCATTGATGCCTTTGTCGAGGTGGCCAAGCTTGATCCCGAAACCACTGAACTGCACTTTGCGTTAGGCAGCCTGTTCCGTCGGCGCGGAGAAATGGAGCGGGCCATACGCGTGCATCAAAGCCTGCTCTCGCGGGCCGATCTGCCCCAGGTAGATCGTGAGAACGCCCAGCATGAACTGGCTCAGGACTTTTTGAAGGCGGGCATGCTGGATCGCGCCGAGCAAGCCTTCGAGCAAGTGCTGGACACGCGGTTTGCGGTGCCGGCGGTGCGCGCCCTGATACGCATCTATGAATCCGAGCACGATTGGCCGCGCGCCATCGAGGCGGTCAAGCGCCTGCGCGCCCTGGTCGATGAGCCTGTGCCGCAGTTGGTGCACTATCAGTGCGAAAGGGCCGTTAATGCACTGACAGGTAAAACCCCCGATCTGGCTGCTGCCGACGCGGCCCTGGATGCTGCCGATCATGCTGCGAACGCTTTGCGCGGCCAAAGCAAGGGGCAGGCTTCCGAAGCGCGTATAGCCATGTTGCGCGCGCATCTGGCCCGAGTCAGCGATCAGCCCGAACGTGAACGCGCCTATCTGGAATCGGTCCTGACTATTGCCCCCGAGTATGCGGGGCTCGTGGCCTCCGATCTGCTTGAAAGTTACAGGCGTGTCGGGCAGCAAAAAGAGGGCTTGCAGACCTTGCATTCACACTATATGCGCCATCCTTCGCTTGACACCTTCAATGTCGTGTTTCGCGAATTGCGGGCACAACAAGGCTACGAACCTGCATGGGCCTTTGCGCGCGAGGCCTTGCGGGCACATCCTTCGCTGCTGGGACTGGATCGCTTACTGGAGGCCGAGCTCGCTGTTTACGATAGCGCCAAGGCTCCCGATGCCTCGGCCGACACCGCAGCGTCCACAGCCGGTGTTCGATCCGATAGCGTTCCAGGTACCGACTTGAGCCTGTTGCGCTCGCTCATACACAAGCATACTCAACGGCTGGATCGCTATGCCTGCCGTGTATGTGGCTTCGAGGCAAGGCATTTTTACTGGCAGTGTCCTGGGTGCAACTCGTGGGAGACCTATGCTCCCCGACGTCTGGAGGAAATTAAATGATGCCGTTCCCGGCAGAGGCGGTCAGCCGCGTCAAAGTATTGGTGGTGGGCGATATCATGTTGGATCGCTATTGGTTTGGTGAGGTCGATCGTATTTCCCCCGAGGCGCCGGTTCCGGTCGTGCGGGTTGCCAAGCGCGAAGACCGTCTGGGTGGCGCGGCCAACGTGGCGCGTAATATCGTTGCGCTGGGTGCGCAGGCTAGCTTGCTGGGTATAGTCGGCAGCGACGAAGCCGGCGGCAAGGTACGCGACCTGGCTCGCGACGCGGGCATCAATTCATGCCTGGTGGCCGATGCCGCAGCGCCCACCACCTTGAAAATGAGGGTCATGGGACGCCAGCAGCAGCTGCTGCGCGTAGACTTCGAAGAGGGTCCCGGACCGCAGTCGCTTGCCAAGCTCGAAGCACAGGCCAGGCAGCTGATTGCCCAGCACGACATGCTGGTGCTGTCGGACTATGCCAAAGGTGTGTTGTCGCAGGTCGAAATCCTGATCAGCGCGGCGCAAGAGGCTGGGGTGCCTGTGCTGGTCGACCCAAAAGGACACAAGTATCAGCGCTATCACGGTGCGAGCATCATCACGCCCAATCGCCTTGAGATGCAAGAAGCCGTGGGCCGCTGGCACAGCGAAGACGAACTCGAACAGCAGGCCCAGGCCCTGCGCCAGGAACTGGGGCTGGAAGCGCTGCTGGTGACCCGATCGGAACAAGGCATGACCTTGTTCTCTGACGAAGGCCGTCAGCATACCGATGCTTACGCGCACGAGGTATTCGATGTTTCCGGCGCAGGTGATACCGTTTTGGCCGCCCTGGCCGTTACCAGGGCAGCAGGCCTGAGTTGGTTTGAGGCGGTTCTATGGGCCAATCGGGCCGGGGGGTTGGTGGTCGGAAAATTGGGCACCTCTGTTGTCACTGCAGGAGAACTATCATGATTATCGTAACCGGAGGCGCTGGCTTTATTGGCAGCAACATTGTGCGCGGCCTGAATCAACGCGGTCATACCGACATTCTGGTGGTCGATGATCTGACTGAAGGCGATAAATTCCTGAATCTGGTCAACGCAAATATTGCCGACTACATGCACAAGGATGATTTCCGCCAGCGTGTTGCGCAAGGGCAATTGGGCAACATCGAGGCTATCTTTCATCAGGGTGCCTGTTCCGACACCACAGAGCGTAACGGGCATTACATGCTCGATAACAACTATCGTGTCACGCTCGAGCTATTTCAGTTTTGCCAGGCTCAAAAAATACCTTTCATCTACGCTTCTTCGGCTGCGGTGTATGGCGCGGGGCCTGTCTATGCCGAAGGTCTGGAGTACGAATCACCGTTGAATGTTTACGGCTATTCCAAGTATCTTTTTGATCAGGTTTTGCGACGCCATCTGTCTTCCTTGAAGGCACCTGCAGTGGGTCTACGTTATTTCAATGTTTACGGCCCCAACGAGCAACATAAGGGCCGTATGGCCTCGGTGGCATTCCACAACATGAATCAGTTCCAGGCAGAAGGGCATGTGCGTCTGTTTGGCGGCTGGGATGGCTATGTCGATGGCGGGCAACTGCGCGATTTTGTGCATATCGACGATGTCGTCAATGTAAATCTGCATTTTCTGGATCATCCAGAAACCAGCGGTATCTTCAATTGCGGCACAGGCCGTGCACAGCCTTTCAATGACGTGGCCAGCACGGTTGTGAACACGCTACGCACCAGTAAGGGCAAGCCGGTACTGCCCTTGCCTGAATTGGTCGAGCAAGGTTTGATCCGCTACATTGAGTTTCCAGACGATCTGAAAGGTCGATACCAAAGTCATACTCAGGCCGATCTGACTCAATTGCGGGCAGCCGGCTACGATCAGCCATTTCGTGATGTGCAGCAAGGCGTGGGGCATTACGTCAAATACCTGCTCGAGCAAGGCCGTCTTTAAATAGAAGCGGCGCGCCACCGTGCGCGTCATTCGGGCCCTTTGGTAGCTGTACGCATGGATTAATTGCCGTCGAGTGTCTATCGGCACAGGCGTGTTGCGGCGATCATGACTTCAAGTAGCAAACCCGCTTGTGGGCACCCGTCCCGCCAGCGGCAAGCGCTTTTGTTCACACACTTGGGGCTGCTCATGAATCCGTTTACTGAATCCACTGTGGCACGGCCACAGGCTGAAACCGTTTGTTCCCGTTTTAATGGCGCGGCAGTGGCTACACGCCGCCGAAGAAGGCGTGCCTTGCTTGGGCTTACGTTAGGTGTGCTTACCGGGTTGATGCTGCCGGGCGTGGCGCAAGCTCTTGATGTCAACACAGCTACGCAAGAACAATTGCGCGGCGTACGCGGCATAGGGCCGAAAACCGCACAAATTATCATCGAAGAGCGTTCACGCGGTGGCCGCTATGAATCACTGGAAGACTTGTCCGATCGGGTCAAGGGCATAGGCCCCAAAAAGGCGGCGTCCTTGCAAGCTGCCGGCCTGACCGCCGCGGGCCCAGCCGCGTCCGCCAGTCAACGTTCGCCGGCTGCCAGTCCCAAGCCCAAGTAATTGCGGCCAAGCCGAGCCGGCTGTGGTGTTTTTGTCAGGTTGTTGGGTGTATGATTTCTGCATGAAAAAATACCCAACTATTGAAGACACCATTGGTGCAACACCGCTGGTTCGGCTGCAGCGTATACCCGGCACGGAATCCGAGCAGCGTGGCAATATCATATTGGCCAAGCTCGAAGGTAACAATCCGGCCGGCTCCGTCAAAGATCGGGCTGCCAGTTCCATGATCAGGCAGGCCGAAGCTCGCGGCGATATCAAGCCGGGCGATACGCTTATCGAGGCCACCAGCGGCAACACTGGCATTGCGCTGGCCATGACAGCCGCTATACGCGGGTACAAAATGATTTTGATCATGCCCGATAATCTTTCAGTTGAAAGGCGTGCTTCCATGACCGCATACGGTGCCCAGCTTATTCTTACGCCGGCCAATCAGGGTGGCATGGAGTATGCGCGCGACCTGGCCGACAAGATGCAGGCCGAAGGTAAGGGCAAGGTGCTGGATCAGTTCGCCAATACCGATAATCCCCTGGCTCACATGGAAACCACCGGCCCTGAACTCTGGCAGCAAACCAACGGACAAATCACGCATTTCGTTAGTGCCATGGGCACAACGGGAACCATCATGGGTGTAGGCAAATATCTGCGCTCGCAAAATTCAGCCATACAAATTGTGGGTGCGCAACCGGCCGAGGGCTCGCAAATTCCGGGCATACGCAAATGGCCGGAAGCCTACCAGCCATCCATATACCATCCCGAACAGGTCGATCAGTTCGAACTTATTTCCCAGACCGAAGCTGAAACCATGGCCCGCAGGCTCGCAGCTGAAGAAGGTATTTTTGGTGGCATTTCGTCGGCCGGCGCGCTGGTTGCAGCCACCCGTATTGCCGCGCAAGTCAGCAATGCCACTATAGTCTTCATAGTGTGCGACCGGGGCGACCGCTATTTGTCCACGGGTGTGTTCAATTAGGCCAGCCATACCCCATGTGGTCGGCCAGTGCCTGAGCCAGGTCGGCTACCGACGTGGCATAGAAATAGCTGCGGTTATAGTGGGTGATGGCAAAGAAGTTGGGCGTGCCCACCCGGTATTCAGCCAGGTTTCGGGGCTCGTCCAGCAAGTCGACAATACCCAGCTTGTGCTGCATCCACTCCTGGCTTGTGTCGGTGGCGGAATTTGCGCCGGTATTGCCCTGCATCGGGCGTAGCTGGGCACCCTGGTGCTGCAGCTGAGCCCAATCCAGTGTGGGAAACAGGCCGCCCGCCACCAGTGCCTGCGGGTCTTGCGGCAAGGTTGCGGGGGCAAATACCGGCAGACCGGGTACCCAGCCGTGCAGGCGCAGGAAGCGAGCTACCGACACAATGGCGTCGTCGACACTGTATAGCAAATCGATACGGCCATCGTTATCGCCGTCGGCTGCGTAGCGCATCAGGCTGCCGGGCATGAATTGCGGCAATCCCATGGCACCTGCGAACGAACCTTGAACCTGGCTGGCATCGAGTTTGTTTTGATAGTCCAGTTCCATCAGGTCGGCGAGCTGGTCGCGAAACAACTGGCTGCGTTCAGGCCTGCGTGTGTCGGGATGGCGGAAACCCAGCGTGGCCAATGCATCGAGTACCCGGAAATTACCGGTGATTCTGCCGTATATGGTTTCAACGCCAATGATGGCCACGATAATCGATGGTGGCACGCCATAGCTGCTTGCCGTTTGATCCAGCATGGCTTTGTTTGCTGTCCAGAATTCCGTGCCGGCATTGATGCGTATGGGTTCCACAAAGCGATTGCGATAAGTCACCCAGCTTCGGCGTATGCGGGTTTTGGATGGCGTCATGAGCTTGGCCGCTGTCGCGTTGTACTGGGCCTGTTTCAATAATGTTTCTACGTGATCCAAAGGTATGCCGCGCACACGAGCGACTTCCTGGGCGTAGGCCTGGATGTTGGGGGTAAGCTGGCCATTAGGCTGTAGAAAACCACTGTTGCCTGGTATAGACTGGCCGGCCTGTATCGATGCCGACGGTTCAGGGATGGTCAGGGGTAGGGTGCCGGTTTCGGTACTGGCATCGGTGGGCGGCTGTGCAACCGCTGTGTCGCCCGCCGAGGGGTTGGTGTGGGTGGCAGCGCAGCCCGCCAGCAGCAGGTTTAACAGGCTGACTTGCAATATACGAACAGGTTTGAACATAATCATCCTTATGGAGACACTATATATTACTCACCCAGCGTGCCGCTTGCATGAAATGGGTAGTTGGCACCCGGAGTGCCCCGACAGGCTTAGCGCCATCAACGACCGTTTGGTGGCCAGCGGCCTGATGGATTTTATCGATGAGCAAACTACGCGCCCGGCTACTGACGCCGATGTGCTGCGGGTGCATCCGGCCGCTTATATTGCATATTTGCGCGAACACGCCCCGACAGAGGGCTATTTTGCTATCGACCCCGATACGCTCATGAATCCGCATACGCTGGAAGCTGCCTGGGCTGCGGCCGGCGCGGGCATTACGGCGGTCGACGCGGTCATGCGCCAGACGCACCGCAGTGTTTTTTGCGCCGTACGCCCGCCAGGCCACCATGCGCGGCCGGCTCAGGCCATGGGTTTTTGTTTTCTTAATAATATTGCCATTGCCGCCGCTTATGCCATGGAGCAATACGCGCTTGAGCGCGTTGCCATCATCGATTTCGATGTCCATCACGGTAATGGAACGGAAGAGGCCTTTGCGGGTGATAGCCGTGTGTTGATGTGCAGTTTTTTCCAGCATCATCTGTTTCCCGATCAATATCAAAACCCTCCGGCGCAAAACATGGTAAATATACCGGTTGAGCCTTACACCAAAGGCGACGATTTGCGGCAACTGGTCAGCGATGTCTGGATGCCCCGCCTGCGGGAGTTCCAGCCCCAATTGCTATTCATCTCGGCGGGTTTCGATGCCCATCGTGAAGATGAAATGGGGCAGTTGGGCATGGTGGAGTCCGATTACGCCTGGATTACCGAGCAGATGGTTACGCTGGCTGATGAAAGCGCCGGCGGGCGGATCATCAGTTTTCTGGAAGGCGGGTATAGCCTGTCTGCGCTGGGGCGCAGTACCGAGGCGCACATCAGGGCCCTGGCAAAGTTGTAGAATAGAAAAGATTTTGTATACGGTTTTTTTATAGATCCCCTGGAGGAAGCTCGATGAAGGTACTGGTACCTGTCAAGCGTGTGGTTGATTACAACGTCAAAGTACGCGTGAAGTCCGATCAAAGCGCTGTGGATATCGCTAATGTGAAAATGTCCATGAACCCCTTTGACGAAATTGCGATCGAAGAAGCTACGCGCCTGAAAGAAAAAGGCGTTGCAACTGAAGTGATCGCGGTGTCTTGCGGTGTTACGCAAAGCCAGGAAACCCTGCGTACCGCCATGGCCATAGGCGCCGACCGCGCGACCTTGGTGCAAACCGATGTCGAGCTTCAGCCGCTGGCCGTCGCCAAGCTGCTCAAGGCTTTGGTCGACAAAGAGCAGCCTGAACTCGTGATTCTGGGCAAGCAGGCCATCGACGATGACGCCAACCAAACAGGTCAGATGCTGGCCGCTTTGCTCGACTGGCCCCAGGCCACGTTCGCCAGCAAGGTTGAAGTGGCTGACGGCAAGGTTGCCGTTACCCGCGAAGTTGACGGTGGTTTTGAAACGCTGTCGCTCAAGTTGCCTGCCATTATCACCACCGATCTGCGCCTGAACGAGCCGCGTTACGTTACGCTGCCCAACATCATGAAGGCCAAGAAAAAGACCCTGGAAGTTGTCACGCCGGAAGATCTGGGCGTTGACGTTGCTCCGCGCCTGAAGACCCTGAAGGTCGCCGAGCCGCCAGCACGCTCGGCTGGCATCATCGTGCCCGACGTAGCGGCTCTGGTCGACAAACTGAAGAACGAAGCAAAGGTGGTTTAAATGACGATATTGGTAATTGCTGAACACGACAACGCAGAACTGAAAGCGGCCACCCTGAACACGGTTGCCGCAGCCGCCAAGCTAGGCGATGATATTCATGTGCTGGTGGCCGGTAGTGGCGCACAAGCCGTTGCCGACCAGGCTGCCCAGGCAGCGGGCGTAAGCAAGGTATTGCTTGCCGATGCTCCTCAGCTGGCCGATGGCCTGGCTGAAAACGTTGCGGCACAAGTGCTGCAGGTGGCTGGCAACTACAGCCACATCCTGTTCCCGGCCACAGCGGCCGGCAAGAACGTGGCGCCCCGTGTAGCCGCCAAGCTTGACGTTGCCCAGGTGTCCGACATTATTTCGGTCGAATCGGCTGACACCTTCACGCGTCCTATCTACGCCGGCAACGCCATCGCAACCGTGCAGTCGGCCGATCAGGTCAAGGTGCTGACCGTACGTACCACTGCCTTTGACGCCGTGGCCGCGCAGGGTGGCAGCGCCACAGTTGAATCGGTCACCGCCGCAGGCGATTCGGGCTTGTCGTCGTTTATGGGCCGCGAAGTGGCCAAAAGCGATCGTCCTGAACTGGCTGGCGCTTCGGTCGTGGTATCGGGCGGACGCGGCCTGGGCAGCGCCGAGAACTTCAAGTTGCTCGATCCTCTGGCCGATAAGCTTGGGGCGGCTCTGGGCGCTTCACGTGCGGCGGTCGATGCAGGCTATGCACCGAACGACTGGCAGGTTGGCCAAACCGGAAAAATCGTGGCGCCCCAGCTGTATGTGGCGGTGGGTATTTCCGGCGCAATCCAGCATCTGGCCGGCATGAAAGACTCCAAAGTCATTGTTGCCATCAACAAAGATGCCGAGGCACCCATCTTCGGCGTGGCCGACTATGGGCTGGTGGCCGATTTGTTCCAGGCTGTACCGGAGCTAGTCGAGGCGCTGTAAGCCTTGATGTTCAAAAAGCCTGTAAGTGTGGTTCACTTGCAGGCTTTTTTTTACCCTGATTCAAACTGTTGGAGACCCTTATGACTTATCGCGCACCCATTCAGGATATTCGTTTTATCCTTCGAGAGCTGGCCGATCTGGATGGCGTTCTTGCCTTGCCGGGCTTCGAGGAAGTGTCCGGTGATCTGGTTGATGCCGTGCTCGAGGAGAACGCCCGTTTCGTAGAACAGGCGATTGCACCCTTGAACCGAAGCGGCGATACGTCGGGAGCGACATGTTCCGATGGCAAGGTTACGACCTCGTCAGGCTTTAAGCAGGCCTTTATTGAGTTTGGTCAGGGTGGCTGGCAAGGCATGCAGCACGAGCAGGAATGGGGAGGACAAGGCTTGCCCAAGCTGGTGAGTGCGCCGACCAGCGAAAACATCAATAGTGCCAATCTGGCGTTTTCACTGTGCCCCCTGCTGACTGACGGGGTGATCGAGGCACTGACCGCTGTGGGCAGCCACGAACAACAATCCCGGTTCATTCCGCCCATGCTCGAGGGCCGTTGGACGGGCACCATGAATTTGACTGAGTCCCAGGCGGGCTCTGATCTAGCGCAAGTGGCTACACGGGCGGTCAAGCAAGATGACGGCACGTATCGCCTTGCTGGCCAGAAGATATTCATCACTTATGGCGATCACGATATGGCTGAAAATATCGTGCATCTGGTGCTTGCGCGCACGCCGAATGCCCCCAAGGGCGTCAAAGGCATTTCGCTCTTCATCGTGCCCAAGATCCTGGTCAACGATGACGGCTCGCTGGGTGCACGCAATGATGTCTGGTGCGCGTCGCTGGAGCACAAGCTGGGCATACATGGCAGCCCTACTGCTGTGCTGTTGTATGGCTCGGGCAAGGGCGATGTCGGCGAAGGTGCGGTCGGTTACCTGGTGGGCGAGGAAAACCGGGGGCTTGAATATATGTTCATCATGATGAATGCCGCCCGTTATGCTGTGGGTATTCAAGGTGTTGCCCTGTCCGAGCGTGCGCTGCAACACGCTACGGCTTATGCACACGAGCGCAAGCAGGGCCAGGCGCTGGAAGGGTCGGCCGGGCCGGTCGCCATTGTCAATCATCCTGATGTTCAGCGCATGCTGTTCACCATGAGGGCGCTGACCGAGGGGGCCAGATCGTTGGCCTATGTGGGCGCTGCGGCCTATGACAAGTCGCGCCATCACCCGGATGAAGCTGAAAGGGCCAAGAACAAATCGCTGTACGAATACCTGGTGCCCGTGGTCAAAGGTTTTTCCACCGAGCTGTCGCTTGAAGTGGCCTCACTGGGTGTACAGGTTCATGGTGGCATGGGCTTTATCGAAGAAACCGGTGCGGCCCAATATTACCGTGACGCCAGGATATTGCCCATTTATGAAGGCACCACGGCGATACAGGCCAATGATTTTGTAGGTCGCAAGGTGCTGCGTGATGGGGGGGCCGTGGTTCAGGCGCTGACACAGGAAATGCGTGCCACTGTTAAGCAACTCGAACAGGCAGCTGGTGCATCCAAAGACCACGCACAGGCGCTGGCGCTGATTGCGCGACGGCTGGCCGCAGGTATACAGGCTTATGAAGATGCCAGCGCTTTTGTGCTGGGCAATGCTACCAACAATCTACGTGCCGTGTTTCTCGGCAGTGTGCCTTATCTTATGCTGGCAGGTGTTGTGCATGCGGGCTGGCAAATGGCGCGTGCCGCGCTGGTGTGCGTTCAGCATGCCGACGCTGGTACAGCGACCGACTTCCATAAACAGAAGTTGGCCACGAGTACTTTCTATGCCGCCCAGATACTGCCCAGGGCCGAGGCTTTTTCTGTCACGGTGCTGGAAGGTGGGGTAGCCAACGACTATGCAGCCGCGATACAGGGCGTATAAGGTTATACCGAATCGTTATTTCCAATAGGTCTTTTATGTTGCCACAATATATGGCATATTGATTTTTTCTGTTGTTGCTAACCATAGAGAGCTGCCATGACCACATTACGTCTGGGCGATACCGCGCCTGATTTCGAACAAAATTCTTCTGTAGGCACCATCAAGTTCCACGAGTTTCTGGGTGATAGCTGGGGTGTTCTGTTTTCCCATCCCGCCGATTTCACCCCCGTTTGCACTACCGAGCTGGGTTATACGTCCATCGTATCGGGCGAGTTTGCCAAGCGCAACGCCAAAGTCATTGCGGTGTCTGTCGACGACGCAGAGTCGCACAAGAAGTGGATTGAAGATATCAACGACACCCAGAACACCAAGGTGGAGTTCCCCATACTGGCCGACGAAGACCGCAAGGTCTCGACGCTGTACGACATGATTCACCCCAATGCCAGCACCACGGCCACCGTCCGTTCGGTCTTTATCATTGATCCCAACAAGAAAGTGCGTCTGACCCTGACCTATCCAGCCAGCACCGGGCGCAACTTCAATGAAATTCTGCGCGTGCTTGATTCACTGCAACTGACCGACAGCCATAGCGTAGCTACACCGGTCAACTGGGAAGACGGCGACGATGTCATCATCGTTCCATCGCTGAAGGATGAGGCCGTCCTGAAAGAAAAATTCCCCAAAGGCTACAAGGAAGTGCGCCCCTACCTGCGCGTGACGCCCCAGCCTAACAAGTAATCTGCCGTCATTGGTTTGCTGCTGGCGTTAAAAAAGCCTCGGAAGAGGCTTTTTTAACGCCTTGCGTCGGGGGTCGCGGCCTGCTTCAGCCTTGCCCGTACCGCACCAGGATCTGCCAGTCGGCATGCACCGATGGTCGTGGCGCATCTTGGACGCCGACCGTGACCTTCCAGGAGCATCGGGCCTCGCCGGGCCGATTTAATGTGACCTGCGCCAGTGCGAAAGCGGCCGATACGCTTGAGCCTGATGGTACTGGCGAGATGTAGCGGATTTTATCGAAGCCGTAGTTCAACACCAGGTTCGCATTCGGAAAGGTGATGCAGCTGGCTTGCCAATAGCTCAGCAAAGACAGCACAAGAAAGCCATGAGCGATGGTGCTCCCGTACGGCGATTCCGCCACCGCGCGTTCGCGGTCCACATGTATCCATTGCTTGTCGTGCGTAAGCTGCGCGAACTGGTCTATCATTTTCTGGTCTATCACCAGGGCGCTGGAAACAATCGCTGGCTGCCCTGCAAAGTCGACCAGAGACTGGACAGAATCAAACGGTCGAATTGCCGAGGGCGCGCACGGTTGATGGTCAGGCATCCTGGGCCGCCCCGGCAGTTTGAGCGCCTGTTGCATGATATGACTGCATGGCCTGGGCCTTGGAGATCTCGTGGCGTAATTGATCGAAGCCAGTGGCAGGGACAGTTTCGTCCTGGCGATTGGAGATCTCGTCCAGCCTGTCAATCAGGGTGTGGGCCGACAATTTGGCCGGATCCAGGCATATACCCTGCGTCATGGTGATATGCGCCTGCTCGAAGCATCCTGCGCCTGCCATCAGTATGGTTCGGCTTGGTGCATTTTCAGCGGTAAGGGCAACTAGGGCGGGGCTGACCAAATCGGGTGAAAGCAGGGCGAGCGCCTGTTGATCCAACAGGCCTTCGGTCATGGTCGTGGCGGCCGTGGGTGCAAGACAGTTTACGCGCACGTTATAACGATCGCCTTCAAGCGCGAGCGTTTGCATGAGGCCGACCAACGCCATCTTGGCTGCGGCGTAGTTAGCTTGCCCGAAGTTGCCATAAAGGCCCGAGGACGAGGTTGTCATGACGATGCGCCCATAATTCTGGGCACGCATGATGTCCCATACCGCATGGGTGCAGTGCACGGAGCCCATCAGGTGAACCTCCATCACAAGCCGGAAGTCCTCGAGGCTCATCTTGGTAAAGCTCTTGTCACGCAGGATGCCCGCATTGTTCACCAGAATATCGATGCGACCCCATCGTTCGACAACTGACTGCACCATGTCCTGGACTTGTTGCGGATTGCTTACGTCGGCGCCGTGGGCACACGCATCGCCGCCGGCTGCAAGAATGGTCTGCACGACGGCCTGGGCCTCGGATCCGGGCTGATCGGCACCTTTGTCGTTCACCAGTACCTTGGCACCGTGGCGTGCGAGTTCCAGTGCATGGGAACGGCCAAGACCACGGCCGGCACCCGTCACGATGGCAATGCGGTTTTGTAGAAGTTGAGTCATGGGTACTCCGGGTAGGCAAAAAAATATCAGGATACCAGCGGCGCTGCCGCTAGGGTGGGTGTTCGGATGACGCCGGAGCGCTCGAGCTGGGCTATGGTTTCCGCGTCCACGCCTGCGCGAGTCAGTATTGCGCGGGTGTGCTGACCCACCCCAGGGGCACCTGCCGGTGTCGGACCGCCGTCCTGCTCGCAGGTAAACCCCAATCCCCGGGTACGCAGCTCGCCTTCACCCTGAGGGAAACGATAGTCGGGCAGATTGACGCAGGCAGTGTTTTGAGCTTCATCAAGGAACTCTTCCAGTCTTCTTACTCGGGCAGCGGGTACACCGGCCTGGCTCAGGAGATCTTCCAGCCTGGGCGCGCTGCAGGCGCCGAACGCCTGGCGCAGGCGATCGGCGACGTATTCGCGGTCGTTCGGCACGACAAATCCGTTGGGAAGGTTGAAAGCGGCCAGATCCAACGCACGGGCGTCTTCGCACAATGCCTCGACCCCGATCACGGCCGCCAGCTTGCGAAACTGGGCTGGCGTATTCGCGGCCACCGCCAGCCAGCCATCTGCGCATTGATAAGTGTCAGCCGCCGGGCTGCCGGTGTAGCCGCGGTTACCGACGCGGCGCGTCGGTGTGCCTTCGTTCAGATAGGCACAGGTGTTGGGATACATCAGCATCAGCGAGGCCTGAACCATGGACGCATCGATGTGCTGGCCGGTACCGTCGCGCCACTTGCGGTGCAGCGATGAGACGATGGACAGCGCACCAAGCATGCCGACTGCGACATCGATGATGGGGAAGCCGACCTTGATCGGGGGCGCGTCGTCTCCTTCGCCGGACATCATCATCATGCCCGTCAAGGCCTGGACGACATGGTCATAAGCACCGCGCTGCGCCCATTCCCCTTGTTGGCCGAAGCCAGAGATGGAACAGTAGACGATATCGGGCTTGACCGCTTTGATGGATGCATAGTCCAGTCCGTATCGGGCAACGACGCCAGGACGGAAGTTTTCTATGAACACATCGGCCGATGCGGCAAGCGTTCGCAGCAGTTCGGCGCCTTCCTGCAGCCTGATATCCAGCGCCAGTGACTGCTTGCCGGCGTTGATGGCCGCAAATCCATTAGGCGTGTCGGTGTCGACGCCATCCTTCATCGAGCGCAGGACTTCGCCCGCCAGCGGAGGTTCCACCTTGATGACTTCAGCGCCCAGTTGCGCCAAGTAGAATGAAGTGAGCGGCCCGGCAATCACATGCGATAGATCCAGTACACGCACACCTTCGAGTGGCTTGGCCATATATGGCTCCGATTAGCCGGCAGTGATGCCGGTGAGTTTGATGATGTCGGCCCATTTGCTGTATTCGCGGCGTACAAACTGTGCATATTCCTGCGGGCTATCGCTTTGGATTACGCGGTTGCCAGTGGTTGCGAATTGACGATGAACTGACTCGTCCTGGAGTGCGGCTATGGTCTTGCGATAGAGTGTGTCGACGGCTACGTCGGGCGATTGTCGGGGCAGCCAGAAGCCGAACCAGAATTCCTGGATGGCCAGGTCGCTATCCAGAATTTCATGCAGCGTAGGGACATTGGGAAGCTGGGGCATGGGGTCGCGGCTGGATACGGCTAGGGCGCGCAGCTTGCCGCCATTGACCTGCGGAATGGCAGTGCCCGCAATCGTGAAGGCGAAGTCAGTGTCGCCACGCATGAGCGAAACCGGAATTTCCACCGAGCCCTTGAAAGGAATATGCACCGCGTCGGCCTTGGCCAGCGACACGAAGGTGGCCCCGCCCAGATGCGCTCCCGATCCAATGCCGCCGGAGGCATAGTTCAGCTGGCCCGGGCGGTCACGCATGGCGTCAATTAGATCTTGTATGGAATGGTAGGGCGAGTCGGCAGCGACGACCAGCACAGTAGGAGAGGTGGCGATGACGGTGACTGGCACGAAATCATTGATGGGATCGAATGCAAGGCTGGGTTGCAGCGCCTTCTGGATCAGGTGCGAGTTGGATCCCATAAGCGCGGTGTAGCCGTCTGCGCTGGCCTGGGCCACGTACTGTGCAGCCAGTACGCCGCCCGCGCCGACCTTGTTTTCGACCACCACCGACTGCCCCAGTTCGGCACTGAGCTTGGGGCCGAACTGCCGCATCATGATGTCGGGCCCGCCGCCGGCGGCATACGGAACTACGACGCGCACCGATCTCGAAGGGTAGGTTTCAGCGGCCTGAACTGATGTCTTGAGCATTAAGCTGGCACCCAAGGCACTCAGACAGAAATTTCGACGTTTCATATTGTCTCCTTGTAATGCAGCAAGGTTAACGAAATGAGCCATATATAAAAAGTGATATATTTTGATATATCGATAACTTTAGGTTGTGTCTGTGCTGATGAGTAATCTGATCGAACCCGACCATCTGGTTGCCAAGCTGCGTTTTCGTCATCTGCGACTCTTGACGGAGTTACAAGCTAAAGGGAGTCTTAGGGCGGCCAGCCAGGCGCTTAATCTCACGCAGCCGGCCTTAAGCAAAGCGCTTGCAGAAATCGAAAGTGCGTTTGGTTTTACACTGTTCACGCGTACGGCACGGGGCCTGTCACCTACCGCACAGGGCGAGACAGTGTTGCGTGGTGCTACATTGCTGTTAGAGGAACTCTCCCATCTACGCGCCGAGGCACTTATTGCCGATCGATACAGTGCCAGAATTCGTATTGGCGCACCCCCGTTTGTGGCGCAAACCTATCTGCCTGGCGTCATTGAGAAGTTGGTCAAGCGTGAGCTGCCCGTGCGGATTCAGCTTCACGAAGATCGAGTGCCTGCACTCATCAGTGCACTGCAGCAGGGCAAACTTGACGCGCTGATCACTACTTTTCCGCTGCAGATGATGGGATCCGATGCGGATGCACTTCAATACATCAAGCTGTTTGAGGTGCAGTTTGCCGTGGTTGCTGCCGCAGCCCATCCGCTTGTTCATACACCGCACATAGACTGGGCCCGACTGTCGGAGGAGCAATGGGTCATGCCGGCCGAAGGCTCCATGGGTCGCAAACTGATCGAGGACTGTTTCACGCATGCGGGTGTGCCAGTTCCTGTACCCGTGATCGAATCCACAAGCCCAACAACCAGCCTTCAGTTCGTTGCTGCCGGGCTGGGCATAGGGATGGTTCCTGATGTGTCGCTACTTCATCACAGCGTGCTGCTGGCGGATTCAGTCAAGCAAATATCCGTCGTGCCCGAACCGCACTCCAGCGTAGTAGCCCTGATTTTTCGAGAAGGGCCTTTGAATGGTCGGGTTGCTCTGCTGAAGGAAGCGCTAGATATTTAATTCCATTGGGGAAGGGGCTGTGTGGAAAAATAACCTCATGGGAAAATAAGTGCTTGCAAGAAATACTGTTGTTTTGTACAGTTCATCTATGGGATAGCTGTATTTTTAAACAGTAGTATTTGCGGTACTGACAAACGCCCCGGCTGGGGCGGCAGGCTAAAGCCAATGTCACCCGCCTTTTGCGAGACAAACATGAAAACTTATCATCCTGTCGATCTACCCTCCAAATGGCCTTTTTCCTCGCGTCCTGGCAAAAAGAAGTCCGCCAGCCTTAGTCGTGGGTCCATGGTCGCCGATATCTGCCTGGTAGCGGTATGGGGCGCCACCATTCCTGGTCTTATGTGGCTGGGGGCAGCAGGCGGCTTTTAAAATGGTTTATTTGCTAGTATAATGCTTGGCTTTGCTAACTCATCCTCTGACAGGCGCAATAAACTGGGGTAGTTTATAAAATCGGCTATAAATCCGGTTATAAAGCCCAGGAATAAAGTTGGGGTCAATTGGTTAAGACCAATTAAGGCCACAACAGTCACGCTGCGCCTGCATCAAGATGAAACCTGGAGTGTTCACCGTGAACCTGATCGAACTTCTTGAACAAGAAGAAATCGCCCGCCTGACCGGCGGCGAAGCCAAGCCAGACTTTGGTCCTGGCGACACCGTTATTGTTAATGTAAACGTGGTTGAAGGCGCCCGCAAGCGCGTACAGGCCTACGAAGGCGTGGTCATTGGCCGCCGCAACCGTGGTTTGAACTCGTCTTTCATCGTCCGCAAAATTTCTTCGGGCGAAGCTGTTGAACGTACATTCCAGCTTTATTCACCGCAAATTGCCAGTATCGAAGTCAAGCGCCGTGGCGACGTTCGTCGTGCTAAACTTTACTATCTGCGTAGTCGCTCGGGTAAAGCCGCTCGTATTAAAGAAAAACTGGTGCGTAAATCGGCCAAGAAAGTCGCAGCGTAATAAGCTGCAACGCTCCGATACTATCCAACAAAGGCACCCGACGGGTGCCTTTGTTTTATGAGTGTTATGTCGCAAAGCATATTACCTTCTCGAAGTAGGCGTGTCGTTCCTGCGGGTTTTGACCCACTGACCCAACCTATTGTCCAAAATCGGGCCTTGCAGGCATTGTCCTCCAGCAGTCTTGAACCCGGTTTTATACAGTCTGCTTTTTCCTGTCCTGTAGATTGGCAGGTAGAGCCTGTCTTTACTGAATCATTCCAGGCAGATTCCGTACAGTTCCAAAATGTAGTTCAGGCGGCCGTCTTGTTTCCGCTTGTCCAACGCTCCGACGGCTTGCATGTGCTGTTTACGCGGCGCGCTTCGCATCTGTACGATCATGCCGGCCAGATATCTTTTCCGGGTGGCCGCATCGAGCCCACCGATCACGACGCAATCGCCGCCGCCCTGCGCGAAACCCATGAAGAAATCGGCGTGGCGCCTGAATATATTCAGCTGATAGGCACGCAGCCCTGTTTCCTGACCTCAACCCGCTTCACCATGAAGCCGGTCATAGGTCTGATACGTCCGGGCTTCACCATAGTGCCCGACACCACCGAGGTCGCCGAGGTTTTCGAGGTTCCTTTATCGGTACTGATGGATACCAGCCTGCACCGCCTGCATCAGGCTAATCTCCCCGAGGGTGGGCACAGGTTTTATTTTTCGCTGACCTGGAAGACGTACTTTATCTGGGGTGCTACGGCCGCACTGATACGCAACTTCTATCATTTTTTGGCCGCTGCCGAAACTCAGCTTGTAAAGGGTAAACGACCCTAAGCTATCGCAGCTTTAAGTCCTACGCTTCTTAGTACCGACCCTGGGCCTCGTTTTCGGCCAATATCCGCTTATACAGATCGTGCCTTTGCGCGGCAATGTCGCCGCGTTCCAGGGCAGCCAGCACGCCACAGCCTGGTTCGTGTCTGTGCGTGCAATTATAGAAACGACAATGTTCCACGCCTGCGCTGAACTCGGGAAAGCCATGTTCGATCTCGGTGGCATTCAGATGGTATAGGCCAAAGGCCTGGAACCCGGGCGAGTCTATTAGGTCACCCCCGTTGGGCAGATGATAAAGGCGGGTGCTGGTGGTGGTGTGTTTGCCCGTACCCAGAGCCTGGGAATGTTCCTGCGTATGGGCGCGCGCTTGCGGCACCAGGACATTGAGCAACGTGGATTTTCCCATGCCGCTTTGTCCTAGCAGCAGGCTGCTGCGCGCTTGCAACAATGGGCCCAGCTTGGCGTGCACCTGATCTGGGTCGGTAGCACAGACTTCAATAATGTCGGTGCCAGTGTTCGACAGCAAGGAAAGCTGTTTGCGGGCGCGAGGCAGGCTGGCTTCCAGGTCTGTTTTGTTCAGGACGACAATGGGCTTGATATCTGCGCTGTGAGCTGCAACCAGGGCGCGCCACAGCAGATCGTCGGAAAAAACAGGCTCGGGCGCAACCACGATCAACAACTGGTCAACGTTGGCGGCAAACTGTTTACTGCGTACATCGTCTGAGCGGTAAAGCAGGTTGCTGCGTTCCAGCACCTGGTCGATCGCGCCTTCGAGCTCGCCTTGTGGGCTGATGCGTACACGGTCACCCACCACCGCGCCAGCCTTTTTGCCACGGGGGAAGCATTTGCGCAGGCTGCCATCGGGCAGTTCTACGGTGTAGTGGCGACCGTGGGCCGCAATGATACGCCCGTGCAGGATGGAAGCTTTATCCATGTTTGAGTTGTTGTATGCGCAGCACGGCAGGCGGGTGGCTATCGTAAAACGCAGAGTGTACCGGATCAGGCGTCAGGGTGGCTGCATTGTCGTCATACAGCTTGACCAGTGCCGAAATCAAATGGCTGGACGAAGATACTCCGGCGGCGTAGCGGTCTGCCTGAAATTCGTCGCGACGTGACATCCAACTGGCCAAAGGTGTGGCCCAGAAGGTAAAGACCGGCATGGCAAGAAAAAACAAAATTAGCGCCAGTGCGTCGTTGGGCCGACCCAGTTGGGGAAGCACGCCCAGTTCGACATAAAACCATACTTGCGTCGATAGCCAGCCCAGCAATAGCAAAAATGCCAGCGCAAGACTGAAGCTGATGATCATGCGTTTGATGATGTGCTTATGCTTGAAATGACCTAGCTCATGCGCCAGTACGGCTTCGATCTCGTCGATGTTCAGGCGGGAAAGCAAGGTATCAAAGAAGACTATGCGTCGTGCTTTGCCAAAGCCTGTGAAATAGGCGTTGCCGTGCGCTGAACGCTTGGAACCGTCCATGACGAACAGCCCCCCCAACGAAAAGCCGCAGCGCTGCGCCAGTGCATGAATGCGCTCGGCCATTTCCGGGTTCTCCAGCGGCGTGAATTTGTTGAACAGGGGAGCAATGACGGTTGGAAACAGCCAAAGGATCAGGAAGTTGAAGACGACCCACAGACCCCAGGCCCACCAAACCCAATTTGTGCCGGTGTTGGCCATGACCCACAATACGCCGGCGACCAGCGGAGTGCCCAATATGAGGGTGATAAGCAGGGTTTTGCACGCATCCTGGATGAACAGGCGGGGTTTGACACGGTTAAAGCCGTAACGAGCTTCCAGCTTGAACTTGCGCCAGGCAGAGAAGGGCAGGCCTATTACACCCATTAAGGCCAGAACCGCGCCAATCAAAGCCAATTGACGCAGCATTTCGTGATCAATCAGCAAGCCCAGCCGCATGTCGATGAACTGCAGGCCGCCCAGCAGCGTTAGGCACACCAGCACCACAGCTTCAGTAATACGTTCGGCCATGGAAAACTGAATTTTTGCGATGGTGTAGTCGGCTGCGCGCTGATGGCTGCGCAAGCCTATGCGATCGGAAAACTCATCGGGAACCTTGTCTCGATGTTTTTGCACATGGCGAAGCTGGCGGGAGTCGAGCCAGAACCTAAGGACAATGTCGGCAATCAGAAAGGCGATGAACAGCAATGTAAACATGGGAAGCGGGCGTATGAGAGAATCTCTGTTTTAAAGAAGGATTAATTTATGGCAGGAAATGACCAGCGTCTAGTATGGCTCGATATGGAAATGACGGGGCTGGACCCCGAAAAAGAACGCATAATCGAAGTGGCGGTTGTTATTACCGAGCCAGATCTGACTTTCGTGGCCGAGGGCCCTGTATTGGTTATACACCAAAGCGATGCCCTGCTTGATGCGATGGATAAATGGAATCAGTCTACGCATGGAAAAAGCGGCTTGATAGACAAGGTTAAGGCTTCGACGCTGACCGAGGCCCAGGCTGAAGACCAGCTGCTGGCGTTTCTGGAGCAGCATGTGCCGTCGGGAAAGTCGCCCATGTGTGGCAATACCATAGGTCAGGATCGCCGCTTCATGGTCAAGTACATGCCCAAGCTGGAGGCCTACTTTCATTATCGCAATCTGGATGTCAGTACGCTTAAAGAATTGTCGCTGCGCTGGAAGCCGGAAGTCTACAGAAGTTTTGTCAAGAAAAGCCGGCACGAAGCGCTGGCCGATATTTACGAATCCATAGAAGAACTCAAGCATTATCGCGAGCACTTCATCAAAATATAATCCCAGTTCCAAAGTGGTACGGCGCCGGTCTTGCCGATGCGACTCAAGCAGACTGTGCCTCTGGCGTTTTGTTGCGGCCGCCAAAACGCTTGTAAACTTCGGGCTTCAGGGCATGATAGTGATCGGGGTCCTGGCCCAGCAGATCATCAAGAAATATTTCTGCCTGGTCGAATACCCGCCAGTACAAGGCGCCGCATAGTTCGCGTGCCGTGTGGCCGGGCCAGTTTTGCGGCAGCATCTGGGCAGGTAGCTGCGGATCATGGAGCACGATGCGACGCCATTCATGAAAGGCCAGGGCTCGTATTGCATAGGCCTGCGCGGGGCGCATGTCGTCGTTGATGCTGGCCAACATGGGGCTGAACGTATCCAGAAAGCCTTGATATTGCCCGGCAACATTGTCCAGATCCCAGCACTGCGAGATCAGCTCGCTGATCAGCAGCCCTTTACCTTCATTCATTTCATGGGCGCCAAGCACGAGCGCATGGCCGCTTAGTTTGAGCTTGCCCAACACTTTGTGGGCGGCACCGGTCTGATCGCGGGGCAGGGCGAATATGCCAGGTGCAATGGCACCAAAGCCGGCCCAAATCAACTCGCGGCGTACTTCCCCGCGCTTGCCCAGACTGGCATTGCCAAAGCGCGGCAATACGACCAGGGTCCAGTCTCCTTGCCATGTGGGTGACGAACCATCGTAAATACGCTCTGATGCTTGTTCAGTCAGCTCTCTTCCAAGAGGGCTCAGGCGATACAGGCTGCGACGGCCATGCCGTTCCGATTGCAACCAGTCTTGTGCGACCAGCCTGAACACGCTGGTGCGCAGCAGTCGTTCATTCACGCCCAGCGGAGCTACCAGCTCGATCAGCTTGCTGAGCCAGATGCTGCCGCCGTGCGGTTCGATCGCATCGCCCAGCAGGGTAACGCATAGCGATTTTGCCCGGGGAGGGCTGTTTTCAAGCAAATCACGGATTTGGTGTTCAAGGGTGTGCTGCGTATCGGGCATGGCAA
The DNA here is from genome assembly GCA_013416405.1 of Alcaligenaceae bacterium. Classification (GTDB taxonomy): domain Bacteria; phylum Pseudomonadota; class Gammaproteobacteria; order Burkholderiales; family Burkholderiaceae_B; genus Pusillimonas_C. The sequence continues at coordinate 106,045 of JACCET010000001.1, forward strand.
GGTGCCGCAGGGTAGCGGCTTGGTTCCGGGGATTTCGAATTATAGAAAGGAGTCTGAGGATGAGGGTAGCACCTCTCATTTGATACTTAAATTTGATTGACATCAATATTTTTGTATTAAATAATGGAGTCAAAGCACATAAGGCGACAGACACATGGCGCCGCCCACAAGGAGACACGTCATTATGTATGCGCAGCTTGTTGAAACTGGCGTCAAAAATGTTCGTTCCGCCGATCAAATGTCGGGGCCCGAGCAAATTTTCCAGCAGCGTATCGACGAAGGCATACGCATCGAGCCCAAAGACTGGATGCCAGAGGCCTATCGTAAAACACTGATTCGGCAAATTTCCCAGCACGCCCATTCCGAAATCGTGGGCATGCTGCCCGAAGGCAACTGGATAACGCGCGCGCCCACCCTGAAGCGCAAAGCCATTTTGCTCGCCAAGGTACAAGACGAAGCCGGCCACGGCCTGTATCTGTATAGCGCGGCTGAAACCCTGGGCGTCTCGCGTGATGATCTGGTCGACGACCTGCATTCGGGCAAGGCCAAGTACTCCAGCATCTTCAATTACCCCACACTGACCTGGGCTGATATCGGGATGATAGGCTGGCTGGTCGACGGCTCGGCGATTATCAACCAGATTCCCTTGTGTCGTTGTTCTTATGGCCCTTATGCACGTGCCATGGTGCGGGTCTGCAAAGAAGAATCCTTTCATCAGCGCCAGGGCTACGATTTGCTCATGCAAATGTGTCTGCACGGCACGCAGGCTCAAAAAGACATGTGCCAAGATGCCTTGAACCGGTGGTGGTGGCCCGCACTCATGATGTTCGGGCCGTCCGATGCCGATTCGCCTAATAGCGCGCAGTCCATGCAGTGGCGTATCAAGCTGTTTTCCAACGATGAACTGCGTCAGAAAATGGTGGATCAGACTGTGCCTCAGGCTGACTATCTGGGCCTGCAAGTGCCCGACCCCGATCTTCGCTTGAACCCGGATACCGGCCATTACGAGTTTGGTGAAATTAATTGGGCAGAGTTCTATTCGGTCATCAAAGGCCACGGTCCTTGCAATCGTGAGCGCCTGGCTGCACGAGTCAGTGCCCACGAAAAAGGCCAGTGGGTCAGGGACGCTTTTTCCGCCTATGCCGACAAGCACGAGGCCGCGCAGGCTGTTGCCTGATAGCGCCCATCTGTTCATAGTAATTGCCAGGTTGCCAGCATAGGCATGGCACCAAGGAGATGAAACATGAGTAAAAAAACATGGCCGTTGTGGGAAGTGTTCATACGCAGCCAACACGGCCTGGCCCACAAGCATGTAGGTAGCCTGCATGCACCCGATGCGGAAATGGCTATCAATAATGCGCGCGATGTGTATACGCGCCGCAACGAGGGTCTGAGCATCTGGGTGGTCAGGGCGGCCGATATCGTTGCCAGCAGCCCCGACGACAAACAACCTTTGTTCGAACCCGCCAATAGCAAGGTCTACCGCCACCCGACCTTTTTCCCCATGCCCGAAGAAATCAAGCACATGTAGGAAGCCATATGAAGCCAACCTTGTTTGAATACTCGTTGCGTATAGGCGATACCACGCTGGTGCTTGCGCAACGACTGTCTGAATGGACGGGTCATGGCCCGGCCCTGGAAGAAGACCTTGCCATGACCAATGTGTCGCTGGATTTGCTTGGGCAAGCCCGCATGTGGCTGACGCTGGCCGGCGAGCTTGAAGGCGCCGGGCGCAATGAAGACCAACTGGCCTATTTGCGCGATGCGCCCGAGTACCGCAATTATTTGCTGGTGGAGCGCGACAACGGTCATTACGGCAATACCATCGCGCGCCAGTTTCTTTTCGATGTCTGGCATTTCCTGTTGCTGCAGCAACTATGCACATCGAACGACGAGCGCATTGCCGCCATCGCCGAGAAATCTCTCAAGGAGGTTGGCTATCACGTCAGGCGTTCGACCGATATTCTGGTCAGGCTGGGTGACGGCACGGCCGAAAGCCATGCTCGCATGCAGGATGCCGTTGATGATGCCTGGCGTTTCTGTGGCGAACTGTTCATCGATGACGACCTGACGCTGACCATGGCCGAGCACAATTTCGCCCCTACGCATGCCAGCCTGCGGCCCGCCTGGTTCGAGCATGTGCAGGCCACCCTGACTGAAGCAACGCTGCGTGTGCCCGAACCCGATGCAGCCATGCATCCGGCCTACGCCGGTGGTGTGCACGGGCGCCACACCGAGGCGCTAGGGTATCTGCTGGCCGAAATGCAGCACTTGCAGCGCAGCTACCCCGGAGCCGTGTGGTGAACGCCGTCGCCCAACGCCCCAATACCGACCAGCTCATGCGCTGGCTGGCCACTGTGCCCGATCCCGAGATCCCTGTGCTGTCCATCGTTGATCTGGGGCTGGTGCGCAAGCTGGCCTGGGAGGGTGGCACCTGCGTCGTTACCATTACGCCTACTTATTCGGGCTGTCCGGCCATGCCGGAAATCACGGCGGGCATAAGGGCGGCCTTGCAAGAGCAAGGGCTGAATCAGCTGCGTATCGATACCCAGCTGTCGCCAGCCTGGACTACCGACTGGATGAGCCAAAAAGGCCGCGAACAATTGCAAGGCTACGGTATTGCGCCGCCAGCCGAAAAAGCGGTCAATGTTTCGGGCCTGATGCGCAGAAAGTCTGAGGTCGTTGTTGCCTGCCCCTTGTGCGGCTCGGATCATACCCGGGTTATTAGCCATTTTGGCTCAACTGCGTGCAAAGCCCTGTACCGTTGTCAGGCTTGCGGTGAGCCCTTCGATTATTTCAAGGCACACTGATATGAATAAATTCTATCCGCTGAAAGTTGCTTCGGTTGCCAGGAATACACGTGATGCCGTGGTGGTGACCTTTGACGTGCCGAACGATCTGCATGATAAGTTTGCTTTCCGGCCGGGCCAGTACCTTACCTTGCGCACGCAAATGCAAGGCGAAGAATTGCGTCGCTCTTATTCTATTTGCGCGGCGCCTGGCGACAGGCAGTTGCGTGTGGCCATCAAGCGTTTGAACGACGGCGCATTCTCCAGCTGGGCCAACGAGCATCTGGCCGGCGGCCAATTGCTTGATGTCATGCCCCCCGATGGCCACTTTACGCTTGATTTTTCTGCAGACCACGCCCGCAATTATGTGGCATTTGCGGTGGGTAGCGGCATTACGCCCATACTGTCCCTGATCAAAACGGCGCTGGAAACCGAGCCAGAAAGCAGTTTCACACTTTTCTTTGGCAACCGAGCCTCGTCCGCAGTGCTGTTTCGCGAAGAGATAGAAGACCTGAAAAGCCGCTATATGCAGCGCTTTTCCCTGGTCTACGTCATGAGTCGCGAACATCAGGATATTGACCTATTCAACGGACGCCTGGACGGCCCCAAAGTCGAGCAGTTGCTGACGCTGTGGCTGGATCCTTCATCCATAGACTATGCCTTTGTTTGCGGCCCGCAAGACATGACTGAGTCCGTGACGCAGGCTTTGCAGGCCAAGGGCCTGGATAAGTCACGGATCAAGTTTGAGCTGTTTGGCTCGCCCAGTGGGGCGCGCGCGCTGCGTACCGGCCACGATGCGCGCAAGGCGCCCGGCAAGGAGCAATGTCAGGTAACCGTGGTGTACGAAGGCGTTACACGTACGCTGACGATAGCCAAGAATAAAGACAGCGTGCTGGAATCCGCGCTGGCCCAGGGCTTGGAGCTGCCGTATTCCTGCAAAGGAGGAGTCTGTTCATCCTGCCGGTGCAAGGTCATCGAGGGCGAGGTCGACATGGATGCCAATTTCGCCCTTGAAGATTACGAGGTTGCCCATGGGTTTGTGCTCAGTTGCCAGAGCTTTCCTGTAACCGACACCTTGCGGATCGATTTCGACCAGGAAACCTGAATAGAAAAGATAAGGAATTCTCCCTATCGTCATCGTAGTTTTTAATTTAAATTTGAATAATGCTAAAGAAGCCCTGAAGTGGGGCGGCGTATCCAAGGAGCCATCATAGTGTCCATAGATTTTTTCAAGGCCCACCAACCCGTGCTCGAGCAGGCCGTTGCGGCAGCCGCCACGCGTGGTTACTGGAGCCCGTTTTCCGAATCCCCCAGCCCCCGTGTGTATGGAGAAACGGCCAACGATGATGGCCAGGCCGCTTTCCAGGCTTATCGCGACAAAGATTTCCCCCTGCCGCAAGACGGCGCCGTCGGCACGACAGGCGACGAGGTATCGCCTTTCGGATTTGCACTGAGTGTGCGTTATCCCCAGCTTCCCGTCGCTGCCTTGATTGAAAATTCAGAAAAGGCACTGGCTTCCTGGCGTGAAGCTGGTCCGCAGGCATGGGTGGGCGTGGCGCTGGAAATCCTGCATCGCCTGAATCAGCGCAGCTTTGAAGTGGCCTACGCGGTGCAGCATACGACGGGGCAGGGTTTCATGATGGCATTCCAGGCCGGCGGTCCTCATGCCCAGGATCGCGGGCTGGAGGCCGTGGCCTATGCCTGGCAGGAAATGGCGCGTATTCCGGGTTTGGTCAGTTGGGAAAAACCGCAGGGCAAGCACGAACCCATCAAAATGCAAAAGCGGTTTACCGTGGTGCCGCGTGGGATCAGCCTGATAATAGGTTGCGCAACATTCCCCACCTGGAACGGGTATCCCGGCCTGTTTGCCAGTCTGGCCACAGGCAACACACTGATCGTGAAGCCGCATCCGGGGGCGATTCTGCCGCTGGCCATTACGGTAAAGATTGCGCGTGAAGTTCTGACCGAGGCAGGATTCGATCCTGACGTCATTCAGCTGGCTGCGCATCCGTCAGATGATGATACCGCCCAGCAACTGGCCCTTAATGCCGCTGTCAAACTTATCGATTTTACGGGCAGCAGCGCCAACGGCAACTGGCTGGAACAGAACGCGCGTCAGGCGCAGGTTTATACCGAGAAAGCAGGCGTGAATCAGGTCATCATCGACTCCGTCGACGATTTTAAAGGCGTGGCGCGCAATCTGGCATTTTCGTTTGCCCTATATTCGGGCCAAATGTGCACGGCGCCGCAAAACGTCTATGTTCCACGCGATGGCATCAAGACGGCGGATGGCCACATGAGCTTCGACGAGGTTGCTGATGGACTGGCCCAGGCTGTGGAAAAGCTGGTGGCTGATCCGGCCCGAGCGGTCGAGATCACCGGCGCGATACAAAACGATGGGGTGGTGAAACGGATCGACGAGGCGCGTGCATTGGGCTTGCCCGTATTGTGCGACAGCCAGTCGCTGGCCCACCCTCAGTTCGACAATGCCAATGTGCACAGCCCCTTGCTGCTCAAGACTGATGTCGCCAACCCGGTCATCCAGCGTGAGTGGTTTGGTCCCATCGTCTTTATTGTTGCCACCGACTCTACCGACAACAGCATTTCTGTGGCCCGCCAAATTGTCATCGATCATGGTGCGCTCACGCTTGCCGCTTATGCCACCGATTCTGCAGTACTGGAAAAAGTGCGCAAGGCCGCCGAGCAGGCCGGTGTCTCGCTCTCGCTGAACTTGACCGGCGGGGTATTTGTGAATCAAACATCGGCCTTCAGCGATTTCCATGGTACTGGTGCCAACCCGGCTGCGAATGCCGCATTGTCCGATACGGCCTACGTGGCCAATCGTTTCCGTGTCGTGCAAACCCGCTGGCACGCATAACCGTCATTCACGGAGTCTTCATGACGTATGAAAACATTGAATTCAGCTTGAATCAGGGCATAGCCCGGGTGGCGTTGAATCGTCCCGATAAGCTGAACAGTTTCACCGCCGACATGCACAAGGAACTGGCCGACGCCCTGGATCAGGTTCAGGCCCAGGGTGCTCGTGTACTGGTGCTGACGGGAAATGGGCGGGGTTTTTGCGCCGGTCAGGATTTGTCTGCCGACGAAATGAGTGCCGACAAGATCGACCTGGGTCAGACCATAGAAAAATATTATGCACCCCTGGTGCGCCGTCTGCACGCCTTGCCCATGCCCGTCGTGGTCGGGGTGAACGGTGTGGCGGCCGGAGCGGGGGCAAACCTGGCACTGGCCGGCGATATTGTCATTGCCAAGCAAAGCGCCAGTTTCATTCAGGCTTTCTGCCGCCTGGGCCTGCTGCCCGATACGGGCGGTACCTATGTCTTGCCCAGGCTGGTTGGCCGCGCAAGGGCAATGGGGCTTTCCTTGCTGGGCGACAAGCTAAGCGCCCAGCAAGCGCAAGAGTGGGGGCTGATCTGGGAGTGCGTGGCCGACGAAAATTTCGATGCGCGTTTGAACGAACTGGCCACGCATTTTGCCGGCGCGCCAACCAAAGGCTTGGCTTATACCAAGAAGGCACTGAATGAAAGCCTGGACAATACGCTGGACCAACAACTTGATCTTGAGCGCGACCTGATGCATGAACTGGGCAACAGCCAGGATTACGCTGAAGGGGTGTCTGCCTTTCTGGAAAAGCGGCCTGCCGTGTTCAAGGGTAATTAATGAGTGCTACATCCACTGGCGCTCAAGACGTGTCCGCCGGCATTTTGCCTGATGATCCCCAGGCCCTGGCAGAACTTACCGCGCAAACCATGTATGCCCATGATCAGGCATCGCAGGCACTCGGGGCACAAGTTGTGTCGGTGGCCCCCGGCAAGGCCGGCATGAGCATGACGGTACGTAGCGATATGCTGAACGGTCATAAAACCTGCCATGGCGGTTTTATTTTTGCGCTCGCCGACAGCGCTTTTGCCTTTGCCTGCAATTCGCGCAATGCCGTAACGGTTGCCTCGGGCTGCACGATAGATTTTCTGGCGCCGGCATTCGAAGGCGACGTGCTCACTGCGCACGCGGATGAATATTCGCTGGCCGGCCGCACTGGCGTGTACGACGTACACGTGAGCAAGCAGGATGGCACGCGTATCGCGATTTTTCGTGGGCGTTCGTATCGCATCAAGGGTCAGGTGGTCGAAACCTGATGCCGTGGCGCCAGCGCCGGCTTGCCGGCGCAATGCAAACAATTCATCTATCAAGAAAATAAAAAACAGGAGGCAAACATGTCTGGAGCCAAATTGTCGCAGAGCGGACGGGACGCTATCGAGCATGTGGGCGTCGACGAACTGCGCAGCCTGCAGCTCGAACGCATGCAGTGGTCGCTGGCACATGCTTACAACAATGTGCCGCATTACAAGAATGCCTTCGACAAGGCGGGTGTGCACCCCAGTGATTTGAAGCAGCTTTCAGATCTGTCGCGGTTTCCATTGACCGCCAAACAGGATTTACGCGATAACTATCCGTTCAAGATGTTTGCGGTACCACGAGAGCAGATCGTGCGTATACATGCTTCCAGTGGCACCACGGGCAAACCCACTGTGGTGGGCTATACGGCCAAGGATATTGATAATTGGGCCGAACTGGTTGCGCGGTCCATATGGGCAGCGGGTGGGCGGCCGGGCGACATCGTACACGTGGCCTATGGCTATGGTTTGTTCACCGGTGGCCTGGGCGCGCATTATGGCGCCGAAAAATTGGGCTGCAGTGTGGTGCCGATGTCAGGGGGGCAAACCGAGAAGCAGGTGCAGCTGATACGCGATTTCGAGCCGTCCATCATCATGGTAACGCCTTCGTATTTTTGCAACATCATCGAGGAAATGCAGCGTCAGGGTATGGATCCCACTGCCAGTTCTTTGCGCATCGGTATTTTTGGGGCCGAGCCCTGGACGGGACAGATGCGCCAGGATATCGAGAATCGCACGGGTATCGATGCGCTGGATATTTATGGGCTGTCCGAAGTCATGGGGCCTGGGGTGGCGATGGAGTGTGTCGAGTCCAAGGATGGCCCTGTGGTCTGGGAGGATCATTTCTATCCCGAGATCATTGATCCGGTTACGGGTGAGGTGGTGCCTGACGGGCAAGAGGGCGAGCTGGTGTTTACGTCGCTGACCAAAGAGGGCATGCCGGTCATCCGTTATCGCACGCGCGATCTGACCCGGCTGTTGCCGCCCACGTCGCGCAGTATGCGTCGTATCGACAAGATTACTGGCCGCAGTGACGATATGCTGATTGTCCGGGGTGTGAATTTGTTTCCGACGCAGGTCGAGGAGGTGGTGCTTAAGGTACCCGAGTTGGCGGCACAGTATCAGTTGGTGTTGACGCGTAGTGGCCATCTTGATGAGCTGGAGATTTTGACCGAGGTTAGGCCTGAGTTTGATCACTTGGGGGTTGCTCAGCGCGATGCGATCGCCAGTAAGTTGCAGCATGCGGTGAAGACGTATATTGGTGTTTCGGCGCGGGTCACGGTGCAGACGGCGGGGCAGGTGGAGCGTACGCTGACTGGCAAGGCTCGGCGGGTGCTTGATAAGCGGGCGCGGTAGCTGTCGGACAGCCTTTTCGGTTTCTTAAGAAAGCCATGTGTATCAGGGGCCGCTCCGGCTTCACGCGCCACGTCCCTGGCGTTGCCAGGGATGCCCGATTTATGCCGGGCCGGCGAGGCGGTTGCTGAACTCGCCCGAATGAACAGCCACTGGCTGTTCATAGACGTTGGGCTCAAGCAGCAGCAACCTTGCATCCTCGCCGGCCCGGCATAAATCGGCGTGCGCGAGGCGCCTCCACAGCCCCTGATACACATGGCTTTTCAAGATACAGAGCGGTGGAAGGCTGTTGGTTGTGGTGCCTGAAGTGTTTGAGCAGCTCGTCACCAGTGTGCTTTCCTTATGGGTGGCGTAGTCATCTTCCCATCCATAAATGGCGTCATAGCTCATACATATGTGTCAGCGACATTTCATGCTGCGGTTGTCCGGTCTGGGTGAGGTTGGGGCGGCGGTCAGGCGTGCGCCGCGGGCTACGGAAGGGAAGACGGGGGATGTCGTCGGGCGCTGTTTGACGGAGCGCAGCGACGGAGTTCGCCCGACGCCCGGCTGGACGACGTAGACGCGGAAGCAAGCACGCCGTGCCGACCCGGCCTTACCCAGACCGGACAACTGCATGGAGCTGACATATATGAATGAAACACAGAGGCGCCCACCGTATATGAATCGACACAAATGAAACGAACGTATATGTACCAGCGGTCGCCGGCTCCGTTCCCGACAAGGTATGATTCAACGTTCCAGTAGTACGGTGGGTGTGCAATGATGATAGATCCGGCGCAGGCGGCTGGCATAGCGGGTATAGGCATGGATTTGCTGCGCCTGAACCGTATCGAGCGCGTATATGCGCTTTACGGTGAAAAATTCGTGCAGCGCATATTGGGCCCGCAGGAAATTGAAAAGTTTCGGCTGCGCAGCCAACGCGACCCGTTACGGGGCATACGCTATCTGGCGACGCGATTTGCGGCCAAGGAAGCATTTTCCAAGGCCATAGGCCTGGGCATGCGCAGCCCCATGACGTGGTCTCGTATGCAGACCTTGAATGAGCCGGGCGGCAGGCCTGCCGTGCAATTGTCGGAGCCCTTGGCTAGCTGGTATGAAGAGCGCTTTGGCAAAGCCCATGTTTCCGTGTCGGACGAAACTGATACAGTGGCGGCTTTTGTGGTCATCGAAGCACGAGCGCCGCTGCCCAAGAATTTAACGGAAGTAAATCCATGACAGAAAAAAACCTGCGTGCAAGCTTGCCGCCCGGCCCCGTAATGGTGGACGTGGAAGGCACGGTGCTCACGCATCATGAGCGTCAGCGCCTGCGCAATCCGCTGGTGGGCGGTGTGATTTTGTTTGCTCGTAATTTTGATCATCGTGAGCAGCTGGCGGCACTGTGCCAGGCCATCCATGCCGAGCGTGATGAGCCCTTGCTGATTGCTGTGGATCACGAAGGGGGCCGTGTGCAACGTTTTCGCACGGATGGGTTTACGTCTATCCCGGCCATGAGCGTATTTGGTGAGCTTTGGTCACAAGACTCGCTGGCGGCCATGCGTCTGGCGTCCGAGGCAGGGTATGTGTTGGGGGCCGAGTTGCGTGCCTGCGGCGTGGATCTTAGCTTTACGCCTGTGCTGGATCTGGATTACGGTGTCAGTAAGGTGATAGGCAACCGTTCATTTCATCGCGACCCCAGGGTGGTGGCGATGCTGGCTCGGGCCTTGATCCAAGGGCTGATGTTGTCGGGCATGGCGTCTTGCGGCAAGCATTTTCCAGGGCATGGCGCCGTCGAAGCCGATTCCCATCACGAGATTCCGGTCGATACGCGCAGCTTTGAGCAGGTCATGCAGGAAGATGCGGCGCCGTATGGCTGGCTGGGCGACATGGTGCTGCCGTCGGTGATGCCCGCGCATGTCATTTATTCTCAGGTCGATCCCCAGCCGGCAGGTTTTTCCCCGCACTGGATACAAAAGATCCTGCGTCAGGATCTGGCCTATGACGGTGTGGTTTTCTCTGATGACCTGACGATGGAAGGCGCTACGGTGGCGGGTGATATTCTGGCGCGCGCCGAGGCGGCGCTGGGTGCCGGGTGCGATATGGTATTGGTCTGCAATCGTCCTGACCTGGCCGACGACCTGTTGTCCCGCCTGAAGGTCGAACATGATGCAGCGTCGGTTCAACGCATACGTCGGCTGATGCCGGCCAGCGTAGCGCCGGACTGGAATGCCCTGCAGGCTGATGAACGGTATCAATATGCCCGAAGACTTCAATCTCAAATCGTTTCTGGCTGATCTGCCTCATCTTCCGGGTGTCTATCGACATCTGGATGCACAGGGTACGGTGCTGTATGTAGGCAAGGCGCGTGATCTGAAGAAGCGGGTCAGCTCGTATTTCCAGAAGACGCCCTCCAGTCCACGCATCGCACACATGGTGGCGCGGGTGGAGCGGCTGGAAGTGACGGTCACGCGATCCGAGGCCGAGGCCCTGCTGCTGGAAAATAATCTGATCAAGAGTTTGAAGCCGCGCTACAACATCTTGTTCAGAGACGATAAGTCGTATCCCTACCTGATGTTCAGCGGGCATGCAACGCCGCGCATAGCCTATTATCGTGGTAGCACCAGTGGCAAGGGCCGGTATTTTGGGCCTTATCCCAATGCCTGGGCGGTGCGTGAAACCATACAGATACTCCAAAGGGTGTTTCGCCTGCGCACTTGCGAAGACAGTGTCTTTGCCAATCGGTCGCGGCCTTGCTTGCTTTATCAGATCGGGCGCTGTTCTGCCCCTTGTGTCGGTCTGATTTCTGACGACGATTATCAGGCTGATGTGGCTCGCGCCGTGCAGTTTCTGGACGGACGGGCAAACGAGGTCATGCGCGATATCGAAGAGCGCATGCATCAGGCCTCTGCAGCGCTGGAATTTGAGAAGGCCGCCGTGTTGCGCGACCAGGTGGGCGCGTTGGCCAAGGTGTTGCAGCAGCAGTCCATGGAAAAAGTCGGCGACGACGATGTTGATGTCATTGCTGTGGCTTCGGCAGGCGGGCGGATATGTGTCAATCTGGCGATGATACGAGGCGGCCGTCATTTGGGTGACAAGCCCTTTTTCCCTACACATACGCTGGACGATAACGCTGCCGATGTCCTGGTGGCGTTTGTGGCCCAGCATTATCTGGACAGCGCCATGCCTGCGGTGCTGGTCTGTTCCCATGCCTTACCGGATCCCGATCTGATCAAGCTGCTGGCTGAACAGACGGGGGTCAGGGCCAAGGTATTGGTCAGGCCGCAGGGCTTAAGAAAGATCTGGCTGGAGCAGGCGACCAAGAATGCGGAACTGGCGCTTGCGCGCTTGCTGACCGAGTCCAGTGCCCGGGTAGCACGCAGCCTGGCGCTGGCCACCGCCCTGGATATGGATACCGACGAGGCGGCCCTGGATGCCATGCACATAGAGTGCTTCGATATCAGCCATACAGCCGGAGAGGCCACTCAGGCTTCATGTGTGGTGTACAAGCATCACGACATGCAGTCATCTTTGTATCGGCGCTACAACATTGCGGGTATCACGCCGGGCGATGATTATGCCGCCATGCGTCAGGTGCTGGAGCGTCGTTTCAGCCGGGTGGCTGATGGGCAGGCCGAGATGCCCGCTGTTGTCCTGATCGATGGGGGCAAGGGCCAGGTCGAGGTTGCCAGGCAGGTTTTTGTTGAACTGGGACTGGATACGCGTACGATAGTCGGGGTGTCCAAAGGAGAAGGGCGCAAGGTCGGTCTGGAAACCTTGGTGTTTGTGGATGGCCGGGAGCCTGTGGCCTTGGGCATAGAGTCGGCGGCGCTGATGCTGGTGGCACAAATCCGCGACGAGGCGCACCGGTTTGCCATAACCGGCATGCGTGCGCAGCGTGCCAAGGCGCGCAATGTGTCGCGCTTGGAACAGATAGAGGGCATAGGCGCACGCCGGCGCCAGAAGCTGCTGGCCCGTTTCGGCGGGTTTACGGGGGTGGTCGATGCCAGTATTGATGATCTTAGATCGGTGGATGGAATTTCAGATGAACTGGCCGAACGTATCTATCAGGCGCTCCGATAGGGTAGTATTCAGCTTATGCCTATGAATTTTCCTATTGCCCTGACTTGGCTGCGTATCGCCATGATTCCGCTGATTGTCGGGCTGTTTTATATTCCCACCGACTGGATTTCCGTGCCAGTCCGTGATGCAGTGGCCGCGCTTGCGTTTGTCATTGCGGCCCTGACCGACTGGTTCGATGGCTGGCTGGCCCGGCGCTGGAACCAAACCTCGTCGTTTGGCGCTTTTCTGGATCCGGTTGCCGACAAACTCATGGTGTGCGCGGCGCTGCTGATTCTGCTTGATCTAGGCCGTGTCGATTCCTTTATCGCCCTGATCATCATAGGTCGCGAAATCACTATTTCGGCATTGCGCGAATGGATGGCTAAAATCGGCGCTAGCGGCAGTGTGGCCGTACACCGTTTGGGCAAATTCAAGACGGCGGCGCAAATGATAGCCATACCTTGTCTGTTGTACTGGCAGCCGCTGTACGGGGTACCGCTGGAACTGCTTGGGCAGATACTCATCGTGATTGCCGCCATCCTGACGGTGTGGTCCATGTTCTATTACCTGCGCCGCGCCTGGCCCGAAATACGCGACCGTGCCTAACGGCGCTAATGCGCAACTTTCCAAGCCATAAAGCTTTACAGAGACAGCATCATGACAGCAGCAAACCCGGAGGCCGCTGAGGATAGTTCAGCATTAAGGCGCAAGGACTGGAAAATCATCAGCTTGATCGGGTCTGCGCATGCATGTTCGCACTTTTTTCAGCTGGTTTTCCCCACGCTGTATCTCTCGCTGGCCCACGAGTATGGCTACGATTTCGTCCAACTGGGCCTGCTGGCCACGGTGTTCTTCCTGGTGTCCTGCCTGGGCCAGGCCTCGTCGGGCTTCATCGTCGATCGCATAGGTCCGGCGCCTGTGCTGCGTTTCGGACTGGCCTGCTTTGTACTGTCCGGTGTCCTGATCTCCGTGTCCAACGGCTATAGCCTGTTGCTGTTGGCCGCTGTCATTGGCGGTATTGGCAATTCCGTCTTTCATCCCGTCGACTATTCCATCATCAATCACCGCGTCAGCCAGCGACGCCTGGGCCACGCTTTCAGCACGCACGGCCTGACCGGCAACCTGGGCTGGGCACTGACGCCGGTATTCATGGCGGCCCTTATCTATCTAGCCAATTGGCGGGTCGCCGCGTTTGGCGCAGCCTTGCTGGTGGCATTTGTGCTTTTGCTGACCTGGCTGGGACGCGACCTGCTGGCCGGCAAGAACGAGAACGAGCTGGCACCAGCCACCGACACGGGTCTGCGACAAACCGATTTGTCGCGACAGACAGTGGGGCAGACGCTGGCTACGCTGCTGGTACAGCCAGCGCTCTGGGGAGCCTTTCTATTCTTTGCCTGCACAGCCGGAGCGTTGTCTTCCGTGCAAAACTACACGATTCCCATGCTGGGTGACGTCTATGGCATAGACAAGGTGCTGGCGGGCACAACCCTGTCGGGCTACATGCTTGCAGCGGCCGCCGGAATGGTGCTGGGCGGCTTCCTGGTGGGGGCAACGCCCAATACCGAGCGTATTGTGGCCATCTCGCTGGTGTTGGCCGGCGTCCTGCTCGTGGTACTGGCTCTGGGAGGTGTGCCGCCATCGTTCGCGATATTGCTGGTCTGCCTGGCAGGCTTTTGTTCCGGTGTGGCTGGGCCATCGCGCGACATGCTGATACGTCGCGTAACGCCCAAAGGCGCTACTGGCACGGTTTATGGCCTGGTTTATTCCGGTATGGATGTCGGTTCGTCACTGGCTCCGGTGGGCTTTGGCCTGATGCTGGACGCCGGATTCAGCCAAGGCCCCTGGTATGGTTCGGCCGTGGGATTTGTGCTGGCCGCAGGCCTGGCGGTTATGGTGGCCAAGGCGGCCAGCCGCAGCCCCGTGTCTGCCATGCCCGCCAAGGCTTGAACTGCCCTGTATTGCCTGTGTGCGGCAGGTTTAGTTATTCCATGAAATTACTGTCGGGTCGTGCGGGCCTGGCTAACGCTGGCCGGATCGCTGCTGCGCCAGGGGTTGATATCCAGGCCGCCGCGCCGCGTATAACGCGCATAGACCAGCAATGAGTGTGGCTGGCAGGCCTGCCAGATGTCGCAATACATTTTTTCGACACAGTGTTCATGAAACTCGGTATGCCGGCGCAGCGATACGATATAGCGCAGTAACGCATGGCGATCGATTTGCGGCCCGCTATAGCGCACTTGCACGCTTCCCCAATCCGGCTGTCCAGTAACGGGGCAATTCGATTTCAGCAAATCCGACACCAGCGTTTCATTGACAACTTCAGCCGATGGCAGGCAATGCAGCAAGCCTGGTGAGGGCTCGTAGGCGATGATCTCGATATCGGCAGCGTCGATATTGACACCCTCCATAGGCCCATGCTGTTGGGCAGCTTGCTGTGCAAGCGGCTGCAACTGGACGCCCACGTCAGCCCCCACCGCCTGGCCAAGATCGGTTTTCAGAATCTGGCTGACGGTATCGGCGTGTTCGAAACGCTCTTCACTGAAAGAATTCAAATACAGCTTGAATGATTTGGATTCGACCAGCCTGGGGCTGGAATGCGGAAACGTGAAGCGGCCCAGGGCAACCACAGGTTTGCCTTTGGGCGTGAGCCACGATAGTTCGTAGGCGTTCCAGATATCGTCGCCGTGCCATATTGCCGGGATGGCGAGCGCCGCCCGGTTGGTTGCACGGGCGATGGGGAAAAGCAGCTTTGCGTCGTAAGCGTCAGGATAGGAAGTCTCGTGACCCAGGGGGGCGTTGACGAGGGCAGGGTCGTGCATGGTTTCTGAGGGCCGAATAAGAAAAAAGAGTGGCGTAAGACTGGAACCCAGGGTTCGCGGACATTGTACTGGCACACCAGCATTTCTCGCATGGTGGAAAATGCTTTTCGTATTATGGAATGATCGTGTTGCGATGCATGATCTGATATTTCATACCGGGAAATAGCATTCCGCAATATAAAAAAATATTTTTAAGTATATGTTTTTTAACATAAATAATTTTAGTCTTATATAAGACATAAGTGTTATATGCTGCGCAACAAAGGCGTAGACTTTTTCTCATGGATTTCTACTTTTGTTTTTAACTTTTTAAGGAACATCATCATGACCACACGAGAAAACGAAATACGCAATTTGCAAAAAAGCTGGGCTGAAGATCCTCGCTGGCAGGGCATCAAGCGCGGCTATGGTGCCGAAGAGGTCGTGCGTTTGCGGGGCTCGGTGCAGGTCGAGCATACGCTGGCACGCCGTGGTGCCGAAAAGCTGTGGGGTTTGCTGCATTCCGAGCCGTTCGTGAATTCCCTGGGGGCGCTGACCGGAAACCAGGCCATGCAGCAAGTCAAGGCTGGGCTGAAGGCTATTTATCTTTCCGGCTGGCAGGTGGCGGGTGATGCCAACGGCGCGGGTGAAATGTATCCCGATCAATCGCTATATCCGGCCAATTCGGTTCCGCAAGTCGTGCGCCGCATCAATAATGCACTGACACGCTGCGATCAGATCCAGTGGATGGAAGGCAAGAATCCGCAAGACGCTGACTATCTGGATTATTTCGCGCCTATCGTTGCTGACGCCGAGGCAGGCTTTGGCGGTGTGCTCAATGCCTTTGAATTGATGAAGTCCATGATAGAGGCGGGTGCTGCCGGGGTGCACTTTGAAGACCAGTTGGCATCGGTCAAGAAGTGCGGCCATATGGGCGGAAAGGTGCTGGTGCCCACCCGCGACGCCGTCGCAAAACTGGTTTCGGCCCGACTGGCGGCCGACGTGCTGGGCGTGCCCACACTGTTGCTGGCTCGCACTGATGCCGATGCGGCCGATCTGGTCACCAGCGATATTGATGAAAATGACCGTCCTTTCATTACCGGCGAGCGCACACCGGAAGGTTTTTTCCGTACCCGCGCCGGTATCGAGCAGGGTATCTCTCGTGGTCTGGCTTACGCGCCGTATGCCGATTTGCTGTGGTGCGAAACGTCCACGCCCAACCTTGAATACGCCCGTCAGTTCGCCGAAGCCATACACCGTCAGTTCCCGGGGAAAATGCTGGCTTACAACTGCTCGCCATCGTTCAACTGGAAGAAAAATCTTGACGATGCAACGGTTGCCAAGTTCCAGCGTGAGTTGGGCGCCATGGGCTACAAATTCCAGTTCATCACGCTGGCTGGTTTCCATGCCTTGAACTACGGCATGTTCGAATTGGCGCATGGCTATGCACGCCGCCAGATGAGCGCGTTCGTCGAGTTGCAACAGAAAGAATTTGCGGCAGCTGACCTGGGCTTCACGGCCGTCAAGCATCAGCGCGAAGTCGGTACCGGTTACTTCGATGCCGTTACCCAGACCATAGAAGGCGGGCAGTCCTCCACGACGGCCCTGACGGGTTCGACAGAAGAAGCGCAGTTCGATGCCCAGCCCGGGGCTGACCGCAAGGTAGCCTGAGTCAGGCGGGGTGAGTGGGTGGCGGCAGATCATATAGGCCACTAAGCAAGGCTCTTGCCGCCCCTGACAGGTTCATAAATTAAAAGGGCCGATTAAAGAGTAAAACCATCGTTTTGCGATGGTTTTACTCTTTTCTTGCATTTTGACGCCAGTGTGAGGCTAGCCAGTAAACATAAGGGTTTTCATAAGCTTGATTTAAATCAAGCCGCCCTTCAGGCCATTTGTTATATTGCCAGTCATGCGCGCATTCTCAATATTCTCCACGCCTGATGGTTTGTCTGATGACGACCGCGAAAAGCGGCGTCATATGCTTGCACGCATGGGGCTGGGATGGCTTGCCATGATGCAGGTCATGATGTTCGCCTTCCCGGGCTATCTGCGCTCCGAAAGCATGGCGCCCGAAAATCTTCAATTGCTTGACCAGGCTATTTTTCTAATGAATTGGATCAGCCTGATACTGACCGTGCCGGTCATGCTTTACTGTGCCTGGCCGGTGTGGCGTGGTGCACTTGATACCTTGCGGCATGGCCGAGTGGGTATGGATGTACCGGTTGCACTGGGTATTATTGCCGCCTTCATTCCCAGCGCGGTCACTACCTGGACGGGGCGCGGAGAAGTCTATTTCGACTCGGTCACCATGTTCGTGGCCTTTCTCTTGACGGCGCGCTATCTGGAACTCTGTGCTCGCCAGTCCGTAGGCGGCGACCATGTACACCAATATATAGAACAGTTCCGCATGGCTGTCTCCGTGCGCGCCAATCGGGTGGCGTTCTGGTTTGTGCTGGTGCAGCTTGTCCTGGCATTCCTCGTTGGCGCTTTTTGGTATTTCTATGCGCCCGAGCATGCCATTGGGGTCATGGTGGCCTTGCTGGTCATGAGCTGCCCCTGTGCCATGGCCATGGCTGTGCCCACAGCTGTGGCTGCCGCCCATGCCTGCCATTCGGCAGCCCCCGGTGCTGCGGGGCCCGATCCGTTGCGGCTGATTCAGGCAACCGGCGCAGTCGCTCGTCAGAATTTGTACGGTTCGGTAGCCTGGCATCTGCTTATGACGCCCTTGGCTGCATTTGGACTGGTCGCGCCATGGCTGGCTGCCATCACCATGCTGCTCTCGTCGCTTGCCGTTGCTGCTAATTCGTGGCGCCTGTTCCGCAAGTATTCGGGGCCGCGCGTGGGTTGGCAGGCGGCTGCGGCCGCTTAGGGGCGAGTTATGGAAGCATCCTTGTTCCTGCTGTTGCCCATCTCTTTGCTTCTGGTTATTTTGATAGGCGTGGCGTTCTGGTGGGCCATTTTTTCCGGTCAGTTCGACAATACCAATCAGGCAGCCGAGTCCATTCTTCACGATAACGATACTGACGGTTGATAGTTTTTTTATAAAGTGTGGCGCGAAAGCGTCAGTGTTCGCTGCAAGCTGTTCTTCTTGATGCAAGTCAAACAGAGCAAGTCAGTCTTGCACGAAGATGCTGGCGTCTCGCATTATTTATTTGTTTGAGGGGAAGCTCATGGGCACTTCCGATACTGTCGGAACTCAGGCCGAAGTCTTCAATTATCGTGTGGTCAGGCAGTTTACGATCGCCACGGTCTTTTGGGGCGTTGTTGGCATGGCGGTCGGGGTACTGATTGCCGCGCAATTGATCTGGCCGGAATTGAATTTCAATACACCTTGGTTCAGCTATGGGCGCCTGCGTCCCTTGCATACCAATGGCGTGATTTTTGCTTTCGGGGGCAGTGCACTGTTTGCCACGGCTTATTATGTTGTGCAGCGCACCTGTCAGGCACGGTTGTTCAGCGACAAGCTGGCAGCCTTCACTTTCTGGGGCTGGCAAGTCGTTCTGGTTGCCGCGGTCATCACCCTTCCGCTGGGTTATACCAGCACCAAGGAATATGCCGAGCTCGAATGGCCGATCGATATCCTGATTACCCTGGTCTGGGTTGCCTTTGCCGTGGTGTTTTTTGGCACCATCGCCAAGCGCCGGGTCAAGCACATTTATGTGGCCAACTGGTTCTTCGGATCGTACATCCTGACCATTGCCGTTCTGCACATATTCAACAACCTCGAGCTGCCCGTCAGCATGTGGAAGTCGTATTCGGTGTATGCCGGCGTGCAGGACGCCATGGTGCAATGGTGGTATGGTCACAATGCGGTGGGCTTTTTCCTGACCACCAGCTTCCTGGGCATGATGTATTACTTCGTGCCCAAGCAGGCCGGTCGCCCCATTTATTCGTATCGCCTGTCCATCGTGCACTTCTGGGCGCTGGCTTTCACATATATGTGGGCCGGTCCGCACCATTTGCTGTACACCTCGCTGCCTGACTGGACCCAGACGCTGGGCATGGCCCTGTCGCTGATCCTGCTGGCGCCTTCATGGGGCGGGATGATCAACGGCATCATGACCATGTCGGGTGCCTGGCACAAACTGCGCACCGACCCCATCCTGAAGTTCCTGGTGGTGGCCCTGTCGTTCTATGGCATGTCTACCTTTGAAGGTTCCATGATGTCCATACGCACGGTCAATGCCTTGTCGCACTACACCGACTGGACAGTAGGCCACGTGCACTCCGGTGCACTGGGCTGGGTGGCCATGATTACCTTTGGCTCCTTTTACTACATGATCCCGCGTCTGTACGGCCGTACTGCCATGGCCAGTATGAAACTGGTTGAGCTGCACTTCTGGGTCGCCACCCTGGGCGTAGTTCTGTATATCAGCTCGATGTGGATTGCCGGGGTCATGCAAGGCCTGATGTGGAGCGCCACTGGCGAAGACGGCACGCTGACTTACAGCTTTGTCGAGGCAGTGAAGGCTACTTATCCCTTCTATGCCATACGCTTGATGGGTGGCCTGATGTTCCTGTCGGGCATGTGCATCATGGCATGGAATACCTGGATAACCGTGAAAGGGCAGCCCAAGGTCAATCCCGCTGTGCCGCTGTATAGTCCCGACGCGCGCGATCCCGCTTTTATCGGTCCGGCTTCTGCGACGGCATAAGGAGAGCATAAATGACCAAGAAAAGTACCGGTTTTTCTCACAAAATGATTGAAACCAACGTTGGCCTGCTGATCATCCTGAGTATCGCCGTCATTTCGTTTGCCGGCCTTGCCCAGATTGTTCCGTTGTTCTTTCAGCACTCCACCACCCAGGCCACGCCGGGGGTGGAGCCCTATGAGCCGCTGCACCTGGTAGGCCGCGATATCTACATCCGCGAAGGCTGTGTAGGCTGCCACTCACAACAGATCCGTATGCTCAGCTCCGAAGTGCAGCGCTACGGCCCGTATTCGCTGGCTGGCGAGTCCCGGTATGACCACCCCTTCCTGTGGGGCTCCAAGCGTACCGGGCCCGACCTGGCCCGTGTGGGCGGTCGTTATTCCGACGACTGGCATCGCGTGCATTTGCGCAATCCGCGCGATGTCGTCAAAGAGTCCAACATGCCAGCCTACCCATGGTTGCAGCACAATTCAGTTGAAAACGAAAATGTGCAGACCCGTATGAAGGCGTTGCGCACGCTGGGCGTGCCTTATACCGACGAGCAAATCGAAAAAGCACCCGAGCAGCTCAAGGGCAAGACGGAAGAAGACGCATTGGTTGCCTACCTGCAAGGTCTGGGTGTGGCCGGCCGTGCCGCTGCCGCCAAGGCTGTCGCCGAAGGAGAACTGTAAATGGCCATGCTCAATGCGGTGGCGACGATTATCGCCATGCTGACCTTTCTGGGAATTGTCTGGTGGGCATTTTCACGTGGCCGGGCTAAGGCCAATTATGACGCATCCATGCTGCCTTTCTCCGTTCCTGACGAAGGCGATCTGGAAAAGAAAGTAGGGGGCTCTCATGAGTGATTTTTTCAGTGGCTTCTGGAGCTACTTCATCACCATTATCGCCTTGGGTGGCGTCGTGTTCTGCTTGTGGCTGCTGTACACGCAGCGGGCATGGCTCAAGCAAACCGCCCCCGAGGTCGAAGAAACCGGTCACGTCTGGGACGGTGACCTGACCGAGTTCAATACGCCGGTGCCCCGTTGGTGGACGGTGTTCTACATTGGGCTCTGTATCGCTGCCCTGGCCCTGTTCTTTCTCTATCCAGGCCTGGGCACGTACAAAGGGTCTTTGGGCTATACCTCGGCAGGTCAGGTCAAGGCCCAGCAAGAGGCGCTCAATGAACGCATCCGACCCGTTTACGCCCGCTATCAGCAAATGTCTATCCCCGAGGTGGCACAAGACGCCGATGCGCGCCAGATCGGGCAGCGCCTGTTTCTGAACAATTGTGCTCAATGCCATGGTTCCGACGCCCGCGGCAGCGCCAACTTTCCCAACCTGGCCGATGGCGACTGGCTGTATGGCGGCGCTCCCGAGCAGATTCTGCACACGATTACCAAGGGTCGCCACGGCATGATGCCGCCCTGGAGTTCGCAGATAAAGCCGGCTGAAGCCGCCGATATCGCGCAATATGTACGATCTTTGTCGGGGCTGGCCAGCGACTCTCTTAGGGTAGTACCGGGCAAGCGTGGTTTCGAGACGTTCTGCGTAGCCTGCCACGGTGTGGAAGGCAAGGGCAATACCGCCCTGGGCGCTCCCAATCTTACTGATGGCGTGTGGCTATACGGCAGTTCCGAAGTGGCCATCGTAGAGACCATCCTTAACGGACGCGTCAACATCATGCCTGCGCAAGAAGGCATTCTGACTGAAGATCAGATCCGCATGCTGACTGCATGGGTATGGGGACTGTCCAACCAGGGTACAAGCATCACCGCAAAATAAAGGCATTACCATGAGTAGTAACGAACCACCCGTCAAGCCGGATAACGAGCAAACCGACCAGGCAGCACCTGCCTGGCGACCGCCAACAGTCCGCAAGGCGGGGGGGACGTCTCCTCAAGTCGAGAAGGCGCTATCAGAGGTTCGCTCCAAGATTTATCCACGTTCAGTCAGTGGCATTTTTGCGTGCTGGCGGATTATCATGGTGTTCGTCACCCAGTTGATCTTCTATGGTTTGCCCTGGCTGCAATGGAATGATCGCCAGGCCGTGCTGTTCGACCTGGCCGCCCGCAAGTTCTATCTGTTTGGCATGGTGCTGTGGCCGCAGGATGTCATTTATCTTGCGGTACTGCTGGTCATTTCCGCTTTTGCCCTGTTCTTGTTCACCGCCATGGCAGGGCGGCTGTTTTGCGGCTATGCCTGTCCGCAAACGGTTTATACCGAAATCTTCATGTGGGTCGAGCGCCGTATCGAAGGCGACCGGCTCGCCCGCATACGGCTCGATGAACAGCCCTGGAATGCACGCAAGATTCGGCTCAAGGCTTCCAAGCACATTGTCTGGCTATTGATAGCCTGGTGGACGGGCTCTACCTTCATCGGCTATTTCGCCCCCATACGTGAACTGGGCATGGGGCTGCTGACGCTGTCCCTGGGTCCATGGCAATGGTTCTGGATGGTGTTCTACGCCTTTGCCACCTGGGGTAATGCCGGTTTTATGCGTGAAGCCGTCTGCAAATATATGTGCCCCTATGCGCGTTTTCAAAGCGTCATGGTCGACGACGACACCTTTGTGGTCACTTACGATCACGTGCGCGGAGAACCGCGTGGCGGGCGTTCACGCCGTATCGATCATAAAGAAGCCGGTATGGGCGATTGTGTCGATTGCAGCCTGTGTGTACAGGTTTGCCCGACGGGCATAGATATCCGCGATGGCTTGCAGTATATGTGCATAGGTTGTGGGGCTTGCGTCGACGCCTGCGACACGGTCATGGACAAGATGAATTACGAGCGCGGCCTGATACGCTATACCTCGGGGCGTGCCATTACCGATGGCATGACACAAAGCCAGGTGCGCAAGCGTATGCTGCGCCCACGCGTGCTGATCTATTCAGCCGTGCTGGCCCTGATTGCGATCACTTTTGTCGTCTCCCTGGCTACGCGTACCACCTTGCGTATGGATATCATTCGCGATCGTGGCGCCCTGGGGCGGGAAGTGCCGGGCGGCATGATAGAAAACGTGTATCGCTTGCAGTTCATGAATGCCTCGGAGACCCCACTGACTGTAACGCTCAGTGCGTCCGGCGTTCCGGAAGTATCCATAGCGACCGTTGAACAGGGCACCGCCACGGTGCAAGTCGAGGCGGCATCCAATAAAATGGTTCCTGTTGTCGTGCGGGTTCCGGTCGGTCAGGCATCTTCCGGTTTGCACGATATCGAACTGAAGGCGGTTGCCACCTATCAGGAAGGTTCCGATACGACCGTGGTCGAACGCTCCAGCTTCTTTGTGCCAAAATAGGGTCCAGGAGAACTGCATGTCGCAAGAGAAAATCCGCTCAGAAAAAACCGATCAGGGACCCTGGTGGCGCGAACCCTGGCCCTGGATCATCATGGCGGGCCCATTTCTTGCCATCGTTGGGTGTATTATCACTATCGTGCTGGCATTCCAGAATACCGGCAACCAGGCCATCACAGACGGTGGCGTCAAGCGCGGGCTGGTGGTTACCCAGCAAGAGCAGGCGCCAGAGCCGCAAAAATAGAAGATTGTGTCAATACAGGAGACCCGTTCATGCAGCGTCGTTCATTAATGTGGATTTTATGGCCGTCCTTTCTGGTAGGCGCGGCCACCAGTGCAACCGTATTTGCCTTGGTCGATCCGCTGGACATCACTTTCCTGGGGTATTTGCAAGCGTCCCGGCAGCAAGTTTATGCGGGCGGTTTCTTTCTGTTTTGGCTGATGGCGGCGCTTTCCAGCGCGCTCACTCTGCATATGGCGCCGCGTGGGCGTATTGTCGACGAGTTCGGCGACCCTGTGGAAGGCTGAATTTTCGCGCTGCTTCAGCCGCAGTCGGTGCCCGACAGAACCTTCAGTCCCTGCATATCAAGAATGTGTACTTCTCTTTGATGCACCCGTATCACGCCGTCGCGTGCGAAGCGTGAAAACAGGCGGCTGACGGTTTCCAGCGTCAAACCCAGATAGTTGCCGATTTCTTCCCTGCTCATGCGCAGGATGAATTCGGTGGACGAATACCCCAGCGTCGCCAGGCGCTGCGAGAGATTGATCAAAAATGCTGCCAGCCTTTGTTCGGAGCGCAAGGCACCCAACGACATCACCAACTGATGGGCGCGGGTGATTTCCTTGCTCATGAGACGGCGCAACTGTTGTTGCAATATAGGCAAGTGATGTGACAGCTCATCAAGCTCATCGATACGGATCACACAGACTTCACTGTCTTCGAGTGCTATGGCGTGTGAAACATGGGTGTTGTCGACCAGCCCATCCATGCCTATGATTTCGCCTGGCAGCAAAAAGCCCGTGATCTGCACCTGTCCGGAAGCATCTTCCAGCTGCGTCTTGAGCGAACCCGAGCGTATGCCATAGACTGCGTCGGTAGCATCGCCCAGGCGAAACAGCGCACTGCCTTTGGGTACGCGTATGCGTTCTTTGATGAGTTCGTCAAGCTTGCTGATATCTCCGCGCTGCATGCCTATCGGCAAGCATATTTCATTGAGCATGCAGGTGGAGCAGCGAGTGGAGTCGGGTGTTACGGTGATTCTTTTTTGCATGCGATCGCCCTGAGGACGCAGAGTATTGGCAAATTGAGCTGGTCAATGTTTATTATCAGCGCCCAAGGCTGACTTGGGTGCTGGCAACTGATTTATATCAAGTATACGGTAGGGGAACGTAATTTGTTGCCCCCCGAACCTGTGGTTCCGGAAAAAGCGGTGTCAGGTGTCAGGCTGTGAGGGCTCCTGCGGCTGTCAGGCCTTTGAAACAAGGGCCAGCAGCTTGGCCCGCGCTTGCGCCAGCTCGGTGGCACCGGCGCGGCCATGCAGGCTGATGCTGGCATGAACCCAATCTATGCTTTTGACCTGATCTGACAACACGGCCATAGGCGGGTCGGACTGGAGGATGACCTCGAATGGATAGCCCTTTATGTCGTTGGCAATGGCACAACAGACCATAAGCCCGGTTTTCCTATTGTAAGCCCGAGGGCTGAGCACCAGAGCAGCCCTGTAGCTGCCCGCGCTGTCATCAGGCAGATCGAAGTGTACATGGACGATGTCACCGGTATCGGGCGTATAGCGTTTGTTCATGCAGATTCCCCTTGGCGTTGACCTGGCTATTCACCTGCTGCGCCGAAATCGATCTCGGCGTGCAGGTTTTTGGGTTTGATGCCGTTTAACAATTGCCCCAGCAGGTACTCTTGGCCGCGTATCGGCTGGATAATGATGGAACCGCGCTCCAGCCGGATATCGACGATATCGTCGGAACTGAGTTTGAGCGACTTGAGCATGGAAGAGGGCAGACGGATTGCCGCGCTATTGCCCCATTTTTTAATTGCACCGCGCATGGCCGTTTCCTTATAAACAAAATGGGTGGATACGTTACCGTTCTAGTGTAATCGTTGTGTCGACTCTGATGTAAGCCCCTGGCGTAAGCCCCTGTAGCTCTTGAAATTTTTCGATTCAGCCGCACATATTCACTATTCGGGCGCTAGCCCTCATTACTCAGTGAAAAAGATCATGCGATTCGATAAACTCACCACCAAGTTTCAGCAGGCAATTGCCGATGCGCAAAGTCTTGCTGTCAAACACGACAATCAATATATAGAACCCGCTCACGTGCTGGCCGCGCTACTGGCTGATGCGGACAGCGGCGCGGGCAGTCTGCTGGCACGGGCGGGCGTTGCCGTCAAGCGCCTGGCCACGGGTGTCGATACTCTGATAGAAGGGCTGCCACACGTGCAAGGCGCTGAAGGCAATATACAGGTCGGCCGCGACCTGCAGACGGTGCTGGCCCGTACCGACAAAGAGGCCTCCAACCGGGGCGATACCTATATTGCGAGCGAGCTGTTTCTATTGGCCCTGTCCGACGACAAAGGAGAGGCAGGCCGCTTGCTGCGCGAGGCCGGCTTGCAACGCAAAGCCCTGGAAACCGCTATCGAGGCGGTGCGTGGGGGAGCGTCCGTGGCCGACTCCGAGGGCGAGTCCAACCGTGAGGCTCTGGCCAAATACACCACCGACCTGACCGAGCGCGCCCGTCTGGGCAAGCTGGATCCGGTCATAGGCCGCGATGACGAAATCCGTCGATCCATACAAATTTTGCAGCGTCGCACCAAAAACAATCCAGTCCTTATAGGCGAACCCGGCGTGGGCAAGACAGCCATCGTCGAAGGGCTGGCTCAACGCATCGTCAACAACGAGGTGCCTGAAACACTTAAAGGCAAGCGGGTGCTGTCTCTGGACATGGCTGCCTTGCTGGCGGGCGCCAAGTACCGCGGCGAGTTCGAAGAGCGCCTGAAGGCCGTCTTGAAAGAGCTGTCGCAGGACGACGGCCGTACCATCGTCTTTATCGATGAGTTGCACACCATGGTGGGTGCGGGCAAGGCCGAGGGTGCCATGGATGCCGGCAATATGCTCAAGCCTGCGTTATCCAGAGGCGAGTTGCACTGCATAGGTGCCACCACATTGGACGA
The DNA here is from genome assembly GCA_013416405.1 of Alcaligenaceae bacterium. GTDB lineage: Bacteria > Pseudomonadota > Gammaproteobacteria > Burkholderiales > Burkholderiaceae_B > Pusillimonas_C. The sequence continues at coordinate 132,323 of JACCET010000001.1, forward strand.
GTACCGCAAATACATTGAAAAAGATGCCGCGCTGGAGCGTCGTTTCCAGAAGGTGCTGATCAATGAACCCGACGTGGAGTCGACCATTGCCATATTGCGCGGACTGCAGGAACGTTACGAGCTGCATCACGGTGTGGCCATTACCGATCCGGCCATCGTGGCCGCTGCCGAGCTGTCCCACCGTTATATTACTGACCGCTTTCTGCCCGACAAGGCCATAGATCTGATCGACGAAGCCGGTGCCCGCATACGCATGGAGATAGACTCCAAGCCCGAGGTCATGGACAAGTTGGATCGTCGCATCATTCAGTTGAAGATAGAGCGTGAGGCCGTCAATAAAGACACTGACGAAGGTTCACAGCGCCGGCTCAAGGCCATCGAAGAAGAGCTGGTCAAGCTGCAGCGTGAATATAACGACTTTGAAGAAGTCTGGAAGTCGGAAAAGGCGGCAGTGCAAGGTTCGCAGGCCATCAAGGAAGAAATCGAGCGAGTCCGTGCAGAGATGGCGGATCTGCAGCGCAAGGGTCAGTTCGACAAGCTGGCCGAGTTGCAGTACGGCAAGCTGCCCGAACTGGAAAGCCGTCTGCAATCGGCCGAAGCCAGTCAGCAGCAGAACGACGAGACCGATCGACCCCGCCTGCTGCGTACGCAGGTGGGTGCCGAGGAAATCGCCGAAGTCGTCTCGCGCGCCACAGGTATTCCCGTGTCCAAGATGATGCAGGGTGAACGCGACAAGCTGCTGAAAATGGAAGACTTCCTGCATCAACGCGTGGTGGGTCAGAACGAGGCGGTCTCTTTAGTGGCCGACGCCATACGCCGCTCGCGGGCAGGTTTATCCGATCCGTCCCGGCCCTATGGATCCTTCCTGTTCCTGGGGCCCACCGGCGTGGGCAAGACCGAGCTGACCAAGGCCCTGGCGAACTTCCTGTTCGACTCTGAAGAGCACATGATACGCATAGACATGAGCGAGTTCATGGAGAAGCATTCGGTCGCACGCCTGATAGGCGCGCCTCCGGGTTATGTAGGCTACGAAGAGGGCGGTTATCTGACCGAGGCGGTCAGGCGCAAGCCTTATAGCGTGGTGTTGCTGGATGAAGTCGAGAAGGCGCATCCGGATGTCTTCAACGTGCTGTTGCAAGTGCTGGATGATGGCAGACTGACCGATGGCCAGGGCCGTACAGTTGATTTCCGCAATACGGTGATCATCATGACGTCCAATCTGGGTTCGCAACATATACAGAGCATGGCTGGCCAACCCTACGAGGTGATTAAAGAGGTCATCTGGGATGAGCTCAAGCAGTCGTTCCGGCCGGAGTTCCTGAACCGGATAGACGAGGTGGTGGTATTCCATGGCCTAGAGGCTAAGCACATCGAGGCCATTGCCCGGATACAGATACAGCGGCTGGGACAGCGTTTGGCACAGAAGGATATGCGGCTCGAGGTATCAGATGCAGCCCTGGCGCAGTTGGCGCGTGCCGGTTTTGATCCGGTGTTCGGTGCGCGTCCTTTGAAAAGGGCGATTCAGCAGCACATCGAGAATCCGGTTGCACGGTTGATCCTGGAGGGCAAGTTCGGGCCCAAGGATGTGGTGCCGGTGGATTGGCTGGACGACGAGTTCGTATTTTCGCGGACTTTGCAGTAAGCAGGCCATAAGCCTGCTATGAGCAGGCCCTAAACCTGCCATAGCAGCACCGCGCCGGGCCAGCCGGCAGGCTTGCACGCCGCTTCAAAGATGCATGGGGCCTGTGTGTGCAAGCTGCCGGCTGGCCCGCCACGGTTACATCAGGACTCGGGCGGCGGCTAAAAGGGCTATTTTTAGTCTTCTATCACGCTACTCCAAAGTGCTTGCACCGCAGCGCGCTCGTTGGTTAGTTGATTGCTGGGTACCCGCGCTTTTTCGGCCCCTTGCAAACGTAGGGCATGTTGCCGTTTTCTGAAGGCCCGATAAGCATCGCCCGCTTTGGAGGCCAGGTCGGATGAAATGAGCCCTGATTCGGCGGCCAGGCGTAGTAGTGTGATGTTGCCCAGGTTTTCCAGCAAGGACGGATACTGCTGTCCGTGGCATAGCACTATGTATTGGGTTACGAATTCGATATCCACCATGCCGCCCCGATCATGCTTCAGGTCAAAATCAGGTGTGGGGTTGGGGTGACCGGCGCTGATCTTCTGGCGCATGGTGCGTACTTGCTCCTTGAATGCCAGGGGATCGCGCGGCAGTAAAAGCACTTGCTGTCGAATTTCGTCGAAACGCCGGCCTATCTCGGGATCTCCCGTAATAAAGCGGGCCCGGGTGATGGCCTGGTGTTCCCAGGCCCAGGCGTGTCGGGTTTGATACTGCGCAAACGCTTCAATCGAGACAGCCAGCAGGCCGGCATCGCCGTCGGGGCGTAGTCGTAGGTCAATTTCGTACAGGCGCCCGGACGACGTCATGGTCGATAGCCACGAGGCCATGCGACGGCCCAGTTTGGCATAAAGCTCGCTGGCCTCGTCGGTGGGATCGTCGTACAGGAAAACCAGATCCAGATCAGACGCATAACCGAGCTCTTTGCCTCCCAGGCGCCCGTAAGCGATGATGGCGAATCGGGGTGGGGCAAGGTTATCGCGTTTGCCGCGTGGCTGTACCACGGGCCATACCCGGCTGATGGTTTCGGCCAGCATCATGTCTGCAAGTGCCGAAAGCCGGTCTCCCAACTGTTCGACCGTCAGCACGCCTTCCAGATCCTGTGCAAGCAGCTGGAAGGTGATTTGATGCTGTGTGTCGCGCATCAGGTTCATTTGCTGCTCGATATCGGGCTGTCCGTCGGTCAGAACGCAGGCATCGAGCTCGTCGTGTAGTTGTCGCGCGATTTGTTCAAAATCAGGCGGGGCCAGCAGTGAGTGCCATTCGATCAGGCTATCGAGCAGCATGGGGTAGCGGGTCAGGAATTCGGAAGCCCAGGTGCTGGCACTGATGATGCGAGTCACGCGTGCAAGGGTTTCGGGATATTCGGCGAGCAAGGCCAGATAGGCGCTACGCTGGGCTATGTGCTCGACCAGGGCCAGTAGCCTGACAGCGGTGGTCTCGGGCGTTTCTGTTGTGGCGGCCATATCGACGATGGTAGGCAGTAAGGCTTCCACGCGTTTGCGGCTGGTGTCTGGCAGACTGCGGATACGATGACTCTCCAGAAAGGACTCAACCCGTAGTGATACTGCCTGGGCTTGCTCACCTATGCGTTGTTGAATATGGTCGTCCAAGTCGGTGCAGGGTGTCTGGGCCTGGGGTGGTGCTGCATCGTCGCTATCGTCGTTGCCCATGCCGGCAATTCTGAAGGCGTTGCGAAAGGTTGTAGAGACAAACGCGCGCAACGAGGCGAGCTTGTGCTCGAACGCTTGCTGCTCCATGCCCATGGCATAGGCCAGATCTGCGCAGATTTGTGGATCGCGCGGCAGCAGATGGGTTTGCTCGTCGTCGCGATACTGCAGCAAGTGTTCGACCTGGCGCAGGAACTCATAGGCAATGGCCAGCTGTTCGGCGACATCGGCAGCGATCAGGCCGGCCTTGTCCTGTTTCTTGAGCGCCGAGAGCAGCCCGCGCTGTTGTAGGGAAGGCATACGCCCGCCCCGTATCAATTGGCTTAGCTGCACGACAAATTCTATTTCGCGTATGCCGCCCTCACCGAGTTTGATGTTGTGAACGGTATCTACGCCATTGCGGGCCAGGGCTCGCTTTTGCCAGTCCAGGCGTATGCGTTCGCGCAGCCCGCGTAAGGCGGCCAATGCATCGAAATCAAAATACTTGCGGTAGACGAATGGCTTGCGCAAGGCTTCGAGCTGTTCAATCTGGGAACGGGGGTCGCTGTCGGCAAAAGCCTGGCAGCGTATGACACGGCCCTTTAGCCAGGCGTAGCGCTCCCATTCCCGGCCCTGTGTGACCAGGTAGTTCTCAAGGGCATCCAGGCTCCAGGCCAGTGGGCCCGAGTCGCCGTCGGGGCGCAGGCGCAAATCAGTGCGAAAAACCTGGCCATCCGCGTCGATCTCGGACAGCACGGGCATCATGCGCTGCGTGAGTCGCCCGTAGAATTCGTGATGACTGATCTTGCGCCGACCCGTTGTTTCACCTTCTTCGCCATAAATCATGATCAGATCTATGTCTGATGATACATTCAGTTCCTTGCCACCGAGCTTGCCCATTCCTACAATAAGTAGCTCTTGGGGCTTGCCGGTGTTGGGATCTATGGGTACGCCATGTGTTTCGGCCAGGCTGACGGCCACGCTTCTGTAAGCTTCGGCCACAGCCAGGTCAGCCAGCACAGACATTGCGCCTACGACTTCCTGCATGGATGCGGTATTGTTCAAATCCCGTACCATGGCTGTAAAAAATACGCGTTCACGCAGTTTGCGCAGCACGCGCCGCACGTCGCTTACGGGCAGCACGGTATCGGTTTCGTCGCCTTTCAGATCGTAAAACCATTGCAATATGGTTTTACGGTTCAGTGTCTGGCTGGCTGCGTTGATCAGCCATTGTTCGAAATCAGCATTGGCGATCAGTTTGCGACGCAGCGCACCTGACCAGTGCAGGGCGGGCGCTAATATAGTGGCTTCAGACATAAGGCATGTAAAAATAGGGAAACAGTAGCTGGACTGCTAGAAAAGCAGGTACAAACCCAAGATACACAAATATTACAGGCCCTGGTTCAATCTGTGCTTCAATTTTCATCATCCTTCCTTAAGCTTGCCGGAAAAGTAGCGCTGCTTGCGTACTTTGTTCTGGGGCTGTTGTTTCTGGGGGCGCGCTACTGGATTTTCCCGAATATCAACCAATGGCGACCTCAAATCGAGCAGCAGCTCTCAGGCGCACTCAATGCCGACGTCAGTCTTGGGCACGTTTCGGTCGATTGGAAGGGGCTCAATCCTAAACTGCAGGCGCTTAACGTTGAATTTTCCGATGCTCAAGGGCGCAGCCTGCTTGCCGTGCCCAGCGTGCAGGCAACGATAAGCTGGCGCAGCCTGTTCAGCGCGCAGCTCGAGCTGGATACGCTCGAAGCAATGGGGCTTGATGTCACGCTGCGTCGGGATAGGCAAGACCAAGTCTGGATCATGGGCCGGTCTTTCAGCCTGGGCGAACCTATATCGTCGCCCGAGACGGCCAGCAGTGTGCTGGACTGGTTGCTGGATCAGCGCCAGATAGCGCTGCGCGGTGCCACGCTGCGCTGGGTGGATGACAGGCGTAACGCGCCCCCGCTGGTTCTTGAGCAGGTTACTCTGAGCCTGACCCATCAGCATACCGATCACCGTTTCATGCTGCGGGCCGGCATCCCCGAGGCTTTGGGAAAATCGCTGGATCTGCGCGGCGAGTTTTTGCACAACCCAAAAAACGAATCTGCGCGTCTGAATTTGAATGACGGCAGGGGGCAGTTGTATGCGCATGTCGAGAATATGCAGCCTATGGGGTGGGCACCCTGGATAGATATGCCGCAAAGCCTGAAATCGGGCCAGGTGTCGGTGCGCAGTTGGCTCAAGTTTCAGGAGGGCAGTGTACAGTCCCTGACATCGGATATCAGGGTCGACAACGGGTTTTGGGCGTCAACGCAATATGGCGCCAAGGCCCGCGCCGTGCGTCTGTTTATGTCTGGCCCCTGGGACGATTACAAACGCTTGTTTCCTCAGCACGGCGACGAGCCTGTTGTGCCAAATCCGGGCCAGGCTGGCGGAGTGGAATACCGCCTGCAGGCGCAGCAGCTGGAAATACAGGCACCCGCCGTATTTGAGCTTCCCTTGGCGCTGGATCATCTGGTGTCCAGGGGTGTCGTGCAACGCCCGGATACGGGTTGGCAGGTTCAAGCCACGCAGCTGGATTTGTCCAGTCAGAACCTGACGGCGAGCCTGCAGGGTGATTGGCGCCAGGACGGCCTGGAATCGGCTGGCTTGATCGATGTGCAAGGCAGTATTGCGCATTTGGCCATCCCCGCCATCAAGAATTACTTGCCCAGCGACATCAACCAGGACGCGCGCGAATGGCTGGAATACGGCCTAGTGGCCGGCCAGATTACTGATGCCAGCCTGGTGTTGCACGGAAGCCTGGATGATTTTCCCTTCAATAATGCGGCAGACCAGGGTGATTTCAGAATGGAAGGCCGGTTCTCCGACACCATCATCGATTACCTGCCGGCGCAGGAAGATGAGCTGGGCTGGCCTCGCTTGGTTGATATGCAAGGTCGCGTGTCTTTGCATCGTGCAGATCTGAGTTTGATCGCCGAGCAGGCGCTTATGTGGCCAACGCCGCAACAGTCCATACAACTGCATGATGTTCAGGCACGCATACCGGATCTGGAAGAGAACCCCGTGCTAAGCATCATCGGCGATACAGCGGCGCCCGCCAGCACCTATCTTGCCTTGATGGCGCACAGTCCTTTGGGTGAAATGTTGGATGAACAGTTCAACGAGTCCAGTGCCACCGGCGACTGGGAAGTTCCGCTGGCGTTGAACATACCGCTTATGCATAGCCGTGACACTACGGTAAAAGGTGCCATACATTTTACCGACAGCGACGTGCGTCTTACTCCCGAAATGCCCCTGTTTACCAACGTCAAGGGCATATTGGACTTTACCGATACAGGTTTTAGCACAGCAGGCTTGCAAGGCCAGTTGCTGGGTGGGCCTTTGACGCTGGATGGAGGTGTGGGCGGAGCCTTGAAGGGCTTGCGCCTGCGCGGCACGGCCACGGCCAACGCCCTGACCGACTATACCGGCCTGGAGGGCATGAAACGATTGGATGGCCGCATGGCCTATCAAGCCAGCCTGCAACGAGGCAAGGGTAAAAATGGCGCTTACACACTGGATATCCGTTCCGACTTGAGTGGAATGGCCATGAACTTTCCGCCACCCCTGAGCAAGCAGGCTGACCAGCCCTTGCCGCTGCATATTACCTGGCGGCGTCACACTGATGGCAAGAATATGACGCTGGGTATCGTGCTGGGTGATCAGATCAAGGCTAACCTGTTGCACCGTGATAATCAGAAGGACATTGCTTATTTTTATGCTGGTGCGCTCGGTGTGAATCAAGCGGTGGATCTGCCCGCGTCGGGCATGATGCTGGATCTGCGCTATCCCTCTGTGGATATCGATGCCTGGAAGGCATTGATTACCGAATTCTCCAATACCTTGCCCGGTGTGGCGCAAGTGCGTAGTCGGCCCTTGTTGCCCGCCATCCGACAGTTACGGCTACAGGCCGACAAGGTCGTATTCCAGGGCGTAATGCTCGATACGCTAACCTTCACCGCCAGCCATCCCGAGCCGCAGCAGTGGCGTGTGGATATCAGTTCTTCTCAAACGGCCGGCACCTTGCTGTGGCGAGTAGCAAATGGCCGTATAGCCGGGCACGTGGATGCCGATTTCGATCGTCTGTCTTTAGGGAGCGAACAGACGGACAGCAGCCCTGCCAAGCCAGACGAGTTGCAGTTCGACGATGAGCTGGATATTCCGGGCGTCAATCTTCATGTCAGAAAATTCAGTCTGTATGGAAGCGAAGTGGGGGAGCTATCGTTGATCGGGGTGAATCAGTCGCGTGGCGCTTTGTGGCGGCTGGAGCGCCTGACGCTGAAGAGTCCATCGGCGGAATTGACCGGTTCAGGCGTGTGGCGTTTAAGGGGAGCCAATCGCGGATTATCGCTGAATGCCGAAGCACGTATCACGGATCTGGGCGGCTATCTGGATCAGATAGGCCAGAAAGATGTGATGAAAGCTGGAGAGGGCACGGTCAAAGGCAAGCTTGAATGGCACAACATGCCGTGGGCCTTTAGCGTGACAGATCTGGATGGCGAGATCACGTTCGACTTGAGCAAAGGGCGCTTTAGCATGCTCAATTCATATTCGGCGCGCTTGCTCGAGCTCTTGTCACTGCAGTCGGTCAAACGTCTGGCGCGCCTGGACTTTAATCCCACCGGGCTGACCCGGGAAGGCTTCCCCTACGATGAGCTGTTGGGCACGGTAACGGTGGGCAAGGGTTTGATGAGCACCAGTAATTATCGCGTGATAGGGCCGGTTGGCACCATAGTGATAGGTGGAGACATCAATTTGGTCAATAAGCTTCTGGATCTGCAGGCTGTGGTGATTCCCAATCTGGATATCAGTGGCGCGGCCGTAGCCGCTGGTATTGCCATCAACCCCATCGTGGGTGTGGGTGCATTCCTGACGCAATGGTTGCTGCAGGCGCCATTGGCCAAGGCGATGACGGTGCAATACCATATCGACGGCGCGTGGGACGAACCCAAAATCACAGAAGTGCTGGGTCCGGTGCCCGAGTTGGAAAAGGGCACGCCGGCCCAGACTCCGGCCAAACCTCTACCCAAACTCAAACCCCAAAGGCAGCCCGAAGAGCGTATAGAGCATTAGGGCCTGTTGAACCGGGGCGTGTGCTCCAGTTCAACAGGCCCTGGTGGCCCAACAATTGGCAGGCGGCAGTTTAGTAAACGCCTTGTTGCAGCATGGCATCAGCCACTTTGACAAAGCCGGCGATGTTAGCGCCGTTCACGTAATTGACCTTGCCGTCTTGAGTCGAGCCGTGCAAAACGCAGTTGTCATGAATGTCGCGCATGATAGCGTGCAGCTTGCTGTCAACCTGTTCGCGGGTCCAGTGCAGTCTTTGTGCGTTCTGGCTCATTTCCAGGCCCGATACGGCCACGCCGCCGGCGTTGCTGGCTTTACCAGGCGCATACAGGATGCCGGCGTGTATAAAGGCCTCGACTGCGTCCAGGCTGGTGGGCATGTTGGCGCCTTCGGCCACACAGCGCACGCCGTTGCGGATCAGGGCCTGGGCGTCTTCAAGCTCAAGCTCGTTTTGGGTGGCGCATGGCAGGGCAACATCGACGGGAACGTGCCAGGGGCGTTTGCCCGCTTCGTAAACCAGATTGAACTGCTTGGCGTAGTCTTCGACACGGCCGCGCTGCTCGTTCTTGATGCATATGAGCGCGGCAAGTTTTTCGGGGGTAAAGCCTGCCTTGTCGATCACGGTGCCATGAGAGTCTGAAACCGTGATGACTTTGGCGCCCAATTGCATGCACTTCTGGATGGCGTACTGGGCGACATTGCCCGAACCCGATACCGACACCGTATAGCCTTCTATGGATTGACGGGCGTGCTTGAGCATCTCTTCAGCGAAATAGACAGTGCCGTAACCCGTGGCTTCGGGGCGTATCAGGCTGCCGCCAAAGCTCAGGCCTTTGCCGGTAAAGACACTGGCCGACGAATTGGAGATCTTTTTCATCATCCCTGCCATGAAGCCGACTTCGCGCGCGCCAACACCGATGTCGCCCGCAGGCACATCGGTATCCGGACCCAGGTGACGATAAAGTTCGATGATGAGAGCCTGACAGAAACGCATGACTTCGCCGTCGGACTTGCCTTTGGGGTCGAAGTCGGATCCACCTTTGCCGCCGCCCATGGGCAGTGTGGTCAGCGCATTCTTGAAGGTCTGTTCAAAGGCCAGGAATTTCAGAATGGACAAATTGACCGATGGATGAAAACGCATGCCGCCCTTGAAGGGACCTATGGCTGAACTGTGCTGTATACGGTAGCCACGGTTGGTTTGCACCTTGCCCTGATCGTCGACCCACGAGATACGGAACTGAATGGCACGTTCCGGTTCGACCAGGCGTTCCAGCAACCCTTGTTCGGCGTATTTGGGGTTTTGCTCGATGAAGGGCCACAAACTGTTCATGACCTCTTTGACGGCCTGCATGAACTCCGGCTGATGCGGGTCACGTGCGCTGATTTGGTCAAGAAACTGGTCGAGAGTAGGTAGTGTCATCAAGTATGCTCTGTTGAAGGTACTGAGTAAGCAAGACTCAGCGGAGATTGAAAATGAATGTCCTGGGCGTCATGGATATCGAGGGTGCAAAATGCAGGGATATCGCAAGTAAGCCTCTCGTTAGAGAGGCTTACAGGTGTGACTTGCCGCTTATTTTTTCATCATGTCGAAAAACTCGGAGTTGGTCTTGGTTGCGCGAATTTTGTCCAGGATGAACTCCATCGCTTCGATCTCGTCCATATCGTGTATGAACTTTCTCAGCACCCAGACTTTCTGCAGCAACTCAGGTTTGATCAGCAGTTCTTCGCGGCGCGTGCCTGATTTATTCAGGTTGATGGCCGGATAGACGCGTTTTTCGGCCAGACGCCGTTCAAGGTGAACCTCGGCGTTGCCTGTGCCTTTGAATTCTTCATAGATGACTTCATCCATGCGGCTGCCGGTTTCCACCAGCGCGGTGCCGATGATGGTCAGCGAGCCGCCTTCTTCGACGTTGCGGGCCGCGCCAAAGAAGCGCTTGGGCCGCTGCAATGCGTTGGCGTCAACACCGCCGGTAAGCACTTTGCCCGAGGCCGGTACAACGGTGTTGTAGGCACGTGCCAGGCGGGTGATGGAGTCGAGCAGGATGACGACGTCTTTCTTGAGTTCGACCAGCCGCTTGGCTTTTTCTATCACCATTTCGGCGACCTGAACGTGGCGCGTGGCAGGTTCGTCGAAGGTCGAAGCCACGACTTCGCCGCGCACGGTGCGCTGCATTTCCGTCACTTCTTCAGGGCGCTCGTCGACCAGCATGACTATCATGACGGCGTCGGGATAGTTGGTGCTGATGGCATGTGCAATATGCTGCATCATGACCGTTTTGCCCGACTTGGGGCTGGCCACGATCAGGGCGCGTTGGCCTTTGCCTATGGGAGCAAAGATATCCAGTATGCGTCCTGTGGTGTTTTCTTCGCTTTTTATGTTGCGCTCTAGCGTCATGACCTCGTCGGGATGCAAGGGCGTAAGGTTCTCAAACATGATGCGATGTTTGATGGTCTCGGGCTGCATGCCATTGACCTTGTCGACCTTGACCAGAGCAAAATAACGCTCGCCGTCTTTGGGCGTGCGCACCTCGCCTTCTATCGAGTCACCGGTGTGCAGATTGAAGCGGCGGATCTGCGACGGGGAAATGTAGATGTCGTCGGGGCTGGCCAGATACGAGGTTTCAGGCGAACGCAGGAAGCCGAAACCGTCGGGCAGTACTTCAAGTACACCATCTCCGAAAATCTGCTCGCCCTGTTTGGCTCGCCGCTTCATGATGGCAAACATCAATTCCTGTTTGCGCAGACGGCTGGCGTTGTCGATTTCCAGTTCGGCGGCCATTTCCAACAGCTTGGAAACGTGCTGTGTTTTTAATTCGGTGAGGTGCATGTGAGAAGAGAGAGGGGTTTGCCAGGTATGGCGAGCCTAGAGCAGGCTCGCGCGCAAAAAAACGGATTTACAGGGATTCGTCCAGGAATGCGCTTAGTTGGGATCTTGATAGTGCGCCGACTTTGGTAGCGGCCGCTTTGCCGTCTTTGAACAGCATGAGCGTTGGGATGCCACGAACGCCGTACTTGGCGGCTGTGTCGGGGTTTTCGTCGACGTTGACTTTTGCAATGATAACACGGTCACCGTATTGCTTGGCGGCTTCGTCAAGCAGGGGCGCGATCATTTTGCAAGGGCCGCACCATTCGGCCCAATAGTCGACCAGGACAGGAACGTCGGAGTTGATGACGTCGGCCTCGAATGAGGCATCGCTCACGTGTTTGATAGATTCGCTCATGGTAAATGGGAAAGAGAGTGTTGAGTGGCTGAAGAGGATATGGCAAGCCGGGACAGCAGCGCGGTGTGATGCGCACAGTGTATTCTGTATGGAGCCTGCATGATTATTGCTTGAATTTCTGAAAGCATACCACTGTAGGCGCCAGTGCGCACATGGTGATGTTGTACCAGTGCTGCACGCAGCCTTTTTACGGCGCGTGCACTTTCCGTAAAATACCGCATTCTTTTCAGTAAATTCGAGACTAAATTGGCTACACCACGCTACGACGAAGCATCCATTCGGGTATTGAAGGGCCTTGAGCCCGTCAAGCAACGGCCCGGCATGTATACCCGCACCGACAACCCCTTGCATATCGTGCAGGAAGTCATCGACAACGCGGCCGACGAAGCGCTCGCGGGTTTCGGTACGCAGATCAAGGTCACTTTGCATACCGACGGCAGCATATCGGTTGAAGACGATGGGCGCGGCATTCCGGTCGGCTTGCATCCAGAAGAGCATGCGCCGGTTGTTGAGCTGGTGTTCACGCGCCTGCATGCTGGCGGCAAGTTCGACAAGAAATCAGCGGGCGCCTACGCCTTTTCGGGCGGCTTGCACGGGGTGGGGGTGTCGGTTACCAATGCGCTGTCCACCCGGCTCGAGGTATTGGTTTGGCGCGGCGGCTCGGCTCACGAGCTGGTTTTTGCCGATGGCGCAGTGCATACGCCTTTGTGTGAGCTTGCTCCGGTGGGACGCAAAAAGACCGGAACGCGCGTGCGGGTGTGGCCCGATCCCAAATACTTCGATACCGCCACGCTTCCCATGGCTGATCTGACGCATGCCTTGCGCAGCAAGGCCGTTCTGCTCAATGGCATCAAGGTGTCCCTGACGCTGGAAAAGACGGGCGAAACACGAGAGTGGCAATATCAGGACGGTTTGCGCGGCTACCTTGAAGAAGCTTTGGGCGATACCGAGAAAATCATTCCTCTGTTTGAAGGCAGGCAGTACGCCGCTGAAGATGATGAAACGTATGCAGAAGGTGAGGGTGCACAGTGGGTCATAGCCTGGACGCTCGAGGGTCAGGTGGTACGCGAGTCTTACGTCAATCTGATTGCCACGACGGCCGGCGGCACGCACGAAGCGGGCCTGCGCGACGGGCTGTTTAACGCCGTGAAGTCCTTTGCCGAGCTGCACGGTCTGATTCCCAAGGGCGTCAAGCTGCTCGCTGAAGACGTATTCGCGCGCGCCAGCTTTGTCTTGTCGGCGAAGGTGCTGGATCCACAGTTCCAGGGGCAGATCAAAGAGAAATTGAATAGCAGGGATGCTGTAAGGTTAGTAGGCGGTTTTGTTAAGAATGCGCTGGATCTGTGGCTCAATGCCAATGTGGAATATGGCAAGAAACTGGCCGACGCGGCCATAAGGCAGGCGCAGGCCAGGGCACGTTCTTCCAAGAAAATTGAAAAGCGCAAAAGTTCCGGTGTCGCCGTTTTACCGGGCAAGCTGACCGATTGCGAATCCGACGACATCGCCCGTACCGAGTTGTTCCTGGTGGAAGGGGACTCGGCCGGCGGGTCAGCCAAAATGGGCCGCGACAAAGAATTCCAGGCGATTTTGCCTTTGCGCGGCAAGGTGCTCAATTCCTGGGAAGTCGATCGCGACAGGCTGTTCGCCAACAACGAAATCCACGATATTGCCGTTGCCATAGGGGTGGATCCGCATGGGCCCAACGACTCGCCCGATCTGTCTGGCCTGCGTTATGGGCATATTTGCATACTGTCTGATGCCGACGTAGACGGATCGCACATACAGGTTCTGTTGCTGACCTTGTTTTTCAAGCATTTCCCCAAACTCATAGAAGCCGGTAATGTGTATATTGCGCGTCCGCCTCTGTTCCGGGTTGATGTTCCGGCCGCCGGCAAGCGGCCTGCCCGCAAGGTGTATTGCCTGGATCAGGGTGAACTGGACGTGGTTCAGGACAAGCTGCGCAAAGAGGGCGTGCGTGAAAGTTCCTGGAGCATTAGCCGCTTCAAGGGCCTGGGTGAAATGAACGCCGAGCAGCTTTGGGACACCACCATGAATCCCGACACGCGGCGACTGATGCCTGTGACTTGCGGCGAGCTGGGCGTGGCCGGCACCACCCAGATGTTCGACATGCTGATGGCCAAGGGCGAATCGGCGCAGCGCCGAACCTGGCTCGAAGAAAAAGGCAATCTGGCCGAGATCGACGTTTAACCGATACAGAGATATAAGATGGATAGTACACAAGCAGGCTTGTTCGAAGGTGACCAGGGTGGTGAGGGCATTACGCTGGCCGATTATGCCGAGCAGGCTTATCTGGACTACGCGGTATCCGTAGTGCGAGGGCGGGCCTTGCCCGATGTGTCCGACGGGCAAAAGCCCGTGCAACGGCGCATTCTATATGCCATGCAGGCCATGGGCCTGGGGCCTGGCGCCAAGCCGGTCAAGTCCGCCCGTGTAGTGGGCGATGTGCTGGGTAAATATCACCCGCATGGCGATCAGGCCGCCTACGACGCCATGGTGCGCATGGCGCAAGACTTCGTGCTGCGTTATCCACTGGTCGACGGACAAGGAAACTTTGGCTCGCGCGATGGTGACAATGCCGCTGCCATGCGTTATACCGAAGCGCGCCTCACGCCCTTCGCCCGTGTTTTGCTCGATGAGCTTGATGAAGGCACGGTGGATTTTGTCGCCAATTACGATGGCAGCCAGAAGGAGCCCGTGTTGCTGCCGGCGCGCCTGCCTGTGATGCTGCTTAATGGCGCGTCGGGTATTGCCGTGGGCATGGCAACGGAAATTCCTTCCCATAATCTGCGCGAAGTCGCCCAGGCCTGCGTGGCCTTGATCCGCAATCCCAAGCTGCCCGACGAAGACGTGTATGCGATGATACCCGGCCCCGACTTTGCGGGTGGTGGCCAGATTATTTCTTCCGCAGCCGACATTGCGGGCATTTATGCCAGTGGTCGTGGCTCGATCAAGGCCAGGGCGCGCTGGCAGTTTGAAGAGATGGCGCGCGGGCAGTGGCAACTGGTGGTCAACGAACTGCCTCCGGGTACGTCTTCGCAAAAAGTGCTGGAAGAGATCGAGGACAGAACCAACCCCAAGGTCAAGACAGGCAAGAAGAGTCTGACCACCGAGCAGCAGCAGACCAAGGCCTTGATGCTGGGCATGCTGGATGCCGTGCGCGACGAATCGGGCAAGGATGCCGCCGTGCGGCTGGTGTTCGAGCCCAAGACCAGCCGAATAAGCCGCGATGAGTTCGTCAATATGCTGCTGGCGCAAACCAGCATGGAAGGCAGCGTCTCGTTCAACCTGGTGTGCATAGGTACCGATGGGCGGCCCGGTCAGCGCTCATTGCGCCAGGTGTTGACGGAGTGGCTGGGTTTTCGCGCCCAAACCATGACGCGCCGCACGCAGTATCGTCTGGATAAGGTCACCGACCGCATTCATGTTTTGGAAGGCCGCATGGTGGTCTATTTGAACGTGGACGAGGTCATCCAGACCATACGTGAGTCTGATGAACCGCGCGCCGCGTTGATGCAGCGTTTCGATCTGAGCGAGCGGCAGGCTGAAGACATACTGGAAATGCGCTTGCGCCAGTTGGCGCGGCTTGAAGGTTTCCGTATAGAAAAGGAACTGGCAGCCCAGCGTGATGAACAGGCCGCCTTGCGTGAGCTCCTGGACAACCCGAGCGCCTTCAAGCGACTGATGATCAAAGAGATCGAGGCAGACGCCAAAAAGTATGGTGATGACCGGCGCACCCTGATCGAGGTGGCTGAGCGGGCCGTGCTGGAGAGCCGGGTCGTCGAAGAGCCCGTCACCGTGATCATTTCTCAGAAAGGATGGTTGCGGTCCCGCCAAGGTCATGGCCACGACACCACCCAGTTCAATTTCAAAGCCGGTGATGCCCTGTATGACGCCATCGAGTGCCTGAGCACCGACGAGCTGGTCGCATTCTCGAACACCGGACGCGTCTATACCGTGGCGGTGTCCGGCCTGCCTTCCGCGCGTGGAGACGGACAGCCCATAACCTCCATGATAGAAATCGAGCATGGCACCCGCATTACGCATATGATTACGGGATTAGCGCAGCAACGTTATGTGATAGGTACACGGGCGGGCTATGGCTTCATCACCACGCAAAAAGACCTGACAACGCGTCAGCGCGCCGGCAAACAGTTCATCACCCTGGATGATGACGATGTCCTGCTCAAGCCTGTACGCTTGCGAGATAACGATCATCACTTGGCTATGCTAAGCAAAAAGGGCCGCTTTCTGGTGGTAGAGCTGGCTGAACTCAAGCGCCTGTCCGGTGGCGGGCGTGGCACCATACTGATGGGCCTGGACGCCGGCGATACCCTGGCGCAATGGCTGCCCGTGGGGCCTAATGGAATTTTGGCCGCGGGCGTGTACAGAAATCGCGAGACTGTCGAGAATCTAGGTCTGGATGCCCTGGGCGAGTACATGGGAAAACGGGCTCGCAAAGGAAAAACACTGGCTGTAAAAGTCAAGCAGGCGCAGCTTTTGCCTGCTTAGTTAAAATTGATAGGGAAGCTTTGGTCAAGGCTAGCGGAAAACAGGCGCTGTCGTTCAGAGCTTTCCTAGTGTTCTTGTTTAATTTTTTTCTTGTTCAGGCCTTATGAGTTTTAAAGTATCGGTTCAACCCAGCAATCATGAGTTCACCGTCGAAGACGGGCAGACAGTACTGGATGCCGCCTTGGCTGCGGGCATCGTCCTGCCCTATAGTTGTCGCAACGGCGCCTGCTCGACCTGCAAAGGCAAGGTGGTTCAGGGCTCGTACGACGCCGGCTCCTGCCCCGAGCAAATCCTGGCTCCTGAGGAGCTCGAGAACGGCTATACCCTGTTCTGCCAGGCGCGTCCCACCTCCGACCTGGTGATCGAGGCACATGAAATCCGCATGGCCAGCGATATCCAGATCCGCAAGATGCCTTCGCGCGTCATGGAACTGGAGCAAGTCGCAGCCGATGTCATGATCGTCAAGTTGCAACTGCCCACAGCCGACCCATTTCGTTATTACGCCGGCCAATATATTGAATTCATTCTGAAGGATGGCAAGCGGCGCAGCTATTCCATGGCCACGCCTCCGGCTGAAAGCAATCTGGTCGAGCTTCATATCAGGCACATGCCGGGCGGGCTCTTCACCGACCACGTATTCGGCGCGGGCGCCACACAAATGAAAGTGCGTGAAATCCAACGTGTTGAAGGGCCTTTCGGGTCTTTCTTCCTGCGCGACGACAGCGACAAACCCTTGGTATTGCTGGCCAGTGGCACGGGTTTTGCACCGCTCAAGGCCATTATCGAACGCATGATACAAGAAGGCGTCAAGCGTCCTGCCGTACTTTATTGGGGCGGGCGCCGGCCGACCGATCTGTATATGCAAGCGCTGGCCAGACAGTGGGAGCAGTCGCTGCCCGGTTTTCGTTTCATACCCGTTGTTTCCGAGGCGCAGCCCGAAGACGCCTGGACGGGACGCACCGGTTTTGTGCATCAGGCAGTCACGCAAGACATTCCGGATCTGTCGGGCTACCAGGTTTATGCCTGCGGCGCACCTGTTATGGTCGATAGCGCGCGCAACGACTTCACGCAACAGCACGGTCTGCCTGAAGAAGAGTTCTTTGCCGACGCCTTCACAACTGAGGCCGACGCCGTTTAAGTAGGCATACACTTGTGAGCGTGCCTTTATGAATAGGCCGCTTTGTCAGCGTCCAAGGAGACGTCATTGAAAATTGCGGTACTGGGTAGCGGAATAATTGGAGTGTCCACGGCATGGTGGCTGAATCAGGCGGGCCATGACGTGGTCGTTATCGACCGCGAAAGCGGTCCTGCCCAGGCCACCAGCCGGGCCAACGGCGGCCAGATTTCGGTATCTTATTCCGAGCCCTGGGCCAGCCCCCAGACGCCCCTTAGGCTGTTACGCTGGCTATGCCAGGATAATGCGCCCATGTTGTTCAGGCCGCAGTTCGATCTTAAGCAGTGGTGGTGGGGCTTGATGTTTCTGCGGGAATGCCTGCCTGGTCGCCTGGCGCCCAACATACGCGCCATGGTGCGTATGTCGGAGTACAGCCGCAACACCCTGCAGGCCATGCGTAGCGAACTGGGCATTGAATATAACCACCTGGAACGCGGCATTCTGAATTTCTACCGTGATCCGGCCGAGTTTGAGCATTCGCAGAAAATGGCCGACGTGATGCGTGACTTCGGAGTAGACCGCCGCATTGTCAGTCCCGATGAAATCATGCAGATCGAACCGGCACTGGGCAACATACGCCATGCCATTATCGGCGGCGACTATACCGCCGAGGACGAGTCCGGTGATGTTTACCTGTTTACCACGGCACTGGCCGAGCGGGCTCGCCAGGCGGGCGTGGAGTTTCGCTACGACACGCAGGTCAGCCGCTTGTTGCCTGCCGGCGGGCAGATACAGGGTGCTGAAGTCATCAATGACCAGGGTTTGTACGAAACCGTCCGGGCTGATGCGTATGTGGCTGCGCTGGGCGTATTTACGCCTGAACTGGTCACGCCGCTGGGCGTGTCTTGCAATGTGTATCCTGCCAAAGGATATTCCGCCACTTTTGATATCGTGGATTCCCAGGCCGCCCCCACCGTAAGCCTGACCGACAGCGCCCATAAAGTGGTGTATTCTCGCCTGGGCAATCAACTGCGCATGGCAGGAACGGCCGAACTGGGGGGGTATTCGCGGGCGTTGCGCACAAATCGTTGCCAAAATATGACCCAGCTCGCCCGTGAGCTGTTCCCAACGGCGCTTGAATTTGATAACGTACGCTACTGGTCTGGGCTGCGGCCGTCAACCCCGTCAAATGTTCCACTTATCGGTAGAACCAAAATTCAAAACCTGTATCTAAATACCGGTCATGGCTCGCTGGGTTGGACCATGGGCGCTGGCTCCGGCCGCGCGCTGGCCGATTTAATCTGCGGTCGCAAACCCGAACCCGATTTTCCTTTTCTAGGTTAAGCCTTTATGAATGTATCCTGGTTGTTTGGCGCCCCCCGTTCGGGGCACAAGATGGTATGCCTGAGCGTAGGCGCCATGTTGCTGTCTCCCCTGGTTGCATCGGCTGCTACAGACGTTGTGCTGTGGCACTCGTTAAGCCCGTACAACAAAGAAGTTTTCGAAGACCTGGTCAAGGATTTCAACAAAGATCAAAAAGAAATCAAGGTCAAGCTCAAGGCCTTCGATAGCGAAGATGAAGTAGAAGCGGCCTTGCTTGCGGCCAAAAAGCGTGAAGATCGCCCGCAACTGGTTCAGCTCGATGACGACAGGGCGCCCGAAGACGTGGCACGCCGCCCGTATATACAGCCGCTTAATACCATGCTGGCCAAGCATCCGATCAAAGATGCCAAGTGGTTTTTGTCGGAAAAAAATACCTTTGCCCGTGACAGCAAGGGTAGACTGCTGGCTTTCCCTTATATGGTTGATATTCCCGTCATGTTCTACAACATTGACGCGTTCAAGAAAGCCAATATCAAGCCGGCCGTACCCCAGCGCGATTGGGCCGAACTGCAGGGTCAGTTGGTCACCGCAGCCAATAATGGCTCGCGTCGCTGCCCCTTGACCAGCGATCAACCCGTTTCGGTCAATCTGGAAAACCTGGCAGCCGTCAATAATCAGTTATATGCCAGCAACAGCAACGGGCTGCAGGGCAAGGGCAAACCGGCTTTTGCCTTCGATGTGCTTTATATACGTCATTTGTCCATGATGATCAGCTGGGTCAAGTCTGAGCTCATGGTCAAGCCTGAGTTCAACAGCAATGCCACCAAGCGCTTTGCCGCCAGCGAATGCGCGGTGCTACTTTCGACCTCAAGCAATATCGGCTGGTTCAACGACAGCCGCAAGCTGGATTTCGCCCTGACTGGCCTGCCGTATTATCCGGCAGTTACCGCCAACCCGGGCAGCGCCTTTGTGGGCGGGTCGGCCTTGTGGGTTACTTCCGGGCATTCCAAGGAAAGCGACGCATCCACCGCAGCATTTCTGGGTTGGCTGGCACAGCCCAAGCATGCCGCAAAGTGGTATCAGGAAACCGGTTTTCTACCCCTGACCGAACAGGCATTTAACCTGACCGACAAGGACTATTACCGGAAACTGGGCGATTGGCGCGAGCTGGTGGCTGCCTATCAGAAAAGTCCGGCCGCCAATGGTCGTGGGTTCCGCATCGACAACTATCCCCAGATCCGGGCCATGTTCCACGATACCCTGGAAAAAGCCCTGAGTGGCAGCCAGCCGGCGCCTACAGCCCTGAAGGCAGCCGTGGCAGAAGCCAGCAAGATGATGGCCAAGAAGTAAATAGTACCAGGGGTGGACAAGCACGCGGCACGCCAAAAGTAGCGTGCAAGCCACTGGAAAATAAAGCCAAGCATTTGTTTTTGCTTGGCTTTATTTCTTTTTGCCGCAGCGATAAAAGTTTCTATCCGTACAAGTCGGTCTGGCAGGCAAGGGTGGCATGGGCACAAGATAGGCAGCAACGCCAAGGGTGGCGTCGACTTTCCTTTCCGGGCGTGCGTCATGGTCAAATCACTTGCTGCTTTTCTTGTGCTGGTTTTGCTGCCTGCCTGCGCGGCTGCACCCGATTGGTTTCCTTCCGCGCTGGTGGCACCTGCCCGGGCTTCCATCCAGGTGCCACTGATCCAATATAGTTTCGATTGGCAGTTGTCAGGCAGTCGCAAGGTCGCGCCATTGCAGATCTTCGACGATGGTCGCCGCACCTGGCTGCAGTTTGCGCCACAACAAGCTGTGCCCGCCATCTTCGAGCTGGCGGCTGGGGGCGCGCGCCCCTTGTCCTACACGCGCGAAGGCCCTTACATTGTTCTGGCGGGCATCTGGCCACAGCTGATGTTCCGTGGCGGTAATCTGCAAAGCCTTGCGAACCGTGGCATATCGAAAGAATCGCCTGCCTTGCCGGTTCAAGATGACCAGGCTTTATCGCCAGCAACACCGGCGCAGCCTGCAGATATTGCGCTGCTTGATGTGTCCACGGCGCCCGAAATGCCTGCACAGACCCATATTCCAGAGGTTCAGGTAGAGGTCATGGCAGAGGCTCAGGTAGCGGTCGTGGCAGCACCAGAGCCGCATTACGACGTCAGTCCGCACGACCAGACTTTGCGTGCGGCTCTGGCCAGATGGGCCGATAGGGCAGGCTGGACGTTCGAACCCGAGCACTGGACACCCGATGTTGATATTCCTATCGTGGGTTCCGCCAGTTTTGACTTGCCGTTCAAGCAAGCCGTGCAAGAGCTTGTCGCTGCGACCGAGCTGGCAGACCGACCGCTGCAGCCCTGTTTCTATTCCAACCGTGTCTTGCGTGTGGTGCCTTTTGCGCAGTCCTGCGATCGCACGGTTGGCCCGTCGAGCGTGTCATGATACGGCGTATTCAATTTGCCTTTATGGTGGCGTGTTGCCTGGCCTTGTCGGCTTGTGCGCTGGGTGAGCGAGTCAGGCAGATTACCGCAACCGTCACCCAGACCAAGTCAGCGGCGCAAGCCCGCCACGAACAGTTCCTGCAGGGCAGTCAGGCACGCAAGTCCGCCCAGGAAGTCGACAGGCCCTGGCTGGCCGGCCGAGCCCAGCCGTTGGCCCGCGAAGTCACGTTGCCGCCTGCCTTGCGGGCTAACGTCAATACAACGTTGATGTTTGCCCATGGTCCGCTGGACTTGGCCGCCATTGCGCAGCGCATCACGGTAGCGACCGATATTCCGGTGTACGTGCGTCCTGATGCCTTGCTGCCACTGGAGCATTTCTTGCCGCGCCTTGCTCAGGTGGGACAAGCAAGCAATAGTGTCAAGGCGCCTGCTACGGTGTCGCTGGCCGGCGCGGCAGAACCCCTGGCGCGTATCCTGGATCGTATCGCTGCCCGATTGGGTGTCATGTGGCGTTATCACCAAGAGCGTATCGAGTTCTATCGAGTCGAAACCCGTGTATTCAATGTACGGGCACTGACATTGAATGCCAGTGCCCAGGCCTCGCTGGGCCTGGGTGGGGGCGACACTAACGAAGCCGGCTTTGTCAGCACCTCACGTACCAGTCTGGATAGTGGGCAATACGATGTTCTGGCGGTGGTCAGGGCGCGCATAGAACCCTTTCTTTCCAGATCCGGCTTGCTGGTCGCCGAGCCGGGCGCAAGTGCATCCATCGTCGTCACCGATACACCCGATGTACTGCAGCGCATAGCCGTGTACCTGGAACACGAGAATCGCGCACTGACGCGCCGTGTTCGCCTAATCTTCGAGGAACTGACGGTAGCCATGAATGACAATGCCGAAGCGGGTCTGGACTGGAATCTGCTTTTTTCCAGTGCCAAGCTGGGTGCTGCCATGAGCATGGCAGGGGCCGGCATGACTGATTCAGGCTTGGTCAGCCTGGGCTTGAACCACGGCCCGTTTCAGGGCTCCGACGCCATCGTCAAGGCCTTGAGCGAAGTCGGCCAGATCGTCAGGCGCAGTAGCCTGCCCGTGCTGACACTGAACCGACGTCCCGTCACTCATGCCATACGCACCACGTTCTCGTATATCGATAAAGTTCAGACGACGGCCTTGGGCAACATGGCGGGCATGGCCTTGCCGTCCGTTTCCGTCAGTCAGCGCGAGGAAACCGTGGGTTCGCTGCTGACGCTGGTACCTGATGCGCAGGACGACGGGCAAATTCTTCTGTCGGTCGCCTACGACAATACCGTGGCCCAGCCCCTTAAGTCAGTCACCTTCGGCGACAAAGACAACCCGCTGCAGCTGCAGCAGATCACCATCGATGGCAATGGCACCGTGCAGCAGGTCGCATTGCAGCCGGGCCAGCCTTTGCTGATTTCCGGGTTTGACCGTACGCAGGAAGAAACCGAAGGCAGGCGTCTTAATCCTGGCATGCCGCTGGTGCTGGGTGGCAGTGATCGTGCATCACGGCAAAGCCTCATGACGCTCATGGTGGTCACTGCTCAGGTCGAAGAGGGCTTCTAACATGACGCTGCACACGGAACCCTTCATTCTGCCTATGACCAGTGGTGCGCTGGTGTTTGGCATGAACTGGTTCCCATTGATGGGTGACCAGCCTGCCAAGGCGGGCCTTGCGCTTGCGCGCAAGCACAAGGCTACGCATGCGGTTTTGCCTGTAAACGTATTGGGCGCTGTGGGGCTGGTGTCGCTTAAAGGGCGCATGCCAGACAAAAGTATCAGGCTGCACTCTGCCGCGCAGAATATGGCGCAACTTTTTCCCACGGGCACGCTTGCCTTCCTGATGGAGTTGCCGCATTCGGGGTATTGGTTGCTGGCTCTGCACGAGGGGGTGGTGGTGGCGCGTACCGACCAAATCTATCACGCCCTTACCGACGCCGACGGGGTAATGGCCAGCCTGAGCCTAGCCTATCCCCAACTCCAAATTTTAAAACATCCTCAGGCCGATGGTCTGCCCACGCTGGCCGCAATAGAGGCCACCAGCTCTACGCACAGCCAGCTGCAGCCCTTGCGGCGATGGCAATCCATCCTGCCTTGGCCTGTGCAATGCTTTGTGCTTATCCTGGTTCTAGTGCTGCTGCTTCCGCGAGCCTGGCAGTTATTCGACGATGCTCATGCCTCTACACCTGATTTCGCACCACCCGATGCGGGACTGGCCTGGCGCCAGGCGGTCGCTGCATCTGCTGGTCAGCGTCAAGTGCATGGCAGCCAAGGCACGCGCGTCCTGCTTGAATCCTTCCACGACCTGCCTGGCAGCCTGGGCGGCTGGACTTTGCGACAGGCCGTCTGCGAGGCGGCCAGCCACCAGTGGCAGTGCCGTGCAGAATACGAGCGTCAGCATGTCCAGGCCAGCAATGACTCATTCCTAGCAGCCGTTCCGTCCGCCTGGATAGTTGAGTTCAGTTCATTGGATCGTGTTGCGGGGCGCTGGCAGCTGCAATCCCACAGCAAGGCGCTGTCGCACCTGAGCCTGCCAACCAGCGCCAGCAACGAGCGCCACTTGCTAAGCATTCTGCAGGGCATGCGTCCGGCCTTTGTACAGATGCAAATAGGTCAGCCCTTGCCCGTTCCCCTGTCTACCCCGACGGATCGGCACGATAAACCCTTGCCCAGGCCCAAAGAACTTGCGGTTTACCAGTCAAGATCCGTAAATATTGCAGGCCCATTGCGGTCGGCCAGCTTGCTTTTGTCCGGCGTCATGCCGATCGCCTGGCAGAAAGCTGCCTTGAATCTGGGCCAGGCAGGGCAAGCCGGCTTGAATAGCAGCAAATTGAATTTATCTCTTCAGGGGCTGATCTATGAAACCGATAAGGAAATGGCCAGTGTGCCTGTTGCTGATCACTGCGCCCAGTCTGGTGCACGGGGTTGTGCGCGGCCATGAAGATTTGGTCAGTCAGCAAATGTCTGTGCGCGAGTTGATGCGCCTGGATACCGCGCTGGCGATTGAGCAGGCCAAAGCGCGTCTGCGCCAGCACAAGAGCGGACAGGCCATAGCCGACAACAGTCCTATGGCTCAGAGCGGATCGCTCAAACTGGTGGCTATCTATGGGGTGGGCAAAAAGCTGCTGGCCGAGGTGGTGATAGGCCAGCGCAAGCATGTTTATATGCGCGGTCGAAGCTGGGCGGTGGGGGTCAAGGGTGGTGCTTCGGACTACCGCTTGCTGGGCATATCGGGGTCGTGTGTTCAGCTTGAGCGCGATGGCGAAGGGCATACCTTGTGCCTGCATCCAGGTCTGGGAGACGAACAATGAGAACCATGTTGACCTCATGGCGTCGCCCGGTGCGGCAAGCGGTGGCGTCCGATATGCCGCTGCGATTCGATTCGTCAGCGGCGGCAACCCTTTCCACCGCCGACGAACTGACCTGCATGCGTCCGGCTTTCGTGCGCTCCTTGAGCAGCCAGTTTGAGGTGGAGTTGCTCGCTGCGCGGCTCAGTCCAGTCCTGCTTGACGACCACTCCGTGGCCATTTTTTCGCTGGCCGAGCATGTGGGCGGCGACCAGGCAGATGAACTAGAGCGCCGTGTGCTTGCCTCGGGATACCGCCTGTCCAATCCGGCTCGTTATATTCTGGCCGCGCCCCTGCTGCTGGCGGTTGCCCGTAGCCAGATCACGCCCCAGTCGCTTGCCAGCAACCCGCCGTTGCGCTTTGAACAGTCCCGAACTGCGCTGGCTGAAGCTTTTCAAGACCTGCTGGAATGGGGGCTACGCCACGATGCCAGTGATATCCATCTGAATGTGCGTCTTAACGAGCCCGAGTCTGAAGTCAAATACACCGTATCGGGGCGTTACCTGGCTCCGGATCGTTTCCGGCGCATGCCCACCACTACCCTGGTCGACATGCTGTCAGTCGCCTGGATGGATATCCGTGGCGGTAATGGCGCGGTATTTGATCCCTACATTGAGCAGCAGGGCAGCCTGGTAAAGCAGGTGGATGGCCAGAGCATCATGCTGCGCTGGGCGTCATTGGCGGCCGACGATGGCCCCAGTGTCTGCCTGCGCTTGCTGCGGCGTGACACTGGCGCTTGCTTACCTGGCCTGAAGCAACTGGGCTATTTGGCTGACCAGATCGCCGTGATAGACCGGGTCATGCTGTCAGAGGGCGGTGTGGTGGTTATGGCGGGAACGGTGGGTTCGGGCAAGTCCACCAGTCTTGCATCACTGATATCCCGCTTGCCCGCTCATAGAAAAATCATCACGCTCGAGGAACCGGTTGAATACCTGATACCGGCTTCCATACAGAACTCGGTTGCCAGAAACCTGAATGCCGTGGCGCACCAAAGCTATGCATCCAAGCTCAGGGCGCTCAAACGCTCGGCCATGACCGATGTCTTGTTGGGCGAAATCCGTGATGTGGAAACCGGGCAGGCTTTTATGGATCTTGCCGGATCTGGCGTCAATGTATACACCACAGTTCATGCGCCATCGGCGGCGCATATTCCTCTTAGGCTGGCGTCTGACTTTATCGGCATATCAGCCGATTTCCTGGCTACGCCCGGCATACTCAAGCTCATGGTCTTTCAGGCATTGCTGCCGGTACTGTGCCAGCAATGCGCCTTGCCCGCCAGTGCTTTGCAGAACCAAGACAGGTCTTTTGCAAGCCAGCCTCAAAGCGGACGGCAGTGGGGCGTTTGGCTGGATCTGGTGCGCGAACTTTATGCCTGCTCGGGCGAGTCCTGGCGCATACGCAATCCCGACGGATGTGATGCATGCCGTAAAGATCGGCTGCCCGAGTTGAACGGATACGCGGGACGCACGGTGGTAGCAGAAATCAACGAGCCCCCAGGCGGTTTGCACCAGCAGCGTCCGGCTATGGCGTGCGCCATGCACAAAGCCGGTGAAGGGCTGATAGACCTGCGCGATATCGAGATTCGTTTTCATGCCTTTGAAACGCAACAGGCCCGTCGTGCGCTGCAAAATGACGACACCATGTCCACAACTCGCCTAAGGATGGTGACATGAGCGCAGTCATCGTCAAAAGATCGGCCCGCACACAGTGGCTGCAGTCCTTGCAGCATCGCACAGACTGTCGCCGTTTCGCGGCTGTGCGTGCCGACTATTACGACTATTTGGCCGCCTTGCTGCAGGGCATGCAAGGTGCGCGCACCATCAAGGAAGTCTTTGAACTAGATGCGCGCCGATATGGATTTCGCTCGGTCAGGGGGCGGCTATCACGTCGTTGGGCGCACACCTATCAGGCGGCTGGCGGCGACTTGTACTCAACCTGGCTCGATAGCTTTCCATCCGGCGAGCTGGGCTTGCTGCGGGCCGCGCAGGCATTCGGGGGCGTTGCCTTGCTGCGCGCGCTGGGTGAGCTTGCCGGCGCGCTGCGCCTGGCCGACCAGGCCAGACATATCCTGACATCGACACTCTGGGCGGCCGCTATGGCCCTGATTCTGCTTTTTCTTATGTTGCTGGCTGTACCCGGATTCACGTTGCCCAGCCTACTTGATACGTTTGATGTTGTACCCGCCGAATACTACGGCAGGCTAACTATCTTGCTGTTGCGCTTTGCCGATGTCATACAGGCGCACTGGCTGTTCATATCGGCCCTGTTTCTGGGCGGTGCGTTCTTGCTGCTGTGGTCTTTGCCCAATACTGGCGGGCGCTTGCGGCATCAACTGGATCGTTATGCCTTCTGGCGTTTGTATCGCTATATCCACGCCTTGCGCTTCCTGAGCATGCTGGCCATATTGCTGTCGCGCGACGAGGTGGGTTCCACCCAGTTGCGGGCCGCGCTGGCCATGCAGAAACCTGGCGCCTCGCGCTGGCTGGCCAGCTATATAGATCTCATGCTCGATCGTATCGATTCGGGTATTGCTGGAGCTGCATCCTTCGATGTTGGGCTGCTCGATCGTGCGCATTTCTGGTTTCTTGCCGACATGATGATGGCGCGCGGACTGCACGCCGGCCTGGTGCTGGGCACCGAGCGCCTGCGAGGCCATGTTCTGGGAGCAACCGCCAGGCAGGCGGCTGTACTGCGCTGGTGTTTGTTGCTGAGCTGTCTGGCGGGCTTGCTGAGCCTGGGCCTGTGGCACTACGCCGTCATCGACGAGTTGCGTCGTTCACTCATGCTTTTCTACGCCAGCCAATAAGGGTCGGCCTATTCTCAAGGAGCTGTCATGTCTGTCATCAAAACCGCCCAGCAGGGGTTCTCGCTCATCGAGGTCTCCATCGTTACCGCCATTGTTTTGCTGCTGGCCATCATAGGCGTACCGGCCATCGGGGGTTATGTGGTTGAAAACAAGGTACCGAAAGTGGGCGAAGAACTGGCCAGGTTCGTGCTTCAGACCAAGGTCAATGCGCCCAATGGTTCCAGCACGCCCTATGCGGGTATAGACACCACGAGTTTTGCCCGCATGGTGCATGACTCCAGCATTTTCTCGGTGTCGGGTGCCGATGCCACCACCAAGGTGCAGCATGGCCTGGGCACGGGCGGCGAGGTCAGCGTGGCCGAGGCCGATGCCGGCGCGGCATTCACTATCACGCTATCCAAAGTCCATGATGCGGCGTGCCCGTCCATTGCATCGGTCTTGCAGCGCGTCTCCGACATCATCACGGTAGCTGCCGAGAGCCAATCGGCAACCATAGTCAAGAACGCAAGCACGCACTATAGCGCCTTGGCCGCCGAATCCTATTGCGAGGCGGGTGCGGTCAATACTTTCGTGTTTACCGCCAGCTAGTGTCCCGTATGGTTAGCTTGTGCACTAGACGCCGTCTAAGGAGAACGCATTGAGCAAGCGCAGACAGCGTGGGATAGTCCTGCTGGAGCTGGTCGTGGCCGTATTGCTCGCGGCCCTGCTGGCGGGGTGGGGAACGCAAGCCTTGATCAATAAAATGAATGATGCAAGCGCTCAGGCTCATGCTGCATGGATGTTGTCGCTTAGAAAGGCGGTATTAAGCTATATAGAACGTCATGCTCAAACGCTGGTGCACGCAGAGCACGAGGCTGCTCTGAACGATGCAGGGTATGCCAACTGGTCACGCCCCAGCATTGCAGAACTTAAGGCCGATGGACTATTGTCGCCGGGCTTTCCCGAGTCTGTCAGGCCGGGCGGTGGCGCTTCGGTGCGTTTGTTGCGTCATGGTTCATGTCCAGGCAACGACTGTCGCCTCCACGCCTTTATGTACAGCGACCAACCTTTTCTGAAAAAGTATTTGGGCGGTATTGACGAGCAGATGGTGGCGCAATGGCTGATGGCCAGCCAGGGCTGGGGAGGGTGGGTCGATGGCGCGCGCCCGGCCATCATGGGTGGTGCGTCCTTCGAGTACGCCAATCCGCCGTGGTCCGGCCCGCCTTTGCCTGCAGGCACGGTAGTCCTGGCACTTGGCACCGAGCACTTGCTTGGATTGAATTTCCTGCGTGTGCGCGATGTACGAGATCCTGATTTTCAGGGTGGCGCCACGGTGCAGGGCACGATACAAACAGGCGCCGATCTACGCGTGCAGCGATACTTATATCTGAATACACCTGGGCAATCCGGCGAGCCCTGCGATGATGACGGTGCCATCAGTCGCGAGTCTGGCGCCGGCCTGCTGATTTGCCAGGATCAGCTTTGGCGACCGTTGGTAAGCGGTAGCAGCACAGCCAGCCTCGGAGGCTTTTCAACCAATCAATGGAGAGGGTGTCTGAACAGCCTGGGTACCTCGACGGCCAATCCGGTTACGGGCGCCTGCTCTTGTCCATCCTCCACCCAGACCGTGCAGATTTCCGACAGCGGCCCCCATGATTACCCCGAGGGGCGTACCTTGGGGTTTTTGTGTGTGGATTAGTGTTTATAATGCTTGGTTACCTATCAATACGTGCTTTTCTGCAATGAAAACCTCCGAAATACGTCAGAAGTTCCTGTCTTTCTTCGAGTCCAAGGGACATCAAATCGTGCCCTCGTCGTCGCTGGTGCCCGGCAACGATCCGACCTTGCTGTTTACCAATTCCGGCATGGTTCAATTCAAAGACGTATTTACCGGCAAGGAAAACCGGCCCTACAGTCGCGCAACAAGCTCACAGCGCTGTGTGCGCGCCGGCGGCAAGCATAACGATCTCGAGAACGTGGGGTATACCGCAAGGCACCATACTTTCTTCGAGATGCTGGGCAACTTCAGCTTTGGTGATTACTTCAAGCGCGACGCCATTCAAAACGCCTGGGAACTCCTGACTAAGGTTTATCAGCTTCCCGCAGAAAAGCTCTGGGTTACGGTTTACCAGGAAGACGACGAAGCCTACGATATCTGGTTCAAAGAAATCGGCGTGCCGGCCGAGCGCATAGTTCGCATCGGCGACAACAAAGGCGCCCGTTATGCCTCGGATAATTTCTGGCAGATGGCCGATACCGGCCCTTGTGGGCCTTGCTCAGAAATTTTCTATGACCACGGCCCCGAAATTTGGGGTGGGCCTCCCGGTTCGCCTGAAGAAGATGGCGATCGCTACATCGAGGTCTGGAATCTGGTTTTCATGCAGTTCGAGCGTGATGCGGCCGGCAACATGCCTTTGCTTCCCAAGCCCTGTGTCGATACCGGCATGGGCCTGGAGCGCATTGCAGCCGTGCTGCAGCATGTACATTCCAACTACGAAATCGACCTGTTTCAGGCCTTGATCAAGGCTGCCGCGCGTGAAACCGGTGTTACCGATCTAGGCAACAATTCACTTAAAGTAATTGCCGATCATATTCGCGCCTGCAGCTTCCTGATTGTTGATGGCGTCATCCCCAGCAATGAGGGCCGAGGCTACGTATTGCGCCGCATTGTGCGCCGCGCGCTGCGCCATGGCCACAAGCTGGGCCAGTCGGGCATCTTCTTCCATCGCCTGGTCAAAGATCTGGTTGCGGAAATGGGGCCTGCCTATCCTGAACTGGCTGCCCAGCAGTCGCGGGTCGAGCAGGTGCTCAAGCAAGAAGAAGAGCGTTTCAGTGAAACTCTTGAGAACGGCATGAAGATCCTGGATGCGGCGCTGGCTGCTATTCCGGAAAACGGCATGCTCGATGGCCAGACCCTGTTTACGCTGTACGATACTTACGGTTTCCCGGTAGATTTGACCGCAGATATTTGCCGCGAACGCGAGGTTCAGGTTGATATGGACGGCTTTGAAGTTGCCATGAATCATCAGCGTGAGCAGGCGCGTGCCGCAGGCAAATTCAAGGCTGTCGAAGGCCTGAGCTATAGCGGCGTTGAAACCCGTTTCGATGGTTACGATCATTTGCACGGCCAAGGTGCAATCACTGCGCTATATGTTGATGGCACACAGGTCGATTCCGTGTCGGCTGGCCAGCAGGCCATAGTTGTGCTGGACACCACACCGTTCTACGCCGAATCCGGCGGGCAGGTGGGCGATGCCGGTGTACTACAGGCGGGTGCTGCACGCTTTGCCGTGGCCGATACCCAGAAAATTCAGCCCTCTGTCTTTGGTCATCATGGCGAGGTGCTTGAAGGTGTGCTGGCCGTTGGCGATGTGGTCGAGGCCCAGGTTGATGCCGTGCGTCGCGCCCGCACGGTGCGCAACCACTCGGCCACCCACCTGATGCACAAGGCCTTGCGCCAGGTGCTGGGCGCTCATGTCCAGCAGCGCGGCTCGCTGGTTGACCCTGACAAAACCCGTTTCGATTTTGCGCACGACGCGCCCATGACGGCCGAGCAAATTGCTCAGGTAGAACGCATAGTCAATGCCGAAGTCCTGGATAACCACGCGACTGCGGCTCAACTGATGTCCTACGACGACGCTGTGGCAGGCGGCGCCATGGCGCTGTTCGGCGAAAAATACGGCGATACGGTGCGTGTGCTCGATATCGGCTTCTCGCGCGAATTATGTGGCGGCACTCATGTGGCGCGCACGGGCGACATCGGCTTGTTCAAAGTTCTTTCCGAAGGCGGTGTGGCAGCGGGTGTACGCCGTATTGAAGCCATTACCGGCGATAACGCGGTGGCATGGGTGCAGCAAACCAATGACACCCTGGTACGGGCTGCCGGGTTGCTGAAGACACAGCCAGCGGAATTGGTCGAGCGCATAGCATTGATGCAAAACCAGGCCAAGATACTGGAGCGTGATCTGGATCGCCTAAAAAGCAAGCTGGCGGCTTCCGCCGGTAACGATTTGGCCAGCCAGGCCGTTGCCCTGCAGGGCGATGCCAAACTGCTGGTGGCCAGTCTTTCAGGCGTCGATCCCAAAGCTTTGCGCGGCATGATCGATCAACTCAAAGACAAGCTCAAGTCGGCGGTCGTGCTGCTGGCTGCCGTAGCCGACGACAAAATCAGTCTGGCTGCTGGCGTTACCGGCGATCTTGCAGGCCAGGTCAAGGCAGGCGATCTTGTCGGTATGGTTGCCACGCAAGTGGGCGGCAAGGGCGGTGGTCGGCCTGACATGGCCATGGGTGGCGGTACCGATGTCGATGCCTTGGCCGGGGCCATATCCAGTGTGGAAACCTGGGTGCGTGAGCGCCTGGGCTAGTTTTTTGGCCGGCCCCCGGTGGGCCGGTTTTTATGGAAGCCTGTCATGACGGACGCCAGCAGTACCTTGCCTGAAGCCGATCTGGAAGTTGATGCATCGGGCCTGAAATGTCCTCTGCCTATCTTGCGTGCCAAGAAGGCGCTGGCCCAGATCGAGGGCGGGCAAATTCTCAAGGTGATCACGACCGACACGCATGCGGTCAAGGATTTTCAGGCGTTTGCCAGACAAACCGGCAATACCCTGGAAGCGCAGATCGAAACCGGGACGGGCGCGGTACATTACCTGCGCCGGCGCGCTGCTTAAGTCCAAGGCACGCGGGTCTGGCCTAATGGTGTCATGCAACACCCGGTTTGTTGCTTTTTAATTGTATATTTAGGGGTTCGGTGCTGTTTGGTTTGCGAAGGCTTGTCAAAAAGTGCTAGAATCTTTTGTTTTTCACAGTATTTTCAAAGGATTACCATGGTTGTGATTCGTCTGGCCCGTGGCGGCTCGAAGAAGCGTCCGTTTTACAACGTTGTAGCAGCCGACTCGCGTAATCGCCGCGACGGTCGTTTTATTGAACGCGTAGGTTTTTACAACCCCGTAGCCAACGAAGGCCAGGAAAACCTGCGTCTTGCTCTTGATCGCGTTCAGTACTGGACAGAAAGCGGTGCGCAATTGTCGCCTGCCGTGGCTCGCCTGGTTAAAGAATTCTCGGCTAAAGCCGCTGCCTGATAGCGCTGTTCGTTGTGGCCGGCTTGCACGTCGTGCGGTCGTAGGCTGCGACAACGGTTACTGTCAATAAAGTAATGAGCACGTCCACGATGCTGCCATCCAAATCGCCAGCAGATCTCGTGGAGCTGGGCCGTATCGTATCGGCCTATGGCGTGCGCGGCTGGGTCAAGGTTCAGCCCCATGCTTCAAACGGCCAGGTATTGCTTGCGGCAAAAACCTGGTGGCTTAAAGCGCCCGTGCCTAAAGAAGGCTTGGGCGCTTCGTCGTTGGCGGTCGCAACCCTTGTTGTGGCCAGCCGGCCCCAAGGTTCGACGGTGGTGGCTCAGCTTGAGTCGGTTCCCGATCGCGATAAAGCTGAAGCCATGAAAGGGCATACGGTATGGGTGCCGCGTGCCGATTTTCCGCCAGCCGATGATGATGAGTACTATTGGGTAGACCTGATAGGCTGCCGCCTGTTTGGTGAGCACGATGGCAATTCCATGCTGATTGGGCAGGTGCTCGATGTCATAGATAACGGCGCGCATGCGGTGTTAAGGGTCGCACGGGCGGAACTGGACTCCGACGGGGAACTGGTCTTCTTGCAAACCGAGAAGGGCAAATCTCAGGAGGTGTTGGTGCCTTTCGTGGCCGCTCATGTCCACACCGTTGATCTGGCCGCACGGCGCCTGGACAGCAATTGGCCAGTGGAACTCTAAGAGGCGCAAGCATGCGTTTTGACGTGGTTTCGCTTTTTCCCGATATGTTTTCGGTGGTTCGTGACCTGGGCGTCACCGGGCGTGCCCACAAGCAGGGGCGATGGTCGCTGGGCTTGTGGAATCCGCGCGACTTCACACACGATGTTCATCGTACGGTGGATGACCGGCCTTACGGCGGAGGTCCGGGTATGGTGATGTTGGCCGAACCACTTGAGCAGGCGGTACAGGCTGCAAGGGTCGACAGGGCAGATGCTGGTGGCCAGGTGCCGGTCATACTGATGAGTCCGGTTGGTCGTCGTTTTGATCAGGCCATGGCGCAAGAGTTAGCGTTGGGGCAAGGCGCGGTGCTGGTCTGCGGGCGTTATGAAGGGGTGGATCAGCGCTTTGTAGAGCGCTGCGTGACGCACGAGGTTTCTATCGGAGACTTTGTCATGTCGGGTGGCGAGGTTGCGGCGCTGGCGATCATGGACAGTGTATTGCGGTTGCTGCCCGGTGTGTTGAACGACGCCGAGTCCGCCCGGCAGGATTCGTTCAATGAGGCCTTGACGGGTTTACTTGATAGCCCGCATTACACGCGGCCCGAACAGTACCATGGCGTGCCTGTGCCGGCTGAGTTGGTGTCTGGCCATCATGCGAATATTGCGGTCTGGCGGCGGCGTCAGTCGCTGGCTTTGACTGCACGGCGCCGGCCGGATTTGATAGATGCGGCCAAAGATGCGGGTTTGCTGTCGAAGGCTGACTTGAAGTTCTTAGCGGAGCTTGGGGCGGGCTCTAGCTAGGCTCCTTATCTCGACTCTTCGGGTTTCTATCACGATTTTCTAGACCTTTCTCCAAGGTTTGCTGGGTCTTCCACCAAGGCCTCCCATTACGGCCTCCCAATATTTCTCTGCATAAAAAGCCATATGTATCAGGGGCTGTGCAGGCGCCTCGCGCACGCCGATTTATGCCAGGCTGGCGAGGATGCAAGGTCGCGGCCGTTCAAGCCCGGCGTTTATGGGCAGCCGGGGGCTGCCCATTCGGGCGCGTTCCGTGACCGCCTCGACTGACTGGCATAAATCGGGAAGCCTTGGCGCCGCCAAGGCCGTAGCGCGTGAAGCCGGAACAGCCCCTGATACATATGGGTTTCTTAAGCACTGATCTTGACGGGAGGCCGTAATGGGAGGCCTTGGTGGGGTGTGATGGTGGGCGCGGCTGCGAACTGTGTCGTGAATGCTAGGTTTCAACGATAAAAATAGCCGTTTCGTCGAAAAATTATTTCGGCGCAGGCTGTTTGGTGCGAAACTTTTTGCAAATAACGCGACCCAGACAGGTAGATACAATGAAACAAATAACAAGTTCATTCGTAACCGATGGCAAAACCAGGCCCGCTTTTGTATTGATATTGTCACTCGGTGCATCCCTGATACTAACAGCCTATCCAGCCTTGGCAGATACTGTAACCACGCCGCGAAACATAGAGTACTACTCGGCCGATGGTGAGGATAAAAGTGGCGAGAAGGAGGGGGCGGCGGGCACGACCATAAACTATACCAACGATGACGACTTCGTTATCTCCAACTCGACAACTTCACCTACTGATGAGGACAGTGTTTACTTCCTTACCACGGTAGGTGGTAGGGGTGTGGATGAGGGCAGCGGTGGCCAGGGTGGTAGCCTGACGTTCCAAAATACGGGTGACATGTCGCTTAATGGCGACGGCTCTTATTTCTACAATCACATCATCTATGCGAAGTCGCTCGGCGGCGCGGGCGACAGTGACAACGACAACAACGATTCAAATGGTGGGGCTGGCGGCAGCGGAGGGACGGTCAATGTAACAAACTCGGGGACTATCACCCTGAACGGTGCACTCGGTTACATCGGTGCTCCGTTCATTGCGCTTCGGGCGTCGACCGTTGGTGCCAACGGCGGGAATCAGAACAGCGGTGCTGAAGGCGATCAATCTGGAGGCTCAGGCGGCTCGGGTACCGACGTCACTATTACCAATACTCAGGCTATTTCACTAGGCACCTCCACCAGCAATCGTGTCGTGGGCCAGGGGTATGGCGGCGCAATACTGGCTGAGTCGCTTGGCGGCATGGGCGGGAACGACAATGGGCTTGCCGGCAATTCCAACCGAGTCACCATCAACAATAGCGCACCCGTCAGTCTATATTGGGATGCCGCCTCAAGCGGCGCGATCGAAATGTTCGGGATTCGTGGCCTGGCTCAAGGCGGTGATGGCAGCACAACCGACAACGACAACTCTGACCCTGGCGGCAATGGGGGCGGTGGCGGCATAGTGACGGTGGGTTCATCGGCCAATGTAACGATGGATATCGTGAACGCCCCAGGCCTTGAGGGCGCCGCCGTGGTGGCCCAGAGCTTCGCTGGCAATGGCGGCAAGGGGCCGCCCAAGGACAACTCCGGCGGCCTTGGCGGATCGGCATACAACGCAACCATCAACCTTACCGACAACGCCAGCGTGGGCACATCCGGCGGAACCCTGTACGGGCTATTGGCGCAAAGCGTAGGCGGACAGGGCGGGGACGGAGGGGATGTCGATGCTCTGGCGGGTCAGGCCGGAGGTGGCGGCACGGGCGGAGCGGGCGGTGTGGTCACGGTAGCCACTGACGCAGGAACAAGGATCAGCACGCAAAACGACTATGCGGCCGGCATTGCCGCCCACTCGCTTGGCGGCGGCGGCGGCACAGGCGGTGATTTTGTCAGTGTCCTGGGAGGACAGGGCGGCAATGGCGGCAACGGCGGCAACGCGGGTACGGTGACCTTGACCTTGAAGGGGAGTATCGCAACCATCGGAGACCATGCATATGGCGCACTGGGGCAATCCATTGCTGGCAGCGGTGGCACGGGTGGCGTCGAGACGGGTGGCCTGGTCTCGCTAGGCGGTGATGGTGCCGGTGGCGGGGCCGCCAATTTGGTAACCGTGACGAACAGTGGCATCATTTCCACGCGGGGCTATAGCTCCCATGGCATTGTGGCTCATTCGATTGGCGGCGGCGGCGGAGCCGCGGGTTCGGCCTCCGGCTGGCTGAGCATAGGCGGCAGCGCGGAAGGAGACACTGATTCCGCAGGCGGACAGGTATCCGTCACCAATTCGGGGCAGATCGCTACGCTGGGCGTAGCCGCAATCGGGATTGTTGCGCAATCCATAGGTGGCGGCGGGGGCACTGGGGGCGATGCGACGGGGATTGCCGGCATAGGCGGTACGGGTTCGGGTGGCGGATCAGGATCAGCGGTGAACATACACAGCCTGGGCAGCGTGAAGACCTCGGGCAATTATGGGCTAGGCGTGCTGGCTCAATCGGTGGGCGGCGGCGGTGGTAATGGCGGCGATGAGCTGAATTTCTCCGCCGGTATAGCGGTAGGCATCGGTGGTAGTGCTGATGGCGGTGGCAATGGCGGCGCTGTTTGTCTATCTGATGACGGTAGCTGTGGAGGTGCAGCAACCTCCGCGGCCGAGTCCGTCACCACGTTGGGCGATCAGGCTATAGGCATATTGGCGCAATCCATCGGTGGTGGTGGTGGCAACGGGGGCGGCGATACCAGTTATGGGGTTGAGGACATCATATCTTTGCAGGTGGGCGGTACAGCGGGGGCTGGCGGTAGCGCCAGTTCCGTAACCATCAAGCACACAGGATTAGCTGTTACGACCAGCGGTGAACATGCTTCGGGCATAGTTGCCCAATCTATCGGTGGCGGCGGAGGCAATGGTGGAAACGCATTGTCGAAGAGCGGGGATTTGGGTTTTGCCGCGGCGTATGTATTGGGGGGCAGCGGCGGTAGTGGTGGCTCGGCAAGCGACGTGACGGTTGCTTTGGACAACAGCCGGATCATCACCGGCTTGCCTCCTCAGGGCGTTGATTCGGCTACGTTTGCACCCAATGACGCCATGGGTATCGTGGCGCAGGCGATCGGGGGCGGTGGCGGCAACGGCGGTACGGCTAGCGCCAGTGACCTTATGCTGGCGATGCCGACAGGCGAAGGGGTGTCGGTCTCATTTAATTTCCAGGCTGCCATGGGTGGCAATGGCGGGTCGGGCCAGAACGCCTGCGGTTCTGGTGATTGCGTCGTCAAAGTCAGCCTGACAGGCGGCACGTCAGTGACGACATTGGGTGATGGCTCGCATGGCGTGCTGGCGCAAAGCGTGGGCGGTGGCGGCGGTAACGGCGGTGATGCCTCGGTGTTGTCCACCTCGGTGGGCGACGGAGACTCTGTTCAACTGACGGCCGGCGTTTCGCTGGGCGGACAGGGCGGCAGCGGTACTGACGGCAGCAGCCATGGCGGCGCGGTCAATATCGTTCTAGGCGATACGGGTGTAACGCCCGTTACCGTTCCGCCTATGGCACTGCCTCCCAGCGGCACGCCGCTCGCATCCTCCGTCGTGACTTATGGAAACTATGCCGACGGCGTTCTGGCGCAATCGGTGGGTGGTGGTGGCGGCAATGGCGGTATGGGCAGCAGTAATGCTTATTCCGTGGGCGGCGCGGTCAGCATCAAGGCCACACTAGGACTGGGTGGTGCAGGAGGGGGCGGAGGCAGCGGCGACGCGGTGACCGTGACCCAGAATCGTAACCACACCGTCCAGACGCTGGGCTCGGGTTCGCGCGGGATTGTGGCGCAGTCCATAGGCGGTGGAGGCGGAGCCTCCCAAGGCGGCACCATGGCGCTAAGTGCTGCGGTCGAGGGAGAAGGTGCACGTTTAAATGTGGGCGTAGGCATGACAGGGGGTAATGGCGGCAACGGCGGCACGGTCAATGCAAATACCAGCGGCGTGATTCAGACGCTGGGCGGCGATGCCGACGGCGTGATGGCACAGTCCATAGGCGGTGGCGGTGGTCTGGGCGGTTCAATTGGCGCTGACGCATCTTCTCATCCTATTCTGGATCGCATCGGCGCCAGCTCGGACAATCGGGCCAGATTCTCGGATGAAGGCGGTACCTATACCTTTGGCGTGTCGGTAGGAGGCAAGGGTGGCGAAGGCGGTGTTGGCGGTACCGTCAACCTGTATCACGCCGGAAAAATATCTACTCAAGGCGATTGGGCAGACGGCATTGTGGCGCAATCCATAGGCGGCGGTGGCGGAGCGGGTGGGTCGGCTTCGGCATCGGGCAGCAAGGTGGCGGCCAATATCGATATTGCGGTAGGCGGCTCGGGTGGTAGCGGTAATGATGGTGGGGCAATCAACTACATACTCAGCGGTGCTTACGATGGTGCCATCACTACGGCAGGTTATTCGGCCTATGGCGTGTTGATGCAGTCGATAGGCGGCGGCGGCGGGCAAGGCGGCGATGGCTCCGACCAGGCAGCGGGGACGCTGACGATTGGTGGTTCAGATGGCGGTAGCGGCGGCGCAGGCGGCTCGGGTGGCGTCATCCAGCCCGGCGCCCCCGGCAACTGGATAACGGCCACCACCACGGGCTCGGAATCGCCAGTGCTCGTGGCCCAGTCCATAGGCGGTGGCGGCGGTGTAGGCGGCGCAGGCAACAGCAACTCTTCCTCCAAGCCGCTCAGCCACTCGCTCAATCTGTCGGTGGGCGGCCATGGCGGGAGCGCCGGCAATGGCGGCATGGTTGATCTGGAAACTGGTGCGTACATATCCACATACGGCGATCGCTCATACGGTATGGTTGCCCAGTCCATAGGCGGAGGCGGGGGCCTCGGTGGTGCCGGGACGGCCGACAACTTTGCCAGTGTGTCGCTCGGGGGGCGTGACAACAGTAGCGGCGATGGCAGCACCGTGACAGTCAACTTGCTGCCAGGCAGCACCGTTTCTACCGTTGGGAAAGGCGCACACGCGATTATCGCCCAATCTATCGGGGGTGGCGGCGGTATTGCGGGTGATATTTCCTTGCCTTTGACACTGGATCCCGCAGCGTGGTCCGGCTCGGCCGGAGGCGAAGCAAGCTCTGGCAATGGCCATGATGTGAGCGTCACGACGAATGGTTCGATATCCACGGCAGGTGATTCGGCATTTGGCATCATCGCGCAATCCATCAGCGGCGGTGGCGGGTTGGGCGGCGACAGCGTGGCCAGTTTTGCAGGCAGCAATGGTGGGCAAGCCACGCAAGCAGCCGGTAACGTTACTGTCAATCAGTTCGGAAAAATCGATGCTTTAGGCGCAGGGTCTACCGGTATTTTCGCGCAAAGCGCGGGCGCCCAAGGATCGGGAGTGGTTACTGTCAATGTCAATGGCCAGGTTACAGGCGGAACGGGCGCCGGTGCCTACGCTGTAAGACTTGCTGGCGATAACCAGAATTACTTGAATATTGGTACGTCCGGCAAGTTGGTTGCTTCGGAAGGAGGAAGCGCTACGCAATATGACGGTCCGAACAGCAATCAGACCCAAAAAGCGCTTGCATCGATCAGCGCCGCCTCAGGATCGTTGACGGTCAACAATGCCGGCGGAATCTACGGCAACATGGAATGCAGTGGTGCTTCCGGACGGGTGGCTTGCGATGTCAATAACGCTGAAAGCGGTGTCCTGAGCGACGCCACCCTTTACCAGGCCAATATCAATAATACCGGCCTGGTGGTCATAGGCAAGGCCGGCGCATTCGACACCTTGGCCGTGACGGGTGACTTCAATTTGCAGTCGGCGGGCCTTCTGCAGGCTGATGTGGATTTCGACCAGCTCAAGTCTCCGCGCATGGTGGTGCATGGTAATACTCGTCTGGATGGCCAGGTCAATGTCCAGCCATTTACCCTGCTGCCTGATCGCGAGGTAACCGTGGCCACGCTCCATAGCGACATTCAGGGCCTTCCCAATGCCAAGGATAGCCCGGTGGTTGATTACGACGCCAGGTTGGATGGCAAGCACGTGCGGGTGAGGGCGGCTTCCACCGACTTTGCCGCTGAATCCATGAACCTGGGGTCCAGCCAACACGCAGTGGCCAGCCATCTGCAGCAAGCCTGGAACCTGGGCGGAAACTCGGCGACCGCTCCTTTGTTCGCTTCGCTGGACATGGGGTCTCGCAGTGGTGCCGACACCTACTCGGACATGATCTCGGATTTGTCTCCGGGTGTCAGCCTTGCGACTGCTGCCCAGATGCATGCAGGTATGAGTCAGTTTACCGGCAACATGATGTCATGTCCGGCGTTCCTTGGTGGCGATACCCTGGCAGGGGAACAGGACTGTCTTTGGGGGCAGGTGACAGGGCGCAACACCAACCAGAGCAGTCATGACGGCATTTCGGGGCATTCTTTCGAGAGCGTGACCTATCAGTTCGGTGGACAGCGTGAGTTCAAGCCAAATTGGTTTATTGGCGGGTCTGCAGCCTACCAGACTGCCAATCTAAAAGATGACGACAGCCGTGTCAGCGGCGACGGTTCGTTAGGCTACCTTGGTGTAGTGCTCAAGCACCAGGCCGGACCGTGGGTATTTTCAGGTGGGATGGGTGCCGGTTATGGAAATTATGACATCGACCGCAGCTTGCGCATTCCGAATCTGCAAAGCACGGCGTCGTCCGACCAGGATGTATATAGCATGGCTGCGCGACTGCGGGTCGCACGCACCTTTGCAATGGATAGCTTCTACGTCAAGCCTTATGTTGATCTGGACGCTATCTATACACGTATGCCGGGCTATACGGAGTCGCGCGGCGACACGCATTTAAACGTACAGGATAGCAACCAATTCGTCGTTGGATTATCACCCATGATCGAAGTGGGTGGGCGCGTCGAGCTGGACCATGGTGCCGTCATGCGTCCCTTTGCCTACGCGGGGGTGTCCCTCTTGTCTCAGGATAGCTATAAGGTAAAAGCCAGTCTGCAAGGTGCCCCTGTCGGCACAGACGACTTCGAGACGTCCATGCCCATGGACAATGTTGTTGGCAGACTAGGCTTTGGCTTGCAGGTTTCGAATGTGAAGGGCGTGGACTTCCGTCTGCAGTACGACGGAGAGTTTTCCAGCCACGCCCAGAGCCATAGCGGGACACTGAAAGTCATGGTGCCTTTTTAAGGATGAAGGGGGTAAGCCCTCCTTCATCCCATCTTTACCTTAGCTTCGCCAACTGCTCCTGAACCTTGGCCAGCGTCTCGCCAAACTGTGCAAGCCGGCTCTTTTCCTGCTCAACCACGGCAGCTGGCGCGCGTTCGACGAAGCTGGCGTTGGACAGCTTGCCGTTCGCCTTGCTTATTTCATTTTGCAGTCGTTCGATTTCCTTGCCCAGGCGCAGGCGCTCGGCCTCAACGTCGATTTCAACGTGCAGCATCAGCTGGCTTGCGCCTACGATTTGTACCGGTGCGCCCACATCAGGCAGCTGATCGACGATTTCTACGCCTTCCAGCTTGGCCAGGGCGGTCAGATACATGCTGTTTTCCTGCAGAACGTTGCGTTGGCCCTGGGCGATGAGTGGCACCCGCTGCGCAGGCGACAGATTCATTTCTCCGCGCAGGGCACGCACCGCTTCCACCTGAGCTTTAAGTTCCGCCACCTGAGCTTCGGCCTGCTCATCAAGCAGACCTAGATCAGCAACGGGGTAAGGCTGCACGCAGACGCTGGTGTCATCGCTGGTCTGACGCTTGCCGGCCACGACGGCTACTTTCTGCCAAAGCTCTTCAGTGATGAAGGGAATGATGGGGTGTGCCAGGCGCAGCAAGGCTTCGAGTACCCGTATGAGTGTGCGGCGCGTGCCCAACTGCGTGGCCGGTGTGCCGTGCTGAATTTGAACTTTGGCCAGCTCAACGTACCAGTCGCAATACTCATTCCAGATGAAGTGGTAGAGGGCATTGGCAATATTGTCGAAACGATAATTGGCAAAACCTTGCTCGATGTCGGACTCCAGACGCTGGAGCTGGCTGATGATCCACTGGTCAGCAAAAGACAGCTCGGGTGCGATGTTGCTGTCGTGCAGAGCGTGACCTTCGGTGTTCATCAACACAAAGCGTGACGCATTCCAGAGCTTGTTGCAGAAATTGCGATAGCCTTCGCAGCGTTTCAGGTCGAAGTTGATGTTGCGTCCCAGGGTCGCGTAAGCGGCCATGGTGAAGCGCAGGGCATCGGTACCATAGGCGGGAAAGCCGTCGGGGTAGTCTTTGCTGGTTTTCTTCCGAATGCTGGCCGCTTGCTTGGGATTCATCAGCCCGCTGCTGCGTTTCTCGAGCAGGTCTTCAAGCGAGATCCCGTCAATAAGATCCACAGGGTCGATGGTGTTTCCTTTGGACTTGCTCATCTTCTTGCCGTCCATGTCGCAGACCAGGCCATGCACATAGACAGTTTCAAAAGGAACTTTACCCGTCATGTGCATGCTCATCATGACCATGCGTGCAACCCAGAAGAAGATGATGTCGAAACCGGTGACCAGCACGTTCGAGGGCAGGTAGCGATTCAGGTCGGGGGTTTGCTCGGGCCATCCCAGGTCGGTGAACGGCACGAGCGCTGACGAGAACCAGGTGTCGAGCACGTCGGGATCACGCGTTAGCGGGCCACTGACGCCGGCTGCATCGGCCTGCTGGCGTGCTTGCGCCTCGGTGCGAGCAACGAAGATGCGTCCGTCTTCGGCGTACCAAGCGGGAATCTGATGGCCCCACCACAACTGGCGCGAAATACACCAGTCCTGGATTTTTTCCAGCCATTGATTGTAGGTGGTAGTCCAGTTTTCCGGGTAGAACTTGATGCGGCCATCGGCCACGACTTCCAGGGCGACATCGGTAATACTTTTGCCTGGATGCAGAGTGTCGGCCGGCGCAGCCTTGCTCATGGCTACAAACCATTGGTCTGTAAGCATGGGCTCGATAACGGTGTTGGTGCGATCGCCGCGTGGAACCATGAGTTTGTGCGGCTTGACTGCCTGCAGCGCATCCACCGCGGTCAGGTCTTCGACTACGCGCTTGCGCGCTTCGAAGCGATCAAGGCCGCGATAGGCAGCCGGGGCCTCGTCGCTGATCTTTGCGTCCAGTGTCAGGATGCTGATCATACCCAGGCCGTGGCGTTGTCCGACCGCGTAGTCGTTGAAATCGTGCGCGGGCGTGACTTTGACGACGCCGGTGCCGAACTCACGATCGACATAGTCATCGGCAATAATGGGAATATGCCGGCCCACCAATGGCAGTTCAACGGTTGCACCTATCAGATGTGCATAGCGCTCATCTTCAGGGTGTACCATCACGGCGACGTCGCCCAGCATGGTCTCGGGGCGCGTCGTGGCGACCACCAGGTGGGTGAGGCCAGCTACAGGCTTGGTCAGCGGATAACGTATCTCCCACATGAAGCCGTCTTCTTCTTCGCTGACGACTTCCAGGTCGGAAACTGCCGTGCCCAGAACTGGATCCCAGTTCACCAGTCGCTTGCCCCGGTAAATAAGCCCTTGCTCGTGCAGGCGTACAAAGGTTTCCACGACACCGCGCGACAAATTGTCGTCCATGGTGAAGTATTCGCGCTCCCAGTCGCACGAGGAACCCAGCCGGCGGAACTGTTCGGTGATTGCATTACCGGATTTTTGTTTCCACTCCCAGACTTTTTCTACGAATTTTTCTCGGCCAAGATCGTGTCGCGACACGTTCTGAGCATCAAGCTGGCGCTCGACCACGATTTGGGTGGCAATGCCCGCGTGGTCGGTGCCTGGAATGAAAACGGTATCGTCGCCGCGCATGCGATGGTAGCGGACCAGTCCGTCCATGACGGTCTGGTTAAAGGCATGCCCCATGTGCAGGGTGCCGGTGACATTGGGCGGGGGGAATTGAATGGCGAAAGGCTTGCTTAGCTTGGGGTTGGCCGGCGCTACGTGCTGGCCCCCGGTAAAATAACCTTTGCGTTCCCATTGCGCATACCAATGCGACTCAATTTGCTGTGGTTCGAAGCTTTTTGCGAGCTGATCGCTATCGTTCTGGCTGGGATTTGTGGTCATGATGTAAGGAAGAATGCGGGCTGCCGCAACAGGGCAAAAGTCTGACTATATCTGAATCCTGCAGTATATGCGGAGCGCCCGGCAGCATGTTAAAATGCTCGGTTAACATAAACTGTAGCAAAGTTATTGTTTTTATTAAAGATTTTTGGTTTGTTCTGCATGCCAGGCGTGTTTGCGCCTGCCACTCGTTGCAAGCTTTTCTTTAAAAGTTCAGTTTTCGTCTTTAAACTGCGTTTTCGTCTTTAAACTCCGTTTTCGCTTTTAAACCACCTATATATTTTGTTTGGACCTCATATGGCTATTGAACGTACTCTCTCCATTATCAAACCCGATGCCGTCGCTAAGAACGTCATCGGCCAGATCGTTGCCCGCTTCGAGCAAGCCAATCTTAAAGTTGTGGCTGCCCGCCTGCAACAACTGTCGCGCGACGACGCCGAGCGTTTCTATGCTGTTCACAAAGAGCGTCCTTTCTACAAAGATCTGGTCGATTTCATGGTTTCGGGTCCTGTGTTTGTGCAAGCGCTGGAAGGCGAAAACGCCATTCAAGTGAACCGCGACCTGATGGGCGCCACCGATCCCAAGAAAGCCGACGCCGGTACTATCCGCGCTGATTTCGCCGACAGCATCGACGCCAACGCCGTGCACGGTTCCGACGCCGCTGAAACCGCTGCCGTGGAAATCGCTTTCTTCTTCCCCGAAAGCAACATTTACAGCCGTTAAGCTGTCATAAGCACTATTCACTGCGCCAGCGTCATGTCCATCACCGAACCCATTAATTTGCTTGGCCTGAGTGCCACCGAACTGACCGATCTTGTCGGGCAATGGGGTGGCAAGCCTTTTCGCGCCAAGCAGCTGCAACGCTGGGTACACCAGCGCGGCGCCGATTCCTTCGATGACATGACTGACCTGGCGCGTGAATTTCGCTCGCAGCTGGCAGAGCATTGCTCGATTCAAGTTCCGCCGGTTTCAATCGAACAGCGTTCCACCGACGGCACCCGCAAGTGGCTGTTCGACGTAGGCAAGAATAATGCTATCGAGGCCGTGTTCATACCGGAAGACGACCGGGGCACATTGTGCATTTCCAGTCAGGCTGGCTGTACGGTCGCTTGTCCGTTTTGTTCTACCGGTTATCAGGGCTTCAATCGCAATCTGACGACTGCTGAGATCATAGGGCAGCTCTGGCACGCACGACGAGTGTTGCAGGC
Organism: Alcaligenaceae bacterium; assembly: GCA_013416405.1. Classification (GTDB taxonomy): domain Bacteria; phylum Pseudomonadota; class Gammaproteobacteria; order Burkholderiales; family Burkholderiaceae_B; genus Pusillimonas_C. The sequence goes on from JACCET010000001.1 coordinate 177,273, forward strand.
CGATTTGCAAAGCGCTCGCACAGGCGCCGATGCGCAAGCGGCCCCCGAGCCTACCCGCGTGATCAGCAATGTGGTCATGATGGGCATGGGCGAGCCTTTACTGAATTACGACCAAGTATTGGGTGCCTTGCGTCTGATGCTGGACGATAATGCGTATGGGCTGTCGCGCAGGCGCGTTACCGTGTCTACGTCGGGAGTGGTTCCCATGATGGATCGCCTTGGGCGCGATTGCCCCGTGGCGCTGGCCGTATCCCTGCATGCGCCCAACGATGCGCTGCGCGACCGGCTGGTGCCCCTTAACCGCAAGCACCCATTGGCCGAGCTCCTGGCGGCCTGCAATCGTTACCTCGAGCACGCACCGCGCGATTTCATCACTTTTGAATATATTATGCTGGATGGCGTCAATGATACTGACCAGCATGCGCGCGAATTGATTACTATTGCCCAACAGGTGCGTTGCAAGTTCAACTTGATTCCGTTCAATCCCTTCCCACAGTCGGGTCTGAAGCGTTCGCCGGCAGCGCGGGTACGCTTGTTTGCACAACGGCTGATGGATGCCGGAATAGTAACAACGGTGCGCAAAACCCGGGGCGATGATATCGCGGCGGCATGCGGGCAGTTGGCAGGCGACGTCAAAGATCGCACGCGCATCAACCAGCGCTTGCCGGATCGCGCAATTATCGAAATAAAACAGGAGCGTGGATGAGTGAACCGTCTTTAGTCAGGGAAGCACGGCCCGAGGCCGATGATCCAGGCCTGCCCACAGGTATAGGTGCAACCCTGCGCAGGCTACGCCAGGCTAAAAACCTGTCGCCTGGCGAAGTTTCCGCCCGCCTCAAGTTTTCAGGCCGCCAACTGGATGCTCTGGAAACTGAGCAGTGGGATCGCTTGCCCAGCGGTATGTCGCTACGGGGGTTCGTCAGAAATTATGCCCGCTACCTGGAAGCCGATGTCGAGGCCTTGCTGGTCATGCTCGATAATCAGGTCGGCACAGCTCCCGTGGCCAAGCCCACAGCCCTGAACAGTGCGCAGTCGCTGGGTCCCAGCGATCTACCCCTGCAGGGCGAACCGGTAAATCGCCCATGGGGCTGGTTCGTCGTTATCTTGATACTGCTGTTTGTGGCCGGCTTCTATGCTATAGAGCGCGGCTGGATTCCCGACTCCTGGTTGATATTCGATTGGCTCAAATCCCTGAAGAAATGATCTCTACCCCAGTCCCAGACCAAGCCGTTGTCCCGTTGAATGTTGGCGCTGCGGCACGACGACTTACGCGGGCCGTCATCGTTCGTTGGGGTGGTCACGCGGTTCAGGTAGGCGGTCATGCGCCCGTCGTGGTGCAATCCATGACCAATACCGATACAGCCGATGCCATTGCAACGGCCATACAGGTCAAGGAACTGGCACAGGCTGGCTCCGAGCTGGTCAGAATTACCGTGAATACCCCCGAGGCTGCGCGCGAAGTCCCCGCCATACGCGAGCAACTCGATCGCATGAATGTATCCGTGCCGCTGGTGGGTGATTTTCACTATAACGGACACAAGCTGCTGGCGGATTTTCCCGAGTGCGCCCAGGCTTTGTCCAAGTACCGGATCAACCCTGGCAATATGGGTGGCGGCAAGAAACGTGGCGATAACTTTGCACAAATGATAGAAGTGGCCTGCCGCTATGAAAAGCCGGTGCGCATAGGGGTGAACTGGGGCAGCCTGGATCACGAGCTCATGGCCCGCATGATGGACGAAAACAATCGGCGTGCGCAGCCCTGGGATGCTCAGGCAGTCATGCGCGATGCCCTGGTTGTATCGGCCATCAGCAATGCGCAGCGTGCCGAAGAGCTTGGCCTTGCGCGCGATGCCATCGTGCTGTCCTGCAAAGTCAGCCATGTGCAGGACCTGATCACCGTCTACCAGGATCTGTCAGCGCGTTGCGATTATCCCGTGCATCTGGGCCTTACTGAAGCGGGCATGGGCAGCAAAGGCATCGTGGCTTCCACAGCTGCGTTGTCGGTGCTGCTGCAGCAGGGCATAGGCGACACCATACGTATTTCGCTTACACCCGAGCCCGGCGGCGATCGTCGCCGTGAAGTGGTTGTTGCCCAGGAAATCCTGCAAAGCATGGGACTGCGGGCATTTACCCCCATGGTGGTAGCATGCCCGGGTTGCGGACGCACCAGCAGCACAGTATTCCAGGAATTGGCCGATAGCATCCAAACCTATCTGCGTGATCAGATGCCGGTCTGGAAGAACCGTTATCCAGGTGTGGAATCCATGAATGTGGCTGTCATGGGCTGTGTAGTCAACGGTCCTGGCGAAAGTCGGCATGCCGACATAGGCATCAGCCTGCCGGGTACGGGGGAAGTTCCGTCGGCACCGGTGTATGTCGATGGTGAGCGCACGATCACCCTGAAGGGCGATACCATTGCCCAGGAATTTCAGGCTATCGTCGAGCAGTACGTCGAACGGCGCTATGGCGCAGATTCGAACAATAACAAAGCAGGCGGCTGAAGCCGCAGGCATACAGAAAATTTATTTATGACGCAGTCGTTTCAGAAGGTCCGTGCCCTGACAGGCATGAAAGATATACTCCCTGACACCAGCGCTCAGTGGGAAACGCTGGAAGCTACGATACGCGAATGGCTGGCTGCTTATGGCTATCGTAATATGCGTACGCCTGTGCTTGAACATACCCGGCTCTTTACCCGCGGCATAGGCGAAGTGACCGACATCGTTGAAAAAGAAATGTATTCGTTTACCGATGCGTTGAACGACGAGCGCCTCACCATGCGGCCCGAATTTACGGCTGGCATGGTGCGTGCCAGCATAGAACACAACATGCTGTACGACAGGCCGCATCGCGTGTACACCATGGGCCCGGTATTTCGCCATGAAAAGCCGCAGCGCGGACGCTATCGCCAGTTTCATCAGATCGATGTCGAGGCCCTGGGTTTTGCCGGCCCCGATATCGACGCCGAGCTTATCGTCATGCTGGGCCGGCTCTGGAAGATGCTGGGTCTGACCGATATTCGCCTTGAGCTGAACTCTCTGGGACAGGCCGAAGAGCGCGCCGCCCATCGTCGTGCACTGATAGCCTATCTCGAACAGCACACAGAGGTGCTCGACGAGGAAGCACGGCGGCGCATGCATACCAATCCCCTGCGCGTGCTCGATACCAAGAATCCGGCCATGCAGGATATGGCCGACAATGCGCCACGCCTGTTTGACTTTCTGGGCGCCGAGTCGCTGGCGCATTTTCAGGGTGTGTGCGATCGCCTGAGCGATGCCGGTATCGAGTATCGTCTTAATCCTCGTCTGGTGCGCGGGCTCGACTATTACAATCTGACCGTATTTGAATGGGTGACCGACCGCCTGGGAGCGCAAGGTACAGTATGTGGCGGCGGCCGCTACGATGGTTTGATCGAGTTGCTGGGCGGAAAGCCGGCTCCTGCGGTGGGTTTTGCCATCGGTGTCGAACGCTTGCTTGATTTGTGCGAACAGTCGGGGGCTGCCTCGGCATTGCCCGAGTGCCAGATCTACGTCATACATCAGGGCGTAGCGGCGCAACGGCTGGCAGCGCAATTGGCCGAGCAGATGCGCGACGAAGGCCTCAAGGTCATCGTCCATGCCGGCTCGTCGGGATTCAAGTCGCAGTTCAAGCGCGCTGATGCCAGCGGCGCCAAGCTGGCACTTATTCTCGGAGACGACGAAGTCGCCTCTGGCAGTGCCAGCGTTAAATGGCTACGGGAAACGGGTCTCGAAGGCCAGCCTCAACAGGAAACGATCCCACTGGATCGCTTGATGACAGAATTGAAATTAAAGGTTTAAGGCATGGCATACGATTTAGAAGAACAGGAAAAACTGGACGCGTTGCGGGCATGGTGGGATCGTTACGGCACATTGCTGGTGGTACTTAGCTTTGTGATTGTGGCGGGTATTGTTGGCTGGCGCGGCTGGCAGTGGTACCAGGGTCATACCGCCAGCCAGGCCATGGGCTACTACGAGGCGTTGGAAGGTGCGGCAAGCCAGCCGGGCGACGACGCCCTGGCGCGCATCAAGGCTGCCAGCAGCACACTGCGCGAAGATTTCAGTAAATCGGGCTATACGCCGCGCGGCGTGCTGATTGCGGCCCAGGCCTTGCAAGAGCGCAATGATCTTGATGGCGCACGCGAGCAGCTGGAATGGCTGGCCAAGAACAGTTCTGATCCCAGTCTTGTGCCTTTGGCCAAGTTAAGGTTGGCCGGAGTCTTGCTGGAGCAAAAACAGTATGATCAGGCGCTGGCGCAGTTGTCTGATGCGCCGCCCGCTTTTACCGGGCTCTATGCCGATCGTCGTGGCGACATCCTGTTGGCCCAAGGCAAGACAGCCGAAGCCAGGGCTGCCTGGGAATCGGCCTTGAAGGAATTTGGCGCCGATCCCGTCACGCAGATTGTTCAATTGAAGATAGATGCTTTAGGTGGAGTTTGATTCATGCATAGTGCCATCTCTCGCCGTATTGCTCGCAGCGCGCTGCTTGCCCTGACTGCGGTTGCCCTGGCGGGCTGCTCGATGTTTTCCAGCCCCAATCCCCGCTACGACCCCGCGCCACTGACTGAGTATCCAGCGGCAATCTCGGCCAAAATAGCGTGGTCGGTGTCGATAGGCAGCGGCAGTGGCTACGGCTTTGCTCCGGCATTGGTCGGTGATGCCGTTTATGCCGCCACGCCTGGCGGCAGTGTCAGCAAGATCAATGCGGCTTCCGGGGCGGTGCTGTGGCAGTCGAGCACTAGCGGCAAGCTCTCGGCAGGGGTGGGCTCCGATGGCCGCACGACGGCAGTGGCCGCTATTGACGGCATGGTCATTGCTTTTGATGACCAAGGCAAAGAGCAATGGCGTACCAAAGCCAGCAGCGCGGTCAGTATTCCGCCGGTCGTCGGTGGCGGCATCGTTGCCGTGCGTAGCAGCGACTACCGAATCCAGGGCTTTGATGAGCAAACCGGCGAATTGCGCTGGAGCATGCAGCGGCCCGGCCCGGCCCTGGCCCTGAAAACCAATATGCAAATGATCATCGTCGATGGCATGCTGATTTCCGGCTTGCCCAATGGCCGCCTGGTGGCGATCGACATCCGCAGCGGTAATGTGCAGTGGGAAGGTACGGTATCGGTATCGCAGGGTGCCACCGACCTTGAACGCATCAGCGATGTGGTTGGCGCGCCGCAACTGCAAGGCCCCTTGATGTGCGCGGTAAGCTATCAAGGGCGCATGGTGTGCTTCGATCTTACCCAAGGCGGTCGGCCCGTCTGGGAGCAATATTTTTCCAGCAACACAGGCATGGCCACCGATGCTCAGCAGGCTTATTCGGCCAGCCAGCGCGGCATAGTGCATGCGTTCGCCCTGAATGACGGGCACGAGGTCTGGAAGCAGTCCGAGCTGGCCAATCGCCGCCTTTCCATGCCGGCTGTCATTCCCCAGGCAGTTGCTTTCGGCGACCTGGAAGGCTATGTACATTTCTTGTCGCGCACGAACGGCCAATTACTGGGTCGTGTGCAAGTAGGGGGCGACGCAATTATTTCACCGCTTGTGGCCACGCCTAACGGCGTGCTGGTGCAAACGAGCAGCGGTAATCTGGTATTGGTTGGTGTCAATTGAACAAACTCGCATATAAACCGGTAGTCGCCCTGGTGGGGCGTGCCAACGTGGGCAAATCCACGTTGTTCAACCGGATCACCCGTTCGCGCTCCGCGCTGGTGGCTAATTTTTCCGGCCTCACGCGTGACCGCCATTATGGCGAAGGGCGGATAGGCGAGCATCCCTTCCTGGCTGTCGATACCGGCGGCTTCGAACCCATTGCCAAAGATGGAATCCTGCTGGAAATGGCGCGCCAGACCCAGCAGGCCATTGCTGAATCCGACGTGGTCATTTTCTTGGTGGATGCGCGTGCGGGCGTCAATGCACACGATCATGAAATTGCGCGTCTGTTGCGCAAGTCGGGTCAGCGTGTGTTTCTGGCCGTCAATAAGGCAGAAGGCATGCGCTACGGTTCGGCAGCAGCCGAATTTCACGAGCTGGGGCTGGGCGAGCCTTATCCCATTTCCGCCTCGCATGGCGATGGCGTAGTTGATCTGATCGAAAAGGCCTTGTCATACCTGGATGTTGCGCAGGAAAGCGATATATCCGATGAACCCGATTTCGTTGCTGATGATGCCGAACCCGGCTTGGCCGACGTCGTTCCCGCAGAGCAGGATCAGGACGGGCAGGCAGAGGCCGACATAACGCATCGCATCAAGCTGGCAATCGTTGGGCGCCCCAATGTGGGTAAATCCACCCTGATCAATACCTTGCTGGGCGAAGAGCGCGTCATTGCTTTCGATATGCCTGGCACGACCCGCGATGCAATAGAGATAGACTTCGAACGCAATGGCGTGGCTTATACCCTGATCGATACGGCCGGGCTGCGTCGTCGGGGCAAGGTCTTCGAGGCTGTCGAGAAATTCTCGGTCATCAAGACGTTGCAAGCCATAGAGGCCTGCAACGTGGTTGTGTTGATGCTCGATGCCCAAACCGAGATTTCCGACCAGGACGCGCATATTGCGGGCTTTGTCCTGGAAACGGGCAGGGCGCTGGTGGTTGCCATCAATAAATGGGATGGCCTGGACGCCGAGCAGCGCGAACGCATACAGCGCGATTTCGACCGCAAGCTGCACTTTCTGTCATTCGCCAAAATGCATACAGTCTCCGCCTTGAAGGGGCAGGGCGTCAATCCCCTGATCAAGTCCGTGAACGCGGCGCATGCCGCCGCATTTGCCAAGCTGTCCACGCCCAGGCTGACGCGTGTGCTGCATGCGGCGGTCGAGCAACAGCAACCGCCACGCAAGGGGATTTTCCGACCCAAGATGCGCTATGCGCACCAAGGCGGGCAGAATCCTCCGCTGATCATTATTCACGGCAATGCCCTTGATGCCATTTCCGATTCGTATCGGCGCTACCTTGAAGCCCGTTTTCGCGAGGCGTTCAAGCTGGATGGCACGCCATTGCGCATAGAATTCAAGTCTTCACAAAATCCTTACATACAGGGGGCGCAGTGAGTCGTTTCTGGAGTGATCACCTTGCTGATCTGACACCGTATGTGGCGGGCGAACAGCCCAAGGTAGATAATCTGCTCAAGCTCAATACCAATGAGCATCCATACGGGCCGTCACCTCGGGCGCTGGAAGCCATCAAGGCTGCTGCGACCAGCCAGTTGCGGCTGTATCCCGACAACGAGGCTGTGGGCCTGCGTCAGGCGATCGCCCAGTTGCATGGGTTGGATCCCGATCAGGTCTTTGTGGGTAATGGTTCCGACGAAGTGCTGGCGCATATATTCAATGCCTTGTTCCGCCGTTCGGGGCGGCCATTGCTGATGCCCGACATCACCTACAGCTTCTACCGAACCTATTGCACCCTGTACAAAATACCGACCCAACTGGTTCCGCTGGCCGACGACTTCTCGATACGCGTTACCGATTACACAAAGTCCCCGGTCGCCGATCCCGCAGGGATCATTTTCTCCAATCCCAATGCGCCCACGGGTATGGTGCTATCGCTGGCCGACATCAGTGCGATCGCCGCCGCGCATCCCGACATTCCTGTGGTGGTTGACGAGGCCTACGTTGATTTTGGCGCTCAGTCTGCCATTGCGCTGCTGAAAACGCATGCCAATATCGTCGTCGTGCATACCTTGTCCAAGTCCAGGTCGCTTGCAGGTCTGCGTGTAGGCTTTGCCATTGCCGATGCGCAGATAGTTCAAGGCTTGAACCGCGTGAAGGACAGTTTCAATTCCTACCCGCTGGATACTTTGGCCCAGGCCGGCGCCGTTGCTGCCATACAAGACACTGATTATTTGAAGCAGATGTGCCAGGCGGTGACTGACGCACGCGCGCAATTGACAACACAATTAACGGCGCTGGGCTTTCAGGTGTTGCCCAGCCAGGCCAATTTTGTGTTTGCCCGGCATCCCGATCACGATGGTGGTGCCTTAAGCCGTGCCTTGCGTGAGCAGAATATATTGGTGCGGCATTTCACGCTGGCCCGTATAGATCAATTTTTACGGATTACGGTGGGAACTCCTGAGGATTGCGAGCGTCTATGTAAGGCGTTGACCAAAATTTTGGCCAAAACACTTTAAAATATCTTGCACACCACCACTAGCACATTTTGAGCCGTGCGCATTCAGGGAAAACCCTGTAAAGTATGCATGGTCATTACGTCATTTTATATAACAACATAATCGGAGCCTAGCCAATGAGCAATAAAGGGCAAACACTACAAGATCCATTTCTAAACGCCCTTCGCAAGGACCACATACCTGTATCGATCTATCTGGTTAACGGGATCAAGTTGCAGGGGCAGGTCGAGTCTTTTGATCAATACGTTGTATTGCTGCGCAATACCGTGACCCAAATGGTCTACAAGCACGCCATTTCCACCGTCGTGCCCGCTCGGCCAGTCAATTTCCAAGTGGATGAGCCTTCTGAATAAAGCGCCGCTGGTTATTTCTACCGCCAAGACGCCCGCCGTGTGCTTCGCGCCGGCGGGCGTCTCGCTAGGCCTTGCAGTATGAAAGTCCTGATTGTTAGCGTTGATCTTGGCGAGCCCGACTATACCGCGCATGCGGAAGAGTTCGTGATGCTGGCCAAAGGCGCTGGCGCCGAAGTCGTCGCTACTGTCGTGGCACGCCGCGCACGCCCCGATGCGGCGCATTTCATCGGTTCAGGCAAGCTCGAAGAGGCTGTGCTGATTGCCGAGGAAATGCAGGCTGAACTTATTCTGTTCGATCAGGCGCTTACACCGGCCCAGCAGCGAAATCTTGAAAGAGGGTTCAAGCTGCGGGTGGTGGATAGGGTTGCTCTCATACTCGATATTTTTGCGCTCAGGGCTAAAAGCCACGAGGGCAAATTACAGGTCGAGTTGGCTCAGCTGCAGCACTTGTCCACCCGATTAACGCGCATGTGGTCTCACCTTGAGCGCCAGCGTGGTGGTATAGGGATGCGCGGGCCGGGCGAAGCCCAGCTCGAGATGGACAGGCGCATGATAGGCGACAAGGTACGTGTGTTGCGTGAACGCCTGGCGCGTGTACAGCGCCAGCGTACCACCCAGCGCCGGGCAAGATCGCGCAGCAATACCTTGTCGGTGTCGCTGGTGGGGTATACCAACGCGGGCAAGTCCACCTTGTTCAATGCCTTGACACGGGCGGGAGCTTATGCGGCCGATCAATTGTTCGCCACGCTCGATACAACCACGCGGCGGGTTTGGATAGAAGGCGCCGGTCAGCTAGTGATATCCGATACGGTGGGTTTTATCCGTGAGCTTCCTCCAACGCTGATCGCCGCGTTTCGGGCCACGCTGGAAGAAACTATACAGGCCGACTTGCTTTTGCACGTGGTTGATGCGGCAAGTCCGCAGCGCGATGAGCAGATTGCCGAAGTGAACAAGGTTCTGGAAGATATCGGTGCAGCCGATATTCCCAGGATTCTGGTCTATAACAAAATCGACCTGGCTGGTTACGAACCCAGAATGGAGCGTAACGAACATGGTACGATTGCACGAGTTTTTGTAAGCGCCGAAGGGCGCACAGGCCTGGATGAATTGCGTGGGGCAATAGTCGAGTCCGGTCAAATCGTAGGAAATAATACGTTTAATGTCGAAAATATATAACTTGAATGATCCGGGTTGGGGACGTGGCAATAATAATGGCTCCGAACCCCCACGGCGCCCCAATAATCAGGGCGATGGCGGCGGTCCTCCCGACCTAGACGAAGTCTGGCGCGATTTCAATAATCGGCTGGGGTCTTTGTTTGGCCGCAAGGCCAAGCGTGGCGGCGGCAGTGGCGGTGGCAATAACGGCGGCAGCCGTCCTCAGTTGCCCAAGGGTTCGCCCAAAAGCATAGCTGTCATCGTCGTGATTGCCGTGGCGCTTTGGCTGGCCAGTGGCTTTATGATCGTCCAGGAAGGCCAGGTGGCGGTCGTCACCAAGTTCGGTAAATACACGAAAACACTGCCGCCGGGCCTGCAATGGCGTTTGCCGTATCCCATCGAAGCGCACCAGAGCGTAAATATTGCGCAGCTGCGTACCTTCGAAGTTGGCTACCGTGGCACTGCTCGCAACAAGGTGCTGCCTGAATCACTCATGCTCACGACCGACGAGAACATCGTTGATCTGCAGTTTGTGGTGCAGTATCGCCTTATGCCTACAGGCGCACCCGACTATCTGTTTAAAACCAGTCAACCAGACGAATCCGTCAGGCAAGCTGCCGAAACCGCCATGCGCGAGATCGTCGGCAAGAAACCCATGGATTTCGTGCTGTATTCCGGGCGTACCGAAGTGGCAACCGAAGTGCAAAGCCTGGCGCAAAGCATACTTGACCGTTACCAGACCGGCATACAGATCAGTACGGTGGCCATACAGAACGTGCAGCCGCCCGAGCAGGTACAGGCGGCCTTTGACGACGCCGTCAAGGCTGGTCAGGATCGTGAACGTCAGATCAACGAAGGTAACGCCTACGCCAATAAGGTTCTACCCGAGGCGCAAGGCCAGATTGCACGCATGATGCAAGAGGCCGAAGGTTATCGCGCTACCGTGATAGGCGACGCAACGGGTGACACCGCACGCTTTAGCAGTATTGAGGTTGAATATGCCAAGGCGCCCCAGATCACCCGTGAACGCATGTACCTGGCAACCATGCAGGAAATACTGCAGAACACCAGCAAGATCATGATCGACTCACAGGCCAGCAACAATATGCTTTACTTGCCCCTGGATAAAATCATGAATCAGGCAGCGGGTGGTTCCAGCAACTTCAGCGCGTCGGTTGAAAGCACTACCGGCGCGGCGGCGGCTACGACTCAGCCTAGCCGCCCGAGCGCTCCGGCCCGGCCCTCCACGTCATCCGATGGCACGACAGTCAATTCGTCGTTGGCCAATCCGTATTCACGCTAAGAGGCCATAATGCAACGTTTTTTTCCTGCTTTAGTCGGCCTGGTTATTCTTCTGGCCATACTTTCTTCTTGTGTCTTCGTGGTTCGCGAACGTGATGCCGCGCTGGTTTTTGCCCTGGGTGAAGTGCGCGACACCATCACGGAACCTGGTTTGTATTTCAAGTTGCCGCCTCCTTTCGAGAACGTGGTCAGGCTAGACAAGCGCCTGCAAACCATCGAGGCGAACGATCCTGAACGCATCCAGACAGCCGAGAAAAAGAATCTGCTGATCGATTCTTTCGTCAAATGGCGTATTTCCGATCCGCGTCTGTTTTACGTTACCTTCGGCGCCAATGATCGCGCTGCGGTCGAGCGCCTTACCGCCCAGATTCGTGATGCCTTGAACGCTTCGGTGAACGTTCGTACGGTCAAGGAAGTCGTTTCGAACGAGCGCGATACCATCATGCGCGAAATCCTGACCAACGTCGAGGCACGTGCCAAGCCGCTGGGTGTTCAGGTGGTCGATGTCCGTCTGCGCCGTATAGACTTCGCGCCCGAAATTTCCGAGTCGGTGTATCGCCGCATGGAAGCCGAGCGCAAACAGGAAGCCAACCGCTTGCGTGCCACCGGTGCGGCCGATAGCGAACGCATTCGTGCCCAGGCCGACCGCGAGCGCCAGGAACTGCTGGCCAAGGCCTACGCCCAGGCGCAGGAAGTCAAGGGCGAGGGCGATGCCAAGGCGGCTTCCATCTACGCTCAGGCCTATGGTGCGAACCCCGAGTTCTACAGTCTGTACAAGAGCCTGGAAGGTTATCGCGCCGCGTTTGCCGATTCGGGCGACGCACTGGTGCTCAGCCCCAAATCCGATTTCTTCAAGTTCTGGAATTCGGCTCAGGGTCAACAGGGCGTAGCCGCTCCAGGGCCAGCCGGCGCAAATTAAGACAGCGTCGCGCAGCATCCTTGAACAGGCCCCGGTACCGGGGCCTGTTTCACTTCTTGCGCGCTATCGTTTATACTAGCGCGTAAGTTTTTGTTTATCTTATCCGCAAGCGACTTGGCGGGCTTACGCCCCAGGTCGCTTTTTGTTTGGCGTTTTTCCCGCATTGGTTCGCATGATGTCCAACTGGTTGTTGCCAGAAAGCCTGGCCGATATTCTGCCCGCCGAGGCCCGTCGCATTGAAGAGCTGCGCCGTGGTCTGCTGGATCTCTATCGCACCTATGGCTTCGAGCTCGTTGCTCCTCCATTGGTCGAGTACCTGGAATCCCTGTTGTCGGGCACGGGTGCCGACCTGAATCTGCGTACCTGCAAGCTTATAGACCAGATCACAGGTCGTACTCTTGGGGTACGCGCCGATATCACGCCGCAGGTTTCGCGCATAGATGCCCACCTGCTTAATCGTGAAGGCGTAACGCGCCTGTGCTATTGCGGCACCGTCTTGCATGCGCGGCCGGCCGGCTTGCTGTCCGATCGCGAACTCTTGCAGATCGGCGCTGAAATTTTCGGCCATGCGGGTGTAGAAGCCGACATTGAAATCATCGAGCTGGCTTTGGCCAGCGTAAAGCGGGCGGGCGTTGCTCATGCGCGCCTCGATCTCAATCATCCGGGTGTACTACGCTCCATCCTCGAAGCCGACCCTGCGCTGGCCGAGTTTGCCGATAGCATAAATGATTTGCTGGCTAGCAAAGATGTACCCGGACTGACCGAATTGGGTGCAAGGATTCCTCAGGTACAGCCTGCCAGCATTCAGGCCCTTAAACAGCTTGCATCGCTGTATGGCACGACCGAAGTCATTGCCAAGGCGCGCGCTGTTCTGCCGGCCTTGCCCGCCTTGCACGCCGCGCTCGACGACCTCGATACCCTCATAAGCGCCTTGCCCGGCCACGAGTTCAGTGTTGATCTGGCCGATATGGGCAGCGGCTATGGCTATCATTCGGGTGTTGTGTTTTCTATTTATGCCCACGGCTGGCACGATGCGCTGGTGCGTGGTGGTCGCTACGATGGTGTAGGGCGTGCCTTTGGGCGCTCGCGCCCGGCCACCGGCTTCAGCCTTGATTTGCGCAAGTTGTCTTCAGGGTTGCCTGCCGCGCCCGTATCCAAGGCCATACGAGCTCCCTGGGGTACTGATGCGGCGTTGGTCGAAATATTGCGCCAGCTGCGTGCCGAGGGTGAGATCGTAGTGCAGATGTTGCCGGGGCAACCGCATAGGCTGGATGAATTTACCGTTGACCGAGAGCTGGTACCGGACGGCGGAACATGGAAGGTAAGGGCGATAGGCTAACCGGCAATCCGGTTGGTTTTATCGTATGGTTTAAACCTGCTTTGGCCTTGTAACTGTCGGGCCGGAATTTTTTTCTGATACGCAACATGAGCAAGAATATCGTGGTGATCGGCACCCAATGGGGTGACGAAGGTAAAGGCAAGATCGTCGATTGGCTGGCTGAGTCGGCCCAGGGCGTTGTGCGCTTTCAGGGTGGTCATAATGCCGGCCATACTTTGTGGATTAATGGCAATAAGACCATATTGCGCCTGATTCCTTCGGGCATCATGCACCCACACGTCACCTGCTATATCGGTAATGGCGTTGTGCTCTCGCCCGAGGCGCTGTTGAAGGAAATCACCGAGCTTGAAGGCGCCGGGCTTGATGTTCGCTCACGTCTGCAAATATCTCCGGCCTGCCCGTTGATCCTGCCCTACCACATTGCTATCGACCAGGCCCGCGAGGCGCGCAAGGGCGAAGGCAAGATCGGTACAACAGGCAGGGGCATAGGCCCGGCCTACGAAGACAAGATCGGACGCCGTGCCCTGCGTGTGCAAGATTTATACGATCCCGCCATTTTCGACGAAAAACTGGCCGAAACACTCGATTTCCACAACTTTGTACTGACTCAGTATCTGGGCGGCAAGGCTGTGTCAATCAACGAGGTTCGCGATCAGGCTATGTCGCTGGCGCCGGTGCTGGAGCCCATGGTGGCCGACGTGTCCAGCAATCTGCATATTGCCCGCAAAGCGGGGCATAAGCTGTTGTTCGAAGGCGCACAAGGCGCTCTGCTCGATATCGACCATGGTACTTATCCCTTCGTGACCAGCAGCAATTGCGTTGCGGGCGCAGCGTCGGCCGGCGCTGGTGTCGGCCCCCAGGCTCTTGATTACGTCCTGGGTATCGCCAAGGCCTACACCACACGCGTTGGTGGCGGCCCTTTCCCCACCGAGTTGCTGGACGATACCGGTGCGCGCCTGGCAACCGTAGGCAAAGAGTTCGGCTCGGTCACGGGGCGCCCGCGTCGCTGTGGCTGGTTCGATGGCGCAGCCATGAAGCGTTCGGTCATGATCAACGGCATTTCGGGACTGTGCATCACCAAACTCGACGTGCTCGATGGTGTTGAGCAGCTCAAGATTGGTGTTGGCTACCGCTACAAGGGAGAATTCCTTGATGTGCTGCCTTACGGTGCCCATGCCGCAGCCGAAGCCGAGCCTGTGCTCGAAGAAATGGCCGGCTGGACCGAATCCACCGTCGGTGTCACCGAATACGACAAGCTGCCTGTCAATGCGCGCCGCTATCTGGAACGCATTGCTGAAGTGTGCGATGTGGGTGTTGACATGGTTTCCACCGGCCCCGACCGTCTGGAAACCATCGTGCTGCGTCACCCCTTCAGTGGCTAGGTAACCTGGCCGCCCATAGGGCTATAGGCTTAACGAAAAGGCCGGATCCTGTTTTTTTACGGATCCGGCCTTTTCTTGTTTTGCATACGGGTTTATCATTACGATCCTTGCGATATATGCTGCCATTACGGAACATTATTTATGAATCTGCCCCCAAGTACCGATCGTGATCTATGGATCAGCTGGGATGAATATCACAGGCTCATCGAACGCCTGGCCCTGATCGTGCATGAGTCAGGCTGGCAGTTCGATAAAATTCTGTGCCTGGCTCGCGGCGGCGTGCGAGTGGGAGACGTTTTGTCGCGTATTTACGACATTCCATTGGGCATATTGGCAACCAGCAGCTATCGCGAAGCGGCCGGTACCGAGCAGGGCGAGCTGGATATCGCTCAGTTCATCACCATTACCCGGGGTACGCTGGACGGCAAGGTCTTGCTGCTCGACGACATGGTCGACACCGGCATGACTTTCAGTCGTGTGCGCGATCACCTGCGCCAGCAGTTTCCCGCCATTACGGAAATGAAAACCGGTGTGCTGTGGTGGAAAGGGCACTCGCATGCCATTCCCGATTACTATGTCGACAAGTTGCCCACCAATCCCTGGATACACCAGCCTTTTGAAGACTACGACAGCTTGCGGCCTCATCAGCTTGAGTCCTGGGTGCGCAAGGGGCGTTCCTGATTCGCATTTCTTAGTGGCATGTGCGTCGCTTTAGCCTAGCCTTGCAGGCATTAAGGCTGTATTTGTGCTAGAATCGTTGGTTGTCGTTTCCACTAACTAATACTTTAACCTTCAAGGCTTAAGACTACATGCCTATCGTTCGTCTGAAAGAAAACGAGCCCTTTGAAGCCGCGCTTCGCCGCTTCAAGCGCACTATCGAAAAAATTGGCCTCTTGACCGAATTGCGTTCGCGCGAATTTTACGAAAAGCCTACGGCTGAGCGTAAGCGCAAGCACGCCGCCGCCGTCAAGCGCCACTACAAGCGCATCCGCAGCCAACAACTGCCTCCGCGTTTGTATTGATTGATTCCTGAATCATTTGTTCAGGAACTACTCGCCCGAGTTGATGTTGTCGATGTCGTCGGGCGATATGTACAGTTGCGCAAGGGCGGAGCCAACCTGCTTGGCTTGTGCCCCTTCCACAACGAAAAAAGCCCCTCATTTACGGTAAGCCCCACCAAGCAGTTTTATCATTGCTTTGGTTGCGGAGCCCATGGTAGCGCGGTCGGCTTCCTGATAGAGCATACCGGCGCCAGCTTCCCTGAAGCGGTTCGCTCTCTGGCGGCTACGGTCGGCATGACCGTGCCTGAAGAACAGCGCAGTCCTCGCCAGCAGGCAGCGGATCGCCGCCGTAAAGAAGAAGTCAATCGTCATCAACAGATACTGGATACGGCGCAAGCGCATTATCTGCGTGAGCTCAAGAATTCGCAAAATGCCATCCGCTATTTCAAGCAGCGTGGCTTGTCGGGAGAAACGGCCGCCAGGTTTGGTCTGGGCTGGTCGGGTAACGACAGGCGTGGGCTGGCTGCTGTTTTTCCCCAGTACGATGACCCCTTACTGATCGAGTCCGGGCTGGTCATCGAAGCCGAAGACGGGCGTCGCTACGACCGCTTTCGGGAACGCGTTATGTTCCCGATACGCAATACACGCGGCAATCTGATTGGTTTTGGTGGTCGCATCATAGGCAAGGGCGAGCCCAAATACCTGAACTCGCCCGAAACAGGGCTGTTCTCCAAGGGCCATGAGCTTTATGGCCTATGGGAGTCACGCGCCGGCATACGCAGCGAAGGTTATGTGCTGGTGGTTGAGGGCTATATGGATGTGGTCGGCCTGGCCCAGCACGGCATGGCCAATGCCGTCGCCACGCTGGGCACGGCGACAACACCGTTTCATATACAGAAACTGTTGCGTGCCAGCCACAAGATTGTCTTCAGCTTCGATGGCGACAAGGCGGGCCGCCGTGCTGCCTGGCGTGCCCTGAATACTTGCCTGCCGCTGCTGCGTGACGACGTTTCCATGCGTTTTCTGTTCCTTCCCGCCGAGCATGATCCCGACTCGTACATACGGGAGTTCGGCGCAGAGGCCTTCAAGGCCAGCGCAAATGAAGCCATGCCCTTGTCGCGCTTCATGCTCGAAGAGCTTGCCTCGCGCCATGCGCTGAACGAGGCGGAGGGGCGGGCAGCGTGCGCGCACGAAGCCAAGCCCTTGTTGGCCTTGTTGCCCGAGGGTACGACTTTACGCATACAGATCGAGCGCGAGTTTGCCAAGCTGGTGCAACTGACGCCCGAAGAGCTGGCCGAATTGACGGCAGACGTGCCGGTACCGGCTGCCGGGGCGACAGAGTCCGCTACACCCGCCGCGGCGCGTGCGCCCGGCCCCGATTGGTCTGGGGGCCAGGATGAGCCACCAGGCTTTATGGATGAGCCTGTTTTCGAAGGAGAAGACTACAGTTCCTTCGCGCCGTTCATGGCGTCGGAAGGGCCTGTTGTCCGGGGCGAGCCAGCGCGCGAGCGTCGTGGTAAGACCAGAAGTGTTACGCCCATGGCCAAGCGTTTGTTGCGACTGCTGCTTGCGCACCCCGAGCTGGTATCGGGGCTGGGAGACCAGCAGCTTGAAATTCTGGAGCATGGCCCCCATCTGGTATTGGTAAGAGAATTGATTGCCCTGACGAACATGAGCGGTGCACGCCATGCAGGTGCCTTGTTGCAGGCAGCCGAACCCGGCTCCGACCTGGAAGGATTGCTTGCTACGCTTACGCCTGAATTGCTCGACCAGGATGATTTACCTGATCCACGTACGGAATGGAACGATGCCTTGCGACGCATAGAGCTCGAAGCCATTAAAGCCGAACAGTCGGCGCTGGTGGAAACAGGATTACGGGATGATGCCTCCCGAAAAAGGTATCAGGAATTGACGCGAAGGATTGCACTGGTCAATAGTGCGACTTCGCATCAAATACGATAAAATAGAGAGTTTTCGCAAAGACTTAAACATATTTGCCTTAGTTAATTATTAACTTCGTTATTAACCCTGGCACGAAAAGCGTGATGACGGGTATGCAAGCCACCAGCCCCATTTTGCCCTGCAACGGTATACAAACAATACGTCAGGGATACTTATTCTCCGGGCGGTATGCGCTGCATCGATGTTTTTCAAGCAGTATGTTCAATCTATGCGATGAGTACGTTCTGCCCCCTGCAACACTCGTAGTCGTCTGACGACCGGGTGTATTTGCGTTTACGGAAGCAACTATGACCCAAGTTACTGGTAAAAACCCCTCCCCAGCAGAAGATGCTGTAAAGAAAACAAAGACTGTTCCGGCGGCAAGCAAAAGCGCGGCCAAAACCACGGTCAAAGCAGGGGCAGGCACCAAGGCAGAAAAAGCGCCTGCGGCCAAAACGGCCGTCAAGAAGGCGGCGGCCAAGACTGCTACGCGCAAAACGGCTGCCAAAACGGCAACAGCCTCTAAGCCAGCCAGCAAGGTGCCTAGCGGTCGCCGTCCCGGGCGTCCTGCCAAGAATGCCAATAACGACGCGGCCGACTTCAATGATGATGATAACGGTGATGCCGAGGTCATTCCCGAACTGAAGCCACTGCCCAAGCGTGGCGGCAAGCGCGGCAAGGCCGACAAAGATGTGCCTGCGCGCAACCAGATGACGCCTGAAGAGCAAGAGGCGCGTCGCAACCGCCTTAAAGTGCTTATCAAGCTGGGTAAGGATCGCGGCTATCTCACTTACGGTGAAATCAACGATCACCTGCCCGATGACCTGGTCGATGCGGAAGCCATCGATGGCATCATCAGCACGTTCAGCGACATGGGGATCTCGGTCTATGACCAGGCGCCCGATGCGGATGCCCTACTCATGAGCGACAACGCTCCGGTGGCCTCCAGCGACGATGACGTCGAAGACGAGGCGGAAGCTGCGCTGACTACGGTGGATTCCGATTTCGGCCGCACCACCGACCCCGTCCGCATGTATATGCGTGAAATGGGTACGGTCGAGCTGTTGACACGTGAAGGCGAAATTGAAATCGCCAAGCGCATCGAAGATGGCCTCAAGCACATGGTCATGGCGATTGCCGCGTGCCCGACCACGGTCAACGAAATTCTTCAATACGTTCAGCGCGTGCGCGACGGTGCCGCCCAGATCGACGAAGTGGTCGATGGCCTGATCGATCAGGAAGGCGAAGAATACGCCGGCGCGGGTGTATCGGTTGACAACGACGAGAACGAAGACGGGCCTGCAGGCGGCATGAGCAGTAAGCAGCTCGAGCATTTGCGCACCAAGGCACTTAAAAAGTTCGAAAACATCGGTGTATGGTTTACCAAGATGCGCGCAGCCTTCGAACGTGACGGCTATCAGGCGCAGGAATATGCCGAGGCTCAGGAAGCCATCCTTAATGAGCTCATGGGTGTGCGCTTTACGGCCAAGATGGTCGAAAAGTTGGCCGATACGCTGCGCGAGCAAGTTGCCCAGGTACGCAAACTAGAGCGTACCGTCCTGCATACTTGCGTCGACCGTGCCGGCATGCCGCGCGCTTATTTCATCAAGGTGTTCCCGGGCAATGAAACCAACCTTGATTGGGTGCTTCAAGAAGTTGCCGCCGGTCATCCGTATTCCGAAACGCTCGAGCGTCATATCCCTGCCGTCCAGGAAATCCAGCAAAAGCTGATCGATCTGCAAACCAGCGTTGTGTTGCCGCTGAAGGATCTCAAAGACGTCAACAAGCGCATGGCAACCGGCGAAGCCAAGGCTCGCAAGGCCAAGCGCGAAATGACCGAAGCCAACTTGCGTCTGGTGATTTCAATTGCCAAGAAGTACACCAATCGTGGCTTGCAGTTCCTGGATCTCATCCAGGAAGGCAATATCGGCCTGATGAAAGCGGTGGACAAGTTCGAATATCGTCGCGGCTACAAGTTTTCAACGTATGCCACCTGGTGGATACGCCAGGCGATTACCCGTTCCATCGCCGACCAGGCTCGCACCATTCGTATTCCGGTGCACATGATTGAAACGATCAATAAAATGAATCGCATCAATCGCCAGATTCTTCAGGAAACCGGCGCTGAGCCTGATCCCGCCACATTGGCACAGAAGATGGACATGCCGGAAGACAAGGTTCGCAAGATCCTGAAGATCGCCAAGGAACCGATTTCCATGGAAACCCCCATAGGCGACGATGACGATTCGCATCTGGGTGATTTCATTGAAGATACCGGCACCTTGTCGCCGTCTGAATGGGCGCTGCACGGCTCCATGCGTGATGTGGTCAAGGAGGTGCTTGATTCACTCACCCCGCGCGAGGCCAAGGTCTTGCGCATGCGTTTTGGCATTGAAATGAGCACCGACCAAACGCTGGAAGAAGTCGGCAAGCAATTTGACGTAACGCGCGAGCGCATACGCCAAATAGAGGCCAAGGCGCTGCGCAAGCTGCGTCACCCCAGCCGCGCCGACAAGCTCAAGAGCTTCCTGGAAGGTCAGTAAGTACAGACTGCGGGGCGCTGCCCCGCAGTTTGCCATACTTCCCAATGCGGCTTAGGCCGCGCATCCAAGGCACATCATGACACTAGCTATCGATCTTAACTGCGATATGGGTGAAAGTTTTGGCGCATGGAAAATGGGTCATGACGACGAGATCCTGCCTTATGTGACCTCGGCTAATATCGCCTGTAGCTACCACGCGGGTGATCCCGCCGTTATGCGTCAGACCGTGGCCGCAGCCATCAAGCATGGCGTTGCGCTGGGGGCCCATCCCGGCTTGCCCGATCTGGTTGGGTTTGGCCGCCGCAATATGGATATCAGTCCCGAGCATGCCTACGATATCGTCGTAGTGCAGATAGGCGCGCTGGCGGCTGTCGCCGCCAGCCAGGGTGGCCGCCTGCATCACGTCAAGGCGCATGGCGCCTTGTACAACATGGCTGCAAAGAATGCCCGGCTGGCATCGGCCATTGCGCAGGCGGTTCACGATGTGGATGCTTCATTGGTTTTGTATGGGCTGGCGGGCAGCGAGCTGATCCGGGCTGGAAACGCCGTCGGTTTGAAGGTAGGTCACGAGGTGTTTGCCGACCGAACCTACCAGCACGATGGGTCATTGACCCCACGCCAGCAAGCCCACGCCATGATCGAAGACCCGCAGCAATCCATACAGCAGGTTTTACGCATGGTGATGGATGGCAAGGTTGCTACACAGCAGGGGGAAGATATTGCGGTTCAGGCCGATACTTTGTGCCTGCACGGCGATCAGCCCGGAGCCGTGATCTTCGCGCAGGCCATACGCAAGGCGCTGCAGGAAAAAAATATATCTGTGCGCAGTGTGGGCAATTAAAGGGATCAGGTCTGGCGCCTGGCGAACAGGTGCACGGCCACGCCGAACACCAGTCCCCAAAATGCACTGCCTATGCCCATAAAGCTAACGCCCGATGCCGTGCATATGAAGGTGACCAGCGCGGCCTCACGGCCGCGTTCTTCCGTCAGGGCCCCAGCCAGGCTGTTGGCGATGGTGCCCAGCAGCGCAAGACCGGCAATGGCGGCGACTAGTTCGGTGGGAAAGGCCGCAAACAGGCTGACCACCGTCGCGCCGAAAATACCTGTAGCCAGATAGAACACTCCGGCCCAGATTGCCGCGCCATAGCGCCTGGCGGGATCCGGATCTGCATCCTTGCTCATGCATATGGCAGCGGTAATGGCTGCCAGATTGAAAGAGAATCCGCCGAAAGGAGCCAACAGCAGGCCCATGCCGCCGGTCCAGCCTATAAGGGGTGATGCGGGCGTGTTGTAGCTGTTGGCGCGCAGCACGGCCAGTCCGGGAACGTTTTGTGAAGTCATGGTGACGATGAACAGCGGGATGCCCACGCCGATCAGAGCCGACACTGAAAATTCGGGCATCATGAAGAGGGGCCGGGCGGGCGTCCAGCTCAAGGCATCAAGGTGCAGCAGTCCCAGGGCGCCCGCGCTTACCACGCCCACCGCCAGAGCCATGGGCACGGTATAACGCGGCAACCAGATGCGACCGAGCAAAAAGGTCAGGAACATCAGCCCCACCATCAGCCACTGAGTTTGCATGGCGACGAACAAATCCATGCCAAAGCGGATCAGTATCCCCGCCAGCATGGCTGCAGCAATATGCCGGGGCATATATTGCATGAGCTTCTGGAACCAGCCCGTGACGCCGCTAAGCGTAATCAATAACGACGAAAACAGGAATACGCCTATGGCCTGGCTCATGCTCAAGCCCTGCAGGCTGGTCACCAGCAGGGCTGCTCCGGGGGTGGACCATGCGGTCAGGATCGGACTGCGATAGCGCCACGACAGCGCAATGCAGCTGGCACCCATGCCTATGCCCAGGGCCCACATCCATGAGTTCAACTCTGCAGGGGTCGCGCCCGCTGCCTGGGCCGCCTGAAAGATAATGGCCACCGAACTGGTATAGCCCACGAGAACGGCAATAAAGCCGGCGGAAATATGCGAAATTCTGAACCAGTTGCCCACGGATGACCCGACTGTTTGCGCTGTTGATCGGCAAGAAATTGATGCTGCAAAGGGAGCTATGCTAGCACTGGCAACGCGTGCTGGCTATTTCCTGCTAAGCTTGTCCATTCCATTTCTAAATCAATCGTGCACTTTGTCGGCGTCGCTTGCCTTACGCTAGTAATGTCTGCGCTTTGCCTTCGCGTTCACAATTGATTTAGAAATGGAACTACCGGGCCTCAGGAGCAATTCATGTCGATACTGGCAGAAATTTGGCAAACTGTAGCAAGCGAGTTCTCTGATATGGCGAACATACGCGATGCAACCATTATCGTGTTGCGCCTGCTTGTCGCTGTCGCGCTTGGAGCGGTGATAGGCTACGAGCGTGAGCTGCGGGGGAAAGCCGCGGGGCTGCGCACCCACATGATGGTTTCCCTGGGATGCGCCATGTTCGTGCTGGTTCCAGTTACTTCCGGCATGGAGGCTCCCGAAGTAAGTCGCGTCATGCAGGGCATCATTTCGGGAATAGGATTTCTTGGTGCCGGGGCCATTCTCAAGCAGGGCAACATGCAGGAAGTGAAAGGCCTGACCACCGCCGCCAGCATCTGGGTTGCGGCGGCGGTTGGCGTTGCCGCAGGCTACGGGCGGGAAGCCACTGCGGTTGCCAGCACCATCATTGCACTTTTTGTGCTGTCGGCTGTTGCACGCATGGAAAAGTAAACGATTTAATGATCTCAACTCTATTTGCTGCGTCGCGTCAATCGGCGGATAATGATTGCTTCTGGCCTCTGGCCAATTCCCGCCCAGCCAATTCATGAGCAGCAACAATAGCAAGAATTCAGATCATTCCAACAAGCTGAGTCCTGGCATGGCAATGCTTATCGGAGCATTGGGTGTGGTTTTTGGCGACATCGGTACCAGCCCCTTATATGCCATCAAGGTTTCCCTATCCGGATTTGCTTCGCTGGGCGAAGCTCAAATATTGGGCGTGCTGTCACTGCTTTTCTGGCTGCTGACGCTGGTGGTTTCGATAAAATATGTAGTCTGCATAATGCAGGCGGATAACCAGGGCGAAGGCGGCGTGTTGGCCCTTATGCAGCTTGCTATTGCCAAGCTGGAAGGTCGGCAAAGGTGGGTATATATCACCTTGGGCCTGATCGGCGCAGCCCTGTTTTATGGCGACAGTGTCATCACGCCAGCCATATCCGTGATGTCCGCGATTGAGGGCCTGCGCATCGCCTCCGACCAACTGGATGCGTGGGTCATTCCCTTATCCTTGCTGGTGCTTGCCAGCCTCTTTGCAATACAGCCCTACGGTACCGGCACCATGGGCAGGCTGTTTGGTCCGATTATGCTGGTCTGGTTTCTTGTCATAGGTTTGCTTGGTCTGTGGCGAACGGTACAGACACCGCAGATTCTTCAAGCGCTTAATCCTGTTTGGGCTATACAATTTGTGTCTGAAGCACCCTTGGAAGTGTTTCTGTTGCTGGGTGCCATTGTGCTTTCCATAACCGGTGCCGAGACGCTTTATGTCGATATGGGCCATTTTGGCCGCCGCGCCATCCGGCGAGTATGGTTTGGCCTGGTCATGCCATGCCTGGTGTTTGCTTATTTTGGACAAGGGGCACTGCTGTTGCATGATCCATCCGCCATCAGGAATCCATTTTTCCTGCTGGCACCCAATGCACTGTTATTACCCCTGTTGATCCTGGCCACCATTGCGGCAATTATTGCTTCTCAGGCTGTTATTGCGGGCGCATTTTCCATTACCCGCCAGGCGGTGCAACTAGGCTATTGGCCCCGCATGCAAATTGAGCACACCTCGGCCAGCACGGAAGGGCAAATCTACCTGCCCCGGGTGAATTCCTTGCTCTTTCTGGCCGTTATGGCACTGGTTCTCGGATTCGGCTCATCCGATAGCCTGGCTCATGCTTACGGCTTCGCTGTGACCGGCACCATGCTCATGACTTCCTTGCTGGCGTTCAGGGTGCTGCCGCTGCGTTCCAGCGGTTTCAAACGCCTGTTGTGGCTGGTGGGCCTGACCCTGTTCCTGATAATAGACGTTCTGCTGTTTTCGTCCAATACCATGAAGATCACCCAGGGCGGGTGGTTGCCACTGGGCATAGCGGCAGTGATATTCACGCTGATGATTAACTGGAGTCTTGGTCGTGAAAAACTGCATAAGGCGCTATCCGATGAACATCATTCTTTGGCCGAGTTCATGCAAGGCCTTGAGGACTATCCACCGCTGCGGGTGCCCGGCACCGCCGTTTTCATGAGCATGATCTATGGCACGGTACCACCGGCGCTATTGCACAACCTGAAACACAATAAGATTCTGCACGAACAAGTGCTGTTTGTAACGGTCGAGACGGCCAGGGGGCCTTATGTGCCCTTGCACGAGCGCTACGAAGTCGAGCAGCTCAATCATTCGAGCTGGCAAGTCAGGGCAACCTGGGGCTTCAAGCAAGAACCAAATGTGCCCCAGATGCTTCAGCAACTGGGCCAGGACATGCCGGCGATAAATCTTGAGCCCTTGCACATCTCATATTTCATGTCCCGGCAAACCGTGCTTGTGGTTCGCAAGCTGCCATTGTTCGCACGCCTGCAGCGACGCATATTTGCATTTATGGCACGTAATGCCACGCGCAGCACGCGGTTCTATAAAATACCGCCCAATCGTGTCGTGGAAATGGGTATGCAACAAGAGATCTAGGAAAAATAATGAACTATCTACTTGTGTTTGTGGGCGCTGGGTTGGGGGGGGTGGCACGGCACGGCATCGGCAGTACGTTTCTAAAAATGGCGGGGCAGGGTGGATTCCCGTTTGCCACCCTGGCTATCAATATTGTGGGTTCGCTGCTGATAGGTGCCCTGGTGGTGCTGGTGTCCCAATATAGCGGGCTACCGCGACATACCCAATTATTTCTGGCCACCGGTGTGCTGGGTGGCTTCACTACCTTTTCTACATTCTCCCTGGAAACCGTATTATTGCTGCACAGGGGGCAACTTATGGCAGCTACGATGTATGTGCTGGTTTCCATCATTGCCGCAGTCGGTGGCCTGGCATGGGTCATGCACCTCGCAAAATTCAAGATGGCATGACGGGGCGGCCATGTTTTGCAGGCCAAGTGCAAAGTCGTTATGGTTTACCTTTAGGGCTTTTGATAAGCGATAAGCTTAGAATCAGTGGGTTCGCCTCAGTGGCATGGAGCAATTAGATGAAAATAAAGAAAACAGAGCAATCCTCGGAAGGCAAGTTGGGTGCGTTGCGATCACGGCTTCCGGGCGTGCCAGAAATACAAATCGACGAACGCGGAAAATTAACTGCCCAGGTCACAGCGTGGGTTCCTGACGACAAAGGCAATGCCGAGCAACTGCAGGTCGTACTTACAGACGGCGACATCGAACGCCTCCTGGCCAGTCTGGCCAATCCCAAAAGCCCAGAGCTGGCTGCGGTGGTCGGCAAGCTTATGGGCGAGAACTTAAGAAGCATACTCAGGCTAAGCGCTTTAGGAGCAGGAACCGCCTTGCTTGATTGATGCCAGGAGCCTGGCCGCAGTGCCGTAGTCACAGGCAAGAATCTGCTATAAAAGTGGCTATGGCAACTACAGAGTCGGGAATAATGTCCATTCGAACAATCAGCCGCTGCAGCCTGGTGCTGGGTCTTGCCACACTTGTTTCCGCTTGCTCCATGCTGGGTTTTGGCGATTCGAGTGACGGGACTGCGCAAACCAGCAATGCATGCAAATGGAACCGTAGCAGCTGTATGTATGAAGGTCGCTACGAGGCAGGTGAAAGGGATTACGCCGAAGAGGAAGCCCGGCGCCTTAATCAGGCCTCGGCTGCCAAACTGCGTCGTAATGCTGTCAGGTGACACCTTGGTAAAAGGCGTCAAATGGACTTGAGGCAACTCGAATCCTTTGTTTATGTTGCTGAGTTGGGCAGTTTCACGCAGGCTGCCACGGTGCTTGGTATAGGACAATCCGCCCTGAGCCGGCAGGTACGTCGCCTTGAAGTAGAGCTCAGGCAACCACTGTTCTACCGCAACGGGCGCGGGGTCAGCCTTACTGAAGCGGGTAAACGCCTATTGGCCCATGGACGCCTAATCCAGAAGCAATTTGAACATGCGCGTCACGACGTTGAGGACTCGCGCGGCAGTCCACTGGGGCGTGTGACGATAGGATTTCCCCATGCGGTAGGGCGTGCAGTGTGCTCCCCTTTTGTTAAAGAGTTCCGTAGCCGCTTTCCCAAGGCAAACTTATGCCTTACCGAAGGCTTGACCATACATTTGTACGAATGGCTGCTTTCTGGCCGTATTGATATCGCCCTGTTGCACGACCCTGTGCCGTCGCCGAGCCTGGATATCAAACCTCTGCGCGAGGATCACCTGCTGGTGCTGAGTCAGCGCAGAACCATGCAGCCAGCCATTGCACCGCCTATACATCTAAGAGATATTGCAGAACTGCCTCTTATTATGCCTTGTCGGCCACATTCCTTGCGCATGATGGTTGAAACAAAGCTGGCCAATATGGGGCTAAAGCCCATTATCGTGCTTGAGGTTGATTCCGTATCCACTATTGTCAAGCTCGTTGCCGAGGGTGAGGGTTACGCAATCGCTACGCGACATGCTGTCGCGGCAAGTGATGCTCAGGGTCACTTACAGAGTCAGCGCATTATCAAACCGAGCCTGGGCAGTGTACTGGCACTGGCCACGTCGGCCGAGCGCCCCCTAACGACACTGGTTCAGCGGACCAGTGAGCTGCTCCAGGAAATCCTGACCGACGGCGGTTGAAATCTTTGCCATTGATGGCGCTGACGGGTATTTCGTCTACACGGACACGCAAATATTGTCATGGATAAAGGCGAGGCAGCCAAGCTATGCATTTCAGGAATATCAGCTAGGTGGCCTAGCTCCTTCTTCAATAGTCCCGGCCCAGATTAGTATGGTTTCGTCGTCATCCATGGCGGCCTGCTGTGATATTTGCAGGTTGCCGTAAAACTTGTGCATAAGAAGATGAAGGAGACATTCCATGAACAAAAACTTAAGTCGTATGCTAGGGGTCGTAGCGCTGGGATCCGTGGCTGCGTTTGGACTGGTGGCGCCGGCCAGTTCCGCCTATCCCGAGAAACCCATTACGCTGATTGTGCCGTTCCCGCCGGGGGGAGCGGTTGATACACTGGGACGCATTTTTGCAGACAGCATCAGCACACAGACAGGCCAGCCCGTTGTCGTAGAGAATCGTGCGGGTGCAAACGGCAATATCGGAACAGAGGCGGTCGTCCGGTCGGCTCCTGATGGCTACACCGTATTGATTGGTGCTAACGGGCTGGCAACCAATCCTGCGATTTATCCCGGCCGTTCATTTAACGAAGTCAAAGATTTAGCGCCTGTAGCATATGTGGGTTATGCCCCATTGATACTCGTGACGGCCTACGACTCGCCATACAAGAGCTTCGATGATTTACTCAAGGCAGCCAAGGCTGAGCCTGACGCTATCACATTTGCGACGTCGGGTAGTGGCAGTGCGCCCCATCTGGCTTCGGAATTACTCAAACTGACAAGCAAGACCGAGATGCTGCATGTGCCCTACAAGGGTGGGTCGCCTGCCAAGCTTGACCTTGTTACCGGGCGGGTTTCATTCATGTTTTTGAATCCACTTGAGGCTGTTCCGCAAGTCGAGGCCAAGAAGCTGCGGGCGCTAGTAGTTGATAGCCCTGAGCGTATAGCGCAACTGCCCGACGTTCCTACGGCAACGGAGTTGGGTTATTCCGACCTCGAGGCTAAAGTCTGGTGGGGGTTCATGGTGCCAAAAGGTACGCCGGCAGAGACGGTCACCCAGCTTAATCTTTATATCAACAACGCACTGCAAGACAAACAGGTGCAAGGTAAGCTGGAAAAAATGGCGGTCATCATAGGGGGTGGCTCCGTCCAGGAATACGAACAATACTTTCATGATCAGGTCGAAAAATGGGCGCGCGTCGTGAAAGAAGCAGGGCTTGCCACCCACTGATCTGGTTCTCACTGTCTAACTAGGCTGGCCGGTGGGCCAGCCTTTTGATTAATGTTCGATAAAGTAGGTAAGCATGATTATTGATTGCCATGGCCACTATACGACAGCGCCCAAGGCGCTTGGTGAGTTTCGTGCTTGGCAGCTTGAAACGCTGAAAGCCCCGGCAGAACGGGGAATGAATCCAGGGGTCGTGATCAGCGACGATGAAATTCGGGAATCTCTCGAGGGCAATCAACTGCGTATTCAGCAAGAACGTGGGGTTGACCTTACCCTGTTTTCACCGCGAGCCGGGGGCATGGCCCATCACGTAGGTACAGCCAGCATCAGCGAGGCATGGACGCGTCAGTGCAACGACTTGATATATCGTGCGGTAGAACTTTTTCCCGACAGGCTTGTTGGTGTATGCCAGTTACCGCAATCGCCTGGGGTCAGTCCTGGCAATTGCATACCTGAACTGGTGCGATGTGTGCAAGAGCTAGGCTTTGTTGGCTGTAATATCAATCCTGATCCGACTGATGGATACTGGACCGATCCACCTCTGACGCATCGCCATTGGTATCCCTTGTACGAGAAGATGGTTGAGCTTGATGTGCCCG
This sequence comes from Alcaligenaceae bacterium, assembly GCA_013416405.1. Classification (GTDB taxonomy): domain Bacteria; phylum Pseudomonadota; class Gammaproteobacteria; order Burkholderiales; family Burkholderiaceae_B; genus Pusillimonas_C. The sequence continues at coordinate 205,934 of JACCET010000001.1, forward strand.
CAATGGTGCACACCAGTTGCTCTTGCAATCCCAACTTTCATTTTACAGGTGCGCATTATCTGAACGGCGACACGACCGCGTTCATGCAATTTATCGAGTCCGATCTGTTTCATGACTTTCCCACGCTCAAATTCATTATTCCGCATGGAGGTGGGGCAGTACCTTATCACTGGGGCCGTTATCGGGGCCTGGCCCAGAATATGGGCCGTCAGCCTCTGGACGTACTGATGCGCAACGTATTTTTCGATACCTGCGTGTATCACCAGCCAGGTATAGAGTTGCTGCTTGCAGTGATCCCTTCGGAAAACATTCTGTTCGCCTCCGAAATCATCGGTGCGGTCAAAGGAGTGGATCCGCTGACTGGATTCAATTACGACGATACCAAGCGCTATATCGATGCCGTGGAATGGCTGAAGCCCGAGGTGCGGGACCTAATTATGGGTGGTAATGCCTTGCGCCTTTTCAGCCGCTTGAGAGCACGACTGCAGGCACAGGGCACGATATAGGCGGCCCCACCAGGTTTATTCGGCCTCGCGTATCATGTTGCGCGCGATAACAATCTGTTGGATTTGCGTGGTTCCCTCGTAGATGCGGAACAGTCGCACGTCGCGATAGAAGCGTTCAATGCCGTATTCGCTCATGTAGCCGGCTCCGCCAAAAATCTGCACTGCGCGGTCGGCGACACGTCCGCACATTTCCGAGGCAAACAGCTTTGCACACGATGCTTCGGTGCTAACCGGCAGTTTGTCGTCGCGGCGGCGGGCGGCGTCAAGAACCATGCTGCGTGCCGCATAGATTTCGGTCTTGCAATCGGCCAGCATGGCTTGAACCAGTTGGAAATCGGCTATGCGTTGTCCGAATTGCTTGCGCTGCATGGCGTATGCCAGCGCGTCGGCCAGCATGCGTTCGGCTGCCGCGACACAAACTGCCGCGATATGGATGCGGCCCTTGTCCAGTACTTTCATGGCGGTTTTGAATCCCTGGCCTTCCTTGTTACCGATCAGGTTGGCGGCCGGCACCCGGCAGTTTTCAAAGATTACATCGCAGGTATGTGCGCCTTGCTGCCCCATCTTTTTGTCACGTTTGCCGAAACTGATGCCGGGTGTATTTGCATCCACGATGAAGGCGGAGATCCCGCCGGCGCCCTTGATGTCAGGATTGGTGCGCGCCATCAGGGTAAAGATACCGGCCTGCGGGGCATTTGTGATGAAACGCTTGGTTCCGTTTACCACGTAGTGATCACCATCAAGGACGGCTGTGGTGCGCAACGATGCCGCGTCTGAGCCGGCCTCGGGTTCGGTCAAGGCAAATGAAGCAATGAGCTCACCTGTTGCGAGGCGGGGCAGGTACTTTTCCTGCTGTTCCGGCGTGCCGTCAAACAATATACCCTGAGAACCGATGCCAACTGTAGTACCCAGGAGCGAGCGGAATACCGGTGAGGCACGGCAAAGCTCGAAGACAGTCAGTACCTCTTCTTCCATAGTCAGTTCCAGCCCGCCGAACTGTTCGGGAATGGTCAGGCCGAACAGGCCCATATTTTTCATGTCTGTAACGATATCTTCAGGAATTTCGTCTGTTTCGGACACCAGTTCTTCGTTAGGAATAAGGCGCTCACGCACAAAGCGGGCAACAGTATCGAGCAGGCCGTTCAGTGTTTCTTGGTCTCGGATCATGGTGGTATCTTGCAGTAAAAAGGTATGGTGACATATTGAGCCGGTATTATCGCCCATGCACTCAATGAGTTAGGTCGCTCTGAGTTATTGCGTCCGATTGCCCGGCATTACGTGATTTCACTTGCTATAGGGGTAAACCCGTATTAAAATGCTTGGCATGCAAACTAATTCCCAACTTGAGTCACCAGACGCGCCTGACACCCATCAGGCGCGTTCGCGATTTGGCTTGCTGCTGGGCAGTGTATACAGGCAGTGGCGCCGTCAGGTGGATTTGAGCTTCAAGGACTTAGGCTTATCCGATGCGACGCGCATGCCTTTATTGGTGCTGCATGCACACCCTGCACCCTTGCGCCAGAAAGACCTGGCTGACGCCTTGTATCTGGATACGTCTTCCTTGGTGCGCGTGCTGACCCAACTGCGCAAGGCGCAACTGGTCGACTGGTCCAGCGACCCGAACGACAGGCGTGCCAAATGCATAGTGCTGACGGCTGCCGGACGCGAAGTGGCCACCTTGATTTTGGCCAAGAGCATGCAAATCGAACAAGACATCTTGGCCGGACTTGTGCCGCAGGAGCTGGAAGTCACCCGACGAGTCCTGGAAACGGTTTCACGGCGCTTTGATGCGTCGGCAAATTAACAAATGAGAATTTAATAAGCCTGGCTTCGTTCCATGTGCTGCCATCCATTAACCCTGTATCACAAACATATTGTTCAAAATGAAATTGAAAGGATCGCCCTATTTATGGGTGAGTTTTGCCATGATAGTCGGCGTGATGAGCATTGCACTCATCAGCCCCTTGTACGGCCTTTACAAAGAGGCATGGCAGCTGCAGACCAGCGATATTTCGTTTGTGTACGTCATTTATATGGTGGGTGCATTATGCGGCTTGTTGTTCTTTGGAAGCCTGCCTGACCGTGTGGGTTTCCGCCCCATGATGCAATGCGGCGTGGTGCTGGCCTTGCTGGGCACAGTCATCAGCATGATTGCGTGGGACATGGCCAGTCTGAGCATAGGCCGTTTTGTCGTGGGTCTGGCCTCCAGCATGCTGACCACGAGCGCTACCTTGGGTTTAGCCAAACTATCTCCGTCGGGCAATATGCAACGCGTGGCGATGATGACGGGATTTCTGATGGCCTTTGGTTTTGGCCTGGGTCCTTTGGTGGGCGGCATCATCGGGCAATTGGCGCCCGCCCCGTTGGTGGTGACGTATATTCCGACTCTGGTGCTGGGCATTCTGGGCTTGTTGGCACTCATGCGCCTGAAGTTGCCCAAAGGTGCAATGCCGACCGGGAGAGCTCCTCTGAACTGGCGTGACGCCTTGCCAAGGCTGACCTGGCCGCAGTCCAACACATCGTGGGCCTTTGTACTGACCTGCTGTCTGCCTTTTCTGGCATTCGGAGGATTCGGCCTGTACGCGTCCATGGCCCCCTTGTTCCTGGACCAATTGGTGCCCTGGCATGGGCCGGTAGTCAGCGGCACGGCCATTGCATTGATATTGTTCACCTCCGCAGCCGTCCAGGTGCTGGCCGGGCGCATGCCGATTCATTGGTGCGGCACCATAGGATTGATCAGCCTGGCCTTGAGCAATGCCTTCCTGGTGGTCAACCTATGGGCCAGTTCCGCCATTTTGTTTGGTGCCGGTGTGTTGTTCACTGCGATAGGCCACGGCGCCTGCATGCTTGCTGGTATGAGCATGGTCAATCGTCTTGCCACGGCCAGCACGCGTTCGGGGCTGCTGGCCACTTATTTGGTCATAGGCTATATCGGCAGCATGATGCCTATGATGGGCATGGGCTGGATTGCTGATCACTGGGGTATGGACATCGCCATACGCGCGTTTGCCGCCATGGTCATCGTGCTGGCCGTGCCCGCCGCAGTGCTGTTCCAGCGCCATCCCCGTATGCAGCCAGTAGCTTCATAACCCAATCGTCTGGAGGAAGGGCGTTGACTGACTCCAGGCACGCTAAATGCTTGGTCTTGCGGTTACCGCGCAGCGCATCATGACGCATGTGCATCATGCAGGAATGGGAGGCAGTGGATTGAGTAAAAATACTTTTGACTACAAGGGCCGTGTCATAGAGGTCGTGTCTATTGAATTGGTTGGCCAACAAGGCCACGGCTTTGGACTCAAGATCGACGGTGCCACAATCAATCGAAGTGGCTATGATCCGTTGAAATCCAATGAGGCGGCAATTGCCGAAGGGGTGCGTTGGGCGAAAGACTATATCGACTCGTTACCGTAAACTGTTGCCAGTTGCAAAAGGAGAAAGCCATGAGAACGATTTACGACGCATTGCGCGAGAGTCACGAAATCCAAAGGTCCCTTTGCCGGCGCCTGCTGCTCGCAAAACCAGAGGCCGGAAAACGAGAAATCATCTTGAACGAGTTACGCATTGAACTGGCCGCACATGCCGCGTCCGAAGAAAGGTTCCTGTATGCGCCGATCCTGATGGATGACATGGGTCTGGACCCCTCGAGGCATGCGCTGTCCGAGCATCACGAAATTGACGAGTGTGTCGAGGAATTGGCGCAGGCTTCGTACGAAGGGGGCAGTTGGCTCGCAACGGCTAAAGAACTCTCACGCATCGTTCGTCATCATCTGAAAGAGGAAGAGACGAAATTTTTTCAGGTTTCCGGGAAGATTCTTACCGAGACTCAGAAATCGAAGTTGGCGACCCGGTATGACAAAGACTATCAACGCATGAAAAAGGTTTTGGCCGCCAAGTGATTTTTTGTTGGTGTTGGCCTGCAGTTCAGAGCACAAGGAAGTAGTCGGCCACAGGCGTCGTCACGCACGCACTATGACCAGATCAAGCTTTACCGATCAGCGGCTGGTGTCTGCTGTGATTGCGATTCGGCCTCGATGACGGTCTGTCGCGCCTCTTCGTGCCTATCGTGCAGTGCCAGATATTTCTCCTGGGATCCATCAAGGCGATCAGCAGTACCGCTGAAGGACTCATCAAGATATTTCTGATACCAGACCGACTCGTCGATCGTCATGCCCACGAATACTTCGTTGTCATCCTTGTCTGTCGACAGGGCTCGGATTTCCAAAAGATACGCCCGTGCTCCGGGCTGAAATTCCAACATAAGGCTCCTTGAATAAGGCTTCATTGTAGCGGGTGTTGAAAAGGCACCGCTCAAAGCCATGCGACGGTCCAGCCAGTGTGTTTTCCATCAACCCGGTCGTGTGAAGCCATTGGCGATCCAGTCGGTCGCGCTCTGGCGGGTGAGCTTGAAACCCGGCGAAACGCGAACCCGTGCCAGCTCTTCGCCCAATTCATCGTGGGCGCTCAGTTCCGCATACGGCTCGTATTCGTCGGGGACAATATCCAGTGCTACGCGCAGCCGACCGGAATGGGAATCAATGATCAGATTCTTGTGCAACAGGGCGTGCAACTGTTGCTCGTGTCTGCGTCGCACCTCGGATGCTGTTTTCACCAATGTAATGAAAGCCGGTGAGTCGAGAGGCTTGGGGTTCTTCTTGTCGCGTCCCATGGTCCAGGGACCAACCAAAGCTGGCTCATCCTCTCCGTCCAGGATCATTTCGACGGCCCAACCGTCGTCGTCACCATTCTTGATGATGCGGGCGGTCCAGCCATCGTCGCGCCATAATTGGGACTCATGGATTTTGGTGGTGGTCTCGGGATCCACGTCGACGTCGTGGGGTGGGGCCAAAGAAAGTTCATTCACTGCGAGAGGGCCTGTTGAGTTGTTGGTTCACGGTGGGTCTTGCTGCAAGCGGTGCGCGACCGATATAACGCATGCATGCGCCTGCCCCATGGTAGCCCATCTATAAGCTGCCGGCCTTCAACCCGGCAGCCCAGGCACGCAGCTTGCTTGATATATGTGAAGGCGCGTAGTTGCGCTTAATAACCTTACAGGTGCACTTATGAGTAAGCAGAAAGACGCTAGCCAACCGCCGACGAAGACCGAGGTTTCGTCACCGAAACCCGACACGCGTCCCAATATCTCGACAGCTGATGATGTCAATGTGGACGAAGACAATGCCGTGATCGAAGAGGGCGCGGGCGCAGTACCTTTGAGCATGCGCTTGCATGCAGCAAAGATGTTATAAGATCCAACCCAATCGCAACGGTTGCTGTGGTTGCGGCCCTTGCCTATCTGTGTGGGCGGTTGAAAAGATAGCGGTGACACCTTTTGAGCGCTGATCGGCCACGCAGCCGTAAGGGGGCGTGAATATTACGTTTTCGTGACCTACCCGCAGGTTTTCCGCAGGGTTATTCACAGGATCGGTGGATAAGTTTGGCCTGCCTCCTCCGGGGGGCCCAACATGAGGCTTTCAATGAAAACAATGCTCGTCATACCGCTGCTGGCTGTGCTGGCCAGTTGTGCTGCGTCAAATCCAGGCTTGTCGACGCAGGCCGACGTTGACTTGGTCAAATATGCAGGCACCTGGTACGAGCAAGCGCGCTTGCCGAATCGCTTTCAAAAGGAGTGCGTTGGCGATGTAAGAGCGGATTACGTGCTTCAGCCTGACAAAACCATCAGTGTCACAAACCAGTGCCGCCTTCAGGATGGCAATATCAAGGTGGCCAAGGCCAAGGGCCGTCTCTCCACAGCCGCTCAGCCGCTTGATCCGGCAAAGCTGGAAGTAAGGTTCGCGCCTGCCTGGACGTCATGGTTACCCATGGTTTGGGGTGATTACTGGATACTTAAGCTTGAGGGCGACTATCGGTATTCCCTCGTAGGAACGCCAGATCGGGAATACCTATGGGTACTCTCACGTGAACCACACGCCGACAAGGCGGTTGTTGACGAGCTGTTGTCTTACGCGGGTACTCTAGGATTTCCGGTGGCTGGCGTGAAGAGGGCGACGAACTGACAGGGACGCGTATCCTCAATTTGGGGCGCTCACCTTGATCAGGCGAAAGTAAGTAGAGCTTTATCGGTATCGCTACAAAATATTTGCAAAGTATACGAAATGATAATTAATTCACGTATACTAATCTTCCAGACACAGCTCGGGAGGCAGATATGGAGCAAAAAGATCCTTTCTACAATCGCAATGGCGTATACGAGGCAGGTCCATTTGCGGGGCAGCGGGTTGGCCACCCATATAACGCGGTCTTGGCCCGATTCAGACAGCTTGGTTTAAGCCTCCCCGATCGACAGATAGACGAGACGGCGCATGAATATATAGCGCGCCTGGACCGTACTTATAAGGCAGTGCTCACGGACATTGTTGGCAACTTGCCAACCCAAGGGCTAAGCAGGTAGCCCCGGCATTCTCATTGGCCGCACTGCTCGCTTGCACCCTGATGGGTTTGAAACAGGGCGGATAGCAAAAAAGTGCCCGCGATGCGGGGCAGGAGTCTACGGGTTATTCCTTTTCAGGTACACATCATGTGATAGCGCCGCCTATCAATTTCGCCTCGACGGAAGGCGAAATTGGATTTTGCGTAAGTCCGGCGCTCCAAAAATGTTGTATCTGCTCTTGGGTGAATCGCCCATCCTCCGACATATCAAGGATTGCGGAAATTTCACCGGACTTGCTGGGAACCCAACCCAACCCCCAAGAGGTGAACCATGCGTGACTCAATAACAGGGGCGGGGATGGACATTTCAGCCTTGCGTCATCTGATGCATAGCCGCTATCAGCCGAGACCTGAATCCGAGTCCGGCAGAAAGCCTACCGGCATACCTTCTCCCACATCCAGCACCGCAACTATGAGCTCGGGCCGAACGGCTACCGACACGGGTGGGTCATCATCTCTTAGCACCAGTCGAACCAGGCCATACGCCGTGGCCTCAACCTTTGTGCACTTTACCTGCAGCAGTTCCTGGCGCTCTAGTGTTCTCGGGTGGTGGGTCAGCGGGTTTTCCGGCAGCAACTGCGCTGCGGCCAGAAGCAAACGCTTCGACACTATTTCCGGGTGAAGTATGACAAGACTTTCCAAGCGCATGAAGCGATCCTTTTTCGTTTTGTTTTTGTGTGAGAACTCTAATCATACGGGAGGTGGCCGCAACATTAACATCGTGGCTCGAGCCTATCGTGCGCATGTGGCGATTCACCAAGTCCAATGGGATCACCGAAAAATCGTTTTCCAATAAAAAACGGGCTTCCAATTCCTTGGAAACCCGCATGAATACTGGTGCCCCCCCGCAGAGTCGAACTGCGCACCAACGGATTATGAGTCCGCTGCTCTAACCAGGCATGAGCTAGAGGGGCGTATCGTGAACTGCCTTGCAGCGGTTGCTCGATAGCCCGCAATTATTACATAAACTGCGCAGTCTTGCCTAGCACCCGAACAGGCACCCGCGGATTAACAGTCCGTCGCTCTATAGCGCGTACTACACAGTCTCGCCCGCCGACAGTTCGCAGTGCCAGAACCAGCGCTGGGCCCCACGTTGTTACACATTACTCAGAAGGCTGACGCGCTGTTTAAACGATGGTATTGTGGCCGGAATTAAGGGAAGGGCCGCCTGGTTTTCTGTGCGGCGCATGATGTTCATCAGCTATCGAAACAGGATACGGCCGTGCATAGACTAGGAGTTGCAGTTTTAGCGGGGGCGTTGTGCGTACCTACGGCTTGGGCTACACAGATCAGCCAATTCAGTCCTCAGGGCAAGGTTGCTCAGGTAGAAAGCATCAAACTGTCATTCGACAAGTCAGTTATTGCGTTTGGCGAAGGTCAGGCGCCAGCGCCGGTGCAGGTTCAGTGTGATGATGCCGAATTGAAGGGTAACGGCCGTTGGCTGGATGACCGGCGCTGGACCTATGTATTTACTGACAATCCTGGCCCTGGCGTAACTTGCCAGGTCAAGCTCGATCCCGCATTCCAGACGCTCAATAATGAGCCGGTGTCGGGCAAGACCAGTTTCAGCTTCCAGACGGGTGGGCCTGTAGTCAGTAGCACGCGTCCTTATGGGCCGACGATAGCCGAGGATCAAATCTTCGTATTGCGCTTTAACGGCAAGGTGGATGCGAGCACTTTGCTGAACAGCAGTCGTTGTCTGATCGAGGGCCTGGGCGAGGCGGTGCCGCCGCGCCTGATTACGGGTGATGCGCGTAAGCAAATCCTTAAGTCCGCTTATTATTCCCGCAGCGAGCAATGGGATACCGAGGCAACGCAGCTATTGCAATGTACGCGGCGATTGCCCGCCGAGGGCCAGGTGCAGCTTAGTGTTGGTCCGGGTGTCACCACGTTAACCAGCGCAGGGCGGTCGGCCGTTGCCAGTACGAAGCCGCAGGTTTTCGACTACACCGTACGCAAGGAATTCAAGGCAAGTTTCAGTTGCATGCGCGAGAACGCGAGCATGCCTTGCACGCCCGTGTCGCCGGTATCTCTTCAGTTCTCTGCCCCTATTTCTGTGGAGGACGCACGCAAAATACGTTTGCAGACACCAGAGCAGGCTCTGGCGCCAGAGATCGACGACGACGCCGAGCGCCAGGGCGGTTTGCGGGGCGTGCAGTTTGCTGGGCCCTTTCCCGAGCAGGCCAGCTTGAGTCTGACTTTGCCTGAAGGACTGAAGGACGACGCCGGGCGTGCGTTGGTCAATGCGGATCAGTTTCCCTTGTCGTTCAGCACCGCCACCTTTCCTCCCCTGGTGAAATTTTCATCCGGCTCTTTTGGTGTGATTGAGCGTTTTGCCGATTCAATGCCGGGCGCAAATCAAGACAAGACCAGGGCCAGCGTTCCTCTGACGGTGCGCAATGTCGAAGCGGCGCTGGTAACGCAGGCCTTGTCGGTATCCTCCGGCACCGTCGCTGATTACGTGACGCGTGATGATCGCGAGACCCTGCAATGGTATGCGCGCATACCTCGCCTGGAGAACAATCGCCTGACGCAAAATCAGATCAAGGATGTCATGGCCGGGAACCAGCTGCGCCAGGCAGCAGGGCCTGAGCTTGATACTCGCGGCTATTCGGCCCTGGCGGGTCTGGACAATGTACGCAGGCTCAAGCTGCCTGGCATGGATGTCGGGGATCCCAGGCCTTTCGAAGTGATAGGTGTGCCGCTGGACGAGCCGGGGTTTCACGTGCTCGAGGTGGAGTCCGCCCGACTGGGCCAGTCTTTGCTGGAAACACAGGAATCGATGTATGTGCGCACTGCGGTGCTGGTCACCAATCTTGGGGTGCATGTGAAAACCGGCCGGGACGATACGCTGGCGTGGGTGACGACACTGGACGAGGGCAAGGTGGTTCCAGATGCGACCATAAACGTGCTGGATTGCTCTGGTCGCCAATTGGTGCAGGGCAAGACTGACGCCGATGGCATCTGGCATCACCCGCAAGCGCTGGATGCCCCGAGTTATTGCGAAGACACTGGCCTGGGCGGCCTGTATGTGTCGGCCCGCATCGAGTCGGATCATCCCCAGGCGCGTGGCAAGGCTGATTTTTCTTTTGTCCTGTCGGAGTGGAACGATGGCATAGAGTCTTGGCGGTTCAATGTACACACCGACACGCAGCCTACCCCCACCGTCGTTGTGCATACGGTATTCGACCGTACCTTGCTCAGGGCCGGTGAAACGGTGGCCATGAAGCATTTTGTGCGTGTGCAGACACGCGACGGGCTTGCGCTGCCTGCCCAGCCGGATATGCTGCCTGGAAAATTGCTGATTGAGCATATGGGTTCCGATCAACGCTACGAGCAGGTGTTGAAGTGGCAAGCGACGCCATCGGGCGGTTTGTCGGCAACGGGTGAGTTTGTTGTCCCTGAAACAGCCAAATTGGGTGAGTACTCGGTACGGGTGACCGACAGTGACGGGCAGTGGTTTGGCAGCAGCGAATTTCGGGTTGAAGAATTCAAGCTGCCTTTGTTGGCCGGCAGCTTGATGGTCAGTGACGCCGAGGGGCAGCGCACGCTGGTGGCACCTGGCAGCCTGAATACCGATGTGCAGCTTGCCTATGTGTCGGGCGGACCGGCAGGGCAATTGCCCGTATGGATTTCAGGGGTGCTGCGCGACAGGGTCGTGAGCTTTCCTGATTACGATGACTATGCTTTCGCGGCGCCTTCCGCTGATGACGACTACTCTGATCCAGACGAAGGAACCTACACGGATAAGCAGGCCTTGTTTCTGGACAAGCAGGGGCTGGTCCTGGATGCGCAAGGCGTGGGTCGCCTGAATGTTGCGTCCTTGCCGGCATTCACACAGCCGCAGTCCTTGCTGCTTGAGGCCAGTTTTTCGGATCCGAATGGTCAGGTCCAGACTTTGGCACAGTCGGTGCCTGTCTGGCCGGCAAAGGTGCAGGCGGGGCTGCGCACGGGCAGCTGGATACAGGCTGATCAGGAAACTGACCTTAGCGCGGTGGCGCTGTCTCTGGATGGTCAGCCGCAGGCTGACGTGGCCATGACGGTAACTGCCGTCTCGCATACTCGATACTCCACGCGCAAGCGCATGGTCGGTGGCTTCTACAGTTACGACCACCACACGGAAACGCGTGATCTGGGCACGTTATGCGAAGGCCGTACAGGGCCGGATGGCTTGCTCGAGTGCACGATAAGCTTGAACGAGACCGGCTCGGTTGAACTGATAGCCACGGCTCAGGATAAGCAGGGCCGCAGTTCGACTGCAGCTTCCACTCTTTGGGTGACGGGCGCCGGTGATCTGTGGTTCGGCGGTGACAACGATGACCGTATCGATATCATCCCTGCCAAGAAGGAATGGAAGCCGGGTGAAACGGCCGAGTTCCAGGTGCGCATGCCTTTCCGGCACGCCACGGCTTTGGTGGCTATTGAGCGTGAAGGAGTGCTGGCAACCCGGGTTGTTCAGATCGATGGAACTGATCCAACGATCAAGCTTCCGGTCGAGGCTGCATGGGGGCCGAATGTTTATGTGTCTGTGCTGGTCTTGCGGGGGCGTCAGTATGCTGTGCCCTGGCAATCGTTTTTTGATCAGGGCTGGCGCCAGCCTCTGGAATGGTATCGAGCCTATGCTGATGCACAGGATACACAGACTGCCGCCACGCCCTTTATTGATCTGGCGAAGCCATCGTTTCGTTTTGGTCTGACGCAAATCAGGGTGTCGGACCAGGAAAATGAGCTTGCCGTCAGCATCCGCCCCGACAAGCAGGAATATCAGGTTCGCGACCATGCCAGTGTTGCCATCGAGGTCAAGTTGCCCGATGGTCGACCGGCGGCGCATGGAACGGTGGCGTTTGCCGCCGTGGATCAGGCCTTACTGGAACTGGCGCCCAACGATAGTTGGGATCTGTTGTCAGCCATGCGCCAGCTGCGCAGCTATGGCGTGGAAACAGCAACGGCCCAGATGCAGGTGGTCGGCCGCCGGCACTACGGCCGCAAGGCTTTGCCTGCGGGAGGTGGAGGCGGTAAAAGCCCCACTCGCGAGCTTCTGGATACCTTGCTGTTGTGGGAGCCTTCCGTTGAGTTGGACGAGCACGGCAAGGCGGTGATCAAGCTGCCGCTGAATGACGCCATTACGCGCTTTCAACTGGTAGCGGTGGCCGACTATGGCCCTGATCGTTTCGGCACCGGCAAGGCAAGCATAGCAAGCACGCAAGACTTGCAGGTCATAGGCGGCTTGCCGGCCTTGGTGCGTGAGGGAGATCAATACAGTGCGACGGTTACGTTGCGCAATGCTACCCAAAGAGCCATGCATCTGCAGGTGAAAGCTGGCTATGAAGGCCAGGGGGTGCCATCGCAGGAGCTTGCCACGCAAGAGCTTGATGTGGCAGCAGGCGCTGCAAGCACGGTAAGTTGGGATATACAGGTGCCTGAAAGCAATCTGTTGGGTGAAGCCGCCACATTGAACTGGACGCTGTCGGCGCAAGAAAAGACTGACGCAGAGCCGGCAGCCGCCAAGGCGGCCGGCGATGCCGTGTCTGTCAATCAGGCTTTGGTACCGGCTGTTCCAGTCAGGACGCGTCAGGCCACTCTGCTTGCACTGGATGGCAACAAGCCGCCGGTGGAACTGCCTGTGTCGGTTCCACCGGGCGCCCTGGCTGATGCCAACGGTGTGCCACGAGGTGGCTTGCAGGTGTCCGTACGCTCGTCACTGGCCGGTGGTTTGCCGGGTGTGCATGAGTGGTTTGCCGCTTACCCTTATACCTGCCTGGAACAGGTCAGCTCCAAGGCCATGGGCTTGCGCAGCCAGTCTGACTGGGATGAGATCATGCGTCGCCTGCCTGACTACCTGGATGAAGACGGGCTGGCTGCCTATTTCCCAGGTGCACAGCGTGGCAGTGAAGTGCTGACGGCTTATTTAATCAGTGCCAGTCACGAGGCCCAAAGCCTGGGCTTGCCGTTTGTGATTCCCCCGGACAGCCGCCAGGCAATGTTGAACGGTCTATTGGCTTTTGCGCAAGGCAAGCTGGTTCGCAACCGTTGGTCTCCGGTTCAGGATCTGGATACCCGCAAACTGATGGCACTTGAAGCCTTGTCGCGTTATGGGCTGGTCAAGCCACGGTTATTGGATAGCATCGCCATCGAACCGAATCGCTGGCCGACCGCGGCTGTCATCGATTGGCTGTCCTTGTTGCAGCGCGTGCCCGGCATACACGACAAGCACGAGCGGCAGGCGCAGGCCAGGCAGATTATCCTGGCCCGCATGCTGGATCGCGGCACTGAAATGGTACTGAACGAAGATGCGCAGAACGATAACTGGTGGCTCATGGCGGGGCGTGCATCCAATCAGGCGCGTTTGTTGTTAAGCGTTACGGGCCAGGCGGACTGGGATAAGGATCTGCCCCGCATGGCGCAGGGTTTGCTGGGCTTGCAGCAAAACGGAGCGTGGCGCACGACGACTGCCAATCTGCAGGGCAGTCTGGCCATTGAAAAGTTTTCCCGCTATTACGAAAGTACGCCGGTGTCCGGACGGGTGAATATTGCGCTGGCGCCGCAAGGCGATAGACAAACTTTTGACTGGAATGCCATTCAAGCCAAAGCGGGCGTCAAGGCGCATGACTTTTTCCTGCCATGGGGTCAGCCATCTCCGGACTCCTTGCAACTGACCCAGCAGGGGGCGGGCCGGGCCTGGGCAGACGTTCGCTCGCTGGCGGCCGTGCCGGTAGCCAAGGCCGCTTCAGCCGGGTTCACGCTGCAGCGCAGCGTCCAGCCTGTTTCCCAAGCGGTGGACGGTGTGTGGTCTCGGGGCGATGTTTACCGCGTGACCTTGAACATAGACGCCAAGTCGCCCATGACCTGGGTTGTTCTGACTGACCCGATTCCCGCCGGTGCACAGGTGCTGGGCAGTGGTCTGGGCCGCGATTCCAGTATTGCGACACAATCCGAGAACGCTGAGCGCTATGGCTATGGCCCCAGCTTTGTAGAGCGCAGCTTTGAGTCTTACCGTGCTTATTATGATTATCTGCCCAAGGGGAAAACCACTGTGGAATACACCGTACGCCTGAATACCGTGGGTCAGTTCCAGCTGCCTTCAACACGCATAGAGGCCATGTACCAGCCCGATGTTTTCGGCGAACTGCCAGGCCCGCAAAGCATGAAGGTGCAAGCCGGAGTGCAACCTTGAGTCGGGGTGATCTTCAATGAAGCGCCGGGTGGCGGCTTTGCTGGCAGGGCTGGTGCTGGCCTGGTCGGGCTCTGCCTTTGCGATGGCATCGTATCAGGACGTCAAGGCGGCTTATCGCTCCTCGGACATCCTGGTGCTGGATCGCAACGATCAATTGCTGGATCGTGTGCGTACCGACTTTCAAGGCAGGCGCGGTGAGTGGCGTGGCTTGAACGAAGTATCTGTTGCGCTGCAAAGGGCGGTGATCCTGTCCGAAGACCATCGTTTCTATGATCATGGCGGTGTCGATTGGCGGGCTGTGGCTGCGGCGGCCTGGGGGCATTTGTTCCATGGGCAGCGGCGGGGCGCGTCAACGTTAAGCATGCAATTGTTGGGATTAATTGATCCGGCGTTCAGCCGGGGGCCGGGCGGGCGCAGTGTCATGCAGAAAATCGATCAGGCCTGGCGGGTAGGTGCACTTGAAGAGCAATGGACCAAATCGCAGATTCTGGAAGCCTATCTGAACCTGGCGGCGTTCCGAGGCGAGCTGGTTGGTGTGGACGCTTTGTCGCACGTTTTGTTCCAGAAATATCCCAGCGGTTTGAATGCGCGTGAATCGGCATTGGCTGCGGTTTTTCTGCGGGCGCCCAATGCGCCGCACCCTGTGTTGGTGCAAAGGGCTTGCGCCTTATTGGGCGACATGGGCTCGCCGCAGGAATGCCGGGGTTTAAGCGATTTTGTGGCGCTGTCCTTGATGCGTTCCAGCGGCCCCTGGGCCGACGGTCGCCAGATGGCGCCGCACTATGCCAGGCTGGGATTGTTGCAACGAGCCCATGCATCCGGCTCGACTAGACAGGGCGTACTGCATACGACGTTGGATGCGCAGTTGCAGCGCTATGCCATGCGCAGTGTGCTGCGCCATGTCACAGAGCTGGGCATGCAAAGCGTGCGTGATGCGGCGGTGGTGGTGCAAGATAATCAAACGGGCGAAATCCTGGCCTACATCGGTTCCTCGGGCGATCTGTCGGCAGCACCCCGTGTGGATCATGCCAGAGCCTTGCGCCAGGCAGGCTCCACCTTGAAGCCTTTTCTTTATGGACAGGCCCTGGAGCAGGAGCGCCTGACCTCTGTTTCTTTGCTCAATGATCGTCCCTTGAATCTGCCTACTGGTAATGGTTTATACATTCCGCAGAATTATGACCAGCGGTTTTCAGGATGGGTAAGCGTGCGCACTGCCTTGGCATCGTCCTTGAATATTCCAGCGGTGCGCACTTTGTTGATGGTCTCGCCCGATGCCTTTGCCCGGCGCTTGCTGCGCCTGGGCCTGCCACTGGATCAGAGTGGCGATTATTATGGCTACAGCCTGGCGTTGGGCAGTGCCGATGTCAGCCTGCTGAGCCTGACCAATGCCTATCGCGCGCTGGCCAATCTGGGGCGCTACTCGCCACCTCGTTTCGTTCATGACATGCACACGTCCAGTGACGTGGATCAGGTGATGCCGCCTGGCGCTGCATGGATAATCGGAGACATTTTGTCTGACCGACAGGCCAGGGCACGCACTTTTGGCCTGGATAGCGTCTTGTCCACACCGTTCTGGACCGCTGTCAAGACAGGTACCAGCAAAGATATGCGTGACAATTGGTGTCTGGGCTGGTCCGAGCGGTATACCGTGGGCGTCTGGGTGGGTGACAGCGGCGGTGCCAGTATGCGAGAGGTTTCGGGCGTATCGGGCGCAGGTCCAATATGGCATGACCTGATGAGCCATCTGCACAGGAAGCAAGGTAGCGCACAGCCGGCAGCACCACCTTCGGTCAGTGCCGAAGCCGTGGTTTTCCAGGGTGGCATCGAGCCTGGGCGCAGGGACTTTTTCCTGGGCGATACGGTAGTCACCGAAGTCAGGCTGGCCCAAGACTATGTCTTGTCCGGCCAAGGTTCGCCAAGGATTTCCATGCCGGCTAACAATACGATACTGGCCCTGGATCCGGATATTCCGGCTGGCCACCAACGCGCCCAGTTGCGTGCGGCCAATGTTGCTGCGCAGACGGCAGCACAGGTGCTCTGGCAGGTCGACGAACAACTGGTGGGGCAGGGCGGGAAAGCCTATTGGGCGCCCCGGCCTGGCCGCCATACCGTGCGACTGCTTGATCGGGGCGGCCAGGTACTGGATCAGGTAAATATTGAAGTGCGCGCAGGACGGTTACAATGATCCATCTATATAGTTCTGAACAAGTTGACAGATTTTGACTTAGCTTCCAGGGCCTACATCGTTAAACTTTATATCGACCAATTGATTATTGAAGGGAGATTCTAATGAAAATAGCAGGTACGCTAGGCCGTGTTTTGGTGCCACTAAGTTTGCTGATGCTGGCGGCATGCCAGACCACACCCAACAAAACAACGACCGACACCGCGAGTACTCCCGCCGCTACGCCTTCTACCACGCCACAGCCTGAAACCAGCATACAGGCGCAAGAGCAAGGCGCGCCTGTTGCCGTATTCCTGGCCGATACTGTCCAGCAAACAGGCTGGACGCCCGTCAACATTCAGTCTGGCATGCTGTATGTCAATCCGCAACCTGTCATCACTCGCGCCGATTTGTCGGGTATACAGGCGGGTGCCAACAAAGAGGGCCAAGGCTTGCTGGCACTGGAACTGAGCGACGCGGGTAAGAACAAGATTACTCAGGCAACCACCCAGAACCCCAACAAACGCCTGGCCCTGGTTGTAGGCCGCACTATGTTGGCTGCTCCCAGCTACACCACGCCGGTAAACTCCGGGCAACTGGTCTTTGCCGTGGGCACCGAAGAAAATGCAACTGCAGCAGCGCGGGCCATAGCCGGTGCACCACAACCCGGTGCGCAAAGCACCATGCCTGCCACGACGGCACCGACTACGACGGGCGCGCAGTAGTTCCGCAGGTCTAATTCAAAAAAGCACCGACAGGTGCTTTTTTGTTGCCGTGCATAAGGAAGCGTTCGATTCTGGTGGTGTTGTATTTCGTCGGCTGCGATAGAAAACACTCGTCAACTGTTGTGATCGTTTATAAAATATACGCTTTGCGTATATAAATTAAAGGTCTCTCCATGTCTGTCTCGCAACAGGTTTTTCTTCGTGATGCCATGCGCCGCCTGAATCTGACGCGTGATGTATTTGCTGGGCGTATAGGGGTCAAGCGCCGCGCGCTCGATACCTGGCTCTTGCCGGAAGGCTCGCAGGAATTCAGAGCCATGCCGGAAGTCGTCAACCGCTTTGTTACCGAAATCGTCGAAAACGAAGGTTTGTTGCAGAAATATGCGCAAAGCGCACAGACAGGCCCTTTGCGCAACCGCATAGCCGCTGAAGGCAAGCCGCAACTATTATCCGTGGATCAGTTCACCCGGGAATCTGTGGAAGAGTTCTTTCGTATCGCTGATCAAATGCAGCCTATTGCCAGGCGCCAGAAAGTGTCTCGGGTACTGGAAGGCGCGGTGTTGGGTAACCTGTTTTTCGAAGCTAGCACCCGTACACGAGTCAGCTTTGGCGCTGCTTTTTGTCGCTTGGGCGGTTCGGTATGCGACACCACGGGCTTTACCTTTTCGTCCATGGCCAAGGGTGAATCCATTTACGACACCAGCCGTGTCATGAGTGGCTATGTTGATGCGATGGTAATTCGGCACCCCGAAAAAGGCTCGGTTGCCGAGTTTGCACGTGCCACGAATATTCCCGTGGTCAATGGCGGCGACGGCCCTGGCGAACACCCCAGTCAGGCTTTGCTGGATTTATATACGATACTTACCGAGTTCTCACGGCTGGGCAAGCTGCTTGATGGAGCGCATATTGCCCTGGTAGGCGATCTGAAATATGGGCGTACGGTACATTCACTGCTCAAGCTGTTGTCGCTGTATCGCGGCCTGAAGTTCACGCTGATTTCGCCTCGGGGCCTCGAGATGCCTGACTACATTCAGGATCAAGTCACTACGCGTGGACACGTCATCGAACAAACCAACTCACTTGAGCAAGGCTTGCCGGGCGCAGACGTCATTTATGCCACGCGTGTGCAAAAAGAGCGTTTTGCCGCCGAAGAACTCGAAGGCTATACCCCCGACTTCCAGGTCAACAAGGCGATCGTCGATCAGTGCTGCGGGCCGGATGTCATCGTCATGCACCCCTTGCCGCGCGATAGCCGCGAGGGCGCCAACGATCTTAGTGTTGATTTGAACCATGATCCGCGCCTGGCCATTTTCCGTCAGACAGACAACGGGATTCCGGTTCGTATGGCCATTTTTGCCGTGCTGCTGGGCGTCGAGGGCCTGGTACAGCATTCGCTGCGCGATGTAACCTGGAGCCCGCCCACGCATATAGGCCCCGACGACAGCGTATTCCACGGCATGGATTAACCGGGCGGTAGCACGGCGGATAGTGCTTAGGCCTTTTTCTCGCCACCCAGGGCATCGACCAGGCTGTCCATCAGCTTGGCGAGCTCACCCGTCATCAGTGTGAAATCCGAGTCGAATTGCTCGGCATCGTTATGTGCGGCGCTATTCTGGCCTTCTTTGAGCACATCCAGGGGATTGACGCGTTTGATGTCCAAACCCTCTGTCAGCACAAACGACACACGGTCGTTCCAGGTCAGGGCCAGCCGCGTACACTGTTTGCCGGCCTGAACGTGCTTGCGCACGTCGTCTATCTCTATGCTTTGGCGCACATAACGTACGGCGGCACCACTGTCGCTGGTGGAACGCAGTTCGGTGTCTTGGTCTACTGTAAAGCCCGAGGGGGGCTCATCGCTGATCAGCCAGTTGGTCATGGCCGAAGCAGGGGATTGCTCCACATGCAGGGGTGCGACCGGCAAGGAATCTATGGACTTGGCCAGCAGACCCAGCACTTCATCGCTCTTGGCTGCGGCAGCGGCATCAATAACCAGCCAGTGATTTTGCGTATCCAGCCAGACCCGTGTGTCGCGATATACGCTGAATGCCTTGGGCAGAAGCTCGTCGGTAACCTGTTCCTTGATTTCCTTCATTTGCTTGCGGCCAGGCTTAAAGCCCTGCTGCTCTTCAAGATCCTGGGCGCGAGCTTTGGCAAACTGATTGATTACGGTGGTGGGCAGGAGTTTTTTGTCAGCCCTGAGGGTGATCAGATACTGGCCATTTTGTGCATACACCAGGCCTGTATCCTCACGCGGGGCTATCCATCCCAGGCTTTGCATATCCCTGCTGCTACTGGGCTGGAAGGCATGCTTCTCGAGTGCGGCTTCCAGTGAGTCGGCGGTGCATGTCCACAAGGGGGCAAGGCGAAATATCCTGAGATTCTTGAACCACATATGCTGATGTCTTCTTGATTGATATGCGCGCGGCCTGTCCGGTGAGGAATGGTATTGCGCTGCAAAAAATGAATGAGCGCTGATTGTAAGCCTATTTGCCGCGACAAAAAAAATGGCCCGGTGCCGTAGCGCCGAGCCCTTGAAAACACACCATGCTGCGCAAATAAAGCTCGCGGGGGGCGCAGCACAGGTGATAAAAAGAGCAGCCAATTACCGAGCCGGGGGATCAGACGCCCGATAATAAGAAACGCAAAACTCTTTCTATTTATATAGTTTACTGATGTAGTCTGACATTATCCTGAAGCGGGCTATGGTCAGGTGTTTATATCGTTGTCTTTGGTTTCTTTCACGAAAAATATGCCGATAAACAAGGTGATGGAGGCAATAATGATGGGATACCAAAGGCCATGATAAATATTGCCCGTTGCGGCAACAACCGCAAAGGCCACGGGCGGTAAAAAGCCGCCAAACCAGCCGTTACCTATGTGGTAGGGCAAGCTCATCGACGTATACCGTATTCGTGTTGGAAACATTTCCACCAGCATGGCGGCAATGGGGCCATACACCATGGTGACCATGATCACCAGAAGCGTAAGCAGCAGCACTATCATGATGTAGTTGATTTCCGACGGATCGGCCTTAGCCGGATAGCCATGGGCGCGTATGGCATCGGTCAGGGTTTTTTTAAGTTCTTTGGAGCTTGCTGCAAAGCTGGCTCTGTTCAGGTGCTGGCCCTCGAAAGACAAGAACTCATCGTCGCCGATGCGTACCTTGGCCAGCGTGCCGGCGGGTGCCGCCTCGTTGGTGTAGTTGACTGAGTTGCTGGCCATGAAGGCTTTCAAAATATCGCAAGAGCTTTTGAACGAGGAAACGCCCACCGGGTTGAACTGGAATGAGCATGTGGCCGGATCGGCAACGACTGTGACCGGGGCCGTGGCCTGCGCCCTCTCCAGTGACGGATTGGCAAAATGGGTCAAGCCCTTGAAGATGGGAAAGTAGGCGACGATGGCGATCAGGCATCCGGCCATGATGATGGGCTTGCGTCCGATCCGGTCCGAAAGTGCACCAAACACAACAAAGAACGGCGTGCCCAGCAGCAAGGCCATGGCCAGCATTACATTGGCGGTGTTGGGTTCTATCGACAAGGTCTTGGTCAGGAAGAATAAGGCATAGAACTGGCCCGTATACCAAATGACTGCTTGCCCGGCTGCCAGGCCAAACAAGGCCAGCAACACGATTTTAAGATTACTCCATTTGCCGAAAGAGTCTTTGATGGGTTGTTTTGACGAGGTGCCGTCTGCCTTTATTTTGCGAAAAACCGGTGACTCGTTTAAACGCATGCGTATCCACACCGAGATACCCAGTAAAAGTGCGGAAATCAGGAATGGAATGCGCCAGCCCCAGTCCAGAAAAGCCTCTTCACCTAATGATTTGCGTATGCCCAATACCACCAGTAAAGACAGAAATAGCCCCATGGTGGCCGTGGTCTGTATCCAACTGGTGTAGAAACCGCGACGGTGCTGGGGGGCATGTTCGGCCACATAGGTGGCGGCTCCGCCGTATTCGCCTCCGAGTGCCAAGCCTTGCAGCATGCGCAAGCCTATGAGTATGACCGGAGCAGCCATGCCTATGGACGAATAAGAGGGCAGGACGCCGACCAGAAAGGTGGACATGCCCATGATCAGAATCGTGATCAGAAAGGTATATTTGCGTCCTACCAGGTCGCCCAGGCGGCCAAACACCAGGGCGCCGAAGGGGCGTACGGCAAATCCGGCGGCAAAGGCCAGCAGCGCGAAAATAAAGCCGGCGGTGGGATTGACGCCCGAAAAGAAGTGGATGGCAATAATGGCCGCCAACGAGCCGTACAGATAGAAGTCATACCACTCGAACACGGTACCCAATGAAGACGCAAATATGACGCGCCGTTCTTCAGGGGTCATCGGCCGGTTAAGATCTGCCGGCATGCTATTGGACGCGGCACCCGGTTTGATGACCGTTGTCGTGCTATTCATCTAATTGCTCCGTCTCGGATGCTGGGCATCAGAACTGTTTCTCCTGGCATTTTCCGCCAGCGTGTTCCTGAACATTAAAGTGGCATGCTGACGTCAAACTGACAAAATCCTCAGTTTGCACTTTCGTAGTACAGAAAGGCCCCGGTATTCAAGCAGGCTGGTCATGCGGGATACGGCTGAAGGTGATGCGCAAACAGGTGCCACCAGCCAGGCCGTTGCGCCTTCCGCCAGGCATAAAGGTAATGCTGCCGCCGTGATGCTCGGCAATTTCCTTGACGATGGACAGGCCCAATCCGCTGCCATCTGCCTGACTGCCCAGCACGCGGAAAAATCTATCAAATACATGCTCGCGGTCTTGTTCTGAAATGCCAGGGCCTGAATCGTCGACTTCCAGGTAGGCCGAGAATGCGTCGGCGCCGACACGTACGGTGATCCATCCGGATGGGGGGGTGTATAGCACCGCATTTTCGATCAGGTTGTTAAGCAGCTCAGCCAGCATCATGCGATCACCGGCAATGCAGGCGGGTTGCGCAGCGGGCTCCAGTCCCAGGTCGATTTTTTTTGCCAGAGCCGCCTCTACCCACAGAGAGGTCTGAGTCCGGGCCAGTTCATTCAGATCAATGGAGTCAGAGGCGATCAAGTGGGGATTTTCCACACTTTCTGCCTTGGCTAGCGTCAGCAACTGATTGACCAGACGCGTGGCCCGTTCCGAACCCAGCACCATTTGCTCCAGGCTGGCGTTGCGCTTGTCGGGACTTTGTTCGCGCAAGGCCAATTCGGCCTGCGTTCGCATGCCGGCAAGCGGTGTTTTCAGCTGGTGTGCGGCATTGGCCACAAATCGCCGCTGTGTCTCGTGGGTGGCTGCTAGACGCTGTAGCAGGCTGTTCATGGCTGCGACCAATGGCACGATTTCTGCTGGTGCCAGGTCTGCACTGATGGGAGACATATCGTTGGCGCGTCGCGCGCGTATTCGTTCTTGCAACAGGCTGAGCGGTTCCAGGCCCTGGGTCAGCCCCAGGCCGGCCAGCAAGGCGGCCAGCGGCAGCACTATCAGTTGCGGGGTGAGCATGCCAGTCAGGATTTCTTGCTGCAAGGTGGCGCGCATCTCGTTGGATTGCGAAACGACCGCCAGGAAAGGCCGTCCATCCAGATCTTGCCCACCCCAAATATAGGCCACACGTATGCTCTGGTTGTTGGAGGTTTCATTACGCAGGCGTAGCTTGTCTTCTTCGTAGGCCCAGTTTTCGGGCAGGGGTATATGGGTATCGCCGGCCACCGAGTTGCTGTTGGCGTCGCGGATTTCCCAATGCGTCATGCTGGTGGTGTCGCCTTGCATGATGGTGATGGCTGAAGGGCTGAGCTGTATGCCGTTCATGATGCTTTGCTGTTCCACCTCGTGCTTGAGCAGGCGCAGGTGGTCGGCCAGTGTGCGGTCGTAAGGGGCGTTGGCGATATTCTGGGCGATGAAGTAGGTGATGACCAGGCCCACGCTCCAGAGCAGAAACAGGGGGCCGAACATCCAGATCATGATCTTGTTCAGCAGGGCGCCGTGGCTTTTCTTGCGCCGGAACAAACCGAAAAACCACGTTTGGCTGACCGATTCCGTGTCGGTGCGGGTGTCTTTCAGAACTTGCGGGTCGATCAGCATTCAGATACGACTGGTTGTGCTGGCCGCCTGGCGCTTCATGCGGCCAGCGTGTCGCTGTGGTTTTCGGGCTCGAGGCAGTATCCCAGGCCGCGAACGGTGACGATCCTGGCCCCGCTGGGTTCAATTTTCTTGCGTAGCCTGTGGATATAGACTTCGATGGCGTTTGGAGTGACTTCTTCTCCCCATTGGCATAGAAGATCGACGAGCTGATTCTTGCTGATCATGCGTCCGCAACGTGAAAGAAATATTTCCAGCAGGCTGGTTTCCCTTGCGGAAAGCTCTAGGGGCTGGTCGTTAATGTGTGCTATGCGGCCGTTCAGATCAAAGCTAAGGTTTTTATACCGCATTACGGTGGTACTGGTGCCGGCGCTGCGGCGGGTCAGGGCACGTACGCGGGCTTCGAGTTCGGTTAGGGCAAAAGGCTTGGCCATGTAGTCGTCTGCGCCCAGATCCAGTCCCTTTACACGCTGCTCTACGGTGTCGGCGGCCGTAAGAATAAGCACCGGCAAAGGTGTTTGGCGTTGCCGTAGCAGGCGCAACACAGACAGACCATGCATTTGGGGCAGGTCAAGGTCGAGTATGAGCAGGTCAAAACTTTGAAGCTTCAGTGCGGAATCGGCGCTGGAACCATCATTGACGACATCGACGACATAGCCTTCATATCGTAGTGAACGAGAAAGCCCATCGGCAAGAATACTGTCGTCCTCGGCAATTAAAATACGCATGGCTGATAGGGTTGACCCGGTAACTAGGCAGGAAAACCCATTTTGGCACCATGGCCGCCACCTGGATAGTCAGGGTTAACGATGAAGATTCTGGATATCTGTATATTTATACAGTATAATTTGATGCAATAATCTAAGTGTGCTGGCTGCGTTACCGCAACCAGCATATCCAATAATTCGTTAGCAAGGGCGGGTCGCCACAGTCACTCGCCTTATTACTCAGTTTTCCAGTCAAGGACCCTACATGGACGACAAAAACAGCAAAGCCGCCGGCGAGCGCAGCAAGGCATTGGCCGCCGCCTTGTCCCAAATTGAGAAGCAATTTGGCAAGGGCTCGGTCATGCGCTATGGCGACGACACTGTCGAACACGACATACAAGTTGTGTCCACCGGCTCGCTGGGGTTGGATATTGCCCTGGGCGTTGGTGGCTTGCCTCGCGGGCGTGTCATTGAAGTGTATGGCCCTGAGTCATCAGGTAAAACCACCCTGACCTTGCAAGTCATTGCTGAAATGCAAAAAATCGGCGGCACCTGCGCCTTCATCGATGCCGAGCATGCCCTCGATGTCCAGTATGCGTCCAAACTGGGCGTCAATCTGGCCGACCTGCTTATTTCGCAACCCGATACCGGCGAGCAGGCACTTGAAATCACCGATGCACTGGTCCGTTCGGGCTCGGTCGATCTCATCGTCATTGACTCCGTCGCTGCACTGGTGCCCAAGGCCGAAATCGAAGGCGATATGGGCGATTCCCTGCCAGGCCTGCAGGCCCGCCTCATGAGCCAGGCCTTGCGTAAGCTTACAGCCAGCATCAAGCGTGCCAACTGCATGGTCATCTTCATCAACCAAATTCGCATGAAAATTGGCGTTATGTTCGGCAATCCCGAAACCACCACAGGCGGCAACGCGCTTAAGTTTTATTCGTCTGTGCGTCTCGATATCCGTCGCATCGGTGCCATCAAAAAAGGCGACGAAATCGTCGGCAATGAAACGCGCGTCAAGGTTGTCAAGAACAAGATTGCACCGCCATTCAAGCAAGCCGAATTCGACATCATGTACGGCGCTGGCATCTCGCGCGAAGGCGAAATCATCGACCTGGGCGTGCAGGCCGGTATAGTCGACAAGGCAGGCGCCTGGTTCAGCTATAGCGGCACACGCATAGGCCAGGGTAAAGACAATTCCCGCGAATACCTGAAAGAACATCCCGAAATGGCTTTCGAAATCGAAAACCGTGTACGTGAACAAATGGGTGTGGTTGCGCAGGTGGCGGCAAATCCCGTGGCCCAGCTTCAGGCCGACGACGCCGCCGAATAGATCAGGCCGGGTACTTGGTGGTGCCCGACTGGCCATAAGTAAAAGGGCGCCATGTCTTCAAACGACGATTTCGAAACTATGTCGCCAGCCGGCGATATAACCGGCGTGCCCAAAAAGACAGGGCCTACTCTAAAGGCTCGCGCCATAGGCTATTTGTCACGGCGCGAGCATTCCCGCCAGGAACTTGGCCGCAAACTTGCGCCATATGCCCAAGACGCTAACGAAATCGAACCCTTGCTCGATCAACTCGAAGGCGAAAACTGGCTCTCCAACGAACGTTTTGCCCATAGTCTGCTGAACCGGCGCGCGTCGCGTCAGGGTGCCAGCCGTATACTGAATGAGCTCAGGCAGCATGGCGTCAACGACGCCGCCATCGCCGAAGCGGGCCGGCAACTGCACACTACAGAACTCGAACGTGCCCGTGCCGTATGGGAAAAAAAATTCGGCCAGCTTCCATCGAACGCCAAAGAATACGCCCGGCAATATCGGTTTTTGGCCTCAAGGGGCTTTGCCGCCGAATCCCTGCGGCGCATATTGGGCAACATCCCCTACGATGCCGATTAATCGACATCAGCGTACCGTCTTTATGCCCGTCAGAGTCTTGAAGCAAGTGTCGCGTGCCTGTTGTACAAAAGCCTGCAGATAATCCGCCTCAAGGTCTTCCGAGCGCACTGCTGCATACAGGGTGCACCATACACCCTGTTCGCCCAGATGGCAGATGTGCAACCAGCCCTGGTTCAGATATTCCGTCAGGGCCCAATTGGGCAAGGCTGCCACGCCTCGTTGGCTGGCGACCAGTTGCGCAATGATGGGCGTAAGCTCGGCTCGGCGTATTGCGGCTGGTTCGACATCGGCCGGATCCAGAAAGGCGGTGAATACATCCAGCCGCTGGCGTTCCACCGGATACGTTATAAGCACCTGCTCGGCCAACTGTTCAGGTTCTATGTATTTATGCTGGGCCAGCGGGTTGGCGGCAGCCACGGCCAGCACTACTTCATAGCGAAACAGCGGCATGTATTCGACCGCATCCATCGCTTGCGGGTCAGACGTAATCACCACATCCAGATCGCCACGTAGCAGCGCGGGCAGGGGGGCGAATGAAAAGGCGGCCGACAGATCCAGTTCAACATCGGGCCAGCCGCGCCGAAAGCTGTCTAGTGCAGGCATCAGCCATTGGAAGCACGAGTGGCATTCTATGGCCAGGTGCAGACGGCCGGTACGGCCGGCGGCAAGCCGCTGCAGGTCGCGCTCGGTTGCCTTGAGCTGTGGCAGCACCACATCGGCTAATGCCACGATGCGCAGACCCGCAGTCGTCATTCGGGCTGGCCGTGTACGGCGATTCAGCAGTGGTGTTTTCAGACGTACTTCCAGGTCACGTAATTGATGCGACAGGGCCGATTGCGTCACATGCAATCTTTCGGCGGCTTCTTGCAGGCTACCTGCATCGCGTATGGCGCTTAAGGTTTCCAGATGGCGTATTTCCAGCATCACATAACCTTTAAATGAATAATATTCATATTAAATATGTTGTATTTGATTTTGTCTCAATCAATTGTAGAGGCACAATAGCCTTCAAGACAAATTTAATTCATTCATTGGTGTATCAAAATGACTATTACTCATAATTTAGGCTTCCCTCGCATTGGTGCTCAGCGAGAGCTCAAACGCAGCCTGGAGGCTTATTGGGCGGGGACGCAGACGGCGGATGATCTGGAAGCTACCGGGCGCGGGCTAAGGGCAAGACACTGGCGCCTGCAAGCGGAGTCTGGGCTGACATTTGTGCCTGTCGGCGATTTTGCCTGGTATGACCACATTCTGGAATGGTCCAGTTTGCTGGGTGCCATCCCGGCCCGCTTTGGTCAGCCCTCTGGCGAGCCAGTGCAACTTGATACGCTGTTTCGCATGGCGCGGGGCCGTGCGCCCAGTGGCACCCCGGCTGCGGCGTGCGAAATGACCAAATGGTTCGACACCAACTATCACTACATTGTGCCGGAGCTGGTTCCACAGCAGTCTTATCGCATAGCCCGCAGCTATCTGTTTGATCAGATCCGCGAGGCACAAGACCTGGGCTATCGGGCCAAACCGGTGATTCCGGGCCCTTTAAGCTGGCTCTGGTTGGGCAAGGGCGATGCCTTTGTGGGGGGCGCCGGCGACATCGCCAAACTGGCCCTGCTTGACAACCTCCTGCCGGTCTACGTCCAGGTTCTGCAAGAAATCAAGGCATTGGGTGTTGATTGGGTGCAAATAGATGAACCCATATTGGGGCTGGATCTGCCCGAACCCTGGCGGCAGGCTTTTCAGCGCGTCTATGAAGCGCTTGCAGAAGGTGGCGTGCGCATATTGCTGGCTACGTATTTCGAAGACGTCAAGGAAAATGCTCAGGTACTCAAGGGCTTGCCTGTAGCCGGAATCCATGTAGACCTGGTCCGCGCACCTGATCAGCTGGATAGTGTGCTGGCCGTGCTTGATGATCAGCAAGTGCTGTCGGCGGGTCTGATCGACGGGCGTAATATATGGCGCAGCGATCTGGATGAGGCTGTTGCCCTGATACGCTCGGCGGCGTCGCGGCTCGGGGATCGCCTGTGGCTTGCGCCGTCGTGCTCGCTGTTGCATGTCCCGGTCGATCTTGAGTCCGAGCGCGAACTCGATGCCGAGTTGCGCGGATGGCTGTCGTTTGCCAGGCAGAAGCTGGCTGAACTCAATGTGTTGGCTGCTTCCCTGGCTGATGGGGCTGATGCCGGCACGCAGCAAGCCTTGCAGCGCCAGCGAGAGCTGCTGCAAGGCCGTAGAAAATCTGGCCGTATCCATCACCCAGGCGTCCAGCAGCGCCTGAAGGCGGCCACAGACTTGCCGCGCGACCGCGCGCCATTCGCGCAGCGCATTGCCAGTCAGCAAGGAAAACTGGGGTTGCCCAGCTATCCGACCACCACCATAGGATCCTTCCCGCAGACACCGGAGATCAGGCTGGCGCGGCGCGACTGGAAGCAGGGCACGCTTAGCGACACGGCTTATGAAAAAGCTATGCGGGCCGAAATCGAGCATGTCATCCGTTTCCAGGAAAGAATCGGACTGGATGTGCTGGTACACGGCGAGCCCGAGCGCAACGACATGGTGGAGTATTTTGGAGAACTTCTGGGCGGGTTCGCCTTCACTCAGAATGGTTGGGTGCAAAGCTACGGTTCGCGCTGCGTGAAACCACCCATCATATTCGGCGATGTGGTTCGTCCTGCGGCCATGACGGTGGGGTGGTCGGCCTATGCGCAATCACTGACGGATAAGCCAGTCAAAGGCATGTTGACCGGGCCGGTGACCATTCTGCAGTGGTCTTTTGTACGCAATGATCAGCCACGCGAGACGACTTGTCGGCAACTGGCTCTGGCCTTGCGTGATGAAGTGACCGATCTGGAGGCGGCGGGCATTGTCGTGATACAGATCGACGAACCGGCCATACGCGAAGGTTTACCCTTGCGTCGTGCCGACTGGCAGGCTTATCTGGGCTGGGCGGTGGATTGCTTTCGCCTGTCTACTGCCGGCGCCAAAGACGACACACAGATACATACCCACATGTGCTATTCGGAATTCAATGACATCATTGAGTCTATTGCCGCCATGGATGCAGATGTCATCACCATAGAAACCTCACGCTCCAATATGGAATTGCTGGGCGCATTTGAAGACTTCCATTACCCCAATGATATAGGGCCGGGGGTTTACGATATCCATTCCCCCAATGTGCCCAGGCTGGAGTGGATGGTCGATCTGATGAAAAAAGCGGGCGCGCGCCTGCCTGCCGAACGTTTATGGGTGAACCCCGACTGCGGTTTGAAAACCCGGGGCTGGCCTGAAACGGAAGCTGCTTTGGTTGCCATGGTCAAAGCAGCCCAAACACTGCGTTATACTTAGAGGGTTTACCGAATTCTCCCCTCTTGTCCATGCCCCTGCCACCATCCGATATCGCCCGCGAGCCATTGCATACGCGTTCCATACGTGTGAATTCGTATGCGCGGGCAGACGGGCAGTGGGATCTTGAAGCCGAACTTATCGACACCAAGGCCTACGATTTCGAAAAGCGGCATGGCACCGTCGTGCACCATGCTGGCCAGCCCATCCATCACATGCATCTGCGCGTCACCATCGATGCGCAGTTCACGATTACCGCAGCCGTGGCGGCGTACGATGCCGCCCCTTACGAAGAAAACTGCGCCGCCATAGCGCCCGATTACCAGGCGCTGGTCGGCATGAATCTCTTGCGCAACTTCCGGCAGGTGGTCAAAAATCGTTACGCCCGTGTAGCGGGCTGTACACACCTGACTGAACTCTCGTATGTGCTGCCCACGGTGGCCGTCCAGACCATGTCCAATCAGCGACGCCAGGATGAAGTGAACAATCCGAATACAAAACCATTCCAGCTATCCGGTTGCCACGCCCTGCGGCTGAATGGGCCGGTGGTGCAAGAGTATTATCCGCAGTGGTATGTCATGCCCAAGGCAGAAGCAAAGTGCGAGTAGGCAACTCCCAACAGCGAACATTGGCGCCTTGCTGCGCTGGCGTACGCATTATTTTTCTTATCTCTACGTTCTGACAGGTAATAAATGAAAATTCACGAGTATCAAGGCAAGGAACTGCTGAAGAAGTTTGGCGTGACTGTGCCACGCGGGATTCCTGCTTTTTCCGTCGAAGAGGCCGTTGCAGCCGCCGAGAAGCTGGGCGGCCCGGTCTGGGTGGTCAAAGCGCAAATTCATGCGGGTGGCCGTGGCAAGGGCGGTGGCGTCAAGCTTGGCCGTTCACTCGATGAAGTCCGCCAATTGTCCTCTGAAATCCTGGGCATGCAGCTGATCACGCACCAGACGGGCCCTGAAGGCCAGAAAGTAGGCCGCCTGTACATCGAAGAGGGCGCCGATATTCAGCAAGAATATTACCTGTCCGTTGTAACCGATCGCGCCACGCAGAAGGTGGCTTTCATCGCCTCCAGCGAAGGCGGCATGGACATCGAAGAGGTTGCCCATTCCTCTCCCGAAAAAATCATCACTGTGATGATCCACCCGCTGAAGGGCTTCACCCAGGCCGATGGCGAAATGCTTGCCAAGGGCGTGGGCATGCCGGCCGATTCCGTGGCTCAGTTCATCGACGTGTGCCAGAAGCTTTATACCTGCTACATGGAAACCGACGCCGAGCTGGTAGAAATCAATCCTTTGAATCGCGATGGCAAGGGCAATATCATCGCCCTCGATGCAAAATTCAATTTCGACTCCAATGCGCTGTACCGTCATCCTGAAATCGTCGAGTACCGCGATCTGGCCGAAGAAGATCCTGCTGAAATCGAAGCCAGCAAGTTCGACCTGGCTTATATCCAGCTCGACGGCAATATCGGCTGCTTGGTAAACGGCGCAGGCCTGGCCATGGCCACCATGGATACCATCAAGTTGTTTGGCGGCGAGCCAGCCAACTTCCTGGACGTGGGCGGCGGCGCAACGGCCGAGAAAGTCACCGAAGCCTTCAAGATCATGCTCAAGAACGAGGGCGTCAAGGCCATTCTGGTCAACATATTTGGCGGCATCATGCGTTGCGACGTCATTGCCGAAGGCGTGATTGCAGCGTGCAAGGCGGTCAATCTCAGCGTACCACTGGTCGTGCGCATGAAGGGCACCAACGAAGAGCTGGGCAAGAAGCTGCTGGCCGAGTCGGGTTTGCCCATCATCAGCGCTGACACCATGGCCGAAGCCGCGACCAAAGTCGTAGCCGCCACGAAATAAGAATATTGCCAAGGATTTGTAAATGTCGATTCTGATCAACAAAGACACGAAAGTCATCACCCAGGGTATTACCGGCAAGACCGGGCAATTCCACACTCATATGTGCCGCGAGTACGCGAATGGCAAAAATGCCTTCGTTGCAGGCGTACACCCCAAGAAGGCAGGCGAAAACTTTGAAGGCGTGCCTATTTTTGGCTCGGTCAAAGACGCCAAGGCTGAAACCGGCGCCACGGTGTCCGTTATTTATGTTCCGCCAGCAGGCGCTGCAGCCGCTATTTGGGAAGCCGTCGAAGCCGACCTGGACCTGGTTATCTGCATTACCGAAGGCATCCCTGTGCGCGACATGCTGGAATTGCGCAACCGCATGCGCGACCAGAACAAGAAAACCTTGTTGCTGGGTCCGAACTGCCCAGGCCTGATTACGCCTGATGAAATCAAGATTGGCATCATGCCCGGCCATATCGCCCGCAAGGGCCGTATTGGCGTGGTCAGCCGCTCCGGCACCCTGACCTATGAAGCCGTGGCGCAACTGACCGAACTCGGTCTGGGCCAGTCCTCTGCTGTGGGCATTGGTGGCGACCCCATCAATGGCCTGAAGCACGTAGACGTCTTGCAAATGTTCAACGACGACCCCGATACTGACGCCGTTGTCATGATTGGCGAAATTGGTGGTCCTGACGAAGTCAACGCCGCTGAATGGGCCAAAGACAACATGAAAAAGCCGGTAGTGGGCTTTATCGCCGGCGTGACGGCTCCGGCCGGCAAGCGCATGGGCCATGCAGGCGCTCTGATTTCCGGTGGTGCCGATACGGCTGATGCCAAGCTTGAAATCATGGAAGCTTGCGGCATACGCACGACCCGTGATCCATCCGAAATGGGCAAATTGCTCAAGTCGGTACTGTAAGCAGTAATTATGTAGTTATCCGGCCCTGCTTGCTCAGGGGCTTTCGGATACCGCGCGGTCGGTCTTAAGGTTTCGAGACCGGCCGCGTGAGCAGGGCCTTGCGGCGAAACTCATGAACAGCTGAATTATAATGGCCCGTTTTTTTTCCCGTCGTATTGGCTGCGGCCGGGTGTTTTTCTATACGCCTTGAACAAAACGGACAACAAAAATGCTAGAGTTCTTTGAGACCCTACACTGGGGTGCAGTATTCCAGATCATCATGATCGATATTTTACTTGGCGGCGATAATGCCGTCGTGATTGCGCTGGCCTGTCGCAACCTTGAGCACAAGCAACGCATAAAAGGTATTTTGTGGGGCACGGCTGGCGCCATCATACTGCGTGTATTGCTGATTGCCTTTGCCCTTACATTGCTGGGTATTCCCTTCCTTAAGCTGGTCGGTGGTGCGCTGCTTGTCTGGATTGGGGTAAAGCTGCTGATTCCCGACGAAGACGAGCATGGCAATATCAAGGGAAGCAGTTCGGTATGGTCTGCAGTCAAGACCATCCTGATCGCCGACTTCGTCATGAGCCTGGACAACGTTATTGCCATTGCGGGTGCCGCCCAGAATACACACCTTGATCACCAGATCTATTATGTAATTTTCGGCCTGCTCGTGAGCGTGCCTATTATCATCTGGGGCAGTACACTGGTGCTGAAGTTGATAGATCGCTTTCCTATCGTTGTTTTGCTCGGTGCCGCCTTGCTGGGCTGGATTGCCGGCGGTATGCTGGTTACCGATGTCTTTATTGTTGAAAAATTCGGTCCTATTGCTGGCACCACCAAGATTGCCGCAGAAGTCATTGGCGCCATATTCGTTGTCGTGGTGGGTAAATGGCTGGGGTCGCGCAAGGCGTCCGTAGCCAACTAAGGGAATACATGAGTCTATTCAAAACGTCCGGGCGCAAGAAGCACGACGAATCAGGGTTGTCCTTGCTGCAAGGCCTGGGCATACTGGCCTTGATCGGCATTGTTGCCGCCTTCTTGCTCAACTATTTTGCTTAGGGGCGGCATGTCGGAAGCTCCAGCTAAGCTCGTCATTGCCACTCGTGCCAGCCGTCTTGCCTTATGGCAGGCCGAGCACGTTCGCGACCGCCTGAAAACTTTGTATCCGGCATGTCAGGTCAGCTTGCTGACCATGACCACCCGGGGCGATCAGATTCTTGATCGCAGTTTGTCCAAGGTGGGTGGCAAGGGTTTATTCATCAAGGAACTGGAAACCGCGCTGCTAGACGGTCGTGCCGATCTGGCCGTGCATTCGCTTAAAGATGTTCCGGTCGACATGCAAAGTCCTTTTGTCTTGTCAGTTATCCTAGAGCGCGATGATCCCCGCGATGCCTTTGTATCCAACGACTATGCTACGTTGGCTGAATTACCCGACGGCAGCGTGGTGGGCACGTCAAGCTTGCGTCGTGAAGCGCAGTTGCGCCAGCGCTACCCGAAGCTGCAGGTTCAGCCTTTGCGTGGCAATCTGGATACGCGTTTGGGCAAACTCGATCATGGTGACTATACGGCCATCATACTGGCTGCTGCTGGTTTGCGGCGCTTGGGCCTGGAATCCCGGATTCGCAGCTACCTTACGCCCGAGCAAAGCTTGCCCGCCGCAGGGCAGGGTGCCTTGGGAATAGAAATACACGAGTCGCGTGCCGACATGCAAGCATGGCTGGCTCCCTTGGCTGATCCTGATACCACTGCCTGCGCTTTGGCCGAAAGAGCCGTGTCGCGGGTGCTGGGTGGATCTTGCCAGGTTCCTTTGGCCGCGTTTGCGCAGCGTGACGGCAATACTCTAAGAGTCAGTGGCTTGGTGGCAGAGCCTGATGGTTCACGCATTATCCGGGCTCAGGCATCGGGTGCTATCGAGCAGGCCGAACAGCTCGGAGAGCGCATCGCTCACGAATTGCTGGGTCATGGCGCCCGTGCAATACTCGATAAGCTCGTGGCACCTGACTCAGCCTCATAAGGGACAGGCACTGTGTCTGCAACGGCCGTGAAGTCCCGTGTCGTACTGACTCGTCCGCAAGGCAAGAACGAAGCGCTGGCTGAACGCCTGTCGCGTGCCGGCTTGCCGGCCCTGTTGCTGCCTGCCTTGCGCATACGGCCGCTGGCACCAGGCGCCGCCCATACTCCGGCTCCTGAAGAATACGATTTGCTGGTTTTCGTCAGCGGCCATGCCTTGCAGTTTTACCTGCAGGCGCTGGCCCAGTGTGGTGACGGTCAGGCCTGGCCCAGGCATACGCTGGCGGCCACCGTGGGTGGCGCCAGCGCCCGCATGCTGGAAGACACCGGATTTATCCCCTCGTCGCAAATCATTTACCCGGGGCCAGACGTCAACCAGGATTCTGAAAGCCTGTGGCGTTTGCTGCAGCCCCACCTGGCTGGCATGAAACGGGTGTTAATAGTCAGAGGGCAAACCGGCAGGGAGTGGCTGGGCGCCAGGCTGGAAAAGGCAGGCCTGGAAGTACACAGGCTGGCCATGTACGAGCGCATGCCCGTGCAATGGGATAGGCAGCAGGCCGAACAGCTTGCGCAAATACTGGATCAACCCGAACCCTGTGTATTTTTGCTTACCAGCAGTGAAAGCCTGGACGCCGTGCATAACAACATTCGCCGTGTGGGCCTGGAGCAAACGTGGGCGCGGTCCCGCTTTGTAGTCATCCACGAACGCATTGCCAGACGTTTACAATCGTCACTTCAGGCATCTGGTAAGGTAGAGGCGCCAATGGTAAAAATATGCCAGCCGGGCGATGACACCATTTTCCAGATGATCACGCTCGCCGCAGCACTTTGAGCAAGGATTACAATCTCGCCATGACCGATAAAAACACCGAGATCTCGCAGGCATCATCCGCAACCACGCCGGTCAAACCAGGGCCGGCTACCAGTGCGCCCAAGCCGCCTGCCAAGACTCGCAAGCGCGGCTCGCCATGGCTAACCGCCTTCATTATTGTGCTGATCATTGCAGCGGTTCTGGCTGCTGCAGTCTGGTATCAACAAAAACAGTTAGCTCAAACCCATGCACAGCTGCTCAGTCAGGTTCAAAGCAGCCACAACACGGTCACCCAGGCAGTCGAACAGGCAGGCCAGGCGCTAGCCCTTACACAAGAACAGTCGAACCAGATTGCGGCACTGGAAAGCTCCCTGCGCCAGTTTCAGGGGCAGGTTGATGGCTTGGATCAGGCCTTCCAGACGCTCACCGATAGCGGCTCCGACCTGGTATTGATCAACGACGTAGACCATCTGGTCACGATCGCCCAGCAGCAGCTGCAGCTGGGCGGCAATGTGGCCAATGCCGTCATTTCGCTTGAAACCGCCCAGGCCCAACTGGCCAGGGCCAATCGTCCCGCGTTGGCTTCCATGCAGCAAACCCTGAATGGCGACCTTGACCGCTTGCGGGCCGCTTCCACTATCGATATCGCCGCCTTGTCGGCCCAGCTAGACGAACTCAGTGGCCTGGTTAGCGAAGCCCCTCTGATGGTTCCCGACGATGCCGCGCCAGAACCCGTGCCCGCACCTCGTGGATCCGCTGGCGGAACAGCCCAAGCCAGCTCGGACAACCCGCTACCGGACGCAAATGCGCCATGGTGGCAGCAAAGCCTGGACTCGGCCCGTAACTGGAGCCAGGACGCATGGCAGGCCATACGCCAGGATTTAGGGCAGTTCATTACGGTGCGCCGCGTCGACGACGCCACGGCGTTACTGATGTCGCCAGATCAGGCCACACGCTTTCGTGAAACCTTACGCTTGCGCGTCATGACGGCCCAGTTGGCACTCATGATGAAGCAACCCAAGATCTGGAAGGCAGAAACCGCTGCCCTGGTCACCTCGATAGAAACGCGCTTTGACGAGCGCTCGGCCCAAACTCGTCAGGCGCTGAAGATTGCCCGCCAGATGGCTGATACCGCCATTGACGCCAAGCTTCCAACCGTCGACAACACCTTGCAAGCGCTCGAAGTCTTGCGCGCCGAAAGAGTAAAGCAGCAAAAGCTGGAAGACACACAACCCGAGGCGCTGTCGCCCGAGCAGGCTCAGGAAGCTCCCGACGCCGCCCAGCCAGAGCCGGATCAGGAAACCCCCGACGCAGTTCAGCCAGACCCGCAAGCCGCTCCCGACGCGGCTATCAAGGCGCCTGCTGAAACAGCCGAGTCATAAGGGGCCATATCATGAGAACCTGGTTCTGGACCTTAATCGTGTTGGCCGCTGCAGTGGGCCTGGCCTTGGTGTTGCGCGAACATAGCGGCAACGTGCTCATTGTTGCGCAGCCCTGGCGCATCGAGCTTTCACTTACTTTGGCGGTGTTGTTGGTATTGGCCAGCTTCATCATCCTGTATTGCCTGTTGCGCGTGCTGGCCTGGATAGGTGTGCGGCCCGAGCGCTTTCGTTCCTGGCGCAGCCTGCGTTCGCAAAAACGCGAACACGAGCTGCTCGAGAATGGCTGGATCAATGTCCTGGAAGGCCGCTATGCCGATGGCGAAAAAGACCTGTCCAAATTGTTGGCTCGCACCAAATCCAAAGGTCGCAAAGTCCTTGCCGGCCTGACGTCGGCGCGGGCAGCACATCATATGGGTGAGTTTGGCCGGCGCGACGAAGCACTGGCCCAGGCGCGCCTCAGCGCACAAGATAATCCGCGACTTAGCGAAGCCACTGCTACGGTGGCGGCCGAAATGTACCTGGATCAGAATCGTCCCCAAGACGCTCTGGTGTTGTTGCAGCCACTGCAAGATGCCTCCACTCGTTATTTCCACGCTACCCGGCTGTTGCTGCGTGCACACCGACAGCTGCGTAATCATGATCGCGTATTCGAGCTCACCCGCCTGCTGTCGCGCCGTGGCGTGCTCGAAAAATCCGAAGCTGTGCAGCTCATAGAAACATCGGCGGCAGCGCGTTTGCGTGCCGGCGGTCAGAAAGAATTCAAAGCTATCTGGGGCGACCTCAAGGCCGACGAACGTGCGTTGCCCGATGTCGCGCTGGCGGCGGCAAATATTCAGGCAGACCAGGGCAATATCGATGAAGCCTCCAAAATTCTTGAAGCTGGTCTGGCTGCAAGAATGGATGCTCGCTTGCTTAATGCCTATTCGCAATGCCCGCCAGAACACGTGGCGCGCCGGCTCAGTAAGGCCGAGGTCTGGCTTAAGTCACACCCCGACGACTCCGCTTTGCTGGCCGCCCTGGGCAATTTGTGCCTGACGGGCGAGCTATGGGGGCAGGGCGAACGCTATTTGTTGCGCAGCATGAAAATACGCAGCGATATGCGCATACACGCCTTATTGGGCAATTTGTACGATCGCCTGGGCCGTGCCGCCGATGCCATGAAACACTGGCGCCTGGCATCCAGCGTGGCAGGCGTGCTGCCTGCGCTGCCTGCCCACCGTTCCTTGCCTGCAGCCGATACACGCGCAGACCCCACCTTGGTCGATGTCGAACAGTTGCCCCCGCAGGCCAAGGTGTTGCGCGACATGCATGTACCCCTGGCCGCCAGTGCCGCCGACTTCGTCGGCGATGATGAATTCAGTAGCGTCCGGGAAGACCTGCCATCCCGTCCCCCGGTTGATTTGCCCAGACCGCAGGATGTCGATAGCCCAGACAGCTATCCGGACGAGTATTTTGACAGTGCGCCCATCCCTGGTGTCGATCTGTCGCAAACCTCGGATCGTCCTCATCGCGGTTCCGGGAACAATTGATTTTTTCTTGTTTTTATCCTTAAGGCTATATTAAGCATGAGCTTAGACCGCGTACCCGCCGGCAATAAACTGCCGGATGAATTCAATGTAGTTATCGAAATCCCCATGAATGCTGACCCGGTCAAGTACGAAGTCGATAAAGACTCCGGCACCGTGTTTGTCGATCGTTTCATGCTGACAGCCATGCATTATCCCTGCAATTACGGCTACATTCCCCAAACCATTTCCGACGACGGCGACCCTGTCGACGTGTTGGTGCTGGCGCCATTCCCCATACAGGTCGGTGCGGTGATCCGTTCACGCGCCATCGGCGTGCTGCAAATGGACGATGAAGCGGGTGGCGATGCCAAGCTGCTGGCCGTGCCTGTCGACAAGCTTTATCCCCCTTATCGGAACATCAAGTCGCCTGCCGACTTGCCCGAAGAAGACCTGGCTCGTATCCAGCACTTCTTCGAACATTACAAAGATCTCGAGCAAGGAAAATGGGTCAAGGTCAAGGGCTGGGAAGGCCGGGAAGCCGCGATGAAGGAAATCCTGGACAGCGCCGAACGCTACGCCAAGGAAGGCAAGTAAATGGAAACCGTCATTCCCGCATTGCCTGTCCCCGCGCTGGCGGTGGCAGGGTCAAGCGCAATATTTCCCGTCAGGCGTGTTTATTGCGTGGGGCGAAATTATGCCGAGCATGCCAAGGAAATGGGCTTTACCGGCCGCGAAGATCCTTTTTTCTTCTGCAAGCCGGCCGATGCCTTGTTGAATGCCGCCGACGGCGGCGTTGCTCATCTGCCTTATCCGCCCAAAACATCCAATCTGCATTACGAAATCGAACTGGTCGTGGCGCTGGATAAGGGTGGACGCGACCTTACGGTAGAGCAAGCGGCTGAATGCGTATGGGGTTATGCCATAGGCCTGGACATGACGCGCCGGGATCTGCAGGGCGAAGCCAAGAAGCAGGGGCGGCCCTGGGAGGTTGGCAAGGCTTTTGATCACTCCGCACCCATAGGCCCGCTGCATGCGCGCAAGAAAACCGGCACACTGGGTTCCGGCGCCATCATGCTGAGCGTAAATGGCGAAACCCGACAGTCCAGCGACCTTTCGCAAATGATATGGAATATTGCGGAATCCATCGCCTACCTGTCGGGCTTGTTTGAATTGAAGGCGGGCGATATCATCTTTACCGGCACGCCCGAAGGCGTAGGCCCGGTTGTTGTGGGCGACACCCTGGTCGGTGCAGTTGCCGGCCTGGGCGAACTGCACGTAACAATAGTAGATTGATCCCTTGATAAAAAAACGCAAGCTTGCGTAAAAGAAGGAATGACCATGACTCATAAAATTCTCGCTCTGTTTGCTTTGGTGGGTTGCCTGGCCATGGCCGGGTGCGCCAATACAGTTGATGGCGCAGGACAAGACATCAGCAAAGCGGGTAATGCAATTTCCAAATCCGTGAAATAAGCATCGCACCAGGCGCCCTTTGTGGGTGGCTTGACGCGGGCAGCAAGACATCGGCCGGGCGCATGCCCGGCCTTTTTGCATATGTAGTAAAGCTACTGCGACTTTGTTTTCGTCCCTTATGTCATAAAAACGTCACGACTGTTTAATCTGCTGGTCATGCGCAGTTCCTAAGATGCTGTCTGTTATGGCGATACGTCGCTTGGTCTTTTAGGAAACTACTCATGCATACAGCGATCAATGTCTCGGGCTTGAGCAAAAGCTTTGGCGGCAAGCAAGTGCTGTTTGATCTGGGCCTTGCCGTGGAGCGGGGCGAGATGGTTGCCTTGATAGGCGCGTCGGGTTCGGGCAAGTCGACACTGCTGCGCCATCTGGCGGGTCTGGCCTGCGCGGACGGCGGCCTTGGCAGTTCCATACAGGTTCTGGGCCGTTCCGTGCAGTCGGCGGGCCGTCTGAATGGGCAAGTGCGCCGTCTGCGTGCCGATATCGGCTACATCTTTCAGCAATTCAATCTGGTTGGCCGTCTCAGTGTGCTCAGCAATGTGTTGCTGGGCCGCCTGGGCCGCATGCCGCGCCTGCGTGGTTCGCTGGGCCTGTTCAGTCACGAAGAAAAACTGAATGCCATGGCTGCTCTGGAAAGAGTGGGCCTGGCCGAATATGCGCACAGGCGTGCATCCACCCTGTCGGGTGGGCAGCAGCAACGCGTGGCGATTGCACGTGCGCTGACGCAAGAGGCTGAAGTCATCCTGGCCGATGAGCCTATCGCGTCGCTGGACCCTGAATCGGCGCGCAAAGTCATGGACATCCTGGCCGACATCAATGCGACCGACGGAAAAACGGTGGTGGTGACGCTGCATCAGGTTGACTACGCCGCGCGCTATTGCGAGCGCGTCGTTGCGCTCAAGGATGGGCGCATTCATTACGACGGTTCGGTGCGGGCGCTTAGCGGAACATTTCTGAATGAACTGTACGACGGCGACCTGGATGCCGGTCTGGTGCTGTCCCGGCAGGATCAGCACAGCGAAGTTTCCAGGCCACTTTCTTTGATTGCCGCCTGATGAGCCCTTGCTTGTCAGGTTTTCTTTGTCCTGACTTGTCTAGACAGGTCAGCAGCACCTTATCCAGGAGTAAATAATATGTTCAAAGGTATGCGTAAAGCGCTGGTAGCCTCGGCTGTTACCGGCATGGCGCTGTTTGGCGCCGCCCAGGCGGAAGAGCTCAAGGAGCTGAACTTCGGCATCATTTCCACTGAATCGTCCCAGAATCTGAAGGCACAATGGGATCCCTTCCTGGCCGACATGGGCAAGCAGACCGGCATGAAGATCAATGCCTATTTTGCGCCTGACTATGCCGGCATTATCCAGGGCATGCGTTTCGACAAAGTCGATGTGGCCTGGTATGGCAATAAATCAGCCATGGAAGCGGTAGATCGCGCCGGTGGCGAAATCATCATGCAGACCGTCGCCTCTGATGGCAAGCCTGGCTACTGGAGCCTGCTGATTGCCCATAAAGACAGCCCCATCAATTCAGTTGAAGACATGCTGGCAAACGCCAAGAATCTTAACTTTGGCAACGGAGATCCCAACTCGACATCGGGTTTCCTGGTTCCCGGCTATTACGTATTCGCCAAGAATAATGTTGATGCCAAGCAGATATTCAAACGCACCCTGAACGCCAGCCATGAAGTCAATGCACTGAGCGTGGCCAACAAACAAGTGGATGTGGCCACCTTCAATACGGAAGGTATGGAGCGTCTGGAACAGACCAACCCTGAAAAGGCCGCCCAGTTGAAGGAAATCTGGAGATCACCCCTGATTCCGTCGGACCCCATCGTATGGCGCAAGAATTTGCCCGAAGCCACCAAGACCAAGATTCTTGCCTTCTTCAACAACTATGGCGCCAACCAGCAAGAGCTTGACACGCTGGCAGGCCTGCAGTGGGGCAAATTCCGTGTATCAAGCAACGACCAGCTCCTGCCCATACGCCAGCTGGAGCTGTTCAAGCAGCGCAGCCAAGTCGCTGCGGACAGCACGCTGAGCGACAGCGAGAAGCAGGCGCAACTGGCAAAGCTTGACAGCGAACTTGAGAAGCTTGCCGTGTGCATGGCTGAGCTCGACAAGAAAGTAGCCAGCGCCAAGTAAATCCTGAAGCCCCCTTGCCAGCCGAACAAGCGCGCAAGGGGGCATTCGCACTAAAGACGGTTTATCTCATGACAGGTTTAGTCTCCACTTCTTTATCGTATCAGGCACCCAAGCGTTCCTGGGCGCAGTCCGTGGGCTGGCTTGTGCTGGTCCTGATCCTGGCATGGTCCTGGGATGGTGCGGAAATGAATCCCGTCATGCTCTGGCGCGACGCCGACAATATGCGGACCTTTCTGGCCGATTTTTTTCCACCTGACTTCCGCTACTGGAAGCTCTACATGAGCGAAATGCTGGTCACCCTGCAGATAGCGGTTTGGGGCACAGCGCTGGCGATCGTTTTTTCCATACCACTGGGCATTCTGTGTTCCGAGAATATTGCGCCCTGGTGGATTTGCCAGCCGGTACGCCGCGTCATGGATGCTTTTCGCTCCATCAATGAAATGGTATTTGCCATGCTTTTCGTGGTGGCCGTGGGCTTGGGACCCTTCGCCGGCGTGATGGCGCTCTTTGTGGGCACCACTGGCGTATTGGCCAAGCTGTTCGCCGAGGCGGTGGAGGCGATAGAGCCCGGGCCGGTGGAAGGCGTCAGGGCCACGGGCTCGAGCAGTCTGCAGGAAGTCATCTACGGCGTGATTCCCCAGGTGTTGCCGTTGTGGATTTCGTATGCCCTGTATCGCTTTGAATCCAACGTGCGCTCGGCAACCGTCGTGGGCATGGTAGGCGCCGGCGGAATTGGCGTCACCTTGTGGGAAGCCATACGCGGATTCCAGTTGGCGCAAACCTGCGCGATTCTCATCATCATCATTGTTGCGGTCAGTCTTATAGACATTGTGTCGCAGCGCTTGCGCAAACACTTCATTTAAGCGGGGTCAGGGGCGGTTGCTACGCCTTTTTTAAATCATGGACTTGTCTA
The DNA here is from genome assembly GCA_013416405.1 of Alcaligenaceae bacterium. Classification (GTDB taxonomy): domain Bacteria; phylum Pseudomonadota; class Gammaproteobacteria; order Burkholderiales; family Burkholderiaceae_B; genus Pusillimonas_C. Next base: position 247,913 of record JACCET010000001.1, read on the forward strand.
GACAAGTAAGCCCCAGATATCTGGAGCTGGCGCACACACTACGCGAGCAACTCGATTCCTACGAGGTGGGTGATTACCTGCCGTCGGAGGCCGCCCTGGCACAGCGTTTCCAGGTCAATCGCCATACGCTGCGCCGGGCGGTTGACGAACTGATCGCAGAAGGGCGGGTATTGCGCCACAAAGGACGAGGTACTTGCGTACTGCCACGACCCATTATTTATCCGGTCCATGCTGCAAGCGCCTATAGCCAGACGCTGGAGCATATGGGCTTTCGTTCGCAGGCCATTATCCTGGGCAAGCGCAAGCGGGTGGCAACGTCCGATGAGGCGCAAGCCTTGCAACTGCACGATAGCGAGCCGGTTCTTGAGTTTGAAACCCTGCGTCTGCTGGATGACCAGCCCATCAGCCTGATCACCCACTGTTTTGCAGAGCGACATCAGGATCTGATGCATACCTATCGAGGCGGCTCCATGCGCACCTACCTGGCGCAGCAGGGCATCAAGCTCAAGCGAATTTCCACATTGATAGGCGCACGCGCACCCACTGCACGCGATGCCTTGCACCTGCTCATGCCCAGGCATACGCCGGTGCTCAGCATACGCACGCTCTCGTGCAATGACGATGGGGCCTCGTTCGAGCTATCCAACTCCATTACGCGGTCCGACCGTTTCAAGTATCACGTTATTTCAGGAGAAAAACATGACGATTAATCAGGACCCCGGGGCCGCCAACGACAGCGCTGTGCTCGCGCGGCGCCAGCAGTGGATGCGGGTGCTGGCGCGTGCCGGCGCCCAGTTGAGCAGGTATGACGACGCCTTGCGTCAGCACGAGTATCGCTACATACGTCCCGCCGAGATCGGCATGGTCATGGTGCGCGGCCGGGCCGGCGCAAGCGGTGCCGCTTTCAATCTGGGCGAAATGACCGTAACGCGCTGCGTAGTGCAGCTGGCCGATGGCCGCCACGGCTATGGCTACGTGGCCGGCCGCAGCAAGTCGCATGCGCAACTGGCCGCATTGGCCGATGCGCATTTGCAGGGCGAGCAGCAGGACTACTGGATGGCCAGCCTGATCGAACCTTTGCAAAGCGAACAGATGGCTGAGCGTGCCAGCAAAGAGGCACAAAGCGCAGCCACCAAAGTGGACTTCGTCACCATGGTAAGAGGGGAGGACGACTGATGGATAGCTTGTTATTGCCCGCCTTTGAAGAGCCTATTCATGCCGCGCAGCAAGTATTCCGGCATGCCTTGAAAGCGCTGTCCGAGCCTGGCCTGATTCAGACTGTTGCCGATGTGCCTGGTCTTGATCGTCTGGCACCGGCCACCTATGCCTTGTGCCTGAGCCTGCTGGATAGCGATACGCCCTTGTGGCTGAGTCCTTCGCTGGATACGTCCTCGGTCAGAGCCAACCTGTCATTTCATTGTGGCTGCCCAATAGTCGACCAGCCACAGCAGGCTGCGTTTGCAATTCTGGACGGTCGCCAGGATACCGATATTTCCGCCTTCAATACAGGCAGCGATCGCGATCCGCATTTGTCGTGCACAGTGCTGCTGCAACTGGACAGCCTGGATACGGGTACGGCCACATTATGGCGCGGCCCGGGCATATTGGATAAGCGAACCATGTGTTTGCCCTTGTCGTCCGACTTTTGGGCCCAGCGGGAGCGGCAGCCCTTCCCGCAAGGTATAGATCTGTTCCTGACCGCGGATTCCAGGATTGTGGGCTTGCCCCGCAGCACGAAAATCTCGCCCACCATTCAAAAGGTGATCTGAATGTATGTTGCCGTAAAAGGTGGCGAACAAGCCATAGATAATGCACATGCCTTGCTGGCAAAGAAAAGGCGTGGCGACCTCTCGGTGCCCGAACTGAGCGTAGAGCAGATACGTCAGCAAATGCCCCTGGCGGTTGCCCGGGTCATGGGCGAAGGGTCATTGTTCGATGAAGAGCTGGCCGCGTTGGCGATCAAGCAGTCTGCCGGTGATCTGCTGGAAGCCATATTCCTGCTGCGCGCCTACCGTACGACGCTGCCGCGCTTTATGTACAGCACCCCGCTGCGCACCGAAACCATGCAGGTCGAGCGCCGCATATCGGCCACGTTCAAGGACCTGCCCGGTGGCCAGCGCCTGGGCCCGACCTTTGACTATACCCACCGCTTGCTGGATTTTTCGCTGCTTGCCGAAGGCTCGGCCCCGGCCGTGCTGGAAGAGGGCGCGGCGGAGCAACCGCAGCCGTGTCCCCGCGTTGCGCAGATGCTGGCGCAAGAAGGCTTGCTGGCGCCCGAACTGGACGTTGACGCTCCCGTGCCGGACATCACGCGCGAAGCGCAGGACTTTCCCTCCACACGTGCACAGCGGCTGCAGGCCCTGGCGCGGGGAGATGAAGGGTTCTTGCTTGCACTGGGCTATTCGACGCAACGCGGCTACGGTCGCAACCATCCGTTTGCCGGCGAGATACGCATAGGCCGGATAGAAGTTTGGGTGGAACCGGAAGAGTTGGATTTTGCCGTGCCGCTGGGCGATATCGAAGTCACGGAATGCGAGATGATCAATCAATTTGTCGGCAGCAAGACACAGCCACCCCAGTTCACGCGCGGTTATGGGCTGGCCTTTGGATACGCCGAGCGCAAGGCCATGGGCATGGCACTGGTGGATCGCGCCTTGCGCGCCGAGGAGTACCAGGAAGAAATAGCATCGCCTGCACAGCAAGAGGAGTTTGTACTGATGCATTGCGACAACGTTGAAGCCGCGGGCTTTGTCTCGCACCTGAAGCTGCCGCATTACGTCGACTTCCAGTCCGAGCTGGATCTGATACGCCGCTTGCGCAGGGATCCTGAGCAGGATCGGGCCACGCAAGAGGAGAAGCGGGCATGAACACGCATACCGAAGCAACAGACACGCAAGGCTATAACTACGCTTATCTGGATGAGCAGACCAAGCGCAGCCTGCGTCGCGGATTATTGAAGGCCGTGGCGATACCCGGCTATCAGGTGCCGTTTGGCGGGCGTGAAATGCCTTTGCCGTACGGCTGGGGTACGGGTGGCATGCAGGTCACGGCCGCCTTGCTGGGCCGCGACGACGTACTCAAGGTTATAGACCAGGGTGCTGACGACACTACCAATGCGGTTTCGATCCGGCGCTTTTTTACCCGCACGGCAGGCGTGCGAACCACGACGCGCACCGATCAGGCCACGCTGATTCAAACCCGCCACCGCATACCCGAAACGCCCTTGCAACCTGATCAGATCATGGTTTACCAGGTGCCTATTCCCGAGCCCTTGCGCTTCATCGAGCCATCGGATTCCGAAACGCGCGCCATGCATGCGCTGAATGACTACGGTGTCATGCACGTGAAGTTGTATGAAGACATTGCCACCTACGGTCATATTGCCACGACCTATGCCTATCCGGTCATGGTGGATGAACGCTATGTGATGGATCCTTCTCCCATACCCAAGTTCGATAACCCGAAGCTGCACATGAGCCCGGCGCTGATGTTGTTCGGCGCGGGTCGCGAGAAGCGCCTGTATGCGGTTCCACCTTATACCCGGGTATACAGCCTGGACTTCGAGGATCACCCCTTTGAACTGCCCACCTGGGAACATAGCTGCGCGTTCTGCGGCAGCGCGACGTCTTATCTGGATGAGCTGATTGTGGATGACGAGGGCACGCGCCAATTCGTATGCTCGGACACTGATTATTGCGGGCAGCGCTCGGCCGAACAGGAGGCTTCAGCATGAAAGCACTTTTATCCGTACAAGACCTGACGCTGTTGTATGGCCCTGAGAAAGGCTGCCAGGATGTCTCTTTCCAACTGTATCCCGGCGAAGTGCTGGGCATAGTGGGTGAGTCCGGCTCCGGTAAATCGACCCTGCTTAGCGTGCTCTCGGGGCGCACGACGCCTGACCGCGGACAGATTGCCTACCACGGTCGCGAAGGCCAAGAGGTGAACCTGTACCGGACCAGCGAGGCCCATCGCCGCTCCTTGTTGCGTACTGAATGGGGGTTTGTCGAACAGAATCCGCGCGATGGCCTGCGCATGAATGTGTCGGCGGGCGCCAATATCGGCGAACGCCTGATGGCGCAAGGCGTGCGCCACTATGGGCAACTGCGCCAGGCGGGTTTGCAGTGGCTCAAGCAGGTAGAGATAGACCCGGCCCGCATCGACGATTTGCCGCGCACTTTTTCAGGTGGCATGCAGCAACGATTGCAGATCGCCCGCAATCTGGTTTCCAGTCCACGCCTGATCTTCATGGATGAGCCCACCGGCGGACTGGACGTTTCGGTGCAGGCGCATTTGCTGGATCTGCTGCGCGGCCTGGTGCGCGAGCTGCAACTGGCCGTGGTGATCGTGACCCATGACCTGGCCGTGGCGCGGCTGCTGGCCGACAGACTCATGGTCATGCGCCGCTCACGCGTTGTGGAGGCCGGGCTGACTGATCAGATACTGGACGACCCGCAGCATCCGTACAGCCAGTTGCTGGTGTCTTCCGTATTGCAGCCTTGAGGTGAAAAAATGAATCCCGTCATAGAAGTACAGGGGCTGGCCAAGGCCTTTACCCTGCATCAACAGCATGGTGTGGTGCTCGATGTGCTGCAGGACCTGAATTTTTCAGTTTTGCCCGGAGAATGCCTGATCCTGCACGGCCGTTCCGGTGCGGGCAAGTCAACCTTGCTGCGCACCCTTTACGGCAATTACCTGCCGGCCGCAGGCAGCGTACGTGTGCTGCACGAAGGGCAAATGACAGAAATGGTGGGCGCCGAGCCCCGCCAGACACTGGCCATCAGGCGCAGCACACTGGGCTATGTAAGCCAGTTCCTGCGCGTCATACCACGTGTCAGATGCTTGGATGTGGTCATGGAGCCGGCCCTGTTGCGTGGGCTGGATGCTGACCAGGCCCGGCGGCGCGCACAAGACCTGCTGCAGCGCCTGGGCATACCCGAAAGCCTGTGGTCGCTGGCACCCGGCACGTTTTCGGGCGGAGAGCAGCAGCGCGTGAATATTGCGCGCAGCTTCATGGTGCACTGGCCCATACTTTTGCTGGATGAGCCCACCGCCTCGCTGGACGAAGCCAACCGCAACGTGGTGATAGAACTGATAGCCCAGGCCAGGGCGGAAGGTTGCGCGCTGATAGCGATTTCCCACGACGCCGCCACACGCGATGCCATAGCTGATCGCTATCTTGATATGAGCCCCAAGGAGCTGGAACATGCATGCTGAACAAATACTGACGAACGCCCGGGTGGTGACAGGCAGCGAAGTCTTTCAGGGCACGGTGGCCCTGCGTGATGGCCTGATCCATGATGTAAGCCAGGGCAGCAGTTCGCTGGCGGCAGCCCAGGACATGAACGGCGATTACCTGTTGCCAGGATTGATCGAGCTTCATACCGACAATCTGGAAAAATACATGAACCCGCGCCCCGGCGTGGACTGGCCGTCGGAATCGGCCGTGCTGGCCCACGATGCGCAGATTGTGGCGGCGGGCATCACTACGGTATTCGACGCGCTGTCCATAGGCGACGTCAATCCCAAGGGCGATCGCTTGCGGCAACTGCCCATCATGCAGCAAGCCATCGTACAGGCCGAGCAGCAAGGACATACGCGCGCCGAACACCGCCTGCATCTGCGTTGCGAACTCAGCCACGAGAAAACTCTGGATATCTTCAATGAGCTGGTCGAGAACCCCCTGGTTCAACTAGTGTCGGTCATGGACCATTCACCTGGCCAGCGGCAGTTCGTCAAGCTCGAAAAATACCGCGAATACTATCAAGGCAAATATCATCTGAGCCATGCCGAAATGGAAGACTTCATAGCACGCCAGATAGAGAACTCACGCCGCTATAGCGACGACTACCGTCGCTCGATTGCCACGCAGTGCCGCCAACGCTCGTTGTCTCTGGCCAGCCACGACGATGCCACGATGGAACACGCCCAGGAATCGGCCAGCTATGGCATGAGCATTGCCGAGTTTCCCACCACCAAGGAAGCCGCCTCGGTCAGCCACAGGCTGGGCTTGAGCGTGCTGATGGGCGCGCCCAATGTGGTGCGCGGTGGATCGCACTCGGGCAATATCGCGGCAACCGAGCTGGCAGGCGAAGGCGTACTGGACATACTGTCCAGCGATTACTATCCGGCCAGTTTGCTGCAGGCTGCGCGCACGCTGTCAGACGAAACGCCAGGCTACGATTTGCCCAAGGCAGTCAGAGCCATCAGCCTGGCGCCGGCCCGTGCGGCGGGTTTGCATGACCGAGGAGAAATCCGCCAGGGCCTGCGCGGCGACCTGGTTCGCGTACGTTCGCATAAAAAGCAATTCGTGGTGCAACAAGTGTGGCGCGGCGGGCGGCGGGTGTTCTGATGACCGGGCGTCTTGTCTACATCATGGGTCCTTCCGGCGCAGGCAAGGATGCGGTGCTGCAGGGCCTGATAGCCTTGATGGGCGACCAGGCTTGCTATCTGGCGCCCCGGCTGGTTACACGTCCGGCATTCCAGCACGAAGCGCACTCGGTTTCGGTATCACCCGCCGAGTTCAAGCAACTGGAAGACCAGGGCGGGCTGGCAATGGCCTGGCGCGCCCATGGCCTGGCCTATGGCGTGCCCAGTGTGATCGATGATCGGCTCAAGGAGGGTTGCGACGTGCTGGTCAATGGCTCGCGCGGCTACCTGCCCCAGGCATGCAGGCGCTACCGCAATCTGGTCCCTGTATTGCTGACCGTTGACAGCGCCTTGCTTCACCAGCGATTGACCAGCCGGGGCCGTGAAGGCAGCGCGCAGATCAGTGCGCGGCTGGAACGAAACACACGGTTTGCGGCCTTGCCGCAGCACGCCAGTGCGAATCCCGTGGTGACCGTCGACAACTCAGGTCCCATCGGCGAAGCCATTGCCATGCTTTACAATCATTTGAAGCAAACCCGCTCCAGGCAGGAAGATCCATGCGGCTGACTTTACTGGGTACCGGCAATGCCGGGCAAGTACCTGTTTACAACTGCTTTTGCGCGGCCTGTACACGAGCGCGCACGCAGCCGCAGCACAGACGCGGTCCATGCTCGGCCTTGCTGGAGTTCGGTGCGCAACGCTGGCTGGTGGACGCAGGGTATACCGACCTGGCTGAACGTTTTCCACCCGGTAGCCTGAACGGCATTATTCAAACGCACTACCACGCCGACCACGCCCAGGGCCTGCTGCACCTGCGCTGGGGCCAGAACATGATCCTGCCTGTGCTGGGGCCGCCCGACCCCGACGGACTGGCCGACCTGTACAAGCATCCAGGCATACTGGATTTTTCCCGCAAACTGCAGGCTTTTGAGCCTATGGAACTAGGTGGCTGTGTGGTCACCCCCGTGCCACTGGAGCATTCCAAGCTGACTTATGGCTATGTGTTCGAAGGGGAAGGACAGCGCTACGCCTACCTGACCGACACGGTGGGCCTGCCACCCGATACCCAGGCTTATCTGGCACGCCAGCCGCTAGATTTGCTGGTACTGGACTGCTCCTTTGCTCCGGCCACCACCGCGCCGCGCAATCATAACGACCTGAACCGCGCGCTGGAAACCATAGATGCGCTGAATGTAAAACAGGCCGTACTGACGCACATAGGCCATGCCCTGGATGTGTGGTTGATGGAAGAGGCCAACAAGCTGCCTGAAGGCGTGGTGGCAGGGCATGATGGTGCAGTGTTTGGCGAGTCGCACGCGCAGTTATGACCGGGTCTTGGTTATTGAAGCCAGTTCGTCCAAGGTCAGAATGTTGCGGTCTTCGTAGGGTTGGTCGTATTGGTGCAGATTTTCACGGTTGACGATCTGCACAGGCAGCTGGATGCGTTGCGGAACGGATTCGCCGTTCAGGTGACGAACGGCGACTTCCGCCGCAAGATAAGCCATGCGCATTGCGTTGAAATCGGCTGTTGCCAGGAGATCGCCATTTTTCAAGGCGGGAATCGCCTCGGGAATCGCATTGACACCCACGACGAGAGCTGATTGTCCGGTTTCCTTGAGCGCGTCAATGACGCCGAGGGCCATGATGTCGTTCGCGACCAGACAGGCATCGATATGGGGATGGACCTGCGTGGCCAGCCATGCTTTGGTGTTTCGATAAGCGGTCGGACGGATATAGTCGCCAACAACGGTGTCAGCCAGGGTGATGCCCGGAAATTCCCGAGAGGCGGCGTGGAAACCACGCAGGCGTTCCAGGCTGGTGGAAGAGTCTATGTGGCCGCTGACGACCAGTATCCGGCCATTGCCCTGCATGTGTTTGAACAGATAGCGTGCAATTTCCAATGCCAGGTTGTAGTCGTCGGAATTGATGAAGGAAACACAAGGCACGGCATTGACGGGACTGACCAAAGCCGTAATGGGGATGCCGGCCGCGTGAATCCGCCTGATGGCGTCATCCACCTTGGTGGAATGCACAGGTGACATCACAACGGCATCCGGACGCAAGGCCAGGGCTTGATCGATCAACTCAATTTGCTGCTCGACGTTATCCGGTTCTTGCGGCACGAAATGGGTGGTCTGGGCGCCATGGAGGCGTGCGGCGCGGTCCGCCCCAAGACGGGCGCCTGTATAGGCCGGGTTGGTTCTGTTCTTGGTGAAGACGGCAAGTTTCAAAAATCTCTCCTGTTTTTATGATGTCGGCATTTCCAGATCACAGTGCCGGCAAGATACTTGGGCGGCGTGCATAGCCGCGATGTAGCCGAATGTCATGGCCGGGCCGATTTGCGCACCTGCTCCGGGGTACTCGCCCCCGAATATGGAATCCGCATCGTTCCCGCAGGCATATAGACCCGCCAGCGCCTGTCCATCGTGATCGAGTACTTGCGCATGCTTGTTGACCGCCAGACCCAGGCTGGTTCCCAAAGGAGTGGGATAGACTTTGACTGCGAAAAAGGGGGCCTTGCCGACCTCGCCCAGGCAAGGATTGGGCTGGCGGCCTGGGTCTCCGTTGGTGCGCTCGTACAGCGTCCCTCCCTTGTTGAAGTCGTCATCGACTCCCGAGCGGGCATGGCGGTTGTAGCGCTCCACAGTTGCTGCGAGTGCATCTGGATCAATCTTAAGCTTGACTGCCAACGCTTCGAGCGTCGCCGCCGAAATCAGATAGCCATTTTGAATGTGGCGACGAATGTTCAATGCTTGCGGCCGGATCATGCCAAGGCCAAACTTCCATAGAAAATGTCGGTCGCAAATGAGGATGGCGGGAATGGAGGGCGTTTCCGCATTCGACCTATACATCGCACGGGTGAACTCATGATAGGAAACCGCTTCGTTCACAAAGCGCTTTCCAGCGGCGTTCACTGCGATCAACCCGGGCTTGGGCCTATCCAGCACGATATGCGGGTAGACAGCGGTCGAGCCATCTTTGCGCTGTGCCATGGATGAGGGAAACCATAAGGCATTGTCTATGGAACCGTGGCCCATTGCGGCTCCGACCTTCAGGGCTAGTTGTATGGTTGTGCCGGTGCTGCCTGGACAGGCCGGTGTATATTGTGCCACTGGGCTGGGCAAGTATTGGTCACGCATGTCTTGGCTTGCTGGGAAGCCGCCGCCAGCCAGGATGACGCCACGGCTGGCTTTAATTTTTTCCTGCCTGCCTTGATGCATGACTTCAATGCCGATGATCTTTCCGCAGTCAACGATCAGTCGCTGGGTAGTAGCCTGCAGCCATATATCGACCCTATGATCCAGCAGGCTCTTGTACAAGCGTCCTGCCAGGGCGTTGCCCAGTACCAGCCGTGTGCCGCGCCGGTATCGCAGCCTGTCCATGAAATGACGACTCAACAGCCGGATGCCCAGACCGATTGCGCCCAAGGACTTGAACCCGCGCAACAGCAAGGTGGCTTCCCCCCGGGTCACCATCATGCCGCCCAGGATGGTCAGTTCGGGAATGGGAGGTCGGAGTTGACCGAAATGTCTGCCCAGCAAGCGCCCATCGAAAGCCAGAGGCTCCAGGGGACGGCCGCCTGTGCCCGCACCCGGGAGGTCGTGGTGGTAATCGGGCATACCGGGATAGGCTTTGAAACGAACATCGGACTGCTCTTGCAGATATCGCAGCATGTTCGGGCCTTCCGCAAGAAAGGCCTGCCGCAGTGAACGGTCAGCCCGATCGCCGATCAGTGCATCCAGATATTTCATGGACTGTTCCGCATCGTCGGTCATGCCCAGGTTCCGCATGTGCGGATTGTCGGGAATCCAGGTGGTGCCTGACGAGTACGCGGCGGTGCCGCCCACGGTTTCACTTTTCTCGACCAGCAGCGTTCTCAATCCTTTTGTGGCTGCGACCAGCGCCGCGGTCATGCCGCCGGCGCCGGCTCCCAGGACGATGACATCAAAATGCTGGTTCCAATCAGTGGGTGCGGAGACAGGCTGGGGCAGGCTTATGCCGGTGTCGAGCGTAGACATGGAAGAGTATGTTCAGATCATGCCGCCGTTGGGCTGGAAAATCTGGCCGTGCACCCAAGAAGCACGATCAGACGCCAAGAAGCTGACAGCCTCGGCGACTTCCCGGGGTTGGCCTATGCGGTTAAATGGACTCATGCCTGCTGCGCGAGCCTTGGCTTCATCGGTTTTACCGGCATTGAACAAGTCGGTTTCGACCGGGCCCGGAGCCACGGCATTGACCCGAATATGGCGCGCAGCCAGCTCTTTGGCCATGGAACGCACCAGGCTTTCCACCGCTGCCTTTGACGCGGTGTAGGGTCCACCTCCGGGAACAGCGTGGCGCACCATGGATGTCGTGATGGCGATGATGCTGCCACCGTCACGCGTACTGCGCGCCGCTTCACCCAGAATATTGAAAGCGCCAAACAAATTCACGTCCATCAGATCCTGAAAGGCCTGGTGCCCGAACTGCGCCAAAGGGGCAGGTGGAACGTTGATGCCGGCATTGGCAACCACGCAGTCGGGCATGGCGCCAAAATCACGCTCCACCGCTTTGAAGACGTCGGCAACAGCCTGAGGATCGCGTACATCGACCTGGTAGGCCTTCGTGTTCTCCGGGGCATCGTCCACGGGGCCCTGCGCTACATAGGTCCATGCAACATTGAAGCCGTCGCGCAGCAAGCTGGCGACGCAGGCGGCTCCTATTCCGCGGGAGCCACCAAATACAAGGGCAGTTTTCTGATTCATGGTTGGGTTTCTCGTCAGATACAGGGTTCGTTGTCGGTCGGAGGGCTGGTGATGACCAGGAACACCAGGGTTTCGACCCCCGTGCAATGAAATTCGTGTACAACGCCGGGAGGAATGAAGGTGACATCATTTGCCCTGACCAGCCTGCGCTCGCCATCGACGATCAGCACACCTTCTCCGCTGAGTACGTGATAGATCTGCTCCTGAACCTTGTGCACATGCGCTTCGACGTGCGCACCCGGCTCATAGCATGAAATGCGGTGATCAAGGTAACGGCTGCCAACGGTTTCAGGGCTGACAATCGCTTTGGACAGGGCCTGGTTGAAGTGGCCGGGGTACTGTACCCAAAGTAACTCTCCAAGATTACGCGTAACGGCCTTGCCGGTCGAAGACTGGTCCATTGTTGATGGTGCGGAGGTTTTCATTGTGTGCTCTCAGCGTAAACAAATGCCTGCTCAGGCGATATATGGCTTCCCATAGGCCGGTTCAGGGCTACCCAGCGGAGGCAGCTGCCAGGTACCGGTCGAGGTGGGGCGTACATTGGCATCGACATGAACGTCGATGACGCATGGGCGACGATTCTTGAGCGCCTGTTCGATCGCGCCACGCAAATGCTGCGGATGGGTGACCGTCATGCCGTCTGCACCGCAGGCACGAGCCCAGGCGGCAAAGTCGGGGTTGTACGACTGGCCTGTCTGGCCATGGTAGAAAGCAGTGCCAATCTCCCGGCCGTCGAACAGGCCGTACTGCAAATCGCGGATAGCACCCCAGGCAAAGTTGTTCCAGATGATCCAGACCACGGGCAGGTTGTATTCGACGGCGGTACATAAGACATATGGAGTCATGGTGAAGCCGCCGTCGCCCACTACTGCTACGCAAGGACGGTCGGGGGCGGCCAACTGCGCCCCCAATATGCCGCATACACCGAAACCCATCGATGAATAGCCCCAGCTATTGAGCATGCTTTGCGGGCGGCGTGCCTTCCAGAACTGCATGAACCAATTGTGATGCACACCAGAGTCCAGCGACAAAATCGCATCGTCGGGCAGCATTTCCTGCACGGCGCCCACAACGAACTCCGGGCGCAGCGGAGAGGTGGAATCTTCAAAATGAGGCTTCACGAAAGAATCCCATTCAGCTTGCCAACCGCTGATGTCCTGCCGCCATTGCCCATAGCTGGCTGATTCGATTTCCTTGCGCGCCGCGACACCATTCAGAAGCTGCCGCATGAATACTTTCGCGTCGGCAACAATACCGATGGTGGGAGGGTAGTTGCGGCCCAGCTCAGTTGGGTCAATATCCACGTGCACCAGTTTTGTCCTGGGGAAATTCCATGAATAGCCCACATGCCATGTCGAAGACGACCGATCATCAAAACGGGTGCCGACGGTAATGACAAGATCGGCGTGGCGACCAGCCTGGTTGGCAGGGTAAGCGCCATTGCGCCCGATAAAGCCAAGGGCCAGCGGGTCGTCCATGGGCACGCAACCCATGCCATTGGGCGACGTAATGACGGGGATGCCCAGGCGTTGTGTCAACTCGGTCAGCTCGGGGCCGGCCTCGGCCAGTGTTGCACCATGACCAATGAAGAACACTGGACGCTGCGCCGCTGCGAGCAGGTTCACCACTGCTGTGATGTCCTGTTCCGATGCTCCTGGCCGCGGAGCGTTGTCCAGACGGGAGGCCGCCGGCAATTCGACGTCCGCTTCTTCCTGGAATACGTTGTAGGGAATATCTATATTCACAGGACCTGGTCGGCCTGTGACCATGGTGTCCATGGCTTGCCGCAGCGCCAGGGGCAGCATGTCGACACGGGTGGGCTGGAAAGAGCGCTTGACGACTGGGCGCATGACCGACGCGAAGTCGGCCTGGTTGTGCGCGTACAGCTCCTGGAACGGAGCGCGGTTGTGCTGCGATGTAGGTACGTTGGCAGTGATGGCCAGAAATGCCGATGAGTCGGCAAGCGCGGTTGCCAGAGACATTACCATGTTGGCCGAGCCCGGGCCTGTCGAGGTCAGGGTCGCCACGGGACGGTGTTTGACGCGATAATAGGCATCGGCCATATGGCCGGCGCACTGTTCATGGCGTGGGGAAATCAGCTTGACCTTGTCCCGTACCGAGTGCAGCGCATCGAGTATGCCAACATTGCCGTGACCGCAAATGCCAAATACGTATGGCACTTCTTCCTTGACCAGATATTCGGCGATCAGTTCGCCACCTTTCATTTTGGGCATAATCTACTCCTGTGCAATTTTTCTACGGGCTAGGCCAATAAGGTTACTACGCGTTCTTCGCTCATTTCGCGAATTGCATGACGCGGTCCTTCACGACCGAAACCGCTATCCTTGGATCCACCATACGGCATGACGTCGACACGCGAGCTGGACGTCTCGTTGATATGGACACCACCTACTTGCAGTTTGCGCGCCGCATGCAATGCCTGATCCAGCCTGTTCGTAAACAGGCCCGTGGCCAAGCCGTAGGGTGTGGCATTGACATGTGCAATGGCCTCATCCATCGAATCGAATGGAATCAGCGACATCACGGGTCCGAAGATCTCCTCGCACCTGACGGACAGTGCGGGATCGACATCGGCCAACAGGGTGGGAGGGACGACGCTGCCTGCACGTGATCCGCCGGCCAGGCGTCGTGCGCCTCGGTCCATTGCCATGTTGATCCAGTCATCGATGCGCTCGGCAGCCGCCAGGCTGATGACGGGGCCTACAACGGTTTCCGGCTCGGCCGGATCGCCATAAGGCAGCGCCGCAACCAAGGACGCCAGCCGCTGCTCGACTTGGGGCGCTATAGAACGGTGGACCAGCAGGTTCTGGATGGAGGTGCATACCTGTCCTGCCTTGCGGTAGGCGGCATTGACGACTTTGGGAAGGGCAAGATCCAGGTCGGCATCCTGGGCCAGGATAGTAAAGGCGATGCTGCCCAGTTCCATCTGGGTACGGCGCAGTCCGGCGCACTGTTGGATGTGGCGCCCGATTTGCGTGCTGCCGGTAAAGGCATAGAAATGGACGGCAGGGCTGTCAAGCAGCCACTGGGCGACTTCTGCGTCGCCGTGGACGACGCAGAGCAGGCCCGGAGGAAGGCCTGCCTCAAGCAGGCATTCAGCCATGATGACGGACGGCGTGGGCGCATGGGCCGATGGCTTCAGCAGCACGGCATTGCCGGCCGCCAGCGCTGGCGCAACCTTGTGGGCGACGGTATTCAATGGCGCATTGAACGGAGTAATTGCGCACACCACGCCCAGGGGCACCCGCAGCGTGAATCCTATGCGTCCGGCTTGGTTCGGCGCTCCTTCAACAGGAATCATCTCGCCGGTCAGGTTTCGGGCTTCTTCCGCCGACAGACGGAAGGTTTGTATGCTGCGTGCAACTTCGCCTTCAGCATCTTTCCGGGGAAAGCCCACTTCCTGGATCAGTGCGGCGACAAGGTCTTCTTTGCGCTGCTCCAGAATGGTGGCGGTGCGATCAAGAATCGCTCCCCGTTCCTGTGCAGTCAAGCTGCAGGATTGGAAAGCGGCATTATTGATTGCGATGGCATGATGAACTTGTTCACGGTCGGGTAGATGCAATGTTTTCCAGGAAGCCTGGGTGTATTTGTTCAATACTGGCCGGGTTTCGTTTCCCGCCAACCATTGACCATCGATCAACAACAAGCAGTCAGGCAGTTTCTGGTGTGTGCTCATTTTCGTTTCTACGCTACTTAATCGAGTTGAATGTTGGCGGCCTTGATAACCTTGGTCCAGCGCTCTGCTTCCATTTTGTTCCGTGCGATGGCTTCTTCCTGGCTGGCCACTATCGTGTCCACGCCCAGGGCATTCATCCGTTTCTCAAACTCCGGCGACTTCACGACTTCATTGATATCGGCATTCAGTTTTTTCTGAATATCGGAAGGGACCCCTGCTGCGACTGAAATCGTGTACCAGAGCGTCATGAAATAATCGGGAACGCCGGCCTCGGCAATCGTTGGCAGGTCAGGAAAAGTGGGGGAACGTTCCTTGCCGGTCACCGCCAGGGCCCGCACACGGCCGGTGTCGAGTGCCTTGGTCGCCGTCACGCCAGTTTCGAAGTTCATATCGACTTGTCCACCCAGTAGAGCGGTCAAGGCAGGTGCGCCGCCCCGAAACGGGATGGGCGTGATATCGACCTGGGCTACATATTTGAATAGTTCGGCGGCCATATGCGTGCCGGAGCCCACACCTGCGGATCCATAGTTCAGCTTGCCGGGCCTGGCGCGTGCGTCATCGACCAGGGCTTGTACGGATTTAAAAGGTGATGTGTCGGGTACGATCAGCACATTCGGTGCCTCGGCAAACATGGCGACCGGAACCAGGTCGGTCGCCGGGTTGTAGCGCAAGTTCTTGTACATGGCGTATGAGCCATTATGAGCGATCGTGCCCAGCATCAAGGTGTAGCCGTCGGACGCTTGCTTGAGCACGTGGTCGGCACCGATATGGCCGCCCGCGCCGCCGCGATTCTCAACGACGACAGGGTGGTCGTAACGGATGGTCAGCCCCTCGGCGACGAGCCTGGCCAGCGTGTCGGCCGATCCGCCGGCAGGGTAGGGCACGACCAATGTAATAGTGCGGTCCGGATAGGCGGCATGCGCTGTGGTGGCCAATATCGATGTGCAAAGCAGGGTGGTAAGTAGCTTTATCATTTGGGTAAGTCTCCGAAGGAATTCTTAGTCGAGTTTGATGCCGGACGATTCAATGACTTTGCTCCATTTTTCAGTTTCGCTGACAAAGGTGCTGCGCGCCTCTTCGGGTGTGCTGGCGATCAGCGTGATGCCCATGTCCAGCAACCGCTCTTTCATTTCCGGCGTGGACATGACTGTGCGGATATCGCCAGACAACTTGTTGACTATTGCAGGGGATACCTCACTGTCCATGGCGACAGAAAACCAGGAGCCGGCGTCATAGCCGGGGACGCCCGACTCGGCGATTGTTGGTGTATCGGGAATCAAAGGGTGACGGTCTTTGCTGGTAATGGCCAGCATGCGCAGTTTGCCGCTTTTGACGTGGGGGTAACCGGTAGGCAGATTGTCGAACATGACATCAACGCGTTCGCCTATCATGTCGATCAGGGCTGGGCCACTTCCCTTGTAGGGGACATAAGTCAGCTTGGATCCGATCAACTGCTCGTACAGGGCAGTCACCATATGCACCGACGAACCGGGTCCGGCAGTTGCGTAGTTGAGTTCGCCCGGATGAGCCTTTTCGTAGGCTAACAGCTCTTCAAATGTTTTGAAACGGGAGTTGGCGGGTACCAGGACAATGTTGGGCGACGCGCCCAGCACCATGGCTGGTTGCAGGTCCTTGACCGGATCGTAAGAAAGTTTGCTATAGCTGCTATAGGCAGCATGTATGCCTATCGTGCCCAACAACATTGTGTAGCCGTCAGCCTCGGTCTTGGACACCAGGTTCGCGCCCACGTGACCGCTGGCACCCGGGCGATTCTCAACGACAACCGGTTGCGTATACAGCGTACCGAGCTGATCGGCAACCAGCCGGCCCAGTAGGTCAGTGATGCCCCCAGGGGCAAAGGGAACAACCATGTGTATGGGCTGGTTCGGGTAGTCGTTCAAATCGGTTTGACTGGCCACGCAGCTGCCTTGCAGGGCAAGAATAGCCACGATGCTGCTTGCCCATATGCGGGCCCTGAATAACGGCTTCATCGTATTGTCTCCGGATAGTTATTAGGTGATTGCGATGCGCTTTGGCTTCAATCTGCCATGGCGATACCCCAACGCACTCATTGTAGGTAGTGACCGGAGAGACGAAAAATACTGTTTTCCTTGATAGGGTATAAGCAGAATGTATAGCCCATCATCGTTGCGGGAGCAGCGGCTCTATTCTAACGGGTGATTGACCGGGTGCTTCAGAGAAGTTTGACGGCAGGCCATTTTTTTGTTTCGACCAATGTGCGCACCAGCTGTTTGATTTCTGCAGCAATAAGCGCGGCAGCCGGCGAGAGCAGCGTTTCCTGGGCGGTATAGAGATAATTGCGCCGATTCAACGTGGCATCGGACAAGCTTATGGCACGCCAGTTACCCCGTTGACTTCCTTTGTTTAGCAAGGCTGCCATGGGCTTAATGGTGGCACCCATGTCGTCCGCCACACAATTCATGAGTAGTGAGAGTGAATCGATTTCCGCGATGATGTGGGGTGTAAGATTGCGGGTCTCGAATTCGTTGGCAATGCGCTGGCGCAGGCCGTGCGAGCTTGTGGGCAGGATAAGAGGCAGCCTGGCGGCTTCGGCTAGCGTAATTTTGGTGCGACGGCTGGCAATCAGCTTGCTGGAAGCCGATATCATGACGAAAAGTTCTTCTTCGATAATGGGTGTTTTTGACAGGTCGGGGGCAGCCGCCGCATTGAAAAGCATGGCCATATCCAACTGGCCTGAACGCAGCATCTGGCTGAGATGCCCGCTCATGCCTTCCACGACGTTTAGCAATATGCCCGGATAGCGCGCCCGTATGGCGGTGACCAGTGGCTGGCCCAGCGCCGACATAGTGGTGGATGGCAAGCCTATGGAAACCATTCCCTTGACCTCGTTGCTCTCTTGCCTTGCGATGGAAAGAGCCTGATCGATCTGGCGAAGAATGAACTTGGCATGGTGATAAAGGGCAAGCCCATTTTCTGTTGGCGTCACGCCTTTGTGCGAGCGAATCAGCAGCGGTTTGCCCACTTCTTCTTCCAGCTTGGCCAATTGCAGGCTCAAGCCGGGCTGGGCAATGAAGAGCTGGCGTGAAGCCTTGGCAAAACTGCCGCTTTCAACAATTTGTGCGTAATATCGAAGTTGGCGGAAGTCCATGTTCTTGCCCAAGCGTTGGCCAGCCTACATCTTAATGCACATCTTTTCTGAAGGTTCATTTATGGGATATATCTTTCCATAGCAGCAACCTGGCCGGCCTAGCCTGATACCACCGTAATCGCGAAACCGTCCCAGCCCTTGGCACCTACGGTTTGCACGGCAGTACTGCTTAGATTGGGATTGCTTGCCGCCATGGCAAATAGGCTACGCACGCCTTCGACATCGGGGTCGTCGTTGCTTAAGTCGGCCACGCCGCCCTTGCGCACCACATTGTCGGTAATGATGACCGTGCCTGGCCGGGACAGCTTCAGCGACCATTCAAGATAGTGTGGATTATTCTGCTTGTCGGCGTCAATGAAGACGAAATCGAAAGGCTGCGTCTGGTTCGCAACAAGACTCTTCAATGTATCTACGGCGCTGCCCACCATGATCGTTACCGTGTCGCCAAAGCCGGCCCGTTCTATATTTGCTTGCGCCACCTTGGCGTGGGCAGGTTCCAGTTCCAGCGTGACAATGCTGCCGTCCACTGGTAGCGCGCGTGCCAGCCAGATGGTGCTGTAGCCACCCAGCGTGCCGATTTCAAGAATACGCCGGGCGCCACTGATGCGAGCCAGCAAGTTCAACAACTTGCCCTGGTTGGGCGCGACATTGATGGCCGGCAGTCCGGCTTGCTCGCTGTCGGCCAGGGCGGCATCCAGCACCGCATCGGACGGGGCCAGCGTGGCCGAGAAATAGTCGTCTACCTTGTTCCATTGTTCCTGATTCAAGATACGCTCCTTTGCGTCTAAGGTGGGCCGCGCCTGCGCGCGACCGGAGGGTGAGTGCTTTAGCCAGGCAGATGGCTTTGCCCAACTCGGTATCTGCGAATTGTCGGTGCATGGGGCGGGGCGCACACTGCAGTCATGGTTTTAATCGGGAGAGCATGGTGCGCAAGAAACCGAAAGCCCAAAGTGGCCAAGGCATGACCGAATACATTATTGTAGTGGCGTTGGTGGCGGTTGCGGCCATAGCCGTCTATCAATTATTCGGGCAAGTGGTGCGATCGCAAACGGCGGCGATGGCCAAGGAACTGGCCGGCGAAGACGGATCCGAACAATCCCGCATGGCGCAAACGGCGGCCGAAGCGGCGGCTGCCCAGGTGGCCGCCAAGACGCTCAAGTCATTCACTGGCAATGCAGGGGCGGGTCAATGACTGGTCGTGCCAGCTCCTACCCCTGTTGTGTGCAGCAGGGCCAGGCATTAGTGCTTGCCATGCTGCTGATCAGCGCAGCCCTACTGGTGTTGGTCAGGTATTTTGCTGTGGGGCAGGTGGTGGGCGCCAAGGCCAGGCAACTGCATGCCCTGGATGCCACGGCATATAGCGGCGCCTTGATTCAGGCACGAGCCTTGAATATGTTGGCATTTATAAATCGCGCACATGTGGGGCACCAGGTGGCCATGGCGCATCTGGTCACGTTGGGGTCATGGGCCTCATTGGGTGGAACACAGGCGCAGCAGTTGGCTTCCGGTAATCCACCTGCCTATCTTATTGGCATGTTGTTTGGGCCGCAATATGGGGCTGCCTATGTTTCGGCAGCCCGTGCAGCAGGCTTCAGTAGTTTATCCCTGCCCCAATCCGAACTGGCCGGGGCGTACGCCAAGCACGATCATGCTGTGCTTGCGATCCTTAGCACGGTGCAAGACGCTGTCGTGGCGAGTTTGCCTGAAGTGCGACAGCAAGCCATGCTTGCTGTACTAAGGGAAAACTACCCAGAGTATTCAGCCGCAGCGCAATTCGATCTGATCATCAATCGGGATAACTGGCCGGGCTATGTGCAGCGCCAATCCGGTCACGGACAGCTGCGCAGCCTAGTCGAAGACGTTGCACAGCTATACGGCTTTCTTTCGCCACGCAACGATACGGCGTACAACAGCTGGGTGGTCGATGGGCGCTGTCCGGGTCTGCGGCATCAATTGCGTCGTCGCGGCAGTACCGAACTTGATACGCTGGGGCGTTGGCAGTCGGCAGACACCTTGTCCTTCCATGCGCTTCGATCAAATCGTTGGATAGGCTGCTACTACCGCGAGTATGCAATGGGCTGGGGTTGGATACCCAGCGCACTGAAACAATCCATGGGTCAACCCCATGTCCAGGATCCTCCTGCCGACTTTTCAGCACAGGATTTTTGGCGCTGGGTTCAGGAGGCCACCAATTGGGATATTGCTTCTGGCAGTGACAACCCGCTGGCCAACTCCCGTGCCGTGGCCTCCCGTCAGCGCTGGCAAGGCGGCGGTTTGCCAAGCTATTTTGATGTTGCCACAACGCTTTCAGGATCTTTAGGGTTATCCGTAACGCTGCGCCATCCTGGCCCGGAAGGCCTGACCGTCATTACGCACAGCGCTGCGGAAACCTTTTTTGATCGGCCGGAAGCTCGTAACGATGCACGCAATGAACAAGCCAGCCTGTTTCATCCCTATTGGCAGGCACGCCTTGCCAGCCCTGACGACAATGCAGGCGCAAGCGGGGGACTGCCATGAAGTCACAGATGAAACAACGTGGCCAGGCCTTGGTCGAAGGATTGCTTGCCATGCTGGTATTGGTATCAATATGGGTGGCGGTGGCGTGGTTGGGAAACTTGCAAGATATGGCTTTAACTGCTCAGCATGCGAGTCGCCATGCGGCGTTCTCCTACACCCGTAACCCTGCAACCTACAGCATCAAGGACATACGTCGACAGTATTTTCTGGGGCCTGCCCATCAATGGAATGAGCGTAGCGGTAACTCAATGCTGGCATCACCTTTGGATCAGATCAGTCTCAATTGGGATAGATCCTCGATTCTTGTTCAGTCAGCTCAAGTCGGCGGCACGAACCCGCTGGCTCGTGAGTTGCGAAATGACTGGGGCTTGCTGGATAAAGGCATAGTCCGTGCGCAAGTGTATGTTACGCCCGGCGCCAAGCCTGTAAATCTTGTCTCTGACTCTGCTGTTCCTGCATCTGTCCTGGGCCTTGAAGATTTCAATCACTACCCACAGCTAAGCAGGCAAACTTCGATACTTGAAGGCGCTGGGCATGCCGCTAATGATGCGCTCGCCCAGCAAATTGTCGCGCAATCGGCACTGGCCTGGTCCGACAGCGCCCAAGCCTCTCGCATGGCAGGTATGAAGATAGATTCGGTGATGACGTCGATCGACGCGCCTTGGCATCGTGAGCGCCCGGTTTTTGACTGGCTGGGGCCATGGGCTGGCTACGTACCTGAAGCGCGTCTGGGACACTCAACCAAGGAGCCGTAATGAACAGCGATACTTTCAAGATACTGTTTTCGGGGCTTATGGGCTGGCCTGTAAGGTTCTCGGGGCGTGTAGTTCTGGCCGGAGTTTTCCTTGCTTGCATCAGCGTGCCGGCCTGGGGAAGACAGCCTGCGCCGCCGAGCCTTGCCGACCTTGAAGTGCCCGGCTTCAAGTGGAATACACAGCAAACAATGCAGCTGTCCGGGGTGCCTATGCATGTGAAACATTTCACATCCCGCATGGCTGCTGATCCGGCAGCGCAAGTGCTGGCATTGCATTCAGGTTTGTTTGAACGTGTCCTGAAGCTCAATACCAAGGTGGTGCTGTCGGGCATGCAGTCCGGCTGGCACTGGCTTGCCGAGGTCAACACGTTTGAATCGGGATCCCGTGGATACGTATCGGCCTTGCTTGTGGGGGCGGCTGGCACATTGGGGTCGCCACATGACGCAGCCCCACATTTTTCATGGTTACCGCCACAGGCGAAGCGCCAGTTCGATCATCACAATACCGTTGGTGGCAGAAGCATAGTTCAGCAGGTCTACAGCGTGGCTTTGCCCATGCAGACACTGACCTCTTATGTGCGCAAGCAGTTGCGAACCCAAGGCTGGATTCCCGAACCCGAGCTGGCCAGCGTGGGCGCTGGCATGACCTGGGGCAAGGCGGGATCTCGTTTGATGTTGCTTGCGCAGCAAGGGGCGGCTGGCAGCTCGCTGTATGTGCATTACGTCGAATAGCTACTTCAAGGATACTAAAGCATGCGTCTGCCCATATTCAACCGATCGCTTGCCATGTTGCTGTTGGCGGGTATTGCCGGGTTGGTGGCAGCCTGGGCTGCCAAGCAGCATATTGATGGTCGAGTTCAGCAACTAGAGGCGGAGGCGCGTACCCCAACGGTAGAGCGTATCGTTGCGGCCTATGACTTGCCGGCCGGTACGCGTCTTGGTCCGGAACATCTGGCCTTGCGTCATTTTCCTACTGCCGTAGTAGCCAGCGACAGTCTGGCGCCAGGGCGCTTTACTGAACTTACCGGCACCGTGTTGCGTGCCCCTTTACGTAGTGGCGACGCCGTATTGCAAGTCCATACTACCGTACAAGCCCAAGCCGCTTTTTCCAGTCATTTATCGGCCGGCAGGCGTGCCATTTCCATGCCCGTTGATGCCATAAATTCTGTTTCGGGTTTGTTGCAGCCTGGCGATCTTATAGACCTGTATGTGTCATTTGAATACCAGCGCCGCCACATCACAGCCCCATTGCTGCAGGGGGTGTTGGTACTGGCGACCGACGCCAATACGCAATTTGTTCAAGGTGTTGACCAGTCGCCCAGGGGCTCCTACGCCACGGTCACACTGGACGCTTCTCCTGAAGATGCCGTCAAGCTGGTTGCAGCCAGGCAAGGGGGCACTATTACTGCAGTGCTGCGTCCGCCCCAAGACACGGCATCCAGCCAAAAGGCGGTGCGTGGTGATCTTGCAAGCTTGTTGGGTGTGAATCGAAATCCCCCACTACCCACAAGGAAAGCGCAGATTATTTACGGCAACCAGTCTGTGCGCAGTGTCTCCAGGCTGAAGCCTGCAACATCGGGGCCATCGCAGGCCAGCGGGCTGTTCAACCTACCGAGTTCGCCAGAGCTGGTCAGTGCGTGGATGCACGCTGCCATCAAGTATCAAATGAATCAGGCGGCTCATACGGATGGCGCGTCGTCCAACGTTACCAGCCCGGACATGGCAGCACAATAGGATCGTAAACATGAATATGCGAGCTGCACTGCTGGGATTGCTCTGTATGCTGATGGCGCAGCACAGTAGGGCCGCGCCATCACAAGAGGTCATGCTGAGCCTGCAGGTTGGCGAGGTAAAGGTTCTGGGTATCCCTGATGTAGCTCGTGTTGCGGTGGGCGATGGGCATGTCATCAATGCAGTGGCAACCGACGAAAAAGAGGTCATTGTGTTTGCCCGTCATGAAGGTTCCACCGCCTTGCAGATATGGTCGGCCGATGGTCAGCGCTGGCATTATCAAATCCAGGTTGCGCCCGAAGGGCTAAGGCAAATCCAGCAAGAACTGCGCAGCGTGCTGGAACGTATTCCTCACGCAAGGCTTTCCGCAGTGGGCGATAAGTTGGTAGTCGAGGGTGATGATCTTTCCGACGCCGACCGTGAGCGCATTTCTGAGCTAGCCAAGCATTACCCTCAGTTGCTGGACTTCACTGGACAGGTTGGCTGGGATAGCATGGTGCTGCTTGACGTGCAGGTGGTCGAGGTTCCGCGGATACAGTTGCAGGAACTGGGTTTACGCTGGAATACAGCTACAGATGGTGGACTGAGCGTCGGGCTGGCCTGGGATGGTGGCAGCAAAAGGCTATCCGGACGCCCGGGTGAATCCGTTGTGCCGATTGAATTTCCGGCAACTTTGGCTGCCGGTTACTTCGGGGTGAATGCCTTGCTGTCGGCGCGTATCAACGCCATGGCTCAGCAAGGCACTGCGGTCGTCTTGGCGCAGCCCCAGCTGCTGGCTCGCAGCGGCGCAACCGCCGAGTTCCTGGCAGGCGGTGAGGTACCTTATTCCACTGTCGACGCCAATGGAAACACCAATACGGCATTCAAGCCTTATGGTGTATCACTGCGCATTACACCTCAAATCGAACGTAATGGCGCGGTGCGCTCTCGCATCGAGGTTGAGGTCAGCTCCGTGGATAACGCTATGTCCGTCTCCAACGGCCCCGCGCTGAAAACCCGACGTGCGGCAACCGAGTTTAATGTGCGTTCGGGTCAAACACTGGTTCTTGCAGGCTTTCTTTCACGCGAGATCACACGAAATATAGATAAGGTTCCGGGGCTGGGCGATATTCCTATATTGGGTGAACTGTTCAAGTCCAGACGCTTCCAGCGCCATGAAACCGAGTTGGCCATATTTGTCACGCCTGTACTCGTTACTGCCGATCATCCGGGGCTGAGCCGTCGTGTTCAGTTGAGCGGAGAAGTATTGCAGGCTGCTTTTCCCCAAGAGCCGGTTATCAATTCGTCTCTGGGGCCTCTGCCTGAGCCCTTATTGCTTAAAGAACATGCCGCCTGGGATCCCTGGCAGGGGCCTGGTTCACAGTGGTCCTCATCCGAAATAAATCCATCCACGCCCGCACTGCCTGGTACCGGGACAAATCAATATTTTTTTACGGAGTAAGGTCATGCTGCATTTGGAGCTGCGCTTTGAAGATGGCCTGGTACGGACGGCAAGTTTTCCGCTTCCACTTGAGGTGGGGCGAGGGCCTGATAGCCATTTGCGCCTAAAGGCCTGGCGGGTCGGCAAGCGTCATGCCCGCTTGGAGTGGCGGCCCGCGGGTATTTTCATTGAAGACTTTGGAAGCTTGAGTGGTACGCTGGTGAATGGCATTCGTGTGGCCGAACATGGGCCTTTACAGGTGGGCGATGAAATACTGATAGGCCCATGTCTCATGTGTTTGAACGAGATCGAGGAAAGTTTTTCTGTTGCACAGCCTGCGTTACCTGCAAGTAAGATGGACGCCGCAGGCCAACAGGTGGCGGATCATGATCCCATAATGCACTACGATCCGGCACCAGCTCTAAACACTGTGAATGCCGTTGTATCGGCAAGTACAGAGTGCCCGTTGAGCGTACTGTTGTTTCACCGACGACGGCTGCACACCGCCTTGCTTGAAGCACTTGACTTGCGCCGCCGAGACATTGCCAGCATGAGCGACGATGCCTTGCGTAGCGAGGCGAGCGCCGCTCTAAGCGAAATTATCGCCACTGATACCGAACTGCCGACATCTATCGAGCGATCCGCGTTGCTGCTTGAAGTCGTCAACGAGGCAGTAGGTCTTGGTCCTTTGGAGCCTTTGCTGGCTGATCAGACTGTCACTGAAATCATGGTTAATCGTCATGATGAAATATTCGTCGAGATTAACGGGCAGCTAAAGCGGCACACTGCCGTGTTCAGCAGTGAGCAGGCCGTATTAGGAGTTATAGACCGCATCGTTTCTCCGTTAGGGCGTCGTATAGATGAAAGCTCGCCCATGGTTGATGCACGCTTGCGTGACGGTTCGCGCGTCAATGCCGTGCTGGCCCCCGTTGCGTTGCGTGGCAGCAGCCTGACCATACGCAAGTTTCCACAAAAACGTCCCAACATGAATGACTTGCTGCAGCTCCAGGCATTCGATGATGCAATACAGACGTTTTTGGCTGAAAGTGTTCGCAGCAAGAAGAACCTCATCGTCTCGGGTGGCACGGGATCGGGCAAGACGACATTACTCAATGTGCTGTCCAACTGCATACCTCGCGACGAGCGCATCGTGACTATTGAAGATGCCGCCGAGCTCAAACTTGATCATCCGCACTTGGTGGCTCTGGAGTCGCGACCGGCGAACCTGGAGGGGCGCGGCACGATTGCCATACGTGACCTCGTGCGCAATGCCTTGCGCATGCGTCCTGATCGTATTGTGGTGGGCGAGTGCCGGGGTGGCGAGGCTTTCGACATGTTGGCGGCAATGAATACCGGCCATGAGGGCTCATTGACCACGTTGCACGCCAATAGCCCACGTGATGCGCTTGCGCGGCTGGAAACCATGATATTGATGGCCGGCATGGACTTGCCCTTGCTGGCCGTGCGCGAGCATATTGCGGCCAGCATACATTTCATTATCCAGCAGGCTCGTCTGAGTAATGGCCGTCGCCTGATCACATCCATTGTTGAAATTACCGGAATGGAAAGCGGACGTATACAAACGCAAGAGCTTTTTAAGTACGTACGCGGACCAACGCCCGCATTTACCGGCTGTGGTGTGATCCCCGAGTGCTTCATTGACGAGACGGGTGCGCCTGCCTTGCAGGCGGCGCTGTTCGACATGCGTACAGAGTTGGCGCCACAGGCGATTGGCCCAGTACAGGCGTTCTAGCACAGACCACCAGCAGGAGGAGTGAATGGCAGTTTTCATTTTTCTGTCGGGCATAACAGTGCTGGTGGGGGTCTGTGGTTGGTTCCTGCAAAAATGGCTGAGCCTGGCCTATGTGCACTATCA
The DNA here is from genome assembly GCA_013416405.1 of Alcaligenaceae bacterium. Classification (GTDB taxonomy): domain Bacteria; phylum Pseudomonadota; class Gammaproteobacteria; order Burkholderiales; family Burkholderiaceae_B; genus Pusillimonas_C. The sequence continues at coordinate 274,149 of JACCET010000001.1, forward strand.
GCGGGCATTTCAGAAACAGGCCAGCAAACGCCTCGATGAATTCTTCCTGTTTGTAGATCCGGCGCAGCTTTGGCTGGCCAATCTGGCCATATGCCTGCTCTTGATGGCTATCGTGTATGGTCTGACGGGTGGGGTGGTCATGGCAGTGGTTTCGGGTGTGTCTGGCTTATTGTTGCCCCAATATGTCATAGGCCGGATAAGGCGTCGGCGCCTGCAACGTTTCGACGAACAGTTGCCTGATCTGTTGCAGGCCCTGGCAGGCGCTTTGCGCGCGGGGGCCGGCATACAGTCTGCCTTGCGGCATATCGTTGCACAGTCTCCTGCACCGTTGTCACAGGAGTTTGGTCTGATGCTGCGCCAGCAACGCATGGGGATAAGCTTCGAGCAGGCATTGGCAGATCTGTACCGCCGTATGCCGTTCGAAGGCACAGGGTTGGTGGTGTCTGCCCTGACCATTGCGGCGCAAAGTGGTGGAAATCTGGCGGAAACACTGGAAAGCATAGCTTCCACGCTGCGCGCTCGCCTGCGTTTGCTGAGTCGCGTGCAGGCCCTGACCTCGCAAGGACGCATGCAGGCCTGGATCATGGCCTGCTTGCCCCCGGTTCTGGCAGTCGTATTGCATTATCTGGATCCAGACGCCATGAGGGCCCTGTGGGAGACTCCCGCAGGTTGGGCAGTGCTGGTCACTGTGGCAGTAATGGAGGCTGTCGGCATATGGATCATACGCCGCATAGTCGCCATTCAGGTCTAGAGGCGCTGCGTATGCTTTTCTGGATCAGTTGCCTGGCTGCTGGTATATCACTGTACCTGGTGATATGGGTATTTACGCGACCACTGCTGCAAGACCAGGCGCAGCGGCACACAATGTCTGCGCACCTGTTTTTGCATTTGATCTGGCCTTGGGTGCTTGCGCTGCTTCCGGTGTGCAAGCCTTTTATCCCTTGGCGTATGCGACATACCCTTGGCCAGCGCCTGTTGACTGCGGGGGTGGGGCCTTGGTGCCTGCCCGAGCATATCGTTGCCATGCAAATTCTTGGCTGCCTTGTAGCGATGGCAGCTTCGGTTCTGGTGCTGCGTGTCCTTGGATTGTTCAGCCCTCAATACGTATTGCTTACATGTTTGATGGCGGGTGTGGCCGGTATGGCATGGCCCCGTTACTGGCTACGCAGTTTGGTGTCACGGCGCCAACTGCGCATGTTGCGGGAATTCCCGTTCTTGCTCGATATGACCACCTTATGTGTCGAAGCAGGGCTGAATCTGCAGGGCGCCTTGCAGCAGGCTGCGCAGCATGGTCCCGATGGGCCTTTGCGCGCCGAGCTCAGACATGCCCTGGCGGATATGCGTGCAGGGTTGCCTCGTGTTCAAGCTTTGCAGGAACTAGCCGAGCGTTGCGGGCTTACCGCCGTACAAAGCCTGGTGACGGCGCTGGCACAGGCAGATCAATTGGGCATGAGTCTTGGTCCTTTACTGCGTTCGCAGTCAGAGCAACGCAGGGCCGAACGTTTTTTGCGGGCTGAGAAGCTGGCGCTCGAGGCGCCCGTGAAAATGCTGTTTCCCATGGTTTTTTGCATTTTCCCTTGTACTTTCCTGATCATTGGCTTCCCGATAGTAGTCAAGCTGTTGGCGGCAGACTCATGACGTTTGCCGCCAAGTCAAAACCACAGTCCGCCGGTGCCCCGGATTTGACCCTGTATAAGGCCACTGATTTCTGGTCACGTCTCCTTGGTTTGCATGCTTACGGCCGCTTGCGTTGGCATACCGGCCTGTATATTGCCCCGTGCAAGGCCATACACACGATAGGTTTGTCGCACCCCATTGACGTCGTGTTCTTGAATGCGCATCATCAGGTGCTGGATCAGCAACATGTAAGACCTTGGCGGCTGGCTTGGTGCGCCCGCGCAACCGCCGTGGTGGAGCTGCCAGCTGGCTATTGCCGCGCCTGTCCCGACTATCCGTTTGCCATACGCGCTGCCCTGACGGCCCGGCCCGCTCCGTGTCCATAGTCACAGTTGCGCTGCCGCTAGGCCGGCCGCAAACAGGAATCGCATGCTTTTCTTTTCGGTACGGGTCAGTCTTCCTTGCCTAGTCTGCTTAGCATCGCCAGGACGACGCCGCCCACGATCAGTGTGGTTCCCACTAGCAATTGTGTGCTCAACGCTTCGCCAAGTATAAGAGCGGAAGAAAAAAGGCCGACTACCGGCACCCCTAATGATGCCAGGGAAACAACGCTGGCTGACAATCGGCGACTGACACTATTCATAGCCCAATAGGCAAGTACGGTTCCGATGAGGCTGCCATAAGCCAACAGCCCCAGCAGTCGCCAGCTCCATTCGATTTCTGGCATGCCCTCCAGCATCAAGGCAAGCGCCAGCTGCACGACTGCAGCCAGGAGAATTTGCCAAGGTAAAAGCTGCAATGTAGAAGCTGTACTTTTATGAGCGCGGTTATACACGATACAAATGGCCCAACATAAGGCAGCGCCCAGGATCAGGCCATGACCATACAGAATATCGGGATCATGCCAATCCAGCGCGCTGGGCTGTAACAGCAAAGCCAGGCCAGCCATACCGATTACCACGCCCAATATCCGTTGTCTGGGCAATGCTTCGTTCAGAAGCAACCATGCCGCCGGCAAGACCCACAGAGGCGTTGTATAGGCCAGCACAACGGATTTTCCTGCCGGTACATACTGCATGCCAATAGTTGCCAACACAGTGAAAGCAGCCATATGCAGTAATCCAACGTTGAAAATGATGGGAATGTCGCTTTTTGCGGGAACCTTGGTCTGGCCTGTCAGCGCACACAACAGCCATACTGCAACGCAGGCAGGTATCGTGCGTAATGCGGTGGCCCAAACGGGAGGAAGATAATCCAGTACGACTTTCCCAACGCTCCAGTTGATGCCCCAGGCCAGGATTACGATACTCATGAGGGCGATAGATATAAAGCGAGACAATGATTCCTGTTGCGTAGTCTGTACGGGGAGCGCCGGAAGTGCCCTGGTTTCTATACGTATCCCCGTTCTGTACCATTCGGCGGTCAGCGAGCTACGGTTAAAGCCCATATCTTCAAGCAGATATTCATCCAGTTCGAGCAAATGCCTCAGGTCCTTGCGACTGCCAAACGGACTCATATCAACCACATCCAAAGGTGCTGTTCGCAAAGGCAAGCAGCATGTCAGCGCCCAACCAGGCCTGGAACACCCAACCTAGCCCCACTGCGCCGGCGCCAGCGAGCAGAATCTGTACAAAAGCACGACGCCACAGCATCCTTTTCATGGTCGCACCCCGCCCGCTGCGGATTGCTCGGCCGTAGACAATGGCGTGTCATCGATCAGCCAATGCACTACTGCGGCGATACACCCAATGGCAGCTGCACCGAGCCAGAGTGGTTCATAGGTATGAAAACGTTCATAGGTCCAGGCGCTCAGCCATACGCTAAAGAAGCCGCCCACTTGGTGGCCCAGGAACACAATGCCGAATAAGGTCGCGATATAACGTATGCCAAATAGCCGTAACACCAGTTCATTGGTCATCGGTGCCGTTCCCAGCCACAGAAAACCCATGGTCAACGCAAAGGCATAAGTTCCGGACGCGGTGACTGGCGTCGAAATAAAAAGCAGGATGGCGACAGCGCGAATTGCGTACAACCCAGCCAACAGATTTTTTACCCGCCATATACCGGCGCATCGGCTGCAGACATAGGTGCCAAAGGCATTAGCCAAGGCAATCAATGCCAGCGCTGTGGCCGCCTGTTCAAGCCCCAACCCCTGGCCGAGCATATAAGCAGGAAGATAGGTGGCGATAAATGCAAGTTGAAAGCCACAAGCAAAAAATCCAAGATTTAAGAGCCAGAAACCTTTATGGCGTAAGGCTTGATGTATGGAGGCACCGACAACTTGCTTCGCAGAGCCGGCATCCATTTTCAAGGAAGGGGTTCTCAGCATCCAGGCGCATGGCAAGCTCACCAGAAACAACAAACCCAAAAGCATCACTGTGCTTTGCCAACTCCCTTGTTCAAGCTGCTGCTGGACCAAGGGGACCAGACAAAACTGACCAAGTCCGCCAATGCCCCCAGCGACAGCGATTGCCCAGCTACGCCGCGCAGGCTCGAAAATTCTCGACAAGGCACCATAAACCGTTCCGAATGCTGTGCCAGACAGTGCCACGCCCACCAGCACGCCGTTGCTGACGATAAAGCCGGCAGGCTCCTGAGTAGAGGACATCAGATATAACCCTAGGGCGTAGGCGAGGGCTCCAAGAAGCAGCGCGCGACCAGATCCGTAACGGTCGGTAAACAGCCCGGTCAAAGGCTGAGTTAATCCCCAAACGAGATTTTGCAATGCAAGGGCGAATCCAAAAGTTTCCAGCGTCCAGCCTTGGTCCATTGTGACAGGTTGCATCAGCAAACCCTGTGAATGCCTGACCCCCAAGGAAAGACCCAAAAGGACTCCGCCTGAGATCACAATCATCCATCGGGATAGCAAAGATGCAGGAGTTTGGTTCTTCATTGAGCAGCCCTTGAACCCACGTTGAGAGTTGGCGATTTCTATGCTTCAGCAGCCAGGAAAGGCCGGCAGATCAATCTTCACCTTTTATGGAACTGTGCTGAATACACAGACATAATCGATTTTTCCCATACAGAACGGTGGATAACCGAACTGAATTAAGAAAAAATCAAAGATCTGTATCTTTTTGTGGTACAGAATTGGCCATACAGTAGTGGTTAAAACCTTAGGTTTTCATCAGGGACGTCTTTCATGAACCGATATCTCACTCTTGCCGAAACCCTGGGCAGTCGCATCGAACAAGGCCTGTACGAAACCGGCCAACGGCTGCCTTCAGTGCGTGAGCTCAGCAGCGAGCATGGAGTCAGCTTGACGACCGTCCAGCAAGCCTATCGCTGGCTCGAAGTGGCTGGTCTGGCCGAGGCGCGGCCACGATCGGGCTGGTATGTTCCGCATGCCAGACAAATGCCGGAGCTACCGCGCATGGGCAAACCGAATCTTCGACCTACTGACGTATCTGATTGGGGCCAAGTCCAAGATCTGCTGGATCTGGAACGTGATAGCGAAACCGTTCAACTTGGCCGAGGGATGCCGGACGTTGAAACTCCCAGCCTGCGGCCTTTGCAAACGGCCCTAGCCCGAGAGGGCCGTCATGCAGGCATTGCCAGCTTGCATTACAACGACATACAGGGGGTTGCGGCGCTAAGGGACCAGCTATGTCGGCTGGCTGTAGATGCAGGCTATGAAATCACGCCCAACGAGCTGATCGTGACGACAGGCTGTCAGGAAGCGCTCTCGTGCGCCATCAGAGCCTTGTGTTCACCAGGTGATATCGTGGCCATTGCCTCGCCCAGCTATCACGGCATGATGCAGATCCTGAAAGAGGCAGGCGTCCAGGTCTTCGAGATTCCCTCTGATCCCGTTCATGGCATCAGCCTGGAGGCGCTGGAAATGGCCCTTGAGCGCTGGCCCGTCAAGGCTATCCAGGTCATTCCGAACGCCAGCAATCCATTGGGATACACCATGCCCGAGCGCAGCCGGACACGATTGATCCGTTTGGCTCAGCGCTTTGACGTCCCAATTATCGAAGACGACATCTATGGCGATCTGGTCTACGGATGGCCCAGGCCGCACGCGCTGAAGGCGCTTGATGAAGATGGACGGGTATTGTTATGCAGCTCATTTTCCAAAACCTTGGCGCCCGGCCTCAGGGTGGGTTGGATCGCGCCAGGACGATACTTTGACAAAGTGCTGCGCATGAAATACACCAGCTCAGGCCCTACCGCACCGTTGCCCCAGATCGCCATCGCCGAATTCATACAAAAGGGACACTACCCGGTGCATCTGCGTCGAATGCGCCGTCAGTATCAGCGTCAGCGCGATGTCATGATTGAATGGGTAAGGCGCTACTTTCCCAAGGAAACCCGTATCAGTCAGCCGCAGGGCGGGTTTACCTTATGGATTGAACTGCCCGAAGCATTCGACACACATGCGCTGGACGGTATGCTGCGCGAGAATGGAATTGTCATTGCTCACGGCAACATCTTTTCGGCTACGGGCAAGTACAGGAATTGCATGCGGCTTAGCCACGCTGCAGTTTTTAATTCCCGGACCGAATGGGCAGTGCAACAGATAGGCAAAGCCATAGGTGAAATACTGAACGCCAACCAAGCAAGCAAGAAGGAGACAAGATGGACAGCCTCGACATGTACTTGAGATTTGCACTTTACAACCGCTGGATGAACGAGACGCTGTATGACGTCTGTTCACGCTTGAGCGAGGATGAGCTCAAGCTGGACATGAAGACCTTCTTTCGTAGTATTCATGGAACGCTCAATCACATTCTGCTGGCAGACAAAGTCTGGCTGGGCCGACTTACCGGACAACCTTTTGCGGTCAAGTCCCTGGACCAGGTGCTGTATGCAGATTTCCCGCCGCTTGCCCAGGCGCGCAAGCAGACAGATATCGATATTGAACACTTGGTGAAAAGGCTGACTCCTGAAGCAATTGCAGCGTCCATTGACTATCATTCAGTTGTTGCTCACAAGCAGAATACCGCCACAACAGGGCTTATTCTGCAGCACTTGTTCAATCATCAGACTCATCATCGAGGGCAAATAACCGCCATGCTTACACAGTTGGGATACGACTATGGCGTGACGGATCTGATGGCTATGGCGAGCCGTAAAGCATGAGCTGCCTCGTGGGCTCCATGCCATACGCGCTGCCCTGGCATCAGGGTAAATCCGATATTGCCTTCCTGAGCCGTGTGCTGCATTGTTCAACCAAGCGCTTGCTCGGTCCATAAAATATAACAACCGACAAGCGGAGCGGGGGGCTGGCCCCTTGCCAGGAACGGAGACAAATGTGGCGGTTGGCAATCCTATCTTGCAGGTAGAGGGGCTGACGCTGGCTTTCGGCGGGGTCAAGGCGCTGAATGGCGTCGGCTTTAGCGTACAGCCTGGTTCCATCACCACGGTGATAGGCCCCAATGGCGCGGGCAAAACGTCTTTGTTCAATACGATTTCAGGTTTCTACCGACCCAGCCAGGGTGTGGTCAGGTTCAAGGGGCGCGATATTTCCCGCCTGCCGGCGCCGCAACGTGCCAAGCTGGGTCTGGCGCGCAGCTTCCAGAATATTGCCTTGTTTCGCGGTATGTCGGTACTGGACAACATCAAGCTTGGCCGACATTGCCATCTTAAAACCAATATCTTTCAGGGCATGTTCTATCTGGGTGCGGCCCGGCGCGAAGAAGTCGCTTTGCGGGCCGACATTGAAGAGCGCATTATCGATTTTCTTGAAATTGATCACATACGCCATGCCTCGGTGGCGGCCTTGCCCTATGGTTTGCAAAAGCGGGTGGAAATGGCGCGGGCGTTGGCAATGCAGCCACAGGTCATCATGCTGGACGAGCCCGTGGCGGGCATGAACCGGGAAGAAACCGAAGATATGGCGCGTTTCATTCTTGATGTTCGCAATGAGTGGGGCGTTACGGTGCTGATGGTCGAGCACGATATGGGCCTGGTCATGGACTTGTCCGATCATGTGGTCGTGCTTAATTTCGGGCAGGTGATTGCCGATGGCTCGCCCGAGCAGGTACAGACCAACCCAGATGTCATCCAGGCCTATCTGGGTGCGGGCGATGTCTCCGACTTGCGTCGCCGCTTGCGTGGGTCTGAACAGGAAAAGGTGGCATGACAGACTGGCTTTTCCTGTTTGAAGTGACGCTGGCCGGTATTGGCAGCGGAGGCCTGTACGCACTGGCTGGGCTGGCTTTCGTGATTGTGTACAAGGCCACGCGCGTCGTGAACCTGGCCATAGGCGAAATGCTGATGATGGGCGCCTATATTTTCTTTGCGTTTGCGTCGGGCCTGCAGTGGCCGATATGGCTGGCCGTGGTGCTGGCCATTTTTTGCAGCGGCGTCATGGGCGGCGTGATAGAGCGCCTGGCCATACGTCCCATGCTGGGTGAATCTCCCATTTCCGTGTTCATGGTCACGGTCGGGCTGGGCTCCATCATGGTGGGGCTGGTCGAGCTCATATGGACTGCCGATCAACGCCGTCTGCCCGAGTTCATGCCTACCGAGCCCATCTTTGTGGGTGAAGCCTTTATCTCTTCCAAGGTGTTCTACGGGTTCTGGATCGCGGTGGCTCTGGTGGCCATAGTGGTTGCTATATTCCGATACTGGCGCGGCGGGGTGGCCTTGCGTGCCACGGCTTCCGATCAGGGTGCCGCGTATTCCATGGGCATTAATGTGCCCCGTGTGTTTTCACTGGCCTGGGTCAGCAGCGCGGCATTGGCTGCCGTGGCCGGGATTGTCGTGGGTGCCATTGGCGGGCTGTCGTCGTCCATGGGCGTATTCGGGTTATCCGTGCTGGTCGTGGTCATAGTCGGGGGGCTGGACAGCGTCGTGGGCGCCTTGCTGGCCGGCCTGTTGATTGGTGTGCTCGAGGCCTGGGCCAGTGCTTATCTGGGAGGTGAGTACAAGTTGCTGGTCACCTTTATCGTGCTGGTGGTGGTACTGATGCTGCGGCCTTATGGCTTGTTTGGCACTCGCGAAATTGAAAGGCTCTGAGCATGCGCATAGCAACCGCCAAGCAGAACTATATTGCCGATGAGGCCTTGTTTGACACGGCCACGCAGCGTGTGTGGATGGCATTGTTTGGCCTGGCCCTGGTGGCATACCCATTTCTGGCCAATGACTATTGGCTGTACCTGGCGTGTCTGGTGGCCATACATACCGCCAGCGCAACCGGCTTGAACATACTTACCGGCTATACCGGTCTAGTCAGTCTTGGGCAGGCCGCATTCATGGGTCTGGGCGCCTATACGGTGGCTGTGCTTGAGCAGCGTTACGGCACACCGTTCCTGCTCAACCTTGTCGTTGCGGGTGTGGTGGCGATGTTGGGCGGACTGGTTGTTGGCATTCCTTCCTTGCGCGTGAAAGGGCTGTATCTGGCCATTGTGACCATTGCCGCGTCGTTCATCGTGCATTTTATTTTTGGCAACCTGAGTTTCACCGGAGGTTCGGGCGGTATGACCGTGCCTCCACCATCATTTTTTGGAGTGGCGCTCGATACGTCGTTCAAGATTTATTGGCTGATAGTGCCGGTCACCATACTGATGGTGGTGGGCGCCGCCAATCTGTTCCGCACGCGCATAGGGCGCGCCTTCATTGCCATACGAGACCGGGATATCTCGGCCGAGGTGCTGGGCATACCGTTGCTGCGCTACAAGCTGTTGTCCTTCGGGCTTTCTTCTTTCTACGCCGGCGTGGCCGGTGGCTTGTGGGCCTATTTCTTTCGTGTGGTCACGCCCGAAAGCTTTCCGCTGATTCTGTCCATTTTCTTCCTGGCCGCAATCATTGTCGGTGGTATGGGGTCGATACTGGGCGCCATACTGGGCGCCGTCTTCATGACCATGGTGCCCGAGATTCTGCGCGTGGTCATAGGATCGCTTCCTTTCGATGGCGATACCTTGCGCTTCGTGTCGCCGGTACGCACCATCGTTTTTGGTCTGCTGATTGTCGTGTTTTTGATTTTTGAACCCCAGGGCCTGGCCGAGATGTGGCGGCGGGTACGGCGCTTTTTTCACCTGTGGCCTTTCCGTAACTGAGCGGCGGGCTGATTGATGCACAACGTTTCTAACACCAGGAGACAACCATGACTCGTACGCTTTCCTTGCCCAGCCTGGTCAGGCGGCTGGCTTTGCCTTTAACCCTGGCTGCCGGCATGGCGGTTGGGGGTGGGGCGCTGGCGCAGCAAAAAGACGATATCGTGATCGGCGGTTCCATTCCCATGAGCGGTGTATTTGCCTTTGCAGGCGTTGGTATTCATGCCGGCCTGGGCGACTACGTAAAGATGCTTAACGAAGCAGGGGGCATTGATGGCAGGCAGGTCCGTTATGTGCCTGAAGATACGGCCTACAAGGTCGACGTTTCAGTGGCGGCGTTCAAGAAGATCACCAGCCAGAACAAGGTGAATCTGTATTACGGCGATTCCACGGCCTTTTCCAAGACCATCAATCCCGAGCTGGATCGCATGGGCAATATCCTGATGACGGGGGCGTCGTTTGCAACCGAGATCAACGACCCTGAAAAATTCCCGGCGCAGTTCCTGGTGGGGCCCGATTACACCGAGATGTTCGGTATTCTGCTGCGCTATATTGCCAAGGAGAAGCCGGGCGCAAAAGTGGCCTTTGTGTACTCCGATACCGAGTTCGGTCGCGATCCCATCGATGAATCGCGCGAGGTGGCCAAAAGCCTGGGCCTGGATGTTGCGGCTGAAATCATGACGGCTCCGGGCAGCGTGGACGTATCCACCGAAGTCTTGAAACTGCGTCGCGCCAATCCCGACTACACGATATTCCACGGCTATGTGCTGGCGCCCATACCTGAATTCGTGGGCCAGGGCCGGCAAATGGGCCTGAAGACCCGCTATATGGGCACGTTCTGGACCATGGACAATTCCACCGTCATGAAGATGGGCGAGAATGCCGACGGCTTCATGGGTGTGATGCCTTTCCGTTATTACTATGACGAAGAGGGCGATGCGCCCATGATGAAGAAAATCCGCGAGATGCGTCCCGAATACCAGAGCACTGCCTATATGCAAGGTTTCCTGGCCGGCATGCTGATGACCGAGGCGGTCAAGCGCACGCTGGCCGATGGTAAGGATCTGACTTCGGCGAACATGAAAGCCAGCCTGCAGACCATCAAGGATTTCGATACCGGCGGCATCATCGGTGTACCCATCAGCGTCAAGGGCAATTCCCTGCCGGTGGGTCGCATTTATCGTGCGGACTATAGCCAGAAGAAGATGGTGCCGGCGTCCGACTGGATAGTGCTTGATTAAGGCAGCCCCATGACCAGCGCAACTGCACCATCCCTGTCGTCGTCACCGCAGCCTGCTGTTGCACAGGGCACGGCGCTGGTGCTTGATATCAACAATATCGAGGTGGTCTACAACAAGGTCGTGCAGGTGTTGCGCGGCCTGTCGCTGTCGGTTCCGGCAGGGCAGGTCGTGGCCTTGCTGGGCAGTAACGGCGCCGGAAAATCAACAACACTCAAGGCGATTTCCCGCTTGCTGTCGCTGGAAAATGGCGAGCTGGTCCAAGGGCTGATTACTTTCAATGGCAACGATATCGCTCGTATGGCGCCCCAGCAGCTGGTGCGCAGCGGCATGAGCCATGTGATGGAAGGCCGCCGCGTTTTCGAGGATCTTACCGTCGAAGAGAATCTGATCGCGGCTACTTACGCGGTGTCGGGCAGGCGCGTATCGCGCAGCGATTTCGATCTGGTCTACGAATATTTTCCCAGGCTGCACGAGCGAAGGCGTGGCCTGGCAGGTTATTTGTCCGGAGGCGAGCAGCAAATGCTGGCCATAGGCCGGGCGCTGTTGGCCCGTCCACGGCTGATGCTGCTCGATGAACCCTCTTTGGGCCTGTCGCCCATGCTGGTTGAAAGTATTTTCACGATTATTGCGCGCATTAATCGCGAACAGGAAACCGCAATGCTGCTGGTCGAGCAGAACGCCTCGGTTGCATTGGCGATTGCGCACTATGGCTACATCATGGAAACAGGTAAGGTCATGATAGATGGCACGGCGGAAAAGCTGGCGCAAGACCCCGATGTGCGCGAGTTCTACCTGGGGGTGGGCGGCAGCGGCGAGACGCGCAGCTTCCGCAATATCAAGCACTACAAGCGCAGAAAGCGCTGGCTTTCTTAAGGGGCAAGGGCATGTCGTCGTTTGACTCCGGCCTACCCGAGCTGACCATGCCGCAAATGCTGCGTCAGCAGGCCTCGCAGATTCCCGGGCGCATTGCCATACGGCAGAAGGATTTCGGCATCTGGCGCCCTTATACCTGGCTTGAATACTGGCAAAGGGCCTGCCATGTCGGCATGGGGCTGAATGCCTTGGATGTGTCTGCGGGTGGCCGCGTGGGCGTACTGTCCGAGAATCGCATTGAATGGGTGCTGAGCCAGCTCGGTGCTGGAACCATAGGCGCCGTGACGGTGGGCTTGTACCCCACCAGCCCGGCTGCGGAAACTGCCTATGTGCTTGACCATGCCGATGTCGAAGTGGTTGTATGTGAAGATCAGGAGCAGCTGGAAAAGGTGCTGGAACGGCGTCATGAACTGCCCAGTTTGCGGCACATCGTCCTGATCGAGACCAAAGGCCTGGGCAGCTATAGCGGCGATGAGCGTCAGCTCATATCCACCTTCGCCGAGCTCGAAGCCGTGGGTGCAAAGGCCTATGCCCAGGCGATGGCGATTATTGACGATGCACTGGCCCGTCAGACGTTAAACGATGTGGGTCTGATGATCTACACCTCGGGTTCCACCGGCAAGCCCAAGGGCGCCATGATTACTTATGCCAATATGCGTGGGGTAGCGCCGGGCATCATGGAAAGGCTGGGCCTGGATGGCAGCGATTCACATCTTTCGTATTTGCCGCTATGTCATGTGGCTGAACAGATGCTCACCACCTTTGTGCCGATTTATTCGGGTGCGCAGGTGAACTTCGGCGAGTCCATACGCACTGTTCAGGAAGACTTGCGCGAAGTGGCGCCCACCCTGTTCCTGGGTGTGCCGCGTATCTGGGAGAAACTGCATGCCTCGATTACGATCAAGATGCAGGAAGCGCATCCCTGGGTGCAGGGCTGTTATCGGCGCGCCATGCGGGCCTGCGCGCCCTTTGCCAGTAAAGCAGCGCCTCAGCGTACGCTGGCGGAAAAAATCATCTATGCCTTCTGGTACTGGCTGATTTTACGTGCCATGCTCAACTTCATAGGCTTGCGCCGTGCCAAGGTGGCACTGACAGGCGCGGCGCCCATTCCCACCGATATCGTGAACTACTTCAGAACCATGGGGTTGCCCCTGGTCGAGGTCTACGGATTGACCGAGAGCAGCGGCATGATATTGGGCCAGCATCCCGACCGCTATTTGGCGGGCACGGTGGGCGAACCCATATTGGGTGTTGAGTATAAGCTGGGCGAACACGATGAACTGCTGGTGCGCGGCGAGATGGTGTTTGCGGGCTATTACAAAGACCCCGACCAGACACAGGCGGTACTACTCGATGGCTGGCTTAAAACCGGCGATGTGGTGGCGCACGAGGGTGGCATGCTGCGTATTGTGGACCGCCTGAAAGACATCATGATTACGGCTGGTGGCAAGAATCTGACACCGTCTGAAATAGAGAACAAGGTCAAGGCCAGCGCCTACATCAAGGAATGCATCGTGATCGCCGAGGGCCGCAAGTACGTGTCGGCGCTGATACAGATTGAGTTCGACACCGTGGCGAAATGGGCCGAATCCCAAGGAATAGCCTTCACGCATTTTCGCTCTCTGGCCGAGCATCCCGATGTGCGTCAGTTGGTGCAAGAGGCTGTGGACGCCGCCAATGCGCAATTGGCCCAGGTATCGCATATACGGCGTTTTCATCTGCTGACCAAAGAGCTTGACCATGATGACGGCGAGGTGACGGCCACCATGAAAGTGCGGCGGGCCAGCGTGTACAAGGGCTACGCCGAGCAGATCGAGGCTTTGTACGCATGACGGCGACTGCCGGTTCGCGCGAAGCGGCAACGCCAGCCGAGGAAAGCCGTCGCACCGAGCTCATTTTGGTTGCAGCGCGCCTGTTCCGGCTTAACGGCTATGAGCGCACCACTGTTCGCGAACTGGCCGAGGCAGTGGGTTTGCGCTCGGGCAGCCTGTTCCACTACTTTCGCAATAAAGAAGAAATACTGCTTGCCGTCATGGCCAACGGCATCCAGTCGGTGATAGATGAAGGGCAGGCACTGATGGCGCGTCATGAGCAGCCGGCTGAACGACTCGAGGGATTGTTTCGGCTGCACATGTCCAGCCTGATCAATGGCGTGGGTGGCGACGCCATGCACGCCATGATTTACGAGTGGCGCAGTCTTACGCCCCAGGCACGTGCACAGATCCAGCAATTAAGCACGGCCTACGAACAATTATGGAATCGGACCATCAATGAAGCTGTGGCCCAGGGACTGCTGCAAGGCGACCCCGCGATCATACGCAAGCATGTTCTGGGCGGCATGAACTTTACCGTGCGCTGGTACCGGCCGGATGGGCGTCTGAGCGCTGAACAGGTGACCGAACAAATGCTGCGTGCCGCCTTGCCGGGATTGGCGCGCCACCCCGAGCTTTAGCTTTCCGTCGCGTAGTTGGCGCCGAATACGCTGTGGTAGGCAGGGTAGAAGCTGCAATACAGTACGGCGGCCACAATGATGTTCACGGGTGTCAGCAGGATTTGCACGGCTCCGGGTGATATGCCCATTGCGGTAATGAACGAGCCCGCCATTTGTATGGCAAAGAAGATGGCCGCCCAGCTGGCGCCATAGACCAGAAAGGGCAGTTTGTTGCGCCAGCAGGCCACCATGGAAAAGAACAAGGCTTGCGACATCTTGATGTGGTGCCAGCCTATCAGGGCCGGTGCGTGCCAGAACAACGCGGATATGACTACATACAACAGTGCGAAGGTAATGAAGGGTCCGCGCATGGCGGTGATCAGCGCGGTTTCATCGAGGGCGCCGTTCACGTCGATGGCGCTCATCAGGCTGTCCAGGAAGGGCAGTGTGGCAAAGAATCCGCCCGCCAGGCAGAAGATCAGGTAGGCCAGGCCCAGGGCCAGCAGTCGCCGGCGGGTGGCCTGTTCGCGTAGGGGCTCCAGCCACATGGTCAGCAGCATGGGTTTGCCGTTAGCTATATTGCGGCAGGCCGACAGTGTGATGAAAGTCAGTATGGGGGTGGCGGCAATCAGTAGCATCTGCCCGAATAGCGGTATCAGGTAGCTGACGGTGATCAGGAATCCCGTCATCAGGCTCCAGAAGAACATGGCCATGGGCTGGCGCTTGAAAAGCTGGAAGCCGTTCTGTATCCAGAGCCAGCCGGCTGTAATGGGAAGGGTAGCTGCTTGCATGGTGAATCCAGGTTGCTAAAGGGCCGGTGCAGGCGTGTTGCGGCGTGCCTGCAGTATGCGCTCGAAGTGACGCGGGTCGTGTGGCTTGAGCGTCTGGGCAGGCCTGGGCAGATAAAAATCATAGAGTCGCGATACCCAGAAGCGCAAGGCGGCCGCTTGCAGCAGCACCGGCCAGGCGAGTTTCTCTTCATTGGTGAAGGGCCTGACGCTGGCGTAGGCTTGAAGCCAGGCCTGCAGCTTGTCGTGCTGAAGCGCGCCGGTGTTGCGTTCTATGCACCAGTCGTTCACGCTGACCGCAACATCAAACAGCCAAGTATCGCAGCCGGCGAAATAGAAATCAATGATACCGCCCATGCGGGGCATGTCGAAAGTGCCATCGAACAGAACGTTGTCGCGAAATAGATCGCAGTGCGCAGGCCCGAAGGGCAAGGCACGATAGGTATCGGTGTCGGCAAAGCGTGCCTGCTCTTGCAGCACTTGCGTAATCAGCTGTGCTTGCGATGCAGACAAAAAGGGAAGCACCTTGGGTATATTTTCCTGCCACCATGAAAGACCGCGCAGATTGGGTTGCCTGATGCCGAAGCTTTGGCCAGCCAGGTGGGCGCGGGCCAGGGTGTGGCCCGCCAGTGCGCAGTGTGCGGCACTGGGGTCGGGCTCGTAGCCGCCCGACAGACGGCTGACGATGGCGCAAGGCTTGCCATGCAGGCGTGTCAGACGGGTGCCGTCGTTCAGGGTCTGGGGCTCGGGAACGGGAACACCGTGCGTGGCCAGATGGTGCATCAGCTCTATATAGAAAGGTAGCTGTTCCTGGGTAAGCACTTCAAACAGGGTCAGGACGTACTCACCCTGGGTGGTCGTCAGGAAATAATTGGTGTTTTCTATGCCGGCCGTAATGCCGCGCAGGGACACGAGTTCGCCTAGCGCGTAGGCTGTCAGTAATTTCTGTGCGTCATGTTCGCTGACGGAGGTAAAAACGGCCATATGCTGCAAGCTCCGCTTGTATGAAGCGTAAATAAACAAAATGCCCGCAAATCGGGCGATTGATTTTAGTCTATCGGCCCGCACGCTGCTTGCAGCGCCCCGCAGACCGATCGCGGTGCCCTGATCAGGCCGTCGGGGCGCCTTTGCCGGCAGTTAAGACAAGGTCGGGTACGAAAAACCTGTCCTTCAGCTGCTGCAAGCCAATGCGCTCGAGCATTTCCGTCAACCTTTCAGCGGGTTTTTTTCGCGGCAGGTCCTTGTACTGAGCAATGATCAGTTCATTCTTCATTGAATGTTCCCAGCCCACCAGCTCCGTCACGCTGACCTGATACCCGTGTGCTTCCAGTTGCAGGCACCGCAGCACATTCGTGATCTGGCTTCCGAATTCCCGGGTATGCAAGGGATGACGCCAGATCTCCGCCAGCGGATCAGCCAGGGCCTTGCCCTTGTTCTTTCGCAGAATGGATGCAACCTCTGCCTGACAGCAGGGCACCACCACAATATGTCTGGCCTGTTTCTTCAATGCAAAGTGAATGGCGTCGTCGGTAGCGGTATTGCACGCATGCAGGGCCGTCACGATGTCGACGACGGCAGGCAGCTTGTCGGAGCTTATGGAATCGGCCACGGACAGATTCAGGAACGACATGCCGCCAAAGCCCAGCCGCGCAGCCAGTTCCTGCGAAGTCTTGACCAGCTCTTCCCGTGTCTCGATTCCGTATATGTGCGAAGCGTCGTTTAAGTCCTTGAAGAACAGGTCGTACAGAATGAATCCCAGATAGGACTTGCCCGCGCCATGATCCACCAGGGTGACGGCACTGCGGTTTTCCTTGACGTCTTTCAGCAACGGTTCAATAAACTGGAACAAGTGATAAACCTGCTTCAATTTACGGCGGCTGTCCTGGTTCATCTTGCCGTCGCGGGTCAGGATATGCAGGGCTTTCAGCAGTTCTATGGACTGACCGGGGCGAATTTCGTGGGTGTTTGACATGGGAACTGGATAAAACGCCGACTTGCGGCAGGGCGCATAAAGGTGCGCAAAGCGTCAGTTTAACGAAAACGCGTTGAGAGCAGGTGGCTGGCTCCCGTATACTCTTGCGCATGCCTAATTCCGAAAATCTACATCTTGGCCACGATGGCGAACGCTATCCGGATGCCTTTTATGTGCGCACCGGGGAAACCCGGTTTTCGTCCACATTGCACTGCCAGGGTGCCTGGCAGCCTGGCGAGCAGCACCTGTCCGCAGCCGCTGGCCTGGTGCTGGCCGAAGTGGAGCGCCGGCTGCCCAGCGACAAACTGGTGTCCCGTGTTTCGTTCGACGTTCTGGGGGTCATCCATTCTGGCTCGTTCACCATCGATGTCAGAGTGTTGCGGCCAGGACGTTCGATAGAATTGATAGAGGCCAGCATGTGCCACGGCGATCAGATCAGTATCCAGGCCCGGATCTGGCGCCTGATGGCCAGCGACACGGCACAGGTGCAGGGTGCCGAGTGGACGCCGCTGCCACCGCCCGACGCCTTGCCGCCGTTGATGTTTTCCAGGATCTGGGACGGTGGGTTCATTGCTTCGCTGGAAGCCAGGCAAGGGGCCGACGCGCGCCCCGGGCGGGGGCAGAGCTGGTTGCGCACCCCTTATCCACTGGTACACGGGGAAATCGATCCCCCCGTCGCCGGCTTTTTGAAGCTGATCGATGCCGCCAATGGTCTTGTGGTGCGAGCGAACCCCAACGAAGTGTTTTTCGCCAACGTCGACTTGACCATCCATTTCACGCGTGAGCCGGAAGCCGGCTGGGTGGGCTTTGACACGCGAGTCAGTTTCGGCCCGACAGGGCTGGGTGAAACATTTTCGGTTTTGAGCGACATCCACGGTCCCGTGGGGACGGCGGCGCAAAGCCTGACGGTGCGCATACGCGATCAGTAGCCACCGAGCCTGGAGCCAGGCTTTTTTCAAGCACCATTTTTTAAAGTTCCCGCCATGGAAATCAAAGTCAATTTTCTCGATAAGCTACGCCTTGAAGCCAAGTTTGACGACTTCACGGTGGTGGCCGACCAGCCCGTCCGTTACAAGGGCGATGGCTCGGCGCCTGGCCCCTTCGATTATTTTCTGGCGTCATCGGCCTTGTGTGCGGCATATTTCGTGAAGTTGTACTGCGTGACTCGCAATATCCCTACCGAGAACATCCGCCTGTCGCAAAACAATATCGTCGATCCCGAAAACCGCTATCAGCAGATTTTCAAGATTCAGGTTGAGTTGCCGTCTGATATCTCCGAAGTCGACCGTCGGGGTATTTTGCGCTCCATTGAGCGGTGCACGGTCAAGAAAGTGGTGCAGACCGGGCCCGAGTTCGTCATTGAAGAGGTCGAGAACCTGGACGCGGACGCGCAGTCCCTGCTGACTTTGAAGCCAGACGACGATGCCTGTACTTATATTGCGGGCAAAGATCTGCCGCTGGAGCAGACCATCTCAAATATGTCGGGGCTATTGGCGGGCCTGGGCATGAAGATCGAGATCGCCTCGTGGCGCAATATCGTGCCTAATGTGTGGTCGCTGCATATCCGCGATGCGCATTCTCCAATGTGTTACACCAATGGCAAAGGGGCGACCAAGGAAAGTGCGTTGGCGTCTGCGTTGGGTGAGTTCATCGAGCGTCTGAATTGCAATTATTTCTATGGCGGCGTATTTTTGGGCAACGACATAGCTGACGCGCAGTTTGTTCATTATCCGAACGAGCGCTGGTTCAAGCCTGGTCCAGATGACGCGCTGCCTGCCGAGATTCTGGACGAGTATTGCCTGGAGATTTATAACGCCGACGGCGAGCTGTTGGCTTCGCATCTGTACGACACCAACTCCGGCAATATGCAGCGCGGCATCTGTTCGCTGCCGTTTGTGCGTCATTCAGACGGCGAGGTGGTGTATTTTCCGTCCAATCTGGTTGAAAATCTATTCGTCAGCAATGGCATGAGCGCCGGCAATACTCTGGCCGAGGCGCAAGTGCAAAGCCTGTCCGAGATATTCGAGCGTGCGGTCAAGCGCGAAATTCTGGAAGGTGAAATGGCCTTGCCTGATGTGCCACAAGAGGTGCTGGCAAAATATCCGGCCATCCTGGCCGGCATTCAGGCGTTGGAAGAACAGGGATTTCCGGTGTTGGTGAAAGACGCCTCGTTGGGCGGCATTTATCCGGTCATGTGCGTAACCTTGATGAACCCTCGTACGGGTGGTGTCTTTGCTTCGTTCGGCGCCCATCCAAGCTTTGAGGTGGCGCTGGAGCGCAGCCTGACGGAGCTGCTGCAGGGCCGCAGTTTCGAAGGCCTGAACGACCTGCCTCAGCCTACCTTTGTCAGCGGCTCGGTGACTGAGCCCAATAATTTCGTCGAGCACTTCATAGATTCCAGCGGCGTGGTGTCGTGGCGATTTTTCAGCGCCAAGGCAGATTTCCAGTTTGTTGAATGGGATTTTTCCGGCCATGGTGAAAATTCAAACGCCCAAGAAGCATCAACCTTGCTCGGCCTGCTGGAAGGGATGGGTAAAGAGGTATACATGGCTGTGTATGACCAATTGGGTGCCGTGGCATGCCGTATTCTGGTACCTGACTATTCGGAAATCTACCCCATAGATGATCTGATCTGGGACAACACCAATAAGGCGCTGTTGTTCCGTGAGGATATCCTGAACCTGCATCGCCTGAACGACGCGGGCCTGGCGGCACTGCTTGAGCGTCTGGACGAAAATGAGCTGGACGACCATTCCGATATTGCCACGTTGATCGGCATAGAATTTGACGAGAATACCGACTGGGGGCAGCTCACCGTTCTTGAGTTGAAGTTGCTGATTCATCTTGCCTTGCGGCAGTTTGAAGAAGCACAGGAGCTGGTAGGAGCCTTCCTGCAATACAACGACAATACGGTCGAGCGCGGATTGTTCTATCAGGCCTTGAATGTAGTGCTCGAGGTGGTTCTTGATGACGAGCTGGAGCTGGACGACTACGTCGTGAACTTCCGCCGGATGTACGGCAACACCCGCATGGACGCGGTTCTGGGCGCCTTGGACGGAAGCGTTCGTTTTTTCGGTCTGACCCCAAGCAGCATGAAGCTGGAAGGTCTGGACAGGCACCAACGTCTGATAGACAGCTATAAGAAGCTGCATGACGCACGTGCAAACGTGGCGGGCAATCTGTAAAGGTGAAGGCCTTTAGGCCTGCCGCGGCAGGTCGAACAGCAGGATTTCGGCGTTGCTGGCGTTCCATGCCCGGATGCGCGGCTCGTTCACCAGCTTTATGGCGTCCCCAGCCTTCAAGGCCTCGCCGTTCACGGTAAGGTTCCCGCGTGCAACATGGACATATGCGCATCGATCACTTCGTAGTCCGGTGCGATGCCCTGGACATTGGGTGCAATCCATATCTGCAGGAAATGTACCGGATCGGTACGGGAATGATTGAATTCGCTCTTTAAAGTTTCCTGATGAGTGAAGAAATGGTTAAGCCTGGCATATACTATTCTTGAAAATGGAATAATTCATGGGTCTGGGAGCCATTGTGGATCACTTGCTTTGCATGCGGGTTTTTGAAAAGGTAGCCGACGAGAGCGGTTTTGCCGCGGCGGCTCGCGCCATGGACATGTCGCCGCCGGTCGTAACGCGTGTGGTTGCCGAGCTCGAGACGCACCTGGGCACGCGATTGTTCCAGCGCACCACGCGGCGGGTGTCATTGACAGAGGCCGGCGAGGCTTACCTTGCGAGCATCAGGCAGATTCTGCAGGACGTGGCCGAGGCCGACGCCATAGCCAGCGCGCATACCGTCGAGCTGGCCGGCCGCCTGCGCGTGCACACGGAGCCCGTGCTGGCAAGCTATGTGATTGCTCCTTTGCTGTCGTCGTTCCGCCAGCGCCATCCCGGCATTGTGGTCGACATGGACGTCGAAACGCGCCGGGATCCGCCCATTGAAGATTACGACATCACTTTGCTGGGTACCGACGCCAGCTTCAATGCGGATATCGTCGCGCGCAAAGTGGTCGAGTCCGATGCCATCCTGGTTGCATCGCCAGACTACGTGAAACGCAGGGGAATGCCGGCGACGCCGCAGGATCTCGCCCGGCATGACAGCTTGCGCCTGAGGCGCCCCGAGGGGCCGCTGCGCCCCTGGCGCATGTGGCGCGCGTCCGATCCGGAGCAGGTGCTTGAAACGAATGCCGATCCCGTTCTTATAGCCAACCATACCGATACCTTGCTTCGCGCAGCGCTGGATGGGGCGGGCATCACGTCTATATCGCTGGATGTCGTGGCGCCCTACCTGACTGGCGGTCAATTGATCCGGGTGCTTAATCCGTGGATTACCGGACAGCTGGCAATGTATGCGGCGTTGCCAAGTCGCAAGTTCGTGCCGAGACGATCACGCGTTTTTCTGGATTTTCTGGTCGAGCGCACCCGAAAGCAAAACAGCGAAGCCCTGAGGGTGTGTGGCGCGCTTTAGAATTAGACCGGCATAGGGCTGCAACACATGAAAGTATTCACTCGCAACGACGCGCTGATGGTGGGAGAAATCCTGGCCGATGTCGGGCGCACCGAGATCATGCCGCGCTTTACCGGGGCTGTGGTCAACAGCACACGGGAAAAAACATCAATATTTGATGTGGTTACCGATGCCGACGAGGCGGCGGAGCGCGAAATTTCTTGCCGTTTGCGCAAGCTTTTCCCGGCTGCGGCCATCATTGGCGAAGAGGCGGCAGGGCGCAAGCCTGAACTGCTGACACAGATCGCCACAGCAGATCTCGCATTCATCATCGATCCCATCGATGGAACCAAGAACTTTTCTTCTGGCATCCCTTTATTTGGAGTCATGGTCGCAGCTACGGTACGAGGCGAGATTGTCATGGGAGTCATTCACGATCCTGTATGCCGGGATACTTCCTACGCGGTTCGCGGCGTGGGTGCCTGGCGCCAAGGAGAAGATCTATTGGATAGGAGCCTGAAGGTAGCCGATCCGGTGCCCGTGCCGCAGATGCATGGCGTGGCGGGTTCAGGCTTTCTTCCCGAACCCACGCGCTCTATCGTGGCCAGAAATCTGCCCAGGATGGGCATGAGTTTCTGGATGCGCAGTGCCGCGCAGGAATACAGGATGGCCGCGGCAGGTCATTGCCATGTTCTGGTCTATAACAAGCTGATGCCATGGGACCATGCGGCGGGCTGGCTCCTGCATAAAGAGGCCGGGGGCTACAGTGCGCAGCTTGATGGGTCGCCATATCGGCCCGACCGCCTTACGGGCGGGCTTATCTGCGCGCCTGACTTTGAGTCCTGGCAACTTATCAGAAGCGCGCTCTTTGACCTTCCCATGTAGTCACGGGTGGAGCTTTAAAGCATCCAGTGCTTGAGCTGGTGGCTATTTTTTGTCTGACTTGTGATCCGGCTTATGCCTGGTCTTCGTCGCGGCCAAGTCATGCAGTTCCTTTTTGTTCATGGATTCATACATGGACTTGGCAGGTCCTTTCAACTCGCTGACCTTTTTATCGCCTTCTTTGGCCGCCAACGCGATGCCGGCCGCCTGTTGCTGGGATTTGGATTTCGCTGGCATGATGAGCTCCTTGCATGGTTGATCTAGCTTGTTGAGCAGCATGTTCCGTGCCTGCCGGGGCCGGCATGAAACATGCTCGCCACTCTGCTGCATTTACGTCGGCACGTTGCCATGACGAGGAGGCGAATCTTCTGGCCATTAATCTGATGCATGACATTGTCACAGGCGCAAAGACTGTGGAGGAAGCCCGCGCCTATTATGGCAAGGAATTTCTGGATTACCGACGCAGCAAGCCCACGCCTTATATGGAAAAGTTGAGGTTTGCCACCTGCGACGAATCCACTGGGGACCCCGACCAAGCTATATTGACCGAGGATGATCTCCTAAAGGCGAAGGCGCAAGGAAAACAGGGCAAATGATTTGCGACACGCCGCAATGCTCGCACCGCGGCGCGGCCTTGTAAATGGCACATTCGAAACTGTCGAAGGTATAGGTTCTTCCCTGAATGCTCAGTTCGAAGCATTTATCATATTCATTGCCGCAAGAATCACATTTTTTCATGGGAGCCTCCTTGATTTTCAGTGCGCTGCGAAAAGTCGCCACTGCCCAGTTCGGTGACGCCATCAGTCGGCGTATTCAGTGATTGCTCCACAGCCCGGCTGATCTGTTCGCGTCCTCGTTCGAACGCATCCAGCAGTTCACTTGCCGTGGTGTCCCGCGCGCCGAACCCTTGTACCAACGCCTCGTCGGAAATTTCGAAGCTGCGGTCTTCGCCTTCGTGTTTCCAGTTAAAGCGTATGTAGCCGTCGTGATATTTGGCTTCGGTGGCTTTTGCAAATTTGGTCATGAATCTGTTCCTAGGTTGGTGTTTTGGGATCAATAGGACGGGCGAGGTCTTGATCAGGTTCCGGACGATCAGGCCGCTTCAGCCCCAGTTCGGCAGAATGTCCCATTCCCCTCCGGTTGCCGCGGGCCGCTCGTTGTGCGGCGGCTCTCCACGCAGGCCTTGGTGAAGTCTTACCATCTCGAGCAGCGCAAAATCAGCACTGGCCGCCCGCACTTCATTACGTGTGCCATGAAAAACGTGCGTCTTGGAAAAAACGCGTCCAACGCCGTTCTTGCCCTTGAATACCCAGGCAAAACATTGCGTTCCTTCGGGCGGACCGTCGGGCACCGATTCGGCAATGCCGGTGTTGGCAATGGCCACGTTTGCCTGGCTTCTCGCAATCGCGCCGTGTGCCATTTCCATCGACACTTCTTCGCTGGTCAGTCCGAAGCTTTCGATCGTCGACTCCTTCACATCCAGACAGCCTTGCTTGGCGGTGGCAGAGTAGGCGACATAGGCGCAATCCAGTATGTCGCCTGCACCATGTACATCCACCAGGCGCGCGGCAATAAGGCCTGCAGTGCAGGATTCGGCCGTGACCAGGGTCAATTCATGCTCATGCATATAGCGGGCAACGGATTCGATGTCATTCATTTGGCGCTCTTTGTCTTGTTATGTATGGGTGGTTGCTTAAGCGCAGCAAGCCGTGTGCCCGACCAGCCGGCTACCTTTGCGCCTTGTAGCCCAGGGCCTTCATGGCGCGCGTCAACGTGTTGCGGCGACTGGCGTAGTCCGCCCAAGGCTGGTTGCCTTCGCTCAAGCGTTCATCGATGTTGCCTATATGCCACTGTGCCGCGCTCTCGAGCTTTTCCACTTCCTCCCAATAAACAGGTACCGAAACGCCCATGCCCGGCCGGGCACGCAGGGACCAGGCAACCACGGTGGTGGCCCCCCAGCCATTGCGCAGATAATCGATGAATATCTTGCCAACCCGGTTGCGCGGCCCGCTTTTGGAGGCAAAGCGATCGGGCATGGTCTTGGCCAGGTGTTGCACAACTGCCTTGGATACGCCCTTGACCGTATCCCAGTCATGGCGCCGCTGTATAGGTACCACGACATGCAGGCCTTTGCCGCCACTGGTTTTGCAGAATGGCTGCAGCGAGAGTTCCAGCAAAAAGGCCTGCAGCAGCAACGCAGCCTCTTGAGTGGTTCGCCAACTTACGCCTTTGCCAGGATCCAGATCGAACACCATGCGGTCCGGTTTGCCCATGAGTGTGTGCCTGGCATTCCAGGTATGGAACTCAAGCACGTTCATCTGCGCCGCTGCCGGCAGACCTTGCTTATTAAAGACGCTTATCAGCGGTGCATGCCCGGGATCAAGATCCTGGGACAGAGTGCGCACGCCTGCCATGTTTGTGGTTTCCATGTGCTTCTGGAAGAATATCTCGCCTTTCACGCCCTCGGGCGCCCGCACCAGCGATACCGGCCTGTGTTTCAGATGCGGCATCATCAACGCTGCCATCTCTGCGTAATAGTGCACAACGTCCACCTTGCTGGTGCCCGACTCCTTATCGATGATGCGTTCGGGATGAGTTACCTTTATCTTGCCGGCCATGGAACTCTTTTTCTGTGCTGTCATACTCGTTTCCCTGATGATCTTTCGGGCCGGCTTATCAGTGCGCAGGCCCTGGAACACGGCATGGCGGATGCGTCCGCTTTGTGTCCATTGGGCGAAAGACACCTCTGCCAGCAGGACTGGCTTTACCCAGTGGACTTTGCCCCGTGTCGCCACGCGCGGTGTCAGTGGACTGGTCTTCGTGGTCAGCGCGTCCAGCTGCGTGCGGATGCGGGCCAGGCTTGCCGAGTCGAATCCCGTTCCCACATTGCCTGCATAGCGCAACGCGCCGCTTTCGTCATGCGTGGCCAGCAGAAGCGAGCCCAAACCGCTGCGGCTACCCTTGGGTTCGGTGTAGCCCACAATAACGAACTCCTGGCGTTGCTGGCACTTGAGTTTGAGCCAGTCGGTGGAGCGGCGCGAAACGTAAAGCGAGGCTTTCCTTTTTCCTATCACTCCTTCCAGACCCAGCTTGCAAGCCGTGGCGTGGATCTCATTGGCAGGAACGTCGAAAGCGGTACTGAAGCGCAAGGGGCTGTTGGCTACAGAAGGAGCCTGCGACAGCAAGCTTTCCAACTGCGTGCGGCGCTGGTGCAGCGGCACGTTGCGAAGGTCGCGTCCATCGCAATAAGGAAGGTCGAAAAGATAATACAGGATGCGATCTGTACGATCGCTGTCGAAAGCATTCTGAAGCGCCTGAAAATCAGGCAGGCCCTGTTCATTCATGACAACAATCTCTCCGTCGTACCAACCGGACGGCAGTTGCATGGCGCGTATCCCGCGTTCCAGTTGTGGTAGCCGGGCGGTCCAATCGTGTCCATTGCGGGTCAGCAGTTTGACGGTTGAGCCTTCTATACGTGCCAGCAGGCGATAGCCGTCAAGCTTGACCTCATAGATCCAGCCTTGTGTATCTGCGGGTGGAGTATCGGTCAGCGTGGCCAGCTGCGGCTTCAGGCTCGGGGGCAGCGCGGCTTGCTTGCCCCGGGGTGCTGCCACGCTCTCGGCCAGCTCCGCCACAATATCGACGTCGGCGCCAGCCCTGGCGTAATCGTCCTTCTCCTTCATGAGCAGCCAGGGCGGCTGCTTCTCGCTACTGCCTTTCATGCGCACCAATGCCCATTTTCCGCGCAGCTTTTCGCCACGCAGGACAAATGTCAGCTTGCCGTCGCGATATCCTTTCTGTGGGTTCTGATCCGGTTCCCACGTTCCCCGATCCCAGATGATGACTTTGCCCGCCCCGTATTCCCCTTTGGGAATCAGGCCCTCAAACTGGTTATAGGAAATTGGATGGTCTTCGACTTGAATGGCCATGCGTTTGACGGCGGGATCAAGGCTTGGTCCCTTGGGCACAGCCCAGCTTTTCATGGTGCCGTTCAGTTCCAGCCGGAAGTCGTAGTGCAAGCGACTTGCCCAGTGTTTCTGAACGACAAAAGTGGGTGTGTGCTGATTTGCGCTGCCTCCGGCACGCGGCTCAGGCGTCGCCGAAAAGTTTCGTTTTGCCTTGTATTGCTTAAGCGGATCCGCACGAGGCATGGGTGGCTCCTATGCCGCCTTGCGGCTGCTTCCGGAAGATTTACCAGGGGCCTTTTTCGCGGCGGAAGCGCTTTTGCGCGATTTGCTGCCTTGAGTCGCACTACGTGTGGAGGTGGCCTTTTTTGAAGCCGAGCTTGACGCCCGCTTCGCGGACTTTGCCGATTTTCGGGGGGTGGCGCCCGCGGTCTTTTTTGCCGGTTTCGACCCCTTGTCCAGGCTGCGGCGCAGGATATCTGCAAGATCCAGTATCTTGGCGCCGCCCATTCCGGTCTCGTGGGATTCCGGTTTGGTGACAGACTCGACTTCTCCTGTTTCGACCTTCTCCTTGACTAGCGTCATGATCTGCTCGCGGAATGAATCCGTGAACTGTTCAGGCTTCCAGTTGGCGCTCATGCCCTCGACCAGTTGCACCCCCATGGTCATTTCCTTGTCGGTGAGGCCTACGCTTTTCTGACCGCTGGCCGGCAGGTCCAGGTCTTCCAGCGACCGGATCTCGTCGCTCCAGCGCAGGAGATTCAGGATAAGTGCCGGGCCACAGGCCATCAGGATGGCCAAATGCTGCTTGGTCTGGATGATCACCTTGGCGACGCCCACCTTGTCCGTCTTGTGCAACACTTCGCGCAGCAAGGCATAGACTTTGTCGCCCTTGCCCACAGGCGATGTGTAATACGGCCGCTCCAGGTAAATGAATGGGATGTCGTCAATGGATACGAATGATTCAATCTCTATGGTTTGTGTGGACTTTGGATAGGCGGCGGAGATTTCCTCGGGTGATAGAACGACGTACTCGCCATCTCCATACTCTATGCCTTTGATGATGTTCTCGCCGCTGATCTCTTTCCCCGTCGCTTTGTTGATCCGCTTGTACCCCACGGGGTCCATGGTGTTCTTGTCGAGCCAGTCGAAATCGATCGCGTTGCGGGTGGTGGCTGAATGCAGCGCAATCGGGACATGAACCAGTCCAAACGAGATCGCGCCTTTCCACAGTACGCGTTTGCTGCTTGATGCCATGTGATTACTCCGTTCCGATCGGTTGCGTAGCAAGGTGCTTCGCAGCCCGAAAATACTGATGTTTTGGCGATCACAGCAATAAATGTGCCCATGAAAAAAGTCGAACAGGGTTCGCCGATATGGCAAAATTGAAAAAGAAGGCGCCTGTTGACAGGCGTTCGACACCAAGGAACTCTTATGCAAACGCGTATTTTGACGATATTTGTCGCAACGTTGTTGCTGGCAGGCTGCTCATCGGTGGATCTGAGCGAACCGCCCGGCAGCAATGCGGCTTCACACGGTTGTGATGCCTCGAAGGCGTCTCATGTCACCGGCAAGCATATTTCTCCAGCGCAGGAACAAGAGGCCATGCGCAGCAGCGGGGCTGCCACGCTTCGTGTCATCCGTCCGGGGCAGGCCATAACTCGTGACTATCGCGCCGAGCGCCTGAACCTGCAATTGAATGATTATGGAACGGTCGTCAGGGCCTACTGCGGATGATTCGCGCATCCGCATTATTGGCCGCAGGCGGGCAACCACAGTAGCGGAATGGTTTCCCAGATAATGGCCAATGCCGACAGCAGGCTGAGTGCAGCGGCCAACCGGGGTATGAAGGCCGGCCTGCCCATGTCGGGCATGCTATGCCGCCATTGCAAATAGATCCACGCCATGGCGATAATTGCGAACGCACCGGCCACGACGATTATCCAGGCCGAGGCGGGCCGGCCCAGCCAAACTCCCAGCAGCATGGGCCGGGCACATGCTAGGCCATGCAAAGCATAAATGAACAGGAAGTGAATCGCCCAGATGATCGGTCCGGCGAGCATGAACAGAAAGGCACGTTGAAAATTGCCTTGCATCGGGATCATCCTGTCATGTGGGGAAAACCGTGAACCAGCCCCAGCGCAAGCAAGCCCTGCGCTACCGTGTAGTGCCAGAGAACCATGGTGTTGTCATAGCACGCACGCCTGGCTGGAGTCAGTTTCCCGGCCAGCGAACGCGCCAGGGTGAATACGCCCATATAGGCCATGACAGTCGTCAGTACGCCTTGAAGGCCCGCCAGCGCATAGACTGAGGCCGCATAGGCGCTATCATCGGGCCTCAATCCACTTTGCCAATGTCCATAGGCTTCCAGCGCCACGGCTGTCGACAACATGACCAGGGATAGAACCAGGCCTAGACGCAGTGGCCAATACCGTCTGTGCGACAGGTTCCGGCCGCTCCAGGCCATCATCAGGCTGCTGGCGATGAACAGGCAGGCACTGGCCAGCGGAAACGTCCTGGCGGGGAGGTGCGCAGCCTGCAGCCACATGTCCGGTGAGGTTGTCCACAGGAAGAGATAGGCGAACGACAGCGAGCTGAAAATGCTCCCACAAACCATCACAAGCATGATCATTGCCCACCAGGAATGCGAGACGCTGCCGGTGCAAGAAAGGGGCAGCCTGATTCCACCTCCAATATCCAGGCGTTGCTGTTCGGTACTCATGTCGGCGGCCCAAAGCCAACGCCATATCATGATGAGTGCAAGCACGCCGCAGGCACCCACCAGCAGCTCAAGCTTGAACGTCAGAAGCAAAAAGAAGCCAGCAGTGCCGAACGCCGCCATAAACGGCGTCCATCCGGGGCCTGGAAGCTCTAGCAGGTACTGCGGAACCGCCTCGACGGCGCTTGTAACAATGGTCGAGCGCCGGCCGGTCGGTGCGTTGGGCAGATAATAGCGCCCCGCCTTGACGTCTGCGCTCAGATTGGGTTGATCCCACAGAGGCTCCCGGCTGTTGATCCATGGAATGCTACGCAGGCCGTACGACTCGGTTGGCAGCCACTCTAGCGTGCCCGCTTGCCAGATATTGCCTGCATTTTTCTGGTTGTTTGGGCGAAAATTACGGGCCAGGTCATACAGAAATATCAGTACGCTGGCTGCAATCATGTACGAGCCGGCGGTGGAAACCATATTCAGGAACTCCCAGCCGCTGGTGGCTGTATAGGTATAAACACGCCGGGGCATGCCGGCCAGGCCGGTAAAATGCATGGGGAAAAAACTTACATTGAAGCCGGTGAACATCAGCCAGAACGTCCATCGCCCGAGCCGTTCCGACAAGGCATGGGTGCTGACGAACGGGGTCCAGTAATAGAAGGCGGCAAACAGCGGAAATACCATGCCTCCGAACAATACATAATGAAGATGCGCGACGATGAAATAGGTGTCATGAGTCTGCAGGTCGAAGGGAATCACAGCCACCATCACGCCGGTAAGGCCACCCAGAACAAAGATGAAGAAGAAGCCCAGTATGAACAGCATGGGTACCTTCAGCGGCCGCAATCGTACTGCTGCGGCAATGGTGGCGATCCAAGCGAATATCTGTATCCCCGTTGGTATGGATACCGCCATGCTTGCCGCGGATGCGAAGCTCAGCGACAGCGGCGCAATGCCGGTTGCATACATATGATGTACCCATAATCCGAAACTCAGAAAGCCGGTGGCGACCACTGCCAATGCAATCAAGCGATAGCCCGCCAGGCGAACTCCGGCCATGGCCGGTATGATCATCGATACCATGCCGGCTCCTGGCAGAAAAATAATATAGACCTCGGGATGGCCAAAGAACCAGAACAGGTGCTGCCACAGCAGAGGATCGCCGCCTTTATCGGCGATGAAGAACGGCATTCCGAACGCACGTTCGAGTTCGAGCAGCGCGGTGGCGACGATCACGGCCGGAAATGCGATGATTACCATGCCTGAAAAGACCAGCATCACCCATGCAAAAATCGGCATCTTGTCCAGTGTCATGCCGGGTGCGCGGGTGCGCAGAATGCCAATGGCAAGCTCGATTGCGCCCGCAATAGCGGATATTTCAATAAAGCCTATACCCAGAAGCCACAGGTCTGCATTCAATTCAGGTGAATAGGTCGAACTGGTCAGCGGCGGATACATGAACCAGCCGCCTTCCGGTGCCAGCCCGAAGAAAAGACTGCAGAAGAAGACCAGGCCGCCCAGGGCGTAGGCCCAGTAGGCGTATGCGGACAGGCGAGGAAAGGGCAGATCGCGGGCGCCCAGCATATTGGGCAGCAGCAGCATCGCTATCGCCTCGACCGCCGGCACGGCAAACAGGAACATCATCACCGTGCCGTGCATCGTGAACAACTGGTTGTACAGCTCGTGCCCGATCAGGCTGTTCTCGGCGACGGCAAGTTGCGTGCGCATCAGGATGGCCAGCATGCCGGCAAGCAGGAAGAACAGGAATGCCGTGCCGATATATAGCAGTCCGATGTGGGTATTGTTTACGACGGTGATCGCCCGCCAGCCTTTGGGACGTTGCCAGACTTGCAACAACTGCTGTTCTTCACCTTCTGGGCGAGGCAGGGGGTTGGGAAGCGCCTGTAATCGGACGGGTGTCGTATTCATGGCATCACTTCAGGCTGTCCATGTATTGGGCCAGGGCGCGCAACTGGGCGCCTGTCATCTGGTCAAAGGAGGGCATATGGTTTTCGGGCTTGATGTGCTGGCTGCCAGCGATCCAGCCGGCTAATGCACCGATGTTATTCGGCAGTATGCCGGCCGCGAGCGACGAACGACTGCCGACGTGTGTGAGATCGGGACCCGATATGCCGTTTGCCGCAGTGCCACGGACCGTATGGCATTCCATGCAAGCCTTCAGGAACAGCTGCTGGCCGGACCGCAATGTCTCGTTGGCGGGCTCTCTTGCGGGAAGGCGCTGTGCGGTCAGCCATGCCTGAAAGTCTTCCATGGTGACCGCCTTGACATCGAACATCATTTTTGCGTGTTGTGCGCCGCAATATTCGGCGCATTGGCCTCGGTATACGCCGGGACCTTTCGCCTGCACCCGCAGGTGATTGACATGGCCAGGCACCATGTCCAGCTTGCCCGCCAGGCTCGGTATCCAGAAACTGTGCACCACGTTGTCCGACTTGAGCACAAATTCGACCGGCACATCGGCGGGAATGCGAATATCGTTGGCGGTCTCGAACAGCAGGTGGCCGTCCTGATCCAGGTAGCGCAGCCTCCACCACCACATTTCGCCCACGACCTCTATGCGTGTGACAGGCCGCGCTTCACTGCGGGCCGCGACTGCCCCAACGCCCAGTGAATAAACAAGCAGGGCAGTCAACACCAGCACAGGGAATACGATGCCCGCGCCGATAATGATCCAGCGTCCGCCCAGGCGCCGGCGTATCTTTGCCGACCCGTACAGGGCCAGTGTCAGCACAAGAATGACGAGCGTGAAGATTATGGCGCCGCCACTAAACATCACCCAGCTGATGTCCGCAATCCGGGCCGCCTGTGCACCTTGTGGATGAAGTACCGACTGCAGGCCGGCTCGCAACGGTGCGGGCAACAATATGGCAAGCAGGACGAGTCGACGAACACGGGGCATGTGGCCTTCCAGGCAGCAGTACAGGCATGAGCATAAGCACATTGCGTACCGGACTCCTTCCAGGAAGAGCAGGGCAGGGTATGGGCGACCTGATGGACACTGTTGAAACAGTTCTTTTTTTCCGAATTTTTGAAAAAATTACTCACCGTTACTGAATACGAGCGGTCAAAAACAGATAAAACCGGGATGAGTCTGGCAAAGTAATTGCTAAGCGATTCGGTCTAGGAGTGAATACATGCATAAAGTTCACCGGATTGGAACGCTGCTGGTCTTGCTGGCGCCCGGGCTGATGGCAGGCTGTGACGGCCGGCGCATTCCACTGGTTTCGTCCAGCCAGCATGTTCAACTTGCGGATGCCACCGCTGAACGAGCCCGTCAGCGCTTCATTGACTACGGCTGTGTGGCCTGCCATACGATTCCAGGCGTGAAGGCACCCGTGACGGTGGTGGGGCCCCCGTTGGAGAACCTGGCGTTGCGGGGCTATATAGGAGGGGTATTGCCCAACACCCCCGATAACCTGGTGAAATGGCTGCAGGATCCGCCTGCGGTGGATCCACGTACGGCCATGCCGGACATGGGAGTAAGCAGCCAGGATGCCAAGGCCATGGCGGCTTATCTCCTGAGACTAGACTGACAGCGGGGCTTTCAAGCGATGAAACCATGGAAACGTATCGTCATCATTACGCTGGCTGGCTCTGCGGCCATAGCGACCATATCGGGGGCGATCGTTGTCTATTCTGGTATTTACGATGTAAGCGCAACCCGCCAGCACACTGCAGCCGTATATCATTTGCTGGAAACTTCTCTGCGCCGTTCGGTGGAAATGCGCACATCCGATACGCCCGCGCCAGCTCTGGATGATGCCGACAGAATTCATCGTGGTTTTGCGCTCTTTCGTGCAAACTGTGTGCAATGCCACGGCGCTCCGGGCATCGCTCCGAAGCCGTTTGCGCTGGGCCTGACGCCCGCACCTGCTTCTTTGCTGGACTCGGTCAAAGTGTGGTCGGCCGCAGAAATTCACTGGATTATCAAATACGGCATAAAAATGAGTGGCATGCCTGCCTGGAAATATCGTTTGACCGACGAGGAAATATGGGATGTCGTAGCCTTCATGAAGGTGTTGCCTGCTTTCTCGCCAGCTGACTACAGGCGCTGGGCGGTTCGCCAGGCCAGGCAGCCAGCTTCGCCGACTGCACCCATCCGGCCACATCAGGTTGTCCGGGCTGGCGACATCAAGGCGGGCAAGCAAGCCCTGCAGCAGTATCTATGCATCACATGCCATGTGATTCCCGACGTTGTCGGGGCCGACCACCACGTCGGACCCTCTCTTGCAGGTATCGCAAACCGGAAATATATTGCAGGCGTCCTGCCCAACACCCCCGCGAACATGCTGCGCTGGATACGTGATCCGACCGAGGTCGATCCCTTGACGGCCATGCCCGACCTTGATGTATCAGACCAGGATGCACGTGATATTGCCGCATTTCTTTATACGCTGCGCGATGATTGATGTCTTACCCGGGGCGGCCCATGGCTGTCTTTTCGCCAAATGACGCAATTTTCTGGACTGATTGGTCGGCGGGATTCAACGGCGTCCATATGGGCCCGGGTGCTCCGTTACGTCGCCCGAAATGAGCAGGCATCTGCCGCCTTCGGCCTCGACTGCCTGCCTGGTTTCCTCGGCGTCAGCCTGTTCTTCAAGGTAGACAATGGCCACGTCGGCGCCTTCGCGTGCGAACAGGACCGCCACGGCCCGGCCTATCCCTGAATCGCCCCCAGTCACGATGGTGGCGAACCCCTTCAGCTTTCCGCTGCCATGATAATGGGGTGCATGGAACTTGGGTTTCAGGCTCATGTCCTTTTCCATGCCTGGCTTTTCCAGATGCTGGGTAGGATGGCCACCTTCCCGCGCTAGGTATTTTTCTGAGGTTCGAATGTAAGCATGCCGTTCTCGTAATTCACGGCCAGATGAAAGTCATGGCCTTCGGATGCGCGAATTTTTTCCTGGATGGCCTGTATGGCCGCATCCCAGTGGTTGGTGATGATGGAGGAGGGTACAAAAATGGTGCTTGGCCTTGTTCTAAGATGCAGTATGCAGCCGCCATGCCCTTTGGCATTGTCGTAAGCGACGATGCATCCCTGGCTTTCCTTGTTCAGTGCATTTACAAATGTTCCATAGCTCATGGAGGTTCCTCTACTGCCAAAGTCCGGGAAATTCCGTGAAGCATACAGCGTGCCCAATTCATGGAGCAAGACCAGCAAGGCTACCAGTCCACCTTGGCGTACAGGATTTTTCCGGTTTCGGACTCGGTGATATATAAGCCGGTCTGTTCATGGTCGAACGTGGCATTGGTGGTCAGAAGTCCTTCTGGCGCCTGTATGCGTCGGATGGGTTCGCCAATTTGATTGAAAATCCACACCGAACCCAGGCCCAGATGACATATGGCGAGATTGCCTTTGGCGTCCATGGCCAGGCCATCAGGCCCGCCACCACCGCTTAGCCTGACAAAAGCCCCAACTTTGCTGACGCCTCCGTTGGCATTGAGCGGAACGCGCCACACGGCGTTGTCGCGGGTGACGGCCAGCAATACCGATCGCTCATCCGGCGCAAGTACCAGTCCGTTTGGGCTGGGTATATTATCAAGCAGGCATTCGAGTTTTCCCTGCACTGTCAGGCGATACAGTCTGCCGGTTGGATCGTGCAAGCCTGTTTGGCCCTGATCGGTGAAATAGATATCGCCATTCTTTGCGAAAATCAGATCATTGACGCCCTTGAAGCGCTCTCCGTTGGGCCGGTCGTAATAGGCGCTCAAGGTATTGGTCGCGGTATCCAGTGCCATCAGACCGTTCTTGTAATCGGCAATGATCAGGCGCCCGTCGGGATGAAAGGCCAGGCCATTGGGTTCACCGTCATATTGGATGACGAGCTCGACTTTGCGTTGTGGCGAAATACGAAAGATTCGTCCCCATGGAATATCGCATATCCATAAATTGCCGTCTTGATCGAATGCGGGCCCTTCGATGAAGCTGCTGGAAGGCGCGCCCGGGCGCTGCAGTGCCAACCATGAGGCCTGGCCTGCAGGGTGATGGGCGGCGTCGTCCAGTTCGGCAAAAATTGATGTGACAATACGATCAGGAGCAGCAAACATGATTCAATTCCGAAATGAGAAGGTCTGGGTTAATTGCTTTGTATCTTACTGATGCTTCATTTGCTGAGGCAGATACAAGGCTATTTCCGGATAAATTACCAGCAATATTATGGTTATGGCCAGCAGAAGGAAGAAGGGCAGCGTTGAATAGGCAATGCTGAATATATTACGTCCGGTCAATGACTGCAGGGCAAACAGATTGAATCCTACCGGTGGTGTTATTTGGGCCAGCTCGCACACTATGACGATATATATGCCGAACCAGATCAGGTCGAATCCGCTCGCCACCACCAGAGGTACTACTATGGATGTGGTCAGCACGACCATGGATATGCCATCAAGGAAGCACCCCAGCACCATGTAGAACATCGTCAGCACAAGCAGCAGAATAATGGGGGAGAGCTCCCATGCCGCAATGGTAGAAGCCAGCGCTTTGGGCAGTCCGATAAAACCCATGGCATTGGAAAGAAATGCGGCACATGCCAGAATGAAGGTCAGCATGCACGATGTGACCATTGCGGCGCGCAGACCACCGGTGAAATTGGCCCAGCTCAGGCTGCCCGACACGGCTGACAAAATCAACGAGCCTGCGACACCCAATGCGGCGGCTTCGGTGGCCGTGGCCACCCCCGCATAAATGGAACCGATGACGGCCACTATCAGCATGATGACCGGAATCAGGCGGCGTGATTGCCAAAGCTTCTGGCGCAAGGACAATTTGGGCTCCAGGTCGCGGGACGGCATTTTACCCGGGTTGCAGATCGCCCAGATGACGATGTAGCCCATAAAAAGGGATACAAGCAGCAAACCGGGAACAACGCCTGCGATGAACAATTGCGCAATGGAAACCTCTGCGGCAACGCCATACACTATCATCATGATGGACGGTGGAATCATCAGGCCCAATGTGCCCGAGCCACACAATGTTCCCAAACTTATCCCGTCGTGGTAGCCGCGTTTCTTGAGTTCGGGCAGCGAAATTTTTCCTACCGTCAGGGCCGTGGCGGCAGAAGAGCCACACACTGCCGCGAATACCGCGCAGCCCAGAATATTCACATGCAGCAGGCGACCGGGTATGCGGCTCATCCATGGTGCAAGTCCGTCGAACATGTCTTGTGACAGCCGCGAACGGTAGAGAATTTCCCCCATCCAGATAAACAAGGGCAATGCCGTCAGTGCCCAACTGGTGCTGGCCCCCCAGATGGTCGTGGACATCACCAGCCCGGGTGGCGATGAGGTAAACAGCACCAGGCCGATAACGCCCACCAGGAGCATGGTCGGGCCTATCCAGAAGCCTATTCCCAGAAAGAACAGCAACAGGCATATCAATACAACGGCGGTTGTAATCATTATTGAAGTCTCATGGCAGTGTGCGGCGTGGACTGGTGGCTAGCCTATTCGGCCTGCAGGATGTTGTTGTCTACCTGCGAATAAGTCGTGGGGCGGCCTCTTATGGTCAGGATCAGCTCGTCCAGCAGCGCGACCGTCATGAGCAGGGTGCCGAAGGTCATCACGGATTGGGGAATCCAGAGCGCGACGGGTATGAGCCCCGCAGAGACATCGTTGAATTCGTAGGAACTATAAGTCAGGCTGGCGTTGTACCAGGTGAAGTACGACATGACGGCCACCCCGATAATCAGCACGCAGATCTCGACGGGCCGTCGCACAGAGGGCGACAGCTTCTGTGTGAACAGATTGACGCGTATATGCCCATCGGCGCGCAGGGTGTAGGCCAATCCAAGGAAGGTCGCGGCGCCCATTGCAAACCCCGCGAATTCGTCCGATGAGGGAATCAATATCCCCAGCATTCGTCCGATAATCTGGGCAAGAATAATAGCGGCGGTTGCAAAGAGCGATATGCATGCCAGGACACCGCAAAAGCTATATAAACAGTCCAGCGTCTTCCTGATCATCGGGCTTTCCTTGAGTTGGCAGTAAGGCTTATTGATTTTGGCCAGGCATCAGTTGTTCGATGCTTTGAATGCGTTCATTTCCTTAAGTATGTATGCGCCATCGGGCCCGGCCCGCTTTGCCCAGTCTTCGATCAGCTGATTGCTGACTGCCTTGAAATCCCCCAGCAGCTCGGCGCTGGGCTGGTGAACTTTCATGCCATTTTCGGCCAGTACACTGGTTTTTTCCTCGAGTGAGGCGGCAAGTTTCCAGCCTCGTTCTTCCGCCTGCCTTGCGACGGCCAGGACTTTCTCCTGGGTGTCTTTGGACAGGCTGTTCCACGCCTTGATGTTGACGGCCACAACGTTGCGGGGATGGTAGGCGGACAGATCGTAGAAATTTTTGATGTATTCCCAGGCTTTCATGTCCACGCCATTGCTTGCCGCTGAAAACATGGCGGTCAGCACGCCAGTGGAGAATGCCTGCGGTACCTCGACAAACTGTACGTTGACGGGGACGGCGCCCAGCAACTCCCCCATTTTTGATACCACCGGGATCTGGCCACGAACTTTCACGCCGGCCATGTCGGTTCCACGAGAGATTTCCTGATTGATGTACAGGCCGTTACCGGGCCAGAGCACTGAGTACAAAGGCATGATGCCTTCTTTTTCGAAGCGCTTGGCGATAAGGGGCTTTTGCAATTCGTATAGCTTGGCCGCTTCTGCCGCGCCTACCGCCAGGAAGGGAATGGTGTCGGCTTCGTATAGTGGGCTCTCATTGCCATAGGCAGACAAAACAAATTCAGACAACTGAACCTGGCCGCTGCGCACGGCACGCTTGAGTTCGGGCATCTTGAACATGGATGCGCCGCTGTGAACCTCGATTTGCAGTTCCCCGTTGGTAGCTTCTTTTACCTTGTCTGCGAACCAGTAAATATTTTCGGTGTGGAAGGTAGAGTCCGGATAGCCTGTAGCGATATTCCATGTTTGCGCTGCAAATGCGGGCGAAATCAGTGCGCTGGTCGCCAGTGCAGCAAGAATTTTCTGTGCCTTGTTCATTATTTGTCTCTCCGTGTTGTTGGCCTGCTCGGGCTATCTTCTCAATGATTGCCTTCGCCTGTCTATCGACCCGGAGAACCTAGTTTCACACTGTGAAAATAATGCGCCGTGTTCCGCATTTGTGTGTTTTGCACCGACGAGTGTTGCAAGCCGTCAAGAATGGTAAAGATGCTGATTGCTTGACAATATTCGCCACCCTGGCAACGTATACTCAAAAGCTCTTACGCCACACTCCAGGGAGAACTATCGTGGGATTTTTCAATAAAATTTTAGAAAAACTTGGTATTGGCAGTGCCCAGGCCGCTGAAACGCCCGATGGTGCAGCACCAGCACCGTCTGTTGCGACAGATGCGGCGGTAAGCACGCCAGCGGCCCCGGCATCGGTGTCCGTAACCGATGTTGTCGCGCAGCTGGAAGAAAAGGCGGCGGCCAACTCACAAAAGCTGAACTGGCGCACTTCCATTGTCGATTTGTTGAAATTGTTGGACTTGGACAGCAGTCTGGGCGCACGCAAAGAGCTGGCTACCGAATTGGGTTGCCCCGCTGATTTGATGGGTGATTCCGCACAAATGAATATGTGGCTGCATAAAGCGGTATTGGCACGCATTGCTCAGAATGGCGGCAATATCCCTCAGGATTTGCTCAACTAATATCCGTACCGTCAGCGGATATGTGTGAACACGCGCAAGTTATCCAGCTGAAATAAAAAGACGCCGCTTTTGCCAGCGGCGTCTTTTTTTAATTGTGTGATGGCGTCAGATGTCCATTTCTTTAAAGACTTCGCTGGCAACGCGGAAGGAGTCTATGGCAGCCGGGACACCGCAGTAAATACCGGCTTGCAGAAAGACTTCCTTGATCTCGTCCTTGGTCATGCCGTTGTTGATGGCGCCGCGTATATGCAGCTTCAGTTCATGCGGGCGATTCAGGGCGGTGATCATGGCCAGGTTCAGGAATGAGCGTGTCTTGCGATCAAGGCCAGGGCGGTTCCAGACGTCGCCCCAGCAATACTGAGTAACCAGTTCCTGCATGTCGATATTGAAATCGGTGGCGTTCTTGATCGAGGCATCGACGTAGTCGCTGCCGAGCACCGTGCGTCGGGTTTCCAGGCCCAGCTCAAAAAGCTCGGGGTTCTTGGGGGCGTAATCTCGAGTCATGGTTGGTCTCTTGTAATGTGTTCAGCATGGTTATAGGGAATTTTGATTTGAATGTCCGCTGACCATACTAATAACATGTTTTTACGGACGTGCTGCGTCCTGTAGCGCACGCTCGAGCGATACACGGCTCATGTCGCCGTGTCCATATTCGGGAAATTCCTCGTAGCTGGCTTGAACGCCTGCCTGGCGTAGACCATCCGTAACTTTCTTGCTGGCCGTGCGCAGAAATGCGGCACGGTTGATGCTTTGGGGAGGGGGCGGCTGGCGTGTTGTCCTGCGTGTTGCGGGCGCACGGGTGCCGACCAGAATGGTGACCTGCTTGCCTATAGCCAGGCTTGTATCGAAATTTTCCCAATCCTGCATTATCGCACCGTCGTACCACCAGGCCGAAGGATCACCCATAATGTATCGGCCAAATGCGTTGGGCTGGGTAAACAGCGTATGCAATACGAACAGACCGCCATAAGAGTGGCCCCATAAAGACTCCTGCCTTGAGTCTATATTGGCGCGTGCACGCACCAATGGCTTGATTTGTGTATTGATGAAATGAAGAAAGATGTCTGCACCACCGCCGACGCGGCCACGCACGGCAGGTGCTTGAACGCGCTTACCGTTCTCTAGCACAGGTGGAGTGTAATCATAGGAACGTGCCTTGACATCAAGACGGTCGGGGGTGTCATAGCCTATGGCTACGAGCACGAGTGGGTTGCCGCCTGAAACTGAGGCAAGATCCTGGTCGGTCAGCGTGACCATTGTCGCATTGCCATCCAGCATGTAAAGCACGGGATAGCCCTTGTTGGAAGGAGGCTTGCGCGGAATCGACAGGTCTATGCGATAGGTTCTTTGGCCGTCTGCCGAAACCATTTCGTGCGTTTCGAATCGATACAGGGCAGAGGGGCGGTCGGCGACGGTTTCGTGTTTGACCTGGCCTGCTTCCTTGGCCCCCGGTGTAGGGATTGGCGTTTGAGCCTGGGAGGCGCCTATCAGACAGCACAGGCAAAGCAGCAAGCAATTACGAATCATGCAGACTCTACTCTATTGGTCGAGTGTTGCGCCGCCGTCTACCCGCAAATCATGCAGGGTGATATGGCTGGCACGGTCCGACAGCAGGAAAAGCACGGCTTCGGCGATTTCGTCTGGGGTGGCTATTTTTTGCAAAGGTATGCCCAGACGATGGTGTTCGGCGGATCCCTTGATGACGGTTTGGGCGGAGCTGCCAGCTTTCCACATCGCCTGCTGCATCGGGGTATCGGTAGATCCAGGAGAAACAATGTTTACACGTATACCCGATTCAGCCAGCTCCAGTCCAAGACAGCGGCTCAGTTGTGTGACGGCGGCCTTGGACGCGGCGTAGGCACCCATGGCCATGCGGGGTGTGCTGGCGGCGTTGGAGCTGATGTTCACAATGGCGCCTTGCCCGCGTGCCTGCATTTGCTTGGCTACGATATTGCACAGATTGAAAACGCCGTTGGTATTGCAGGCAAAGGTACGCGCCCACTGTTCCGGCGTGAGCTCTGTGATGTTACCCATTTGCAGGATACCGGCAGCGCATACCAGCTTGTCGGCCGGGCCGAACTTTTCCATGCCTTCGTTCACCGCAAGCACGACCGCATTGAAATCGGAAACATCCACCTGTGCGGCATGCAGCTGTTCGGGGTAGCGAATTTGCAGGGCTTGCAGCGCTGCAATGTCCAGATCCAGGGCCACTATCCGGGCTCCTTGAGCCAGCAGCTTCTGAGCAAGGGTATAGCCTATGCCTCGGCCGGCCCCGCTGATAATGACGCATTGCTGAAAAAACTCGCTCAGACTGTTTGTGTTCATGGTGAGTCCTGCATGACGTGGGAGGATAGCCAATACTGCAGCTGTCTGGTGCTGGTGGATACACCGCAAAGCTGCGCAACATATTCTATCGCCATGGCGTGCTCGGCAGCGGAAAAGTCGGCGGTGGCATCGCTGACAAAAAACGGTTGTATGTCATTCATGAAGGCATCAAGTGCCGTGGTCATGCAACCGATATGCGAGTATATGCCGCTGATGATCAGTTGGTCGCGGCCTTCATCCTGCATGAGTTTCTTCAGCGCCGAACGGTAGAAGGCGCTATAGCGCCATTTGGTCAGAACTATATCTTGTGGCGCCGGAGCCAGCGCGTCAATAATGGCTACCTGCGCGGCGTTGCTCGGATCACTAAGGCCGGGCCCCCAGAAATCAGTCAGCAGCGCCCTGTCCTGGGCAGGCTGAACGGAGGGTTGGGCGGTATAGATGACCGGTATTCCACGCTCATGACATTCCTGACGCAAGGTGCTTATATGCCTGACCAAGGTCGGAATAGGCTCGGCGTGCACATCGTACTTGTGCAGGAAGTAGTGCTGCATATCGTGAATGAGCAGCACCGCCCGGTCTGGCTGCAGCGTCCAGTTGACACGTG
The DNA here is from genome assembly GCA_013416405.1 of Alcaligenaceae bacterium. Classification (GTDB taxonomy): domain Bacteria; phylum Pseudomonadota; class Gammaproteobacteria; order Burkholderiales; family Burkholderiaceae_B; genus Pusillimonas_C. The sequence goes on from JACCET010000001.1 coordinate 315,619, forward strand.
GCTCGGGTGCAGTGCTGGGCATGGGGTAAGCGGCGATGGCGGGTATGCTCACGGCTTGATTCCTATACTGTTAAGTGACGGCCCGGCCATGTGGAAATGGCCGGGCTTGTTTCGTTTTATTTTGCGGTGATTTTGCTGATGCGGTCACGCGTTTCATCTTCTTTGCCGCGTGCCTTGTTGATGGCATAGACGGCACCTTTGCCATCCGTGCTCAGGTGGTTGGGCAAATTGCCGGCTTCCAGGTTGGCCACCAGCTTGCCGTCCAGATCGATGACTGCAATGGATCCAGCGCCACGGCTGATGGCATAGGCCAGTTTGTTTTTGGCATCCCACACGACATTGAGCGGACCGGCGCCAACACTGACAGAATGCAGAATGCCACCGTTACTCAAATCGACAAGCAGTACGTTGTCGCTACCTTGCGATGCGACGAACAGAACCTGGGCTTTGGGGGCCACGGCGACACCACTGGCATTCTTGGCACCGGGCAGGGCGTAGACCTTGACCGTTTCCTGTTTGGCCAGATCGATCACGGCAGCTTCGTTGGTAGAAAGGCTGACGGTGTAAAGCTTGCTGTTCTGGGTATCCAGCGCCAGGCTCAGGGGGCTGAAGTCTTCACGCGTTTTGGATTTGATGGCGATAGGATCCAGCTGCTCCAGCTTTTTTGTATCGAAGACGATGATTTCGTTGACGCCGAAAGCCGAGACATAGGCGCGATGGTTTTTGCCATCAACGACAACATCGCGGGCGTGCGGGGCGACGCCATGGTCGAATTGCTTGACCAGTGACAAGTCGGACTGCTTGTAAACGGCCACCGTATTGGATCGGGTGTTGGTAACCCATACGGTGCCCAAGGCATCATCGACGGCGACACCATAGACGGCCATGACTTGGCCTTTGTCGTTGGCCTTATCGGGGGCGGGGGTGATGCTGGCCTCGATTTTGAGTGTATCGGCATTGACCTTCATCAGTGCGGACTCTTTAACGGGGGGACGGCCTACGGAAGAGGTGACAAACAGCGCGTTGCTGGCTGCGCTATAGGCACTTTGATACATGCCGGGTTGCAATCGCTCTGACACTATATTGAATTTTTCAGCACCGCTGAACTTGATGTCAGGCGATATCTTGAACTCAAAGACCGTAGCCGCCGATGGTTTTTCGACCTGCACGACGACTGGGTGGCGGCCGACGACGGCGTCAGCGGGCACCGCTATGGTAGTGCTGAACTTGCCATCTTTGTCGACGGCTAGTATCCGATCCTGGGCTATGTTCTGACCGCTGCGCAGCAGCTGAACTTCCTGTCCGGGCTTGAAGCCCGACCCGTTGATGGTGGCTGCACTACCCGGCGTCACCACACCCATGCTTGAAACCCGGCCGTTGAAGTCGGGATCGGGTTGATCGAACAGATTGTTGGCATACACACTGCCGCCAGATAGGGCCAGGACAGCCAACAGAGCGGCTGTACGTTTCAACATTGCAGTTTTACTAAACTTAATGGCAATAAGATGGGTTTGCATTTAACATCCTTGATGTAATCAGACTGGACGGCCGGGGAGAAATGGGTAAAGGTTAAACAGGGAGCAAATCGATAGCTGCGTTACTTACACGGGTGTTCCACACTGCACTGTCGTGTCGGCTGTAGTTAAGGCTTGATCCAGCGTCGGCAGCAACTGCGTGACTGCGTGCTCACCGGTCAGGTGGGCATGCAAAGAGCTGATGTCGTGCACGTGTATCTGTGCCGCCCAACGTTGCCACATATCTGGATGCAGTGTTTCGCCCTGATGATCCAGCGCCGCCCTGAAGTAAAGCAGGCTGCCATCATAGACATGGTGTTCGTGCTTGCGTACCAGCGCGTTGCTGTGGTCTACCGAGGCAAGAATGCCGTCCAGTTGAGCATCAGTCAACTGGCCCAATGCGTGCCCGCTGTCGCGCAGGAACTCTATGACTCCCTCGCGATTAAGCTTGCCAGCGCCGAGCGCATCGGGGTCGTAGCCCGCAATGTGCATGATGGCCTTATAGGCGGCGTCGCTCGCGGGTTCGGGACGTTCACGCCAGGCTTCGCTAGGATAAGCATCAAGCATCCCTACAACCCCGACCTGACACCCGCGTCCGGCCAGCACGCAGGCAAGCTCGTGGGCGATGATGCCGCCTACCGACCAGCCCATCAGATGGTATGGCCCTGTGCTTTGCATGGCCTGGATCTGATCGGCGTAGCGGTTTGCCAGTTCATGCAGGCTGTCTATGCCGGCACTGTCGTGGCCCAGCCAGGGTGATTGCAGGCCGTAGATGGGGCGGGAGGTAGGTAATCGCCGAGCCAGCAGTCCGTAACACCAGCTCAGGCCGCCGGCCGGATGTATGCAGAACAGGGCCGGGAGGCCCTGCCCGACATCAGGCTGCAGTGTGAAGCTGCGGCCGAAGCCATGTCCCAGAGCGGGCATATCTGTGGTGCTTGCGCTGTCCAGATGCGCAGCCAGCCGTGCTATGGTGGGATGTTCGAAAATGGCACCCAGCGTCACGTCTTCCGAAAATTGCTTGCGTAGAAGGTGTGCCAGTCTGGCGGCCAGCAAAGAGTGGCCACCCAGAGAAAAAAAGTCGTCGTCGGCGGCCGGCTCGGCGCTTAGCTCAAGCACATTCTTGAATAGCGGGGCAATGAGGCGCTCGCTTGCTGTCTGTGCCTGACGGCCGCTTCCTGCCAAAAATGCCGGGGCGGGCAAGGCCTTGCGATCCAGCTTGCCGTTGACGTTCACCGGCAGGGCATCCAACCACATGATGGCGGAAGGTACCATGGCTTCTGGCAGATGCTCGCGGGCATAAGCCAGTGCGTTGTCCGGGTTACCGGACTGGCCTTCACGCGCCACCATGTAGGCGACAAGGCGGATCAGCCCGGGCTGGTCTTCGCGAGCTATCACAACCAGCTCGCGGCATGCGGGATAACGACTGAGTACCGTTTCGACCTCGCCCAGTTCTATGCGCTGCCCGCGTATCTTGACTTGATGATCCAGGCGGCCCAAATAAACAACTGCGCCATCGTTGCGCCAGCGTGCCAGATCGCCCGTATCGTACATGCGGGCCCCGGGCTGTCCGGCAAACGGGTCGGGTACGAAGCGTTCGTGGGTCAGGTCAGGCCGGCCCAGGTAGCCATCAGCAAGCTGACGCCCACCCAGGTATAGCGTTCCCGCCACGCCTGGCGGCACAGGCCGCAAGCACTCGTCCAGAATGTAAAGCTGGGTATTCCATACCGGGAAACCTATGGGTAAGGGGTCGGAAGTGTCGTCGCGGCCAGCATGCCAATAGCTCACGTCAACCGCCGCTTCGGTGGGGCCATAAAGATTATGCAGCTGGGCATCAACCAGGGTGTGGAAGCGGTCACGCAGGCTGGCGTTCAACGCTTCGCCGCTGCAGTAAACGTGATCCAGCTTCAGGCCGTAGCTGTCCGGTTCGTTCAAAAAGGCCGCCAGCATGGAGGGCACGAAATGTGCCACGCTGATGCCTTGGTCCTTGATCAGCTGTACCAGGGCATGGGGATCGCGATGCAGCCCGGGTTCGACGATGATCAGCGGTGCACCGCAAAGCATGGGCAGAAACAGCTCCCATACTGAAACATCGAAGGTATAGGGCGTTTTCTGCAGAAAGCACTGGTCTGGTGTCAATTCATAGTGTGTCTTCATCCAGAGCAGGCGGTTGACGATGGCCCTATGGCTGACGACTACGCCCTTGGGTTCGCCGGTGGAGCCTGATGTGAAGAGCACATATGCCGGATCGTCGGCCGAGGATGCAGGCCAGGCTGGAATGGTGTCAGTGGTTTTGAACAAATCCGTGACATCCAGGTGCTGGGCAGCATCAGGTAGCCGCAGCAGTGTGCTGCCATCGCCTATGACGGCGGTGGGTTGTGCCAAGGCCAATATACGTGCAATGCGCTCGTCGGGCTGGTCGATATCCAGGGGCAGATATGCTGCGCCCGCCTTCTGTATGGCATGCAGGCTCATGACCATGAATTCGCTGCGAGGCAGGGCTACGGCCACGATGTCGCCTGACTTTACGCCAGCCAAGCGCAAGCCGGTGGCCGCGCGGCTGACCAATGCGTCGAACTCCTGATAGCTCAGCACGCGTTTGCCAAAGCGCAAGGCGATACGTTTGGCGTGGGCCGAGCAACTGGCCTGGGTCAGCGCGCTGAGCGTGGTGTCGGGTACTTTGTGCGCGGTCTGATTGACGTTGTATACCCAGTGCTGCCATTCCAGTGGCCCCAGGGTTTGCACCGCCGCCAGAGACTCAGCCTGTAGAGTCTGATCCATGAAACCGATAAAGCGGTCAAGGTGCGTGTCGAGCTCTTGTTGTTGGTACAGCTTGGGATTGGCTTCGAGCTCCAGGCGTAACTCCGAGCCATCCGCTCGTGCCCTGAAATTGAAATTAAGGTCTTCGACCGGGCCGGCGCAAAGCACTTCCTGGTGCGCCTGCAGTCCCGATTGCCGATAGGGCGCATCAAAGGGCAGAATGTTGACCAGTGGCCCATGCAGGCGCCGTAGCCCGCCCAGTAGCCCCAGGTCGCGGCGCAGTTGTTCGCTGCGATAACGACCATGCTTGCGGGCCAGGCGCAATTGTTTGGATGCGGTACGAAAGAACGAGTCCAATGGTTCGTGCTGGTCTATGTTCAGCGGCAATGGAGCTACGTTCATAATGGTGGCGACGCTACGTGCGCTGGCGTTGCCCATGCGTCCCATCCATGGAACACCTATCACTGTTGTGTCCTGGCCGGTATGGCGCTGCACATAGGTCGCAACCAAGGCGGTCAGCATGTCTGGCCAACTGCACTGCGCCTGATTCTGTCGGCGCTGCAGTCGTGCGACGAGGCTATCGTCGAGTTTGCGTCTGGCCTGCAGGATGCTGTGCGCAGTCAGTGCGGGGGTGGCGCTCAGGCTGGCGACTTCATCCGGTTGATTCAGTTGGTTTTGCCAGAAGCCGGCATCTTCCGTACGCTGCACGCCAGTTCGGTACGCCATGTCTTCCCTGACGACCTCCTGGAAGGGGGTCAAGGTTGTGCCACCAGCCCCTTGCTCCATGAGCGCCTGATACAGCTGTATGGCGCGTTTTTCTATGAGCGACATGCCATAGCCGTCTGCGGCCAGATGATGAACCCGTTGATACCAGAAGAAATGATCCTTGCCAGTAATGAACAGAATGTGGCGCGCCAATGCATGAGCCACAGGGTCTATGGCTGAGCGCAGATCGCGCAGCATAAGGTCTTTTGCCTGTTCTGATGCATTGGGTTCGGCGCTCAGATCCACCACTTCAAGCTCAGGCATGGCTGCACTATCCATGTACTGCAGTGGGCCAGACTCATGGTCGATGAATCTCAAGGACAGCGCATTGGCTTCGCACAGAGTCTGGTTTATGGCCTGTATGAATTTCGGCCGATCCAGCGCATCGCGAACTTCGGTGCAGTGTCCCGTGTTGAATATGGGATTGTGCGGATCCAGCCGCTGAGCATACCAAAGCCCTTCCTGCGCTTCGGTCAGCGACACGGCATTCGCCGACCCCTGCATGAAATGCGGATCGTCAGAGATTGTTGTATTGAGATCGTCGACTTTCATAAAACTGGAACGGCACGAATTCAGGCTGGCAGGGATCCCGTCATGGCAACAGGCGCGGGGTGGGGGAAACAGAGTGGCAGAGCGTTAGCGTGGCTGTGCCGCTTGCACCAACGCCCACCAGTGTTCCAGCGTGGCATTGAGCGCCATTTCGGAAAAGTCCATGGCAACGCCGGTCTCGCCCCATTGCGAGGCGAGCGTCATGGTGCGCATGGAGTCCAAGCCCAGATCCATGAGATTGTCGTCATTGGCAATCTCGGCGGGGTCTTCATGCAGAATGCGGGCAATGTCGGCCCGCATGGATTCCAGTGTCAGGGTATTACTCATGAGTTGTGCAGTGTCTGGTCGAGTTGGGCGCGCAATTGCGCGCGTAAAGTCTTGCGGCTGATTTTGCCGACGGCGGTTTCGCTGAACGTATCCACAAAAACGATCTGATCGGGTACCTTGAATTCGGCTATGCCTTGTTCGCGTACCCATTTTTTCAGTTCGACTGCGCGCGGCTTTTCATTTTTGGGAATGATGAAGGCGCAGCTACGTTCGCCCAGATAGGTATCGGGTACCGACACCACAGCCGCGTCGAAAACGCCAGGGTGCGAAAGCAGATAGTTTTCGATTTCTTCCGCCGATATTTTTTCGCCCGCGCGGTTGATATGGTCACCGGCGCGGCCCTGAACCACCAGGTAGCCTGAGGGCGTCAGCTTCACGATGTCGCCCGTACGGTAATAGCCGTCATCAGTAAACGAGCGCTGGTTGGCGCTGGGGTTGTTGTAGTAGCCGCGTATAGTGTAGGGGCCCCGGGTCAGCAAATGTCCCGCCTGGCCTGCTTGCACAGGTACGCCGGCATCGTCGAGGATCAGGACTTCATCGTCGGGGCTGATGGGGCGGCCCTGGGTTTCAATAATAGTGTCCTGATCATCGCCCAGGCGTGTGTAGTTCACCAAGCCTTCGGCCATGCCGAAAACCTGCTGTAGCGTTACGCCCAAGACTGGCTGGACACGCTGTGCCACTGCAGAGCTAAGCTTGGCACCGCCCACCTGTATGACGCGCAGTGTTGATAGATCAGGCTTGCTGCGTTCTGCCGCATCCAGCCAAAGCATCAACAGAGGCGGTACCAGACTGCACTGCGTTACCTTTTCGCGTGCGATAAGCTCAAAGCAGTCTTGCGGGCTGGGTGAGGGGCTGAGCACGACACGGCCGCCTGCATACAAGGTACCCAGGAAACCCGGAGAGCTCATGGGGAAATTGTGTGCCATGGGAAGGGCGCACAGCAATACGCTGTCGCCGTCCAGCCCGCAGATGCGTGCGCTTTCGCGCAGCGTATAGATATAGTCGTCGTGTGTACGGGGAATCAGCTTGGACAGGCCTGTGGTACCTCCGGAAATTTGCAGGAATGCAATATCCTGCGGCGCAGCCGCTGTGGCGGGAGGTTCTGTGCCGTTTGCGTCGGCCATGAGATCTTGCAAGCTTGTGTGGCGTTGGGCCAAATCGCCAATGACGATGACGTGTTCGAGATCGGGACAGCGTTCCTTCAGGGTGTCGGCCAGGCCGCAGTAATCGAAACCGCCATGTTCTGCCGCGCACAGATAGCCCCGGGCACCGCCCGACGTGGCGAAGTGTTCTATTTCGGTAATCCGGTGCGCGGGCAGGGCGTAAATAGGTATGATGCCAGCCCTGAACATGCCGAAAATCACGCTGATGAACTCGGGAATATTAGGCAGATGAACAACAATACGGTCGCCGGCCTTAAAGCCCTGGGCCAGCAAGCCTGCCGCGATCCTTGAGGCATGCTGGTCGAGCTGACCATAGCTAAACTGCTCGCCGCTGCCAACGACTGCCATGCGATCGGGATGCTGCAGGGCCCGGCTGCGCAGCATGGCGCCAAACGTTTCGCCCTGCCAGTATCCGGCCTGGCGGTAACGTTGCACGTATTCGCTGGGCCAGCCATGCTGAGGGAGAATGTGTTTTACCATGAGAATGAGTGTTATTTAGCTAATCGCCTATCTTAGCATTTTGTGCGTGGTTTGTTCGATAGCCATAGGCCTAAATACATCTGTTATGGGTTGATTGCAGCCAGTACTTATGCCGTCATCGCCAGAAAGTGTTTCAGCGTGTTGCGAACGGCGCTGTGCAGCATGGGGCCGTGGGCCAGGCCGGGCAGAATCTCAAGACTGTTGTCCGGGTGGCCAGATGCACGCAATGCCGCATGAAAACGCTGGGCGAAAGGCACGGTGGAAACACCGAATTCGCGTGTGGCCCCCGCAACGGCGGGCAAGGGGCGCCAGCGTTCGTCGCTGCCTACCAGCATATGCACAGGCGTGGCATTGCCAATGTCCAACAGTTCTCCAGGGTGGCGTTCCTGCAGCGCGGCCAGCATATGCGGCCAGTACCACCATAAAGACGGACTGGCAGAGTAAAAGCGATTGAACATGGCGGGCTGTTTGATCCAGCTGTAAAGGCTGAACAGACCCGCATAGGAATGTCCGAAAAGACTGACTGCGGCCGGTGATTGGGCTGTAGCCGCGTGCGTCAGCAGGGGCAGCACCTGCTCGCGCAGAAAATCAAGCAGCGCGTCTGCTCCACCGCAGGGCCATTGTGCTTTTCTGGGATCGCTGAGCAGGCCCTGGGGGCCCGCCGGTGTGTAGTCATAGGCACGCCATGGCGCCAGGATGCTGCGGTCTGCAAGCCTGTAGCCCAGGCTGGCGATCTGTACGGTGTTTGCATCGACAGTGTCCAGGGCGCAGGACAAGGTATCGTCCAGCCAATGACCGTCCAGGAATAGCAGCGTGGGCAGATGGGTCTCAGGCGCGACGTTAGCGGGGCGCCAATGACGCAGGCGGTACTCACGGCCCGCGTCGTTGGTCAGAAGGTGTTCGGTAGTGGAAAACGCAGGCATGCTTGAATGATCACTATGTTATTTGTTCAAGTTCACCATATAAGTGCCTTCCAGCGGAACGGTCAGAAAGCGTTCGTTGATCTCATCCAGCGTTTCCCGGGCCGAAATATCGGAAAAGAGTTCAGGATGGATCCAGCTCGCTAGCGCCTCAATAAAGATGACATGCAGGGGAGAGTCGTTGAAGGCATGCCAGATTCCGTGGGTGTTGCCATTGCGTACGGCGGGCAGGGCGCCCAGGCGGTTGGCGTCGATGATGCGTTCCAGGCTATGGCGGGCGTCGTCTTCGGTAGCGCCCGTGCCTATGACCAGGCCGCTGCGGGTGCGTTTGCCCGAACCCGTGCCGGTGGCCACATAGATGGAAGGATTGCGGGAGTTGATATATTCAAAGCTGAGCCGTCCGGTGACGGTCTTCAGCACATCGCTGCCAATATTGTGGCCGCCGGCATATTCGATCATTTCGCTGAATGTGCCCGTGCCCGGCGAGTTGCAGCAATCGGTGCTGCCAGCGTGGGCATGCACGAATACCGACGGTTTCTGATCAGCCGGTACATTAGCCAGGCGCTTGGCGACGTTGTCCATATGAGATTGGTACAGCTCAATGAAGGCTTCGGTACGCTGTTCCTGCCCCAGGGCCTGGCCCAGTGCGCGCAGGCTGGGTATGGTGTTTTCCATGGGTTGTACAAAGAAATCAATAACCATCACGGGTATGCCCGCAGCCTTGAACTGCCTGATGATCAGGGACTGTTCCGGATCCTGGCCTTTGCCTATGCCGGCAAAACTGGCTGTGAGCACGACCAGATCCGGTTGTAGCGCAAGCGCCTGCTCAACCGAGAAAGTATCGGCGGTATGCCGGCCTACGACGGGTATGTCTGCAATGGCGGGAAAGCGTTCCAGATAGCTTTGGTACTCATTCGAGAACGAGGTTCGGAATTCGTCTGACCATCCGGCCAGTATGCTGACCGGATCAGGATGCAGCAAGGCCAGCACCTGCACGTGGCGGGCCTGGGTCAGGATGACACGCTTGGCGGGTGCTTTCAGGCTTATGCTGCGGCCCAGTGCATCGGTCACTGTAATAGCCTGGGCGTTCACCAGTGTGCTGCTTAACATCAGGCAGATCAAAGCGCATGCGCCTGCGAGTCTTAATAGCATTTTTTACCTTACCGGGGCACGTAGCCCATCAATCAATACTTGCAGCATGCCCCGCGAGCACGGCTCTATCCGGGTTTCGACCCCGTAGCCTTCAGCTAATGCCGTCGGCGTGATGACATCGGCCGGCAAACCCTCACCCAGCAATTGGCCTTGCTTGATCATCACTACATAATCACTGTGGCGCAGCGCAACGTTCAGGTCGTGGAGCACGATGAGTGTGATCAGGCCGTGTTCATGAGTTTCCTGCCGCAGCAAGTCCATGACATGGAATTGATAATTCAAATCCAGGGCCGACAAAGGTTCGTCCAGCAGCAGCAGTTGGGGCCGGCGAATCAGGGCCTGGGCCAGGCCCACCAGCTGTTTCTGGCCGCCCGACAACTGATCCAGAAAATGCATGGACAGGTGTTCTATGCCCAGGCGCTTGAGCAGTACCATGACCTGATCCAGGTGCACGTGGCCGGCGTCGGCGGAAAGTGCAGAGGCTCTGGCGGCGACAAGTACCGATTCCATTACGCGCAAGTGCACGGAAGCAGGCAGGGATTGAGGCAAGTAGACCACGTGTTGTGCGCGCTGCTCAAAAGAGATTTTCTCTAGGTTCTGCCCGTTCAGCCGTACGGATCCCTGTTTCAGGGGTAACAGGCCTGCCAGCGCCTTGAGCAGCGTAGACTTGCCGCTGCCGTTGGGGCCGAGCAGGGAAACCAGTTGCCCTTCACCCATGGGCTTGAGGCTAAGGTCGGGAATAATCGCCTGTTTACGGTAGGCGACCCGCAGATTGCTTACTTCCAGCATGGCGATCAGTTGCTTTGGCGGCGTAACACCACCGACAAGAAGAAGGGGACGCCGACCAGCGAGGTAACGATCCCAACGGGCACTATGCTGCCGCTGGCGATGTTCTTGGAGGCGATGGAAGCCAATGACAGGATCATGGCGCCGATCAGGGCGCTGCCCGGCAGATAGAAACGGTGGTCTTCACCGAACAGGCGGCGGGCAATATGTGGTGCAATCAGGCCAATGAAGCTAATGGTGCCCACAAAGGACACAGCCAGTGCAGCGAGCAGGCTGATGCGCAGCAACGAGGTCAATCGCAGACGCTGCACATTGATGCCGAAACTGAAAGCACGGTCTTCACCCAGACGCAAGGCCGTCAGCTTCCAGGCGTCGCGCATGGCCAGCGGCCATATCAAGGCGACGGCCAGTGCCATGGCGCCTACCTTGGGCCAAGTGGCCCGCGACAAACTGCCCATGGTCCAGAACACCAGGCTTTGCAAGTCTTCGGCACTTGCCACGAATTGCATGAGCGACACCAGTGCATTGAAGGAAAACACCAGGGCAATGCCGAACAAAACCAGGCCCGAGCTGCTCATGGCGCCCCAGCGCGCGGCCGCATCCAGTAATAAGGCTGACACCAGGGCAAATATAAAAGCATTGCCTGAAATCATCCAGGCATGAGGCAATCCGGGTATCGACAGATTAAGGACGATGGCCAGCGAGGCGCCAAACGCCGCCGCCGACGAAATGCCAAGAGTGAACGGACTGGCCAGGGGATTGTTCAGTATCGTTTGCATTTCGGCGCCCGCCAGTCCCAGTGCCATGCCCACGACGACAGCCATCATGGCATAGGGCAGGCGGAAGTCCCAGACGATGACCCGCATGGTGGGTTCCGCTGCAGACGGCTGCAATAGTGTGTGGAACAGATCGATCCAGGTCAGTGCTGAAGGCCCGAGCGTGAAGTCGGCCAACATCGAGAACACGATAACGCACACCAATGCGGCAATCAGCAGCCAGCGCGTCTTGAGCAACTGCCGATAGTGCGTCTCGGCCAGCCCCGTTGTTTGAGCAGAAAGCATCAAATGCCAGAATGAGAATAGTTTACAAAAACGAAAGTATAGAGTATTCGAGCATCAGGACGTGCCAGGGCCTGTTAACACTATTCAAGAAGATCCTTGAATAGTGTTAACAGGCCCTAATACCGCTCAAAGAGAGTGCGTAGTGCTCCTTACTCCAGCCAACGGTCTTCTGCGTCGTCAAGCACCTCACGCTCATCAAGAAGATCCCAGGCAAACTTCATGACGCGCACATAGTCGGCATCGTCTACAGGCAGCATGAAACCGAGTTGGTTTTCTGGTGTCAGGGGATTTTCAACGAACACGGCTGCCAGGCGGGGGTCGGCCTTGCTGTAATGCAAAGCCTCGTAGGTTTCAGTGATCATGACGTCGCCTTTGCCTTCAGCAATCAAGGCAGGAATTTCTGCGTTCTTTTCATGTGTGCTGACCTTGGCCTGTTTCAGGTTTTCAAGCACGAAGGCTTCGTTGGTGCCGCCGGGGTTCTTGATGACACGAACGGAAGGCTGGTTCAAGTCGTCGACTGTTTTGTAGTTGGACGCCTGGTCTTTACGAACCAGCGCGACCTTGCCGAAGGGAGCATAGCCGGGCAGCATATCCACCAGTTTGATGCGGCCAATATTACGGGTGATACCGCCAACCGCCACATCGAATTTGTCGGCTTGCAGGTCTTTCATCAGATTGGGCCACGAGGTTTGTACATATTCGATCTTGACACCCAAAACATTGGCCATGGCTTTTATGACATCGATATCGTGGCCTTCATAGCCCTTGTCGGTCTTGATGGCAAAGGGCCGGTAGTCGCCCGGTGTGCCTACACGAATGGTTTTGCTGTCCATGACGCGATCCAGACGCGGGCCGGCCTGTGCTGCAGCGCCCAGCGTCATGGCCATGGCCAAGCTTACGAAGAGGCGGAAAAATTCTCTCATGGTGCTTCCTTTTATTGATATAAAAACAGAAGGGTGAAAAGGGATATGGCGCGGATTGGTTTTGGGAACTATAACGAATCTGCGGCTCCGGGCCTATAAGCAGGTTTTGAAAGAGCCATATAAAAATTAGCGTACCGGCAGGAAGTTAAAGAACAGGAGCCCTTGTACGTAGTTGATGCCTGCACGGCGTAAATTTTCGTCCAGCAAATTAGCCACCAGGTCCAGCCGGCCTATCAAGGCGCCAAACTCGCGCTCGAAACTCAGGTTGGTGGCCGCTACGCTCATTTCATTGGCCCAAAGCAGTGGCGCGCCCGAAGGGCTTTGCCGGGTAGCCAACAGCCAGGCAGCCGCTTCGACGTTGCGGGCTGCGTTATATACATGTTCAGCCGTGAGCACGTCGGATATATAAAAACGTGTCTTGCCATCGTGTGCGCTGATGATGGTGCTGGCCATGCCGGCAATAAAGGCGCCGACACGGTCGCCGGTGTATGCCGGATCCAGCGCTACGGCCAGGATTTCAATATCGCGCAGTCCGGCCAGCTCCGCAGGCGCCTGGCCGGTGCTTATCGTTCGGCGCCCACGCTCGATGGCGGCTTCTATGGTGGGTTCGCCCGTTTTACGCCATTCGGCAGGATTGCGGCGATACAGCTTTTCTAGCAGGCGTGTCAGGCTATCCAGGTTGTCCCGCATGGCTATGGTGACGGTGCGGTTGAAATCGGTCTGGCCAAGCTGGTCGAAAGAGATGTCTTCGGTACGCGGTGCTGTGGAGTCTGTTTGGGTGGGCGGCAGTGCACAGCCGGAAAGAAGAGCGCTGCCTGCCGCAAGAAGGACAATCGCAAGCGATTTCCTGCTGCTATCCTTCATACTGTGATTCCGGCTTCAGTGGTGGCAGCCGCCTTTTTACGGGTGTGGCCTTGACGATGGAGGTGTTGGTTTCAGCCTGATCCGACAATTTGTCCAGAATGGCATCCAACTGCTCCATGGATCGCACATTAAGGCGTGCGATGAAGCAGTCATCCCCCGTAATCTTGTCGCATTCCGTGAATTGCGGAATAGCCTGTATCAGCCGTTCGATGGCGTGCATCCGGCCAGGCATGGGGCGCACCCGTACGATGGCTTGCAGCTGATAGCCAAATGATTTCGGGTCTACCGTCACGGTGTAGGCGGTCAGTATCCCGCGCTCTTCCAGCCGGCGCAGACGCTCCGCGACGCTCGGCGAAGACAGGCCGCTGATTTGCGACAAGGCCTTCAGCGAGCGGCGCGAATCTTCCATGAGCGCAGCGATTAGAATTTGGTCTGTTTCGTCCATCATGGCGTATTGTTAGGTAAAAAGTGAATATACCTTGCTATAAAAAAGGAAGAAATACTTTTTCGCTTTATATTTTCCATGGAACGGCAGGCATGAAAACGTCACACTTACCCCATCAAAGTATGGAGTGTGTTTAATGAATAAACAGATAAAACGTGGCTCTCTCGAGATGGCAGGCGCCATGTTCATTTCGGGCACGATAGGGTGGTTTGTGTTGATGTCCGGTCAGGCTGTGCTGGATGTCGTGTTCTGGCGCTGCGCCATTGGCGCCCCTGTCTTATTGCTGATCTGTGCGCTGATGGGTTATCTGAATCCGAAAAGGCTGGGCTGGAAAAAGTTTTTGTGGGCCGTGATCAGCGGCGTGGCCATCGTGGGTAATTGGCTGCTGCTGTTCGCTGCCTATTCGCGTGCTTCCATAGGCATTGCAACGGCCGTCTACAACACCCAGCCCTTTATGCTGGTGGGCCTGGGCGCCTTGTTGCTGGGCGAGCGCATCACGCTGGACAAAATTCTATGGCTTAGCCTGGCCTTTGTGGGGATGCTCGCCATTACCCAGCAGCATGGCGAAACGCCAGCTTATGGGGCCGGGAATTATCTGGTGGGTATAGGTCTGGCATTGGGTGCCGCATTCCTGTATGCGGTGGCTGCGATCGTGGTCAAGAAACTTTCGGGCACGCCGCCTTATCTGATCGCATTGATACAGGTCTGTACGGGCATTTTGCTACTGGCACCGTTTGCACAGGTAGCGGCCCTGGCCGATCAGCCGCCAGTGGCCTGGCTGACGCTGCTGACGCTGGGGATAGTGCATACCGGCTTCATGTACATATTGCTGTATGGCGCAATTCAGAAACTGCCCACCGCCATAACGGGCGCGCTGTCATTCATTTATCCGATTGTGGCCATACTTGTGGATTGGATCGCTTTCGGGCACAACTTGCAATGGATGCAATGGCTGGGTGTGGCCGCCATATTGCTTGCAGCCGCTGCCATGCAGCAAGGCTGGGGCTTGAGGCGTGCCGCACCCGTGTGCTAGTGTGCGGCTTGACTACCTACTTGCGACACCTGGCCCAGCCAAAAATACCATTATGCCCATCCTGTTTGCTGTAACCGTTTTATTCATAATGCAGGCCGCCGGAGAGGTCCTGGTACGGCTTACTGGCCTGCCATTGCCAGGCTCGCTGATCGGCATGTTGCTCATGTTGGGGGCGCTCATGGCATATGGCCGTGTGCCTACGGGCTTGCGCGATACCTGCCACCATATGCTCAAGCACCTGATGCTGCTGTTCATCCCGCTGGTGGCCGGCATTATGCTTTATGTCGGACCACTGGAGCGCGAGTGGATTCCTTTCCTGCTGGCCTGCGTTGTAGGGGTTGGCCTGACCGTAATGGTTACTGCGGTGACGCTACGCTGGATGCTGCGTATCACGGGGAAAGACGAATCATGAGCAGCAGCCTGTTGGCCGCCTGGAATTATTTGGCCGATACGCCGCTATTCTGGTTGGGTTTCACGTTGGCAGCCTATCTGATCGCCGCCACGGCTTATCAACGCAGTGGCGGTAATCCGCTGTTGCTGCCCGTATTCATTGCTGTCATTTTGGTGGTTGCCTTTTTATATGCCACCGGCACACCTTACCAGGTATATGCACGGCACACCTGGCTGTTGGAGTTTCTGATAGGGCCGGCCACCGTGGCGCTGGCCATACCCTTGTATAGCCAGCTGGGCCGTCTGAAACGCCTGTTTCTGCCTGTCATGGTGGCATTAGTGGCCGGTTCTGCCTGTGCCATCTTGTCCGCCATGGGCATAGCCTGGGCCTTGGGTGCCAGTCTGCAAACCCAGATTTCCCTGGGCCCGAAGTCAGCCACCATGCCCATAGCCATGGAGGTCGCGGCTATAAACGGTGGCTTGCCCTCGCTTACGACCGTGGCGGTGGCTATTACCGGTATTTCGGGCGCCATGATCTGCGGGCTGTTGCTGAAAATGCTTAAAGTCCATGATCCGGCTACCCGGGGTTTTGCTTTGGGGCTGAGCGCGCATGCCATAGGTGTGGCGCGTTCCTTCCAAATCAATGAAACAGCCGGAGCCTTTGCCGCCCTGGGTATGGGGCTGAATGGCATCGCTACGGCAGTGCTGATGCCGCTGCTATTGTCTTTGCTGGCACTTTTCTGATGCGGGCGCTATGATTTTGTCATCATGAGCGCCCGGGCGCATACGCATCAGCGTGTTTCCCTGGCCGCTAGCAGAATTAAAGCAAGGAGACCCCATGACCCATATTTTCGACCAGGACCTGCCCCAGACGCCCGCGAATTACGCCGCGATATCGCCGCTGTCGTTTATTGAACGCTCCGCCAATACGTATCCACAGCATTTGGCGGTAGTGCACGGAACAGGGCCCCAGGCCTTGCGCCGCACCTGGTCCGAGCTTTACAGCCGATGCCGGCAACTGGCCAGCGCGCTAAGCCGATCAGGCATAGGCAAGGGCGATACCGTTGCCGTGATGCTGCCCAATACGCCACCGATGGTGGAAGCCCATTTTGGCATCCCCATGACCGGAGCGGTGCTCAATGCCATCAATACGCGGCTCGATCCGCAGATGGTTGCCTTCATGCTGGATCACGGCGAAGCCAAGGTGGTGATAGTCGACCTCGAGTTCGCGCCCACCATGAGCAAGGCATTGGCCTTGCGTTCATCGAAGGCGCCCATCAAGGTCATCGATGTGGCCGATAGCCTGTATACAGGATCCAATCAAGCCATAGGCGATTCTGAATACGAAGCTTTCATCGCCGCAGGCGACTCTGATTTCTCCTGGGATCTTCCGGCAAACGAGTGGGACGCCATTGCCCTGAACTACACCAGCGGTACCACTGGCAATCCCAAAGGTGTGGTGTATCACCATCGCGGCGCAGCAACGGCGGCCGTGTCCAATATTCTTGAATGGGATATGCCCAAGCACGCCGTCTATTTGTGGACGCTACCCATGTTCCATTGCAACGGATGGTGTTTTCCCTGGGCGGTGGCTGCGCGCGCCGGCGTCAATGTATGCCTGCGGCGTGTTGAAGCTCAGGCCATTTTCGATGCTATTCGTGAGCATGGTGTCGATCATTATTGCGGCGCGCCCATCGTGCACAGCATGCTGGTGAATGCACCCGACAGCCTCAAGCAGGGCTTGCCACAAGGGGTTAAAGCCATGGTGGCGGGCGCCGCGCCACCCGCTTCCATGATAGAAGGCATGGAGCGCATGGGCTTCAATCTGTTGCATGTTTACGGTCTTACCGAAACGTATGGACCCGCAACAGTTTGCGCCCAGCATGCCGACTGGAGCACCCTGGATATCGGCGAGCGCGCCCGACTGAATGCGCGCCAGGGCGTTACCTACCACCTTGAGCGCGGGATTGCCGTCATGAATGCAGAAACCATGCAGCCGGTGCCGGCCGATGGCGTGACCATGGGCGAAATCATGTTCCGTGGCAATATCACCATGAAGGGCTATCTGAAGAACGCTAAAGCCACGCAAGAGGCATTGGCAGGTGGCTGGTTCCACAGCGGCGACCTGGCGGTCATGGACCCTGACGGCTATATCAAAATCAAGGATCGCAGCAAGGACATCATTATTTCCGGTGGCGAAAATATTTCATCCATCGAAGTGGAAGATGTGCTGTATCGCCATCCCGATGTGCTGGCAGCCGCGGTGGTGGCGCGCTCCGACGCGCGCTGGGGTGAAACCCCTTGCGCCTTCATCGAATTGAAAGATGGCTCGCAAGCCAGCGAGCAGTCCATCATCGAACACTGCAAGAAGCACATGGCGGGCTATAAGGTGCCGCGCAATGTGGTGTTTTGCGAATTACCAAAAACCTCGACCGGAAAGATACAGAAGTTCGAGCTGCGCAAGCAGGCCGAGGCACTGGAAGCGGCAACCTGACAAGTCCGCTGGGCTGCACGGCAGCCGGGGCGTGCAGCTGTGGCCATGGAGTCATGGCCAGGCGTCTTAAGTGAAGTACTGTCATTTTCGGGCGCGCGGTAAACTTGCGCCTGCTTATTTTTAGGGAATTGAGTAATGCCTTCTTTTGATGTGGTTTCCGAAGTTGACAAGCACGAGCTGAGCAATGCTATAGATCAGGCCAATCGCGAACTATCCACACGCTTTGATTTCAAGGGGATAGACGCCAAATTTGAACTGGAAGGCTTTGTGGTCACGCAAACGGCACCCAGTGTGTTCCAGTTGAACCAGATGCTCGACATTCTGCGTGGCCGTCTGACTGCGCGCAGCATAGACGTACGTTGCGTGGAAGTGGGCGATCCGCTTGAGAACCTGGGCGGAGCACGTCGTAAAGTCACGATAAGACAGGGAATCGAACAGGCCGTCTCGAAAAAATTGATTGCGGAAATGAAGTCGGCCAAACTTAAGGTCGAGGCGCAAATCAATGGCGACAAGCTGCGCGTATCGGGTAAGAAGCGCGACGACTTGCAAGACGCCATGGCATTGATGCGTAAGTCAGACGTCGACCTTCCGCTGCAATTCAATAATTTCCGAGACTGAGCGGCTTACGGACGCAGACGGTAGCCAGTGCGGAAAATCCAGGTGATTAAAGCCAGGCACAGCGCCAGGAAAAACAGTGTCATACCCAGGCTGACGTAAACGTTGACATCGGCAATGCTGTAGAAGCTCCAGCGAAAGCCGCTGATCAGGTACACCACCGGATTGAACAAGGTTACGGTTTGCCAGACGGGCGGGAGCATGTCTATGGAATAGAAGCTGCCGCCCAGAAAGGTTAGTGGCGTGACGATCAGCAGTGGCACAATTTGCAGTTTTTCGAAGCCATCGGCCCAGATGCCTATGATGAAACCGAACAGGCTGAAGGTCAGTGCAGTCAAGGCCAGAAACAACAGCATCCATACCGGGTGGTCTATGCGTATCGGCACGAAGAAAGTGGCGGTCAACAGAATGATGGCCGCCAGAATAATTGACTTGGTGGCGGCGGCTCCCACATAGCTGAGCGTGATTTCCAGGTAGGAAATCGGGGCGGACAACAATTCGTAGATGGTACCGGTGAATTTCGGGAAGTAGATGCCAAATGAGGCATTCGATATGCTTTGCGTGAGCAATGAAAGCATGATCAGGCCCGGCACGATGAAGGCGCCATAGCTGATGCCCCCGACTTCCGTGATGCGGTTGCCAATGGCGGCGCCAAAAACCACGAAGTACAACGAGGTGGATATGACGGGCGCAATAATGCTTTGCATAAGCGTGCGCCATGTCCTGGCCATTTCAAAGCGGTAAATGGCGCGCATTGCGGGCAGGTTCATGGAGCGCTCCGTACCAGTTTCACAAAAATTTCCTCGAGAGAGCTTTGCTTGGTCTGCAGGTCCTTGAAGGCGATGCCGGCTAGCGCCAGGTCTTTGAACAGGCCGGCCATGTCATTTTGTTCATGCTGCGTATCGTAGGTATAAATTACTCTGCAACCGTCGTCTGATAGCGCCAGCTGATAGCTGGACAGGATTTGTGGGATGGCAGTCAGTGGTTCGTGCAGTTCAAGCGTCAGCTGCTTCTTGCCCAGCTTGCGCATAAGCTCCTGTTTTTCTTCGACCAGCAGGATTTCACCGTTGTTGATGACGCCTATCCGGTCGGCCATTTCTTCGGCCTCTTCTATGTAATGAGTAGTCAGAATAACCGTCACTCCTGTTTCGCGTAGCGCACGTACGACTTCCCACATTTCCTTGCGCAGTGAAACGTCCACGCCCGCAGTGGGTTCGTCAAGAAAAAGGATTTGTGGTTCGTGCGACAGTGCTTTGGCTATCAGGACTCGCCGCTTCATGCCGCCCGAGAGCGTGATCAGCTGATTATCCTTCTTGCTCCATAAAGACAACTGACGCAGGATTTTCTCTATGTGGGCAGGGTTGGCGGGCTTGCCAAACAGGCCCCGGCTGAAACTGACGGTGGCCCAGACTGTTTCAAAGGCATCGGTGGTCAGTTCCTGCGGCACCAGGCCAATTTTTGAACGTGCGTCGCGGTAATTTTTGACAATGTCATGACCGTCGGCGGTGACGGTGCCCGCGCTGGGTCTGGCCAGACCGCAGATTATGCTGATAAGCGTGGTCTTGCCCGCTCCGTTAGGGCCCAGGAGCGCAAAAATTTCGCCCTGTCGTATGTCAAGATTGATATTCTTGAGCGCCTGGAAGCCGGACGCATAGGTTTTATTGAGGTTGCTGACTGAGATGATGGGGCGCATGAAGTGATTCCGGCTGTACTGCGGCACAATGTCCATAATACATGCTGCACCATCGCATATAAAACGGATATTTTCTGTCATGAATGTTTTTGCGCAAGATCTGGCTTTGCTGACCACGACGCAAATGGCGCAAGCCGATCAGGCTGCCATACGATCAGGAGTCAGCGGAATTGCCCTCATGGAAGCGGCTGGCGTCGCCGTGACGACCGCGATAACCCAACGTTGGAGCCGCAGACCGGTAACCGTGCTGTGCGGCCCTGGCAATAATGGCGGTGACGGCTTTGTCGTTGCCAGGCATTTACGCGCTGCGGGCTGGCCGGTCAGCCTGGGTCTGTTGGGTGATAAGGCACTGCTCGCGGGCGATGCAGCCCATCATGCCCAACTGTGGGGTGACGATATCCAGCCCCTGTCGCCCGAGTTGCTCAATGGCGCGCATCTGGTGATCGACGCCTTGTTTGGCGCTGGACTGTCTCGCCCACTGGATGGCGTGGCAGCGGCCACCATTGCCGCCCTGGTCGATCGCAAGCTGCCAGTTTGTGCCGTGGATGTGCCCAGCGGTCTGGATGGCAACAATGGGCAAATCATGGGCCTGGCTGCGCCGGCCAGCGTTACCGTAACTTTCTTCCGCAAGAAACCGGCGCATGTACTCATGCCGGGCCGACAGCTTTGCGGTGAGCTGGTGGTGGCTGACATAGGCATACCCGACACCGTGCTGGCTGACGTGCCCATAGGCGCTTATCAGAACGGCCCCGGTTTGTGGCTGTCACACTATCCCAGGCCTTCGTTGGATGGGCATAAGTATCAGCGCGGCCATGCCCTGATAGTGGGCGGGCGCATCATGACAGGTGCGGCCAGGTTGGCAGCCACGGCCTGCGCAAGGGTTGGGGCGGGCCTGGTCAGCATTGCCGCTCCCGCAACCGTCTGGCCTGTCTATGCGGCCAGCATGACCAGCATCATGGTGCATCCCATGCATGAGTCGGGTGCGCTTGATGACATCCTTTCTGACGGGCGCATCAATGCCTTGCTGCTCGGCCCCGGTGCAGGGGTGTCCGACCAGACTCGCAGGCAGGTGCTGCAGGCACTGGCCACTGCAAGGGCGGTGGTGCTCGATGCCGATGCCATCAGTGTGTTCGGCTCCGATCCGCAGGTCTTGTTCAAGGCGATAGCCGGGCCGTGTGTGCTGACGCCGCACGAAGGCGAGTTCAATCGCCTGTTTTCAGTGAGTGGCCACAAGCTTGAGCGCGCCATCAAGGCAGCGCAGATCAGCGGTGCGGTGGTGGTGCTTAAGGGTGCCGATACGGTGATCGCAGCGCCAGACGGACGGGCAATTGTCAACGTAAACGCACCGTCAACCCTGGCGACCGGCGGCACGGGCGACGTGCTGGCTGGTCTGATTACCGGTTTGATGGCGCAGGGCATGGAGGCTTTTGACGCTGCTGCGGCAGGTGTGTGGCTGCATGGCGAGGCGGCCACGCTGTTTGGCCCCGGTTTATTATCTGAAGACTTGCCAGGCATGATGCCACGCGTTCTGCGGCGCCTGCTGCGTCACAAGGTATCGCGTTAAACTGCGGCAATCACACTACACGAGCTTCTCATGTCCGATGTCATCGCCTTGATTTTCGATTTCGACGATACGCTTGCGCCCGATAGCACGACGGGATTTTTGGCTGATATGGGCGTCGACGTCGAGCAGTTCTGGAATGACCAGGTAGGTCCCTTGCTGTTCCAGCAAGACTGGGATCCGGTTCCGGCGTATCTGTACCAGATGATTGCGCTGTCTGAATCTGGCCGTCATGGGCCGATTACGCGTGAACGCCTAGAGGCATGGGGCAGGCGCCTGCCTATGCATGCTGGGGTGGAAACGCTGTTCAGCCGCTTACGCGAAATGATCAAGATTCAGCATCCGCAGGTGCAGATCGAGTTTTACCTGATTTCCAGCGGTATAGGCGATGTGGTGCGTCAAACGCCCATTGCGCATGAGTTCACCGATATCTGGGCCTCGGAATTCATTTACGATCCCTCGGGCGCGATTCACTTCCCCAAACGGATAGTCAGCTTTACCGACAAGACGCGTTACCTGTTTCATATACAGAAAGGCATAGTGGGGCCGTCGTCGCGCAACAAACCCTTCGAGGTCAATCGCAAGATAGCCCAGGACAAGCTGCGGGTTCCCTTCGAACAAATGATTTTCGTGGGCGACGGTTATACCGATATTCCCTGTTTTTCACTTATTCGCCGCTCCGGTGGCGTGGCGTTCGGCGTATGGGATCCCAAGCATCGCGACAAACGCAGCCGGGCCTGGGGTTTTATTCAGGAAGGGCGTGTGTCCAATCTGAATCAGGCGCGCTACGACGACGAAGCCGAGCTGTATCAGTGGCTGGAAGAAGCAGTGGAAAGCCTTGCCGGGCGTATTGCGCTGAACAACAGGATATATCGTGGATGATGCGGAAGCGATGCGGCTGGCTTTGGCCCAGGCTGGGCTGGCCTATGCTGCAGGTGAAGTGCCGGTGGGCGCGGTCGTGCTTGATGCACAAGGTGAGCTGATAGGCAGCGGCTTTAACCGTACGATAAATGACAGCGATCCCACCGGACACGCTGAAATCGTGGCCTTGCGGGCGGCGGCAGTGCACCTTGGCAATTATCGTCTGCCCGGTGCCAGTCTTTATGTCACGCTGGAACCTTGCATCATGTGCATGGGTGCCATGCTGCATGCGCGCCTGGGCCGCGTCGTGTACGCAGCCACTGATCCTAAAACAGGGGCTTGTGGCAGTGTGCTGGCTGCACATGCCATTCCCCAGTTGAATCATCAGACCGTGGTGGAAGGCGGTGTACTGGCGGACGAATGCGCAGAGCTGTTAAGGCGTTTCTTTCGTGAGCGTCGCACCCAGGCAAAAGCAGGCCGGCCAGCCTGAACGTCTGAGGCAGGCGCGTGTGTGGCAGGCCTTTAGTGGCATGCATTACTATGTTTCCCGTTAGTTTTAATTTCCCATACAGGTTCAAGCATGACGCAGTCTCACCATGAGCACGACCATGATCACGATCATGAACATCACGCACATCAGCATAAAACGCCTGGCGGTATTTACCTGATTTCTCCGTCGGGCGCGGTGGCGGATCCGGCCGTGCTGGATCTGGCTCGCCAGCGGCTCGCCGATCTGGGCTTCAAGACGGCGATAGACCGTACTGCCCTGGCTGTGCATGAACGCTTTGCCGGTACCGATAAACAGCGTCTGGCAGCCATCACCCGTTCGCTCAAGCAGAAACACCCCATCGTCATGGCCACGCGCGGAGGCTACGGCCTGAGCCGCCTGCTGCCGCATATAGACTGGCAGCAGGTTGCCGATAGTGGGAAGATTTTTGTAGGCCTAAGTGATTTCACCGTTTTCAATCTGGCGCTGTTGGCTAAAACGGGCGCTGGCAGTTTTACTGGCCCAACGGCAATTTTCGACTTCGGCGCCAAAAAGCTCGAGGATCTGACGGCTGCCTTGTTTGTGGAAAGCATGCGCCAGGAGCTAGAAATCTTAAGCTTCGAGACCCAGGATGCCGATCCGGTCGATGCCAGGGGAGTGTTATGGGGCGGTAATCTGGCCATGGTGGCCTCGCTGGTGGGCACGCCTTATATGCCCAAAATTCGTGGCGGCATCCTTTTCCTGGAAGACATAGGTGAACATCCCTATCGGATAGAGCGCATGCTGACGCAACTTTGGCATGCGGGCATACTGGAACGGCAGAAAGCTATTGTGCTGGGCCGTTTTACCGACTATCGTCTGGGCGCCGCCGATGGTGGCTACGATCTGCCGTCCACCGTGGCGTGGCTGCGTTCTGTGGTCAAGGTGCCCGTGATTACGGGCTTGCCTTATGGGCACGTCAAGGTCAAGGCCACTTTGCCCATAGGCCGGAAAGTGGGTATAGCCACGGAGCCAGGCATGGCGCATTTGGTGCTCGAAGAGCATTTTTAACGGCGGCTTGTTAAACTAGCAGGTTGTTTTTCCTTCTTATGTGATCGACATCCTGTGATATCCACCGCAAATCTTACTATTCAGTTTGGCCCCAAACCCCTGTTCGAGAACGTCAGCGTCAAGTTTGGCGAGGGCAATCGCTATGGCCTGATAGGGGCCAACGGCTCGGGCAAGTCCACTTTCATGAAAATCATCGGAGGTGACCTGGACTCGACTGCGGGGAATGTGTCGCTGGACCCAGGTGTACGCCTGGGTAAGCTGCGCCAGGATCAATTCGCCTACGAAGACACGCGAGTGCTGGATGTGGTCATGATGGGCCACGCCGAAATGTGGCAGGTTATGGCCGAGCGCGATGCCATCTACGCCAATCCCGAGGCAAGCGAAGACGACTACATGCACGCCGCCAACCTGGAAACCCGGTTTGCCGAGTATGACGGCTACACGGCCGAGGCACGTGCTGGCGAACTATTGCTGGGTCTGGAAATTCCCGTTGAGCAGCACGAGCTGCCCATGCGTGAAATCGCTCCGGGCTGGAAGCTGCGGGTTTTGCTGGCACAGGCGCTGTTTTCGAATCCTGATGTGTTGCTGCTGGACGAACCCACGAACAACCTGGATATCAATACCATCAGGTGGCTGGAAGACGTGATCAACAGCTACCAAAGCACCATGATCATCATCAGTCACGATCGCCACTTCTTGAATCAGGTATGTACGCACATGGCTGATCTGGATTACCGCGAATTGCGTATTTATCCAGGCAATTACGACGACTACATGCTGGCGTCCACCCAGGCACGTGAGCGCCAGAGCAACGCCAATGCCAAGGCCAAGGAGCGCGTTGCCGAACTGCAGGATTTTGTGCGCCGTTTTGCGGCCAATAAATCCAAGGCCAGGCAGGCCACGTCCAGGCTTAAACAAATAGACCGCATCAAGGCCGGCGCCGTCGAGGTCAAGCCGTCCTCGCGCCAGAACCCCTATATACGCTTCGAGCAAAATAAGGTTTTGCATCGACTGGCGGTCACTGTAGACCGTATCAGCAAGTCGTACGACGAACCCGTCATCAAACCGTTTTCAGCCATGATAGAGGCCGGGCAGAAGATAGCCATCGTGGGTGCCAACGGCGTGGGTAAAACAACCTTGCTGCGTATGCTGGCCGGTAACTTGTCACCTGATGCGGGCAGTGTGAAATGGTCTGATAGTGCTGATCTGGGTTATATGGCCCAAGACGTCTCCGACCAATTCCAGTCCAACAAGAATCTGTTTGACTGGCTGGGCGACTATCGCCAGGCGGGCGATGATGACCAGTCCATGCGTTCGGTGCTGGGCCGCTTGCTGTTTTCGGGCGACGATATCAGCAAGGAAGTACATGTGTTGTCGGGTGGCGAGAAAAACCGCATGAGCTTTGGCCGCCTGATGCTGGGTCGCCATAACGTCATGCTGCTCGATGAGCCCACCAACCACCTGGACATGGAGTCGATCGAGTCGCTGCAGTTTGCGCTGGAACTGTATAAGGGTACCTTGTTCTTTGTGTCGCACGACCGCGAGTTCGTATCGGGTCTGGCTACGCGCATACTGGAAATTATGCCTGGAGGCGAAGTGGTCGATTACCAGGGCACTTACGATGAATACCTGTCCTCACGCGGGATAGAAGCCTGATCGCAAGCTGGCGGAGCCATGCCCAGCACCTTGAGCAGCCTGGCCACCTACCAGGAAGACATCAAGAAAAGCCGTTTCATTGCCCTGGCCGACAAAGCGGAGAGTCCTGCGCAGGCGCTGGACTTCTTTGCCGCGCACAGCGTGGCGGATGCTACGCATAATTGCTGGGCTTACCGCATAGGCGATGAATATCGTTTCAATGACGATGGCGAGCCGGGAGGAACGGCGGGACGCCCCATACTGCAGGCCATAGATGGCCAACAGTGCGATCGTGTTGCTGTGCTGGTGGTACGTTGGTTCGGCGGCGTAAAACTGGGCCCGGGCGGCTTGATCAGGGCTTATGGTGGCGTGGCCGCTCAGTGCCTGCGTCTGGCCCCGAAAATCGAGCTGGTGGATGAGGTCT
This sequence comes from Alcaligenaceae bacterium, assembly GCA_013416405.1. Taxonomy (GTDB): domain Bacteria; phylum Pseudomonadota; class Gammaproteobacteria; order Burkholderiales; family Burkholderiaceae_B; genus Pusillimonas_C. The sequence goes on from JACCET010000001.1 coordinate 341,568, forward strand.
GGGTGAGCTGCCGTTGCGCCTTTGCCGATATCGCCATGGCGCAGTCACGCCTGGCCCCGCAGGGCGCACGCGTCGTCAAGGAAAGCTTTGACGAAAAGGGAGCAGTCTGGCTGCTGGCCATGCCGCGTGCCAATCAGGCTGACATGGCCGCGCAGTTCACCAACATCACACGCGGCCAGGGTCAATGGTTGCAGGTCGACGAGGTTTGATGTTCGCCGGCCCCGGCCGATTCCTTAATCGGCTTGCCCGCTGCCGTTTTCCTGGGCAGCGATTTCCGCATGCACTTTTGCCATATCCACTTCTTTGATCTGTGCAAGCAGTTCCTCTAGCTGGGCAGGGCCCAAGGCACCGGCTTGTGAAAAAAGCAGGACTTGTTCGCGAAATACCATCAGTGTGGGAATGGAGCGTATGTTTAGTGCCGAGGCCAACTCTTGCTCGTCTTCGGTGTTGACCTTGGCAAAAACGACGTCGTCATGTTGCTTGGAGGCTTCTTCGAATACAGGGGCGAAATTGCGGCACGGTCCGCACCACGGCGCCCAGAAGTCCACGATCAGCGGCTTGCCATCCTGGATGGCTGTCTGGAAAGTGTCTTTGTTCAAGTCTATGGTGCTCATAGGGCCCCCCAATAAAAAAGCGGCTTGCCGGCCGCCAGTATTTCAATAATAGTGAACTTCCAGTGTAACGCCTTTAGCAGGCCAGGGCGATTACAGCCCTGGCCCCTGGAGGGGCCTTACATAAAGTTACTCGGGGAAGAAGGCGTATTTGATGATGAACAGGACCGCAACCAGGAGGGTGGCCGCGTGGATGTCGCGGAATCTGCCGGTGACGGCCTTGAGCACGACGTAGCTGATAAAGCCGAAAGCCAGGCCGTTCGCGATCGAGTATGTGAATGGCATGACGATGGCGGTCAGGGCGGCGGGCGTAGCTTCGGTGATGTCGTCCCAGTCGATCTGGGTGATCTCGCGCAGCATGAGGCCGGCCACATACAGCAAGGCCGGGGCGGTGGCATAGGCAGGCACCGAACCGGCCAGCGGAGCCAGGAACAGCGACAGCAGGAACAATACGGCGACAGTGAGCGCGGTCAGGCCGGTGCGTCCTCCTGCCTGTACGCCTGAAGCGCTTTCCACATAAGCGGTCGTGCTGCTGGTGCCCAGAAATGAGCCTGCCACAATGGCGGAGCTGTCAGCCAGCAGGGCGCGGCCCAACCGATTGGGTTTGCCGGGCTCTATAAGGCCTGCGCGGGTGGCGACACCTATCATGGTGCCGGTGGCGTCAAAGACCTCGACCAGAACCAGCACCAGAATTACATGAACAAAGCCCGTATGCAGTGCGCCCATGATGTCCAATTGCATGAAGGTGGGTGCCAGGCTGGGCGGTGCCGAAAAAATACCGTTGAATTCGTTCTGGCCGGTGAGTATGGACAATACGGTGACCGCCAGTATGCCGATCAGGATGGCGCCGCGCACCTTTAGGGCGTCGAGCGCAGCAATAATGAAGAAGCCCAGCAAGGCGAGCAGGGCGGGTGGCGCGGTCAGATCGCCCAGAGCAACTTTGGTGGCGGGGTGCGCGACAACGATGCCCGCGCTACCCAGGGCGATGATGGCAAGAAATAAGCCTATACCCGCCGCAATGGCTGACCGTAGCGATTTGGGAATACCCCTGACCAGCCACGAACGCACGCCGGTGACGGTAATCAACACGAAGATCATGCCGGAAATAAAGACCGCACCCAGGGCTTGCTGCCAGGTATAGCCCAGGCTGCCAACGACAGTGAATGCGAAAAAAGCATTCAAACCCATGCCAGGCGCCATGCCTATGGGCCAGTTGGCGACGAAGGCCATGATCAGCGTACCGATGGCCGCCGCCAGGCAGGTGGCGACAAAGACTGCGCTTTTATCCATGCCCGTGCTGGACAGTATTTCCGGATTCACGAAAATAATATAGGACATGGTCAGGAAGGTGGTAATGCCCGCCAGTATCTCTGTACGTGCTGAAGTACCATGTTCGCGCAACTGAAAAAAACGTTCAAACATGCGGTTTTCCTATGAATGCATTGGTGTGTGGTTGTGGCATGGGCAGCAGATGACAATGTTATGACGTGCTCCACATTGCGCTTGCACAAGATTCTAGTTCTATTTTTGCGTTTAGCGCGAGTAGGCTAGGGTTGTACACTATCGCCATGATAATTATCGGCTTTGAAAGTTCGTGCGACGAGACCGGCGTCGCCCTGGCATGCACTGAAAAAGGTTTGCTGGCACACGCCCTGCACAGTCAGATCGCCATGCATCGCGAGTACGGCGGGGTAGTGCCCGAATTGGCCTCACGCGACCACATACGGCGTATCCTGCCACTGACACGGCAGGTGCTGGAACAGGCGGGACTAGGTGTCGACGACATAGACGCCGTTGCCTACACGGCGGGACCAGGCTTGGCAGGTGCCCTGCTTGTGGGCGCCAGCGTGGCGCAGTCTTTCGCCTGGTCGCGCCGCCTGCCGGCCATCCCCATCCACCACCTTGAAGGGCATTTGTTGTCGCCCCTGCTGGCCGAGCCCAGGCCCGAATTTCCCTTTGTCGCATTATTGGTGTCAGGCGGCCACACGCAGCTGATGCGTGTCGATGCTGTGGGTGCTTACGAGCTGTTGGGCGAAACCCTGGATGATGCCGCTGGCGAGGCCTTCGACAAAACCGCCAAGCTGATGGGCCTGGGCTACCCTGGCGGCCCCGCCTTGTCGAAATTGGCCGAGCAGGGCGATGCGGCTGCATTTGACTTGCCCAGACCCATGATGCACAGCGGCGATCTGGATTTCAGTTTCAGCGGTCTGAAAACGGCGGTGCTGACTCGCCTCAAGTCAATTGAAAAGGCATCCGGCGCCTTGTCAGATCAACAAAGGGCCGATCTGGCCGCAGCGACCGAAGCGGCCATTGTCGATGTGCTGGCCAAAAAATCCATCAAGGCCATGAAACAGACGGGCCTGAAACGCCTGGTGGTTGCCGGCGGCGTTGGTGCGAACAGGCATTTGCGTGCCCAATTAAGGCAGGCCATGGAGGGCTTGAACGGACAGGTGTATTTTCCCCCTCTGGATTTGTGCACGGATAACGGTGCGATGATCGCCTATGCGGGTGTGCTGCGCATTCAGGCCGGCCTGGCCAAACTGGATGGCGCCGACCATGCCTTTACTGTCAAGCCGCGTTGGGATTTGCACGATGTTTGCGTTCAACCTGTACAAGAGCGGGTTGTGGTTTAAGACCAGGGCGTGCCTTGTTGCCGGGAAGCGGGCCTGGAAAAAAGGCGGTCTATTTTTTCTTGCCGCCTATACGGCTTTCCTTGCCCGTCATCAGACGGCTGATGTTGGCGCGATGCCTGAACACCAGCACGGTGCTGATGGCGACTATGGCCAGCGCGATGGCGGTATCCAGCCGCCAGGCGACATTGCCGCCCAACAGATAATAAAGCGGGGCGAACACGGCAGCCAATATCGACGACAAAGACGAGTAGCGTGTGACATAGGCAAGAATCAGCCAGGTGCCTGCCGTGGCAAACGCCAGCCACGGGTTGACGGCAGCAATCACGCCCAGCGCGGTTGCTACACCTTTGCCGCCCTTGAATCGCAAAAAGACAGGAAACACGTGACCCAGGAATGCCGCCACCGCGCAGGCCGCCACAAGCATTGAGCCTATGCCGAAATGCTGTGCCACATGGATGGCGATGAATACGGCCAGCCAGCCTTTCGCGGCATCACCCAGCAAGGTCAGTCCGGCCGCAGTTTTGTTGCCGGTGCGCAACACATTGGTGGCGCCCGGATTGCCCGAGCCAAAGCTGCGGGGATCGGCCAGGCCCATGGCCCGGCTCACGACCACAGCAAATGGAACCGATCCCAGCAGGTAGGCGAGAATTATCATGCCTATCGAGATCAGAATAGAGGTGGTGGCTGTCATGGTAATCGTGTGGGCTCCAAAAGGTTCTGCCGCGATTCTACCCAGTGTCGCCCAAAACAACAAAACGAGCGGGTACAATTCGCTACGTTCGGTTGATATAAATGGAAGGCAATGCACATACTGGTATCCAACGATGACGGCTATACGGCACCAGGACTGGAAGCGTTGGTGCAAGCCTTGCAGGGGTTGGGCGAGTTAACGGTCGTTGCCCCCGAGACCAATTGCAGTGGAGCGTCCAATTCCCTGACTCTTAACCGGCCCATGTCGGTCCGTAAAGCCAACAATGGCTTTTATTATGTAAATGGCACGCCCTCTGATTGCGTGCATATTGCCTTGACGGGACTGCTGGATTTTCGTCCCGACCTGGTGGTGTCAGGTATCAATAACGGTGCCAATATGGGTGAAGACACCCTGTATTCCGGCACGGTGGCTGCTGCCACTGAAGGATATCTGTTCGGCATTCCTGCGATTGCATTTTCCTTGACCGAAAAAGGCTGGGATCATCTGGATGGCGCAGCAAAAATAGCGCGCAAAATAGTAGAACGGCATAAGCAGAATCCTTTGACCGGTTATACATTGTTGAATGTCAATATTCCATCCGTGCCTTACGAAGCCATACAGGAAATCCGGGTTACGCGGCTGGGCAAGCGGCATCCGTCCGAACCTGTGGTCAAAAGCAGCACGCCCTACGGTGAGCCGGTCTATTGGATAGGTCCGGTAGGCAGAGTGTCCGACTCCGCCCAGGACACCGATTTTGGCGCCATTGAGCAAAATGCGGTGTCGGTGACGCCACTGCGTTTTGACCTCACGCATTACGAACAACTGGATCAAGTCCGCAACTGGACGGGGCCGCTATGCGTAAGCCCGTAGTACCGTCTCCCTTTGCCAGCGGCAGTACCAATCGTTTCGGCCGCTCCAGCTTTGGCGGCGGAGTCACGGCCGCCAATAGCAATACACGTGTGTTTTTGCATGGCAAGGCTGCAGCCAATCTACCGGCCGCAGCGGCCGATATGTCAACAACTGTCAACCTGGGTTTGAATTCCGAGCGTTCGCGTGGCATGATGATCGCCCGTTTGCGTAAGCAAGGCATTCAGGACGAACGCGTGCTGGACGCCATGATGGCCGTACCCAGACATTTGTTCGTAGATGAAGGCTTGGCCAGTCGTGCCTATGAAGACGCAGCTTTGCCCATTGGATACAGTCAAACGATTTCGCAGCCCTGGGTTGTGGCCCGAATGATATCCGCCATGTGCGAAAACCGCGTTCCGGTTAAAGTAATGGAGGTGGGTGCGGGTTGTGGCTATCAGTCCGCTGTATTGGCGCAATTCATTAAAGAAGTGCACGCAATCGAGCGGATACGGGGTCTTTACGATATGGCCCGCGACCGGCTCCGAGCCTTGAAACTTATTGCCCGTGTCCGTCTTGGGTTTGGTGACGGCATGGCCGGATTACCCGGTGTCGCGCCTTTCGATGGCATCATCATTGCCGCGGCCGGTATTAAAATTCCCCAGGCGTTGCTGGAGCAGCTAACGATTGGGGGCCGTTTAATCGCCCCGGAAGGGACAACAGCGCAACGCCTGATTCTCATAGAGCGCACCGGTGCCACAACCTGGCGCCGCGAAGAGCTCGAATCGGTTCGCTTTGTTCCATTGCGTCCGGGTACACAGCTTTAACACAGGAGAGCCCTATGCAAGCAGGGACGTTTCAGTCTATTGCCATCCGGACACCATCGTTTTCCATACGCTCTTCACGCGCTTTGCTGCTGACGGCCGTCGTGGCAACGATTACGCTGGCTGGATGCGCGTCGAGAACGACCCAGGCACCCGTCACCGACATGTCAGGCATCCAGACGCCCGCCAACGAGACCACCTATGTTGTCAAGGCGGGCGACACGCTATACAAGATCGCCCAAGCCCATGGCATGACGCTTGCGCAACTGACCAATCTGAACAATATTTCCGACCCCGGCCAATTGCGCATAGGGCAGGTTCTTCGTCTGGATTCAAACGCGCCGGCTCCCGCAGGGGACACGGCTCCCGCAGTAGCGACTCCCATTCCGGTCAAGCCAGTCGAGCCGGTCCAGCCTACCAGCACGGCACGCGCCAGCGATGCCTCGGTGGTCAACTGGGGCTGGCCCGCACCCGGAAAGATCATCCAGAGCTTCAATAGCAATACCAAGGGTATAGACATCGAAGGCGCAGCGGGCGATCCGGTGCATGCCGCAGCCGACGGCAAGGTAATGTATGCCGGCAATGGCGTACGCGGCCTGGGCAACTTGATACTGCTGGGCCACGGCAATGGCTTTATCACCGCTTACGCCCATAACCAGTCCTTGCTGGTCAAGACTGGCCAGGAAGTCAAAAAAGGCGACAAGATCGCTGCCGTCGGGCAAACCGATACCACGTCGCCACGTTTGCACTTCGAAATACGGCGCAGTGGTACGCCGGTGAATCCGATGTCCTATTTGCCCGCACGATGATCCCAACGCTGGTCTTCGACCTTGAGACCATTCCGGATGCGCAAGGCCTGCGGCGCTTGAATCCGGAATGGAATGCCGGCCAGACCGACGACCAGGTCATCGAAGCCGCGCTTGAAGCGCGGCGCGCCTCGCACGGCTCCGACTTCCTGCCCCTGCATTTGCATAAGGTGGCCGTCGTTGGCTGCGTATTTCGCGATGACAACGGCTTTCGTGTCAAGACGCTGGGCAAGGCCGATGATCCGGAAGCGGCGCTGCTGTCGGCGTTCTTCAAGACCATAGGCCACTATACGCCCAGGTTGATCAGCTGGAACGGCTCGGGTTTCGACTTGCCGGTGCTGCATTACCGCAGCCTGATTCACGGCGTGCAGGCCCCGCGTTATTGGGACATGGGCGAAGACGACCGCGACTTCAAGTACAACAATTACATCAGCCGTTATCACAACCGGCATATCGACCTGATGGACCTGTTGGCCAAATATAACGGGCGCGCCAACGCCCCACTTGACGACCTGGCCAAGCTTTGCGGCTTTCCCGGCAAGCTGGGCATGGACGGCAGTCAGGTCTGGAAGGCCTGGTCCAATGGCCAGGCCGACGAGGTCAGGGCGTATTGCGAAACCGACGTTGTGAATACCTGGCTGGTTTATTGCCGTTTCCGCCTGATGAAGGGCGAACTGGATCGCCAGGCCTATGACACCGAGGTTCAGTTGGTACGCGATACGCTGCAAGCCAGCGATGCCCCACACTGGAAGGAATACATGGCAAGCTGGGATGCCGACTGATTCCGCAGTGCATGAAACCGTCTGAAAGACTCTCGTTTTATCTGAAACAAGGTCGAAATCGTTTGAATCGCACAATGAGGCCTCCTACCTACCGAAAGGAATCCTCATGAAAAAAACTATCGCCCATACCGCCAAGCTTGCCACCCTGACTGCCGCCCTGGCCCTGTGTGGAAGCGCCTTTGCTGCGACGGGTACTGCCGCAAGCCCATCGTCGGGCGACGCTGTTCAGGCCGCTACGGCTAGCGCCGAGCACTCCACAAAACAGATGAGCAAAAAGGGCCATCACCGTCACGGGCATAGACACGGCCACGGCCACGGGCGCATGCATGATGCAGCCATGTGGGTGCCGGGTTACGGTCCGTTGAACAAGGAATTTGTCGATACGCTGGCACTGAACGAGGATCAGCTCAAGCTGGTTGAAACGGCCAAGGCTGAACAGAAGGCAGGGCGTGGTGAACGACGTGAGGCCATGAAAACCGCGCATAAGGCCAAGCTTGAACAGCTCAAGAGCGGCAAGCTGGATCCGCAGGCCACACTCAAGCAAAAAGACGCAAGCCAGCAAAAATTCATGGACGAGCGCCGTAAGGTTGATGAGAAATGGCTGGCCGTCTGGGAAGGGCTGGACGATGCTCAGCAGCAAAAAGTTGCAAGCCATTTTAATGAGCGCGCCGAAAAATTTGCCAAGCGTGCAGAAGAGCGCAAGGAACGCAAAGCGCAGTCCCAAGCTGAAAAAACCACCTCATGATCATGTCTTGTGTCCGGGTAAAGCCGGACACAGGTGGATATTTTACGAGCTGGCTTATGCCGGCTCGTTGCTTTTGGCTTCGCTTGAGCGCCAGAGCAGGTAAAATTCGGGCCGGAGAATGCCAGGGATGCCGCAGGCCGGTATGTTGCCGCCAGGCTGCGCCTGTCTTCTTAACGCTTTAGGTATCCGGATAATGACGCTAGAAGTATTGGAAATTGAATCGCTGGATCTCGATGCGCGCGGTATTGCCCGTCGTGACGGCAAGGTCGTTTTTGTTGAAGGAGCTTTGCCTGGCGAGCGTGTGCTGGCCCATATTGCACGGCGCAAGCCTTCCTTCGATACCGCAAGAACCGAACAGGTGCTGAAGTCTTCCGCTCAGCGGGTAACTCCACCTTGTGAGTATTTTGGCGTCTGTGGCGGATGCGCCATGCAACATCTCGAGCCGGCGGCGCAAGTGGCTGTCAAGCAGCGAGTATTGGAAGATGCCCTGGAGCACGTAGGCAAGGTCAGGCCGACCAGAGTGCTACCACCCCTGCATGGCCCCACTTTCGGCTACCGCTATCGCGCACGCCTGTCGGTACGCTTGGTCAGGAAGAAAGGCGGTGTGCTGGTCGGTTTCAGGGAACGTCGTGGTAGTTACGTGGCCGATATGAAGCGCTGTCTTGTATTGCCGCCGCAGGTATCGGATCTTTTGCCCAAACTGCGCGAACTGGTCGAATCCCTGGCGCAACCCGACCGGATTCCCCAGATAGAAGTGGCCGTGGGTGACCAGACAACCGCATTGTTGCTTCGCCACATGGAAACGCTGGCAGCAGCCGATATTACGCTGCTGCGTGATTTTGCCGAACGGCATAATGTAAGTTGGTGGCTGCAGCCTAAGGGGCCTGACACCGTACATTTGCTGGACGCCGCCGATGAAGGCAAGCTGGCCTACTCCTTGCCTGAATTCGGCTTGCGCATGCCTTATCGGCCTACTGACTTTACCCAAGTCAATCATGCCATCAATCGCACACTGATTTCAAAAGCCCTGAGTCTGCTGGATGTGCAGGCTGGTGATCGCGTGGTAGACCTGTTTTGCGGGCTGGGCAACTTCACCTTGCCGCTGGCTACACAAGCTTCGTCGGTTGTGGGCATAGAGGGCAGCACGGCGCTGACCGAACGCGCGCTCGAAGCCGCGCGACAGCACGGACTTGAGGATAAAACTACGTTCTCTACTCTGAATCTATTCGAGGTGGATGCGCAATGGCTGCGCGACCTGGGTCGTTTTGACCGTATGCTGATCGACCCGCCCAGGGAGGGTGCAGAGGCCGTTGTCAGGGCACTGTCGGCCTTGTTGCCCGACGAACGTCCTGAACGCATAGTCTATGTTTCCTGTAGCCCCGGCACGCTGGCGCGCGATGCCGGCATATTGGTGAACGAAGGCGGCTATCAGTTGCAAAGCGCGGGTGTCGTCAATATGTTTCCGCACACAGGCCATGTGGAGTCTATTGCGGTTTTCGACCGCACATAATAAACGGCCCACCTGAAGGGTGGGCCGGGTCGTTTAGCGGACGACGTGGGTGGCGTCGAGCACCCGCTGAGCTTCGATTTTGACACGTTCGGGTGCGGTGCCGCCTATGTGTTTGCGAGCGGCGACCGAACCTTCCAGCGTCAGTACGCCGAATACGTCTTGCTCTATGGATGCATGAAAGGCTTGCAGCTGTTCCAGCGACAAGTCGGCCAGATCGCAGCCTTGTTCTTCGCACGCGCGCACGGCATGCGCCACGGTTTCGTGCGCATCGCGGAATGGGGTGCCTTTCTTGACAAGATAGTCTGCCAGGTCAGTGGCCGTGGCAAAGCCTTGCAGTGCGGCGGCACGCATGGCCTCGGGCTTGACCGTGATGCCGCCCACCATGTCCACAAAAATGGTGAGGGTGTCGCGTATGGTATCGGCCGCGTCGAACAGACCTTCTTTGTCTTCCTGATTGTCTTTGTTGTAGGCTAGTGGCTGACCCTTCATGAGGGTCAGCAGGGCGATCAGGTGGCCATTCACGCGGCCGGTCTTGCCGCGTGCCAGCTCGGGCACGTCGGGGTTTTTCTTTTGGGGCATGATGGAGCTGCCGGTACAGAATCGGTCGGCAAGATCAATGAAACCCACACGCGGACTCATCCACAACACCAGCTCTTCCGAGAGCCTTGAAATATGCGTCATGATCAGGGCGGCCGCCGCGCAAAATTCAATGGCGAAATCACGGTCGGATACGGCGTCGAGTGAGTTGCGGCAGACCTCGTCAAAGCCCAGGCTGCTGGCCACGCGTTCGCGGTCTATGGGGTAAGACGTACCTGCCAATGCGGCTGCACCCAAGGGCAGACGATTGACGCGCTTGCGGCAGTCGGCCAGGCGTTCGGCGTCGCGGCCGAACATTTCGGCATAGGCCAGCAAATGGTGGCCAAAGGTAACGGGCTGGGCAACCTGCAGGTGGGTGAAGCCGGGCAAGATCGTGTCGGCATGTTCCAGCGCCAGCGTGGCCAGCTTGTGACGCAGTTGATGCAGCAGGTCGATGGCCAAGTCGATTTCGTTGCGCATCCAGAGGCGGATGTCGGTGGCTACTTGGTCGTTGCGCGAGCGGCCGGTATGCAGGCGCTTTCCGGCATCGCCTATGAGTTCGACCAAGCGCTTTTCAATGTTCAGGTGCACGTCTTCGAGGTCTATGGACCACGTGAAGGCGTCGGATGCGATTTCTTCGAGAATCTGGGCCATGCCTTGCTTGATGGCGGCCTCGTCGTCGGAGCTGATGATGCCTATGGAGGCCAGCATGTCGGCGTGGGCCAGTGAACCCTGGATGTCGAAGGGCGCCAGGCGCTGTTCGAAATTGACGGAAGCCGTATAGCGTTTGACCAGGTCGGAGACGGGCTCGGAAAAACGAGCGGACCAGGCCTGTGCCTTGTTGGCAAACTGGTTTTGCAGATCGGAAGAAGTATTTTTTGGCATAGTGCCCTGATTATAAGGGAGGAAGCCTTACGTTATGATTGAGGGCTGCCAAATTCACGAGATTGATGCGACGCAATGCAAGAACTGGAAGAACTACAGGAACAGAGTTGGTTATTCCGTTGGTTGGGTGACAACTGGATAAGCAACAACATACCTGATGCCCTCTGGGCCCAAGTGTTGCTGGGCCTGGCCGTGCTGGCTATTCTTGTGATGGTGGCGGGTTGGATTACGGCCCATGTGCTAACAAATATTACCCGCCGCGCACTGACTGCGGTGGGTCACGATGACTGGTCTGTTGCATTGTCGCGTCGTCGCGTGTTTCGCAACGTCAGCTACGCGGTGCCTTTGCTGGTGATTATCGGCAACATTGGGCTGTTGCCCATAGAAGAGAAATACGTAGGCATGCTGAGCCGTATTTTTCTGTCTGCGGGCATTGTTTTCCTGTTCATGGCTGTCAACGGCGCATTGTCGGCCTGGCAAGACATCTATGCCGCCAGCACGCGCGCGCAGACCCGCTCGATCAAGGGCTATCTTGAACTAGGCAAGATTATTGTCTGGGCGGTTTGTCTGATTTTGATCATTTCCATTCTGGTCAACCGCTCACCCTTGTTGATGTTGTCCGGTTTGGGCGCATTATCGGCAGTACTGCTGCTGGTGTTCAAGGATACCTTGCTGTCGCTGGTGGCCAGTACGCAAATGACGTCGAACGACATGCTGCGTATTGGCGACTGGATAGAAATGCCCCAGGCGGGGGCCGACGGCTTCGTCATCGATATGGCGTTGCACACCGTCAAGGTACAGAACTGGGACAAGACCGTCACCACTGTGCCTACCTATAAGCTGTTCTCCGAAAGCTATCGGAACTGGCGCTATATGTTTGAGTCGGGCGGCCGCCGTATCAAGCGTCTGCTGCGCATAGATGCCAGCACCGTGCGCTTTCTGCGTGAAGACGAAATTCAGGGTTTAAGGCGCTTCGCCCTGCTTAGGGACTACCTGGATGGCAAGCAGCAAGAGCTGCAGGAGTCTAACCAGGCGCTGGGGGAACACGCCCAGGTTGATGCGAACCGCCGGCGTCTGACCAATATCGGCACCTTCCGGGCCTATGCGCTGGCTTATCTGCGCACTCAGCGTGAACTGCACCAGGACATGTTGATGATCGTGCGCATGATGGAGCCCGAGTCCCAGGGCATACCCGTCGAGATCTACTGTTTTGCCAACAACACCGCCTGGGTCGAATATGAGCGTATACAAGGCAATATCTTCGATCACCTGCTGGCCATTCTGCCTGAGCTTTCCTTGCGCCTATACCAGGCCCCCTCCGGAGCAGATTTCAGCAGAGGCTGGAGCGGCGAATCTGGGCAAGACTGAGCGTCATCTTTATGGGCATGCGATAATTTTCCTTTATTCTGGAGCCTATTAATGAAACAAGTTTCGGCCATCATCAAGCCGTTCAAGCTGGACGAAGTGCGTGAAGCGCTTGCCGACATGGGTGTCAGCGGGCTTACCGTGACTGAAGTGAAAGGCTTCGGCCGCCAGAAAGGCCACACTGAACTATACCGGGGCGCCGAGTATGTGGTTGATTTTCTGCCCAAGCTGCGAATAGATGTTGTCCTGCCTGCCACCATGGTCGATGCGGCCATCGATGCCATCATCAAGGCTGCCTTTACCGGCAAGATAGGCGACGGCAAGATTTTTGTCACGGCCGTAGAGCAGGCTGTGCGTATACGAACGGGCGAATCGGGTATCGACGCGCTGTAAATCTGGGTAGTCGGAGTACTGAACCATGGCCTTGCGTGCCACGATATTCAAGCTTGAACTGCATGTGGCCGATATGGATCGCAACTACTATGGCAGTCATGTACTGACGCTGGCCAGGCATCCGTCTGAAACCGACGAGCGCATGATGCTGCGGGTGCTGGCTTTCGCCTTGTATGCGAACGAAGATTTGGCGTTTACTCGGGGCCTGAGCACGACTGAAGAACCCTCGTTGTGGCAGAAAGACCTGACCGGTGCCATTTTGAACTGGATAGAGCTTGGTCATCCCGATGAACGGCGTTTGCTGCAGGCCGGCGGCAAATCGGATCAGGTCGTGGTGTTCTGCTACGGTGGTCATGCCAGCCAAGTCTGGTGGCAAGGTGTGCAGGCCGCCGTGGCCAGAGTACGCCGATTAAGCGTGCTGTCGGTCAATCCGGCGGCGATCCAGGCACTGGCCGCGCTGTCACAGCGCAACATGCTTTTGCACGTTACCATTCAAGAGGGCGTTGTCCTGATCGCTTCCGATAGCGACAGTGTGTCGCTTGAAATCGATCGCTGGCGCTGACTCACACCTTAGCCTTGTTCAGAGCTTCCCTAGCCCTTGCGCATAGGCGGATTTAGCTGCCAGCGCCCAAAACTCAGGCAGAAAACATTCAGCAACCAGCAAAGGTTCGCCGCCACGCCAGAACACCGAACAGCGCGCCAGCAACTTGTGGGCCGCAGGGCGCTGCTGACCGTATATACGCTGTGCAGTGTCATACAAAGGATTCTGGCGGTGCAGGCGGCAGGCAAAGAAGGGCGACCGTGTGATTTGCGGGTCGTGGTAGAGCATGTCCGCCAAGGGACGTGAACGCAAGCGGCGCATGCCTTGCCATAACCCGTGCGATGCTCTCAGGGGTGTGAAACTGCGTGCGAAGACACTGTCGACACCATCTATAGACATCATAATTTCACGTACCCAGATGGGGCTGCGTGCATTGCGCTTGAGCATCCAGGCTTCATCCGGATGCAGGCCTATTGCATGCTCATTGACGACGCGCAACTGCACCTGCCCCAATTGACGCAGTCCGGCCGTAAGGGCGCCAGGTCGAAAAAGCCAGTATTTTTGTGATCGGCCCAGGCAGGGCATGGGGGCCGGCTTCCATGTGCTTCGATAGGTAGGCTGTAATTGCATAAACACTATTATCGCCAAAGTCATAAAATAGCGCTTATGGAAAAAATACGAATTTCAAAATTAATGGCCGAACAAGGCCTATGCTCGCGTCGCGAGGCCGACGCCTATATCGAACGAGGCTGGGTACGGGTCGATGGTGTGGTGATATCGGAACTGGGCAGCAAGGCCTGGCCCGGCCAAAAAATCACGCTGGAAAAGCAGGCGCAGCGCCGCCAGACCTCACGCGTGACCATATTGCTGAACAAGCCGGTAGGCTATGTATCGGGTCAGGCCGAGCAAGGTCACCGGCCTGCCGTGTCGCTGATCAGCGCCGGTACGCGCCACCGCGTGGATAAATCGCCCCTGAAGTTCGAGCCCGGCCATTTAAGGGGCCTGGCACCCGCAGGCCGGCTCGATATCGACTCCCAGGGCTTGCTGGTACTGACGCAAGACGGCCGGATCGCACGCCAGCTGATCAATGAAGACTCTGACATAGACAAAGAGTATCTGGTGCGCGTGCAAGGCAAGATTGCCGGCAACGGACTGGCCATGCTCAGACATGGTTTATCGCTGGATGGCAAGGCGCTGCGTCCTGCGCACGTGGAATGGCAGAACGACGATCAATTGCGCTTTGTGCTGCAAGAAGGAAAGAAACGGCAAATCCGTCGTATGTGCGAGCAGGTCGGCCTGAAAGTCATAGGGCTCAAGCGGGTGCGCATGGGGCGTATCGTGCTGGGCGATCTGCCCCCCGGGCAGTGGCGCTATCTGAAAGACGGCGAGCGGTTTTTGTAGAGATCGCCGGATGCTTATCGGGCTTGGTCGTGCCGTTTTGTATATAACTGCCTTGCCCCGGTTATGAGCCGTGCCGCTTCAGCGTAAAACCGGCCCGGTCATCTATCTTCAGTTTTTGGCTTAGCCAGGGCAGGGCAATAGCCAGTTCATCGTGCAGCGTCCAGGGAGGATTCAGCACAAACATGCCACTGCCGTGCAGCCCGTGGCCGTCTTCGGAAGGTTTGCGTACCGTCAGGCTGGCATGCACCCATGGCGTTTTCAGGCGCTCCAGTGAGCGAACCAGCTCTTGAACCTCAAGGCGTTGCACCAGGGGATACCAAATGGCAAAACAGCCCGTGGCAAAGCGCTTCAGGCCCTCGTTCACCGCCTGCAGCGTTTTTCGGTAATCCTGTTTATCTTCATATGAAGGATCCATGATGACGATGCCTCGGCGCGGCGCCGGCGGCAACTGGCTTTTCAGCCCCGTGAATCCGTCGGATTCGTAGATGGTGGTTTGGCGCAGGGCGCCGCGGCCTTGGCTGCTTAGATTTTGCCTGAGTATATCGACTTCAGACGGATGCATTTCGAACAGACGCAGGCGGTCGTCGCCGCGCAGCGCACGCAAGGCCAGCCAGGGCGAGCCCGGATAAAAATTGGCGATGCCGTCGGGATTGAAATGATGAACCTCTTCCAGATAGCGTTCTACCAGGGGCGGCATATCGTCGGCGCCCAACAGACGATCCAGGCCGTCGGAAAACTCGCCATTCTGGGCAGCCCAGTCGCTGCGCAAATCGTACAGGCCCGCGCCGGCATGCGTGTCTATGACCCAATACGCGCTATCCTTGCGGTTCATGTGATCCAGAATGTGCACGAAGATGGCGTGCTTCAAAACATCGGCGTGGTTGCCGGCGTGAAAGGCATGTCGGTAACTGAACAAAAGGGCTCCTTAGAAGAATTTGTGGGGTGTCATGCTTACTACTTCATCGGTAACAATTGCATTGCATCCCCAGTCCAGCAGTTCACGCGCTCGCGCGACATCATTGACTGTCCAGACGACCAGCGTACAGCCCGCTTTGCGCACTTGATCAACGATAGCTCGCGTGGTGTAGCGGTGGTTCAGGTTAAGTCCGCGGCATTCCAGCCGCTGAATACGGTCGTGCCAGTCTGTGGGTACTTCTTTTGCAATCAGTAGCGCCCGTGGAAGCTCGGGCGCTTCCTGCAGTGCGGCCTGTAATGCGATTTCAGAAAACGAGGACAGCAATGGGGGCTGGGCTGCGTCCGCCCAAAGTTGGCGGGCTAGCCTGGCTACTTGTTTGCCAGTTTCGGCCTCTAGACCGGTATGAGGCTTGATTTCTATATTGCTGCAGATACCGTGGGCCAGTGTAAAAGCGGCAATGGTGTGCAAGGACGGTATGGGCTCGCCCGCGTATTCGGCCGAGTGCCAGCTGCCGGCATCAACGGCCGCCAGTTCGGCCCAGGTATGGTCGGCGGCGTTGCCTTGGGTGTTTGAGGTGCGATCCAGGGTGTCGTCGTGCAACAGTAGTGCTACGCCGTCGCGGCTGAGCTTGACGTCGTATTCCATCATCATGAAGCCGTGGTGCGCACCCAGCCGAAAGGCGGCAAGTGTGTTTTCGGGGGCATGACGGCCTGCGCCACGATGTGCTATCAATGCGGGGTAAGGCCATTCAGATCTGGATTGCGTCATTTCGGTGTTCCGGTAATGCCAAAAAGTCGATGTTGCGCTATGCGGGGAAGGTGCATCAGGCATTTTATCGCCCCGGTTGTCTGCCTGGCTGTAATGGTGGTGGTAAACTGCATAAAATTTTTACGTACCGCTCTGGTTTTTATAATATTGGCGATTCTTATCGCCTTTTTTGATGTTACCGTCTTGCGGGCTTCCCGAGGCCGCAGGTCAGTGAGTGTTTAATGTTCGATTTTATTCGCACCCATCAACGTCTGATGCAGCTGGTTCTGCTGGTGTTGATTCTTCCTTCTTTCGTGCTGATCGGCGTAAGCGGCTATACCAATTACGTAACGGGTGATCACGATATCGTCACGCTTGGCGATACATCGATTACTCAGCAGGAGTTCGACCAGGCACGCAGCAATCAGCTGCAGCAGCTGCAACAGAGCAGCCAGGGTGCTTTCGATCCGTCGGTGCTCGATACGCCTGCGGCCCGCAGTGCCTTGCTCGAATCGTTGATAAACCGCCGCGTGCTGGTCGAAACGGCCGCCAAAGAGCGGTTCAGCGTGTCCGATACGGTATTGCGCCAGACTATTGCCGCCATGCCCCAGTTGCAGGTGGATGGGCAGTTTTCACCTGAGCGATATAACGATGTATTGACATCTGCAGGCCTGGATACACGTGACTTCGAGCAAGGCCAGCGTGGCGAGCTTGCGTTGGGCCGTGTGCTTGGGCCTGTTACCTACACAGCGTCTGTTCCTTCGGTGGTGGCCGATAAGCTGGGGTTGGCCCTGACCGAGCAACGCACGGTGCGCTTGCTGGCATACCCTGCGGCCGAGCACGAAAAAGACATCCAGATTTCCGACGCGGATATTCAAGCCTGGTACGATAAGAACAAGCAAAGCCTTGAGCTTCCCGAGCAAGTCAGTGCAGATTACTTGTTGCTCAATGAAGCCGCTGCCATGGCGAACTTGCCGCAGATCAGCGACGAGGAATTGCGCAAATATTACGAGCAGAACAAGGCGCGCTATGTGCAGCCTGCCCGGGTTAATGTCAGCCATATCCAGATCAATATACCGTCGGGAGCCTCCGAGGCGCAGCGCAATGAAGCGCTAGCCAAGGCGCAAGATCTCGCCAAACAGGCCCAAGCCGATGCCGCCTCGTTTGCCGAGCTGGCCCAGAATGAGTCCCAGGATGCCGGCACCGCCAAAGAAGGTGGAAAGCTGGGCTGGATTACCCAGGGGGCCTGGCCTGCTCAGCTTGAGCAGACGGTTTTTGCACTCAAGGCCGGCGAAGTATCAGCTGCCGTGGAAGGGCCTGGCGGCTATCACATCTTCCTGGCCAACGAGGTTCAACCCGAGAAGGGCGAATCATTCGAAGAAGCCAAAGATAAGGTTCAAACTGAAGTAAGCCGTCAAGTGGGTGCCGATCGCTATGCCGATATGGCCACCAAGCTCACCAGCCTTGTGTACGACAACCCGACCAGCCTGCAGCCCGCAGCCGACGAATTGGGCCTGAAGATAAAAACCGCCGCCGGCATTGCCCGTGATCGTTTGCTGGCCTCCAACGAAGTCACTGCCAATGCAGCCTCGGCCAGTGAAGATGCGTCGCTGCTGGACGACGTGCGCGTACGCCGAATTCTGTTTTCACCGGCCGTGCTGAACGAAAAGCAGAACTCCGGCGTAATCGAGATATCTCCCGACACCATGGTGGTGGTCAGGGTTGCAAACCTCACGCCCGCTCATATTCCCGAACTCGCACAAGTGTCGGATTACATACGTGAGCAACTGAAGGCCGAGAAGGCCCTGCTGGCCGCAGAGCAGGCCGGACAGGCAGCCCTGGCCAGCTTCAGCAACGATGCCGGCGAGGTGCCTGAAGGCTTTGGTACGCCGCTTGAGGTCAGCCGAATTGATCCGCAAGGTCTGGATAAGTCCATCACTGATGCCGTCTTTGCAGCTTCCGTCGCCGATTTACCCGTATACACAGGTGTAAAGGGGCCTCAAGGTTATGTAGTTGTGCGTATCGAGGATGTGCAGCCGGGCGAAAGCGATCATGCCATGCTGGCCGGCTTGCCTGTGCAACTTAATCAGGCCTGGGGTCAGGCTGAAGAGCAGGCCGTGCTGCAAGCCATGCGCGCGCAGGCCAACGTAACCTTGCTGCCCGAGGCGCAGCAGGCGCTTACGGGCCAGGACGACGCTCAGAACTAAGTCTGCCAGAGGCTTACCCATGTTCTTGCAGCATGGGTTCAAGCTGCTGCCATACATTATCGGCCAGCACTTCCTGCGCCGCTTCATTGGGATGAATGCCGTCGGGCTGGAAGCGCTCGCGATCTGCCGCTATGCCTTCCAGTAAAAACGGTGTCAACTGCGTATTGTGCCGTTCAGCCAATAAGGGATATAAACCCTGGAACTGTTGGGTGTATGCGCGCCCATAGTTGGGTGGAATTTGCATGCCCAGCAACAGTACCCGTGCATCGGCCTGTTGTGCCAGTGCTATCATTTCCGACAAATTCTTTTCCGTCATGGCAAGCGATAGGCCGCGCAGGGCGTCATTGGCGCCCAGTTCGATGATCACGATGTCGGGCTGGTATTCCTTCAGCGCAGCGGGAAAACGGCTCAGGCCGCCGCTGGTGGTGTCGCCGCTGATGCTGCTGTTTTGTATATGGTGGCTGAATTTCTGATCGTGCAGGCGTTTTTCAATTAATGATACCCAGCCGGAATCGCGCCGCAGACCGTATTCGGCGGAAAGACTGTCGCCGATCACCAATATGGTGGGCGCGGGGCTGTTATGCTGTGTCTGAGCCCAGGCCAACCCGCCTGTTAACGGTAAAAACAGCAGTACAGCCATTACAAAACTACGGCGTATCGACATCAGTATGATCCATTCCATTGAAGTTAAGCAGTTATGCCAGCGCGTCGTTGATTCGTCCGGGGTGCTGGATATTTTAGACAATGTAAGCTTTACGGTAGCTACCGGCGAGGCCTTGGCCATAACCGGTAGCTCGGGTTCAGGCAAATCGACCTTGCTTGGACTGCTGGCGGGGCTGGATGTTCCCAGCTCGGGTCAGGTTCTGTTGCTGGGGCAAGATTTGTTCACCCTTGATGAAGAGGCCAGAGCCGCCCTGCGGGCGGCGCATCTGGGTTTTGTGTTTCAGTCCTTCCAGCTGTTGCCTAACCTTACAGCACTTGAAAACGTGATGCTGCCGTTGGAGCTTGCCGGCAAGCCCGCACGCGATGAAGCGGCCAGCATGCTGGAAAGAGTCGGCCTGCAAGACCGGCTGCTGCATTATCCCAAGACGCTCTCGGGCGGAGAGCAACAGCGTGTTTCGCTGGCGCGCGCGTTTGTGGTGCAGCCCAGATTGCTGTTTGCCGACGAGCCCACGGGCAGCCTGGATACGCGTAACGGAGCCCGCGTGATCGAACTGATGTTCGAACTTCATCGAGAGCTCGACACGACGCTGGTGATGGTCACGCACGATCCGCAACTGGCTGCCCTGTGTCAGCGTGAATTGCATTTGTCGGGCGGCCGTGTGCAGTCCGCCTGATATCGGAGTCTGAATGTTCATGTTTCGCTACGTGTATTTTTTGTTGATTGCCTACGGCTTGCTGCTGCCGGGCCTGGCGGGAGCGCAGGGCTATATCAGCCGCCTTTTGCATCACCCCGTTCCCGGCGGCGTGGCCGTGGTCGATATGGGCAGTACTGGCCAGGCGCCCAGCGCCTACTACAAAGACGCGCAGGTAATGGTCTTGCGTGATAGCGATCAGGCCTGGATTGCCGTCGTCGGTATCGATCTGAAAACAGCAGTGGGGCAGCAGAGCCTGCAAGTACAAGACAGTGATGGCAAGCGTCAGCTGATATTCGAGGTACAGGCCAAAAACTACAAAAGCCAGCACATCAAACTGAAGAACAAAAGCCATGTGAATCCTGATCCCAAGCAAACCCAGCGCTTCGAGCGCGAGTATGAAGAGCAGATCCGGGCTTATCGTAACTTTCGTGCCACAGGGCCCAGCAATGTGTCGCTGGATAAGCCGGTCAACGGCCGGCTGTCCAGCCCTTTCGGCTTAAGGCGTTTCTTTAATGGTGAAGAGCGTAATGCTCATTCCGGGCTGGATTTTGCCGTACCTGCCGGTACGGCGATCAAAGCGCCGGCCGATGGGGTTGTGACCATCGTTGCCGACTATTTTTTCAATGGCAAGACGGTATTCATTGATCACGGCCAGGGTTTCATTACCATGTACTGCCATCTATCTGCGTTTCAGGTAGAGCAGGGGCAGCAGGTTGACCGTGGGCAGGTCATAGGCAAGGTAGGTGCCACAGGGCGCGCAACCGGGCCGCACCTGCACTGGAATGTCAGCCTGAACAACACCAGGGTTGATCCGGCCATTTTCATCAATGCCTTTGTTCCCTAACCCTTAACCCGCACGATTTTCTGCACCTGGGGTACATGGCGTATGGCCCGTATTACCTGGGCCAGGTGCTTGCGGTTGTCGACCTGTACCGTAAGATGCAGCAGGCCGGTGGTGGCCGCGTCGTCTGGCATGGTCAGGTGCATGATGTTCGAGTCGGCAGCGGTGATTTCCGCCGCCAGGCGGCCTAGCACACCCCGTTCATTGATGACTGTGACGTCAAGACGGGTGCTTAGGTGGCGCGCCGTGTTGGCGTCCCATACAACTGGAATCCAGCGTTCGGGCTCACGCGCACGTTGTCTTTGGGCGACAGCGCACTCATCCATGTGCACGACCAGGCCGTGTCCCAGGCGTATGCCGCCAATGATGGCGTCGCCCGGCAAGGGGCCGCAGCAGGGTGCCAGCTGGACTGCCTGGCCTTCATTGCCGTGTATGACTATAGGCGCGCTGGAGGCGGATGACATTTCGTCTATGGCAGCTGCTGTGGTCGCCAGCAGGGGATTTTCGGGGGTAAAGCGCCGGGCAACGACAGCGGCCAGGCGCTTGCCCAGGCCGATATCGGCCAGGATTTCGTCTCGAGAGCTGGCGCCGGAGCTTTTGGCCAGTTTTTCCCATTCGGGATCGTCTTCGGCGGGCCGGGGGAAATTCAATTGATCGAAGGCCTGGTTCAGCAGGCGCAGGCCGAAGGCAACAGATTCCGCATACTTTACGGTACGCAGGTAATGGCGAATTTCCGAGCGCGCGCGGCCTGTGCGTACATAGTTGAGCCACTGTGTACTGGGCCTGGCAGCCGGTGAGGTGATGATTTCGACCGCGTCTCCGCTTTTGAGTTCGGTACGCAGTGGTGCAAATTCACCGTTGATTTTCGAGGCTACAGCCTGATTGCCGATATCTGTGTGGATGGTATAGGCGAAGTCCACAGGTGTGGCTCCGCGTGGCAGGGAAAGAATCTTGCCTTGCGGGGTGAATACGTAGACGGCGTCGGGAAACAGGTCGACCTTGACGTGTTCAAGGAATTCGCCCGAATCGCCGGTCTGGCTTTGTATGTCGAGCAGTGATTGCAGCCACTGGTGTGTGCGCTTTTGGAGATCGTTTAACGAGACATCGTCGTCTTTGTACAGCCAGTGCGAAGCGACGCCTTCTTCGGCGATGTGATCCATGTCGCGCGTGCGGAACTGGAACTCAACCGGGGTGCCGTAAGGGCCGACCAGCGTGGTGTGCAGGGACTGGTAGCCATTCAGCTTGGGAATGGCAATGTAATCCTTGAACTTGCCAGGTACCGGACGATACAACTGGTGCAGGGTACCCAGGGCCAGATAGCATTCGGGCAGCGTATGCACAATAACGCGAAAACCGTAGATATCAAGCACGTCTGAGAAAGACTTTTTCTGCTCGACCATCTTGGAGTAGATGCTATATAACGACTTTTCACGGCCGCTTACTTCGGCCTCTATACCGGCTGCCGGCAGGGCAACGCGCGCTGCGTCGGTGATCTTGCTCAGGACGTCACGCCGATTGCCTCTGGCAGCCAGCATGGCTTTGTGCAAAACCTGATATCGATTGGGGTGTATGGCTTGAAAGCACAGGTCTTGGAGCTCGCGGAACAGGGCATTAAGACCCAGTCTGTGTGCAATCGGTGTATAGATTTCCAGCGTTTCGCTTGCAATGCGCCTTCGCTTTTCAGGAGCAACAGCGCCCAGCGTGCGCATATTGTGCAGTCGGTCAGCCAGCTTGATCAGAATGACGCGGACATCGCGGGCCATGGCCAGCAGCATCTTGCGAAAGCTTTCAGCCTGTTGTTCGGCCTTGGTAGCAAAGTCCAGGCGATCGAGCTTGGACAGTCCATCGACGATTTCAGAAACATCGCTGCCGAACTTTTCGGCCAATTCCTGTTTGCTGATACCCTGATCTTCGATGACATCGTGCAGCAAGGCCGCCATCAGGGAATCGGCGTCCAGCTTCCAGCCAGCGCAAATTTCAGTGACCGTGATGGGATGGGAAATATAAGGTTCGCCGCTGGCGCGGAACTGGCCCAAATGGGCCTGGTCGGCAAAACGGTATGCCTCTTTGATGCGCTCGATCTCTTTGGGTTTCAGGTACTGGCTAACGATTTTCGTTAGCGGGTCGAGCGAGGCAATGGTGTTGGGGCCTTCTTGTGGCGCGGCTAACTTTGCTGGCTTGCCGGCGCCTTTGCGCCGGCGCAGCCGTGGGCCTTTCTTGAGTGCGGCCAATAGACCTGAAGAAGCACCACGAAGAACAGAAAACGCCATGAAAGCCCCAACTTGTCAGGTAGGAACTTTGCGCAGCATTTCCAGGCCGGTTGCTCCAGCGGCTATTTCCCGCAAGGCGGTCACAGTGGGCTTGTTTTTGCTGTCAAGGCGCGGCTCGTGGCCCTGGGCCAATTCGCGGGCGCGGTAGGTAGCCGCCAGTGTCAGGTTAAAGCGATTGGGGATGTGTTCCAGGCAGTCTTCAACAGTAATGCGAGCCATTTTTTACCTATGGATTTAAAGGGTTAGATGCATCAGGCAATGGTTTTGCTGATGCCCAATTGTGAAAAGAGTTCGGTGTGGCGTTGTGCTTGCGTGGCATAACGCAGACGTGTGGCGGCAACAATTTCGGAGAGTTGCTGTAACGCGACGCTAAATTCTTGATTAATAATAACATATTGGCACTCTGAAGCGTGCGACATCTCGCCGCCGGCGGCCAACAATCGGCGCGAAATAACTTGCGGCGTGTCTTGTCCCCGCTTGGTTAGGCGCGCTTCCAGCGCCTCGATGGAGGGCGGCAATATGAAAATGCCTACGGCCTGTGGAAAATGCTCGGTGACCTGGCGCGCGCCTTGCCAGTCAATTTCCAGCAGAACGTCCTGGCCCTGGCCCAGGGCTTCGTCTATGCGATCGCGCGGTGTGCCATAGAAATTTCCGTGCACCTCGGCCCATTCCAGCATGCCCCCGCTCTTTTGGAACTCATGGAATTCATCATGGCTTACAAAGCGGTAATGCTTGTTGGCTTCTTCGCCAGGCCGGGGTTCGCGGGTAGTGCAGGAGATGGATAAGACCAGGGTTGGATCTTGTGCAAGCAAGGCGTTGACCAAGCTGGATTTGCCCGCGCCACTGGGGGCCACGACCATGAAAATATTGCCAGAGTAAGACGACATGATAAGCGTTACAAAATAAGTGTCAGCGGCAAGAATAGCAAAAGAACGATGCTTATGGCTAATTGAGTTGGTCAGGCATTGAGTGCCCGAGCTCTTCGAGTGCTTGCTGGTACACCTGAGCGTTACCGCATAAAAAAACGGCCGCATCGCCCAGGTTCATATTGAAAGCGATATCCTGAATTTGCGAGCGAACCTCGTCGGGATGGCTGATGGCCGTAACGTGTACGTCGCCGTCTTGATCGAATTGTTCAGTCGGCACGAAATCGGCGACCAGGTTGATATCGGGCGCGCTGATCACGACATAAGCGGTGAATTGCAGGTCTTCGATACGGACGTCAAGAACTAGACCCTGTGCAAGGGAGTCAACAAGAGTGCTCTGGGGCTGGGTGCTCATGTGAAGTAAGCTTGGTAGTGTGAAACGAAAAGGTAAATACCTTTGCCGGAGGCAGGTTAGCCCAGACGGTGCTTGAGCCGGTTTGCCGGGCCTGTACATGCTTGTGCCATTTGGGCCTGTGCAGATTGTACGTGAACTGGACGGCCGTGCCGCGGTCGTCCAGCAAATATCGCCATTGATCCAGTAT
This sequence comes from Alcaligenaceae bacterium, assembly GCA_013416405.1. Taxonomy (GTDB): domain Bacteria; phylum Pseudomonadota; class Gammaproteobacteria; order Burkholderiales; family Burkholderiaceae_B; genus Pusillimonas_C. Next base: position 365,984 of record JACCET010000001.1, read on the forward strand.
GGACTCCATAAGAGGTTCGGGCATGGAACATAGCGGCAGGCTGGAAACAATCGCGGCAACCTTGGCGTTTTGGGGCACGATCTGGCATAAATCCGCAGCATTGCCATGCACTACATTTACATGCGGAAACTGTTTGCGCAGGCGCTGAACGAAGGTATTTGAATACTCAACCACGAGCAAGCGCTCGGGAGGAATGCCTTGTCTGAGCAAGGCCCGGGTGACCACGCCGGTGCCTGGCCCCAGCTCTATGATCAGTCCGTCCTGGTGATGGGCGACTTCACGCGCCAGACGGTTGGCCAGAAATCGTGAGCTGGGACAGATTGAGCCTATGGTGCCCGGCGTGGCGCAAAATTCTTGAAGGAAAACACCCGGGGCCAGTTTCTTCAGATAATGCGATATCCGCCTTGCTGGCTTTAGCCTCAACACCCGATGCATCATAAATTCTTCCTGTAGAGTTTGGCCCACATTAACAATAGAAAAGGGATGACGGGTGTCGAGTTGTAAGCAGGCCTATGAACGTTTGAAGTTCAGTGTTGCAATAACGGGCGTGTGGTCTGAGGGTTGCTCGTTGCCTCTGGGGCCTTTGTCTATGCTACAGGATGAGCAATAAGGCAGCAAGGCATTCGATAGCAAAACATGATCAATACGCAGGCCGGCATTACGCCGGAAGGCAAAGCGTCGATAGTCCCACCATGTAAACGATTTTTCATCCTGTTCGAATTCGCGGAATGAGTCGGTCAAACCTAGTGCCAGCAAGGCGTTGAAGGCTGCGCGTTCGGGTTCGGATACCAGAACGTCGCCCACCCATTTTTGCGGGTCATGAACGTCTTCGTCGTGTGGCGCCACGTTGTAGTCACCCAGAATCGCCAGGCGCGGATAACGCTGCATTTCCTGCTCCAGCCAAGCATTCAGGGCCTGAAACCACCGGAGCTTGTATTCATATTTGTCACTGCCTACCGCTTGCCCGTTGGGGCAATAGGCGCTGATCACCCGAATATCGCCCACGGGACTGGGTAGTGTGGTGGCGATGATGCGCTGTTGGTGGTCTTCGAATCCCGGCAAATTGCGCTGGACATCCGTGCCCACGTCCTTGGTAATGATGGCCACCCCGTTATAGGTTTTTTGTCCGGCCCAGCAAGCCTGAAAGCCCGCTTCGGTAAACGCCTCGATGGGAAATTTCTCGTCAGGCAGTTTTAATTCTTGCAAACATAGCGCCTCGACGGGGGAGTTTTCCAGCCAGTCCAGCACTTGCTGCAGGCGTACTTTCAGCGAATTGACGTTCCATGTTGCTAGCTTCACGTGATCCTCGATGTATCTAAGTTATTGAGCTGATTGGATTTATTCTTGACTATAGGTTACCCTAGAAGAGTACGAAGGCGCACGGTGCGCCTTTTGTAATGCACTAAGGAGTTCAACATGACAAGTAAACCGACTGCAAAAAAGCAGCCATTCGTAATTGAACCACTTAACTGGGTTGCACCCAGTGCATCGGACGAAAAAGCTGAAAAAAGCGCCGATGATGCGAAGCAAGCCAAGCAGCAAAAAGAATCCCAGGACTAACCCGGCCTGATCGAATTCTGACAAAAAAAGCAGAGCCCACCAGCTCTGCTTTTTTTGTCAGTGTCCGGTGGCAAATATACGGTTATCATGTTTTTGTGCAGTGCGGTAATATTTGCCGACTGATCTCATTTACAGATAACAACCAGGAGCCATCACATGGAAGAAGTCGTTATAGTTGGAGCATACCGCACCGCCATCGGAGACTTTGGTGGAGCATTGAAAGACGTGCCGCCTTGCGAACTGGGTGCAACTGTCATTAGGGCGGTGCTGGATCGCAGCAATGTTCCCGCAGCCGATGTCGGTCACGTGGTCATGGGCCATGTCATCAATACCGAGCCGCGCGATATGTATCTTTCGCGTGTGGCGGCCGTTCAGGCCGGTGTGCCGCACGATACCCCCGCCTTCAACGTGAACCGCTTGTGCGGCTCAGGTCTGCAGGCTATTGTTTCGGCTGCACAATCATTGATGCTGGGCGATGCCCAGGTAGCCATAGCCGGCGGTGCCGAAAGCATGAGTCGTGCACCCTATATAACACCGGCCCATCGTTGGGGCGCCCGGATGGGCGATAGCACCTTGCTGGATATGATGGCGGGCGCCTTGTCCGACCCCTTCGAGAAAATGCATATGGGGGTAACGGCTGAAAACGTCGCAACGAAATACTCCATCAGCCGCGAAGAACAAGACGGCCTGGCACTGCAATCCCACCAGCGTGCCGAAGCAGCGATCACGAAAGGCTACTTCAAGGATCAAATTGTTCCTGTCGTACAGAAGACCCGCAAGGGCGATGTCGTTTTTGACACCGACGAACACGTACGCCTGGGTGCTACGGCTGAAAATTTCTCCAAGCTCAAGCCTGTATTCGTCAAAGAAAACGGCACGGTTACGGCAGGCAATGCCTCGGGCCTGAATGACGGCGCCGGCGCCGTATTGCTCATGACGGCCACGCAGGCCCAGGCCAAAGGGTTGGCGCCCATGGCCAGGCTGGTGTCGTACGGCCATGCCGGTGTCGATCCCCGATACATGGGTATGGGCCCTGTGCCAGCCACGAAAATCGCACTGGAAAAAGCGGGCTTGAGCATAGAGCAAATGGATGTCATCGAAGCCAACGAGGCCTTTGCTGCGCAGGCATGCGCAGTCACCAAGGGCTTGGGCATGGATCCAGCCAAGGTGAACCCCAATGGCAGTGGCATAGGTCTGGGCCATCCAATTGGCGCCACAGGGGCCATTATCACGGTCAAGGCATTGCACGAGCTGGCGCGTATCCAGGGGCGTTACGCACTGGTTACCATGTGCATAGGCGGCGGACAAGGTATCGCGGCGATCTTTGAACGTGTCTGACTCCCAACCTTATCTGTCCGACGAACCCACACTGTCTGAGCTGGATGGCATACGCTATCTGCACTTTGGCACTGAGTGGGTGCAGGGCGCAATGCGGGTGGGTAAGCCCGCCGAGTTGGTACTGGCCTATACGGCGCAGATGATGGCCTGGCTCATGTTCCTTGAGCCAGCCAAGACCGATACTGTGGGCATTATGGGGTTGGGTGCGGGATCCCTGCTCAGGTATACGCTCAAACATACGCCAGCGTCAGTTGTGACGGTAGAGTGGAACCCAGCCGTTACGGCGATCTGCCGCGCTTACTTTCGCTTGCCCGAAACACGCAGATCCAGCATAGATCATGCTGACGCAGGCTTGTGGGTGCAGGACAGCCGGAATTTCAACCGATACACGGCGTTGATGGTTGATTTGTACGATGCCCACGCGCTCGGCCCGGTACGTGATTCCCTCGATTTTTACCAAGGCTGTTACCGCAGCCTGGCGGATACCGGCGTCATGACGGTGAATTTGTTTGGTGAGCATGACAGCTTTGCACCCAATATCCGGAACATCCGCGCGGCCTTTGACGGCAGAGTGCTTGAGTTGCCCGAAATGGATGCCGGCAATCGGATAGTGCTGGCGTTCAAGGGACCTGTGCTGGACGTCAGCGCCAGGCAATTTCTGCTGCGCGCCGAAGAACTTGAGTCCAGATATGGCTTGCCCGCACGCCGTTGGGCCAGAGAGCTTCTGTCGCAAGGGCGGGGCCGTTCGCTGTCGGTGTAGCAGGCAGCTTGGCGGAAATTTCCGGGCTCGTTACCCCATACCTCAAGGGATATCCCTTGAGGTATTTTCGCTTTCAACGGGTTAGACTAGCGCCCATCTGCGGCGTGTGTACAAGCGCCGCCAGTCATTTGTTCAAGGAGTACTTCATGATGTTTAGCAACTCTGCCAAGCTGGCTTTCGGCGCCGCGGCAATTCTCAGCGCGCTGGCGCATGGGCCGGTATCGGCCCAGTCGGTAGCGGTCACATCCATCGTCGAGCATCCGGCGCTGGATTCCATCAAAGATGGCGTCGAGCAAGCGCTGAAAGAGGCTGGTTATACTCAGGCCAAGGGGCTGGAATGGCAATTCCAGACTGCGCAGGGCAACACCGCCATTGCAGCGCAAATTGCACGTAAGTTTGTGGGCGACAATCCTGATGTGATCGTTGCCATTGCCACGCCGTCCGCCCAGGCTGTTGTTGCAGCAACCAAATCCATACCGGTGGTTTACTCGGCGGTCACCGATCCCGTAGCCGCCCAGCTGGTTCCGTCCATGGGCCCATCGGCCACCAACGTTACCGGTGTTTCCGACAGCCTTGCTCTGGAAAAACAGGTAGAGCTCATCAAGAAAGTGCTGCCAGACGCCAAGCGCGTGGGCATGGTCTACAACCCCGGCGAGGCCAACTCGGTGGTGGTTGTCGAGCAAATGCGCAAGCTGCTGCAACAATCCGATATGTCGCTGGTCGAAGCCACAGCGGCTCGCACGGTCGATGTAGGCGCGGCTGCGCGCAGTCTGGTTGGCAAAGTTGATGTCATCTACACCAATACCGACAACAACGTGGTGTCCGCCTACGAGGCCCTGGTCAAGGTTGGGAATGATGCCAAGATCCCCCTCATCGCGTCGGATACCGACAGCGTCAAGCGCGGTGCCATTGCTGCCCTGGGCGTCAACTACAAAAACCTCGGCCTGCAAACCGGCAAAATGGTCATCAAGATTCTGAAGGGCGCGAAGCCTGGCGACCTGGCCTCCGAAACCAGCGACAAGCTCGAGCTTTATGTCAATCCGGGCGCCGCGAAGAAGCAGGGCGTTACGCTCTCCGAAGACTTCATCAAGTCGGCCACCCAGGTTGTCGAGTAAAATACTGTTGCTTGTCGGCTGAAAAGCGGCTGCACAGATTAAAGCAGGCGGGTTGTTGCCTACAGCCCGCCTGCTTCTATTTTGGCTACATTCATAACATCAATGTCTATTTATTCTTTATGGGGCGCGCTTGAAATTGGCCTGATCTTTGGCCTGGTGGCGCTTGGGGTATTCATTTCGTTCAGGGTGCTGCGCTTTCCCGACCTGACCGTGGACGGCAGTTTTCCCTTGGGTGGCGCAGTGGCCGCCACGCTCATCAGCGCGGGCCTGGATCCGTTCACCTCCACCCTGGCCGCCACGTTTGCCGGTGCCTTTGCCGGCATGATCACGGGATGGCTGAACGTCAGGCTCAAGATCATGGATTTGCTGGCCAGCATCCTGATGATGATAGCCTTGTATTCCATCAATCTGCGCATCATGGGGCGGCCCAACGTGCCGCTGATCACCGAGCCTACCGTATTCACCATACTGCAGCCCGAAGGCATAAGCGACTATATCGTCCGTCCCTTGCTTTTGCTGGTATTGGTCATAGTCATAAAGCTTGGGCTTGATTGGTATTTTGCCACCAAAGCGGGGCTGGCCATGCGGGCTACGGGTTCAAACCCGCGCATGGCGCGCTCGCAGGGCGTGGCCACCGGCAACCGCGTGCTGGCCGGCATGGGCATATCCAATGCCTTGTGCGCGCTGGCCGGTGCGCTGTTTGCACAGTCGCAGGGCGGCGCCGATATTTCCATGGGCATAGGCACCATCGTAATTGGCCTGGCAGCGGTGATCGTGGGTGAAAGCATCATGCCTTCGCGCCGCATGGTGGTGTTGACGCTTGCCGTGATCGTTGGCGCCATACTGTATCGTTTCTTCATTGCCTTGGCCTTGAATGCCGATTTCATAGGCTTGAAGGCCCAGGACTTGAATTTGGTGACTGCCGTGCTGGTAACCATTGCCCTGGTCATTCCATTGCTTAAACAAAGACTGCGCGGCAAGAAGAAAGGGGGCTACTGATATGCTGAGCGCCAAAAACCTGCACATTACCTTTAATCCGGGCACACCCATAGAAACCCGCGCCTTGCGTGGCATGACGCTGGAAATTCCCGCCGGGCAGTTTGTGACCGTCATAGGCTCCAACGGTGCGGGCAAATCCACCTTCCTGAATGCCGTGTCGGGCGACTTGCCCATTGACAGCGGCAGCATCGTCATCGACGGGCAAGACGTAACACGGCAACCGGTCTGGACGCGTGCGGAACGCGTGGCTCGGGTATTCCAGGACCCCATGGCGGGCACCTGCGAAGATCTCACGATTGAAGAAAATCTGGCCCTGGCCTATAGCCGTGGTGAACGCCGCGGGCTGAGTGCGGCCGTAAAGAAAACCATGCGCGACGAGTTTCGCGAACGTTTGTCGATATTGGGACTGGGGCTGGAAAACCGCCTGACCGACCGCATAGGCTTGCTGTCGGGTGGCCAGCGCCAGGCCGTCAGTTTGCTGATGGCTACATTGCGCCCGTCTCGTATATTGCTGCTCGACGAGCATACCGCTGCGCTCGACCCCCGCACCGCCCAGTTTGTACTTGAACTGACCACACGCATAGTGGCCGAAAGCAAGCTCACCACCATGATGGTCACGCACAGCATGCGTCAGGCGCTCGATGTCGGCGAGCGTACCGTCATGCTGCATCAGGGTAATGTGGTGCTCGATGTATCGGGCCCGGAACGTCAGGGGCTGGATGTTCCAGACCTGCTGCACATGTTCGAGCGCGTCAGGGGCGAAGCGCTGTCTGATGACGGCCTGCTGCTGAGTTAAGCGGCCGGGCACGGCCAAGCTTCACCGTTTGGTGGCTAATGCCATGGTTTTCCCTTTATACTCACGCTTTAACTAAGAGCCCAAGGCCCGGGGCGGACTCACGAAGTACCGCGCTGTACAGGAGTTATTGAATGCCGAACCTTACACTGCTTACCCGGCGGCAAGGATATTATGTTGTGTTGGCCAGCGTCCTAGTGTTGGCCGCTTGCGGAGAAAAACCGCAGCAAAGCCAAGGAGACATGAAGGTCCCTGTCAGCGTCGTTACGGTTGAGCCATCGCGTACTGAAGTGTTTGTCGATCTTCCCGGCAGGGTGCAGGCGGTCAAGGATGCGCAGATCCGGGCCCGTGTAACGGGCATAGTCACCGAAATCAATTTTGAACAAGGCAGCGACGTCAAAGACGGGCAGCTGCTGTTTACGATAGACCCCGCGCCTTATGCGGCCCAGCGTGCTCAGGCAGCGGCACAACTGAAAAGCGCAGAAGCCGATGTGCGCAGCGCACAGCTGCTGGCAGATCGCTATTCCAAGCTCATCAAGGCCAATGCGGTCAGTCGCCAGGAATACGATAACGCGGTGGCGCGATCGGGCCAGGCCCAAGCGTCGGTGGCGGCCGCCAAGGCTGCCTTGCAAGGGGCCGATATCAATCTGGGCTATACCAAAGTCGTATCCCCCATCGATGGGCGCATAGGTCGATCCATGGTGACCGAAGGCGCGCTGGTCAGCGCGACTGAGGCAACGCAAATGGCATTGGTTCAGCAGCTGGATAAGGTCTATATCGACGTCACCCGCTCAACGACCGAACTCGCGGCCCTGCGCCGGGCGTTGGCAGACGGCGTGCTTACGCAATCGGGCGACGGCAGCCCCGTGGTTCAGGCTTTGCTCGACGATGGTTCGCCCTACGATCACGCAGGCAAATTGCTGTTTTCAGGCGTGACGGTTGATCCGGGTACTGGCCAGGTCAGTCTGCGCGCCGAGTTTCCCAATCCTGATCAAATTCTGCTGCCAGGCATGTATGTGCGGGTGCGCGTGCCACAGGGCGTTGACGACAAGGCCCTGAAGGTCCCACAGCAAGCCATTCAGCGCACCGCCGATGGTCGCAGCAGCTTGATCGTGGTTCGTGAAGGTAAGGCGATAACCGTGCCGGTATCCACGGGAGTGATCATCGATGGCCAGACCTTGATCACAAAAGGCCTTGCCGCCGGCGACCAGGTCGTAGTCGAGGGTTTCCAGAAAATCCGTCCGGGCGCTCCGGTGCAGCCCATGCCCTGGAAACCGGGTGCGCCTGCTGCCGGGCAGGGCGCCGCGCAAGCTCAGCAGGGTGGCCAACCAGGCGCAGCCCCCGAGGATAACGGCGCCCAGGCAGCACCCGCAGACGCAAAACCCGCTGCGAAACCCGCCGAACAAGGCTGAATTTCAGCGTCAAATATGCTGCAGAGCCTGAGTGAACCTCCAGGCCGAGCAGCAAGCCAATGCTAGCAAAGTGAGCACTTATGCCGCAGTTTTTTATTGAACGTCCTGTATTTGCCTGGGTGATTGCCTTGGCAATTACATTGGGCGGTATCCTGGCACTGGTCAACATGCCGGTCTCGCAGTATCCCGAGGTGGCCCCGCCGACCATAACCATACAAGCGACGTATCCGGGCGCATCGGCCGACGATGTATCCAAGTCCGTTGCCAGCGTGATCGAGAACGAACTGAACGGCGCCACTGGCCTGCTGTATTACGAATCGGTCAGCGACTCTTATGGCTCGGCCGAAATCAAGGGTACTTTTGCGCCTGGCACTGATCCCGACTTGGCACAGGTCGATGTACAGAACCGCATTTCAAACATCAGCTCGAAGCTTCCGGCGGCGGTCATGCAGCAGGGTCTGCGGGTCAGCAAAAGCAATTCCAACTTCCTGATGGTGGTCGCGCTTTCGTCGACAGATGGTTCCATGGACCAGTTCGCCCTGGCCGACTACATCACGCGCAATGTCCAGAACAGCATATCCCGTGTGCCTGGAGTGGGTAATTTCCAGCTCTTTGCGGCGCCACGCGCCATGCGCATCTGGGTTGATCCCGACAAGCTCACCGGCTACAACATCAGCATGGCCGAAGTCAACGCGGCGGTCGGATCCCAGACCCAGCTGATTTCCGCAGGTATTCTTGGTTCGCCACCCAACCCCGACAATCAAAGGGTTTCGGCCCCCATCGTTGTCAACGGTGAATTATCTACGGTATCCGAATTCGAAAACATCATACTTCGGTCCAGCGAAGATGGCTCCAGCGTACGCGTGCGCGATGTGGCCAGGGTAGAGGTTGGCGCCGACAGCTATCAGTTTGGTGCCAGGCTCAACGGCAAATCCACCGCGGCGTTCGCTGTATCGCTGGCCACCAATGCCAATGCGCTCTCCACGGCCGAAGGCATCAAGGCTCAACTTGACGAGCTGGCCACGTTCTTTCCCGAGAACATCGAATACTCCATACCCTACGACACGACGCCTTACGTGGAAATTTCCATCGAGCAGGTAGTGCACACCCTGTTCGAGGCCATGGTGCTGGTATTTGTCGTGATGTTCATCTTCCTTCAGAACGTACGCTATACCCTCATACCGGCTCTTGTCGTCCCGATCGCCATTCTGGGTGCATTCGGCGTGATGCAGCTCATGGGCTTTTCTGTCAACGTGCTCTCGATGTTTGCCATGGTCCTTGCTATCGGGATTCTAGTCGATGACGCGATTGTGGTGGTCGAGAACGTAGAGCGCATCATGGTCGAAGAAGGGCTCTCGCCCAAAGAGGCCACCAAGAAGGCCATGCCGCAGATCAGCGGGGCCGTGGTCGGCATGACTTTGGTGCTGGCCACGGTGTTCCTGCCACTGGCCTTCATGAGTGGTTCGGTAGGGGTGATTTATCAGCAGTTTTCGGTGGCCATGGCGGTGTCGATTGCGTTCTCGGGCTTTTTGGCCCTGAGTTTCACCCCAGCCCTGTGTGCGACGATACTCAAGCCCATCCCCAAGGGCCATCACGAGCAGAAAAAGGGTTTCTTCGGCTGGTTCAACAGATCCTTCGACAAGGTGACTTCCGGCTACGAAGGCTGGGTCGCGCGCAGCCTCAAGCGCAGTGGACGCATGCTGCTGGTGTACCTGATACTGGTTATTGCCATGGGCTGGATGTACCTGCGCCTGCCCACTTCCTTCCTGCCGGATGAAGATCAGGGCTATGTCATTGCCAATATCGAACTGCCTTCGGGTGCCACGGCCAACCGGACCATAGACGTCATAAAGCAGGTTGAGGGCTATTTCATGGATCAGCCACAGATGGAAAACATCGTGACGGTTCAGGGCTTCAGTTTCAACGGCAATGGCCTGAACTCGGCTATTGCGTTCGTACCTCTAAAGGATTTTTCGGAACGCAAGGGCGAAGGCGATTCTGCGCAGGCGATTTCCGCCAAGGCCACCCAATCGCTGTTGTTCGGCCTGCCGGACTCCATGGTGTTTTCCGTGATGCCCCCGGCCATTTCGTCGCTGGGTAATGCCTCGGGGTTTGATTTGCGGTTGCAGGATCGCGGTTCGCAAGGGCACGATGCCCTGATGGCCGCCACACAGCAATTGCTGCAGCAGGCCAGTCAAAGTCCCATCCTGGCCAACGCACGCGTGACCGGTCTGGGCAGCGGGCCCCAGCTCAGGCTGACCATCAACCGGGAAAAGGCAGCGGTGCTGGGCGTGAGCTTCAGCGAGGCAGCCACATTGATCTCTACGGCCATGGGGTCGTCCTATGTGGCCAAGTTCCCGAATATGGGCTGGATACAGAACGTTTGGGTTCAGGCCGAACAGGACCAGCGCATGAGTGTGGCAGACATCATGAAGCTCAGCGCCATCAACAATCAGGGCGAGACAGTGCCGCTGGCCTCCTTTGTGACTGCCGAATGGGAACAGGGTCCGGTGCAGGTGGTGCGTTACAACAGCTATGAATCGATCCGTATTGGCGGATCGGCTGCGCCAGGCTATTCCACCGGTCAAGCCATGGAAGAGATGCAAAGACTGGTGGCTGAATTGCCGACAGGCTTCGGCTATGAATGGACCGGGCTGTCCTATCAGGAGAAACAGGCGGGCAACCAGTCCATTTACCTGATGGCCCTGGCAATGTTGGTGGTCTTCATGGTGCTGGCAGCCCTGTATGAAAGCTGGGCCATTCCGGTTTCCGTCATGCTGATGGTGCCGCTGGGCATGCTGGGTGCGGTGGGCATCGTTACCGCTCTGGGCATGTCCAACGATGTGTACTTCACGGTGGGGATGGTTACGGTGATCGGCCTTGCGGCCAAGAACGCCATTCTGATTGTGGAGTTCGCCAAGGATACCTACGCCCAAGGTGGTGATTTGATCGAATCCACGGTCGAGGCGGCTCGTTTGCGTTTCCGTCCCATCCTGATGACTTCCTTTGCCTTCATCCTGGGCGTGGTTCCGCTGGCGATCGCCACCGGTGCAAGCTCGGCCAGCCAGAATGCAGTGGGTCGGGGTGTTGTGGGCGGGATGTTGGCCGCCACGCCGCTGGCCATGCTGTTCGTGCCAACGTTCTTCGTGGTGATCATGGGCCTGTTCAGGGTCAAGCCCAAACTGCACGGCGGCCAAGCTGCACCGCTCACCAGCGTTCATCACGAATCAACACAATCGGAGCCCCATACTTCAGATAATGGGGATAAAGCATGAGTTCACGAGGACTTCGACTAGCCAGCCTGCCGGTGCTTATTTCGCTGGCAGTGGCCGGCTGCTCGCTTGCGCCCAAATATGAACGGCCGGGCATGCCCGTGCCGGATCAATATTCCGGTAGCGCTGCGGTAAAAAATACCGGTCCGGATAGCGCCAGCACAGTATCGCCGCAGGCTCAAAGCAGCTCTGATCTGGGTTGGAGCGAGTTCTTTACTGATCTACGCCTGAAGTCACTGATCAGCCTGGCTTTGGCCAATAACCGCGATATGCGAATTGCTGTAGAGCGTGTGCAGGAAGCGCGGGCGCAGTATGGTATTGCCGCCAGCGACCGTCTGCCCACCATAGGCGCAGGCGCTAATGCGCAAATGACGGGCAATCCCGAGAACTTGCGTGCGAATGCCGACGCGGACAGCGTCACGCGCTATTACCAGGCTGGCGTAGGCATGACCGCGTTCGAACTGGACTTCTTTGGCCGTGTGCGCAATTTGTCGGAAGCCGCTTTCCAGCAATACCTGGCCACCGGGCAAGCCCGACGCACCGTACATATCAATCTGGTTGCCCAGGTTGCTGAAGCCTATTTTCGCCTGCGTACGACTCAGCAGCTCAATACGCTGATGCAAAGCACGCAGCAGTCGCGCCGCAATACGCTGGATCTGGTTCAGGCACGTTACGATGGTGGGGTAGCCTCGGCGCTAGACTTGAATCAGGCACGCGCACAGTTCGACACGGTGCGGGCTGACCTGATCGCTATTGAGCGAGCCGAGGCGCAGGCCCGGAACGCCTTGACCTTATTGTTGGGCACAACCATTCCTGATGGTCTGCCCGCGGCCGCCGTGTTCGGCAAGGATCAGGTACTGGCGGCCATTCCAGTCGGTCTGCCGTCTGATCTGCTGGAGCGTCGTCCTGACATCATGGGTGCCGAGAATTCCCTGCTGGCAGCCAATGCCAATATCGGCGCGGCTAAGGCGGCATTTTTCCCCAATATATCTATAACCGGATTGCTTGGTTTTGCCAGTCCTCAGTTAGGTGGTTTGTTTGGCTCCAGTCAGCATTTCTGGCAGTTTTCGCCACAGTTGACGGTGCCTATATTCTCGGGCGGAGTTGCCGGCAATTTGGACTTGGCCAAGGCGCGTAACAATATTGCTGTCGCGCAATACGAAAAAACCATACAGACAGCATTTCGTGAAGTGGCGGACGCGCTGGCAGGCGAAGCCACTTACAGCGGGCAAATTGAAGCCTTGCGCGCCCTCGAGGCCTCCGCCCAGGAAACGCTGCGTCTGGCCAAGTTGCGCTACGAAACCGGCATAGACAGCTTCTTGCAAGTGCAGACTGCCGAAGTCGATCTATACACCGTACAGCAAAACTTCCTGCAAATCGGCATGGATTCTCTGCTTAACCGCGTTGAGCTGTACAAGGCGCTTGGTGGCGGCTGGTTGAGGGATTCGGCGTCTGGGTCGGAGACCCCGGCGAATGGCACCGAGACGGGAACGGCAATAGAAGGAACGTAAAGCGAAATGATGGAGTTGGGTGTAAATATTGATCATGTGGCCACGCTGCGCCAACAGCGCTACACCAGCTATCCTGATCCCATACAGGCCGCACTGCGCGCAGAAGAGGCAGGGGCAGACCTCATCACCCTGCATCTGCGCGAAGACAGGCGTCATATACAAGACGCCGACGTGCATGCCATGCGTCCGCTCCTGCACACGCGCATGAATCTTGAATGCGCCGTCACTCCAGAGATGCTGGGCATTGCATGCCAGGTGCGACCACAAGACGTCTGCCTCGTGCCCGAAAAACGCACCGAGCTGACGACCGAGGGTGGGCTTGATGTGCTGGGCCAATTCCAACAGATCAAGCGCGCGGTTGCTCAGTTGCAGGATGCGGGTATACGGGTGTCACTTTTCATAGACCCCGAAGCCGATCAGATAGACGCTGCCCATCAGGCAGGCGCTACCGTCATAGAACTTCATACAGGCGGCTATTCCGATGCGGCCGATGCGGCGGCCGTCGAGTTCGAGCTGGCCCGTTTGCGTGCCGGTGTGGCTCGGGGTGTCAGGCATGGCTTACGCGTGAATGCAGGCCATGGCCTGCATTATGAAAATGTTCAGGCCATAGTCGCGATGCCCGGCATATCGGAATTGAATATAGGTCACGCCATTGTGGCTCGCGCTGTGTTCGATGGTTGGGAAAAAGCCGTACGCGATATGAAGGCATTGCTGATCCGAGGCTAGTTACTCTGGTATAAGAGTAAGTCATGCGATTCAAACAGGAAGGTTAGTTAATGTCTGCAACGGCTCTAGATTATCTTTTATCCCGACGTTCCTCCAAGTTTGTTCAGGCTCCCGGGCCCAGCAAAGACGAGCTTGAGCGTATCCTTCAGTCGGCGATGTCGGCGCCCGACCACGGTCAGCTTAGGCCATGGCGCTTTACCTTGATACATCAGGACGCCATAGGCAATTTTGCCGATCGTGCCCTGGCAGCGATCAAGGCGGCAGGCCTGCCGCTTACCCCCGAAAAAGAGGCCAGTACACGCAGCTGGCTGGCGCAGGTTCCACTATTGATCGCCGTGGCGTGCCGGCTGGATCACTCCAATACCAAAATTCCGGAACATGAGCGCATGCTGGCCACTGGTGCAGCAGTCACCACCATTCTGAATGCAGCTCATATGTTGGGTTACGCTGCTTTTTGGAGTACAGGGCTGGGCACTTACGTGGATGATGTGGCCGAGATCTTGGGTTACGATAGTCTGGACTATCGTTTCATGGGGTATGTGGCGCTGGGTACGCCTATCAGCACGCCGCAGTGGCAAGCCAGACCGGATCACAACGAATTTGTGACCGTATGGACGGGCGCCTGAGCGTTAGGCTCATCGCAAGCCCAACGTAACCACGCGCCCCAAGCTGCGGCGTCTGCATGCCTTGAATTTCTGACCCTCTGACCGGAGCAAGCGCAATGAAGCAATTGAAGACCGATGTCGCCATTATTGGGGCCGGCACGGCGGGCCTGTCGGCCTATCGTGCGGCTAAGGTGGCAGGCAAGCAAGCCATACTGATCGAAGGTGGTCCTTATGGCACCACGTGCGCCCGGGTAGGTTGCATGCCATCCAAGCTGTTGATTGCCGCTGCCGAGGCGGCGCACACCGCTGCTACAGCGGCGCCCTTTGGCGTGCACATACAGGGCAGTGTGCGCATAGATGGTAAACAGGTCATGGATCGGGTCAAGCGCGAACGGGATCGTTTTGTCGGTTTTGTGCTGGAGAGTGTAGAAAGCATACCTGCCGCTGACAAGATTCGCGGCTATGCCCGCTTCTTGTCCGATACCGTGTTGCAGGTCGACGACCACACTGAAATAACCGCCAACAGCGTTGTTATCGCAACAGGATCCACGCCGTTTGTGCCCGATGCCTACAAAATCGGCGGCGATAGAGTCATAGTCAACGACGATGTTTTCTACTGGGACGATCTGCCCGCAAACGTGATGGTGGTGGGTGCGGGTGTGATAGGGCTGGAGCTGGGGCAGGCCCTGGCACGCCTGGGTGTCAACACCACTATCGTCAATCGCAGTGGCGGTGTGGGCGGTATAACCGATCCAGAAGTACGCGCTAGCGCTGCAGCGGCCTTTCAGGCTGAGCTAGCGCTGAACTTGAACGCAGATATCAAAAGCGTGCATCGCAAGGGCGACCAACTTGACGTCGTTTACCAGACCGAAAATGGTAAGGAACATACGGCCAAGGTGGATTACCTGCTGGTAGCGACAGGGCGCAGGCCCAACGTCAAGGCACTGGATTTACATAATACTTCAGCTACGCTCGATGATAAGGGCATGCCCGAATACGATGCGGCTACCTTGCAGTTGGGTAGTAGCCCCATCTTCATAGCGGGAGACGTCAATGGTGTGCTGCCGCTATTGCACGAAGCGGCCGACGACGGACAGTTCGCAGGAGAAAACGCAGCGTCTTACCCTCAGGTGCAACCAGCGCAACGCCGTGCGCCTATGGCTGTGGTTTTTTCAGACCCACAGCTGGCCCAGGCAGGCCTGCGCTACAAAGATCTGCCCGCCCAGGGTGTGGCCATAGGCGAGGTCGATTTCGCCAATCAAGGCCGTTCACGCGTCATGCTGAAGAATCGCGGTAAGCTGCGCGTTTATGCAAGTGTGCGCGACGGCCGATTTCTGGGCGCCGAAATGGCAGGCCCCGCCATGGAGCACATCGCCCATTTGCTGGCCTGGGCGGTGCAAAAAGAGCTGACCGTGGCCGAGATGCTGAAAATGCCGTACTACCATCCCGTGGTCGAAGAGGGCTTGCGGACGGCACTAAGGGACTGCGCCAAGAAGCTGGTGGTGGCCGAGCTGGAGCATGTATGCGAGGGAGACCAGGCGGTTAATAACGCCTGAGGCGCAGTGGCTACCACATCGCAAGAAAATCTTGGCGCCATGCAGGCACAATGAGCAGAATCCTGGTGTGTGGATAACAGTCCGGCGATCAGCCCTGCTGCTCCAGCAGCGTCCTGACCCCGGCCGTCAGTACCTCGACTGATTCGGTGTCGGCCGCCAGATAGCGCGCCTTGCCATTTCCGTCGAAAATATATACACCACGGCTGTGGGCTACTTCATAGTTGTCCGGATTGCTGTCCGTTGGCTTCTCGATCTGGAAAGCCACCCGATAGCGGCGGGCCACATCGGCCACCTGTTTCTCGGTGCCGGTCAGGCCGATGGCACCGCTGTCAAAAGCGTTGACATAAGCTTGCAGGATATCCGGCGTATCGCGATGCGGATCCACGCTGATGAACACAATGCGCACCTTGTCGGCCTCGGCGCCCAGCTCGTTCATCACCTGCGACAGTTGCGCCATGGTCGTGGGGCAGACATCGGGGCAACTGGCATAGCCGAAAAACAGCATCACCGTGCTGCCTTTGAAATCATCCTCGGTAATCTTCTTGTCGCCGGCCGCCTGTAACGTGAATTCCAGGTCAGGCAGAAACCCGCGTACATTGTGCAGGGCGGTTTCAGCTTGGGCAACTGCTGCCCAGGCCAGCAACGTGCTGGCGAGCAGGCTTAGAAAAAAACGTTGAATAATACGCATGGCAGTCAAGACAAAAAACGGGGGCAGTAGTACCTGCAGTGATTATAGGCCAGCGAATTACACAGCCGCTTCAGCCATGCCACTGTGGCGCAGCAAGGCATCGATGGACGGCTCGCGGCCACGGAAGGCCTTGAACGAGTCGGCAGCGGAGCGTGATCCGCCCACGGCCAGAATTTCGTCCAGGAAGCGTTGGCCTGTTGCTGCGTCCAGAGTGTCGCGTGGCTGGCCTGGAGCAACGGCGAGACTGTTTTCTTCGAAGGCGGAATAGGCATCGGCCGACAGTACTTCGGCCCATTTATAGCTGTAGTATCCCGCGCCATAGCCCCCCGCAAACAAATGCGAGAAATTGTGTGGGAAGCGATTCCACGAGGGGGGAAAGAGCACGGCTACTTCCTGGCGCACCTGATCCAGCTGCGCAAGCACCGCAGCGATGGACAGACCCTGGGCCTGGTCGTGGATAAGCATGTCGAACAGCGAGAATTCCACTTGCCGCAGCATTTGCATCCCGCCTTGAAAGTTGCGTGCTGACAGCAGCTTGTCGTAAAGGTCGCGGGGCAAGGGTTGACCAGTCTCTACGTGGGCCGACAGGGCCTGGACGACCTTGTATTCCCAGCAAAAGTTTTCCATGAACTGCGAGGGCAATTCGATGGCATCCCACTCGACACTGGAGAAAGCAGAGGCGCCGGGGTCATCGACCTGCGATAGCAAGGCATGCAGCGCGTGGCCACTTTCGTGGAAAAGCGTGATGACGTCGTCGTGCGTCAGCAGGGCGGGTTTGCCATTGTGCCCACGCGAAAAATTGCAGGTCAGATAAACCACGGGGGTTTGAATCGCCTGGCCCAGACGGCGGCGACTGCGCTCGCTGTCGACCCAGGCGCCGCTTTGCTTACCCTGGCGGGCGTACAGGTCGATATACAGCGTGCCCAGGAGCTGATCCTGGGCGGACACGACCTCATAAGCCTGCGCATCGGCATGCCAGGTGGGCGCCTTGCTGGCCTGTAATCGTACGTTGAACAAGCTTGCAATAACCTGGAACAAACCGGCCAATACCTGGGGTTCGGTAAAGTACTGTTTGATTTCCTCTTCAGAATAGGCGTAGCGTGCTTCGCGCAAACGTTCCGACACAAAGGCGATATCCCAGGGCTGCAGATCGTTCAGGGTCAGCTTGTCGGCGGCGAACTGGCGCAGTTCGGCAAGATCGCGGGCGGCATGAGGCTTGGCCTTGGCGGCCAGTTCGCGCAAGAAATCCAGCACTTGACCGGCGTTATCGGCCATACGCGTTTCCAGCCTCAGGCTGGCGTAGCTGCTGTAGCCCAGCAGTGCGGCCTCTTCGGCGCGCAGCGTCAGCAACTGTTCTATCAGTGCCGAGTTGTCCAGGTCGGGAGAGCCTTGCTCAGACGCTATGGTCGAGTAGGCGCGATACATATCCTGGCGCAACTGGCGATCCTGGGCGTTTTGCATGACGGGCAGATAGCAAGGCATCTTGAGCGTCAGCTTCCAGCCTTCCCGGTCGTCGGCCTTGGCTGCATCGTGCGCAGCCTGCATGACATCAGCGGGTAAGCCGGCCAGTCGTGCCTGGTCGGTCAGCAGCAAAGACCACTGGTCAACCGAGTCAAGCACATGTTCGGAGAATTGCTGTGATGCCTGCGCTTGCTGGTCGGAGATTTCGGCATAGCGCTCGCGCGGTTCGCCTTGCAACTCGACCCCACCAAGACGAAAGTCGCGCAGGGCCAGATCTATGATGCGCTGGCGCACGGCAGGCAGTTGTGCGAATTCGGACGATTCCTTTAGGCGCTTGTACTGAGCATAGAGTCCGGTGTGCAAGCCGACCCAGGTGGAAAACTCCGTGACCGACGGCAGGCATTGGTTGTAGGCGGCACGCAGTTCAGGTGTATTCACCACAGCGTTCAGATGGCCTGCCACAGACCAGGCTCGCCAGAGTTTTCCGGTGGTGTCTTCCAGCGGTTCAACGATCGCGTCCCAGGTGGGCGCAAGCTCAGGCTGCGCGCATGCTTCGACAGCCTGGCGGCTCTTATCGATGAGTATGTTGATGGCGGGCTCGATGTGCTCAGGCCTGACGGCGGCGTAGTCTATCAGCTCGGAAATGGGGGTCAGAAGGGGGTTTTGTGTCATTGCTACCGTAGTTTGAATGCGCATGAGGGTGGTCAATACAGTGCTTTGACCACCCTCATGCCAGAAAGTTGCGCGCTCAGTTAACGCTGCGTTCAGCGGCTTCCAGCGTATTGACCAGCAGCATGGCGATGGTCATGGGGCCAACGCCGCCAGGAACGGGAGTGATGCGGCCGGCTATTTTGCTGGCGGATTCGAAATCAACGTCGCCAACCAGTTTGCCTTGCTCAGTGCGATTAATGCCCACGTCGATAACGGTGGCTCCGGGTTTGATCATGTCGCCGGTTACCATGCCGGGCTTGCCGGTGGCCACGACCAGCACATCGGCGCGTCGGGTTTGCGCAGCCAGATCACGGGTCTTGGAGTTGCACAGTGTGACGGTGGCTCCTGCGGCCAGCATCAGCATGGCCATGGGTTTGCCCACAATATTGCTTGCGCCGACCACTACGGCTTCGGCGCCCCACAGCGATACCTGCTCGGATTCCAGCATTTTCATAACGCCATAGGGCGTGCAGGGCCGGAATAGCGGCTGGCCCGTCATGAGCAGACCTGCATTGCTGATGTGAAAGCCGTCCACGTCTTTGTTGGCAGCGATGGTTTCAATGACTCTGGCTGCGTTCATGTGGCGCGGCAGAGGCAATTGCACCAGTATGCCGTGAATGGCATTATCGGCGTTGAGCTCGCGTACGGTCTCAAGCAGGGATGCTTCGGTAATGTCGCCAGCCAGACGGATAACGCGCGAATGCAAGCCTGCTTTTTCACAAGCGGCAGCCTTGTTGCGCACATAGACTTGCGAAGCAGGGTCTTCGCCGACCAGGACAACGGCCAGGCCGGGTGTGACGCCGCGTTCTTTCAGAGCCAGCACGCGTGTGGCTACGTCGGCTTTAACGGTATCCGACAAGGCCTTCCCGTCGATGATGCTTGCACTCATGCTGCGCTCTCGGCCTTGGTCAGGGCAATTTTCATGAGATCGGCCACGGTGGTCACTTCGAGTTTTTCCATGATGTTGGCGCGGTGGGCTTCGACTGTTTTGATGCTGATGTTCAAATCGCCGGCAATCTGTTTGTTCAGGCGACCGGCCACTATGCGCTCCAGCACCTGCTGTTCGCGTGCTGTCAGGCGGCTGAGCACGGCTTGATGATTTTTTTGAGCCTGGGCCTGGCTGACCCGCTCGGTGGCTTGTTCCAGCATGCGAGCAACGATAGTGCGCAGGTCAGTTTCGTTGAAGGGCTTTTCAAGAAAGTCGATGGCGCCCTTCTTCATGGTGGTGACGGCCATGGGAACGTCGCCGTGCCCGGTGATGAAGACGATGGGTAATGGCGCGCCCCGCCTATTAAGTTCTTCCTGGAGCTCAAGACCGCTCATGCCCGGCATACGCACGTCGGCAATCAGGACACCCACTTGATCGGGCTCGTAAGTATGGAGGAATTCTTCAGCACCGCTGAAGCTGCGGACACGGTAGCCATTGGCTTCCAGCAGCCAGCGTAATGAGTCGCGTACCGCTTCGTCGTCATCGACGATAAAAACTGTGCTCGGTGCTTGAGATGTAGTCATGCATTCAACTCCTGGGGATTTTCTGTTGTGCTGGTCGCTTGTGGCTTAGCGCAGGGCAGGGTGAAACGGAAGATAGTACCGCCTTCTGGATTTTCGCTGGCCCATAGCCGGCCATGATGCGATTCAATAATAGTACGGCAGATGTTAAGCCCCATGCCCAAACCTTCGGATTTGGTGCTGTAGAAGGGCTCGAACAGGCGTTCTGGGTCGCGCAGGCCATGGCCGCGGTCGATGACTGCGATTTCAATCAGGGCGCCCTGGTCTGTGATGACCAGATGCAGGGTACGGTAATCGCTGCCCTCCATGGCTTCGACCCCATTTTTCAGCAGATTCAATAGTACCTGCTCTATGAGTATGGAGTCGGCGAGCACATCGGGAATGTGGTCGGGCAAATCCAGCTGAATTTCGACCTGGCGTTTGCGGGCATCGATGTCGGCAAAGCCCACGGCGTTGTCCACGATGCGCATGACGGGTACTTGCTGGCGACGGGGTTCGCTGCGTTTAACGAATTCGCGTATGCGGCTAATGATCTTGCCAGCGCGCTCTGCCTGGTTGGCAGCCTTTTCCAGCGCTTCAAGCAAACGCCCCGGTTCGGCATTCCCTGACTTGAGCATGGCGACGGCGCCCATATTGTAATTGCTGATGGCGGTCAGGGGCTGGTTCAATTCGTGTGCCAGCGACGATGCCATTTCGCCCATGGTGGTCAAGCGGCTGGTGAGCTGAATTTTTTCCTGCTGAACACGCGACGCTTCTTCGTGCGTGCGTCTTTCAGTGATGTCGCGCGCCACCTGCAAACGTACGCGACGTCCGTCAGTCCAGGCCAATATGCGGTGGTGAACCTCGAACCAGCGCTGGGCTGAATTCGAAAAGGTCTCTACGGTTTCATCGGTAAAGCGTCCCAGGCGGCCGCCCAGCAACTCCGCGTGTCCATTGGACTGCGCGCCGAAAAAGCGTCGGTAGGTGCGGTTGGCAAACAGGAGTTCCAGGCCATCGCTGGTGTCGGCCACCACCGAAATCGCGTCGTCCAGGCCTTCAAGTACGGTCATGAAGCGTTCGTGGGCGGCTGTAAGGGCTTCACGTATGCGCTTGGGTTCGGTGATGTCGGTCATGGAAGTCATCCAGCCGATTTGCTCACCGTTGGGGTCGCGCAGGGGGGACACATACATGCGCGCTGTGAATCGGGAGCCATCGCGCCGTTGAGCTTCGACTTCAAGGCCACTGCTGGGTGTGCGCCCCGACAGCAGCAGATCCAGGGTTTCCTGGTGTTGCGCATGTCGGCCGGGCAGCCAATAGGGAAAAGGGGTGGTGCGTCCGATCAGGTCAGCTTCGTTCCAGCCTATCATGCGGCAGAAGGCCGGATTTACGTAGGCAATGCGCCCGTGCATGTCGAATACCCGCATGCCCGTGGACATGGAGTTTTCCATTGCGCGCCTAAAGCCAGTTTCGGCGATCAGGGCGGCTTCGGCCCGAGTGCGAAAGCGTGTGTAGCGCCACAACGCCAGCAGGCTCAGTACGATGACCAGCGAGAGCGCAGCAACGACCATGAGCAGGCGCTGCTGGCGTGTTTCCTGGTCTATGGTTACGAACATGACGCTGTCGTTATGCAGTTGTTGCAGCCAGACAAATACCCCCATGACGCACAGGTACAGGATAAGCACGATGACCGGAGTCAGCCAATAGAAACCGCGACGAGGATGATTGGCCTGGTCGTAGAACGTGGTCGGTATCAGGGATTTCTTGGAAGGAGTCGCCATTATTCTATGTTCGAGCGCTTGCGAAAGGTAAGCGCAAAGCAATTGCTACATACATTTTAGACTGTAACGACATCGTTGTTATTTCATATTATAAAAATTCATACCATAAAATGAAATTTAGCTTGAACATCTTAGAGCTCTTTCCTAGAATTGAGTCATTCGGGGGGTACCGCTGGTCCACACGCCACAATACGCAATCGTCTGGTATTCAGGTATAACGTGAAAATTGGTGCTGGCTTTTGTATCCGACTCCGCCATCTCAACCAGGAGACAGCTTATGTCCTCTCTTGATCAAACAAAGAATAAAACGAACGTCGATGACGACGCGCTTGAAACCCAGGAATGGCTGGAAGCACTCGAGGCCGTCCTTGATCGGGAAGGGCCGGAGCGTGCTCATTTTCTGCTAGAGCGACTCATCGATCTGGCGCGACGCTCAGGCGCCTACATACCGTTTTCTCCTAATACCTCTTACGTCAACACGATACCTCCGGGGCTTGAGCCCGCGCATCCGGGCAATCTGGTTCTGGAAGAGCGCATACGCTCTTATGTGCGCTGGAATGCCATGAGCATGGTCGTCAAGGCCAACAGCCATAACCCGCCCGATGGCGGCGACCTGGGTGGGCACATTGCTTCTTTCGCCTCGTTGGCAACCATGATAGGTTGCGGGCAAAACCATTTCTGGCACGCTGAAACCCCCGATCATGGCGGCGATCTGGTTTACTTTCAAGGTCACTCGTCGCCCGGCATATATGGCCGCGCCTACCTTGAAGGCCGCCTGAACGAAGAGCAACTCGATAATTTCCGCCAGGAAGTCGACGGCAAAGGCCTGCCTTCCTACCCGCACCCCAAGCTCATGCCGGATTTCTGGCAGTTTCCCACGGTTTCCATGGGTCTTGGGCCATTGATGGCGATTTATCAGGCCCGTTTCCTTAAGTATCTGCATGCGCGTGGCATTGCCGACACCAGCAACCGCAAGGTCTGGGTGTTCTGCGGTGACGGCGAAATGGACGAACCCGAATCCCTGGGCGCCATCAGCCTGGCCTCGCGCGAGAAACTCGACAACCTGATTTTTGTCATCAACTGCAATCTGCAGCGGCTGGACGGCCCGGTGCGCGGCAACGGCAAGATCATCCAGGAACTTGAAGGCGACTTCCGCGGCAGCGGCTGGAATGTCATCAAGCTGATCTGGGGTGGTTATTGGGATCCTCTTCTGGCCCGCGACAAGGAAGGCATATTGCGCCGCGTAATGGAAGAATCGGTCGACGGCGAGTATCAGGCATATAAGGCACACGACGGCAAGTTCGTGCGCGAACATTTCTTCGGCAAGCATCCCAAGCTGCTGGAAATGGTCAGCCGCATGAGCGATGAAGACGTCTGGCGCCTGAACCGTGGCGGCCACGATCCATACAAGGTTTATTCCGCCTTCAAGGCTGCCGCCGATCATGCCGGGCAGCCCACGGTCATTCTGGCCAAAACCATCAAGGGCTATGGCATGGGGCATGTTGGCCAGGCCAAGAATCCCTCGCACCAGCAGAAGAAGCTTGATATTGATGCGGTGCGCGAGTTCCGCGACCGCTTCAATATTCCTGTGCCCGATGACAAGCTCGAAGATTTGCCGTACTTCAAGCCGGCTGACGACTCACCGGAAATGAAGTATCTGCACGAGCGCCGCAAGGCGTTGGGCGGTTATTTGCCACACCGTCGTGAAAAGGCCGACGAGCACCTGATTGCGCCCAAGCTTGAAGCCTTCAAGGCGGTGCTGGAACCCACTGCCGAAGGCCGTGAAATCTCCACCACACAGGCTTTCGTACGCATATTGAATCAAATCCTGCGCGACAAGGATCTCACTTCGCGCGTAGTGCCCATACTGGCCGACGAGTCCCGTACCTTTGGTATGGAAGGCCTGTTCCGCCAGATCGGCATCTATGCACCTGAAGGGCAGAAATACACGCCCGTCGATAAAGACCAGGTGATGTACTACCGTGAAACTGAAAACGGTCAGTTGCTGCAGGAAGGGATTAACGAGGCCGGCGCGTTCAGCTCATGGATGGCCGCCGCCACGTCCTATTCCACCAATAACCGAATCATGATCCCGTTCTTCATCTATTATTCGATGTTCGGTTTCCAGCGCGTAGGTGATCTGGCCTGGGCGGCCGGCGATATGCAGGCTCGCGGTTTTCTGTTGGGTGGTACGGCAGGGCGCACGACGCTGAACGGCGAAGGCCTGCAGCACGAAGACGGCCACAGCCACATCATGTCGGCGCTCATCCCCAATTGCGTTTCCTACGATCCCACCTTTGGGCACGAACTGGCCGTGATCATTCAGGACGGCCTGAGGCGTATGGTCGAGAACCAGGAAAACGTGTATTACTACATCACCGTGATGAACGAGAACTATGCCCAGCCCGGCCTGAAAGCCGGCGACGAAGAGGGCATCGTGCGCGGCATGTACAAGTTCAAATCGCAAGACGAAAGCAACAAGCTGCGTGTTCAGCTTATGGGTTCAGGCACAATATTGCGTGAAGTCCTGGCGGCACAAGAACTGCTTGCAAGCGATTGGGGCGTTGGCTCTGATGTCTGGAGCGTGACCAGCTTTACCGAGCTGCGCCGTGACGGCATGGATTGCGAGCGTTACAGCATGCTGCATCCCGAAGACAGCAAGGCTCCCGCTCCATACATTACCCAGAAACTGCAAGACACCACTGGCCCCATTATCGTTTCGACCGATTATGTGAAGGCCTATGGTGATCAGATTCGGCCCTTCATGCCCAAAGACCGGACATTCAAAGTGTTGGGAACCGACGGCTTTGGACGCTCGGACTTCCGCTACAAGCTACGCGAACACTTTGAAATCGATCGCCACTTTGTGGTGCTGGCCGCCTTGCGCGGACTGGCCGACGAAGGCAAGCTACCCATGGCCAAGGTTGCCGAAGCCATCAAGAAGTATGGCATCAATCCTGAAAAAGCCAATCCGCATCACGCCTGAAGGGGGACATGAACATGAGTAATACCATTGAAGTGAAAGTCCCGGATATCGGTGATTCCAGCGAGGTTGACGTCATCGAGGTGCTGGTGTCCGAGGGCGACACGATAGCGGCCGAGCAAAGCCTGATCACGGTGGAGTCCGACAAGGCTTCCATGGAGATCCCTTCTTCGCAAGCCGGGGTGGTCAAGTCGGTGTCCGTCAAGGTCGGCGACAAGGTCAAGGAAGGTTCTGTCATTTTGCTGGTCGAAATGCAAGATGCGGGTACGGCGAGCACAAAAGAAGACAAGCCGGCCAAGGCACAGAAGCAGCCCGAGGCCCAGCCTTCCAGTCAGCCGCAATCTTCCGCGGCGGCGGAACCAGCCGCTGCCCAGGCACAGCAGGGCGGCGAACGGGTCACTATTGTCGTGCCCGATATCGGCGATGCCACCGATGTGGAAGTGATAGAAATCATGGTGGCGGTAGGTGACACGGTCGCCATGGAGCAAAGCCTGATCACTGTCGAGTCCGACAAAGCTTCCATGGAGGTTCCGGCTTCCCGTGGCGGCGTGGTTACGGCCGTCCTGGTCAAGCTGGGCGACAAGGTCAACGAGGGCTCGGAAATCATCGAAGTACAGGCCAGCGAAGATCAGGCGCCGGCTGCGCAAGCACAGCCAGACGCTGCCGCAGAAAAGCCTGCCAGCCATGAAAAGCCGGCAACACAAGAGCAAGCCGCGGCTGCTGAAGATCAATCCGCCGCTGCGCCGGCCAAGTCGGAAGGCATGGCTTCGGTTCCCCCCGAGCGTCAGTCGCCGACTGCCGCCTTTGCGCAAGCCGATGTGCCGCTGCGCAATCTGCCGCATGCCTCTCCGTCGGTGCGCAAGTTTGCCCGTGAACTGGGCGTGAACCTGGCTACGGTAACGGGCTCGGGCGCAAAGAATCGCATTACCAAGGAAGACGTACAACAGTTTGTCAAAGGTGCGTTGTCGGTGGGCGCGGGTGCGTCGGTTACCGCAGCGGGCGGCGCCGAAGGTGGCCTGAGCGTGCTGGGTTGGCCCAAAGTCGATTTTGCCAAGTATGGCGACATCGAGTCCAAGCCCTTGTCGCGCATCAAGAAGATTTCAGGTGCCAACCTGCATCGCAACTGGGTCATGATTCCCCACGTCACCAATAACGATGTGGCCGACATTACCGGTCTTGAAGACTTGCGCCAGACACTGAACAAAGAGAATCAGAAGTCGGGTGTCAAGGTCACCATGCTGGCTTTCCTGATCAAGGCCGTGGTTGCCGGGCTCAAGAAATTCCCTGAGTTCAATGCATCCCTTGATGGCGATAATCTGATCCTGAAGCAGTATTACCATATTGGTTTTGCTGCAGACACACCCAATGGCCTGGTGGTGCCCGTTATTCGCGATGCCGACAAAAAAGGCATATTCGAACTGGCCACCGAAACCTCTGAATTGGCCAAACTGGGGCGCGAAGGCAAGCTTTCGCCCAGCCAGATGCAGGGCGGTTGCTTCTCGATATCGTCTCTGGGCGGTATAGGTGGAACGTCGTTCACGCCTATCATCAATGCGCCTGAAGTCGCCATCCTGGGGGTATCGCGCTCGGCCCATGCGCCTGTCTGGAACGGTAAAGAATTCGAGCCACGACTCATGCTGCCTTTGTCACTGTCTTACGACCACCGGGTCATAGACGGTGCCTCCGCGGCTCGCTTTAATGCCTATCTGGGCAGCTTGCTGGCCGATTTCCGCCGCATTGCCCTATAAGGAGGCCCTATGAGCACAACTGAATTGAATGTGCCCGATATCGGCGACGTTGCCGAGGTCGATGTCATCGAGGTGCTGGTTGCCGTTGGCGACACCATCAAGGCGGAACAAAGCCTGATCACCGTGGAGTCCGACAAGGCTTCCATGGAGATTCCCGCCGCAAAGGCGGGCGTGGTAAAGGCCGTCTTGGTCAAAGTGGGCGATAAAGTGGCTCAAGGCTCCGCTATTGTGCAAATCGAAGAAAGCGCCGCCGCAGCACCAGACACGGCTCCTTCCGATGGTGCCACCGCTGCCAAATCCGCAAAACCGGCGCCCGCGCCTGCTGTCGCTCCGTCTGTACCGGCTAGCAACGCAGGCAAAGCCAGCGTTGCGGCTGCGGCCAGCTTTTCCGGTTCGGCCGAGCATAGTTGCGATGTGCTGGTGCTTGGTGCCGGCCCCGGCGGCTATTCGGCGGCCTTTAGGGCTGCCGACCTGGGACTTTCGGTTGTGCTGGTCGAGCGTTATGCCACCCTGGGCGGCGTTTGTCTGAATGTGGGCTGCATTCCATCCAAGGCTTTGCTGCACATGGCTTCGGTGCTTGAAGAAGCCCAGTCGTTGTCCGCGCACGGCATTTCCTTTGGCGCGCCCAAGATCGACCTTGACGCCTTACGCGGCTACAAGGATGGCGTTGTATCCAAGCTGACCGGGGGCCTGGCGGGTATGGCTAAGGCTCGAAAGGTCACCGTGCTTACGGGGGTGGGTGATTTCACCGACCCGCATCACCTGACCATAAGCGCCCAAGATGGCACTACTCAAACGGTCAAGTTCGGCTCGGCCATTATTGCTGCCGGCAGCCAGTCAGTAAAGTTGCCATTCCTTCCCGATGACAGCCGTGTCGTCGATTCCACCGGTGCCTTGCTGCTGGCCGACATCCCCAAGAAAATGCTCATCGTGGGTGGTGGAATCATAGGGCTCGAAATGGGCACGGTCTATTCCGCGCTGGGTTCCCGCCTTGATGTCGTGGAGATGCAAAGCGGCCTGATGCAGGGCGCCGACCGAGACATGGTCAAAGTCTGGCAAAAGAAAAATGCCCATCGTTTCGACCAGATCATGCTGGATACCAAGACCGTGGGCGCCGAGGCTCGCGAGGATGGCATCTGGGTCAGCTTCGAGGGCAAGAACGCACCCAAGGAGGCGCAACGCTACGATTTGGTATTGCAGGCGGTCGGGCGCACACCCAATGGCAAAAAGCTGGGAGCCGACAAGGCTGGCGTCACGGTCACGGACCGCGGCTTTATTGAAGTCGATGCACAGATGCGCAGCAATGTGCCGCATATTTATGCCATCGGCGACATCGTCGGTCAACCCATGCTGGCTCACAAGGCTGTGCATGAGGGCCATGTTGCCGCTGAAGTCATCGCCGGCGAGAAAAGCTACTTCGATGCCCGCGTCATCCCTTCGGTTGCCTATACCGATCCTGAAGTGGCCTGGGTGGGCCTGACGGAAGACGATGCCAGGAAAGACGGTATTGCCGTCACCAAGGGCGTCTTTCCTTGGGCAGCATCGGGCCGGGCCATTGCCAATGGCCGCGACGAGGGCTTTACCAAGCTGCTTTTCGATGCCGAGACGCATAAGGTTTTGGGCGGCGGTATCGTGGGTACGCATGCCGGTGACCTGATCGGTGAAGTGGCGCTGGCCATAGAAATGGGTGCCGATGCGGTTGATATCGGCAAAACCATACATCCTCATCCAACGCTGGGCGAATCCATAGGCATGGCCGCCGAAGTCGCCGAGGGTACTTGCACCGATCTTCCGCCCGTGCGGCGCAAGTAGCCTGCCGTTCCGGCAGTGGCGCAGGCCTTCCGGGCGGCAGGCCTGCGTAATGATTTACAAGGCAGGTGCTAACATTGGCGCCTGCCCTTGGTTTTTCTATAAGCATCAAACATGTCCATCTCCACCCCTGGCCAAACTGCCGGCTTGCAAGCCTGGCTGAGCTATCTTGAATCCCTGCACAGCACCGCCATAGATCTTGGCCTTGAGCGCATACGCGCGGTTGCCGACAAACTGAATCTGACACTGCCTTTTATCAAGATCACAGTTGGGGGCACCAATGGCAAGGGTTCGACCTGCGCCACGCTCGAAGCCATCTTACTGGCTGCAGGCTATAAAACCGGTACCTATACTTCGCCGCATCTGGTGGACTTCAACGAACGCATACGCATAGCCGGCGAGTTTGCCAGCGATGAGCAAATCATCCAGCAGTTCATACGCATAGAGCAGGTTCGTGGCGACACAACGCTAAGCTATTTCGAATACACGACGCTGGCCGCCTTGATGCTGTTCGAACAGAAAAAAATGGATGTCGCCATTCTTGAAGTCGGCCTGGGAGGTCGCCTGGATGCGGTCAATATGGTGGATACGGATTGCGCCATCATTACCAGCGTCGATATTGACCATACCGAATACCTGGGCGATACCCGTGAAAAAATCGGCTTTGAAAAAGCGCATATATTCAGGCCTGGTCGGCCGGCCATTTGCGCTGATCCTGTTCCGCCACAAAGCATCATCGATCATGCGGCCAAGGTTCAGGCCGATTTATGGCTGTTTGGCAAAGACTTCAATTACTCAGGCGACAGGCAGCAGTGGGCCTATGGTGGTCGTGGCCAGCGGCGCAGCGGGATGGCTTATCCCAGCCTGCGAGGTGCCAATCAGTTGCTGAATGCCTCGGCGGCGTTGGCAGCACTGGAAGCCTTGCGCCCCAAACTGGTGGTGCCACAACAAGCCGTTCGTATTGGCCTGTCACAGGTTCAGCTACCAGGTCGCCTGCAGATTCTGCCCGGAACACCGACCATCATTCTGGATGTGGCGCATAATCCCCATGCAGCGGCTGCGCTAGGTCAGAATCTGGATGCCATGGGGTATTTTCCTCATACCCATGCGGTGCTGGGCATGCTCAGCGACAAGGACATCGCTAATGTCGTAAGCAAACTGGCCCACCGCGTCGACCGCTGGTATTGCGCTGGCTTGACTGGCCCCCGAGGTATGTCGGGTGAAGATCTGGCCGCGATCGTCAACAAGGTGGTGTCCGGAACGGCCGCTGTGCCATCCATGGTGGACAACAGCCAGGAAGCACGACGTGTCCAGCCCGATAGCCAGGAACCGTCTGGTCGGCCTGGCGTGCGGGCACAGCCTGTGGCGCCGGTGAAGGCGGCGTCGGTAAGCGTTTCCAGTTTTGATAATCCGGAACAAGCCTTTACAGAAGCACGGAAGCAGGCGACCGACAATGATAGAATTCTCGTGTTCGGTTCTTTTGCAACAGTTGGCCCGGTCCTTCAAGCGTTGGGAAGGGCCTGATCTTTCATCCCGCCCGGTATGGGCGGGCATAGCGATCAGGCAGGCCATGTAGCCGTCGGCTTTTACAATAGGTTTTTGCTCCATGGGATTGTTCTCTCGTAATGAGTCCGCCTCTGATTCGGGGCGCCGATCCACATCGCGCGCGTCTTTGTCCAGCGAAGCTCAGGCCAACGAACTGCGCGGCCGAGCTCGCCGTCGACTGATAGGTGCGCTGGCACTGGTGCTGGCGGCCGTCATCGTCGTGCCCATGCTTTTTGACTCCTCCGTACCGGAAGAAGAAATCAGCACACCCGTCGTTGTGCCGGCCATCGTGCCGCCCACCACCGATAATAATGTGGCGCTTGCACCTACCGTTCCCGATAGCACCAATGGCAATACGCCAGCAACCGAGCCAGACACCCTGGCTCAGGATCCCAGCGGCGGCATGGTGCAGCAACCAGTGCCTGCACAGCCCGAGCCAGTGCCGGACGAAGCCGCACCTGCCGAGCCCGCACCCGCCGAACCTGAACCGGCTGCACCCCAACCCGAGCCGGCCAAGCCCACGCCTGCTCCAAAACCAGAGCCTGAACCCAAACCAAGCAAGCCAGCAACCGAACGCACCGACGACGGCTCGGTTGCCATTGCCTTGCTCGAGGGCCGCAGCCCTGCGGCCGGCAAACCCGGGCCCGCTGCAAGCAAGCCAACGCCGGCTGCAGGCAATTACATACTCCAGATCGCGGCTTATACCAACCAGGAAGATGCCGACGTGCGGCGCGACCGCCTGGTCTCGGCCGGGGTGACCAACACCTATGTGGAAAAAGCAAACTCCGGCGGCAAACCCACGTATCGTCTGCGCGTAGGACCCTTCCCATCGCAGGAAGCCGCGCAGGCCGCACAGGCCCGGCTAAGGGCGCTGGGGTATGACAACGGCTTTATCTCTACCAAGTGACCAGCTTCGACTACCTCGTGCTGGCCGTTCTGGGCGCGTCAGCCGTTTTAGGGCTTTTGCGCGGGCTGGTCAAAGAGGTATTGTCATTGCTTGCCTGTGTGGTCGCATTTCTGTCGGCCATCTGGTGGGGGCCGGTCGTGTCGGTCTGGCTGACCAATCTTATTGAAAACACCTTGCTGCGCACAGCCGTGGCCTACGGCCTGGTTTTCATCGTCATGCTGCTGCTGGTGGGGCTGGTCAATATCACCCTGACCACGCTCATCAACAAAACGGGCCTGGGGCAAGCCGATCATGGTCTGGGTGGCTTGTTTGGCTTGCTGCGGGGCGCACTGATCGTGTTGGTATTGGTTGCGCTGGCCGGTTATACCGAGTTACCAGCCGAGCCCTGGTGGCAAGAGGCTAAATTTTCGGGCACGGTGGTGCAGGGCATACAGCAGATCAAACTGATGCTGCCTCCGTCCTTATCGTCATGGTTACCCTATTGAACTCCTTTTCAGGAATATAAAATGTGTGGAATTGTCGGGGTTGCCGCCAAAACCCCTGTAAATCAGCTGATTTACGATAGCTTGCTGTTGTTGCAGCATCGTGGCCAAGACGCAGCGGGCATAGCCACCGCGCAAGAGCAGTTTTTCAATATGTACAAGGCACATGGCCTGGTGCGCGACGTTTTCCGCACCCGCAACATGCGCTCATTGCCAGGTCGCAGCGGCCTGGGCCAGGTACGCTACCCTACGGCGGGCTCCAGCGACAGCGTGGACGAGGCTCAGCCTTTTTATGTCAACGCGCCGTTTGGCATTACCTTTGTGCATAATGGCAACCTGACCAACTGGCGTGAGCTGCGTGAAGAGCTGTTCCGCATAGACCGGCGCCACATCAATACCAATTCCGACTCCGAAGTGCTGCTTAATGTGTTCGCGCACGAGCTGCATTTGGCGGCCAGTGGTGGTTCGCTCGACGAAGACGCCATTTTCAAGGCGGTGGCCTCGGTACACAGGCGCGCCAAAGGCGCTTATGCCGTGATTGCCCAGATTGCCAACTACGGCATGGTTGCGTTTCGCGACCCGCACGGCATTCGACCTTTATGCATGGGTTCGAATGAAACCGGGCAGGGCGTTGAGTGGATGTTTGCGTCAGAATCAGTAGCTTTGACCGGATGCGGCTTTACGCTGCAGCGTGATGTTGCGCCAGGCGAGGCCGTATTCATCGATCTGGATGGCAAGGTTAGCAGCCGTCAATGCGCAACAGACCCCTTACACACTCCCTGTGTATTCGAATACGTTTACTTTGCGCGTCCGGATTCACTGATGGACGGTGTTTCAATTTATGATGCCCGGCTGAATATGGGCGAATATCTGGGCGACAACGTCGCCAAGTCATTACGCCTGGGCGATATCGACGTGGTCATGCCCATACCCGACTCATCGCGGCCATCGGCCATGCAACTGGCGGCTCGCCTTGACCTTAGCTACCGCGAAGGTTTTATCAAAAATCGCTATATAGGCCGCACCTTCATCATGCCCGGCCAGGCGGTGCGCAAGAAATCGGTGCGCCAGAAGCTCAGCGCGATCGATATGGAGTTTCGAGGCAAGAATGTGTTGCTGGTCGATGACTCCATCGTACGTGGCACCACCAGTCGCGAAATTGTCGACATGGCACGGGCAGCGGGTGCAAACAAGGTGTACTTTGCTTCGGCAGCGCCGGCGGTTCGTTTTCCCAATGTATACGGTATAGATATGCCTACGCAGGCCGAGCTCATTGCCACTGGGCGCGACACTGCAGAAATTGCTCGTGAAATTGGTGCAGATGGTCTGGTCTACCAGGATCTACACGATTTGGAGCAGTCTATACGCGATTTGAATCCCGCCATGACGCAATTCGAATCTTCCTGCTTTAACGGACGCTACATCACGGGTGATATCGACGACGCCTACCTTGAGCGGCTCAGTGCCAGTCGGGGTGTCAGGCCGCAAGCGGGTGAAATGGCCACCAGCAACGACATGTCCGCCAACAACGATTACGAATAATCGAATAATCAGGCCCGGGTCTGGTGCGCTCGAAGTAGCAGGGCGGCCAGGCCCAGCACGGTTATGGCCAGGAACAGGCTCAGGCTCCATAAGGCATATTCAATACCCAGCAAGTCGACGCGGGCGTCCATGCACGAGGCAAAAATCCCGAATAGCCACGGCACATTGGCGTCCAGGCCGCTATCGACCATGAAACGATCGGCAAACGTCATGTCGCAGGAAAACATCTTGGCTGCAACGGAGTACTGGTACCAGGCGGCCACAGTGCCCGCAATGCCTAGCCCTGCGACCAGCAGTGCCGCCAGACGCCGTAGTCCGGCGACGATACGGCCGGCCAGCAAGCCTACCCAGCATGTCAGTGCAGTTGCAACAAATACCAGTCTTTGCAGTACACACCAGGCGCATGGCTGCATATCGAACACATGTTGAGAAACCAGTGCGAATGTCAGTGCGGCAACACAAAGCAGGGCAATCAGGTGCAAAATTCTGGAAGGTAAGTCAGTCGACATATTCAATGGGTAGGGGTTAATGCGGGAGCGGCGTCCTGGGGACGGGCGCTGTCGAGCGCAGCAAGCAGTTTACGTTCAAATTGCAATTGGACACGCGGATGGCCCAATGATTCGCTTTCGATAATGAAAATATCTTCGACCCGTTCGCCCAAGGTCAGGATCTTGGCCATTTTAAGGGTAATGTTGTGCTGGGCGAAAACTTGGGACAAGTTGTACAGCAAGCCAGGACGGTCAGCCGCCGTCACCGACAGGCGCCAGGAAGCGCTGCGTTCGTCGGGTTGCAGCTCGACATTGGGCACCATGGGAAACACCCGCGCGCGGCGTGAGCCCGGACGCCAGGTGGCGTGGTGAGCTGTGTGCTCGCCACTTTCGGGAGTCTGCTTTAACTCTTCGTTAAGCTCGTGTTCTATCAGCGTTGCGTTGGAACGGTAGTCTTTATCGTGCGGCGGCAGTAAAACGACGAAACTGTCGAGTGCCCAGCCATGCCGTGTGGTGTGTATGCGTGCGTCTTGCACGCTTAGGGCACGGCGGTCGAAGTAGCGGCACAGCGACACAAACAAATCTTTGCGATCTTGCGTGTAGACCATGACCTGCAGGGCCTCGTTCTGACCCAGCAAGCGCACTTTGACGACGGGTTCGGGAGAATTGACGCGATAATACAGATGGCGGGTATGCCAGGCTATCTCACTGGATTCATGGCGCAGGAAATAGGCCACATCCAGCTGGCTCCAGAAGGCATCGCGGCTTTCGTCGCGTAGGCCCATCAGGCGAATTTCCGTGGCGGCTGCTGCCTTGCGCTGGGCTAAAACCGTGCCTGTGTCCGGCTTTGCGCCACCCAGTGCAGCGATGGTCTGCTGATACAGGTCTTCCAGCAACTTGCCTTTCCATGAGTTCCATACCTTGGGGCTGGTGCCGCGTATGTCGGCCACCGTGAGCAGGTAAAGCGCGGTCAGTTGACGCTCATTGGACACGCGCCGGGCAAACTCGTGAACCACATCAGGGTCGCTGAGGTCGCGCTTTTGTGCCACGGTGGACATCAGAAGATGCTGTCTGACCAGGAAAATGACCAGATCCCGGTCGGTGCCATCTATGCCGTGGTCGTTGCAGAAACGACGCGCGTCCAGGGCGCCAAGCTCGGAATGGTCGCCACCCCGTCCCTTGGCAATATCATGAAATAGCGCGGCCACATACAGCAGCCAGTGCCGGTCGAAATTGGCGATGAGCTGGCTGGCCAGCGGGTATTCCTGCGCGTGTTCGGGCATGGTGAAACGGCGCAGATTGCGCACCACCATCAGGGTGTGCTGATCCACCGTGTAGGCATGAAACAGATCATGCTGCATCTGACCCACGATGCGCCGAAATACCGGCAGGTAACGAGGCAGAATGTTCATCATGGTCATGCGCCGCAAGGCATGCACAACGCCGCGTGGTTGTTGCAGTATCTGTATGAACTGATGGCGGTTCACCGGGTTGCGCCGGAATTGCACATCAATGCGGCGACGAGCGTGCCACATGGCTCGCAGCGCCTGCGCCGACATGCCCACGATCTCCGGGTGCTCCTGCATCACCAGAAACACGCGGAACAGCAAAGCCGGGTTGCGCTCGAAACCATCATCGCGACGCAGGCTCAGGCGACCTCGAATAATGCAGAAGTCGTCGTCTATATTCCGTATCTGCCCATCGGGTATGGGAAATAAAAGCTCTTCTATGCTCTGCATGAGCATGGCATTAAGCTGGCTGACTACCCGCGCCGCCCAGTAGTAGCGCTGCATCAGAATTTCGCTGGGCCGGCGGGTTTTGCTGGCTTCAAACCCATAAATGGCAGCAAGTTTGGGTTGAAGGTCAAAAAGCACGCGATCTTCGCGTCGGCCGGCCAGCAGGTGCAGTTCTATACGTAGGCGCTTGAATGCCTGGTCGGCGCGGCGCAGTGCCCGAAATTCGGCTACCGTCAACAGGTCTGATTTGGCGATTTCACGCCAGGTGCCGCCTTGCCCGGCCGCCTGGGCCAACCACTGAACCACCTGCAGGTCGCGCAGCCCCCCCGGTGCTTCTTTGCAGTTGGGCTCCAGGGCATAGGGTGTGTCGTGATGGCGTGCATGACGCTGCTGCATTTCCGAGCGCTTGGCTTGAAAAAAAGTTTGCGCATCGAGCTGCTCCTGCATGGCCAGACGCAGCTGCGCCAACAGGTTTTTGCTGCCCAGCAGCCAGCGCGCCTCCATCAGCGAGGTTTCCACGGTAATGTCGTTGGCGGCCTCGTGACGGCAGTCGTCAATGGTGCGTACGCTGTGTCCGGGTTCCACACCCAGGTCCCACATCGCCGCCACAAAAGCCTCTATCATGCGGGTGCTTGCGCTGCTGGGCTGCTCATCGAGCAGAATCAGCACATCGACATCAGAATGGGGATAAAGCTCGCCGCGCCCATATCCACCGACGGCAATCAGGGCGGCGCCGTGGGGCAAGGGATAAATTCTGGCCAGATCGCGCAGCGTCTGATCGGTGACGCGGCGCAAGGCCGTCAATAGGGCATCGGGGCGCAGGTGCTGGCGAAATGCAGTGATCGCCTCTGTTTTGCGAACAGCCAGTTGGTCGCGCAGGTCGGCTACTTTCTGCGCGTGCATGGTGGAATCGCTTTTATGCAGAATCAGACACCCTGGAGCAAGGCCGGGGGTTCACGCATGCCGTCAGAGACGGTGAGAACCTCGTAGCCGTTGTCGGTTACCAGAATGCTGTGTTCCCACTGGGCTGAAAGGCTGTGGTCGCGCGTTACGACCGTCCAGCCATCTGCAAGCGTGCGGATTTCTTTGCGGCCGGCATTGAGCATGGGCTCGATGGTGAAGATCATGCCTGCCTCGAGCTTCTGGCCCGTGCCGGGTTTGCCATAGTGTAGAACCTGGGGATCCTGGTGAAATTTACGCCCCACGCCGTGGCCACAGTATTCACGTACCACCGAAAAACCCTGTTTTTCGGCGTGCTGCTGTATGGCGTGGCCGATATCGCCCAAAGTTGCTCCTGGACGAACCTGCTCTATGCCCAGCCACATACTTTCGTAGGTGGTTTCAGTCAGGCGTCGCGCCAGGATGGAAGGCTCGCCTATGTAGTACATGCGGCTGGTATCGCCGAACCAGCCATCTTTGATAACGGTGACGTCGATATTCATAATATCGCCGTTCTTCAAGGTTTTGTCACCGGGGATGCCATGGCAAATGACGTGATTGACCGACGTGCAGATGGAAGCGGGAAAGGGCGTGTAACCCGGAGGCGCATAGCCCACCGTGGCCGACTTGACGTTGAGCTCGTTGGTGATGAAATCCATGCACAGCCTGTCCAGTTCGCCGGTGGTGATTCCGGCCCGCACATGCGGCTCAAGGTAGTCGAGAGTGGCGGCGGCGGCCTGGCAGGCGGCACGCATTTTATTCAGATCTGTAGGGTCGGTAACGAGACTGCTCATGGATGGCTTGAATTGATTGGTGAAAAAATAGTAGAATTATAGGCTTTCTTGGAATTTCAAGAAAAGCATTGCGTCAGAAAACCCACGGGTGTTCTGGGGCAATAGTACAAAGTTGGCCGCCTTGCCGAATTAATAAACGTCATGGGAGCTGGCTTTGCAAGCCCAAATTTTTGGGAACCCAAAATCGCGTGTCGGGCGACAAAAGGGTGTTCGATAATTAAAGTATATCGGATACACGCCTGGCACAAGACCAAACCCTTGGAGAATTCAAATGTCTTTAATGCGTGAAATGCTGGAAGCCGGTGTGCACTTTGGCCACCAGACCCGTTACTGGAACCCCAAGATGGCTCCGTACATCTTCGGTCACCGTAACAAGATCCATATCGTCAACCTCGAGCAAACGGTTGTCAAATATCAGGAAGCATCCAAGTTCGTGCGCCAGCTGGCAGCACGTGGCGGCAACATCCTGTTCGTAGGCACCAAGCGCGCCGCGCGTGAATTGGTCGCAGCCGAAGCCGCACGCTGCGGCATGCCTTATGTCGACAGCCGTTGGCTGGGCGGCATGATGACCAACTTCAAGACCGTCAAGACTTCCGTCAAGCGACTGAAGGAAATGGAAGTGCAAGTTGCCGAAGGTGCAACCGAGCGCATGAGCAAGAAAGAAGCGTTGATGTTTGATCGCGAACTCGAAAAGCTGAACAAAGGCATAGGCGGCATCAAAGACATGAACACGCTGCCCGACGCATTGTTTGTCATCGACGTGGGCTACCATAAAATTGCCATCGCTGAAGCACGGACACTGGGTATTCCCGTTGTGGCCGTTGTTGACACCAATCACTCTCCCGACGGCGTCGACCACGTCATCCCCGGTAACGACGACTCGGCCAAGGCAATTGCCTTGTACGCTCGTGGCATGGCTGACGCCGTCCTCGAGGGCCGTGAGCAAAACCTGAACGGTTTGGTCGAAGAGCTTGCCGAAGGCGACGAAGAGTTTGTCGAAATCGAAGAAGAGCGCGAATAAGCGTATATAGCCCGGCCAGCGCCGGGCCATGGCTGCTCATGCAAGCAGCCATGAACGCATGTTTCGCATCTGCCCCGGTTCAACCGGGGCGTGTTTTAGTCAACTGGAGAAAATAGTGGCTCAAATTACCGCATCCATGGTTAAAGAACTGCGCGAGAAAACCGACGCTCCCATGATGGAGTGCAAAAAGGCACTGACCGAAGCCGAAGGCGATCTGGCTCGTGCTGAAGAGATTCTCCGCGTAAAACTGGGGAACAAGGCCAGCAAAGCTGCTACACGCGTGACCGCCGAGGGCCTTATCGGCTTGCATATTGCCGCCGACGGCAAGCGCGGTACCGTTGTCGAAGTCAATTGTGAAACCGACTTTGTTGCCAAGAACGACGATTTCATCGGCTTCATCAATGAAGTGGCCGAACTGATTACTGAAAAGAATCCTGCCGATGTAGCCGCCCTGGGTGAGCTTCCCATGGGTGAAGGCACTGTCGAAAGCACACGTGCAGCGCTGATAGGGAAAATTGGCGAAAACATGAGTGTGCGCCGTTTCGAGCGCTACGAAACAGCCAATCAACTGGCCAGCTATGTGCATGGCGGTAGAATCGGTGTGTTGGTCGATATCGACGGCACTGAAGAAGTCGGCAAAGACGTGGCCATGCATATTGCCGCAACCAAGCCCAAAGCTTTGGATGCCAGCGGCGTTGCCCCAGAGGTTATTGCAGCGGAACGCTCGGTAGCCGAGCAGAAAGCGGCTGAATCGGGCAAGCCCGCCGAAATCGTGACCAAGATGGTCGAGGGCTCCGTTCAGAAGTTCCTGAAAGAAGTCACCTTGCTGTCTCAGCCGTTTGTCAAGAATGATAAACAAACCGTCGAACAGATGCTCAAGGAAAAGGGCGCGAGCATTTCCCGCTACGCCTTGTACGTTGTGGGCGAGGGCATAGAGAAAAAATCGGAAGACTTCGCTGCTGAAGTCGCCGCAGCTGCTGCCGGTAACGCTTAGTATCGCATTTGGCTAAAAAATCGGGCTTTCGGCCTCACGAAAGCCCGACTCTGGCTTAAACTCTCGTTGGTTTGTTTACCTGGGATACTACCTATGACCACCCGATCGTATAAGCGTGTTCTTCTCAAACTTTCCGGCGAAGCGCTGATGGGAGAAGACGCCTTTGGGATCAACCGCGCCACCATTTTGCGCATGACTGAAGAAATAGCCGAAGTCGCCGCAATGGGCGTCGAGTTGGCTATCGTCATTGGTGGCGGCAATATTTTCCGTGGCGTTGCGCCTGGCGCGCAGGGCATGGATCGCGCAACCGCCGACTACATGGGCATGATGGCAACGGTCATGAATGCCCTGGCCTTGCAAGACGCACTGAAGAATCGCGGCATCGATGCCCGCGTGCAGTCTGCATTGAATATCGACCAAGTTGTCGAGCGCTATATACGCCCCAAAGCCTTACGTTACCTGGAA
Organism: Alcaligenaceae bacterium; assembly: GCA_013416405.1. GTDB lineage: Bacteria > Pseudomonadota > Gammaproteobacteria > Burkholderiales > Burkholderiaceae_B > Pusillimonas_C. The sequence continues at coordinate 405,210 of JACCET010000001.1, forward strand.
GAGGGCAAGGTTGTTATTTTTGCCGCAGGTACCGGCAATCCCTTCTTTACCACCGACACGGCTGCGGCCCTGCGAGGTGCGGAAATCGGTGCGGAAATCGTATTGAAGGCCACCAAGGTCGATGGCATTTATAGTGCCGACCCTAACAAAGATCCGAACGCCACCCGCTATGCGCGCATCAGTTTCGACGAAGCCATCGTGCGTCGGTTGGAAGTGATGGACGCAACTGCGTTTGCGCTGTGCCGTGATCAAAAATTACCCATCAAGGTATTTTCCATCAATAAGTCCGGAGCCCTGAAACGGGTCGTATCCGGCGGAGATGAAGGCACACTGGTGCACGTTTGATAAAGGAATAGTAATGAGTCTTTCAGAAGTCAAACAGTCGGCAGAGTCCCGCATGGGCAAGTCCATAGAAAACCTTAAGATCAGTCTGTCCAAGATTCGTACTGGCCGCGCGCACGCCGGCATACTCGACCACGTTCAGGTCGAATATTACGGTTCGCCTGTGCCTATCAGCCAAGTCGCGAATGTTAACTTGGTTGATGCGCGCACTATCAGCGTGCAGGTTTGGGAAAAGAATATGGCTGGCCCGGTTGAAAAAGCCATCCGTGATTCCGACCTGGGCCTGAACCCTATTTCCATGGGTGACAGCATACGCGTTCCCATGCCGGCCCTGACCGAAGAGCGCCGTCGCGACCTGACCAAAGTCGTGCGCACCGAAGGCGAAGACACAAAGGTTGCGGTACGCAACCTGCGCCGCGATGCCAACGATAGCTTGAAGAAGCTGGTCAAAGACAAAGAAATTTCGGAAGACGATGAACGTCGAGTGCAGGATGAAGTGCAAAAGCTCACCGATAAACATGTGGCTGAAATCGACAAGCTCGTCACTCAAAAAGAAGCCGAGATCATGACGGTTTAACCGTCATGTTCAGGCATCGGATATTCTTTACATGGCAAGCAGCTCAACGCTGTCTATCCCCGAGAGCAGCGATATACCGCAACACTTGGCCATTATCATGGATGGCAACGGACGTTGGGCGACCAAGCGTTTTCTGCCTCGCACGGCTGGCCATATGCGCGGCGTGCAGGCGGTGCGTCGGGTCGTCGAGGCCTGTGGTGAGCGTGGTGTTGAATACCTGACGCTATTTGCCTTCAGTTCCGAGAACTGGCGCCGCCCCAAAGAAGAGGTCTCGCTTCTGATGCGCCTGTTCATGCAGACGCTGGAAAAACAAATCAGCAAATTGGAACGGCAAGGTGTCAGATTGCACATCGTGGGCGATCTGTCGCCTTTTGAGCCGCGCCTGCAAGAAATGATACGTGACGCGCAAGCGCGCACGGCTGGAAATAATGCCTTGCACCTGACTATTGCTGCGAATTACGGCGGACGCTGGGACATACTGCAGGCTCTACGCAAGCTGATGGCGGCCAAGCCGGAGCTCGCCTCGCAACCCGATGCAATAGCCGAAAGTGAACTTGCGCCGTACTTGTCCATGGCTTATGCGCCCGAGCCCGATTTGTTCATACGCACCGGCGGCGAGCAGCGCATTTCCAATTTCCTGATTTGGCAGCTGGCCTATACTGAATTGTATTTTTCTGACGATTTCTGGCCAGATTTTGGCGCCAAAGAGCTCGATGCCGCGTTCGAGTGGTACCGTACGCGGGAAAGACGTTTTGGGCGCACCAGTGCCCAGCTCGCCAGATAAGCCCGAACAGGGAGGCTTCCTTATATGTTGAAGCAGCGCGTAGTCACAGCAATCATCCTGCTGGCGGTATTGCTGGGTGCCTTGCTGGCGACCAGTCCCTGGCCTTTGATTCTGCTTCTGCTGCTGGCAGCCGTGTGCGGGCTATGGGAATGGCTACGCCTGACCTGGCCGGGCCAGGGACGTGCAGCACCACCTATGTTGGCCGTGCTGTGTGGTGCCGTCATGCTGTGGCTGGCCTGGCAATGGCTGGCTCATACGCCCCAGCCGTGGTCGATACAGCTGCAAATGGCACTGAACCGGCAGTTTCTGCCCCTGGTGGCTGTGCTCTGGGTGGTGCTGGCAACGGCCCTGGTCGTCCAGGGGCAATCCCAGCGTCGCTCGGCGGGCATGGCACTTAGCCTGTTTGGTATTGTGGCCATACTGGCAGTATGGCTGGCGCTTGCACAGATGTACTTACAGCAAGGCGCCTGGTTTCTGGTGTCTTTGATGGCGCTCATTTGGTTTGCGGATATTGCCGCCTACTTTACCGGCAAGGCCTTCGGGCGCCATAAGCTGGCTCCTCGAGTCAGCCCGGGTAAAACTTGGGAAGGTGCGGTAGGCGGTGTGTTGGCTGCAACAGTCTGGGTGTTACTGAGTGCTTATTGGCCCGGCAGTTTTGGCGACGCGCTGATGCAGCGCTGGCCTTGGTGGGTGGTTGCCCTGATAGCCATCTTTCTTGCTGCCCTGTCAATTATCGGCGACCTGTTCGAATCGCTACTTAAACGCAGGGCGGGTGTTAAGGATTCCAGTCAATTGCTCCCAGGTCACGGCGGCGTATACGACCGCATCGACGCCTTGCTGCCCGTGGCGCCCATCGCCTTGCTGATCACCGGAGTTTGGAATCCATGAAGTTTCAACAACTGTGTGTACTGGGGTCTACGGGTTCCATAGGCGAAAGCACGCTGGACGTCGTATTGCGTCACCCCGACACCATGGCGGTTTACGCGCTTAGTGCCTACAGTCGCATGGAAAAACTCGCTGAACAGGCTCTGGCCGTGCACGCCAAGGTCGTTGTCGTGCCTACCGAGCAGGCGCGTGAGCGCTTCAGGCGGGCCTGGGCCGGCAATGGTCCCGGCCCGGAAATCCGTATCGGTGCCCAGGCCCTGGTCGATACTGTGCTTGATTCCCAGGTTACGACCGTCATGGCGGCTATCGTGGGCGCGGCAGGGCTGCCTTCGGCACTGGCGGCCGCACAAGCCGGCAAGCGCATACTGCTGGCCAACAAAGAAGCGCTGGTCGCTGCCGGTGGCTTGTTCATGCGCACTGTGCGTGAAAATGGTGCCGAGTTGTTACCCATAGATAGCGAGCACAATGCTATTTTCCAATGCATGCCCCAGAACGCTCGTGCAACGATACCGACCGAACCGGCTACCGGTGTCAGGCGATTGCTGCTTACTGGATCTGGCGGACCCTTTCGCAAGACGGCCATAGCTCAGTTGGCCGACGTTACGCCCGATCAGGCTTGCGCGCATCCCAACTGGAGCATGGGCCGCAAGATTTCGGTCGATTCAGCCACCATGCTTAATAAAGGCCTGGAAGTCATAGAGGCTCATTGGTTGTTCGCCATGCCGGTCGATCGTATACAGGTGGTAATCCATCCGCAGAGCATGGTGCATTCCATGGTCGAGTACGAAGATGGCTCCATACTTGCTCAATTGGGCCAACCCGATATGCGTACTCCTATTGCCTATGGCCTGGGCTTTCCTGAGCGCATAGACAGCGGGGTAGGCTTGCTGCAACTGGCCACGCTGGGGCGGCTGGACTTCGAAGAACCCGATTTCGAGCGTTTCCCCTGTTTGCGCCTGTCCTTCGATGCGCTCAAGACGGGGCAGGCCGCTTGTGTGGCGTTGAATGCCGCTAACGAAATCGCCGTCGATTGCTTCTTGAAGCAGCAAATTCGCTATACTGAAATTGCGCCGGTCATCGAATCTTGCCTGGAGCGAATCACGGGTTGTTCCGACACGAACCTGGATTCCCTGGACGACGTTCTGGCGCTGGACGCACACACTCGTGGCATTGCCACCGAGCTCTGTCTGCTCAAGGCCTGACTACCCACACAGGTTCCAGGCCGGCTTCATCAGGAACTTCATGCTTTTCACCTTGCTTGCTTTTGCCATTGCGTTGGGCGTATTGATTACGTTTCACGAGTTGGGCCACTATTGGGTTGCGCGACTGTGCGGCGTTCGCGTGTTGCGATTCTCGGTCGGATTCGGCAAGGTGCTGGTGCGCCGCACAGACCGCCACGGTACTGAGTGGGCCTTGTCGGCCATTCCGCTGGGTGGTTATGTCAAGATGCTGGACGATCCCCAACCGGGCGACGACCCATCCATGGCGGCTCAGGCCTTCAATCACAAAAGCCTGAAGCAGCGCAGTGCCATCGTGTTGGCCGGCCCTGTGGCCAATCTGGTGCTGGCTGCACTGCTCTATGCGGGGCTGAATCTGGCCGGGACCAATGAACCGGCCGCCATCCTGGCGTCGCCGCCGCCCAGCACGCTGGCGGCTCAGGCGGGTGTTATGGCCAACGACCGCATCATTGCTGTTAATCAGCAGGACGTGCAATCCTGGGGCGAAGCGCGTTGGCAACTGATGGATGCCATCAGTAGTGGCGGACAGGCTCAATTGACGGTAGAAACCGCCGATGGCCTGCAGCGCGAACGTACGCTGCAGTTCGCACCGGCCGCCATCGAACCCGATGGAGTCGACCTCATGGCCGAGGCCGGCCTGTCCTTGGCCACACCCAAGCCCAAGGTAACCGGCGTCAATCCAGGCGAGCCCGGCCAGCAGGCGGGTTTGCAAGCGGGCGATGTCATCATCAAGGTGGGTGAACTTGAGCAGCCCAGCGCCGGCGCCATGGTCGAAGAGGTCAAGAAACATCCCGACCAGCCCTTGCCCATTACCGTGTTGCGCGACGGCGCAGCCCTGACGCTCACCGTCCTGCCCCTGGCTCAAACAGGGCAGGATGGGCAGGCCACAGGCCGTATAGGTGTGATGCTTGGGGCCGACTTTCCCATGGTGATGGTACGCTATGGCCTGTTCGAGAGCCTGACGCGCGGTGTGTCGCGCACGGTCGAGACGGCCTGGTTTTCCCTGAAAATGATGGGACGCATGATCGTCGGAGACGTATCGCTGCGCAATGTCAGCGGCCCGGTCACCATCGCCGACTACGCAGGGCAGACGGCACGCATAGGTTTTGCCGCCTACATAGGGTTTCTGGCACTTATTAGTGTTAGCATCGGCGTGTTAAATTTATTACCCATCCCCATGCTGGATGGGGGGCACTTAATGTATTACATTCTTGAAGCTGTGCGGGGTCGCCCCATACCGGAAAAATGGCACGAAAATGGTCAACGTATCGGCCTGGGCTTATTGGCAGCCCTCATGAGCCTGGCTTTTTTCAATGATTTTTCCCGCCTTTTCAGTTAACGGCTTTCTGCCTTACAATCTTCCACCACTTATTCGTCCAAGGATGCACCAGGATGTCGTTTAGCCGGAAATTTTCCTTTTCCAAGCGCGCACTGCCTGCTTTACTGGCTGCTTTGCTCATTCCCAGTTTCGCCAGCGCGTTTACGCCTTTTGTCGTGCGTGACATTCAGGTTAATGGCATACAACGGGTCGATGCTGGTACGGTGTTCAGCTATCTGCCGGTCAAGGTCGGAGAACAGTTCACCGAAGTCCAGGCCTCTGAAGCCATTCAACGCCTTTTCTCCACTGGTTTTTTCAGCGACGTAAAAATTGATACCACCAACGATGTTTTGGTGGTTACCGTCGAAGAACGGCCTACCATTGCATCGGTCTCATTCAACGGCATGCGTGAGTTCGATGCGCCAGGCATCACTAAGTCGCTGGCCCAGGTGGGCTTCGGGCAAGGGCGCGTCTTTGACCGCTCCATGCTGGAGCGTGCCGAGTTCGAACTCAAGCAGCAGTATCTTTCCAAGGGTAAGTATGGGGTTGAAATCAACCCCATCATTACGCCTTTGCCGCGCAATCGCGTGGGGGTCAGTTTCGATGTTTTCGAAGGCGATCTGGCCAAGATCAGTGAAATCCAGATTGTCGGCAACGAGGCTTACTCCGAAGGCGACCTGCTCGACGAAATGGAGCTCACCACATCGGGCATGATGACGTGGTACACCGGCACCGACAAGTATTCACGCGAAAAACTTGAGGGCGACGTAGAGCGCATACGCTCTTTTTACCTGGATCGCGGTTACCTTGAGTATTCGGCCGAGCCCCCCCAGGTCACCATTTCCCCAGATCGCGAAAGCATCTTCGTTAACCTGACCCTGCACGAGGGCCAGCCCTATGTGGTGCGCAGCGTGAAGCTGGCAGGCGACCTTATTGGCCTGGAAGACCAAATACAGCCGCTGATACAGGTCAAGGAAGGCGAGGTTTTCTCGGCCTCCAACACCAATGCCACGGTCAAGGCCATTACCGATTACCTGGGCAGCCTGGGCTACGCGTTTGCCAACGTTAATCCCAACCCTGCACTTGATCGTGAAGCCCATGAAACCGACCTGACCTTCTATGTGGATCCAGGCCGCCGTGTATACGTGCGCCGCATCCAGATAGGCGGCAATACCCGTACCCGCGATGAAGTCATACGGCGCGAAATGCGGCAACAGGAATCCGCCTGGTACGACTCGAACAGCATCAAATCATCGCGCGAGCGCATTGACCGACTGGGCTACTTCAACGACATCGATGTGCACACCACACCGGTGGCGGGTTCTCCCGATCAAATCGACGTCAACGTCGATGTGGTGGAAAAGCCCACGGGGCTGATCAATCTGGGTGTGGGCTACGGTTCGACCGACAAGGTCATTTTGTCGGCGGGTATCAGCCAGGACAACATTTTCGGCAGCGGCAACACCTTGTCCTTGCAGATGAATACCAGCCAAACCAATCGGGCGGCGATCATTTCGCACACAAATCCGTATTGGACCCAAGACGGCATCAGCAAGACCACCTCGCTGTATTATCGGCGTACCACGCCTTACGATAACAGCGACGCCACTGGCGACTATCGCGTTACCTCTTTCGGGGCAGGGCTTAATTTTGGCGTGCCCATTTCCGAGTACGACCGCGTCTTCGCCGGCGTCAGCTTCGAGCGCAACGAGCTTAGCCATTTCCGCGACAGTGCGCCTCAGGCCTATCGCGATTACGTCGAAGAGTACGGCGAAAAAGCTAATTCCGTTATCTTCAATCTGGGCTGGTCCAAAGATACGCGCGACAGCGCGATCGCCCCTACGCGGGGCAGCTATACAAGACTGTCGGCTGATGTTTCCACCATGGATCTTCGCTATTACATGCTTAGTGCCCAACAGCAGTACTATCTGCCTTTGGGCCGCTCCTACACGCTGGCCTTCAATGGTCTGGCCGATTGGGGCAAAAGCTATAGCGACAAGAACTTTCCGGTCATCAAGAATATATACGGCGGGGGCATAGGCTCTGTACGCGGCTACGAAGGCGCGTCGCTGGGGCCGCGCGATACCCTGACCAACGACTATCTGGGTGGATCGCGCCGTCTGGCCGCCAGCGTTCAGCTTTATCTGCCGTTTCCGGGCGCAACCCGCGATCGCACTTTACGCTGGTTCGTGTTTACCGATGCAGGGCAAGTGGCCAATACCGACGGCGGCTGCGCCCAAGGGATCAACAACCAGGTCGAAGATCCTTGCGGCTGGAAATATTCGGCAGGTATAGGCCTGTCGTGGCAGTCACCCATGGGCCCTCTGCAGCTGTCTTTCGCCCGCGCCCTGAACGCCAAAGGGGGTGACGACAAGCAGGCCTTCCAATTCCAAATCGGCACAGGTTTCTGATGTGCTCCATTTAATGGCACAATAACTCTTTTATCTCTGCTATTTCGCAAGGTAGATTTTTCATGAAGTCTCAATTCGCATTAAAACTTTCTGCTTTAAGCCGCAACATAGGTCAAGCCAACCGTGCACTGACGCTCGCGGCTGTGCTGGGCGTAGGCGCAGCCATCGTGGCAATACCTGCCCCCGCCCAGGCGCAGGCAACCAAGATCGGCTTTGTGAGCACCGAGCGCATCCTGCGTGACTCCAAGCCCGCCAAGGCGGCGCAGGCCAAAATCGAAGCCGAATTTAAAAAGCGCGATACCGAACTGCAAAACCTGGGCAACCGCCTGCGTAGCGAAGCTCAAAAATTCGACAAAGACGCACCCGTGCTGTCTGAGTCCGAGCGTATCAAGCGCCAGCGCAGCCTGGCCGACCTCGATTCCGACCTGCAGCGCAAGCGCCGCGAGTTCCAGGAAGACTTCAATCGTCGTCGCAACGAAGAATTCTCGGGTATCGTGGAAAAAGCCGATGCTGCCATCAAGCAAATTGCCGAACAGCAAGACTACGACTTGATTATCCAAGATGCCGTTACCGTCAGCCCGCGTGTCGACATCACCGACCAGGTCATGAAAGCACTCGGCGGCTAATACAAAATGCCGGTATTGCTAGCGCCTGAACAGGCGCCTACCCTGCAAACACTGCTGGCTCAGGCCAATGTCGCAGGTCTGGATTGCATACCGGTCGAAACCAAGGACGCAGCCCAGCCCCGTATCCGGGGCCTGGGTTCCTTGCTTTCCGCCGGCCCTGACGAAATCAGTTTTCTGTCGAATCCAAAACTGCAATCGCAGCTGCAGCAATCCGGGGCGGCCGCTGTCATCATGACGCAAGCGGCATTCGACACACTGGAAGCGGGAAGCTATGCATTTCGCCCTGTGCTGTGCAGCGAGCCCTATCTGATGTACGCGCTGCTGGCGCAGTGGTTCGACAGCCACCGCCTTAACAATCTTCCTTCGGGCATACACGACAGCGCCATCATTGCGCCAACGGCACAGATAGCGCCGGGGGTTGCCATAGGTCCGCATTGCGTCGTTGAAGATGGCGTGCGCATAGGGCGGGGCACACGCCTGGGGCCTGGCTGCATTATCGGCGCCAACTCGGTGCTGGGCGCCGATTGCCTGCTGCATGGCCGCGTAACCTTGTACCACCACGTTACGGTTGGTGACCGCGCCATTCTGCATTCGGGCTGTGTATTGGGCGCCGACGGCTTTGGATTTGCGCCTGATCCCCGCCAGGAAAGCGGTGCCTGGGCCAAAATCGCCCAGATTGGCGGAGTGGTGCTGGGCAATGATGTTGAAATCGGCGCCAACACAACGGTGGATCGTGGCGCCATTGAAAACACCTTGATAGGTCATGGCGTCAAGCTTGATAATCAGATCATGATAGGCCACAACTGCCAGATCGGTGATCACACCGCCATGGCGGCCTGCGTAGGTGTTGCCGGATCAACGGTAATCGGCAAGCGCTGCACCATAGGCGGTGCTGCCATGTTGTCGGGGCACCTGACCTTGGCCGACGACGTCAATGTCTCGGGCGGCACGGCCATTACCTCCAATGTTTCCCAACCTGGTCGCTACACTGGCGTCTATCCCTATGCCGAGCACGTTCAGTGGCAACGCAATGCGGCCGTTCTGCCCCAGTTGGGTGCACTACGCCGGCGCATCAGAGCCTTGGAAAAACAAGAATCGTAATCAAAATATCGTATCGTACGAAATTATTTGCAGGATATAAGAAGATGGAACTCGACATCAATCAGATCATGGCTAGGCTGCCGCATCGATATCCGATGCTGCTGGTTGATCGCGTGCTGGAAATGGTACCCGGAAAAAGCATCGTGGCTATCAAGAATGTCACGATGAACGAGCCGTTTTTCACCGGCCACTTTCCTCATCATCCGGTTATGCCGGGTGTGCTTATTATTGAAGCGCTGGCGCAAGCGGCGGCCTTGTTTTCCTTCGAGGACGACACCGACGTCAATCCGGCCGACAAGAAAATCGCTTACTACCTGGTTGGTGTAGACGGTGCGCGTTTTCGCAAGCCCGTTGTACCAGGTGATCAGCTAAGGCTTGAAGTCACTGCAGATCGCATCAGCCGCTCCATCTGCAAATATTCTGCCCGTGCCACCGTCGATGGGCAAGTCGTTGCAGAAGCCAAAATCATGTGCGCAATACGTGTGCTGGAAGAGTAGTCATGTCCAGCCTGATACACCCCACTGCCATTATCTCTCCAGGCGCCCGCATTGCAGACGATGTACAGGTCGGGCCATACAGCATTATCGGAGAACATGTTGTCATTGGTTCGGGCACCGTGGTTGGTCCGCATTGCGTCATTGACGGCCACACGATAGTTGGCGCCAATAATAACTTTTACCGCTTTTGTTCCATAGGCGGCATTCCGCAAGACAAAAAATATGCGGGTGAACCCACACGACTCGAAATCGGCGACGGGAACACCGTGCGCGAATACGTCACCATCAATACCGGTACGGCACAGGATGTGGGCGTTACCCGTCTGGGCGACGACAACTGGATCATGGCGTATGCACACATAGCCCACGATTGCCAGATAGGCCACCATACCGTCATCGCCAATGGCGTGCAGCTTGCTGGCCACATTCATATTGGCGATTGGGCTATTCTGGGCGGATTGACCGCCATACATCAGTTTGTACGCATAGGCGCACATACCATGATAGGTGGCACCAGCTCCATACGCCAAGACATCCCGCCTTATCTGATAGGGGCAGGCGACCCCTTCAGGCCGGTCGGAATCAACTCCGAAGGCTTAAGCCGACGCGGATACAGCCCCGAAGCCATCTCTGCCCTGAAAGATTCCTACAAGCTGCTGTACAGACGCAATCTGAATATCGAGCAGGCAACCGAGCAGATGCGGGCACTTCAGCAAGAGCGCCCCCTGGCCAGCGAGGCCATCCAGACTATGGTTGATTTTCTGGCGAGCTCCACCCGGGGCATAGTCCGTTCATGAATATGCGTGTCGGTATGGTCGCCGGCGAACCCTCCGGCGATTTGCTGGCCGCACGCATTATCCGCGGGATCAGCCGTCACGACACGCAAAGTCAATGCCAAGGCATAGGCGGCCCCGCAATGCTGCGGCAAGGCTTTGACGCCTGGGCACCGATGGATGCGCTAACGGTTTTTGGCTATGTGGATGCGCTCAAGCGTATGCCCAGCCTGCTGAGCACTTATTTCAAGGTAAAGAATCGCTGGTTGGGCAACAAGCCCGATGTATTTGTGGGTATCGACGCGCCCGACTTCAATTTGCGCCTGGAGCACCAGCTCAGGCAGGCTGGTGTGCCTACCGTGCATTTTGTAGGGCCTTCCATCTGGGCTTGGCGTTACGAGCGCATACACAAGATACGACAGGCTGTGTCGCACATGCTGGTCTTGTTTCCCTTCGAAGAGGAAATATACAAAAAAGAAGGCGTGCCCGTGACCTATGTGGGCCATCCATTGGCCGAGGTCATACCCATGCAGCCTGATCAGGCTGCCGCGCGCCATTATTTGGGTATAGACCCAGGCGCCCGCGTGCTGGCGCTGATGCCCGGCAGCCGCGCGTCGGAAATTCGCCTGCTGGGCCCGCGATTCTTGCAGGCTGCCCAAATCCTGCTCAAGCAGGATCCCGCACTGCAGATACTCGTGCCCATGGTCAATGCCGAGCGCCGGAAGGAGTTCGAGGCTTTGTTGCGAGAGCATCCCGTTTCCAATTGCCGCATCGTTGCCCAGGCTGGCGCAAATTCGCCGCTGGCTGCCGTTACAGCTCAAGCCGGCGAACTACAGGGCCAGACAGATACGGCCACAGATTTCGCCGATAGGCCAGCCGCCTGGAACGTCATGGAAGCTGCCGATGCTGTGCTGGTCGCCAGCGGTACGGCCACTCTCGAGGCTGCCCTGTTCAAGCGACCCATGGTGATTTCCTATGTGCTTTCACCCATGATGAAGCGCATGATGGAATGGAAGTCGGGGCAGGCGCGGCCTTACGTGCCCTGGGTAGGACTGCCCAATGTGCTGGCACGCGACTTTGTTGTGCCTGAACTGCTGCAGGATGACGCAACACCGCAAGCGCTGGCCGAGGCCAGCTGGAAGGCACTTACTGATGCTCCCTACGCGCGGCAAGTGTCAGAGCATTTTGCACAAATCCATGAATCGCTCTGGCGCAATACACCGGAGCTTGCTGCCCAGGCTATAGTCCAGCAGGCACGCTGAAAAGGGAAACTGCATGAGCCCACAAAGAGACAGCCAATTTAACTTGTTTGGCACAGGACCGGCTGTTTTGAATGTGGCCGGTATAGACGAGGCGGGGCGCGGCCCATTGGCAGGGCCCGTGTTTGCGGCTGCCGTCATTCTTGACCCAGCCCGTCCAATTAGCGGTCTGGATGACTCCAAAAAATTGAGTCCTGCCCGGCGGGAAGATCTGGCCCTGGCGGTACGCGAGTATGCCCTGGCGTGGTGTGTTGCCAGCGCCACGGTTGAAGAAATCGATACGCTGAATATTCTGCAGGCCACCATGCTGGCCATGCGTCGTGCGTGCGAAGGGCTGTCGTTGCGGCCTAGCCAGGCACTGATCGATGGCAATCGTGTTCCGCAAGGCTTGTTATGCACGGCGCAGGCCATAGTGGGCGGCGATGCCAGCGTGGCTGAGATTTCGGCGGCCTCTATCCTGGCCAAGACCGCCAGAGACGCCGACTGCCTGTTGCTGCATCAAGCGTATCCGGACTATGGTTTCGACCAGCACAAGGGCTACGGAACAGCGCTGCACCTAACTCGCCTGCAGGCTCATGGACCGTGTCCGGCGCACCGAAGCAGCTTTGCGCCAGTCAGGAAGTTGCTGCAACGGGACTCGACAAGCGCAGCCGCGACTATCAACGTGCCTGCTTGATAAGCCAGGAGGGAAGTTTCCATGAAGCATATTTCCTCACGCGATAACGCTTTATACAAACAACTGTTGCGTTTGGCGAGCGGCAAACGGGAAAAGGGCGCTGACAGCCATGCTGCGCAACGTGTGGTGCTGGAAGGCGTGCACTTGTGCCAGGCCTGGCTACAGCTTGTCGGCGTACCCGAACTGGCTTTGTTTGATCTGCAAAAACTTGAAACACAGCCTGAACTGCAAGCCCTGGCCAATAGTCTGCCCGCCAGTCTGTGCCATAGCTGCGAGCCCCGGCTGGCGGCCAGCTTGTCACAGGTGGGGCATGGGCAGGGCGTATATTTCCTGGTCACGGTGCCGTCGTCCGCTTTACCCGCCAGCATCAATCACAATTGTCTGTGGCTGGATCGCCTTCAGGATCCCGGCAATGTAGGTACTTTGCTGCGCACGGCGGCTGCCGCGGGCATACGGCATGCCTATTTGTCTACGGGCTGCGCATCGGCCTGGTCACCCAAGGTGCTGCGCAGCGCGCAAGGCGCGCATTTTGTGATGACGATATATGAACATGCGGATCTGGCGGCGCTGCGCAGCCGCTTGGCCGTGCCGTTGATTGCGACCGCCCTGGAGGGCGCACAGTCTTTATATGATACCGCCCTGCCTGCCGAGTGTGCCTGGGTGTTCGGCAATGAAGGGCAGGGTGTGGACGCAGCGTTGCTGGTCCAGGCCGATTTACGGGTGTTCATTCCGCAGGTTGCAGAGGTAGAGTCGCTGAATGTCGCCGTGGCGGCAGGGGTCTGCTTGTTCGAGCAGAGGCGGGTCCACGGGGCGCAGCTGGGCTAAGTAGCGGTAGACATCCTGGGATCCTATTGGTGAAACGGGACAGGGCGGCTCCAACGCCACGAGGATTTCTTGACGCCCTCGCAAGAAACCCGAAGCCAGTCAATGGAATAACCCGTCAGAACATCCGCCGGTTCAACCCCACCTCGTCGAGCACCTTGGTCGAAATCTCTTCAATTGAACGTGTAGTGGTGGACAGCCAGGGGATATCTTCCATGCGCATCAGACGCTCGGCCTCGGCCACCTCGTCACGGCACTGCCTGATGGACGAATATTGGCTGTTTGGACGCCGCTCATTGCGCACCTCGGCCAAACGTTCCGGCTGTATCGAAAGCCCAAACAGCTTCTTCCGATACGGCGCCAGCGTGGCGGGTAAAGAGCCCCGATCGAAGTCTTCGGGAATCAGTGGAAAATTCGCTGCCTTGACCGCATACTGCATGGCCAGATACAGACTGGTAGGCGTTTTGCCGCAACGCGACACACCCACCAGAATGACATCGGCCTGCTCTAGCCCGTGTATGAACTGACCATCATCGTGAGCCAGGCTGAAATTGATGGCCTCGATACGATTGTTGTACTGCTTGGACATGCCGCCCATGTGCGAGCGGCCCACCGAATGGCTGGACTTCACACCCAGTGCCGTTTCGATATGTTGCACAAAAGTGCTGAACAGATCCAGGAAAGTACAGTTCGCTTCCCGTATGCTCAGTGACACCTCTGGATTCACCAAAGTACTGAATACCAGAGGTGGGGCATTCTGTTCCTCGGCGCAGCGATTGATGCGCACAGCGGCAGCTTCCGCCTTTTCCACGCTGTCGATATATGGAATACGTATCGCCTGGAAAGAGAACTGGTCAAACTGCGACAGCACAGAATTGCTGAATGTTTCGGCGGTAATACCCGTGCTGTCGGAGACAACAAAAACGGTGCGTTCGGTCAGGGAGTCAGGCATGGAATAAAGTCAGTGCAGAAGATGCTAGAAACGGTACAATCGCAAAGATTAACAGTCACCGAACCAGCAGGCAAGGCTGGTTTGCTTAGTACTCCGTTTACTGTGGGTTTTCCTTGTACGAAACCCAGGCGCGCTAAGCAAACAAGCTTTCTTTTATATAGTTAAGGTGACTTTATGTCTTATGTAGTGTCTTTCGAGCAGCTCCGCATGACGGACGTCGACTCGGTCGGAGGAAAAAACGCATCACTAGGTGAAATGATCAGTCAGTTGGCCGGCGCCGGGGTAAGGGTTCCAGGCGGTTTTGCGACCACTGCCGACGCATTTCGCGATTTTCTCAAGTCCACCAAGCTCGACCAGCGTATCGCAGAACGTCTTAAAACCTTGAATTCAGACGACGTGCGTGAGCTGGCACAAGGCGGCGCCGAAATCCGTCAATGGATCATCGATACCCCTTTTCCTGCCGAACTCGAGCAGGCTATTCGCACTTCTTTTGCCGAACTCGATGCAGACGGGCAGGGCTCGTTTGCCGTGCGTTCGTCGGCAACGGCTGAAGATCTTCCCGATGCCTCTTTTGCCGGACAACAGGAAACCTTTCTGAACGTCGTCGGCATTGACGACGTGCTCGAAAAAATCCGCCACGTATTCGCGTCGCTGTACAACGACCGGGCCATTTCCTATCGCGTGCACAAAGGCTATGCCCACACCGAGGTTGCCTTGTCGGCCGGCATACAGCGCATGGTGCGCTCCGACCGTGGCAGCGCCGGCGTGATGTTCACGCTGGATACCGAATCAGGCTTTACTGATGTCGTCTTCATCACTTCGTCTTATGGCCTGGGTGAAACCGTGGTGCAAGGTGCCGTCAACCCCGACGAATTCTATGTGTTCAAGCCTACCCTGGCTTCGGGACACTATCCCATCATCAGCCGCCGCATTGGTTCCAAGCTGCTCAAAATGGAATTTGATGCCGAACGCACGGGGGGAATTGCGGTTCGTACCGTTGATGTACCGGTGTCTGAACGTAATCGCTATTCGCTGACCGACGACGAGGTCATAGAATTGGCCCGCTACGCCGTCATTATCGAAAACCATTACCAGCGTCCCATGGATATTGAATGGGGCCGCGACGGCATTGATGGCAAGATCTATATCCTTCAGGCCAGGCCCGAGACCGTCAAGTCTCAGCAGGGCCACAACGACGTGCAGGAACGTTATCGTCTGAAGGCCACTGGTGAAGTGTTGATTACCGGCCGCGCCATCGGGCAGAAGATCGGCTCCGGCCGAGTGCGTATCGTGGCCGATGTGTCCGAAATGGATCAGGTCCAGGCTGGCGACATACTGGTCACCGACATGACCGATCCCAACTGGGAGCCGGTCATGAAGCTGGCTTCCGCCATTGTCACCAACCGTGGCGGGCGTACTTGCCACGCGGCCATTATCGCTCGCGAACTGGGCATTCCTGCTGTGGTTGGCTGCGCCACTGCCACCGATGTGCTGGCCAATGGCCGTGAAGTCACGGTGTCATGTGCGGAAGGCGATGAAGGCCGAATCTACGACGGCCTGATCGAAACCGAGATCGAAGAAGTCCGCTGGGGCGAAATGCCTGAAATCGGCCTGAAAATCATGATGAACGTGGGTAACCCGCAGCTGGCTTTCGATTTTTCGCAAATTCCCAACGATGGCGTGGGACTGGCCCGGCTTGAATTCATCATCAACAACAACATCAACGTGCACCCCAAGGCTGTGCTTGATTATCCCAATGTTGATGCCGAGCTCAAGCAAGCGGTTGAATCGGCTGCCCGTGGCTATGCCAGCCCGCGCGCCTTTTTCGTTGAAAAGCTGGCCGAAGGCATCAGCACGCTGGCTGCCGCTTTCTACCCCAAGCCCGTCATCGTTCGCCTGTCTGACTTCAAGTCGAATGAATACCGCAAGCTGGTAGGTGGCTCACGCTACGAACCCGAGGAAGAGAATCCCATGTTGGGCTTCCGTGGCGCGTCGCGCTACATTTCCCGCGAGTTTGAAGAGTGCTTCAAGATGGAATGCGAAGCGCTTAAAAAGGTGCGTGATGACATGGGCCTGACCAACGTCGAGATCATGGTGCCTTTCGTGCGTACTTTGCCGCAGGCAGCCAAGGTCGTCGACCTACTCGCCGCCCATGGCCTGGCACGCGGCGAAAATGGCTTGCGCTTGATCATGATGTGCGAAGTGCCGTCCAACGCTATTCTGGCCGAGCAGTTTCTGCAATATTTCGATGGTTTCTCCATAGGCTCCAACGACATGACGCAGCTTACGCTGGGCCTGGATCGTGACTCAGGCATGGAATTGCTGGCCGCAGACTTCGACGAACGCGACGAAGCCGTGCAGTTCATGCTGCGCCGTGCCATTCAGGCTTGCCTGGCGGCTGGCAAGTATGTGGGCATTTGCGGCCAGGGCCCCAGCGATCATCCCGATCTGGCCAACTGGCTGCGTGACGAAGGCATATTGTCAATGTCGCTGAATCCGGATACTGTCGTTGATACTTGGCAGCGTCTGGCAAAGTCGGCCTGATTAGCGCCATAATCCGAAAAGCCGGCTTCGAGCCGGTTTTTTTTTGGGTGCGCCCGGCTGGAAAGCTATGCCCGGAATGTTGTACATTGAACTTGGAAACAGGAGCTGCCATGAACAAGCAGACGCACAAAGTGGTGATAGTTGGCGGTGGGGCCGGGGGTCTGGAACTCGCCGCCAAGCTTGGGCGCAAGTACGGGCCTGCCCATGTGCTGCTGGTCGACAAAGACGGCGGTCACATCTGGAAGCCGTCTTTGCACGAAGTGGCCGCCGGAACGCTGGATATCCACCGCGAAGGGCTCTCGTATTTCATGCTGGCCAAGGACTGCGGCTTCACTTTTATTTACGGTGAGCTTCACGCCATAGACCGCGAGGCCAGGCTACTCAAACTCAAACCTGTGCTCTCCGACTCGCAAGACGAAGTGTTTCCAGCCCGGGACATCGCCTACGACACCCTTGTGATAGCGGTGGGTAGCAAGTCCAACTTTTTCGGGACACCGGGCGCGGCCGAGTTCGCTATTGCCCTTGACTCCACCGCCGAGGCCGAACGCTTCCGCTTGCGCCTGCTGCATCAACTGGTGCTGGCGAGCCGAAGAAAAGCGGCAGAGCCCGGCTATAAGCTGAATATCGGTATCGTGGGTGGTGGTGCCACCGGGGTTGAGTTGGCGGCCGAGCTGCTGGAAGCCTGCGCCGATGCCTCGTTTTATGGCCTGAACGACCTGGATCCCGCCACTGACATACGCATTACTCTGCTGGAAGGCAGTCAGCGTATTTTGTCGGCCTTGCCGGAAAAGCTGTCGGCAGCGGCTCAAGAACTGCTGGAAAGCAGGGGCGTAGTGGTCAAGACCTCGGTGCGTGTTGCATCCGTGGCAGCGGATGTGCTGACAGACAGCGAAGGCAATCGTTACCCCGTCGATCTTTGTGTATGGGCCGCAGGCATTGAAGCGCCTGCCTGGTTGTCCGAACTTGGGCTAGAGGTCAATCGCAACCATCAATTGGTTGTGGACAGCAGCCTGCGCAGCTCTGATCCGTATATCTATGCGCTGGGCGATTGCGCCCAGACGCCCTGGCTGGGCAAGGATCACTCCTTGCCGGCCCGCGCTCAGGTGGCGCATCAGCAAGCCAGCTTTCTGCTTGATACCATGCGCGAGCGCATCAATGGCCAGCCGCCTGCAGATCGCAAATTCCGCTACCGCGATCACGGCTCGCTGGTATCGGTGGGACATAGCCAGGGTGTTGGCAGCCTGATGGGCGTTTTGTCGGGGAAAAGCTGGTTTGTCGAAGGCTTGCTGGCGCGGCTCATGTACATGAGCCTGCATTTAATGCATCACTTGGCCGTGCTTGGGCCGGTTCGCACCGGTACGCTGGCAATAGGGCGCCTATTCATGAAACGCGCCGCGCCGCGTGTAAAGCTGCACTGAGCTGCTCACCGCAGCACACTACAATAGTCATGGGGGCAAGGAGACGCAGAAAATGAGGTTCTACGCGCGGATAACTTCACCTTTGGGAGCGATGTTGCTCAGCTCCAATGGCACTCATCTTGATGGCCTGTATTTTGACGACCAGAAAGATATGCCGCTGGTAGATACCGGGGTGCCTGCTAAACCCGTCAAGGCTGATCCGACAGCAGGTATGATGGCCGGCACCGCCATCAAAGACTTCAGGGCCTATAAGAAAACAGCTCAACCCGATCTCTTCAGTAGTCAAAACCTGGATGCCACCGACCCGACCAGCCGCAACAAAAGAGCAGCGTGGGACACGGCGCAGTCCTTGATCATCATACAGCCCAATACGCCTGATGGCGCCCTGAAGGTGTTTCAGCAAACACTGGGCGAGCTGCAAGAATACTTTGATGAGAAACGCACAACATTTACCGTACCCATACATCTGCATGGCACCGACTTTCAAATCAAGGTCTGGCAGGCGTTGCTGGCCATTCCTTACGGCGAGTACGTGTCTTATGGTGATGTGGCTCTGACGGCGGGCCTGACGGCGCAGCATGGGCGTCCGGTGGGAACCGCCGTAGGGCGTAATCCCTTGAGCATTATTGTGCCTTGCCACAGGGTACTGGCCGGCAGTGGTCGTTTAAACGGCTATACCGGCGGCCTTGAACGCAAATTCGCCTTGCTGGAGCTGGAAGGCTTTACCCTGGCTTAGGTTCAGCCAACGCGGCCCTGGCCGTGTCCACTCATTTTAGTCACTCTTTTTGTTGCGGGTGTCATGCTTCATGATGCGTTCTTTTTCCCGTTGCCAGTCTTTGTCGCGTGCGGTATCGCGCTTGTCATGCTGCTTTTTGCCGCGCCCCAGTCCGAAGTCAAGTTTGATGCGCCCGTTCTTGTAGTGCAGGTTCAGCGGCACCAGGGTATAGCCGCGCTGCTCTACCTTGCCTATCAGCTTGCTGATTTCCTCGGCCTTCAATAGCAGCTTGCGCGTGCGGGTGGAATTCGGATGGATATGAGTGGAAGCCGTAGGCAGCGGACTGATGTGCATGTTGATGATCCAGATCTCGCCATCGCGTACGATAACGTAGCTTTCCTTCAGCTGCACATGCCCGGCACGTATGGCTTTTACTTCCCATCCTTCCAGCACAAGACCCGCTTCGTAGCGTTCTTCGATGAAGTAATCGTGCGTTGCTTTGCGGTTATCGACAATGCTCATGAATCACAATATGGTTGTAGACTGTAAAATCCATACATTCTATCCATTAACGACTTTCGATGCATAAAGTACAGCGTTCTGTTCTGGTTCCGCATAGTAGCGCCCAAATGTTTGATCTGGTGGCCGATGTAGCCAAGTACCCCGAATTCATGCCCTGGTGCGGTGGTACCACCGTGCATAAGCACGATGAAAACGGAATGGAAGCCTCGGTCACCATCAATATTGCCGGCATGCGACAAACCTTCACCACCCGCAACGAGCATAAATACCCCGAGCTCATCACTATACATCTGGTCGACGGCCCGTTCTCCATGCTGACGGGAACCTGGGAGTTCCAGGCACTGGCCGAAGACGCATGCAAGGTTATCTATACTATGGAGTATGCCTTTTCAAGCCGGGCGCTCGAGGCAGTTGTCGGGCCCATATTCAATCGTATTGCCAGCAGCTTCATTGATTCATTCACTCAACGCGCCCAAGTCGTTTATGGGCACTGACATCAATGTTCAAATTGTCTATGCCCAGGCCGATTCCGTCTGGCGGGCGGCCTTGAGCTTGCCAGCAGGCAGTACGGTTGGGCAGGCACTGGATGCCAGCGGTTTTGCACGTAGCAATCCAGCATACCCGCAAGATGCCCTGGCTGTCGGCATCTATGGGCAAGCCTGCACTGTCGAACGTCTGCTGATCCAGGGCGACCGAATTGAAATCTACCGACCCTTGAACTTCGACCCTATGGAATCCCGCCGCCGACGAGCTCAGCACCGAATGGCGTTCATGAACTAGCGATTGTCACGCACATGACAATAATAATGACGGCAAAGCGCTATGGTTTCGGGCGTGATTGATCAAGACTGTGGCTTAGTATTCAACATTAAATGGCAGCAAGGAGACAACAACATGGAATTTCGTCTGAGTGACGAGCAACAGGCTTTTGCACAAGCCGCACGTGATTTTGCCGAGGGCGAACTGGCCCCGAATGCAGCACGCTG
Source organism: Alcaligenaceae bacterium (assembly GCA_013416405.1). Taxonomy (GTDB): domain Bacteria; phylum Pseudomonadota; class Gammaproteobacteria; order Burkholderiales; family Burkholderiaceae_B; genus Pusillimonas_C. Next base: position 425,656 of record JACCET010000001.1, read on the forward strand.
GGATGCCGAAGGCATCTTCCCGCGCGATGCCTTCGCCCGCGCCGGCGAGCTGGGCTTTTGCGCCATTTACGCGCCCGAAACCATAGGTGGTCTGGGCCTGCCGCGCCTGGATGCAACGCTGGTCTTCGAAGAAATGGCTGCCTACGACCCATCTACAACGGCTTTCCTGACCATACATAATATGGCTGCCTGGATGATAGGCTCGTGGGCCAGTGATTCGGTGCGCGATGCTTGGGGACCTGCTTTGGCCACGGGCGAAAAGCTCGCATCGTATTGCCTGACCGAACCGGGCTCGGGTTCCGATGCCGCCTCATTAACCACCCGGGCCGAGAAAAAAGGCGCGGCCTACGTGCTGAACGGGGCCAAGGCGTTTATTTCCGGCGCTGGCGATACCGATATGCTGGTGGTCATGGCACGTACCGGCGATGACAGCCCGCGTGGCATCTCCGCCTTTGCCGTGCCAGCCGACACCCCGGGCATTACTTACGGGCGCAAAGAAGAAAAAATGGGCTGGAACAGCCAGTCGACCCGTCCCATTACTTTCGACAATGCCGAGGTGCCTGCCGAAAATTTGCTGGGCCATGAAGGCGAGGGTTTCAAGTTCGCCATGAAGGGCCTGGACGGTGGGCGCATCAATATTGCCACGTGCTCGGTCGGTGCGGCACAAGGCGCCTACGAGGCCGCCCGCACTTATATGAACGAGCGCAAACAGTTTGGCAAGGCCTTGGCCGACTTCCAGGCCTTGCAGTTCAAACTCGTCGACATGCTGACGCATATTGTTGCCTCGCGCCAAATGGTGCGCCTGGCGGCCGCCAAGCTCGATATGCAGGATCCTAATGCGTCTTCTTATTGCGCCATGGCCAAGCGCCTGGCTACCGATCTGTGCTTCCAGGCCTGCCTGGACGCACAGCAAATACACGGCGGCTATGGCTACCTGAAAGATTACCCGCTGGAACGGCTGGTACGCGATACGCGAGTGCATCAGATACTCGAAGGCACGAATGAAATCATGCGCGTCATCGTTGCGCGCCAATTACTCGAAAAAGGAGCAGACATCCGATGAATTCCCCGGTTTTGTTCGAAGAATTGGATACAGTCGATGGCCGCAAGGTGGGCTTGGCCACGCTGAACACGCCACAAACGCTCAATGGCTTGTCTTTGGATATGTGCAAGCTGCTGGCCAGCCAGTTGCGGCAATGGGAAGATGACGCGCAAATCGCCCTGGTGGTGTTGCGTGGTGCGGGCGAGAAGGCCTTTTGCGCCGGCGGTGATCTGCACGGCATATATAAAGGCATGCAGGACAACAGCAGCGGTCAGGCCTGGGACAACACCTATGCGCGTGAGTTCTTCGACGTGGAATATAGGCTCGATTACCACATACACACTTACGCTAAGCCTTTGTTGTGTTGGGGCAGCGGCATAGTCATGGGGGGCGGGGTAGGCCTGATGATGGGGGCCAGCCATCGCGTCGTCACTCAAACCACGCGGTTTGCCATGCCTGAGATCTCCATAGGTCTGTTCCCTGATGTGGGTGGCACCTGGATGCTTGCACGCATGCCGGGCGGTATAGGTCTGTTTCTTGCCCTGACCGGCGCCCAGATGGGAGCAGCCGATTGCACGCTGCTGGGTCTGGCCGACTACACGCTTGATGCCCAAGGGTGGGATGAACTGCTGGCGGCCATTCAGGCATCGACATGGTCGACAGAGCGCGACCAGAATGACGTGCTGCTGCACAAGCTGCTGCGAGGTTTGCAGTCCGGCGAGCCCGAACAACCCGGGCCATTGGGCACCCACTACTCATTGATACAGCACGCTTGCGGTGGCACCGATTTTTCCGCTATCTGCACCAATATCTCGGCCTGGAGCCAAAGCGAAGACCCTTGGTTGAAACGGGCAGCCACCACCTTCATGGCTGGTGCACCTGGCTCAGCGCGCCTGAGCTTCGAGCTGCTGCGCCGGGTACGATTGATGTCGCTGGCCGATGTCTTTCGCCAGGAATATATTGTGACTTTGCAGTGCGGTGCGCACGGTGATCTGCAAGAAGGCATACGCGCCCTGATTATCGACAAAGACAAGCAGCCAAAATGGTCGCCGGCTACGCATGATGCCGCTACCGATGCCTGGGTACAGCGGTTTTTCGTTATTCCCTGGCCTGCCGATCTGGCCCATCCGCTGGCCGATCTGGGCCGCCAGGCCAGTGCCTGATAACAAGTATCAAAAGAATATTTTTTACTCTAGGAGACAACAATGAGTCGTATCGCATTTATTGGTTTGGGCAATATGGGTGGCCCCATGGCCTTGAATCTGATCAAGGCGGGACACGAGCTGGTGGTTTTTGACCTGGCCGCCGCTGCGGTCAAGGTCGCATCTGATGCTGGCGCCACGGCAGCCACGTCAGCCCAAGAGGCTGTTAAGGGTGCCGATGTCGTGGTAACCATGTTGCCGGCCAGCAAGCACGTTGAAGGCCTGTACCTGGGTGAGTCGGCCTTGATCGATCACATTGCTGCGGGCACCCTGGTGCTTGAATGCAGCACCATCGCGCCTGAATCAAGCCGTAAAGTGGCCGATGCTGCGCGCGGCAAAGGCGTGCGTATGATAGACGCGCCGGTTTCGGGCGGTACGGGTGGCGCGGTGGCGGGTACGTTGACCTTTATTGTGGGCGGCCAGGCCGACGACCTGGAAGCAGCCAGGCCTTATCTGGAAAAAATGGGCAAGAATATTTTTCATGCCGGTGCTGCAGGCGCAGGCCAGGTCGCCAAGATCTGCAACAACATGCTGTTGGGCATACTGATGGCAGGCACGTCTGAAGCCCTTGCCCTGGGCGCGGCCAATGGGCTGGACACCAAGGTGCTGTCCGACATTATTGCCAAAAGCTCGGGGCGTAACTGGGCAACGGAACTGTACAACCCGTGGCCAGGCGTCATGGAACACGCGCCGGCCTCCAAAAACTATGCCGGTGGCTTTGGCGTAGACCTGATGCTTAAAGATTTGGGCCTGGCCGCCGAATCGGCCCTGAATTCCCGCGCTTCAGTCCCTTTGGGCGAACTGGCTCGTAATCTGTATTCCCTGCACAGCGCCCAAGGCAATGGCGGGCTGGATTTTTCCAGTATTCTGAATCTGTATAAAAAATAAGGGCACCGCTGACGGCGCCCATTTGTGGTGCCGCCAGCGATACCCATTTACTGAGTGGCTACGCTGCCACGACGGCGTAGGGCAGATTCCGCGGCTTTATGACGGGGCCGTCGGCACTGCCCAGGCGAAAGTCGGCCTGCTCCAGATCGGCCAGCTGCACTTCCATAAGCACGTGAACAGCATCGCTTGCGGGCTGTTCACTGTTCTGGCTGTTAGCCGCGACTTTTGCCGCGTTAACAATGCGCCCTACGGGAGCTTTGGGGTTGTTGGCATCAAACGTGTCGGTACCCGATAGGGTGCTGGCCTGTAAGTTGGCAGCGTCTTGAACCACGCCATAGGCCATGCGGCGTTTGACGGTGCCACGGTAGTGGCTGCGGGCCACGACTTCCTGGCCTGGATAGCAACCCTTGGTGAAACTGACCCCATCGATCAGATCCAGATTCAGTGTTTGGGGTATGAACACGTCTTGTATGGCGGCCTGCACCCAAGGCAAGCCGGCCGCGATATCTGCAACCTGCCAGGCGGCATGGTCTGTTTGCGGCAAGTTGTCGGTTTCTGTGCTTGCTGCCGTGGCCAACCACCAGCGGGCAGGTTCGCCTTGGGTCCGGCCCGCTGCGATCCAATCGCCTGCATCGGTAGGCACGACGGTCCAGGGGGCTGGATTTTCGGGCAGGCCGGCAGCTTGCTCAAGCAACAGGGCAGTCGATGGATGCTGTAGGTTGTCGGCCTGGGTTTGGCTAACATCCTTGGCCAAGCTTATGCCCAGCACGGTCATGCCCGTTACGCTGATTTTTACCTTGGCTCTAAGAACAAACTTGGATAGCCGTTTGGCAACGGTTTCGGCGATATCGGCCTTGATCAGGACGCGCAACGTGGGAACTTCGGTGCCGGATACGGGCCATACCACCATGCTACCCAGCAAGCGGCCCTTGGCGGTGCAGTATCCGGCCAAGTGTGCCTGGCCGGGCGCCAGACCGATGATATCGTGGCTAAGCTGGCCATGCAGAAATGTGGCGGCATCTGTACCGGTCACTTCAATGATGGACAGATCGGAAAGTGGAACAACATAAAGGCAAGTACTCATGGATACGCAACTCTTTAATTCAACAGGACACCAGCGATTATGATAATGGCTTTTTGCGTAAGGCAAGCGAAGCCGAAAGTCCATGATAGCTTTAGACATGGAATTACTGCGCCGCCACATAGGCTGAGCTACACTCGGTGCTCATGAAAAAAATCAAATTTATCATCCTTTATCTGCTGCTGGCGACAGTCTTGGCCGCCACAGCCATCAGCGCTGCCGCCTGGTACTGGGTTGAGCAGCCCGTAGACTTGGCCGCCGACCGGATAGACTACGTAATCGAGCCAGGCAGCCGGCCGCGCACCATAGCACTCACCATGAACAAGGCGGGCATAGATATCAATGCAGATGCCTTTGTCGTGCTGGCCCGGCTAACGGGTCTTGACAAGCAGTTACAGGCCGGCGCTTACGAAGCCATTCAAGGCGACGGTCCTCGGGTATTGCTTGAGCGCATGGCCAACGGCGACATGACGCAGACACGGCTGACGTTGCTGGAAGGTTGGACCTATAAGCGCATACGTCAGGCTTTGCAGGAAGACCCTAAAGTAGGGCAAACACTGGAAGGAGTTACCGACGAAGAGCTGCTGCAGCGCCTGGGTGCCACGGCATCCAGCACCGAAGGTATTTTTTACCCGGATACCTATGTTTTTGCTCCCCGTACATCCGATTTCGACATACTGCGGCGTGCCTATCAGGCTCAACAAGAGCTGCTTGAACGCCTGTGGAGCGAACGCGATCCCGATTTGCCGCTGAAAACACCCTACGAGGCCTTGATTCTGGCTTCTATAGTGGAAAAGGAAACCGGACACACCAGCGACCGCGGCAAGGTTGCGGGCGTATTCGTGAACCGGCTGCGTATTGGTATGCCGCTACAGACTGACCCGACTGTCATTTACGGCATGGGTGATGCTTATCAGGGCAGAATACGTAAGAAAGACCTAACTGCAGACACACCCTGGAATACTTATACGCGCAATGGCCTGCCGCCCACCCCGATCGCCAGCCCGGGGCGCGCTTCGATTCTGGCCACACTGCACCCGGAAGAGCACAAGTTCCTGTACTTTGTATCCAGGGGCGACGGCACCAGCGAATTTTCCCCCAACCTGGCTGCCCACAACCGGGCCGTGGCCAAGTACATTCTGGGACGACGAAATTGAGCAAGGGCTGCATGATAGTTGTCGACGGTGGCAATGGTGCCGGAAAGGGTACCTGCCTGCGCGATATCGAAGCCTATCTGAGCGACCAGGGGTTGCAGGCCGTCATGACGCGCGAGCCTGGCGGTACAGCCATAGGCGAGAAGATTCGAGACATACTGCTGGACAAATCCGCGCCTGAAATGTGCGACGTAACGGAATTGATGCTGTTTGCCGCTGCCCGCGCGCAGCATGTGCGCCAGAAGATCATTCCGGCCCTTGAAGCCGGTAAAATTGTTGTGTCTGATAGGTTCGACTCGGCCACCATCAGCTTTCAACACTATGCGCGGGGTTTGGATTTGGATATGATCAACCGCCTCAATGACATGGCAGTTGCCGGTCTGAAGCCGGATTTCACCATTATCCTGGATCTGGATCCGGCCGTTGGCCTGCAGCGGGTAGCCGCTCGCGGCAGCGAACTCGATAGGCTGGAAAAAGAAAACCTGTCATTTCTTGAGCGCGCCCGCCACGGTTATATTGAACAGGCCAAGGCCGCCCCCCAGCGGTTTGCCATCGTCGATGCTGCCCGGCCTTACGAACAGGTACGCCACGATGTCCGACAACTGGTTCAGCAAGTGTTGGCCAGCCATAGACTAAGCACCTCATGAGTGATTTCGTATCCTTCCTGCCATGGCAGCAAAAGCAAGCCACAGACTGGCTGGGGCAGCGCGAGCGTTTTGCCCATGCCTGGCTGATCCATGGACTGCCTGGCATAGGTAAGCGTCAGTTTGCCCTTGCAGCTGCAGCCAGCCTCTTGTGCGAGTCGCCCATCGGTGGAAGCGCCTGCGGCCAGTGCGCCGCCTGCCTTTGGCTGAAAAGTGGCAGTCATCCCGATTTGCGACGCATCCGGCCTGAAGCCATGGCACTGGAAGAGGGTGAGACCAACGCACCGATAGACGAATCCGGATCCACGGGCAGCGCCAAAAAAACGCCGTCCAAAGACATCAAGGTCGAGCAGCTAAGGGTTTTGCACAACTGGTTCAATACAGCCACCCACAGAGGCGGCTGGCGTGTGATGGTACTGTATCCGGCGCGCGCCATGAACGCCGTTACGGCCAATGCCTTGCTGAAAGTGCTGGAAGAGCCGCCGGCGCATACTATTTTCCTGCTGGTGGCCGATGCACCCGACCGGTTATTGCCTACGCTGGTGTCGCGCTGCCGTCGACTGCCGCTTTCAGTGCCCAATCAAGACGAAAGCCTGTTGTGGCTGCAATCTCAGGGTGTGTCCGAAGCGGATCAATGGCTGGCGGCTGCGGGCGGAGCACCCTTGCTGGCCGGGCAGTTGGCCCAGGCTGGCGGCAAACCTTATCCCGAGTGGCTGGTTCAGTTGCTGAACGACCTTGCCGCCACACAGGCTTCGGACATCGGCGGTTTGGCGGATCAACTTGAGTCACTATCGCCCGAAGTGTGGATAGACACCTTGCAGCGTACCTTTCTGGATCTGCTGCTGGCCTCGGCCGGCGCACCCTTGCGCTATTTTCCCGCCCTGGAAAAGCAAATGACCATCGTGGCCCGCCAGGCTTCACCCGGCCATCTTGCCGAGACTGCAAAATGGCTGGCGCAGCAGCGCGCTGTAGCCGGTCATCCTTTGAATACCAAGCTGTTTGTACACAGCGCCTTGCAACGTGTCGCGCTGGCTTGCGCACCGACACTTTAGATATTTCCATCCCAAAATATTATGTTTGTTGATTCCCATTGCCATTTGAATTTCCCCGAGTTGGCTGAAAACCTGCCTGAGATACTGGGTCGTATGGCTCAAAATCAGGTCACGCATGCCCTGGTGGTCAGCGTGAATATGCCGGATTGGCCCGGTTTGATGAAGTTGGTGGCGCCGCATGATCATCTGTACGCCTCGGTGGGCGTGCATCCTGACTACGAAGACACGCCCGAGCCCACGGTGGACCAGCTATGCGAGCTGGCCCAGGCGCCCAAGGTGGTTGCCATAGGAGAAACCGGGCTGGACTACTTCAGGCTGTCCGAACCATTGGAATGGCAGCGCGAGCGTTTCCGTACACATATAAGGGCCAGCAGGCAAAGCGGGTTGCCGCTGATTATCCATACTCGTGCCGCCAGTGAAGATACACTGCGTATCATGAAGGAAGAGGGCGCCGATGAAATCGGTGGCGTCATGCATTGTTTTACGGAGTCGTGGGAAGTCGCTCAAGCGGCGATGGATTTGAATTTTTATATTTCGCTCTCGGGCATAGTCACCTTCAAGAAAGCCCAGGATTTGCAAGATTTGGCCGTGAAAATGCCACTGGATCGCCTGCTGATAGAAACTGATTCTCCCTTCTTGGCCCCCGTCCCTCATCGAGGAAAAACGAATGATCCGTCCAAGGTCATGCATGTGGCAGAGAAGATAGCTGACTTGAAGGGTCTGAGCGTAGCAGAAATAGCACAGCACTCAACAAGAAATTTCTTTAATCTTTTCAATAAGATAAAAGAATAATCTAATGTAATTTATTTAAAGTAAATTATTAGATGTGTTTTATGCGAAGTTAAATACCTAAAGTAAATTTTCTAATCCTAATTCTTAGGTAGACTTAATCATGATCAGAAATCACGCAAGTCAGACCCAGGGCATCGGCCATTTTTTACGCTTCTTCTTGTGGGCGGCCGCCAGTCTTTTGCTTTGTGGTGCTGCGCTCGCGGCCAATCCGCCAAGCTGGTGGAATGATATCGCCAACGATCGGGTCGCCGAGGTTCGAAAAGCATTGGCGCGTGGCGCAGATCCCAACGAAATCAGTCCGGCTGGTCAGCCCGCCATCATGCAAGCCATACGCGACGGCTCCTGGAAAGTGTATGACTTGCTGGCGGCCAATTCCAAGACCGTGCGCAATGCCATTAATGTGAACCGCGAAACGCCCTTGATGTACCTGGCCGTTACGGGTGAAACACAACGGGCACAAGACTTGATCAAGCGTGGCGCACTGGTCAATCGTCTGGGCTGGACTCCGTTGCACTATGCCGCATCGAAAGGGCATCTGGATACGGTCAAAATGCTGGTAGCCAACAAGGCTATCGTCAATGCGCCGGGGCCTGATGGCACCACAGCGCTGATGATGGCGGCATACGCAGGTAGTGAGCCCGTAGTGCAGTATCTGCTTGGCGTGGGGGCAGACGCCACCATGAAAACAACTCAGCAATACGATGCCGCACACTGGGCACGCTTAAAAAACCACACAGTATTGGCCGATAAGCTGGACGCCTTGTCCGCCAAGGTGATCGCACAGCGCAATGCACAACGCGGCGCAGGGGCTGGGGCTACTTCGCAGGCAACCCAGCCGGCACCCGCTGCCAGCGTCAGTAAACCCTCAGAGAGCTCCACATCCCGCTATTTCAACCTGGATCGATTCGACGAAGATCCAGTGCCTTGATCTTGATGAACAAGCCGCCTGGGGCCATTAGCCCAGGGCGGTAAAGCTTCTATAGTGCAGGCGTGCCCAGCACAGTCAGGCCGGTGCGGGTATGAACTCTGGCCGTAATATGCCTGACAGGGTGGAGTATGGAATCAAGAGCTCGGGCTGCCCCGAAGAGTATGGGGCCAACTGGTAGGAATCATACTTGACGACCAGGCCCTGGTCAGTGAAACCTACATTTTCGCTGACCTGAAATGGCCACATCCTGTTGAAGGTTTCCAGGTCGTGCTGCGCATCCGGGTGCGATGCGCGCCAGCCCGCATGCGCCTGCTTCAAGGCTGCCACATAGCCATCGTATTGGCCGGGCCGCAAGATGCTTTCAAGGCTTAACACCTTGCCGGCGTTATTGTCCCAGTTGATGAACTGAGTAGCCGAAATGCCGTGCGCCGACCCCGTCAGGTATTGCCATGTATTCAATTCGATCACGGTCAACGACCGATTGCGATAGCGCGCCTTGGCTGTCAGCACGGTAGAGTCGCGCTGAGCGGCTGTTTTCCAGAAATAGTCTTCGTATTCCTGGATCGTGAAGTAAGGCGGCGGACCGTCGTTGCCTATCCCCGTCATCATGGCCAGGGCATGGTCGACCAGTTCGGTCAGCTTACTTACGCCCGGGAATACCAGAGAATTGAGCTCCAGTGCAGGGCAATCACCTTCGCAACCGGGTTTGGTATGTTTCCACTTAACCTCCTGAACGAACAAACCCTCTTTGCTGGTCTGCTGCCCGGTTTCGACGGGAATTCTGGAAATATTGTCCGAGGGCCCGCTTGCGCAAGCGGCAAGTGCGCTCAGGGCGACAGTGGTCAAGGCAAATCGAAAGGCAGGTCTGGAATACATGCAGGCTCTTAGTTGATGGTGGATGCATCCTGGCCGAACAACAGCTTGCGAGAGGCTTCGTCGCTGACCGATGGCGCGGTGTTGATCTTGTCGGCTTTTTCGTATGCGCGGCGGGTGGCTGGCCGCTGTTCTATAGTTTCGAACCAGCGTTTGAGATGCGGGAACTTGTTCAAGTCTTGTTCCTGGCGCTTGTGTGACACTATCCAGGGATAGCAGGCCATATCGGCGATGGAGTACTCGTGCGCAATGAACTCCCGGTCAGCCAGATGCTTGTTCAGTACACCGTATAACCGGCCTGTTTCACGTATATAGCGGTCAATGGCGTAAGGGATTTTTTCCTGGGCATAGGTGTTGAAGTGGTGGTTTTGCCCCGCCATGGGCCCCAGCCCGCCCATTTGCCAGAATAGCCATTGCAATGCTTCGTTGCGCCCACGTAGGCTGGCTGGCAGAAATTGACCGAACTTTTCAGCCAGATACAGCAAAATCGCCCCTGATTCAAAGACCGAGATAGGTTCACCGCCGTCGGCGGGCGCTCGATCAACTATTGCGGGGATACGATTGTTGGGTGATATTTTTAGAAAATCTGGCTGGAACTGCTCGCCCTTGCCGATATTGATCGGAAACAGGGTGTAAGGCAGCCCGGCTTCTTCGAGGAAAAGAGTGATCTTGTGGCCGTTAGGCGTCGTCCAGTAATACAAATCTATCATGAGTTTTCCTTTTCCAATGCGTGTTCTATGTCACGCCGCAAGGCTTCGGGTTTGGTAGTGGGTCCGTAGCGTTGCACAACTTGGCCGTCTCGTCCCAGTAAAAACTTGGTGAAATTCCATTTGATGCTCTGGCTACCCAGTACGCCTGATTTTTCGGCTTTCAACCATGTGTACAAAGGGTGCGCCTGCGGGCCGTTGACGTCGATTTTTTCATACAGAGGGAAGCTGACGCCGTACTGTTGCGTGCAGAAATCGGCTATCTGTGTTGGGTTGCCGGGCTCTTGACGGCCAAACTGGTTGCAAGGAAATCCCAGCACCAGCAAGCCTTGATCTTGATAGCTTTCGTATAGGGTCTGCAGCCCTTGGTATTGGGGCGTAAAGCCGCACTCCGACGCCACATTTACGATAAGCAGGACTTTGCCCTGATAGCGGGAAAAATCTATGGTTTCGCCATCAAGCGCAACCGCCGAAAAGGCATATACCGAGGTCATGCTCGTCCTTGCCAGTATGGATGATGATCATTGCACTTTACCATTTAACGCCCACCGCTTGACGGCCTCCATGGTGTTGGGAACGTGGTCGTCCGGGTTGGAGCTGCTGAACATGTAGTAGATCTTACGGTCGGGAGTAATGACGTAGGACACGCGGCTGGCCATATTGGGACGAAAGGCCATATTGGCATCGTAAGCTTTAATGACTTCGGCATCCGGATCGGCCGCAACCGCAAACTTGCTGCGGCAGGCACTGACGGAAAATTCTTTGAGTTTTTCCAGATTGTCAGCTGATACACCCAGCACCGTTGCGCCGTATGATTTGTATTCGTCGGTGGCTTCGGCAAAGTTGTGGGCTTCTATGGTGCAGCCCTCGGTGAAGGCGGCGGGGTAAAAATACAATACGACCGGGCCGTGTTCAAGCGCCTTGTCCAGGGAGAACTCAAAGGCGTCGCCGGCCAGCGTTGCTTCCAGCGTGAAGTCGGGCGCAGAGGCCCCTGCCTTCAATTGGGCCGATGCGAAGCCCGGTATCATGCAGGCAAACGCTACCAGGGTAAACAGGCGGGCTATGGATGAACAGAGAAATTTCATAATGGGCCCTTGGTCAGGTGGAAAAAAGTGGTCTTCGTCTATCACTGGCCGTCGCAATGGATCCGAGACCGGCTAAGATGTCATTTTTATGACAGCCAACATGGCATTGAACAGACGCTGTGCGTAATTCATCATAAACCGCGTTCAGGTGTTCTGGAAACCAGTAGCGCATCTCCGAACATAAAGTATGACACCTGAAATCTTTGGCCTGGTGATTTGTGCCGCCGTCTTGCACGCCACCTGGAATCTTGTCTCCAAAAAGGCAAATGCATCGGCCGGCCACTTTGTCTTTGCATACAGGCTGATTTCCGCTTTGCTGTACGCGCCTTGGGTGATCTACATTCTGTGGGCCGACGGCATGAGCTGGAGCGCAGCCGTCGTTTTTTTCATTGCCTTGTCCAGCCTCTTGCATTTGGGCTACAGCCTTTGTCTGCAGTGGGGCTATCACGCAGCGGATCTATCAGTCGTGTATCCCATGGCCAGGGGCACCGGCCCGCTGCTGGCTAGCCTGGGTGCGTTCATTTGGCTGGGCGAACAGCCATCCACTTCCGGTGTATTGGGCATATTCAGTGTTGTGCTGGGCATTTTGCTGATAGCCTCCAATGGCAATATACGTCGCTTTGCCACACCAGCGGCCTGGACGGGTGTGCGCTGGGGACTATTCATAGGTTTGTTCATTGCCGCCTACACGGTGGCCGATGCATACAGCGTCAAGGTGCTGCTGGTTGCACCTGTGGTGCTCGATTGGTTGTCGGCCTTGGGCAATGCCGTCATTCTGGCGCCACGCGCCTGGGTGCGCCGGGAGTCCATGATGCAGCAAATGCGCGGCAAGTGGGGCTATGCTCTGGCTGTCGGTGCCTTATCGCCCATGGCCTATATTCTTGTCCTGTATGCGTTGCAAATGGGCGGGAATGTCAGCCTGGTGGCACCCCTGAGGGAAATGTCGCTCATGATAGCCACCGTTGCCGGCTTCTTCCTCCTGAAGGAACGGGCCTCGCCGGCGCGTTTGCTGGGCTGCGCGGTAATCGTGGCGGGCGTGGTGTTGCTGACGCGATGATGCGCGCCAGTTCGCCAGTTTGCTCAGGCGGCCTGCGTTGCCGGAAAAATATGCAGTTCTCGAGGCCGAGCCACCAGGGTGTCAAGAGGCTTAAGCTTCAGTTGCGAAAAACGTTCCGCTGAAATCACCACTTCAATGACTTCATTGGTGTCCTTGCGTTTAAGCTCGAGTTGGGCCAGGGGGCCTATGGCATGAAAGCGTTCCAGCTGCACCACTATGCCCTGCGCATCGGGGGAGTAGCGCTCGATGTCGATATCATGTGGACGCACATAAGCCGTGCCTTGTTCGTTGTCGGCCCGCAGGTCGTGGCCGGGCGCTTCCAGGCGTATGTCGCCGGTTTGCAGCACGCCATTTTGCAGGCGCCCATGAAACAGATTCACGTGCCCCAGAAATCCGTACACAAAAGGTGTGGCAGGGTGGTTGTAGACAGCTGCAGGTGCGCCTGTTTGCTCGACCTGGCCATGATTCATGACGACGATTTCATCGGCGAGCTCCAGGGCCTCTTCCTGATCGTGCGTGACGAAAATGCTGGTTACGTTCAACTCGTCGTGCAGGCGTCGCAGCCAGCGCCGCAATTCCTTGCGTACCTGAGCGTCCAGGGCGCCAAAGGGTTCGTCCAGCAACAGCACGCGCGGCTCTACGGCCAGTGCGCGAGCCAGCGCAATACGCTGGCGCTGGCCGCCTGACAAGGCCGATGGCTTGCGCTCGGCTATCCAGTCCAGCTGCACCAGCTCCAGCAGCCGGGTGACGCGCTCGCGTATGGCGCTGTCGGGCAGACGTTGCTTGCGAGGCTTCACCCTTAAGCCGAAGGCAATGTTTTCAAAGACGCTCATGTGTTTGAACAAGGCGTAATGCTGGAAGACGAAACCCACCTGGCGCTCCCGAACATGGCGGGCCACGGCGTTCTCGTTGTCCAGCAGAACCTCGCCCGCATCCGGGTGCTCCAGGCCTGCAATAATGCGCAGCAGCGTGGTTTTCCCGCAGCCTGAGGGGCCCAGGAGCGCGGTCAGCTTTCCATCGGGAAACTTCAGCGATACATCATTCAATGCCGTAAAGCTGCCAAATTGCTTGTGTATGTTGCGTACTTCTATGCTCATGTTCAGTGCTCCCCGGCATTCTGTACCGATGCCGTGCTTTGTGTGTGCCACTCTACCCAGGACTTCAGGGCAAGCGTGACCAGGGCAAGCATCGCCAGCAGCGATGCCACGGCAAATGCCGCAGAAAAGTTGTATTCGTTGTAAAGAATTTCCACATGCAGCGGTATGGTGTTGGTCATGCCGCGTATGTGGCCCGAGACCACCGATACGGCGCCAAACTCACCCATGGCGCGGGCGTTGCACAGAATGACGCCGTACAGCAGTCCCCACTTGATGTTGGGTAAAGTCACCTTCCAGAAAGTTTGCCAGCCCGAGGCGCCCAGCACCAATGCCGCTTCTTCCTCTTCGCTGCCTTGCGACTGCATCAGCGGAATGAGCTCACGGGCTACAAAGGGAAAGGTGACAAAAACGGTGGCCAGTACGATGCCGGGCACCGCAAACAAGATCTTGATGTCATGCTCGTACAGCCACTCGCCCATCCATCCCTGCGCGCCGAACAGCAGCACGTAGATCAGGCCAGAGATGATGGGTGATACCGAAAAAGGGATGTCGATCAGCGTGATCAGCAGATTTTTTCCGCGAAAATCAAACTTGGCGATACTCCAGGCCGCCGACACACCAAACATCAGATTGAGCGGCACCGAAATGGCCGCAGCCAGCAGGGTCAGCTTGATGGCCGATACGGCGTCAGGCTCGATAATGGCCGCCACGTAGGCACCCCAGCCTTTACGCAAAGCCTCGGCAAAAACGGCAAACAGCGGCACGAACAAAAACAGGCCCAGAAACAGCAAGGCCACGGAAATCAAGGCATACCGAACCCAGGAGGGCTCTTGTGTTGCCGAAGGTGTTGCCGCACGCTTATGCGCTGGCAGGCTTACAGAGCCTTGAGCCACGCTCAACGCCGGTTCAGGCAGGATTAAGTCAGATGAGCTCAAATCAGCTCCTTTTTGCTTCGGTATCGCGGCGCGCCCAAGCTTGCAGCAGATTGATCGCGAGTAATAAGGAAAAGGAAATAAGCAGCATGACAGTGGCAATCGCCGTGGCGCCGGCATAGTCGTACTGCTCCAGCTTGGTAACGATGAGCAAGGGGGCGATCTCGGAAATCATGGGCATATTGCCTGCAATGAATATGACTGAGCCGTACTCACCCGTCGCCCGGGCGAATGCCATCGCAAAGCCTGTCAGCAGGGCGGGAAGAATAGACGGAAAGATGACCCGGACCAGTATCTGCAACCGGTTGGCGCCCAGGCTGGCGGCGGCTTCCTCAAGCTCGCGTTCAGCTTCTTCCAGCACAGGCTGCACCGTTCGGACCACAAAGGGCAGGCCAATAAAGGTCAGTGCGACAACAATTCCCAGGGGTGTGTATGCGACCTGGATACCCAGCGGCTCCAGCAGCCGGCCCACCCAGCCGTTAGGCGCATAGAGCGCGGTCAGCGCGATACCTGCAACGGCAGTAGGCAAGGCAAAGGGCAGATCCACCATGGCATCAATGAGTTTCTTTCCGAAGAACTGATAACGCACCAGCACCCAGGCCACAATCGTGCCAAAGACCAGATTGAATGCGGCCGCCAGCAGCGACGCGCCGAAACTCAATTTATAGGACGCCATCACGCGCGGCGAGGAAATGGTTTCCCAGAATCCGCTCCAACTCATCGTGAAGGTTTTCAGAAATACTGCAGATAAGGGAATCAGGACAATCAGACTCAGGTAGAGCAGGGTAAAGCCCAGGGTGATATTGAATCCGGGTATTACCCTGAAGGGTGCCGCAGTTCGTATGGGCAGGCTGGACATAAATGTTCTCTTTCTTATGGCACGACAACGTGCTGCCCTGTGGCAGCGCCGTATTCCAGCGGAGCAAACGCCCCGCTATCTATTTGCCCGCAGGCTGATAGATCTGGTCAAAAATGCCGCCGTCGCCAAAGTGCTCTGCCTGGACGCTGGCCCAGCTTCCAGCCACTTCCTCCAGGGTGAACAGTTTGACGTCCGGGTACTGGCTGGAGTATTTGGCCGCTACCTCTTTATCGCTTGGGCGGTAATAGTTTTTGCCGGCAATGTCCTGGCCTATATCGCTGTACAAATATTCCAGATAAGCCTCGGCAACTGCACGCGTGCCTTTCTTGTCAACGGTCTTATCGACAATTGCAACCGGCGGTTCGGCCAGAATGCTGACTGATGGCGCCACAATGTCCACCTTGCCAGGGCCCAGCTCCTTGATGGCCAGCAGGGCTTCGTTTTCCCAGGCCAGCAACACATCGCCTATGCCACGTTCCACGAATGTCACGGTTGAACCGCGCGCACCTGAGTCCAGCACCGGAACTTGCTTGAACAAGTCGCCCACGAATTTCTTGGCGCTTTCCTCATTGCCGCCCGGCAAGCCCAGGGCATAGCCCCATGCAGCCAGATAATTCCAGCGTGCCCCACCCGAAGTTTTCGGATTCGGCGTAATGATCTGCACACCAGGCTTGAGCAAATCATTCCAGTCCTTGATTTGCTTGGGATTGCCTTTGCGCACCAGGAAAACTATGGTCGAGGTATAGGGTGAATTGTTCTGTTTGAACTGTTTTTGCCAATCGGCCTTGATAGCGCCGCGCTTTGCGATGGCATCAATATCCGAGGCCAGTGCAAGCGTGACGACATCGGCCTGCAGACCATCTATGACCGAGCGCGCCTGCTTGCCCGAACCGCCATGTGATTGCCTGATGGTCACGGTATCACCGGTTTTTTCTTTCCAGTACTCAGTGAAAGCCTTGTTGAACTCCTGGTACAGCTCGCGCGTAGGATCGTAGGACACGTTCAGTAATGAAACGTCGGCCGCCTGTGCCACGGGGATTGCAAACAGCGCGGCAAGCACTGCAGCCCCGATAGAAGACGATAGATGCATGGTTTTTCCTGTTTTGATGATCTTTTGTTGCCTGGCACCTAGACTACGGAAAGCGTTGCCAAAACAGAACGATTACTTTTTCCCAAGTTAATAAGCTGCGCGCATAAGGCAGCAGGGCTATATGCTTAAGCAGGGCATGGTCCTTCTTGCTCCGGCGCGCCTGAGGTACGCCACCGCTATGGCTAGAGGCCTGGGAATCGAGTAAGCTTTACCGGATATCCCTAACATTTTTTGCACAACAGGATGGATTGATGAGCCTTTATGCCCAGTTGCAGGAACGAGCCGCCCAAAATAAACCCATACGCGTAGGATTGATAGGCGCCGGCAAGTTTGGCGCCATGTATTTGTCGCAAATACCGCGTACACCGGGTGTGCACCTGCTGGGCATCGCTGATCTTTCTCCTGACGCCGCCCGCGTCAATCTGGCCCGGGTCGGCTGGAAGCCGGGGCAGTACGGGGCAGCGTCCGCCCAAGAGGCGTTGCGTGATGGCACCAGCTGGATTACCGATGACTGGCAGGCCCTGGTGAACTTGCCGGAAATCGACGTCATTGTTGAGTGTACCGGCAACCCCATTGCCGCCGTCGAACATTGTCTGGCCGCATTTGAACAAGGCAAGCATGTGGTCAACGTCACCGTGGAAGCCGACGCATTTTGCGGTCCGCTGCTGGGCAGCAAGGCGGCTCAGGCTGGTGTGGTCTATTCATTGGCCTTCGGCGACCAACCGGCACTGATTTGCGATCTGGTCGATTGGGCCCGTACTTGCGGATTCCCGGTGGTCGCAGCCGGACGCGGGCACAAATGGCTGCCGCATTTTTCTGAATCTACGCCCGACACCGTATGGGGGCATTACGGCCTGACGCCAGAGCAGGCCGAGCGCGGCGGGCTGAACCCCAAAATGTTCAATAGCTTTCTGGACGGATCTAAACCCTCTATTGAAAGCTCTGCCGTGGCCAATGCCACTGGCCTGCATGTGCCAAGCAATGGCCTACTTTACCCGCCGGCCAGCATCGAAGACATTCCCTTTGTCACGCGCCCCATCAATGAGGGCGGCGTACTTGAACGCAAAGGCATGGTTGAAGTCGTTTCTTCGCTCGAGGCCGATGGGCGTCGCATTCCTTACGACATACGCATGGGAGTATGGGTAACAGTCGAAGCCGAAACCGACTACATCAAGCATTGCTTTGAAGAGTACAACGCCCATACCGACCCGACGGGCCGCTATTTCACCCTGTACAAGCGCTGGCATCTTATCGGGCTCGAAGTAGGTATGTCGGTCGCCTCTGTAGCCTTGCGAAAAGAAGCCACCGGCGTGGCAACCTGCTGGCAAGCCGACGTTGTGGCAACCGCAAAACGAGATCTGCAGCCTGGCGAAGTACTGGACGGCGAGGGCGGCTACACGGTCTGGGGCAAGCTGCTGCCAGCCCAGAAATCTGTTGAGCTTGGCGGCTTGCCCCTGGGCCTGGCGCACGGCATAAAACTACTGCGCCCCGTCGCCAAGGGCCAATCGCTAAGTTGGTCCGACGTTGATATCGATACCAGCACCTCTGCTTACCGAATACGCAAGGAAATGGAATCGCTGCTGGTACCGCAAACTCAATAACGCCGGATAGACAAGCCGGGCTTCAATCCCAATAGCCTGGCCTATCGTAATGCTTGTGCAAGCGCAGCTCGTAATCTCGATCCAGCACGGCCTCTTCGTCATATTCCGGACTGTTCTTGATCTGTTCGCGCGTCAATGACGTTCGTACCATCGATCCGTTCCAGTCTATGCTTTCTATCCACTGCGTGGCCAGCAGCACCTTTTTACCGCCCGGCCACCAATTGCGAGTATCAATCAGCAGATAACGAACGGCCCAGTCCTGGTCATCAAAGAGAAAGTCCTCGACATGGCCGATCTCATCGTCCGTTCCCGCGATCTGATAGCCGTTGACGTCCTTGCTGCTGCGCAGGTGTACATCCTCCGGACGCTCGGCGGCGCGCGCGGCGACAACTTCGGGCGGCTCATTCATGGCAGAGGGATCAGCGGAGGCGCCCAAGGGAACGGGGTAGGCGCTGGTGCCCCAGAGATAGGGTCCGGCCCAATAACTGCCGAATCCGTAATAGCTTGAATACTCGCCCTCCAATAGGCGCGATACGGGCTGATGGGTATCGATATCGGGGCTATTTTTCACCTGTTCGCGCGTCAGCGATACCTGTACCAACTCGGCCAGATCATCAACGCCAGTAATGGAATAGGGCGAGATCAGCACGATACGGCTGGACAGCCATGTACCGGTCTCGACGACCAGATATCGCACCCCCCACCGTTCGTCATCGAAGTAAACTTCCTTCACCTTGCCCAACTCGTCGTCGGTGGCCTGGATGGCGTACCCTTTAAGACTGTTGACTGTGCGTAACATAGACATTCTCCTTGTGTTGATGCAAACCAATGATTAGCAAGAGGCATGCCTGCGAAGCCTAAGCATCGCGGTTTACGTCAGCCATCGCATCCTGTACAGTGCTTTCTGTTAGCTCGGCGGCCGGCCCAGCCCGGGCGGCCCCTGTAAGCGTATAGCGGAGACTCGTACATGGATATCGATGCATTAATGCTGGCCCGTATTCAGTTTGGGTTCACGATATCTTTCCATATCCTTTTTCCCGCTATCACCATAGGGTTGGCTAGCTATCTGGCTGTGTTGGAAGGCTGCTGGCTAAAAACGGGGCAGCCGGTATACAAGCAGCTATATCATTTCTGGATCAAGGTATTTGCCGTGAACTTCGGCATGGGCGTGGTATCGGGCCTGGTCATGGCTTACCAGTTCGGCACCAACTGGAGTTATTTTTCCGATTTTGCCGGTAGCATCACCGGACCGCTGTTGGCCTACGAAGTACTCACTGCGTTTTTTCTTGAAGCGGGTTTCCTGGGAGTGATGCTGTTCGGATGGAATAGGGTGGGGCCAGGCCTGCATTTCTTTGCCACCGTCATGGTGGCCCTGGGCACACTGATGTCGGCCACCTGGATACTGGCCTCCAACAGCTGGATGCAAACGCCTGCCGGCTACGAGATCATCAATAACCAAGTGGTGCCCATAGATTGGCTGGCCGTGATTTTCAACCCATCGTTTCCATATCGCCTGGTGCATATGGTGATTGCTGCTTTTCTGGCAACGGCATTAATGGTTGCTGCGTCTGCGGGCTGGCACCTGCTCAAACGCAACGACACGCCGGCCGTACGAAAAATGTTGTCCATGGCCATGTGGATGATTCTGATCGTGGCACCCATACAGGCTGTAGTGGGTGATTTTCATGGACAAAATACGCTTAAGCACCAGCCGGCCAAGATAGCCGCCATAGAAGGGCATTGGGAAAACACTCCTGGTCAGGCTGTGCCGCTGACGCTATTCGGTTGGCCCGACATGCAGGAAGAAAAAAACCATTTCGCGCTTGAAATTCCGCATCTGGGCAGCCTGATCCTGACGCATAGCTGGGACGGCCAGTTTCCGGGCTTGAAAGAATTTGCCAAAGAAGACCGGCCCAATGCCACCGTCGTCTTTTGGTCCTTTCGGGTCATGGTCGGCCTGGCCCTGCTGATGATAGGCCTGGCGTTTTGGGCAGCCTGGGCGCGCTGGAAGGGGCGGCTCTATCACTCGCCCCGCTTATGGCGATTTGCCTTGTTGATGGGGCCCAGCGGTCTCATTGCCATACTGGCGGGCTGGTATACCACCGAAATCGGTCGCCAGCCCTGGGTTGTGTACGGCGTGATGCGCACCGCCGATGCCGTCAGTCCTCACGGTGCCTTCGAGGTCGGGCTGACGCTGATCCTGTTCGTGATCGTTTACTTTCTGGTTTTTGGGGCAGGCACCATTTATATGCTGCGCTTGATACGTAAAGGCCCAGACGAGCATGAGCCGCCGCCTCCTGGCGGTCCAGGCGAATCGCGCACGCCGTCACGACCACTCTCTGCGGCGCCTGACCGCACTGAAAAAGGATGAATGACATGGGCATAGATCTGGCCTTGATATGGGCAATCATCATTCTTTTTGGTGTCCTGATGTACGTCATCATGGATGGTTTCGACCTGGGCATAGGCATATTATTTCCCTTTGTGCCAGGCAAAGAACACCGCGACATCATGATGAACACGGTCGCGCCGGTCTGGGATGGCAACGAAACCTGGCTAGTGCTGGGCGGCGCGGGTCTGCTTGCTGCGTTTCCCCTGGCATACTCGGTCATACTCAGTGCCTTCATGCTGCCCCTGATATTCATGCTGCTGGGCCTTATCTTCCGCGGAGTCGCCTTTGAGTTTCGTTTCAAGGCACACGAGCGCACACGACATTGGTGGGACAAGGCCTTTATTCTGGGATCTATTACAGCCACTTTTTTCCAAGGCGTGACCTTGGGGGCTTATATGCATGGCGTGCAGGTTGTCGGCCGCAGCTATGTGGGCGGGCCATTTGACTGGTTCGCGCCATTTCCCTTGTTCACGGGCCTGGGACTGCTGGTTGCCTATGCCCTGTTGGGCTGCACCTGGTTGATATTCAAGACGCAAAATGCCTTGCACGACCGTATGCTGCAACTGGCCAAGCCCCTGACCCTGGTATTGCTGGGCGTCATTGTCATCATCAGTATCTGGACTCCACTGACACATAGCGCCATTGCCGAGCGTTGGTTTACGCTGCCCAATTTTTTCTGGTTTGCGCCGGTGCCTATACTTGTTTTACTGGCGGCCTATTATCTATTGCGTTCGCTGCAAAAAGAGCCACATGCCGGTCCCTTCCTGCTGACACTAGTCCTTATCTTTCTAGGTTACAGCGGCCTGGGCATCAGCATCTGGCCCAATATCATCCCACCAGATATTTCCATTTGGGACGCGTCGGCGCCGCCGCAAAGCCAGGGCTTCGCCCTGGTGGGTGCCTTGCTGATTGTGCCCATGATACTGATGTACACGGCCTGGTCTTATTATGTATTCCGAGGCAAGGTGGTATCTGGCGAGGGCTACCACTGATGAGTCAAGCAGGATGAGTCAAACAGCCCCTAAACGGCTTTGGATCAGGCGTCTGGCCTGGTTGCTGGGTATCTGGGCAGCCAGCATAGCTGTGCTGGCGCTTGCGGCTTACCTGCTGCGTCTGGTCATGAACGCAGTGGGCATGACCGCTTAGCCCGCCAGGCATCAACAGTCTATACACGAACAGGCGAATAACCGGCTTCGCGTATGGCAGTTTCGATGGCCTGCGCGTCGGGTGCGCCATTGATCTGAACACGGTGAGTATCAAGCTTGATATCCAGTTGCGCATTGGGGGCTGCAGCCTGAACGGCTTTGGTGATTGCGCTTGCGCAGTGGCCGCAAGTCATGTCGTTCACTTCAAATTCCAGCATGATAAAGACTCCGTTAAAAACTGGGCCAGCGCCTGGTATGCAGCAGTGGCAATGACCAAACTATAAACCTTACAGCAATGGCAAGGTCAAGCGGGTAGGCGTTTGGATACAAACACAGAGGGGCCACCAGGGCCCCTCTGTGTTTGCCTGGCCAACGTTTGCCTGGCCAGCGTACCGCCAGTAATTAGCTGGACAACTTCAGTGTGCCGGTCATGACGGCCCAGTGGCCTGGGAAAGAGCAAAAGAATGCGTAGTTTTCACCTGCAGCCAGCTTGCTGACATCGAATTTGACGGACGTGGATTCGCCGCCACCGATGACCGGTGTGTAGGCGATGACGCGTGCGTCGTCAGGCTTGACGTAGTCGTTGTCCAGGCCGGCGGCCATGCCGTCGGTGGCGGCGCCTTGCTTGTCGGCTTCTTTGGTGACAACAACGTTGTGGCCCATTGCAGCTTTGGGCAATTGTCCGGTGTGCTTCAGGTTGATGGTGAATTCAGTGCAGGTTTTATCAACAACAATTTCCTTGGTGTTGAACTGCATGGCGTCATTACCTTCAACGGTGACATCACACTGGGCAGCCAGTGCTGGTAGGCTCATAACGGACAAAAGGGCGGCGAAGGTAGCTTTTGCTAGCATAGGGGTTCTCCAGTTGAGATAAGAAGTAGCAATAAGGGGCATTACACTTGCATGCCCGATAGTGCTATTTAAACCTATCAAGACTACAAAAGTCTTGATACACGTCAAATTAGTAGGGGTTTACCATAGTCCGGAGGCTATATGCATGATCTTATCATCGAGACGCGCGAACATGATCTGGGCGGCGGCTTTAAAGTCGGCCGTGTCCTGCCTTTTCGCCAACGGCGCATGGTGGGGCCTTTCATTTTCTTTGACCGCATGGGGCCGCATGACTTGCCAGGCCCTGTTCCCCAGCGTATCGATGTACGGCCACACCCGCATATAGGCCTGTCCACAGTCACTTATCTGTTTGAAGGCCAAATGACGCATCGGGACAGCCTGGGTATAGAGCAGGACATCCTGCCTGGCGCGTTGAACTGGATGACGGCGGGCTCGGGTATCAGCCATTCGGAACGCTTTGACGGCATGCGCGAACAAGGCGGCCGCATGGATGGCATACAGGCCTGGGTCGCCGTACCCGAAGCCAATGAAGAAGACGCACCCGCCTTTGACCATTACGCCGCTGATGACCTGCCGCAGTTTAGTGATAAAGGTGTATCAGGGCGCTTGATTGCAGGCAGCGCCTTTGGCATAAACAGCCCCGCAAAAATCCACTCGCCCTTGTTTTATGCCGACATCACGCTGCAAGCTGAAGCTTGTATTGCTTTGCCGGCCGAGCACGCCGAACGCGCCGCCTATATCGCCAGCGGATTCATAGAGAGCGATGGCCAACAATATAAGGCAGGCCAGATGCTGGTATTTTCCCCAGGCGGTGCTCCGGTGCTTAAAGCCTTGGAGGATGCCCGAGTGATGCTGCTGGGCGGTGAACCGCTGGGACCACGCCACATATGGTGGAACTTTGTATCTTCACGCAAAGAGCGTATAGAGCAGGCTAAGGCCGACTGGATGGCCGGGCGCATTGCCTTGCCTGAGCACGACAACAGCGAGTTCATTCCCTTACCGCAAACAATGGCTTAGGTGCCCTGTAGGTATGGCGGGCGCCTGCCGGGACACTAGGCTGCTTCGGCGGCTACGTCTGCCGTGCGCTCTATCGGATGCAAATGGGCCATGAACGTTTCGGTGCAGGCGCGCCAGGAAAATTTTTCGGCATGGCTGCGAGCCACTTCGCGCGGTATGTCCAGGGCCTTGATGCAGGCTGATCGTAAATCCTCATCCATGACGCCGGCCGGCGAATCGCCCAGCACATCGATAGGGCCGGTTACCGGGTATGCCGCAACCGGACAGCCGCTGGCCATGGCTTCCAGCAATACCAGCCCGAAGGTGTCGGTGCGGCTGGGAAATACAAAGACATCGGCGGCGTTGTACAAGCTGGCCAGGGTTTCCTGATCCATCACTCCGGTAAAGCGTACATCCGGATAGCGCGTCTTGAGTTCGGCAAGCAAAGGTCCGTCACCCGCGACCCATTTTGTTCCGGGCAAGTCCAGCTTCAGGAAGGCTTCGATGTTTTTCTCGACAGCAACCCTCCCCACACATAAGAAAACGGGAGGCTTTTCCTGATGCGGCAGGGCAGGCCCTGGTTTGAAGACGCTTAAGTCAACGCCGCGCGACCAAAGCACAACCTGTTTGTCCGCGAAACCATAAGCCAGCAGGTCACACCTGACGACTTCAGTGGGTACCATGACTGCGCTGGATGGGCCATGAAACCAGCGTAAAAATCGATAGGTCAGCGCCAGCGGTAGCCGGGTGCGGGCCTGCACGTATTCGGGAAAGCGCGTGTGATAAGCCGTAGTGAAGGGTATTTTGTTGCGTATTGCGTAAGCCCGGGCCGCCATGCCCAACGGGCCTTCGGTAGCGATATGCAAGGCATTCGCGTTGGCAGCCTTAAGGCGGGCATTTACCTTGCCGCGTGGCAGTAGGGACAGGCGAATTTCAGGGTAGGTGGGGCAAGGCAGTGTGCGAAATTCCAACGGGGTCAGAAAATCGACCTCATGCCCCATCTGGATCAACTCCTTGCGCGTTTGAGTCAGCGTGCGAACCACGCCATTGACCTGCGGCATCCAGGCATCCGTGACGATTACGATTTTCAATTTTGCGTGACTCCTTGTGCTTGGGATTTCTTTCAGGTATCCAACTGATGATTTCCAGGCGACCATCCAGGTGTTCGACCAACGCGGTCAGGCTCTCCACCCAGTCGCCATCGTTGCAATAAAGAATGCCGTCGACTTCGCGCATCTGCGCCTTGTGTATGTGGCCGCATACCACGCCGTCAAAACCCCGGCGCTTGGCCTCTTTGATCAGCGCGTCCTCAAAGGCTGTGATGAATGACACGGCATCCTTGACCTTGTGCTTAAGGTATTGAGAAAGAGACCAGTAGCCCAAGCCCATATGTGCACGAGCACGGTTGAACCACACATTGCCTGCCAGCACCATGCAGTACAGACGGTCGCCCAGATAAGCAAGCCAGGGCGCATACTGGATGACGCCGTCAAACAGGTCACCATGCGTAATCAGCAGGCACTGGCCCTTGAGCGTGGTGTGCTCAGCTTCAAGATGGACTTCAATCCCACCAAAATGATCGCCGGTATATTGGCGCGCAAAAGAATCATGATTACCAGGCACATAGACAACACGCGTGCCTTTGCGCGCCTTGCGCAGAATTTTCTGTACGACATCGTTATGCGATTGCGGCCAGTACCATTTTTTCTTTAACTGCCAGCCGTCAATAATATCGCCCACTAGGTATAGCGTTTCGGACTCATGCTGCTTCAGGAAATCCAACAAGGGCTCCGCTTGGCAGCCGGGTGTACCCAGGTGCAGGTCGGATATCCAGATCGCTCTATAGTTTTTGACCGTGTCGTTTGCTTGCATCAACTCGAATACACCAGTACGCGATTAATCATGCCTTGCATTACAGCAAGGGCACGTGACGAACAAGTGACAAAAACAAGTAATAAGGTGAGGGTGTGGTGTAAATGCCGCCGCAGGGTCTTGGTGCAGGGCGGACGCAAGGCGTACAGCCTTCAATATAATGGTCGATTAGTGTCACGGTCGACTCGCGGCCGTCAAACAGGAAGAATGCTCATGGATTCCACAGTCATCTATCACAACCCGAAATGCGGTACGTCGCGCAACACGCTGGCCTTTATACGCGAGGCCGGCATAGAGCCGCAGGTTATTGAATATCTGCAGACCCCGCCAGACCGTGCAACGCTTGTTGATCTGATCAAACAGGCGGGCCTGACGGCGCGAGAAGCGATGCGCCAAAAAGAGGCGCTGTATACCGAGCTGGGGCTGGATGATGCCGCGTTAAGCGAGGATCAATTGCTGGATGCCATGCTGGCACACCCCATATTGATCAATAGACCGTTTGTACGTACCCACTTGGGCACGCGGTTGTGTCGCCCCAGTGAAACCGTTCTGGAAATCCTGCCAGGCGCCGCCTGAGCGCACAGCGTTTTACTGCGCAGCCGGCCACTGCCGGCTAGACGGCTTCTGCAGATCCAGTACTGGCCCCAATGGAATGATGCCGTTGGGGTTGATGCTGTGATGGCTACCGTAATAATGCTGTTTGATATGGTCAAAATTCACAGTCGCCGCCACGCCCGGCCATTGGTAGAGTTCGCGCGTGTAGCTCCATAGGTTGGGGTAGTCGACCAGGCGCTTCAAATTGCATTTGAAGTGGCCATGATAAACGGAATCGAAACGTATCAGCGTCGTGAACAGGCGCCAGTCGGCTTCGGTGATGCGATCGCCGAGCAGGTAACGTTGTTGCCCCAGCTGGGCTTCCAGCTCATCCAGGCATCCAAACAGCTTGCCGACTTCCTGTTCGTAAACCTGCTGGTCGGTGGCGAAACCGGCTTTGTACACGCCATTATTGACGGCATCGTAGACGATGGCGTTTATGGTGTCGATTTCAGGCAGCAGTTCGGCGGGCGTGTAATCGCCTTCGCGGGCGCAAACTCCGTCGAACGCCGAATTAAGCATGCGTATGATTTCGGATGATTCGTTGTTGACTATGGTGTTGCGGTGCAGGTCCCACAGCACCGGTACGGTCACGCGCCCGCTGTAATCGGGCTGCGCGCGCAAATAGACCTCGTACATGTAGTTGGCATTGCCTACCGGATCGGCCACCACGCCAGGAGCGGGATCAAAGGTCCAGCCATGCTCGCCCATATAAGGATGGACAACCGACAGGCTGATCATTTGCTCCAGACCCTTCAGTGCGCGCAAGATCAGTGCGCGGCTGGCCCAGGGGCAAGCCAGCGAAACATAAAGGTGGTAGCGGCCGGGTTCGGCCCTGAAACCTGCGGTGCCAGTGGGCCCGGCGCTACCGTCGGGCGTGATCCAGTTGCGGAACTGCGCGTCGCTACGTACAAAATTTCCACCTGTGCTGCTGGTGTCATACCATTGATCATGCCATTTTCCGTTTACCAATAGTCCCATTTCAGCTCCTTGTTGTTTGGCCTGATCCGCGCCGCTACATGTTCGTTCATGGCGACCTGCATAGGCCGCCGCTTGCCTGCCGTTTACTGAGCTACGGCTTCCAGAGCGATATCCAGCGTTACTTCATCACCAACACCAGGCGCAAATTTGCCTGCATTGAATTCAGTGCGTTTGATGACGGCAGTTGCGTTGGCGCCGATGGCATCTTTCTTCAGCATGGGGTGAGCGCCCTTGTAGAACGAGGTTACAGTCAGCGTGACCGGCTTGGTGACATCCTTGATGGTCAGGTCGCCCTCGATGCTAACGGGTTTGTCGCCTTCAAAGTTGACCGTGGTCGACTTGAACGTTGCGGTCGGGTACTTGGCGGTATCCAGGAAATCGGCGCCTTGAATGTGACCATCAAACATTTCGAAGCCAGTATCGATAGAAGTCATGTCTATGGTGATATCAACCTTGGCTTGCTTGGCGTCCTGATCCAGCACGACAGTACCGCTGGTCTTGTTGAAGCGCAGAATCTGCTTGGACATGCCCATGTGGTCATACGAGAATCGCGGGAAGGTATGGGTGGGGTCCACGGCGTAAGTCTGCGGAGCAGCTATGGCCTGGCCGGCGATCAAAGTGGCAAATGCGGCCGCGATAAGTGTCGTTTTCATAATATTTCCTTGGTTTATTGAATATAAATTTTTGTGCGAATTGCTGAATGCTTACTGCGTGGCAACGATGTTGAATTTGATTTCGATGTCGTTGGCGACGATGCTGAAATCCTTCCATTGCCCGTCGCCCACAGCAAAATCTGCGCGCTGAAAGGTAAAGCTGCCTTCAAAGATGCCCGTGTTGCCGTCTTCCTTGAATGTGAAAGGAACGGTCACTTCTTTGATATTGCCTTTGATGGCAAGGTCTCCGATGACTTGGTAGTTGCCATTGGCCAGAACTTTTACCTGTTTGGACGTAAATGTGGCCAAAGGATGCTGGCCCAGGGCCAGCCATTCATCTTTTTCCAGTTCTGCATTGGCTTCTTCGTAGCCGGCGTCTATGCTGGCCAGCGTGATCTCTATGGCGACCTTGGCCGCTTCCGGATGCTCGGGATCAAAGCTGAATTCAGATGCCTTGATCTGGCTGAAGCTGCCATCCATGCTCACGCTCATTTGGCTATAGCCAAACGTAAGGGTACTGGCTTGGGCGTCCAGTGACGTGTATTCGGCTGCGTTGGCGCTGCCCAGTGTGCCCAGAGCCAGGGCGGTAGCCAATGCCAGCGGGCGTAGGATAGAAGCATTCATATAGCTCTCCGCGATAGTAATTTTTTGTTGATATAAGTATTCTATTAAAAATGAAAATGAAGAAAAACCCTTGTTTCGAGCTATAATAGTTCCATATTTGGAACAATCGGAATAACATGACGGCTTTTACGCTCTATGCAAACGATTTGATATTGTTTGCCCATATTGTTGAAGCGGGCAGTTTTACCGGGGCCACCGAACGTACGGGCCTGCCCAAATCCACCTTGTCACGCCGATTGACCGACCTTGAGAACGAACTGGGCGAACGTCTGCTGCTGCGCAGTACGCGGCGTCTGGTCCTGACGGAATTCGGCGAACGCATACTGGAATACGCCAGGCGTCTTCAAGAAGAATCCGAGGCGGCCAGCGCGCTTGCCCAGCACAGGCAACTGACCCCGCAAGGTGTGCTGCGCATCTCTTTGCCCCCAGAATTCTACGACCTGTCCTTCGTCAATGTGCTGGCCGAGTTTACACAACAGTACCCTGATGTCCGTCTCGAACTGGATCTGTCGGCGCGCCGTGTGGACTTGGTTGCAGAGCGTTTTGATATCGCGGTTCGTGCTGCAACACACCTGCCGGACGACAGCACATTGGTCGCCCGACTGATCACAGTACAGCAAACGGGGTTATATGCCAGTCCAGGCTATTTGCGCAGCCATGGCAAACCCCGGATACCCACCGAGCTGGCTCAGCATATCGGACTTGTCCTGGTGACCAGTGCCGGCGAACAGCAGCCCTGGCGACTGAGCCGGGGAACCGAGCGCTGGGAAGGGTTGCCCTTGCATAAGATCTCAGCCAATTCCCTGGGCTTGCAACAGGCCTTGGCCGCAAGAGACATGGGCATTGTGGGGCTGTCGCATGGGTTTGCAAAAAAGCTGGTTGATCAGGGCGAGCTGGAAAGAATCTTGCCCGACTGGTGTCTGCCTCCCACCAATATATGGTGTGTCACACCCGGGCGGCGTCTGCTGCCACAGCGCACATTGGCATTCATTGAGATCCTGAAAGCCGTATTGGGAGAAGACCAGGCATGATCAAAGCGGGCTGCACACCTTTCTGCTGATGGCGTGTCGCCCGCTGGTTCGCATTACAACAACTTTCAACGCATCGCGCTTACATTTTGCAAGCCGGTGATGCCGGAGGCGTAATGCTGGCCGGGTAGCTTTGTTCAATCACGGGGCGCAAGACGCCGTCTGCGACCTTTACACGGGCCACGTAGTTGGGAATGACCAGCTGATTGTCAGCCGCCCGCACCGTCATCTTGCCGTACAAGGTATCTACTTCAGCGCCACGCAGTGCCTTGGTGACGTCGGCGGGCTTGACGCTGTTTGCAAGCTCTACGCCTTGAAAGAGCACCATGGCGCCGTTATAGGCCTGTCCTTCCGTATCAGATGGCAAACGGTTGTGCTTCTTCTTGAAAGCCTCGACAAAGGCCTTGGTGGCCGGCGTGTCGATGTCGGGTGTAAAACCGACGTTGCCGGGCACGCCTTTCATGGCATCGCCTGTGGCGTTGATCAGGAAATTGGACAACAGTGCATGACCGATCAGCGGCGTTTCCGGAATCAGGCCGAAATCGGCAGCCTGCTTGACGAAGGCAATGGCCCCTGACACGTCAGCCACCCAGATCGCATCGACCTTGGCGGCTTTCAATTGCTGAATATAGGGTGCGTAATCTTTGGTACCCAAAGGCACGAACAGCTTGAGCGGCACTTTCTTGCCCTGTGCCGTCACCGCAGTTTCAAATGACTTGGCCGAGTCGTGACCCCAGACATAATCGGCAGCCATGATGGCAAAGGTATTACCCGGTATTCCTTTCACCCATTCATTGATCATGGCCAGATCCATGGCATCGGAGTGGTTGGTTCTGATAAACCGGGCGTTGCAGGCATCGCCTGTCAGTTTGTCCGCCTTGCTGATGGTGCCTATGAAGGCAGCATCCCAACGGGTCAGGTTCTGGCTGATGGCCAACGAAATCGAAGAAGTGATGGGGCCTATCAGCAGATTATGCCCGTCGCGTGCCAGTTTCTCGGCGGCCCTGCGTCCGGCGTCGGGTGTGCTTTCATCGTCGCCTTCGGCAAGGATGACCTTGCGGCCATCGACGCCACCGTTGGCGTTGGCTTCTTCCACAGCAAACCGGACACCGCTCAGAACGTCTACGCCCATGGATGAAAAATTGCCGGACTTGGATGACAGCAATCCTATTTTGACCGGTTCTTTTTCTTGTGCGACCACATGGGCGGGAGCCAGTGCAACATAAGCCAGGCCCGCAACGATTGGTGTAAGTATAAGTTTTCTAAACATTTTGCCCCCTCTTTAGAGCGATGGCCGGAGACGGTCCGGCTGCCGTGTAACACGCTACGGTCGGTCAGACTGTGACGTGGCTTTCAAGGTCTTCAAGGCTAGCTCGCGAGTTTTGCACCAGCCCGTCAGCTACCACCGAGCCCTTGGCCATGGCCAGGTAGCGATGGCACACACGAACCACCAGGCTCATGTTCTGCTCTATCATCAACAGCGCCGTGCCTTGCGCGGCAATGCTGTTGAAAACCTCTGCCAGCTGATCGATGATGACGGGCGCCAGGCCCTCGGTAGGCTCATCAAGCAAGATCAACGATGGATTGGCCATCAGCGCGCGCCCGACAGCCAGCATTTGTTGCTGACCACCCGATAGCGCGGTTCCGGGGGTGTGGGCCCGTGTCTCGAGTATGGGGAACAGGCGGTAGACTTCTGGCAGGCTCCAGGGGCCTTTACGGCCAGTGGCCGCGCCTGTCAGCAGATTTTCCTGAACCGTCAGGTTGGCCACGATACGGCGGCCCTGGGGCACAATGGCAATGCCTGTTTGCGCTGCGGTGTAGGGGCGGGGGCGGCTTATTCCTTTGCCGGCGAACGACAGGCTCCCGCTTTTCATCTGAGCCAGTCCGAGTATGGTGTTGACCACGGTGGTTTTGCCCACGCCATTGCGTCCTATCAGGGCGACGCTTTCGCCTGCATCCACATGCAGGCTCATGCCATGCAGAATATGCGCCGAACCATAGTAGGCCTGTATATCTTTCAGCGATAGCAGATTGCTCATGCGGCGCTCCCCAGGTAGGCTTCACGCACGCGCGGGTTGGCCCGCACCTGGGCGGGTGAACCTGTGGCGATGACTCTGCCCAACTCGAATACCGTCACGACGTCTGAAATGCTGAATACAACGTCGATATCGTGTTCCACCAGCAGCACGGACACATCCAGACGCGAGGTCAAGGCCTTCAGGTGATGGGCCAGATCGCGGGATTCCTGGGCCGACAGACCAGCCATGGGCTCATCGAGCATCAGCACTTTAGGCTGACCCACCAATGCAAGAGCAAGATCTAGACGGCGCTGTTCGCCATAGCCCAGGTCTTCGGCCAGCACATGGCCCAGCCTTGCAAGATCCAGTTCATTGAGCACCGCGTCAGCGTCGGCCGCTGAATCCTTGATGCCCATGGTGTAAGAAGCAAGTTCGACCTGTTTGCGTACCGGCATTCCGCCAAATATGCTGGTGCGCTGGAAGCTGCGGGAAAGGCCACGCATGCGCCGTTGCACCGCACCTTCCTTGCTTACGTCTTGCCCCGCCAGCCTGACCGATCCGCGCGTCAGTGGACGTCTGCCCGTAATCGCGTCGATGACAGTCGACTTGCCGGCGCCATTAGGCCCGATCAGGCCATGAACCTGTCCCTTCATAAGAGAGATGTCCACCCCGTCCAGGGCTTTTACGCCGCCATAGTGGATGGCAACATCGCTTACTTGCAGTATGGGGGTCGTCATGATTGCCGCCCCTTGAAATAGCTGTTCAGCATTTTGCCCCGCCTGATTTTGGTCGTTGGAATAGACGTGTGACAGCCCCGGTGATTCCATCGGGCGAAAAAACGATGACAGCAATCAGCGCGGCGCCAAAGATAGCCATGGAGTGGGTTGCGTAGTCGCCCAGCACGTCGTTGACCAGGAAATACACCATGGCGCCGACTATCGGCCCTATCGGTTTCTTGTAGCCGCCTACTATGACCATAAGCAAGGTAATGGCCGATACGCTCCAGTGCAGGCTCTCGGGCGAAATGAAGCCCGAATTGAGCGAAGACATCACCCCCGCGATGGCACTGACGACGGCGGAGATGGCGTACACGGTTGCGCGCGGCAATGTGGTGCGTATACCAATGAAACGGGCACGTTCCTCGTTATCGCGAACGGCTTCGGTGATGGCGCCAAAACGGGTTTGCATGATCCAAAGCAGCACATACGTCACCAGCACCATGGTCGTCCAGGCGATCATGAACAACACCACGGGCTGGAGTAGGGTGTTCAGCGAAAATCCGAACAGACTGGACGGCCACGCTATGCCCATGCCGTCCGCGCCTCCGGTCATGCCGCGGGCGCGTGCCGCAAGCAAATATGCCATCTGGCCGATAGCCAGGGTAAGCATGCCAAAAGCAATGCCGGGCACGCGCACGATGACCAGGCCGATCAGAAATGCCGCAACAGCGATGACAAGCAATACCAGCAGCACTGCCCACTCCGCCGGTATCCACTGCAGTTGCAGCATGATGCCCATGCCGTAGCCGGCTCCGCCGAAGTACAGGGCATGGCCAAAGCTGACCAGGCCGTTCTGTTTGAGCAGCATGCCTACGCCCAAGGCAAAAACGGCGTAGATGACGGCCTGCGTGAGCATGCTGAGCAGGCCGGCACTGCTGATCAATAAAGTCAGGCCGGCTCCGAAGAGCAGGGCCAGGACACAACAGGCGGTGATTCTAGTCATGGACATGGTTGAATTTCCGCTACTTGATACGGCTTCCGGCCAGGCCGGAGGGCCGCCAGATCAATATGGCGATCATGAAAATAAAGGGAAGCAGGGCAGATAGCTGAGGCAGGTAAACAGCCCCCAGCGATTGCATCATGCCCAGCAGCAGTGCCGCGACGAATGCGCCGGCCAAAGAGCCCAACCCGCCAATGACGACCACAACAAAAGAGTCGATCAGCACATCGGAGCTCATGTGAGGCGAAAGCGACAGAAAGGGCGCGGCCACGACACCCGCCAGGCCAGCCAGCGCGCTGCCCAGGCCAACCACGCTGGCACTCAGCCTATCGGTATTGGCGCCTTGCATGGCTGTTGTGACCGGGTCGGTGCTGGCGGCACGTACAAATAGACCTACCCTGGAATAGCGCAGCCACAGCGTAAGCCCAAGAGCCACGCTGGCTCCGACAACGATGACGCCAACGCGATAGGCGGGCACATCGTGTCCCAGAAGGCTCACCTGGAAATTCAGCAGTTCAGGCGTAAACAGCGAGTAATTGGTTTTGCCCCATATGAATACGACCAAGTCCTCTAGGATGAGCAGCAGGCCGAAAGTTACCAGCATGACATTCAAAGGTTCCCGATCTTGCAGCAACCTGAAACCATAGCGATCCAGCAGGATGCCAAAGATGCCCATGACCAAGGGCGCCACGACCAGGGCCGCCCAGAAATTGCTATATATGGAAACCGTATAGCCTATATAGGCACCCAGCATATAGAGCGCGCCATGCGCAAAGTTCACGACCTGGCGCAAGCCGTAAATCAGTGCCAGACCGGAGCACATGATAATAAGCAATGAGCCATAGACCAGGCCATTGAATAACTGAATGGTCAGCACGTTTGTCCCCCGCTTTTTATGTGTGCTATTTGTGAGTAAAGTTCGGCGTGCGTTTTTCTACGAAAGCGTTCATACCTTCCTTTTGATCCTGCAAAGAAAAGCTGGCATGCAACATGCGCCGCTCGAATTTCAAGCCTTCGCTCAGGGGGCTTTCATAGGCCCGGTTTACTGATTCCTTGAGCATCATCAGTGCAGGCAGGGACTGGTTGGAAATGGCCTGGGCCACAGCCAGCGCCTCTTCCAGCAATTTATCGGCGGGAAGCACGCGCGAGACCAGGCCGGCGCGCAGCGCTTCCTGGGCATCCATGAAGCGCCCCGTCATGCATAAATCCATGGCCAGTGCCTTGCCTACCGCTCGTGGCAGGCGTTGTGTGCCGCCGGCCCCCGGCAAGGTGCCTATCTTGATCTCGGGCTGGCCAAAGCGTGCGTTCTCGGCGGCAAACACCATGTCGCACATCATGGCCAGTTCACAACCACCTCCGAGTGCATAGCCCGATACGGCGGCGATGACCGGCTTGCGAAACGTCAGCAAGCGTTCCCAGTTGCGGCTGATGAAATCAGAGCTGTAGGCTTGCGCAAAATCGAGGTTTCGCATGGCGGCAATATCGGCCCCGGCTGCAAACGCCTTTTCAATGCCGGTCAACACCACGCAAGCGATGTCGGGATTGGCTTCGAACTGATCCAACGCGGCAGACAGGCCGTCCATGACGGCGTCGTTCAGCGCGTTCATCGCCTCGGGGCGATGAATGCGGATCAGGCCGACCCGGCCTTGGCTCTCGGTTAGTATCACCTGACTCATGCGGTGGTTCCGAAGGCGCTTGCCATGTCGCGCAGCTTGAATTTCTGAAGCTTGCCGCTAGGCGTTTTGGGTAGGTCTTCCATGATTTCGATACGCTCGGGGTGGTATTGCCGGGTAACCTTGCACTCGGACAAATAGCGTGTCATTTCTTCCAGCGAGAATTCGTGTCCTGGTCGTACAGTCACGAAAGCGCAGGCCCGCTCACCCAGGCGGTCATCAGGGTAGCCAACGATAGCGGCCACAAGTACGGCGGGGTGCTTGTAGAGCAGGTTTTCTATCTCCATGACGGGGATATTTTCGCCGCCACGAATGACGATGTCTTTGCTGCGGCCATTGATGCGGATATAGCCTTCGTTATCAAGGTAGGCCATGTCGCCGGTTTCGAACCAACCGTTGGCATCGGTGGCATTAAGTTCGGGGCGCTTCAGATAGCCGCCAAACATGGAGTTGCCACGCACCAGCAGAAAGCCGGTTTGTCCGGTTGGCAAGATGTTGCCGGAGGCACTTATTATCTTGACTTCTATGCCGGGCAATGGCTTGCCGTCGGTGCTGCTGGATTTTTCGCCGCTGCGCTCGGGCTCGGTCACGGTTACTGCGCCGCATTCGGTCATGCCCCAGGCGGAACTGACGCTCAGGCCCAGGATATTGCGGGCCTTTTCAATGACCACGGGTGGTATGGGTGCGCCAGCGCAGCAGAAATTGACGAATCGTTCAGATACCGGGCCGCCAGCTTCAGCCGCCGCGCAAAGGTCGGCCACAAAGGGGCTGGAAGCCATGCTGAAACTGACGGATTCATCGTGGATAAGCTGCAAGGCTTGCTTGGGTTCCCAGACGTCTTGCAGCACGGTGGTGCCGTTCAGTATCAGGGGAATCATGGCCAGATAGCCAAAGCCGGTAAGGTGCGCCATGGGCGAAGCGCCCAGAATGACTGCGTCGGCGTCAAGATGGTAGGCCTGGATAAAGCCACGCAAGTTCGAGAACAAAGTATTGGACGTGTGCATCACCCCTTTGGGTTCGCCAGTGGTTCCCGATGTGTACATCAGCAGGCTGACTTCGTTGGCCTGCAGGAGGGTGTCGGGCAGGGCGGTGCTGGTATCGGAAAGCAAGGAATTCTGGAAGCTATCGGGGCCGCTGCCGTCGACGACGACCAACTGCGGCTTGCCTTCGAGGCTTGGAAGCAGGTCGCGCGCCATGGCTTCATAGTCGTAGCCTTTGTATTGCTTGGGTACGATGAATAGCTTGGACTCGCCAAAGTCGAGAATGAACTTTAGTTCGCGTTGCCGAAAGATGGGCATGACAGGATTGGCTACGGCGCCGACACGGGCGCACGCAAGCGACACCGCAATGAATTCCCACCAGTTGGGCAACTGAAAAGTCACCAGATCGGAATGGCCTATGCCCATGCGCGTAAACGAACGGGCAATGCTTAGCACATGCTGTTCAAGCTGGGCGTAACTAAGGCGCGTGGGTTGATTGCGATCGCTGCGATAAGCCACGATTGCAGGTTTATCCGGACAGTTGCGCATGGCCTGCGCCATGAAGTCGTTGATGGTTTCATGACGCCAATAGCCGGCTTCAGTCATGGGCTGGAGACGGGCCTCGATTAATACAGGATCAAATTGCATCAGGCTTCCTTGCTTGTATTCGTGACATTCAATTTATTATTACGACAATATATTGTCACAATGATGTTTTGGCAACAGTTGCGTAATAAAAAAAGCAAAAATCCTTATAAGTGCTTACCCCAACAATATATTCATGCTGCGTTGCACAGCCGCCAATAGTCAGGATGGGTTAGTGATAATATAGCTTATTATGTAAATATATTGACGTATATTTAGATTTCGCTCTAAACTGAAAGCAAGATAACAAGGAGTGGTTCATGGACTTCAGGCTTAGCGATGATCAACAGGCATTGATAGCAAGCGCCCGCCGTTTTGCAGTAGAGCGTTTGGCACCCGGTTACCAAGAGGGTGACAAGTCAGGCCGTGTCGACCGCAGTATGGTCAAGCAGATGGGCGATATGGGTTTTCTTGGGCCAGAATTCCCCGAAGCCTACGGCGGCATAGGTGTCGATTGCGTTACCAGCGGGCTATTACTGGAACAAATAGCCTACGGCGACTTCAATATGTCGTACATCAATCTGCTGACCTCACTGTGCGGGCAGATCATTGCCGGCCACGCCCCGGAGCATCTCAAGGAGCAATGGCTGCCGGCCATACTGGCTGGCGAAAAGCTGGTGGCCATAGCACTGACCGAACCCAGTGCGGGCTCCGACGCCGCACGCCTGACCGTTGCAGCCAAACGTAACGGTGACTGCTATGTGCTTAACGGAGAAAAAACATCCATTTCGCTGGCTGACCAAGCTGATGTCGCAGTTGTGTTTGCGCGCAGCAGCGGTCAGGCTGACGGCGCCAGAGGCATTAGCGCCTTCCTGGTTCCTCTGGATCTTCCCGGCATTTCCCGCAGTGCATTTGACGACGTCGGCACACGGGCCGTTGGACGTGGATCTATATTTTTTGATGATGTTCGTGTGCCCCTGGATCATATGTTGGGCCAGGAAGGGCAGGGCTTCGTCCAGGTCATGCAAGGCTTTGACTACAGCCGTGCGCTCATAGGTCTGCAATGCCTGGGGGTGGCGCGTGCATCGTTGGATGCTGCGTGGGAATATGCCAAAGGTCGCGAAACGTTTGGTCAGCCCATCATTCAGCGACAAGGTGTCAGCTTTCCGCTTGCCGAGTCCGAAACCTATCTGGAGTCGCTGCGCTGGCACTGCCTGCGCACGCTCTGGCTTAAGGACAACAATCTGCCTCATTCGGCGGAAGCGGCGATGTGCAAGTGGTGGGCACCAAAACTGGCCTGCGAAATCATTCACCAGTGCCTGCTTACACATGGCCACGGCGGGTATTCCAGCGATTACCCGTTTGCGCAGCGCTATCGAGACGTACTGGGATTGCAGATTGGTGATGGCACGGCCAACATCATGAAGATGGTGATTGCTCGTGAAAAATCTGGGGTGCGCCTTACCTGAGCTAGTGTCCTGTTTGGCGAACCAAACAGGACACTAGCTCAGACTTTCGACATATTTGCCTGCAGCTTGGTAATGTAATGGATAAATGCCAACCGGTCGTCAAACGACAAATCTTTCAGGGCCTGAGCATAGAAATCATGAATAGGCTCTTGCAGCTTGTGCCACAGTTCATTGCCGTTCTGGCTAAGCCTGATCTTACGCAAGCGCCGGTCGTCGGGGCTGAGCACACGCTCTATCAATCCATCGCGTTCCAGGCGCGACAGAACGCCAGTCAGGTTCTGGCGGCTGACCAGCAGGAAGTGCGACAAATCATTGATGGACATGCCATCGCTTGCCTGCGGCCGCGACAGCGCGCCCAGAACAGACCATTGCTGCGTGGTGACGCCCAGATGCTCAATTGCCTGCGTGCCCTTGGTGTGCAAGGTATTGGCCGCCTGAAAAAAGCGAAAGAACAATCGGTTGTTGATCTCGTGAACAGCGTGATTTTTTTCGTGGCGAAGGTCAGTCATCGGTTGAATAAGCCAAGACGAATTTAAGTAATGATAGCCATGGTAATGGAAGTCAGCACGAAGTAGCGAACAGTTTCGAACTTATAACCGGAGATCAATATGCGTGGATTAAATAACAAGGTGGTCGTGGTAACGGGTGGCGGTGGTGGCATAGGTTCGGCCACCTGCAGGCGTTTTGGCCAAGAGGGCGCTGTTGTGGCGGTCGTCGACATCAATCTTGAGGCTGCGACCACCGTGGCGCAGGCCATCATCGCCGCCGGCGGCAAGGCCGAGCCGTTTGTCATGGATCTGACCCAGCAAGCTGCGGTCATTGCGGGTGTTGCAGCAATCGAAGCCAGCCTGGGGCCCATAGACGTCCTGGTCAACAATGCCGGCTGGGACCGCGCCGGCAGCTTTCTTTCCACCGACAAGGCGCTGTGGGAACAAATAGTGGCCGTCAACCTGTACGGCTCCCTGCACATGCACCACGCCGTCCTGACAGGCATGTCGGCGCGCGGCGCCGGGCGCGTGGTGAATATTGCCTCCGATGCGGGGCGTGTCGGATCCAGCGGCGAGGCGGTATACGCCTTGTGCAAGGGCGGAATGATTGCTTTTTCCAAGACCATGGCCAGAGAACTGGCCCGCAAGAAAATCAATATCAACGTCGTTTGCCCAGGGCCAACCGATACGGCCTTGTTTGCCGATTTTGCCGGAGAAGGAGAGCAGGGCGACAAACTGCGCCAAGGCCTGACCCGGGCCATACCTTTTGGCCGGCTGGGCCAGCCCGACGACCTGCCGGGTGCCATTGTCTTCCTGGCCAGCGACGACGCTGCCTTTATCACGGGGCAAGTCCTGAGTGTTTCGGGCGGCCTTACC
The DNA here is from genome assembly GCA_013416405.1 of Alcaligenaceae bacterium. GTDB lineage: Bacteria > Pseudomonadota > Gammaproteobacteria > Burkholderiales > Burkholderiaceae_B > Pusillimonas_C. The sequence goes on from JACCET010000001.1 coordinate 464,685, forward strand.
ATGGCCGGCTAAGTCCAGCCGTCCATTTGATTTTTGAAGGAACCATCATGAACTACAGCGACATCATCTATACCAAGGCCGACGGAATCGCAACCATCACCATCAACCGTCCGAAAGCCTATAACGCCTTTACAGCCAACACTTGCGAAGAGCTCATCAGTGCATTCAAGGATGCCGACTTTGATCGTGAAGTAGGTGTCGTGGTGCTGACGGGCGCAGGCGATAAGGCGTTTTGCACCGGAGGAGACCAGGGCACCCAGGAGGGCGGCTACGGTGGTCGTGGCGTGATCGGCTTGCCCATAGAAGAGCTGCACAGTGCAATACGTGACTGTAACAAGCCGGTGATCGCCCGCGTCAATGGCTATGCGATAGGTGGCGGCAATGTGCTGGTTACGGTCTGCGACCTGGCAATTGCTTCGGATACGGCGCAACTCGGACAGGCTGGCCCCAGGGTCGGATCTGTGGATCCGGGCTTTGGCACGGCCTTGCTTGCCCGTGTGGTCGGCGAAAAGAAGGCCCGCGAGATCTGGTATCTGTGCCGGCGATACACCGCGCAAGAAGCCCTGGAAATGGGCCTGGTCAACCGCGTGGTACCCGCTGACCAGCTGGATGCCGAGGTCAGGCAATGGTGCGATGAAATTGTGGAAAAGAGTCCGACTGCGCTGGCCCTGGCCAAGAAGTCATTCAACGTCGATACCGAGATGCTGCGGGGGATGGGCGGACTGGCCATGCACGCGCTCAAGCTGTATTACCAGACTGAAGAGTCTGCGGAAGGGGGCAACGCCTTTCGCGAAAGGCGCAAACCCGATTTCCGCAAGTACGCCAAGTAAACCTAAAACCTCATCAGGACATCGACATGATCAGAGATCCCGAAACACTTACCTTGTTGCTGGCCAGCATTTCGCGCTTTGTTGCTGAGCGCCTGGTACCCATGGAATCCCAGGTGGCGGAAACCGACCAGATCCCTGACGATCTGGTCGCCGAAATGAAGGCGCTGGGTTTATTTGGCATGTCGATACCCGAGGAATATGGCGGCATGGGCCTGACCATGGAAGAGGAAGTCATGGCCGGGTTCGCCGTTGCGCAAACCTCGCCTGCCTTTCGCTCTTTGTTCGCTACCAACAACGGAATAGGGGCGCAAGGCATAGTCCTTGATGGCACCCAGGCTCAAAAAGAACGCTATCTGTCACGCCTCGCCAGCGGCGAAATCATAGGTTCGTTTGCCCTGACCGAGCCCGACAGCGGCTCGGATGCGGCAAGTCTGCGCACCACCGCCGTGAAAGACGGCGAGCATTACATCGTGAACGGAACCAAGCGCTACATCACCAATGCCCCCGAAGCCGGAATCTTCACAGTCATGGCACGCAGTGATCCGGCCAGCAAGGGTGCCCAGGGTATTTCCGCATTCATCGTGGAAAAAGACATGCCCGGCCTGACTTTGGGTGCTACTGACAAGAAAATGGGGCACAAGGGTGCCCACACCTGCGATGTGATATTCGATAACGTGCGTGTACCCGCCAGCAACCTGATAGGCGGCCAGGAAGGCCTGGGCTTCAAGACGGCCATGAAGGTGCTGGACAAAGGCCGTATCAATATCGCCGCTACTAGTGTGGGCGCCGCCGAGCGCATGCTGCGCGATGCCATTGTCTATGCGCGCGAGCGCAAACAATTCGGCAAGCCCATCGCCGAATTCCAGTTGGTGCAGGCCATGCTGGCCGACAGCCATGCCGAAATCTACGCGGCAAAATCCATGGTGCTGGACGCCGCACGCCGACGTGACGACGGACTGAGCGTCAGCACCGAAGCGGCCTGCGCCAAAATGTTTGCCTCGGAAATGTGTGGCCGCGTTGCTGACCGCGCCGTGCAGGTTTTTGGCGGAGCAGGCTATCTTTCGGAATACGGGATCGAGCGCTTTTACCGCGACGTGCGCCTGTTTCGCATCTTTGAAGGCTCGACCCAGATCCAGCAATTGGTTATTGCCAGAAATCTGTTGCGTGAGACGGCGTAGCGGTCAAAGTTCTACAGGCGAACGAAGACTTGAGTAGATAGACAAGAAGGCAGCATATTAATACGCATAATGTGTATTATGTAAAGTATTGTATTGACGCTTACATACCTATTCGTTGGCTTCGCTCAGATGCCTTGTTATTTAGCCGGATGTCAAGGATGAGCGGCAACGCGAAAGATCAACTCTCAGTCGCTTCTGCTTCCTGAGCCATGGCTTGATCTGCCAGCCGGGCCACCTCTGCTGCTACCCCTTTGCGTTCACTATAGCGGTCTGTTAGATAGTCGCTGCGGTCTCGAACCAACAGGGTGAACTTCATGAGCTCCTCCATCACGTCGACGACGCGATCGTAGTAAGCCGAGGGCTTCATGCGCCCGTTTTCATCGAACTCCTGGAAGGCCTTTGCCACAGATGATTGATTCGGTATTGTTACCATCCGCATCCAACGACCCAGCACCCGCAGCGCATTGACCGCGTTAAAGGATTGGGATCCACCGCTGACCTGCATGACAGCCAAAGTGCGGCCTTGGGTCGGGCGCACGCTTCCCAATTCCAGGGGCAGCCAATCGATCTGACTTTTGAACACACCCGTCAAGGTCCCGTGGCGTTCGGGACTGCACCACACTTGCCCTTCCGACCAATTCGACAGTTCCCTCAGCTCAAGGACTTTAGGATGATCGGCAGGAACACTATCGGGCAGCGGTAGCCCATCTGGATCGAAAATCCGGGTCTCGGCACCCAAGCGGTTCAGTATGCGCGCCGCCTCTTCGGTAAGCAAACGACTATATGAGCGCTCACGCAGCGAACCGTACAGTAAAAGAATACGGGGCGGGTGCGTTGCCCCACCCGACAAGGAAAGCTTGTCATGAGTGGGCGTATCCAAGAGGGTCTCGTCGGCTATGGGCAAGGTCAAATCAGCCGGTGAAGAATAACTGGTCATCAACATTCTCAAACTAATAGAAAAAAGTACTGGGTGGTGCAAGATGGGAGGTGCCGCAGTCGGGATTGTGGTAGATCGTGATAGTGCTCATAACAATTTCATTATTTTAACATTTCGAGTATTATTGATCAATGAAAACGAAAAGTATAGTTCGCGCGCTGGCCGCCATCGCCCACGAGTCTCGCCTGGAAGCCTATCGCTACTTGGTGCAGGCCGGTCCAGCCGGTCTGCCGGCAGGGCAATTGTCGGAACTGGTGGGGATTGCGCCCTCCTCGCTCTCCTTTCATCTGAAGGAAATGGTCAATGCAGGACTGGTGTCGTCACGTCAAGAAGGCCGTTTTGTATTTTATTCGGCCGAGTACGAAGCCATGAACACACTTTTGTCCTATCTGACCGATAACTGCTGCGGCGGGAATCCATGCTCGCCAGTAAAGGTCGATGCCTGTGCTGTTACCCAGAAAACCCACTCTTAACCATTCATTCATGCGCTGGCCATTACGCCGGCGACACTCAACAGAGGAACCTCTGCACCATGTCGGATAAGGTCTATAACACACTGTTTCTTTGCACAGGCAATTCGGCACGCAGCATTATGGCCGAAGTACTACTTAATAATTTCGGTCGTGATCGCTTTCGGGCGTACAGCGCGGGCAGCCGGCCCGGCCCTCAGGTAAACCCCCTTACTATTGAAGTCCTTCAATCCGCTCGACTACCCGTTGAAGGCTTACGCAGCAAAAGCTGGGATGAGTTCGCAAGCAATAAGGGCTCGGGCTGATTCAGCGCGAGCCCTTTCGCGGGCCCAAGGCTCCTTTGACGAACACTCTTCCCTTCTTTTGTGTACCGCATATATGAACGTCCTTTTCCTGTGCACGGGTAATTCGTGCCGCTCCATCCTGGCTGAAGCCACTTTCAATCACCTCGCTCCCGCCGGCTGGAGTGCCATGAGCGCCGGTAGCCAGCCCACAGGCCAAGTACACCATAGGTCTTTAGCGTTGCTTGTGCGCGAAGGCATTTCAACAGACGGCTATTTCAGCAAGTCTTGGGATAACTTGCCGCACACGCCTGACGTGGTTGTCACGGTCTGTGCCAGTGCAGCAGGCGAAACCTGCCCGGCGTATCTGGGACCGGTCATACGGACTCATTGGGGCGTTGAGGATCCTGCTCATGCTACGGGCACCGACGAAGAAATCGACAATGCATTCGATACGGCGTACCGCATCTTGCGCACCCGCATTGAAGCATTTCTGGCGTTACCGCTCACCGACTTGAGGAATGATCCGACACGCTTAAAGGCCGAGCTCGATCGCGTTGGCGAGCTTTTTCCTTAGCGCAACACTTTCCCGCGTATTGGTTAACCCACACTTTCATTATCCAATGCCCCCTCCCCTTGGGGCGCCTCCCCCTTTTGTCGTAAAGAGAGTTCTCACGTGCTTACAGCGCTATTGATTTTTATTGTCACCATTGTGCTGGTCATTTGGCAGCCGCGCGGCTTGAACATTGGCTGGAGCGCCTCAATCGGCGCCGTGCTGGCGCTGGCTTTCGGCGCGGTCAGCTTCAGCGACATACCCGTCGTCTGGCAGATTGTCTGGAACGCAACCGCCACCTTTGTGGCGATTATCATTATCAGCCTGCTCCTGGACGAAGCGGGCTTTTTTGAATGGACAGCGCTGCATGTGGCCAGATGGGGCGGCGGTCATGGCCGGCGATTATTCGCGCTGATTGTCTTGCTGGGGGCCGTGGTATCGGCGTTCTTTGCCAATGACGGCGCTGCCTTGATTCTGACGCCCATCGTCATGGCCATGCTCTTAGCATTAGGGTTCACGCCCGCCGCAACACTGGCCTTCGTTATGGCGGCAGGCTTTATTGCCGACACGGCTAGCCTGCCGCTCATCGTATCCAACCTGGTCAATATTGTTTCGGCGGATTTCTTCGATATCAGCTTTGCCCGATATGCCGCAGTCATGGTTCCGGTCAACGTTGTGTCCGTTGCCGCCACCCTGCTGGTTCTGTTGCTGTATTTCTACCGCAGCATTCCGGCTCATTACGACGATAGTCAGCTCAAAGACCCTAAAACGGCGATTCGCGATCTGGCGACCTTTCGTGCGGGCTGGGTCGTACTGGGGCTGCTATTGGTCAGTTTTTTTACGCTTGAGGGTTTTGGCATCCCGGTCAGTGCCATCGCAGCCCTGGGGGCACTGGCATTGCTTATCGTGGCTGGACGCGGGCACAAAATCAGCACGCGCAAAGTCGTCCGTGAAGCGCCCTGGCCCATCGTCATTTTCTCGCTGGGCATGTATCTGGTTGTCTATGGGCTGCGCAATGCCGGATTGACGGAAATGATTGCCGGCTTGCTGGACTATTTGGCCAGCCACGGTATATGGGCGGCGACCTTGGGCACCGGTGTGCTTACCGCCCTGCTTTCGTCCATCATGAACAATATGCCCACCGTCTTGGTGGGGGCGCTTTCCATTGACGCCAGCCAGGCCACGGGCGTGGTCAAAGAAGCCATGATCTACGCCAATGTGATTGGCAGCGATCTGGGCCCCAAGATTACCCCCATCGGCAGCCTGGCCACGCTGCTGTGGCTGCACGTGCTGGCACGCAAAGGGATGACGATCACGTGGGGGTACTACTTCAAAGTGGGTATTGTGCTGACCTTGCCCGTGTTGCTGGTTACCCTGGCCGCACTTGCTGTACGTTTGGGTGCCTAGACGTGCGGGATTCCAATCGGCGTCGATTTACGGAACCTGGCATTGCCATGATCTCTGCCGGGCTGTGTTGGCCCGGCAATGGCACGTTTATTGAGTGATGCCGTAAGCCCGAAGAAAAACACTCACAATGTAGGCAGCCTTGCTCTGCGTTTCCTCATCGTTCATCTCATGGCCTGCGCCAAGCAGATTGCGAATCAAATCAGTATGGCACAGGTCGCGTAAGTGCATAGCCATCTGGTCAGGGTCGGCGAGCGGCAAGTTTCTTCGACTTATTTCCCGCTGCAGAACATCGGCAACGTCCATCCAGGGTTTATAGTTAGCCATCTCGTAGAAGCGCTTGCCGATGTCCGTGGTGCCACCCACTGAGATGGCCACCCTGAGTATTTGTGTGGTCTCTGGTGAGTTAATCAGCTTAAGCAAAGAGGCGACAAAATTATGCAACTGTGTAGAGAAATCGTCTGATTGTTGTAGCAGTATCCGCAATTCCTGGGCATATTTTTCTGCGGAGGCCAGCATGGCTTCAAGCAACAACTCTTCTTTGGACGAAAAGTAATTGTAGAGCGTCCCTTTTGATCCGCCCACGCGAGCAGCAATTTGTGACATGGATGCCGCGTCGAACCCTACTTCGCGAAATAGGTCTAGTGCAATCTCCAGCATGGCCTCGCGGCGGGTTTCACTTTTAACTCTCATCGCTGATCCGTGTTTATTTATAGTACCGACCTGTACAGTTTTACTTGACGGGACCGCTTTGTCAAGCTTAAACTGACCGAACAGTACGGTACTTATATTGCTGAGCTCCGCAAAGAGGACTCGCTCCGGAAACGTACTTCCCACACATCGCAACCAAAAAAACTGAGTCCTAATGAAGCACTTCCGCATCCACCCGCTACTCAAATCGCTTGTTATCACCGCCGGTGCCTTTGTGGTTGTCGGCTGCAGCCAGCCTCGGACCGAGCAATCCGCCCTCCCGCCAGAAGTTAGTGTGCAGACCATCACGCCTCAATCGGTGGCGCTCACTACCGAGCTGGCAGGGAGAACGAGTGCTTATCTGATCTCTGAGGTCAGGCCGCAGGTGGGCGGCATTGTTAAAAAACGATTATTTAAAGAAGGCAGCGATGTAAAAGCCGGTGAAACGCTGTATGAGATTGATCGGGCTACTTATCAGGCGAGCCACAATAGCGCCAAGGCAGCCCTGGCCAAAGCCCAGGCCAATCTGAAGGTGGTCAGTTTACGGGCGGCCCGCTATAAAGAGTTAGTCAAGATTGATGCGGTCAGCAAGCAAGATAATGACCAAGCTGTAGCCGAGTTGCGGCAAGCCCAGGCGGACGTGGCTTCAGCTCGCGCAGCCCTGGACATGGCCGCCATTAATCTGGGTTATACCGCGATCAAGGCGCCAATTTCTGGCCGTATTGGTCAATCGGCGATTACCCCAGGAGCGTTGCTTTCAGCGAGCCAAGCCGCTCCATTGGCAAAGATTCAACAGCTCGACCCCATCTATGTCGACGTGACGCAGTCGAGCGTCGAACTGTTGCGTCTACGCAAGGCGCTGGCCTCCGGTTCACTGACCAGTAGCGAACAAGCGCGTGCCAAGGTCCAACTGATACTGGAAGACGGAACCGTCTACAGCCATAGCGGCGAGCTGCAGTTCTCGGATGTATCCGTTGATCCTGGTACGGGCATGGTCACGTTACGCGCGGTCTTTCCGAATCCTGATCAGCAACTGCTGCCGGGTATGTATGTACGCGCCATCCTCCAAGAGGGCGTGCGAGCGCAGGCCATATTGGTGCCGCAGCAAGGCGTGACACGCGATTCCAAGGGGAATGCCACGGCGTTGCTCGTCGATGCCGAGGGGAAGGTGGAAACCCGGGTTCTCAAGGCCACGCGCACGATCGGTGACCAATGGCTAGTAGAAGACGGTATCAAGGCCGGCGAGCGAGTCATCGTCGAAGGCGTACAAAAGGCATCCCCGGGGGCCGTCGTTAATGTTGTCGAGCTGAACGCCCCAACCGCCCCGCTCTCCACAGCCGCCATATCGACGGCTGGCTAATCGACCGGCACAACCCCAGGAACACATAAACCATGTCACGATTTTTTATTGATCGTCCGATTTTCGCGTGGGTCATCGCCTTGGTGATCATGCTGGCGGGCGGGCTTTCCATTTTAGGCTTGCCGATCGCGCAGTACCCCGCGATTGCCCCACCGCAAGTCACTATTTCAGCTACGTACCCCGGTGCCTCGGCCCAGACACTGCAAGATACGGTCACGCAAGTGATCGAGCAGCAAATGAAAGGGATCGATGGCATGAATTACATGTCATCGACCAGCGATTCGTCGGGCAGCATGAATATCACGATTACCTTCGAAGCCGGAGTCGATCCTGATATTGCCCAGGTGCAGGTGCAAAATAAGCTCTCCATCGCGACCCCGATGCTGCCCGAAGAGGTTCAACGCCAGGGCGTTATCGTGACCAAGTCGACCGCCAACTTCCTTATGGTGGTCGGTCTGATTTCGGAAAACGGCAAAATGACCGCTACGGACTTGGGCGACTATGCTGTAGCCAATCTGCAAGACCCGATGAGCCGCGTTGACGGCGTGGGCGAAGTGCAGGTGTTCGGTAGTCAGTATTCGATGCGCGTGTGGCTTGATCCAAACAAGCTGCATAGCTACAGCCTTGTTCCCGCCGATGTCGTCAGTGCGATTCAGGCGCAGAACGCGCAGGTATCGGCTGGGCAATTAGGCGCGACGCCTTCCGTACCCGGACAGCAAATCAATGCCACAATTACCTCGCAAACCTTGCTGCAAACGCCCGAAGAGTTTGGCGCAGTTCTGTTGCGCACCACGCCGGACGGCGCTTCGGTAAGGTTGCGCGATGTCGCCCGCATTGAAATGGGTAGCGAAAATTACAACATAGTGGCTCGCTACAACGGCCTGCCATCCGCCGGCTTGGGTTTCAAACTGGCGACAGGCGCGAACGCGCTTGAGACGGCGGAGGCGATCAAAAGCCAAATAAGCGAACTGGAAAAGTCTTTTCCCGATGGCATGAAATCGGTGATCGCCTTTGACACGACGCCCTTCGTCGAAGTGTCGATTTCGGGCGTGGTCTCCACCCTGATCGAGGCCATCGTTCTGGTTTTCCTGGTGATGTATCTGTTTTTGCAAAACATCAGGGCCACGATCATTCCTACGATTGCCGTTCCGGTGGTTTTGCTAGGCACTTTCGGCATTTTGGCTGCCTTCGGTTTTTCTATTAACACGCTGACCCTGTTCGGCGTGGTGCTGTCGATAGGCTTGCTGGTCGATGATGCCATTGTGGTGGTCGAAAACGTCGAGCGCTTAATGACCGAAGAAGGTTTGTCGCCATTAGAGGCCACGCGCAAGTCCATGGATCAAATTACCGGTGCGCTGGTCGGCATCGGCCTGGTGATCTCGGCGGTGTTGGTGCCTATGGCCTTTTTTGGCGGCTCCACAGGGGTGATCTACCGTCAGTTTTCCATTACAATCGTGTCCGCCATGGGGCTGTCCGTCCTGGTGGCCATTATCCTGACGCCAGCGCTTTGTGCCACGATGCTTAAGCCTGTGGTCAAGGGTGAGCATGCCCCCCGCGGGCGATTCTTTACCTGGTTCAACCGTACATTTGATCGCGGTACCTTGAAGTATCAATCGATAGTCGGCCGGGTTATTGCGCGCAGTACGCGTTATTTGCTCATTTTCTTGGCGCTCGTGGCCGTTGCCGCCGTGCTGTTTATTAGAATGCCCACGTCGTTCCTGCCCGACGAAGATCAAGGCATCTTGTTTACCCAGGTGCTGCTGCCCGCTGGCGCCACGCAAGAGCGTACGCTGGCATCTCTCGATAAAGTGGACGCGTATTTTTCAGAGAATGAAAAAGACAATGTGGAATCGGTCTTTACCGTGGCAGGTTTCAGTTTTGCCGGCGCAGGGCAAAATACGGGGCTGGGCTTCATACGCTTAAAAGACTGGGACGAGCGACCGGGTTCGGAAAACGGCGCCATGGCGATTGCCGATCGCGCCATGGGTGCGTTGTCGCAAATTAAAGATGGGATCGTTTTTGCCTTTGCGCCGCCCGCTGTGCTTGAACTGGGCAACGCCAAGGGCTTTGATATGTATCTGCAAGACAGCTCTGGAAAAGGGCACGAGCAACTGACCCAGGCCCGCAACCAGTTGCTTGCCTTGGCAGCAGAGAATCCGAACCTGATTGCGGTGCGAGCCAACGGGCAGGACGACACGCCACAGTATCGTATCGAGATTGATCAGGCCAAGGCGGGCGCTTTGGGCTTAAGCATGGATCAAGTCAACAGCACTTTGTCCAGTGCCTGGGGCGGCACCTACGTCAACGACTTTATCGATAAAGGCCGGATCAAAAAGGTATATGTGCAAGCCGAAGCAAACTCGCGCATGGTGCCCGAAGACCTACAAAAATGGTATGCACGCAACGCGTCGGGCGAAATGGTGCCGTTCTCGGCCTTCGCCACAGCACATTGGGAATACGGGTCTCCGCGTCTGGAGCGATATAACGGCATTCCGGCCATGCAGATTCAGGGCGAACCCGCCCCTGGCGTAAGCTCGGGTGATGCCATGGCGGCTATTGAGGAAATCGCAGCGCAATTGCCGTCGGGCTTTACCGTCGAATGGACAGGCTTGTCTTATCAGGAACGCATGTCTGGATCGCAGGCGCCTGCTCTCTATGCCATTTCATTGATCGTTGTCTTCCTGTGCCTGGCTGCCTTGTACGAAAGCTGGTCCATTCCATTCGCCGTGATGTTGGTGGTGCCATTAGGTGTCTTGGGCGCGCTGATGGCCGCGACCGGCCGAGGCATGTCGAACGACGTGTATTTCCAGGTGGGGTTATTGGTAACGATTGGGTTGGCGGCCAAGAACGCCATCATGATTGTTGAGTTTGCCCGGGACCTGATGGATGAGGGGATGGGCTTGGTCGAGGCGGCGCTCGAGGCAGCAAAACTGCGCTTGCGACCTATCTTGATGACCTCGATCGCCTTCGGGCTTGGAGTGCTTCCTTTGGCCATCAAGACCGGCGCCGGTTCAGGCAGCCAGAATGCAATTGGCACGGGAGTGCTGGGCGGGACGATAGCGGCGACGGTATTGGGTATTTTCTTTATTCCTATGTTCTTTGTCGTGGTGCGGAAACTGTTCTCCAAGAAAAATGCAGATGTTCCATCGTCTGACTCCGCCGCAACGCCATCGACCAACGAGATTTAACATGAAACAATTAACTTTGACATCCCTGGCCGTGGCGCTGTTGTTGGCCGGCTGCACCAGCATGGCGCCGAACTACGAGCGGCCGGCGTCACCGGCCGACGCCGCATGGCCGACCGGACCGTCTTATCAATCCAACGCAGATACGTCGTCGGCGCAGGGGGCCATGGCAGCCGCCGACATAGCCTGGCAGGATTTCATCACAGACGAAAAACTTGAGAAAGTCGTCAGGCTAGCGCTGGAAAATAACCGAGATCTTCGAGTCGCCGCCTTGAACATTGAGCGCGCGCGGGCGCAGTATCAGATCCAAAGAGCCGACTCCTTCCCTTCCATCGGAATAAATGGCGAGGGCACCAGCCAGCGTTTGCCGGCGGATCTGAATCCTAGCGGTGAGGCGGGCATCAACCGCCAATACAGTGCGGGAATCGGCACCAGTGCGTACGAACTTGATTTGTTCGGTCGTGTGCGCAGTCTGAATGAAGATGCCCTGCAGCGCTATCTGGCGACAGAAGAGTCTCGCAAGACCGTGCAGTTGACGTTGGTGGCGGAAGTGGCCAATGCCTATTTGACGCTGGGTGCCGATTACGAGCGGCTGCAGTTAGCGCAACATACATTGGCAAGCCAAAAAAAATCCTATGACCTGATACGCCGCAGCCACGAGCTAGGTGCGGCGTCGATGCTGGATCTGCGCCAAGCGCAAACGTTGGTGGAATCGGCGCGTGTCGATGTGGCGAGTTTTACGAGCCAGATAGCACAGGATAAAAACGCACTGACTTTACTGGTGGGCGGCCAGGTGTCCGATGATTTGCTGCCGCGTGCACAAAACGATGGTCGCATCACGCTGACGCAATTGAATGCAGGCATACCCTCCGAAGTCTTGCTGCGCCGCCCTGACGTGCTGGAGGCCGAACGCTTGCTTCAGGCGGCCAACGCCAATATCGGGGCCGCCCGCGCCGCCTTTTTTCCGCGTATCAGCCTGACGGCATCGGCCGGAACCACCAGCAGTGCACTATCTAATCTTTTTGATGGCGGAACCGGCTTCTGGAGTTTCATACCGCAGTTGCAGTTACCAATTTTCGAGGGCGGCCGCAATCGCGCCAACCTTAGAGTTTCCCAAGTGGATCGCGATATCGCTCAGGCGCAATACGAAAAAGCAATTCAGGCCGCTTTTCGTGAAGTGGCCGATGCCTTGGCGCAACGAGGTACCCTCGATGAGCAACTTGCCGCGCAGACCGCACTTGTGGACGCTTCGGCCGACAACCACGCCTTGTCCAATGCCCGTTATCAACGGGGAATCGACAGCTATTTAAATGTACTTGACGCTCAGCGTAGTCTCTATGCCGCTCAGCAAAACTTGATCACACTGCGTATGTCGAAAAACAGCAACCATGTAACGCTATACAAAGCGCTTGGAGGCGGCTGGAACGATATAGAAAATTGACGCATCTAGCTGGTTCATCGCTCAAGCACTTCTGCTATAGGCTCCTTGGTTAATGAGCATATTTACTTTTGGCGACGATTCACGGCGCCCATACGCGCCTGAACCTCGCCCACATCATTGACTGGCCGTTCCAGGTTGGCCAAGATCGGGCAGTCGGGCCGCTCGTCGCCGGCACAGCACGCAATCAGCGTCTGTAAGGTGTCGGCCATTTGCCGCAGACCATTTATCTTCTCCTGTAGCTTGGCGATATGCGCTTGCGCAAGGCGCTTCACATCGCCGCTTTGGCGCGAGCTGTCGCCCCATAAATTGAGTAGATCGCTGATCTCGGTTACGGCAAACCCCAAGTCGCGCGCCCGTCGTATGAAGTGCAGCCTATGAATATCCGCATCGGAATAAACGCGATAACCCGAAGAAGTACGTTGGGCCGGCGGAACCAGGCCTGTTTCTTCGTAGTAACGAATCATCTTGGCCGATACGCCGGTCGCTTTGGATGCTTCACCAATATTCATGACTGCCCTTCCCTGTTTATTGATCGGCGCCCGATGCTGCCATGGGTGCCTGGAAACGGCGCAGGCGCAGCGCGTTACCCAGGACAAACACACTGGATAGCGCCATGGCGCCTGCAGCAAAGATGGGCGAAAGCAACACACCATAAGCGGGATACAGCGCGCCCGCCGCCACCGGAATCAGTGCCGTGTTGTAGGCAAAAGCCCAGAACAAGTTCTGCCGGATGTTGCCTATCGTTGCTTTCGACAAGGCAATGGCGTTGGGCACACCCTGCAGACTGCCTGACATCAGCACGACATCGGCCGCTTCCATGGCAACATCGGTGCCAGTGCCAATAGCCAGCCCCACGTCAGCTTCGGCCAGCGCCGGCGCATCGTTGATGCCATCGCCCACAAATGCAACGCCGCCATGCTCGGCCTTCAGACGACGAACCGCGTCGACCTTGCCGGCAGGCAGGACTTCGGCAACGACTTCGTCGATATCCAGGCGAGCCGCAATCGCCCGCGCGGTGATTTCATTATCACCCGTAATCATGGCGACCTTAAGCCCCAGCTGATGCAGGGCCGCAATGGCGGCAGGCGTGGATGGCTTGATGGGATCGGCCACTGCGACGATGGCCGCCAGGCGCCCGTCTATTGCCGCATACAAGGGCGACTTGCCTTCCTTGCCTAGCCGATCGGCCGTTGCGGCGAACACGCCAACATCTAGCCCCAGTTCACGCATATAGCGATCGGCGCCGACCTCTACACGAGCGCCATCCACGTTTGCACGCACGCCCATGCCAGTGACAGAGTCGAAGTCGGTCAGACCGGGTACGACAAGGCCTTCTTGCCTGGCAGCCTGGACAATGGCGCGTGCGATGGGATGCTCGGAGCGTGACTCCACTGCCGCGATGCGGGCCAGCACTGGTGCACGCTCGAAACCTTCAGCAAGCTCCAGATCGGTAAGCTCTGGCCGGCCTTCGGTCAGTGTGCCGGTCTTGTCCACTGCTACGACCTTGGCGTCCCTCAAAAGCTGTAGCGCTTCGCCCTTGCGAAATAACACGCCCAGCTCGGCACCACGGCCCGTGCCGACCATGATCGAAGTAGGTGTGGCCAGCCCCATCGCGCAAGGGCAGGCAATAATCAGTACCGCTACAGCATTAACCAGGGCAAAGGTCATGGCGGGCGTCGGGCCAAAGATAAGCCACACAATGAAAGTAAGCGCCGCAGCGGCCATGACCGCTGGCACAAACCACATCGTGACCTTATCCACGACAGCCTGTATCGGCAGTTTGGAACCTTGCGCCTGTTCGACCAAACGTATGATTTGCGCCAGCACGGTTTGCCCGCCCACAGCGGCTGCGCGTAGCGTGAAAGCGCCTGTCTGATTCACCGTGCCGCCAACAACTTCGCTGCCGACAGATTTTTCGACGGGAATGGGTTCGCCCGTGATCATGGATTCATCCACATAGCTCTGACCATCGACGACTTCGCCATCCGCCGGCACACGTTCGCCGGGCCGCACTTCGACAATATCGCCCGAGACAAGCTCCGCAATGGGGATCTCGATGACCTGGCCACCGCGTGAGACACGTGCGACCCTGGGCTGCAGGCCGACAAGGCGTGTGATGGCTTCCGAAGTTCGGCCCTTGGCGCGCGCTTCAAGATAGCGGCCCAGCAGGATCAGCGTCACGATGACGGCGGCCGCTTCATAATAGACATTCACCGTTCCGGCCGGCAGCAAACCAGGCAAGAAGGTAGCGACTACGGAATACGCATAAGCGGCCAGGGTGCCAACCGCCACCAGAGAGTTCATGTCGGGCGCTAAACGCAGCAACGCCGGAAAACCCTTGGCATAGAAGACCCGACCCGGAATGGCTAGCACCAGCGTGGTCAGGATGAACTGCAAATACCAGCTTGATTGCATACCGATGGTGCGCTCGACAAGCGCATGCACGCCAGGAATCAGGTGGGATCCCATTTCGATGATGAACACCGGCAGCGCCAGCACGGCGGACAACAGCAGGTTGCGCTTGAGTGCCGTGCGTTCAACCTCTTTTTTTTCTATAGTCTCGTCGCCGTCGCTTGACGCAATGGCATCGCGTGCCTGGGCCTCGTACCCTGCATGCTTTACGGCGGCAATGAGTGTATCGGCGGACGCCAGTCCGCGTATAGTCGCGCGCTCGGTCGCCAGGTTCACCACGGCTTCTGAGACGCCTGCCACACCCTTGAGGGCGCGCTCGACCCGGCCAACGCAGGACGCACAGGTCATGCCATCGATAGACAGGCTGATCACCGCTGCCCCAGCCTGATCACCTTTGATTAATGCATTCATGGTTGCCCTCTTAGCTTGAATTTACTCAACATAAGAGATAGCTTAAACCTTACCATGGATGGAAGGTCAAGGACTGAGGCTCTATCAATCCAATATCACAATATCGCAGGCTTGGACATCTTAAAAAACTCGTATCACGATATTTGTTTGGGTTATGGATGAAGTCAATTACCATATAATAAGTACCGATTTAATCACAATAAAATAAGGAAGGATGACATGTTGAAAATTGGTTTAAAAGCAGTATCGGCCGCAATAGCAGTCGCATTTAGTGCAAGTGGCGTTGCTGCCGGCATCTCGGATGATGTTGTAAAGATAGGCGTGCTTGGAGACATGTCGGGCATGTACTCTAGCGGATTCAGCGGCCCCGGTGCAGTGGCTGCCGTAGAGATGGCGGTCAAGGATTTCGGGGGCACCGTACTGGGCAAGAAGATAGAAGTTATCTATGCTGATCACCAGAACAAAGCCGACGTTGCCTCTGCCACCGCGCGTAAGTGGTTTGATACAGACCAGGTTGACATGATCACTGACCTGACAAATTCAGCGGTCGCCTTGTCAGTGCAACAGTTAGCGCTCCAAAAGAAAAAAATCACCATTGGAACCGGCCCCGGCAGCGTTGATCTTACCGGGAAGGCATGTACAAAATACGGCATTCACTATGGCTACAACACCTATGCACTGGCAACCGGAACCGCCTCGGCAACCGTAAAAGATGGCGGTGATTCCTGGTTTATTCTGGCAGCCGACTATGCTTTCGGGCATGCATTGGCGAAAGATACAGCACGGGTCGTAAATGATCTGGGCGGGAAGGTCATTCAAACCGTCAATGTGCCTATCAACACTGCCGATTTCTCTTCATATTTGCTGCAGGCGCAATCGTCGGGGGCCAAAGTCATAGGCCTGGCCAATGCCGGAACAGACACGATCAATGCCATCAAGCAAGCCAACGAATTCGGCATCGTAGCGTCCGGACAAGAGCTGGCTGGCATGCTGGTTCTGCTCTCCGACGTACAAAGTATGGGCGTGGATATTACCAAGGGACTGCGTTACACCGGCAGTTGGTATTGGGATCTTGATGATGCCTCGCGAGACTGGCAGAAGCGTTATGCCGAGTATTCCAATAATGCGGCCCCGACCGGGCCACACGCCGCCCTGTATTCCGCGACTACGGCTTATTTGAAGGCCATCGAATCAGCAGGCACGGATGAAACGGATGCCGTTCGCACCAAACTGGGGGAAATGAAGATTGATGACTTTTTTGCAAAAGGCGGCACTATTCGAGCCGATGGCATATTGATGCATGATATGTACATGCTCAAGGTGAAAACAGATGGCAAAAGCGAATGGGACTTGTCGGAAGTTATTGCAACGATTCCCGCCAAGGATGCTTACGTGACACCTGAAGAAAGTGAATGCCCTGCTTTGAAGTCATAGTGCGTTGAACTGGCTGCCGACACGTTCGGCAGCCAGCAGTCAATTGCGTACTTCGGGCCGTACTCTATTCCCCCCCGGGCTTATGATGTTCCGGCCAATGCATGCGCACCAGTTCCCGCTTAGCATTGTAGGCATAGCAACTGTCGATCTTCTTGGGCTTTTCACCCATATCCACAGGACTGGCCTGGTCGTCCTGTACCGAGAAAAAGGTCTGGTAGGCTGCGCTGGCAAGGGGAATCATCATTTCCCTGAGATGCGTACAGGCCTCGCTGGCAGGCAGACGCTTACGCAGTTCAGTGCTCCAGCCGGGGCCTATCCGCAACCCCACCAATGCCTGCAGGATATCGCCGCCGCCAGTGCAGCTCTTTGCGGGTGATGTCGCTGTCATCGGCGACGACGTTCGCTAATCCTTCAGTCATGCGCAGCGCTATTCCGTTGTGACACCGTCGAAATGCTCTTCTTTTTCGTCGGCCTTGGTGGCGTGCAACACGCCTTCGCGGTGCTCGGGCGGGCCATACAAGGTATACAGGCGCAGCGGCTCGGTGCCGGTGTTGATGACATTATGCTTGGCGCCGGCCGGAACGATGATGGCATCATCGTCTTCGATTTCGTAGGTATTGTCATCGATAATGACGCGACCTTTGCCTGCTTCCAGGCGGAAGAACTGATCGTGCGTATCGTGCACTTCGGCACCGATTTCCTCACCGGGCTGCAAGGTCATCAAGACCAGCTGCATATGCTTGCCGGTATACAGCACCTTACGAAAATTATCGTTTTCTACGGTAAGTTTTTCAATGTTCTGGACAAAGCCTTTCACGCTACTTCTCCTGTGTGATGACAATCGTTGGTCAATGTTACCACTACCCTTTGACAGGGAAATATCGGATGAATAATAGGCCCAATTGTCATATTCTATCGAGTCTGGAGCAGCATTCACCTCCGGAGACCAAGAGCATAAAAACAAACTAGAAGAGACATCATGCACTGGCGATCATACCTATCATTGCCTGCCGTCATGGCGCAAGGACTGAACATAGAGGTATTGGATAAAGACGGTATGGGCACTTTGCTTCAGCAATAAGTCAGGGTTCGGTAACCGGGATGAAGCCCTGAACCAGGTCAGCCGGGTTTTCCTGCATGGCAAGCTCTTCGATAACGCCATCCTGATCTATAGATACGCCATTGGTTGTGACGCCGGCCAGGCTGACTCCCGGTGCAAGAGTTTGGCCCACCCGATAGGCCTGGGCCGGGCTGCCGTTGACCGACAACAAGGCAGCAGCACGGCCGCCATCACTCCAGATCACGCCTGTGACGGTAATGGGAACACGCAAGGCATTGCCGCCAAACCAGCCGGCCGCCACGCTGGTATCCTGCCCCGAGGCCGTGCTTGCGTCTAGCGTTGGCGGCAGATGCCCAGGTGCGGGTGCGAGCAATAGCGCGCTCCATACTCCTATGCCGGCCGTCAGTGCCATGATAGCCAGGTTGCGTAGCAAGCCGGGGCCATCGGTACGTGATAATGCGGCCAAGTTAGCCATGTGGGCTCCATATTCTCTATATTGTCACTTGCAAACCAAGCGGATGATTCTAAAATGTTCTAAAAAATAACAATTGTCAATTTTTTATACGGAGAATACATCCTGATCCGCACATCCTCTGCACAGCTTACCGCAGCCAGCCGCCAGTCGGGCTTCTCGCTTATTGAAATCATGGTGGTGGTCGTCATCATGGGCATAATGGCGGCACTCATTGTTCCGAATCTTATGGATAGGCCAGATCAGGCACGCGCCGTCGCGGCACGCCAGGACATTGGCGCGCTGATGCAGGCATTGAAACTGTATCGGCTAGACAACGGTCGCTATCCCACGGCAGAACAGGGTCTGGAGGCCCTGGCGGGCAAGTCTCAGGGTGGCCAGGCTTCAAGCACACGCTCGTATATGGATCACCTGCCCAATGACCCCTGGGGTACGCCCTATCAGTATCTGAATCCCGGCGTGCACGGCGAGATCGATGTCTTTTCTCTGGGTGCCGACGGGCGCGCAGGCGGCGAAGACGGCGACACAGATATCGGCTCCTGGTCCAGATAGCCTGATGGCGAGCCTTGCCTCATATCCAGCATTGACCCTGGCAACTTCCCGCACCGCGCCCCAACGCGGTTCGAAGTCGTTGCCAGCTCTGGCCACGGCCAGGCAGCAGGGTTTTTCGCTGATAGAGGTATTGATTGTCTTGCTTATTATCGGCATTGCCACCGCCACGATCAGCGTGGCGGCGTTTTCAGACAGCGACTCCCGGGCCTTGCGTCAGGATGCGCAGCGGCTTGCGCAATTGTTCGCCCTTGCTCAGTCCGAAGCCCGCAAGGCCGGCCGTCCGGTCATCTGGCTTTACGACCAGCAGGGTTACCGCTTTGTGCAGGCGCCACGCGATCTGTTCCTGCCTGCTGGAATGACTAATCAACAAGCCCCTTTGCAGGCCACGAATTTTTCCAGCTCCAGCCCGCTGCGGCCTCGTGACTGGACCCCCGACAACGCCATCGAAGTGCTTATCCAGCCGCAAGGATTCAATGAATTCAATACGGAATGGATCTCTGGCCCCCAGGCCATCGAGCTGCGTGATGGCACCCATACCGTTCGCCTTGTACGCCTGGGCAATGGACAGTATCAGGTATTGCCATGAATCGTCGCAACACCCAGGCCGGCTTTACATTGATCGAGGTCTTGATTGCGCTAGCCATCGTTAGCATCGCGCTGGCCGCCACCATACGCGCCTTAGGCGTCAGCGCCAGCGGCGCGCAGAGCATGCAGGAACGCAGCCTGGCGCTGCAGGCCGCTGAAAACAAATTGGCCGAACTACGTCTGGTACGCGCCGTTCCCCCTCCTGGCCGCAGCACCGAACCTTGCCCTCAAGGGCCTCTCGCCCTGGTTTGCGAGCAGCAATTTCAAACCACCGTCAATGGCAATTTTCGCCTGGCAACTGTGCGCGTGCGCTTGGCGCAGGGTCCGGTATTGGCCGAGTTGAACGGCTTGCTGTCTTCCCTGCCATGACACGGACAGCCATGAACCAGCAAGGCTTTACGCTGATCGAGGTATTGATCGCGCTGGCTCTCATGGCCCTGCTCAGCATCATTTCGTGGCAGGCGCTGGATCTTGTGGAAAGATCCAGCCAACGACTGAACGCCAGCGCCAACGACACACTGGCGCTGATGCGCGTGATGGGCCAGCTTGAAAGCGATATTACCCAACATGCCACGGCCGGCATCCTGGCACAGGCAGGCCGGAGCACCATAGCCCAAACCACCGGAGCGAGCGATGAATCGAGCACCGGTGAACCGGCAGTGCACGCGGCCACCCTGCTACCGCCCGGCATACACTGGAGCAATCCCGTATTGACCGTGCTGCGCTCGGCACGCGACGGTGCCTGGCAACAAGTCGTCTGGGGGCAGATCGGCAACGCACTGCATCGCGCGGTGGGGCCTGCCGCAGCCACCCTGCCCTTGCCCCAGGCCGTTGGCAGTCAAGAGGTGTTGGGCCAGATTCAGAGCTTTGCGGTACGCGCCTGGGTGCCGGGGCTGGGCTGGTCCGCCCCCGACACCACCGTCAGCCAGTTGGCCGCCACCGGATTGGAAATAACCATAGTGCGCCAGCACAAGGATGTGACGGAAACCTATCGTAAAGTGGTGTTGCTGCCATGAGAAAGTTCGCGCCCAGCCTACGCCGCCATGCCGCTGGCAAATGTAATGTGCGACAGCGTGGCGTCGCCATCATCGGGGCTTTGGTGGTCGTGGCGGCAGCATCGGTTGCGGCCGCCAGCATCATGGAAAGACAAGCGTTGTTGGCCGAAACCTTGACGGGCGAGCGTGATCGCGTGCAGGCAAAATGGTTACTGCGCGGCGGCCTGGACTGGTCGCGCATCATTTTGCTGAACGATGCTCGCCGCAATCCAGTCACCCGCACGGGTGCAGTGTGGTCGCAGCCCATAGTGGGGTTGGAAGTCAGTACGCCAGGCGAAGAGCGCAAAGCGTACTTCTCAGGCCAGATAGAAGACGAGCAAGGCAAGCTCAATATCTGGGCCCTGGCGGTCAATGGTCAGGTGCAAGCCCAAGAGCTGGCTGCGTTGGAAACGCTGCTGGCCGGACTGAACCTTCCGGCAGGCTTGGCGGGTGCCATGGCACAACGGGTAGCCAATGCCCAGACCGGCCCACATGGGGAGCCGACAGTGCCCGGGCTGAGAACGCTGGGTGATTTAATGGCGATCCAGGACATGACTCCGAAAACCATAGCTATGCTAAGCGCCTATCTGACCATTTTGCCGCAAAAGACCAGCATCAATGCCAACACGGCCAGCGCCGAAGTGCTCAGCGCTATCGTGCCTGGTCTGCAACTGGCCGAGGCACGTGATCTCGTCCAACAGCGTGACAGCGGGGTATGGTTCAACAGCCGCGCCGACTTCTTCAACCGCCTGGCCAAGCCCGAAGTAAAGCCTGGCAATCAAATAGGGGTAAATAGCGAGTGGTTCAAAGTCACCGGGCAAGTTACGCTCGACCTAACGGTGACCGATCTGCAGGCCTTGCTGCATCGCCAAGGCAATCAGCCACCCTCTATAAGCTGGACAACAAACTAAATGAAGAGCCGCCTCCGCCTGGCCTTGCCGCCTCTAAACCTGGTCGCGCCTGACGCCGTCGTGGCGTTTGCGCTGCATGACCGCAATGGCCAATTGCTGCGTTCCGGCCAACTGCCTCTGGATCAGATTACACAAGCCATGCCGGTTGATCAGGTACAGGCCATCCTGCATCCTGGCGATGCCATCGTAGTTACTCTGAACCTTCCTCCCTTGCCCACCAAACGCCTGTCTGCCGCCGTGCAATCCAGTGTTGAACCCATGGCGCTCAGCGATGTTTCAGATCTGTGCATCGCTCATGGGCCACGCGCCGCCGATGGCGGCGTCTGCGTCGCCTGGGCCGACCGCACCACTCTGTTGCAGGCCTGGCGCCAGCTTGAAACGCTGGGGTTGCGAGTGAATGCGCTCGTTCCGTTTTCCCTGGCTGTGCCTGAAAATGACCCTTATCCGGATCAGGCACTGCAGCTACCCGCCGACACACGCTGGCAAACACCCCTGCCATCGTGGTCGCTGGCCAAAGCCGAGTGGCGTCCAGTGTCTAAAAATAAGCGCTGGCATAGCGCCCTTTTATGGTCGGGCGCAGCGGTTGTGTTGTGGCTGGCTGGCCTGCAAATCTACGCCGCGCAGTTGCGCAGCGAAGCCAGCACGCTTACTGCGTCGACTGAAGCCGCCGTACGCTCATCCTTTCCGTCCATCTCTGTCATTCTTGATCCGGTCAAGCAAGCACGCAACCAACGCGATATGCTGCGTCAGTCCAGTGGAGAGGCCATTGACGGCGAATTCATGCCTCTGGCCCTGGGTGCCGCGCAGATACTGGCCTTCGCCGAAGGCCATGTTGCGTCTCTTGAGTATGAAAAAGGCAATCTGACACTCGTGCTGACGGAAGGCTATACCCCACCTTCGAATGAAGCGGCCCTGCATCAGGCCGCTGCCGCCCAGTCGTTGCTGCTGGCAAAAGATGACCAGGCAGCGCATACCTGGCATATTCGGCAAGCCGATGTGCCGTCGCCTGGAAGCGGCCAACCATGAGCGCTCGCCATCCAGTCTCGGACACCCCGCAAACCGCCCCATGGCGCCTGCAGGCCCGTGCAATCGAGCAACAGATGCGCTCCTGGTGGAGCGTACGCAGCGCGCAAGAACAAAGACTGCTGCAAGTGTGCTGCGCCGTCATCGCGGTGGCCTTGATTTGGGCAGTAGGAATGCAGCCGGCCCTAACGTCCATCCAGAAATCCCGCAGCCAACTACCTCAGTTGCATACCGATGCGGCACAGGTGCAGGCCTATATACTCGAAGCCCAGGCTCTGCAGCGCCGGCATGCAGGCAGCATCGATGCTACGCAGTTAACACAAGCACTGCAAAACAGCCTGTTGCGCACAGGACTAAACGACGCGACAACGCTACAGGAAGTCGACAATGCCGGCGCAACGACACGGCAATGGGAAGTCACGCTATTCAATGCCAGTGCCGCGCTCGTCATGGAATGGCTATCTGAAATGCCCTATCAGCTGCGCTTGCACACGCCCGCCATCATGCTGGAACGCGCCAGTGTCGACGGCCGTGACCGGCCCGGCTATGTTTCAGGCCGGGTTCTTGTCAGCCAACCCGAAAAGGATCAGCCATGAGCCTGGGGCGTCTTGCCATGTTCATTACAGGCCTGATACTGCTGGCATGCGTGGCGGCTCTGGCGGTGCTGCCCGCCCGATGGTTCATCGCGGTAGTGCCCGATCACTGGCCCCTGGCCGTGGTGGATGCCAGCGGCACGATCTGGTCGGGTAGCGCAACCGTTGCCTTGGGCGCGCGCGAGCATCAGCGCACGGTTCCCGCTGCGCTGCGTTGGGAAACCTCTTGGGCACGGGGGCCCAAGCTGACCTTGCGTCATCCATGGCTGGGCGGCCCGCTGGCCCTGACTCCGGCCTGGCTGGGTCTGGGCATATCGGGGCAGACCTTGCAACTGCCTGCTGCCGCCCTGGCCACGCTTGATGCACGCATGATGGCTGTGGGCCCAGGAGGCACACTGTCGCTTAAATGGCCTGCCAGCATCATCGGGCCTACCCCTAGGCCGGCCGGGACAACACTACTGGAAGCTCGATGGCGCGATGCCGCCTCTGCATTGACGCCCATACGCCCACTAGGAGACTATGCCCTGGTGCTGAAACAGCTGGCCTCGGGCAGCGTAGATGTCACGCTCAGTACCTTGGAAGGCACTTTGGTACTCAAGGGCCAAGGCACACTAAACCGCACACAGGGTTTTCAATTTGACGGCACGGCGCAGGCCGATCCCTCGGCCAGTGCCCATGATCAGACCGCACTGCGCGACGTATTGGCGGCGCTGGGTCCACAACGGAACAATCAAACGCTATTGCGTTTTCGCTAATGCATTCCAAGAACA
This sequence comes from Alcaligenaceae bacterium, assembly GCA_013416405.1. GTDB lineage: Bacteria > Pseudomonadota > Gammaproteobacteria > Burkholderiales > Burkholderiaceae_B > Pusillimonas_C. The sequence goes on from JACCET010000001.1 coordinate 488,271, forward strand.
GGCTTATCGATTTGGTTATGACATATTTCAAGCAAACTGCGCGCCACTGCCATCGCACCGGCCCCGCGCTATCGACCTTGGCCCTGGCCCTTGTTCTGGCTGGCTGCGCTACTCCCGAACCCAGCGCAGAGGGGCCATCGCAGTTTGTTGTGCATACCTCAAGCAGCCAGGGATGGCGCCAGGAAGGCCCCCCCAGCACTGCAACCAAGCCCGTGCCCGAACCACGAACCCGGTCCCGTCGTTTGTCGCCGCCTACCGAAACCGCCGGCACCAGTAATGCGGCCTCGGCAGGCGACGCCACATCGGACGCATCCGGCAGCAACACCATGCTTAATTTCGTGGATGCCGATTTGCAAGGCGTGGTGCGTGCACTGGCACGTTTTACTGGACACAATTTTGTGGTGGATCCGCGCGTCAAGGGCCGGCTAACGCTCGTTTCCGAAGCGCCTGTCAATCAGGATACCGCCTATGCCATGTTGCTCAGCGCCTTACGTATGCAGGGTTTTGCGGTGGTCGACGTCGATGGCGTGAGCCGCGTTGTTCCTGAAGCCGACGCAAAGCTGCTGGGCGCCCCGGTGGCAACCGCGCAACAATCGGGCAGCGCTTACGGCGGTGAACTCATCACCCGTGTGTTTCCGCTCAAGTTTGAAAATGCCGTCAATCTGGTGCCCATACTGCGGCCCATGATCGCACCCAACAACACCATCAACGCCTACGCCGGCAACAATACGCTGGTCATTACCGACTATGCCGACAACCTCGACCGTATTGCCGAAGTCATTGCGGGCATTGATACGGCAAACTCTCTTAATACCGACGTCGTGCCCATACATTATGGTGTTGCCCTGGATGTTGCCGCTCTGGCCAATCAGCTGCTGGGCAACGGTTCCAGTTCCAGTGGACAGGCAGGCATGCAGGCCACCGTGGTCGCCGATCCGCGCAGCAATTCCGTTTTGCTGCGCGCCAATACGCCCGCTCAGCTGGATGTCGCGCGCGATCTGATCGAGCGCATAGACAACCCTGAAACCAAAAGCGGAAACCTGCATGTGGTGTATCTGCGCAACGCCCAGGCCACCCGCCTGGCCGATGTCCTGCGTGGCGTGCTCAGTGGCCAGGATGGCAACACCGATTCAACAGACAATATATCTGGCAGCCTGTCAGGCGGCGTAGGTGGAACGCTTTCGGGCAACAATCAGGGCGGGCTGAACACCAGCATGAATTCGGCCATGGGATCCAACTCGGGCGGCGGCCTGACAGGCAGCGCCCTGGAAAGCCTATCTGGCAGCCTGGGCGGCACGGGTAACTCCATGCAAACCAAAGCTTTCAGCGCTGGCGGTGCCACCATCCAGGCCGATCCTGCTACCAATACGCTTATCATCAAGGCCCCGCCACCACTCTACCGCAGTCTGCGTGAAGTCATAGACCAGCTCGACCAGCGCCGCGCCCAGGTGCTGGTCGAAAGTCTGATCGTCGAAGTCAGCACCGACAAAGCGGCCGAGTTCGGTATTCAGTGGATGGCCGGCGGCGATAATGTATCCAGCGGTGGGACCTCTTTTATCGGTGGCTCCAACTTTGGCGGTAGCGGTCTCAATCCAAACGGCCTTACCACTATTGACGCCCTGGCCCAGGGTCTGAGCCTGGGCGTGGTCAAGGGCACTGTCAATGTCCTTGGCAGTGAAATCCTTAATCTGAGCGTACTGGCTCGTGCCCTGCAAACCAGCGGCGATGCCAATGTCTTGTCCACGCCCAACTTGATGACGCTGGACAACGAAGAGGCCAGCATCATAGTCGGTCGCACCGTGCCCTTTGTGACCGGCCAATACACCACGTCGGCCGATGGCGCCAGTAACCCCTTCCAGACTGTTACCCGTGAAGATGTCGGCCTGACACTGCGCATACGGCCCCAGATTTCCGAAGGCGGCACGGTCAAGATGGCGCTTTACCAGGAAGTCAGCAGCATCGACGTCGCCGCCTCCAATTCGGGCGCCGGGTTGATCACGCGCAAGCGCGCGCTGGAAACCAACGTGCTGGTCGATGACGGGCAAATCATCGTGCTGGGCGGCCTGCTCGAAGACTCTGTCAACGACAGCACAAGCGGCGTGCCGGTGCTGGGCGATATCCCCCTGTTGGGCAATCTGTTCCGCTATGAAAAGCGCAGCCGGACCAAGACGAATCTGATGGTGTTCCTGCGCCCTCATATTGTGCGCAATGCCCGCGATGGCGCCAGCCTGACACTGGATCGCTACAACTATATGCGTGCCGCGCAATCAGGGTTGCCAGCGCGATCCACCTGGTTCTCGCCGGACGCGGCTGCGCAGCAGTTGCCCGAAGTTCTGCGCGACCCGGGTACCGGGCTGCTCGATTTACGCGATCCTCCCGGTGCACTATGAACACACGGCTACCCTATGCCTGGGCGCGCACCCACAGGGCTCTGATCCAGACAGGCCCTGCGGGTGCCGTGCTCACGACTACTGCCAGCACACCGACCTGGGCATTGGCGGAGATCCGGCGCCGGCACGGTGAACTCGCACAACGAGCGGTCAGCGAATCCGAGCTCGATACGCTGCTGGCTGCGACCTATGCCCAAACCGGCGATGCGGCCGCCGTGGTGGACGCGGCGGCCAATGAAATCGATCTTGACCGCCTGATGCAGGACATTCCTGAAATCGAAGACCTGCTCGAAGCCCACGACGATGCCCCCGTCATACGCATGATCAATGCATTGTTCACCCAGGCGGTACGCGATGGCGCCAGCGACATACACCTGGAAGTCTTCGAAACGCATTCCGTGGTGCGCTACCGGGTGGATGGCACTTTGCGCGACATCGTCAATCCCCGGCGCGCCCTGCACAATGCGCTGGTGTCCCGTATCAAGATCATGGCCAGCCTGGATATTGCCGAGAAGCGTTTGCCGCAAGATGGGCGCATTGCCTTGCGCGTGGGTGGCCGCCCCATTGATGTACGCGTATCCACACTGCCCACCGGACACGGTGAGCGGGCTGTGCTGCGCCTGCTCGACAAGGAGGCCGGCCGCCTGGAGCTCGAACGCCTGGGCATGGCGCCGCCAGTACTTGCCAAGCTAGACGCGCTTATACGTCAGCCCCACGGCATTGTGCTGGTTACCGGCCCCACCGGCAGCGGAAAAAGCACCACGCTCTATGCCGCGCTAGGTCGGCTGGATGCCACCACCACCAACATTCTGACGGTCGAAGATCCCATAGAATACGATCTGCCCGGCATAGGCCAGACCCAGGTCAACGCGCGCATAGAGCTTAACTTCGCGACCGCTCTGCGCGCCATTTTGCGCCAGGATCCGGATGTGATCATGATAGGCGAGATACGTGATCTGGAAACCGCACAAATTGCCGTTCAGGCCTCATTGACCGGCCACCTGGTGTTGGCCACGCTGCATACCAATGACGCCGTATCTGCTGTAACCCGCCTGACCGACATGGGTGTGGAGCCTTTTCTGCTGGCTTCCACACTACAAGGCGTATTGGCCCAGCGCCTGATCCGCAAACTGTGTCCGCATTGCAAGTCCACTCATCCCGACGGAACTGCCTCCTGGACCGCCGGAGGATGCGAGCGCTGCAGCCATACAGGGTACATGGGCCGCACGGGCGTGCACGAGCTGTTTGTCCTGGACGACAGCACGCGTGGCCTGATACATGAAGACGCCGGTGAACAGGCACTACGCCAGGCCGCCGTGCACTCGGGCATGCGCAGTCTGCGCCACGACGGAAATCGCTGGGTTGAGCTAGGCATCACCACCGATGAAGAGATGGCCCGCGTAACACGCGATACCTGAGCCCGGGAAACCAGCCGATATGCCCACCTATCAATACGAAGCCTCGAATGCCACCGGACGCGTGGAACGTGGGCTGATCGACGCCGACACGGAACGCAACGCGCGGCAAATATTGCGCACACGCGGCTTGCTGCCGTTATCGCTCAAAGACACCGGCGGACGCAACAAAAGTGGCCAACTGCTCAAGGGCAGGCGCATCAGCGATTCGGACCTGGGCTGGCTTACCCGCCAGCTGGCCAGCCTGCTGGCTGCGCGCCTGACGCTGGAAGCGGCATTAAGCGCAACGCTGGAGCAGGCCGAACGCCAGCACGTTGCACATGCTCTGGCGGCCGTCAGGGCCGACATCCGGGCTGGCCACAGGCTGGGCGAGGCACTGGCTGCACGCCCTCATGATTTTCCGCCCATATATCGGGCGCTGATCGACGCAGGTGAACAATCGGGCGACTTATCACAAGTCATGGAAAAGCTTGCCGACTACATCGAGACACGGGGAGCCCTGCGCAACAAGATCCTCACCGCTTTCATCTACCCCATCATCGTTTCTGTCGTATCCATAGGCATAGTGATTTTCCTGCTCAGCTATGTGGTGCCTCAAGTGGTGGGTGCTTTCAATCAGACGCAACAAACCCTGCCTTTGCTGACCCGCATAATGCTGGCCGCCAGTGGCTTTGTACAAGACTGGGGCATACTCGCCGCCGTGGCCATGGCGCTGGTATTTGCTTTATGGCGCTGGCGCTTGCGCAATCCTGATGCTCGTCTGGCCTGGCATGCACGCGTATTGCGCCTGCCGTTGCTGGGCCGCTATGTGCTGGGCGTCAATACGACCCGCTATGCTGCTACGTTGGGTATTCTGACCAGTAGCGGCGTGCCCTTGCTGGCGGCGCTGGAAGCCTCGCGCCGTACCTTGGGCAATGACAAGCTGCGTCTGGCTGTCGATGAAGCCACTCGGCATGTGCGCGAAGGCAGCCCTTTGGCTCCCGCCCTGGCGGCGCAGAAGGTCTTTCCACCGCTGCTGATCCACCTAATCGGCAGCGGCGAACGTACGGGTGAACTGCCGGTCATGCTGGAGCGGGCCGCCCGAACGCTATCTGGCGAACTGGAACGCCGCGCCATGACCATGACCGCCCTGCTTGAACCGCTTATGATACTGGTCATGGGAGGCATAGTGCTGCTTATCGTGTTGGCCGTGATGATGCCGATTATTGAAATCAATCAAATGATTCAGTAAGGCCTTTTAACTGCCAAGCTTGATTGCGGGCGTATCCTGAACCAGTCTGAAGCCCAGGTGCGACATCGGACTGTAAGGATCCGAGCTGCGCCGGGCGCTGGGCCGGTACGACAGGCAGTACGATTCATTGCACAGAAACGAGCCGCCACGTATGACCCGCTTGGGCGCACCGACCGGTACGCCAGGCTCGCTGGGATCAAATGATTCAGTCGGGCCTTGCGGGTTGTTTATTGGCTTCTTGCCCTTGCCCGCCTGCATGGCGAAATAGTCAAAGCGATACCAGTCGGCGACCCATTGCCAGGCGTTGCCTGTCATGTCGTGCAAGCCATAGCCATTCGGAGGAAAGGTTCCTGCGGGCACGGTACCGATGGCACCCCCCGCCTTGGGGCTGATCACTGGAAAGGTTTGCTGTGCGGTATCCCAGTAGTTCGCCTGCATTTGGCCATCGGGCGCAAGTTCATTGCCCCAAACATAGGTGGCCTGTTCCAGGCCGCCACGCGCGGCGAACTCCCACTCTGCTTCGGTCGGCAAGCGCTTGCCCGCCCATTTTGCATAAGCCTGGACGTCTATATAGCTGACTTGCACGACCGGATGATCGCCCTTGTCTGCTATGGAGCTGCCAGGGCCTTGGGGATGACGCCAGTCGGCGCCCGGTGCATAGCGCCACCACTGGGAATAGTCGGTCAGATCGACAGGTTGATCGGTACCTACAAAAACCATGGCGCCGGGAAGCAGCACACTGTCGGGTGGCTTCGGTATGCCCGGCGGCAATTGCACTCGTATGGTTTCCCAGTCGGGTTTTTGCTCGGCCGTGGTGATATACCCCGTTTCTTTCACGAACTGGGCAAACTGATCGTTGGTGACGTGAGTAACGTCCATCCAGAAACCATGCACTTTGACTGGATGCGTGGGACGCTCGTTGGGCTGGGCCAGCTTGCTGTCGCTGCCCATCAGGAAGGTACCACCCGGCACCCACGCCATACCCTGGGGCGTGTCTACGCCGTCACCCAGAATAACGACGGGCTCTGCGTTGCCTGGTTGCGACGGCCAGGCCAGCCAGGCCGCCGCACCGCTTGCGGCGGCAAGCCCAATTAAGGCGCCGCCTATCAAGAGTAGGCGGCGCCGTGGCTGTTTGGTGGAGCGCATGGAATTCTTCACAAGTATTGGCCCGGATAGTTTTGTACGACGGAATGGTCCGCCGGATCACTAGTATTGATAGATTATCAAAATGTAAAAAAATAGTAGCAGATTCCAGCTGCTCCAGGCTTGAACTTTTTGCGGCTGCCCGGCTCATGAGCTATTTCTGGACGGTGTGGGGGATACATGGTGGATAATGCCTGCTATGTTGATAGCCCGTACATCATGACCACGCAGCGCCGCTCCTTCCTGCTCGCACTTGCCGGTGGGTTCGCTGCCGCCTGCGCGGCCATGTTGATCCACTGGCTGGCGAGTACCCCCGAGACACGACTCATACACACTGAACCTTCCGAGTTTGCACCTGTTGTGGTGCTCGAAGAGCACGGCCAGCGCTGCATGAATTTCAACACCATAGAAGATAACGGCAGACACACCTGCCTGGACTTGAGCGATCCCGACAAAATGGTGTTCGCCTACACCCGTATGATGACGAGTGCGCTACTGCTCAAGCCCGATACAAGCAGCGTGCTGGTGATAGGGCTGGGCGGCGCAACCTTGCCGCTGGCCCTGGCCAAAATCCTGCCCGACGCCACGATAGACAGCGTTGAAATAGACCCCGCAGTCGCCCGCGTGGCCGAACGCTTTTTCGGCTACCGACAAGGCCCCAGGCAACAGCTGTTCATTGAAGACGGCCGCGCCTTTGTAGAGCGGGCGCGTCGGGCAGGCAAGCAATACGACATGATCATGCTGGACGCCTTCGACTCCGACTACATACCTGCACACCTGCTGACCCGGGAATTTTTCGAGCATGTGCGAGCCATACTCGCACCAGATGGTGTGCTGGTGGCCAACTCTTTTACCGTCAGTACCATGTATGAACGTGAATCAGCCACCTATGCGGCGGTATTCGGTGATTTTTTCAATCTGCGACCTGAAAACCGAGGAGCCGACGCCAATCGCGTCATCATTGCCACGCGAGGCGCTTTGCCCGACACTGATACTCTGCGTCGCAATGCGGTTGCCATGACAGCCAGACTTGCGCCTTTCGGTATTCAGGCTGAACAGATGCTGCGACTGTTTTCGCGCGAGCGCGACTGGCCGCAAGACGCGGCTATATTGACGGACTGAACGTTCAAGGGGACAGCACCGGTGATATGGAATTGCCTAATTATTGAAGATGACCGTGACAACGCCCGCTATATTGCCGATGGATTCAAAGAGCAGGGGCATTGGCCCGTGATTTGTCATGATGGCGTTGAAGGGTTGCAGCGCGCCACCTCCGAACCCTGGGATCTGATCATTCTTGATCGCATGCTGCCAAAACAAATAGATGGCCTGTCGATTCTGACCACTTTGCGTGGCGTCGGCATAAAAACACCAGTTATAGTCCTGAGCGCCTTGACCGCGCTGGACGAAAGGGTGCGCGGGCTGAAGTCGGGCGGCGATGACTACCTGACCAAGCCTTTTGCCCTGATCGAATTGCTGACGCGTGCCGAAGCCCTGATACGCCGTTCCAGATCCAGCAACAGCGACCGTGTGCTGGTAGTTGCCGACTTGCGCCTGGACTTGTCCATACCCAGGGCCACACGCACCGGCAGACTGCTGGCCTTGCAGCCCCGTGAATTTCGTCTGCTGTCCTACATGATGATGCACCCTGATCAGACCTTGACCCGAGCCATGCTGCTGGGCACGGTATGGGGTTATCAATTCAATCCGCAAACCAATGTCATCGATGCGGCCATTAGCCGCCTGCGCCAGAAGGTCGACGGCGAGCACACCGGCCCAGCCCTGATCCATACGGTCAGGGGCGTGGGCTATATGCTGACCAGCAAGCCGGCTGGCGACGCTGGCTGACGTGGCGCGGCGCACGCGTTTCAAGCGGATAGCCCAGACCTGGCGGGGACTTTGGGATTCCGTTGCCTTTCGTCTGACCTTCAATTACAGCCTGCTGGCTGTCTGCACCACGATCCTGCTTCTGGTGTTTTCCTACGGGAAAATCACTGATGTACTGCAAACCCAGTTCCAGCGCCAGGTCGTGCTGACCACCCAGCGCCTGGTCGCTCATCACGAACAATACGGGCGCTCCGCCCTGACCAAGGAAATCAGGCAATTGCTCTCGGATCAAACCGATATCGACACCGAGATGTATTTGCTGCTGGATGAGCAAGGAAACAAGCTGGCGGGTAACCTGGCCCTTTTCCCCACTGCGGGACTAGCCCACGACACGCGCGGCCCCATAGAGCTGGAGGTGCAGAGGCACGGTGCCAAGGTATCGGCGTTGATGGGTATACGGCGTTTGAGCGATGGCAGCACCTTGGCCGTGGGACGCGATACTCAGGACATGACCGATATCCGGCAACTGATACTCAATGCCATCATTGCCGCCATGCTGATCGCCCTGCTGCTGGTCATGTTGGGTACGGCCTTATTTCGTCGCACGCTGCGCAAGCGCGTCCAGGCCATTCGGGAAACCGCCGTTCATGTGGGTACTGGCCAGCTGGCCAGTCGTGTCCCTATTTCGCCTCAGGCTGACGAATTTGAGCAACTGCGCGGCGATATCAATCGCATGCTGGATAGGATCGAGACCTTGATGAACGGAGTACGCAATGTGTCCGATTCCATTGCGCACAACATCCGCACGCCCCTTGCGCGCGTATTGGTCGGCCTGGACAGGGCCCGCCATGAAGAGCACGATAAAGTAGCGCTTATAAGCGCCATAGACGCTGCTTCAAATGAAATCATGGATTTGATCAACGTTTCCGAAAAACTGCTGCTGATTGCCGAGGCGGAATCGGGCGTGCGCAGACAGGTTTTTCGCCCGCTGCAGCTGCAAGCCATCGCGCGCGATGTCATCGACCTATATGAACCCTTTGCAGCAGAGCTGGGCACAACACTGGTACACACGGATCAGGCCATAAGCGCCTGTGACCAGGAAGCATGGGTCATGGGTGATGCCGATCTGCTCGCCGGCGCGCTGGCCAACCTGGTGGATAATGCCTTGAAGTTCACGGGGCCTGGCGCCCGCGTGGAAATAAGCACAAGACAGCACGAGGGGCACGCAGTGCTGACCGTGGTCGACAGCGGGCACGGCGTACATAGCCATCATTTGAAACACCTGGGCACACGCTTCTTTCGCCTTGAGCCCCAGGTGCCTGGTTCGGGACTGGGGCTGGCATCCGTGCGCGCCATAATCTTGCTGCATGGCGGCAAACTGAGCTTTGAAACGGCACAGCCGGGCCTGTGCGCGCGCATAGCGCTCCCGCTGCACATACCAACCGACAACAACATGACCAAACGGTAATGTTTCGGTAATGAAGTGGTGGATAAAACACCGCTCGCCTCGCCTACTATTCCTGGCAGGATTGAATAACACAGCGAGAGACTTCATCAAGATGGAAATCAGAAATAAACAGGACTTCTGGTCCGGTGTCATGTTCGTTGCCATAGGACTGGGTTTTGCCTGGGGCGCAACCAACTACTCCATGGGAACAGCCGCCCGCATGGGACCTGGCTATTTTCCATTCTGGCTGGGGCTGTGCCTGGCCCTGCTGGGCGGGGTGGTCACACTGAGTGCCATGCGCCCCTCGGCGGAAAAAGTCGAACTGGAAAAATTCGACTGGGCCGTGGCCGCCATCGTACTGGGCAGTGTAGCCTTGAGCGGTGCCGTGTTGAACTATCTGGGCGTGTATATATCGGTCTTCCTGCTGGTTTTCCTGAGCAGTTTCGCCAGTCATGTATTCAGCTGGAAAGTGGCGGCAGCCAATGCCTTGTTCCTGGTTGTCTTTGTCTGGCTGGCCTTTATCAAGGGCCTGGGTCTGATCTTCCCGCTGTGGCCCACCTTCCTGGGAAATTAAGGCAGCGCTTGCTGTGATCATGGCTATCCCTTACGCTAGGTGTATGCGCTGGAAAATTTAGCCAGCGCCGTTGCTTAACCTTGATCAGGAGATCGCTATGGCCCAGTATCAAATTGCCGTTGTCGTCGGCAGCCTCAGGAAAGATTCCTTCAACCGCAAGCTGGCTAATGCCCTGGTCAAGTTGGCACCTGCTGAATTCACTTTCAAGTTTCTTGATATCGGGTCTTTGCCTTTATACAACCAAGACGACGATGCCAACCAGGCCGAAGCAGTCAAGCGCATGAAGGCAGACATCACGGCCTCTCAGGGTTTGCTGTTCGTCACTGCTGAGTACAACCGATCCATGCCTGGCGTGCTGAAGAATGCGCTGGATCATGCTTCCCGACCTTACGGGCAGAATGCCTGGGCGGGAAAACCCGCCGGTGTTATCGGCGCGTCGATAGGCGCTATAGGCACGGCCCTGGCCCAGCAACATCTGCGCAATGTGCTGGCTTACCTTGATGCCCCTACGCTGGGGCAACCCGAGGCCTTTATCCATGCCAAAGACGGCTTGTTCAATGACGATGACAGCGTAGGCGCCGGCAGCAAAGATTTTCTGCAAGGCTGGATGGATGCCTACGTAGCCTGGGTAAAAAAGCACGCCTAAACGCATTTTTTCCAGCAGCGTCAGGGCGGGTTCCAAGGCACTACCGGCAGCTATATCGCCTCGAAACGATCGAAATATCTGTCGGTTTGCTCTTCCTGGTGTTCTACAGCATCAACCCGGGCTTGCGCAGGGCCATGGTGCAGCCACGAAAGCATGCGATCGACCTGGTCGTGCGACCCTTGCAGCAAGGCTTGCACGGTGCCATCTTCAAGATTGCGTACCCAACCCCGCACGCCCTGTAGGTGCGCGTGGCGCACCGTCGCCACCCGGAAACCCACGCCGTGCACCCGCCCGCTTACCGTGACGAGTATAGTTTCAACATTGTGCTTGTTATACAGCGTTTTAATCGTTGCTCTCCTGAATCTTGATAATTATCATGATGTGCCTGGGTAAAAACATTAATATAAAGTTAAAGCAGTCGCTGCACTAGGTGGTGCCCGCAACGGCTGTATCAGAACCATGGGCACCTACTTTACAACGGGGGATTTTCATGAGAACCATATTAGTACCTGTAGACGGATCTGAATCGTCTTTACGTGCCGTCCAGGCCGCCATCAAGGCTGCCCAGGAGCTGAACGGCGCCAATCTGCATGTCATTACCGTGCAGGCACCCATTATTTCCGGCAATGTAACCCGTTTTTTCTCGGCTGAAGACATCCAGGGCTATTATCAGGACGAAGGCATCAACGCCATGCTTCCTGCCAAGACGCTGCTTGATGAGTCTGGCCTAACCTACCAGGATCAAGTGGTTGTGGGGCCAGTCGCCAAAACCATTGCCGATTACGCCAAGACTAATAACTGCGACCTGATTATCATGGGTACGCGCGGCCTGGGCTCAGTAACAGGTCTGGTATTGGGCTCTATTGCCACCAAGGTGCTCAGCCTGACCGACGTGCCTGTGACGCTGGTCAAATAAGGCATTAATGGCCATAGGGGGCGGCAGCCAGCCGCTCTCGGGGCAGCACGGCTTACTTTTGCTCTATGCCTATTCTTAAAAGCTTGCCCTTGCCATCTCCGGACAATACGTATACATAGCCGTCGGGGCCCACACGAACGTCACGTATGCGCTCATCCCGGTCTTCCAGCAAGCGTTCTTCGCCCACGATCTGATCGTTCTCCAGCGTCAAACGGATCAAGGCCTGCTCTTTGAGTGCGCCTATGAACAGCGAATGCTGCCAGGCAGGAAAAAGATCGGCGTTGTAGAAAGCCATACCCGATATCGCGGGCGACACCTTCCAATAATAATGCGGCTGTTCAGTGCCCTGCTTGTGCGTGCCTTCGGCCTCGGGAATATCCAGGCCCGAGTAGTTCACGCCATAGGTTGCCAGCGGCCAGCCATAGTTCTTGCCGGCTTGCGGAATATTGATTTCATCTCCGCCGCGCGGGCCATGCTCGTGGGTCCACAGTTGGCCTGACCACGGATTCAAGGCTGCCCCCTGCTGATTACGGTGGCCATACGACCAGATTTCTGGTCTGGCCTGGCTATCGCCGACATACGGGTTATCGGCCGGGATACGCCCGTCAGGATGCAGGCGTACCACTTTTCCCTGAAGCTTATCCAGATTTTGCGAGGTTGGCCGCTGGTTGTTTTCGCCTAGCGCAATGAACAAATAGCCCTGCTTATCGAAAACCAGTCGCGAGCCAAAATGCGTGCCTGTGGACAGTTTGGGCGTCTGACGGAAGATGACGGTAAAGTCTTCCAGACTGCTAAGGTCACTGGATAGTCTGCCATAGCCCACCGTGGTGCCGGCGCGGCCCTGCTCGCCCGCCTCGGCATACGATAAATAAACATGACGATTCTGCGCAAAATCAGGGGCCAGGACAACATCGAGCAGCCCTCCTTGTGAGCGGCTATAGACTTCCGGCACCCCTGCAATCGGATCGGACAGGCCCGTGGATTCACGCCACAAGCGCAGTTGACCAGACTTTTCGGTAATCAACGCCCCTGAGGCATCGGGCAGGAAAGCCAGCGACCAAGGATGATCCAGCCCCGTCGCGACCTCTTCAACAACGATCGTGCCCTTTTCGCTGTTGAATTCCTGCAAGGCCTTTGCCTGTGCCAGCCCCAATCCGCCTATCAAGGAAAGGCATAACACGGCCAGCATAAAAACAGGCTTCTCAACGTAGACTACAGGCTGCTTTTTATTCATCCAGCTAACTCTCTTTGCCTTGCTCTATATGGCCGCCAAACTGCTTGCGCATGGCCGACAGCACACGATTGGCGTAATCGGCGTTCCCACGCGATTCAAAACGTGAAAACAGCGCCGCGCTGAGAACGGGCGTGGGCACGCCCTGGTCTATGGCCGCGGCCAACGCCCAGCGTCCTTCGCCGGAATCGGATACGCGCCCTGCATAGCCATCGAGTTTCGGATCGCCCTGCAGCGCCTGTGCGGTCAAGTCGAGCAACCACGATCCAACCACACTGCCCCGGCGCCAAAGCTCGGTGATTTCCGGCAGATCGAAGTCGTACTGATAATGCTCGGGGTTGCGTAGCGGCGTGGTTTCCGCATCGGCCTTGCGTTCTTGCTTGCCTATATTACCTTTGTGCAGGATGTTCATCCCTTCTGCATAGGCCGCCATAATGCCGTACTCGATGCCGTTATGTATCATTTTCACGAAGTGCCCTGCTCCATGCGGGCCGCAGTGCAAATAGCCCTGATCGGCGCTGGTTTGCGCAGCCCGCCCTGGTGTGGGTACTGCCGCGTCGACGCCGGGCGCCAACGCGGCAAAAATCGGTTCCAAATGGCGGTAAGTAGCGGCATCGCCGCCTATCATCAGGCAGTAACCCCGTTCCAGCCCAGCCACGCCACCACTGGTACCCACATCCATGTAATGCAGGCCTAGCTCTGTAAGTTTGCCTGCCCGGCGTATATCGTCGTGGTAAGACGAATTGCCGCCATCTATCACAATGTCGCCCTCTTCCAGCATGGGTGTCAGGGTGTCCAGGACGCTGTCCACTACGGCCGCGGGCACCATCAGCCATATGGCCCGTGGTCTGGCCAACGCCTGTACGAAGCCTGGCAGATCGGAAAAAGCCTGGGCCCCCTGAGCGGCTGCAGCCTCGAGCGCTTGCGGCTGGCTGTCATACACCACGCACTCGTGATTCTTGGCCAGCAGGCGCTGTACCATATTGCTGCCCATGCGGCCCAAGCCCACCATTCCCAACTGCATACTTAGTACTCCCGAATCAAACTGAAAAAGACCAGGCCGCCATTATATTGGCCTATGCATACCGCTTGCTATGGGACGATTTTCTTGTCTATCAAACCTTTGAGCAAATCAACGGGAACCGGGAAAACCAGCGTTGAACTTTTGTCACCGGCCACCTGGGTCAAGGTCTGCAGATAGCGCAGCTGCATGGCGGAAGGCTGGGCCGCCAATATTTCGGCGGCCTCCATCAAGGACTGCGCCGCTTGCTTCTCGCCTTCGGCATGAATCACCTTGGCTCGCCGTTCACGCTCGGCCTCGGCCTGGCGCGCTATGGCCCTAACCATGTTTTCGTTCAAGTCTATATGCTTGATTTCGACGTTCGTAACCTTGACGCCCCAGGCGTCGGTTTGCGCATCAAGAATCTGCTGAATATCGATATTGAGCTTTTCACGTTCGGACAACATTTCATCGAGTTCGTGCTTGCCGAGCACGGCGCGCAGCGTGGTTTGCGCCAGCTGGCTGGTCGCATCAAGATAGCGCTCTACCTGGATAATGGCCTTGTCGGGCGCCACCACACGGAAATACAACACCGCGTTCACTTTCACCGACACGTTATCGCGCGAGATGACATCCTGGCTGGGCACGTCCATGGTGACTACGCGCAAGTCCACCCTGACCATCTGCTGGATCACCGGAATGACGAAGATCAGCCCTGGGCCTTTCACGCTGCTGAAGCGCCCCAGTGTAAAGATGACACCACGCTGATATTCACGCAGGACCTTGATGGCATTGATAACCACGATCAGCAGAACAACGATAATGGCCGTAAGCCCGATATTGACGCTGTAGAACATATGATTCCCCTTAGTTCGCCAGGCGCTCAGTGCCTGCCTGGCTGCTACGCACGACCTGCAGAACCAGGCCTTCCAATGCAATTACCCTAACCTCGTCGCCCAGTGACAGTGGTTCGCTTGCGCGCACCCGCCAGCTTTCCCCGCGCACCTGAGCATAAATCATGCCATTCTTGCTTGACGTGATCCGGCCGGTTGCGCCGAGCATGTCTTCACGGCCACTGACCACGGCCCGTTTGCGTACACGCAGCGCCATGGTCCCTATGGCAATGAGCAAGCCTGCGCTGACGACCGCCAGTCCGGCCAGAAACGGCAAGGACAAATCGAAACCCGGAATGCCGGTATCGGTCAGGAACAATCCGCCCAGCACAAACGCAATGACGCCCCCCACGCCCAGCGCACCGAAGCTGGGCAGGAAGGTTTCGGCGATCATCATGGCCGTGCCTGCGGCAATCAGGCCCACACCCGCCCAATTGACCGGCAACAATTGAAACGCATACAAGGCCAGCAATAAACAAATCAGACCGGCCACACCGGGCAAGGCTGCGCCTGGGCTCATCAGCTCGAAGAACAGCCCGTAGATACCCACCATCATCAATATGAGGGCGACCTGAGGATTGGCCAGCAAGGCCAGCGCCTGTGTACGCCAACCGGGCTCTATGCGTTCTATGGTGGCCTGTGCCGTGCGCAGGCTGACCGTGTCCCCGCCATCAAGCTTGACCTGCCTGCCGTCTATCTGTTCGAGCAGCTGCGGCACATTGCTGGCAATGACATCGATTACGCCGGCCTTCAGGGCTTCCTGCGCCGACATGCTGTGCGCCTGCCTGACCGCCTGCTCGGCGAAATCAGCATTGCGGCCACGCAATTGAGCCAGGCTGCGAATATAGGCCGCTGCATCGTTGACGGCCTTGGCGGCCATGGCATCGGGCTTGTTTTCTTTGTCTTGCCCTTCCTCTTTATCGGAAGAACCAGCGCCCGGCATACCTATGGCTACCGGTGTTGCGGCGCCAAGATTGCTGGCCGGTGTCATGGCGGCAATGTGGCTGGCATAAAGAATGAACGTGCCCGCGCTGGCGGCACGGGCGCCACTGGGCCCCACGAAAGTGGCTACAGGAATCGGCGAAGCCAGTATCTGGCGGATGATGGCACGCATGGAGGAATCGAGGCCTCCCGGGGTGTCCAATTCGATAAGCGCCAGTGTTGAGCCATTTTCAGCGGCCTGGCGCAGGCCACGCGTAATGAAATCGGAAGTCGCTGGACTGATGATGCCATCGACGTGCAAAACGGTAACCTTGGGCAATTGCTCGTTGGCCTTTACCGAGAGCTGAACCCCCAGGGCCAGAGTAGCCAGGAAAAAAATACACGCGAACCACGCGATTCGTGTTCTGTTCATGTTCGGCCTCCGTCGGGCGTTGCGCCTGCGCCGGCCATGCCGGCTAAGGGCAACAAGCTGTCAAGGACACCGCCTCAGTATAGACCCTTAATTTCGCTTGCCAGAATAAGAGCGTGATTGTGGTCGGGATCCTTGGCCCCATAGATCAAGGTGATTCGTTTGCCATGTGCCGATTTGATCAAGGCGCGCAGGCGCTCTTGCTGATCCGGCGCACGCAGTTCGGTTTTGTAGCTGTCTTGAAACTGTTCCCAGTTTTCCACCTTGTGCCCAAACCATTTTCGCAAGGAAGGGCTGGGCGCAAGGTCTTTGCACCATGCCTCGTAGGGTAGGTCTTCCTTGCTGACGCCCCGTGGCCACAGGCGATCAACCAGCACCCGGTAGCCGTCGGCCTTATCGGCCGGCTCATAGGCCCGTTTGATATACACGGTTTTCGCCATGTTGCTATCCCGTATGCGTCATGTCTATGGGTTTGATCCAGTTGTCGTACTGTTCGGCACTGACGTAACCCAGCGCCAACGCCGACTCGCGCAAGGTAATACTTTCTTTTTGCGCCTTCTTGGCAATGGCCGCCGCCTTGTCATAACCTATGTGTCGGTTCAGCGCGGTGACCAGCATAAGATTTTTTTCAAGATTGTCCGCAATGCGCTGGCCGTTCGGCTCTATGCCGACCGCGCAATGATCGTTGAAGGCCAGGCAGGCATCTGCAAGCAAGGTAATGCTTTCCAGCACGTTGTGCACCATGACTGGCTTGTACACATTCAGCTGAAAATTACCCTGCGTACCCGCAAAAGCCGTGGCTGCGTCATTACCGAACACCTGCACGCAGACCATGGTCATGGCCTCGCACTGGGTAGGATTGACCTTGCCCGGCATAATGGATGAGCCGGGTTCATTGTCGGGAATATTCAGCTCACCTATACCGCAGCGCGGACCACTGGCCAGCCAGCGCACATCGTTGGCCATTTTCATGAGGGCACCGGCCAGGGTACGCAGCGACGCCGATAAATTCACCAAGGCATCGTGTGCCGACAAGGCAAAAAACTTGTTGTCGGCCGAGCGAAACGGCAGCCCGGTAATCTGGGCGATGTATCCTGCTGCGGTATCGCCAAAACGGGGATGGGCATTCAAACCCGTGCCCACTGCGGTACCGCCTATGGCCAAGTCAAAAATACCGGGCAGATCAGCCTGCACGGCATCCAGCGCAAAATCAATCTGCGCCACCCAGGCGCCAATTTCCTGTCCCAGGGTAACGGGCGTTGCATCCTGCAAATGGGTACGACCGGTTTTGACGACATCACTGTAGGTCTGGGCCTTCTCGGCCAATGTGCTGCGCAATGTACCTACTGCGGGGAACAGGCGTCGCTGCAGCTCTTGTGCAACGGCGATATGCATGGCGGTCGGAAACGTATCGTTCGACGACTGGCCGCGATTGACGTGATCGTTCGGGTGCACGGGCTGCTTCGAACCCATGTTGCCACCAGCCAGCTCGATGGCACGGTTGGAAATGACCTCGTTGGCGTTCATGTTCGATTGTGTTCCCGACCCGGTCTGGAACACCACCAGCGGAAATTCGTCGTTCAGCTTGCCTGCAATGACTTCATCGGCAGCCCGCACAATAAGATTGGCGATATCGGCCGGCAGCTCGCCCAGCTCGGCATTGGCCTGGGCCGCCGCTTTTTTAAGTATGCCCAAGGCAGTAATCATGGGCGGTTGCCAGGTGAACCGACCAACGCCTATTGGGAAATTCTGGATAGAACGCTGCGTTTGGGCGCCCCAGTAATGGGCCGCCGGTACTTCGATCTCGCCCATGGAATCAGATTCAATTCGATTAGCCATTACGGCTGCTCCTGTGAAAAGCTGCTACAAAGAACTGGCTTGCACTTGCTGAAACCGTGCCGACCAGGCCTGCGTCACATCCAGCATGCGATTGGCAAAGCCCCATTCATTATCGAACCAGATAAACAGGTTGGCAAAACCGTCGCCATTGGTGCGTGTTTGGCTGGCATCGATAATGGCCGAGTGCGAGTTATGGTTGAAATCCACAGAGGCATGTGGATGATCGGAATAATCCAGCAGGCCCCGATAGTGTTGCGTGGCCCCCAGCAGCATTGCGTTGAGTGCCTGTGCGGGGACATCGCTTTTAAACTTGAGCATCAAGTCTATGGCCGAGACATTCAATATGGGTACGCGTATGGCCTTGGCCTGCACCTTGCCCTTGAACTGCGGCAACAACCGCTCTACGCCCTGAGCCAGCCCCGTTGCTACTGGAATGACCGACTGCATGGCCGAGCGTGTTCTGCGCAGGTCGGAATGATGATATCCATCTATCATGGGCTGGTCGTTCATGACCGAATGCAGCGTGGTCAGGAAAGCATGATCAACGCCAAAGGCGGCATCAAGCTCGGCCAATATGGGAACGATGGCGTTTGTAGTGCATGACGCACTCGAAACCAGGGTTTCAGTGCCGGTCAGCGTTTGATGATTGATGCCGTACACCACGGTGCAGTCAACGTCTTGCGCACTATTGCAAGGTTGAGACACCAGCACCCTGGGGCAACCGGCATCGATGAAACGCTGCAATTGCTGGCGCGAACTGTAGTGCCCCGAACACTCCAACAGCAGATCTATGCCCAGCACAGGCCAATCAACGGCTTCAGGCTCAGTTTCATGGCTGACCTGTATGACTTGGCCATTGACCACCAGACCTGTAGCGCCCTGCTCCACCTTGCCGGGAAAAATACCGTGGGTGGAATCGAACTGAGACAAATACACCATGCTGGCCAGGTCTGCCGGCTCGTTGATGGCCACGACCTGGAAGAAGTCTTTGAGCGGCGATTCGTACAACGCCCGCAGCAAGCATCGGCCTATACGGCCATAACCATTGATTGCCAGACGTATAGGACGGCTCATGTGGTGTTCTCGATTCTATTGAAGATGGTTTCTGTGTCATGCCTTGTTCCTGTCTGACAGGAACAAGGCATGACGTACATCTTGAACTTTACTACTTTCGAGACAACTACATGGTTGGCATGATGAACTCGTTGCCTTTGCTGATGTTCTCGGGCCAGCGTTGCATGATGGATTTCTGCTTGGTGTAGAAACGCAC
Source organism: Alcaligenaceae bacterium (assembly GCA_013416405.1). GTDB lineage: Bacteria > Pseudomonadota > Gammaproteobacteria > Burkholderiales > Burkholderiaceae_B > Pusillimonas_C. The sequence continues at coordinate 507,444 of JACCET010000001.1, forward strand.
GCCCTCTTCGCCATAGGAATGGGTGTCGCCAAACAGGCTGCGTTTCCAGCCGCCAAAGCCGTGCCAGGACATGGGCACGGGGATGGGTACGTTCACACCTACCATGCCCACCTGTATGCGCCGTGCAAATTCGCGGGCGGTATGACCGTCGCTGGTGAAGCACGACACGCCATTGCCGAACTCGTGCTTATTGACCAAGTCAACAGCCGCACCCAGGTCGGGCACATGCACGCAGGCCAGCACAGGGCCAAATATCTCTTCCTTGTAGATACGCATTTCGGGAGTGACATTATCGAACAAGGTACCACCGACATAAAAACCTTGCTCATGTCCTTCTACCTTATGGCCGCGTCCGTCAACCAGCAGGTCGGCACCCTCTTCCACGCCCAGGGCGATATAGCCTTCAATGCGTTTCAAAGCTTCGGCAGTGACCACCGGCCCCATTTCAGCATCCAGGTGCATGCCATCCTTGATCTTCAGTGTTTGTGCACGCTCTTTCAAGGCAGGCAATATCTTCTTGCCGACATCGCCCACCAGCACGGCTACTGAAATGGCCATACAACGCTCGCCGGCCGAGCCATAAGCCGCACCAACCAAGGCGTCTATGGTGCGCTCGATATCGGCATCCGGCATGATGATCATGTGGTTCTTGGCGCCACCCAAAGCCTGCACGCGCTTGCCGAAGTGGGCTCCGCGCTCGTAAATATATTGGGCAATAGGCGTGGAACCTACAAAGCTCAGTGCCGCGACATCGGGGTGTTCAAGCAGGCCATCAACCACCACCTTGTCGCCCTGCACCACGTTGAAGATGCCGTCGGGCAAACCGGCCTGCTTGAACAGCCGGGCCATCAGCAGTGCGACGCTGGGATCACGTTCGCTGGGCTTCAGGATAAAGGCGTTGCCGGCCGCGATGGCCATGGGGAACATCCAGCATGGCACCATGCACGGAAAATTGAACGGAGTAATACCGGCCACCACACCCAGCGGCTGACGCATGGTCCAGTTGTCTATGCCATTGGCCACTTGTTCTGTGTAGTCGCCTTTGAGCAACTGCGGAATGCCGCAGGCAAACTCGATCACATCAATGCCGCGCGCGACCTCGCCTTGTGCATCGGTGAACACTTTGCCATGCTCGGCCGTGATCATGGCGGCCAGCTCGTCGGTATGTTCGTTCATCAACTGCAGGAACTTGTTCATGATCCGCGCACGCTTGACGGGTGGTGTGTCTGCCCAGGCAGGAGCCGCCGCCGCAGACGAGGCGACGGCGGCATTCAGGTCATCCAGTGTGGACAGGACAACCTTGCGCGTGGCGACACCCGTAGACGGGTTGAAGACATCCTGCTTGCGCGTGCCGCTGCTGGCTGCAGTTTGACCATTGATGAAGTTGATGACATCGCTGCCATCGGTATAGGGCGCCTGGGCGCTAAGCGTGCTGGCTGCCTGATTCTGATCTTTCATGAAAGTTTCCTGGTATTGAATGCGGACAGGAAAAGTATAGGCATGCGGAGCCGCTCCAACAAGACCATATTGCTGGATACATTGTTTAATTTAATAGACAATAAACATAACGGGAGCCCGATGTGCTTTCGTAAGGTTCAGGAAAACCAGGGGCATCCACCATGAAAGAACAGAAAAACGAACTGATGTGGTCACACATCTACTGGCTGGGCATGCTGGGCACCACGGGCAGCTATACCGCCGCGGCCAGGCGGTTGGGTGTTAGCAAGGGCGCGGTCAGCCTGCGCATTGCGGAGTTGGAGCAGGTGTCTGGAGTATCGTTGGTGCAGCGCACCACCCGCAGCGTAAGGCTTACTGAAGCTGGCCAAGCGTTGGTTGACGGCACGCGCCAAGCCTTTTCCGACATAGAACAGGGCTTTGAGAGCATACGTGACCTGGCCAACATGCCTCGGGGTGTTGTGCGCATTACGGTGCCTGTCGCGCTGGGTCGGCAAATAATCATGCCCATGCTAGCCGGCTTTCTGCAAAATCATCCCGACGTGCGCGTGGAAATCGAACTTTCCGATCACATCAGTTCTCTTGCGAGTGAAGGCTTTGATCTGGCCATACGCCATACCGGCCATGTGCCCGATACCCATGTTGCATGGCTGTTGCGATCGTCATCCACCTTGCTCGTGGCGACCCCTGACTATCTGCGGCGGCACGGCCACCCGAAAAAACCTCAAGACCTGACTGGCCACAATTGCCTGTACTACCTGCGCTCGGCGGCCGCACCCGCCTGGAGCTTTGCCCCCATCAAGCGCGAGAGCGAACGTCATAGCGTACCAATCAAAGGCAATTTTTGTGCCAATAACAGCGAAGCCCTGCGCGAACTAGTGCTGGCCGGCCAGGGCATAGCCTTGCTGCCCGATTTCACAGCACAGACTGACGTCGAGGCCAGGCGTTTGGTGCATTTGCTGCCTGGCTGGAAACCCGTAGGCGTGTTTGGCGACGCCATTTACGCCATCAGACCCTACAGCGCCTATGTACCGTTGGCCGTAAGGGCTCTGGTGGATTATCTTAAATTGGCTTTTGACCCGGCCAGCCAGGCTCGCGTGGAGTCGCCGGCCCGCTGACGCAGATATTCACCGGCATGCGCGTAAGCCTGTTCCAGCGACACGGGGCCAGGGGCCAGGCTGAAAGCAGCGGTGATCCCTGCCTGATACAACGCCTCGTAGCCCTCGCCCAGTGACCCAGCCAGGGCAATCACAGGAATACCTTTGCGACTGGCGTATCGGGCCACCCCGGCGGGCGTTTTGCCCAGCAAGGTTTGCGCATCCATGCGTCCTTCGCCGGTAAAGACCAGATCGGCCCCGTCCAGCGCGCCAACCAGGCCGGACAGTTCGGCCACCAGCTCTACGCCCGGCCGGAAGCTGGCATTAAAGCAAGTCTTGACGGCAAAACCCAGGCCACCGGCAGCGCCCATGCCGGGAATATTGCGGTGATCTTCACCGAACTGGCTGGCGCAGACATCGGCAAAATGCGACAAAGCTGCGTCCAGGACAGCAACATCTTCGGCCGAGGCGCCTTTCTGGGGTCCGAATATCGCAGATGCTCCGCGCAGCCCGCACAGGGGATTATCAACATCAACGGCAATTTCAAACTGCATGTCTTTCAGGCTGGCATCAACATCATCAAGCACGATGCGATCAAGCTGACGCAAAGCGGCACCGCCGCCCGGCAAATCCTGGCCCTGCGCATCGAGCAGGCGCACACCCAGCGCTTGCAGCAGTCCGGCGCCAGCATCGTTGGTTGCGCTGCCTCCCAGGCCCAGGACGATATGCCGGGCACCGGCCTGGATGGCGTCCTGAACAAGCTGGCCCACGCCGTAGCTGCTGGCCAGCAAGGGCTTACGCTCCAGCGGGGCGATTTGCTCCAGTCCCGCAGCCGCCGCCATTTCTATAAATGCCTTGCCATCGCCGAGCCAGCCCCAGCTGGCCTGGCAAGGCCGGCCATTGGCATCGAGCACATCCAGCAATTTTTCCTGGCCCCCTGTTGCCGCCAAAACAGCGTCCAGCGATCCCTCGCCACCATCGGCCATGGGTACGCAAACGATATCGGCCGAGGGCAGCACCTGCCGGACGCCATCCGCGATGGCTTCGGCCACTTCGGCAGCGCTCAGGCATTCTTTGAATGAATCGGGGGCTATGACTATACGCATGCAAAACAACCTTGTTCAAGTTTTGGAACAGCCCTACTTGCGGGCGCCAACGACATTACGCGGATTGCCCTGATGAAAGGCCTCGATGTTGGCAACCAGTTGATCAGCCAGCCCTTGTATGGCTTCTTGGCTGGCCCAGGCCACATGCGGCGTCAGGATAAAGTTGGGCAGGTCCAGCAATTGAACCAGAGGATGGCTATTTTCGGGCGGCTCGGGCGCGGTAACATCAAAACCGGCCCCACCCAGCTGACCCGAGCGCATGGCCCTAGCCAGAGCCTCTTCATTGACCAGACCGCCTCGTGCCGTGTTGATCAGCAAGGGCTTGCGTTTCATCTGTGCAAATTCATCGTCTGATATCAGGTTGCGGGTGTGCTCGTTCAGCGGACAATGCAGGGTGATGACATCGCTTTGCTCCAGGAATTGTTCGAACGGCGTGTACAGACTACCCTGCTTCTGACCACCCTTGCGGGCGGCGAACAATACACGCATACCCAGAGCCCGCCCTATGGCAGCGACTGACTTCCCCAGCGAACCCTCGCCAATAATGCCCAGTGTGGAGCCAGCCAAGTCTTTGATGGGATAGTCAAAATAGCAGAACTGCTGGGCAGCATGCCAGCGCCCTGCCTTGACCGACTCCCGATAGGCCACAATGCTGCGGCGCAAGGCGAATATTAGAGCAAAGGTATGCTCGGGCACGGTATTTACGGCATAGCCACGAATATTGGACACGACGACCCCTTTTTCCGCGCAGGCCGCCAGATCGATATTGTCGGTTCCTGTGGCGGCCACAGCCACCATTTTCAGCCTGGTTGCAGTTTCCAGGGCCGGCCGGCGTAAAGCCACCTTATTCGTGATGACGATATCGGCATCGGCAATCCGTTCGCCCACTTGCTCACTGCTGGTACGCTCGTAGACCGTGAGTTCATGTTCGAAAGAAAACGGACGTATGACGGTTTCAGGCGAAATAGTGTCACGATCCAGGAAAACGACTTGCAGCGTTTGATTGGCCATTGAATACCCTGTGGTTTGGAAGACAGCAATACGGCCCGCCCCATGCTGCAGCGGCACCAGATAATAATCCGATATAGTAATAGGAAACGTGCGCGGCACGAACTATCGCAATCCAGCGCGCTGCGCACCCAACGGGATTCAAAAATGACACCAAAGAAATATGCAGTCCAGGACTTTTTCCGTAACCCTGAACGCGGTTTTTTTCGGCTCTCTGATGACGGCGCCATGCTGGGGTTTATGGAGCCGGTAAGCATAAATGGGCAGCCTCCCCGCATGAATATTTGCGTACAAGCACTGGATGGCAGCCATCCCACCGGCCCAATACGACGTCTGACCGACGAAACCGAACGCGATATCGCCCAGTTCTTCTGGAAGGGTTCGGGCACTGTCATCTATGAAAAAGACTTCAATGGCGATGAAAATTTCCATGTGCTGGCCGTAGATGCGCACAGCGGTGTACTGACCGACCTGACGCCCTTTCCTGGCGTGCGTGCCAGCATAGAAGACGATCTGCAAGATGACCCCGATCATATTCTGATCAGCCACAATGGGCGCAACCCCGAAGTATTCGATGTGTATCGGGCCAATATCCGTAGCGGTGAACTTACGCTGGTGGCTGAAAATCCGGGCAATATCATAGGGTGGCAAACTGACCACGAAGGCCGCGTACGCGCCGGCATCGCCAGCGACGGCCTGCATACCACGCTGCTGTACCGCGATACCGAAGCCGGCGAATTCAAGCCCATCATCACCACCGACTTTCGCACCAGCGTGGGGCCACAGTTCTTCACCCCCGACAACCGCCGCATGTACGCCCTGAGCAATCGCGGGCGCAATTACCTGGCCCTGGTGCTTATAGACCCAGCTCAACCTGACGATGAGGAGGTGGTCTTCAGCGCCATGAGCAACGATCTGGATGGCGCAGCCTATTCGCGTCTGCGTCAGGTGCTGACGGTTGCCGTATATCAGTCCGACAAGCCGCAGTATCATTTTTTCGATGACATCAGCGCGCAGCGCTACGCACGTATCTGTGCCCGGCTTGAAGGCTACGATGTCGCCCTGCAAAGCAGCACAAAGGACGAGAAAAAATTCATCGTGGCCGCTTACAACGACCGCACGCCTGGCAGTCGATATATATACGACGCCACCTTAGATACCCTGGACAAGCTGGCCGATATCAATCCGGCCCTGACAGAGCGCGATATGGCAACCGTGCAGCCCGTCAGCTATCAGTCGCGCGATGGCCTGACCATACACGGCTACCTGACTTTGCCTGTGGGGCGTGAGCCCAAAAACCTGCCTTGCATCATCAACCCGCACGGCGGCCCATGGGCCCGCGACGGATGGGGCTTTAACCCCGAGGCGCAATTTCTGGCGAATCGTGGCTATTGCGTGCTGCAAATGAATTTCCGAGGCTCCACAGGCTATGGTCGTGAGTTCTGGGAAGCCAGCTTCGGCCAATGGGGGCTGGCCATGCAGGACGACATTACCGACGGCGTGCAATGGCTGATAGACCGGGGCATAGCCGACCCACAACGCATCGCCATATACGGCGGCAGTTACGGCGGCTATGCCACCTTGGCCGGCATCACCTATACCCCAGAACTGTACGCAGCCGCAGTAGACTATGTAGGTGTCTCCAACCTGCTCACCTTCATGAACACGATACCGCCCTACTGGAAACCTATGCTGACTAAAATGCACAGCATGGTGGGCAGTCCCGAAACCGATCTTGAACGCCTGGAAGCAACTTCCCCGGCACTTAACGCCGACCGTATCATCACGCCGCTATTCATCGCGCAGGGTGCGCACGATCCCAGGGTCAACAAAGACGAAAGCGATCAAATGGTTGCGGCCTTGCAGGCTCGCGGCGTGGAAGTGGAGTACATGGTCAAGGACAATGAAGGCCACGGCTTTCATAACGACGAGAACAAGTTTGAATTCTATGAGCGCATGGAGGCATTTCTTGCGCAGCACCTGAAACCATCGCAGCCCGAACCGGCTTGAAGGAAAATCCATCATGAAACTTTATTATCTTCCGGCCGCATGCCCTCTTGCGTCGCACATTGTGCTTGAATGGACCGGCCAGGCTTACGAGCTGCAGCAAGTCAGCCGTGAAGCACTCAAGCAACCCGCCTACCTGGCACTGAACCCGCTGGGCGCCGTACCCACGCTGGTGGACGGCGACTTCATCCTGACCCAGAGCGCCGCCATACTGGAGTACATTGCCGAGCTGAATCCGACTGCCAAGCTGCTGCCCGAGACCCCACGCGGACGCGCGGAAGTACGCCGCTGGCTGGGCCTGTGCAATGCCGATATTCACCGCACTTTCGGGAATATTTTTGGCGTGCAGGGCCTGGTCGGCACGCCGGAAGCTCAGCAGGAATTGGTGGAAAAATCGGCGGCCAAACTGGGGACACTGTTTGCGTTGGCCGAACAGCAACTGGAAGGCAAGGAATGGATCGCCGGCGAGCGTTCTGTTGCGGATCCTTATCTGTACACGGTATTGCGTTGGGCAGATGCCAAGAACATCGACCTGTCCAACATGAAAAACCTGCGAGCCTTCAAGGAACGCATGGAACAGGACAGCGGAGTACAGGCGGCCTTGAAAGCGCAAGGGTTAAACTAATCTTTGATATTCGTGACTGCAAAAATCAATGGCCTCCTGCAGGCCTTGCTTGATACTATCGAATGCGTTGCTCATGATGTGTATCGTTTCCAGCTTTAAGGTGGCTGGTCACGCATAAAAACTAGCCCACCGAAAGCGTCACAGGCTTACCAACGCGGCTCAGCATACCTACCAGAGCATCAATCGTGAACTTGCTCGTTTTTTTGTTCACAACGTCTGAAACTCGGGGGCGCGACACCATCAGAATCTCGGCTGCCTCGGTCTGCTTGAGGTGGTTCTCTTCCATCCACGAAGCCAGCTCAGCCATCAACTGCTCTTTGAGCAACTGTGTGTCATTTATTTGTAGCTTGGATTCGGCTTGTAGCCGTTTTGCCTCTTCAGGCGGAAAGCCCAGTTCGAGGAATATATTGCTTCCTGCCTTGGTGATATGGCGAACTTCAGTGTCAATATTCATTTCATGCTCCTGGCATTCACGATGGCGCGATAACGTGTCTTCGTAAGACGACCCTGACCATCGGATGTCTTTTTCTTGTTCCATAACCCTTGTATGTATAAAATTTGGCAATGCGCAGTTGGACGTAACTGTAGACCAAGATACAGCCTGGACTTGAGCGAGATTCAGTTGTTGCAAAAAATGCAACAACTGCGTCTGACGGAAAAACTTACCAGGTCGAATACTTCAACCTTGATGTCATCATCTCTGTCGGCTACCGATTGAAGTCGCAGCGCGGTGTGCAGTTCCGCCAGTGGGCCACCCGTGTGCTCAAGAACCATCTAGTATTGGGCTATAGCTTGAATCAGCACCGGTTGGCCGAACGTGGCGTTGAATTTGAGCAGGCGGTTAACTTGCTCAGCCGTACGCTCACGAGTCAAGGATTGATGTCCGCTGAGGTGAGGTGGTGGCCAGGGTCATCAGCGACTATGCTCGCTCCTGGAGCTTGCTGCAGAGCTACGACGAGCAAGCGCTTGGGGAAATCGCTCAGAGCCAGTCAGATATGCGGCCGCTGAATCTGACCGAGGCCCGGCCTGTGGAGCAGCTAGTCAATGACAATTTCCGGATACACCGGAATCCGCGGTCACGATACCGGAATGGCGTCGTATCGTGCCTAAATGATGTTACGCATACAGCAACCAACCGGGTACGCTGCCAGCTTTTGTCTGGAGACAGCGTGCCGGTATCAAGGATCACTACCTTGAAAGCTATCGCCGCCAGTCTGCTGATGGAGCAGGTATCGGCTCCGCGCTTCGAGTTCACACCCAAGAATCCTACCAGTGGCCCGCAGGCCGGCTTTGACTATGGCGACGGCGGTTATGACCCCAGCAAATGCAATGTGGGTGTCAATGAAGAGACAGGAAAGTACCAGGTCGAAATCAAAGGCCTGGTGGAGCCGAAAAGCGATGAGGCTACGCGCATTTGTCGGGAAGATCTGAACGAGGTGATTGCCAGCTTTGTACAGGACAAAAATACCATCGAGCGTGGCCTGTTCGATGAAGAGCTGGTGCCAGAAGAGCTGACTCAGGTGCGTCTGGGCAAGATCATCAAAGATCGCTACCCTGACGTGGATACAGAAGACCAGGAAGCGGTTCGCCAACACGCCATTGCTGCCTTGAATCTCGTCCAGCAAGCCAAGCAGCTTTTGGTCGGTGGCGAAACGATCGACGTAGGTAGCGCAGAGCCTAAACCCAACATGGCGCTGCTTGCCGGTGTGCGTAAGTTCGCTATGGATGTGCGCGAGCTGGATATCGACCTGATCGACCGTATCAACCCCTTCAGCGAGGCCTACGCGATTTTGGCCAAATCCATGAGTGAGGACAGCCTGAAGCAAGTGGCTGCCGCGATCTCTGGTAAGCGTACCAGTCTGACGCCGGACGAGGCCAAAGAGCTCGCGCTGCGGGCGGTGCAGTTCAAGAAAGAGCGAGGACGCTTGCCAGCGGTCAGTTCAACGGATGCCTGGGAACAGCGTATGGCTGAAGGTGCCGCTGCATTCGTTCGTTACAAAGATGAGGGTCGTTATGACTGATCTGGACGATTTGCGTGCCGAACTGGATGCCTTTGCCCAGCCGGTAAAAAAGAAAAGTCTCTCTGCCCGTGAAGAGCGGCTCATTGCTGGTTTTGAGGAAATTCAGCGTTTTGTCGAGCAGCATGGCCGTGCTCCACAACACGGTGAAAGAAGAGATATCTTCGAGCGGCTCTATACCGTGCGCTTGGACCGTCTGCGCGCCCTTGAAGAGTGCCGCGAGCTGCTGACACCCCTTGACCATCAGGGCTTGCTCAGTGGTGGTTACGCCGATGATGGGGAGTCGATGGCGGCGATGGACGATGACGCTCTGCTTGCCGAGTTGGCAGGGGCTGCCGGATCCACTGACATCACTGAGCTGCGTCATGTGCGTACCAGCGCTGAGAAGCGGGCAGCAGAGGAAATCGCCAACCGAGAGGCATGCGAGAATTTCGAGGCGTTCAAACCGCTATTTGATCAGGTGCGCAGTGACCTGGGATCAGGTTTAAGAGTGACTCGGCCTTTTGGGCAGTACGCCACGATTGAGGTGGGCCACTGGTTCATCCTGGACGGGCAGACAGAACCAACCGCTGCCACAGTTGCTGACCAACATGAACCTGATGAACCAGGGACAGCTCAATGTAGCTGGCGGCCTGTTGTTCGCTAAGACACCGCATTACGCACTGCCCTCCTTCATCGTCAAAGCTGTTGCTTTTGTCGGAAATCAGATCGAGGACGAGCGCTACATCGACAGTCGCGACATCACCGGCAAGCTTGCTGACGTGTTCCAGCAGGTGCTGGGTTTCATCAGCGCCAATACCCGCGCTGTACAGGGTGACCAGGGCTTTAACTCTCCGGGGCAGGCTGAGATACCGCGCATCGTCTGGGAAGAACTGGTCGCCAACGCGCTTGTCCATCGCGACTACTTCATCAGCGCCCCGGTGCGCGTGCTGGTCTTTGCCAATCGAGTCGAGATCATCAGTCCTGGCCACCTGCCCAATAACCTAACTATCGAAAATATCAAGGCTGGTAACTCCAATATGCGCAACCCGATTCTGGCATCATTTGCCGCCAAGCTCCTGCCGTATCGCGGATTGGGCAGTGGCTTGTTGCGCGCGTTACGAGAGTGGCCGGAGATTGAACTGATTGACGACCGGGTTGGGAACCTGTTTAAGGTCATCGTGACGCGTCATGGTGTGCCAGAGGCGACCAGAGAATCTTGACTGATCGATTGTGTAATGGCAGATGAAGTTTCGGTTTTTTGGAACTCACTATGAAGCTAGAATGAGACAACACGACGAGATTGCGCCGTTCTTCATTGAAGAGGATGTCGAGGCTGAGATGATCGCCGCCGGCTACGAGTTCGAGCCGCCGCCCATTGCCTGCACGGTGCGTCTGCGCGATGTGCTGGGAGGGATGAGCGATGCCGAGCTGGCATCGCAGCCGGGCGAGATCGCCGACGAAGAGCGCAAGCACCGGCAGAACAAGCCATTTTCAGCCAGCTAAACTGTATATGGTATTTTTCATGGCATTGCTACGATTTATGTTTTTAAGCAATTGTAAATTAAAGAATTTACCCTGCTATTTATAATTAAGTGGGAGTGATCCCACTTCTGGCACGGTCAGGCACCCATGAGGACTTGCGTGCGCTGACCGATGTGTTATCGATATGATGCACAATCTCAAGTATCCACTACGACTGTTCCTGCGCGTGATCGCAGTGAGCCTCGAAACAAGGGAAATTATTCTGTTATTGCCAGCACTGGGCATCTTCGAAAACATGGAAAATACGACTTCGGAGACCATTTCAAATGCGTACTAATTACTTAAAAATAAATGTGCCGTGGTGATCACAGATGACTGAACAACAGATTCAAATATTTACTAGTCAGGACGGCAAGGCTCAGCTAGAGGTAGCGCTGGATCAAGATACCGTCTGGCTGAGCCAGACTCAAATGGCCACGTTATTTGATACCTCGACGGATAATATCAGCCTGCACCTGAAGAATATTTATCAGGAGGCGGAGCTGATTGAATCGGCAACTACCGAGGAATCCTCGGTAGTTCGCCAGGAAGGCAAACGCAATGTCCGCCGACAGATCAAGCACTACAACCTAGACGCCATTGTTTCGGTTGGCTACCGAGTCAGTTCGAAACGAGCAACCCAATTTCGCCAATGGGCCACCCAAGTGCTTAAGGACCATCTGGTACAGGGTTACAGCCTGAATCAGCACCGATTGCTCGAACGTGGCATTGAGTTTGAACAGGCGGTAAATCTGCTCGGTCGTACGCTCGCCAACCAAGGATTGATATCCGCTGAAGGTGAGGCGGTGGCCAGGGTCATCAGCGACTATGCTCGCTCCTGGAGTTTGCTGCAGGGCTACGACGAGCAAGTGCTTGCGGAAATCGCTCAGAGCCAGTCGGACATGCGTCCTCTGAATCTGACCGAGGCCTTGTCCGCCATTACCGAATTAAAGCAGGCCTTGATCACCAAAGGCGAGGCGACCGAGCTGTTTGGACTGGTGCGTGGTAATGGCCTGGCATCCTCTTTAGCGACGATTGAACAAGGGTTTGGCGACGAGCTGTTTTACCCAAACGTCGCCAGCCGCGCTGCGCATCTGTTGTATTTCCTGGTCAAGAACCATGCGCTGGCCGACGGTAACAAGCGTTGCGGTTCTTTCTTGTTTCTTTGGTACCTGCGTCGTAACCAGCATTTGCTGGCACGGCCTGTGGAGCAGCTAGTCAATGACAACACCCTTGTAGCATTGGCGTTGCTAGTGGCAGAAAGCCTGCCGGACCAGAAGACTCTGATGATCCGGCTGATTGAGCACTTTATCCTGTTGAAAGAGCCTGCCGGAGATAAGAAAGGTGTCAACCAATCGTCGACAGCATAGCGAAATAAAGCACCTTTATAGCGAGCCTATCGCAACATAAACCCTTGATTGCTAAGGTAAAGCGCATACAAAGCGACTCTATCGTACGGAATCATGATCCGTCGGCCTGCAACCTGTTCAATAGCAAGCTAAGCTAAGACCCCAGATAAGCCTTGCGCACCTCGTCGTTGACCAGCAAATTCGCACCCGTATCAGCCAGCACCACCTTGCCCGTTTCCAGCACATAGCCGCGATCGGCCACCTGCAGCGCCTTATGGGCATTCTGCTCGACCAGGAACACGGTGACGCCCTCTTCCCGGATCGTGCGGATAATATCGAAGATTTGCGCGATGATCAGCGGTGCCAAACCCAAGGTGGGTTCGTCAAGCAACAGCAACTGCGGCCTGGTCATCAGGGCACGACCAATCGCCAGCATCTGCTGTTCGCCGCCCGACATCGTACCCGCGCGCTGATGGGCACGCTCTTTTAGCCGTGGAAACAAAGTATAGACATGTTCCAGCCCGGCCTCAACCTGGTCGCGCTTCAGGAAAAAGCCGCCCATTTTCAGATTTTCGGCCACAGTCAGATCGGGAAACACCCGGCGACCTTCAGGCGAAATGGCAATACCGCGCTGCATGATCTTGTGCGTAGGCTGCTGGGTAATGTCTTCGTCCAGAAAGGTAACCGTACCGCTGCTTGCCCTGGGCGAACCGCATACGGTCATCAGCAGCGTGGTTTTTCCTGCGCCGTTGGCGCCGATCAGGGTGACGATCTCGCCCTTGTTGACCTCGACCGAGACATCGTTAAGCGCTTGAATGGCACCATAGTAAGTATGTACGTTTTGGAGCTTAAGCACTTACTCTTCCCCCAGATAGGCTTTAATGACACGAGGGTCGACACGAACATCGGCAGGCAACCCTGTGGTAATGGGCTTGCCATGTTCCATAACAAGAATACGATCGGAAACGCCCATGACCAGGCTCATGTCATGCTCAATCAGCAAGACAGCCACATTGAATTCCTTGCGCAATTGATCAATCAGTTGTTGCAAATCGCGTTTTTCCTGAGGATTCAGGCCGGCGGCGGGCTCGTCCAGCATCAGCAGACGCGGATGCGTAATCATGCAGCGCGCGATTTCAAGACGGCGCTGATGACCATAGGCCAGATTGCCTGCTTCACGATTGGCATACTGCCGTATGTCCATGAAGTCCAGCCATTCTGCCGCGCGCTTTTGCGCCTGATCTTCGGAACGGCGGTATGCGGGAGTTTTCAGCAAACCCTGCAGCAGGCCGGTCTCGATGTGGGTGTGCTGCGCCACCAGAAGATTCTCGAGCACAGTCAGGTTTTTGAACAGACGCACATTCTGGAAAGTGCGAACCAGCCCGTGCTGGGCCACCCTGTGGCTGGGCAAACCATTGATGGGCTTGCCATCCATGATTATGTCGCCCGAGGTGGGCTTGTAAAAGCCACCTACGCAATTGAATACCGTGGTTTTGCCCGCACCGTTGGGGCCAATAATGGCAAAGACCTCGTCAGACTTTACATTGAACTCAACGTTGTCGACTGCCAGCAGGCCTCCGAACCTCATGGTAAGGCCCGACACTTCAAGCAATACTTCGCTCATGCTTTCAACTCCACCTGCGGGCGTTTGACGGGCAGCAAACCTTGTGGACGCCATATCATCATCAACACCATAACCAAACCAAAGATCAACATCCGATACTCTGCGAACTCGCGCGCGATCTCGGGCACGACAGTCAGTACGATGGCAGCCAGTATCACCCCAACCTGCGAACCCATGCCGCCCAGCACCACGATGGCCAGAATCAGGGCGGACTCAATAAAGGTGAAGGACTCGGGATTGACCAGACCTTGCCTGGCGGCAAAAAAGGCGCCGCCAAACCCGGCGAACATGGCGCCCATGGTAAAGGCCGATAGTTTGATGCGCGTGGGGTTCAGCCCCAGGGAGCGGCAGGCGATTTCATCTTCGCGCAAGGCCTCCCAGGCCCGGCCTATGGGCATGCGTATGACGCGGTTGGAAACGAACAAGGTGATCAGGGCCAAACACAAGGCCATCAGGTACAGATAAACGATGACGTCTTGCGTACTGTATTCCCAGCCGACCAACTCATGGAAGGTCGTAACGCCTTCGGGCGCACGGCGAGCCATGGGAAAGCCGAAAACCGTGGGTTTGGGAATACCTGAAATACCATCGGGACCGCCGGTGAGCGAGTACAGGTTGATCAACAGCAGGCGAATGATTTCACCGAAACCCAGCGTGACAATGGCCAGGTAATCGCCGCGCAAGCGCAATACCGGGAAACCCAGCACAAAACCGAACAATGCCGCCATGCCTCCGGCAAAAGGCAGTGCCTCCCAGAAGCCCCAGCCTGCCCAGTGATACAGCAAGGCATAGGTGTAGGCACCCACAGCATAAAAACCCACAAACCCCAGGTCAAGCAAGCCCGCGAAGCCCACCACGATATTCAGACCCAGCCCCAGCATGACGTAAATAAGCACCAGCGTGGCGATGTCTACCTGTGCGCGGCCCGTGAAAAACGGCCAGATTAGAGCGATGGCAATCAGCAGGAAAATCAGCCCGCGCCGCATGGCGTCGTTAAGTACTGGAAGGCTGCGTTTCTTGCCTGACGACTTGAAAACCTTGCCGAACAGAGGCCTGACCATGGCCTGGAAGACGAACACAATGCCCATGCCCCAAAGGATCATGTTCCATTCCGGCTTAAGATCCGTCTGCATGCCGACACGGATTATCTGCAAACCAAATATAGGCGCAATGATGACCCCGGCCATGATGGCCGCGATCAGTGCGTTTTTGATGTTGTTACCCATTACACTTTTTCCACTTCAGGTTTGCCCAGCAGTCCTGTAGGCCGGAACAGCAAGATGAAGACCAGCAGGCCAAATGCGACAATATCCTTGTACTGAGACGAGATATAGGCTGCTGCAAATGTTTCGGCCAGCCCCAGCAATACTCCGCCCAGCATGGCGCCTGGAATGCTGCCTATGCCACCCAGAACAGCCGCCGTAAAGGCCTTGATACCTGCAAGGAAACCAATGAATGGATTGAGCTTGCCGATGGCCAGGGCAATCAGCACCCCGCCCACGGCCGCCAACATGGCGCCAATGATGAAGGTGAAGGAAATAATGCGATTGGTGTCTATGCCCAGCAGATTTGCCATACGCAAGTCTTGCGAGCAGGCGCGGGAAGCACGGCCCACACGGGAGTATTTGATGAACAGCGACAGCGCGACCATCATCAGCACGGTGACGACGATGATCATAATGCGTGAATAAGGTGCGGTAACGACAAAGTCGCTACCCATCTGGAATTGGAAGGAACCTGTAACCAGTGCGGGTACGGCCATATCGCGCGCACCCTGGCCGATTGCGACCCAATTCTGCAGGAAAATCGACATACCGATAGCCGAGATCAGCGGCACCAGGCGCGGCCCGCCACGCAGCGGTGCGTAGGCAACCTTCTCGATGGCAAAACCATACACGCCCGTGACCAGCACGGCAACAATGAGCATGATCAGAATAATGACCGGCAGCGGCAGACCGCTGCCCACGCCTATGGCAGACAAGGTCACCAGCCCCACGTAGGCTCCGATCATATAGATCTCGCCGTGCGCGAAGTTGATCATACCGATAATGCCATAGACCATGGTATAGCCTATGGCTATCAAGGCATAGATGGCGCCAAGCGACAAGCCGTTGAACAGCTGTTGCGTAAGTTGGGGAAGAAGTTCAGACATAAAACGGATATTTCCGGTACGTTAATCCGGGCGAAAATCACAGATTAACCGGGGAAGAGAAAGGCTCCGGCCCAGTCGGGCCGAAGCAGACTACTTGATAATTAAAGCTTCAGTTGTTCGAGCTTGCCTTCTTTGTCCCATTTGTAGACGGCGAATTCGAATTCCTTCAGGTCGCCCTTGGCATCGTATTCAACCTTGCCGATGGCCGTGTTGAAGGTGTTACTGTGCATGTAATCGGCCACTTTTGCTGGATCTTGGCCTACAGCATTGATACTGTCGACCAGAATCTGTACGGCGGCGTACGAAGTCAGGGTGAAGGCGCCATCTGGGCTGCGATTGGCTTTCTTGAAGTTTTCCAGTATTTTTTCGTTACCTGGCAGCTTGGTGAAGTCGGCCGGCAAGGTAACCAGCAGACCTTCTACAGCAGGCCCGGCAATGGCAACGAGATCTTTGTTGGCAACGCCTTCAGGACCCATGAACTGGGTTTGCAGACCTTGCTCGCGCGCCTGGCGCAGCAACAGACCGAGCTCGGCGTGGTAGCCACCAAAATAGATCAGGTCGGGATTCAGGCCCTTGAGCTTGGTAATGACCGCCGAGTAATCGCTGTCGCCTACGTTGATACCCTCAAAGAGCGCAACATCGGTGCCACCTTTGCTGAGGTTATCGCGCACTTGTGTGGCAACGCCGGAACCGTAGGTTTGCTTGTCGTGCAAGATGGCAACGGTTTTAGGCTTGACGGTATTGATGATGTAGTTGGCCGCAAAGGGGCCCTGCTGGTCATCGCGACCGATGGTGCGAAAGAAATAATGAGGCTTGATGGTGTCGGTAACCAACGGCGAGGTGGCTCCGGGGGTGATGGCGACTATGCCTTCCTGTTCGTAGACGTTCACGGCCGGCACGGTGGTACCCGAGCATGCGTGGGCCACAGCGAACTTGGCGCCTTCGTTGATGACACGATTGGCGGCAGGAACAGCCTGCTTGGGTTCGCAACCGTCGTCAATGAGCAAAGGCTCGAGCTGCAGGCCCTTTACGCCGCCTGCGGCATTGATGGCTTCGATGGCGGTCAGGGCACCTGCCTGAATCTGGTCACCATACTGAGTAGCCGGGCCCGTCATGGGCTGGGGGATGCCGATCTTGATAGTATCGGCAGCGTAGACGCTGCCTGCAAGGGTCAGTGCGCCCAAGGCCACGACCAGGGGTGATAATTTTTTTAGAGCCTTCATGCCTGTGCTTCTCCGGGTTTTAAGCCCGCCGCTGAGGAACTCATTGTGCGAATTCATATGGGTTGATTGCGGCGAGCCAGTTTTGTTAGCGTACGCCTAGAACGGCTAGCGTATTCTGACGATTCACCACTTACATGTCACTACGGATAAGCCCTTAGAGCATTGCCCGGCCTTGATCTGTGTCAACAGGCATTCCACCTGTCTTGCGCCCGGATTTATTTGTCAAACTCGTTGGACAACTCGGCCGCGCGCCGATACGCAGCCTGCATGGCCTGCTGAACAATGTCGGGAAAATTCTGGCTTTGTAAAACATCAAGCGCGGCCGCGGTGGTGCCGCCCTTGGAAGTCACGCGTTCGCGCAGGGTCTGCAGGTCTTCGTGGGACAAGGCGGCAAGCTGGGTTGCACCCGTCAGGGTGGCCAGGGCCAGCGTGCGAGCCTGATCATCGGTCAGCCCTTGCTTGATGCCGCCTTGTATCAGCGCCTCGAGGAACAGAAAGACATAAGCCGGGCCGCTGCCTGACAAGGCGGTCACTGCGTCGATCTGGGCATCGGTATCGACCCATACGACGTCTCCTACCGCTTTCATGAATTGCTGCACCACCATTTTGTCGTCTTGCGAGACGCCCGACAGCGCCAGCAAGCCGCTGGCACCGGCCCCAATAAGCGCAGGCGTATTGGGCATGCAGCGCACTATCCGGGTAAAGGGCGTGCCTTCGCGGCCCAGCCAGCCCGAGAGCGTATCGGCGGAAATGCCTGCCGCAATACTGACCACCAGGGTATCTTCTTGCAGAAAGGGTCGGCACTGCATGACCGCTTCCTTCAGGGCCTGGGGTTTGACGGCAAAAATCCAGACACGACGCTGTGCCAGCATATCGTCGGGCGTCTGGGATACGGTTGTACCCTGCTGCGCCCAGCGTTCAAGCGCGGGGGCATTGACGTCAATGACGTGTACATCGTGGGCGCCGCAACGTTTTCCGATAAGGCCCGCAGCCAGTGCCGAAGCCATATTGCCGCCGCCGATGAAGGCGATAGTGAGTTCTTTAGTCATAGGAGAATATTGTAGCCCCAAGAATTTCAGTTTGACGAAAGTCAACGCTTATCGTTACAGTCACGCCAACGTCATAAACGTGAAATAAACTCTGTTCCGCGCCGGGTCGATCATACGCGGCATCACAGACAACTCAGGAGAACAAACTCATGCGAGTCAAGCTATTTGCATTATCCCTGGCCGGCATCGTTGCCAGCATAGGCACGGCTCACGCCGCCACCGACATCAATTTCTGGCACTCCATGCAAGGTGCCCTGGGCGAACGCGTCAATGCACTGGTCGAAGACTTCAACAAAAGCCAATCCGATTATGTCGTGAACGCGGTCTATAAAGGCACATACGGCGAATCCATGAATGCGGGCATCGCCGCCTTCCGTGGTGGCCAGGCGCCCGATATCCTGCAGGTTTTCGAAGTGGGCACCGCCACTATGATGTACGCCAAAGGCGCCATCAAACCCGTACAGGAAATGTCGGAAGAAGCCGGTGACCCCATCAATCCCGATGACTTCCTGGGTGCAGTAGCCAGCTACTACTCGTCGGCCGATGGCAAGCTCGTTTCCATGCCATTCAACAGTTCGACACCTGTTTTCTACTACAACAAAGACGCTTTCAAGAAAGCCGGTCTTGATCCCGAAAATCCGCCCAAGACCTGGAAGGAAGTGGCTGAAACCGGCAAAAAACTGCGCGACGCGGGCATGGAATGCGGTTACACCACCTCGTGGCCCTCCTGGATTCAGCTGGAAACCTTTGGTGCCTGGCATAACACGCCTTACGCAACGCAAGACAACGGCTTTGGCGGCCTGGACGCACGCCTGGCCGTCGACCAGCCTTTGTTTGTACGCCATATCAGCTTTCTGGCCGATATGTCCAAGGCAGGCACATTCACCTACGGTGGCCGTGGCGACGCATCGAACGCACTGTTTACCGCAGGCAAATGCGGCATGTTCACCGGCTCCAGCGGCAATCGCGCCAACATCATCAAAACCGGCAATTTCGCGTTCGGTACATCTTCGCTGCCTTACTATGACGACGTAGCAGGCGCACCGCAGAACTCGATTATCGGCGGCGCATCGTTGTGGGTATTTGCCAAGAAAAGCCCTGAAGTCTACAAAGGCGTGACCAAGTTCTTCAAGTTCATTTCCAATCCCGAGCAGGCAGCCCAATGGCACCAGGGTACCGGCTATGTTCCCGTCACCAAGGCAGGCTTCGAGCTCACCAAAAAATCCGGTTTCTATGAAAAGAACCCGGGTTCCGATGTGGCCGTCAAGCAGCTTGACGCCACCACCACCGAGAACTCGCGCGGCATCCGTCTGGGCTACCTGCCTCAGATCCGCGACATCGAAGATGGTGTCATGGAGCAAATCTTTGCGGGCAAGGTTGAGCCCGAGGCTGGCCTGAAAGATATCGTCAAGCGCAGCGACGAATTGCTCAGCCGTTTCGAGAAAAGCGTGAAATAAGTCATTTAGGCTTAAAATCTGTGCCGTAAGGGGGCCGCCGGGCGTCTCTTACGGCATTTTCCATGCACGCCATCAAGACAATCCACACCCACACAGAGGTTGATTGCCTGTATCAGTCCCGGTCAGCATTTACCCACACTCGTTCCCCACATGGAAAAACGCGTAACTTTCAGCCATAAGACGCTGCCCTACCTACTGCTTGCACCGCAGTTGGCGATTACCATTGTCTTTTTCTTCCTGCCCGCCGGACAGGCCATGTGGCAGTCATTCCGGCTTGAAGATCCTTTCGGACTCTCGTCGCAATTTGTTGGCTTTGCCAACTTCGTCGACCTGTTCTCCAACGCCGACTACATGCAGTCCTTCAAGGTCACCGCCGTCTTTTCCGTGCTGGTGGCCGTCCTGGGTCTGTCCATCTCGCTATTGCTTGCTGTCATGGCCAACCGTGTCGTCCATAAGGCGGCCGGCATATACAAGACCTTATTGATCTGGCCTTATGCCGTGGCTACCGCAGTAGCCGGCGTACTGTGGCTGTTTCTGTTTTCCCCTTCGGTAGGAATACTGGCCGTGTTCCTGGCCGACAACGGCATAGCCTGGAATCCCAGACTCGATGGCGACGATGCCATGATACTGGTCGTTCTGGCTTCGGTCTGGAAGCAAATTTCCTATAACTTCCTGTTTTTCCTGGCCGGATTGCAGTCGATTCCACGTTCGCTGATCGAGGCCGCTGCCATCGATGGCGCCAGTCCGGCACGCCGATTCTGGAGCATAGTTTTTCCCCTGCTCTCGCCAACGACCTTCTTCCTGCTTGTCATCAACGTCATCTACGCGTTCTTTGATACTTTCGCCATCATCGACATCATGACGCAAGGCGGGCCCGGATCCAGCACATCGATTCTGGTCTACAAGGTCTACAACACCGGTTTCAAAGGGCTGGACATAGGTTCTTCCGCAGCCCAGTCGGTCGTTCTGATGGGCATCGTCGTATTGCTTACGGTCGTACAGTTCCGCTACATAGACCGCAAGGTCAATTACTGATGCACGGCTCATGCCTCCCATTGTTTTATCGTCAAGGCTTCCATGATTGAACGACGCCCCATTCTGGATATCATCACCCATCTGATACTGATCATTGGGGTGGCGATTATCGCCTTCCCCCTGTATGTGACTTTTATCGCATCAACCCAAACGGCACAAGAGGTTGCGCAAGCACCCATGTCACTTTTGCCGGGCAATCAGTTTCTGGAAAACTTTCGTACCGTCCTGGCCGGCGAGGCCGCCAACACGCCGCCGGTTGCCCGCATGATGTGGGTCAGCACCGTCATGGCGCTGGCCATCACCACGGGCAAGATCGTCATTTCCATGTTGTCAGCCTTTGCCGTGGTGTATTTCCGCTTCCGCTTCCGGATGTTCTTTTTCTGGATGATTTTCGTCACGCTGATGTTGCCCGTCGAGGTGCGCATTTCGCCTACTTATAAAGTGGTCGCCGACCTGGGCATGCTCAATAGCTATGCAGGCCTGACCCTGCCCCTTATTGCATCGGCCACGGCCACCTTTCTTTTCCGGCAGTTCTTCCTTACGGTTCCCGATGAATTGATCGAGGCCGCCCGTATAGACGGCGCTGGCCCCATGCGTTTTTTCTGGGACGTACTCCTGCCCTTGTCGCGCACAAGCATCGCCGCACTTTTCGTCATTCAGTTCATCTACGGCTGGAACCAGTACCTGTGGCCGCTCATCATCACCACCAATGAAAACATGTATCCGGTCGTCATTGGGATCAAGCGCATGATAGCCGGGGGTGACAGCGTCACCGAGTGGAATCTGGTCATGGCGACCGCTTTGCTGGCCATGATTCCGCCAGTAGCCGTCGTAATCCTCATGCAAAAGTGGTTCGTCAAAGGCCTGGTGGATGCCGAAAAATAATGCCCGAACCAGCCTTCATCAATACCAAATTTGGACGCACACATGTCTACTTTAAGTTTTAACAAAGTCACCAAGACCTATGCCGGGGACATCGCCGTCATACACGGAATAGACATGGAAGTTGCCGATGGCGAATTCATCGTCATCGTAGGGCCATCGGGTTGTGGAAAGTCCACACTGATGCGCATGGTGGCCGGACTGGAAGGCATCAGCGGCGGCGAGATCAGCATAGACGGCAAAGTCGTCAATAAGCTGGAGCCCGCCGAACGCGATATTGCCATGGTGTTCCAGAACTATGCGCTGTACCCCCACATGTCGGTCTTCGACAACATGGCTTACGGCCTGAAGATACGCAAACTGAGCAAAGCCGAGATCCAGAGCCGCGTGGAAGATGCCGCCCGCATACTAGAGTTATCCCATTTGCTGGAGCGCCGCCCGCGTCAGCTATCGGGTGGGCAGCGCCAGCGGGTTGCCATGGGGCGCGCCATAGTCCGTGACCCCAAAGTATTTCTGTTCGACGAGCCCTTGTCCAATCTGGATGCCAAGTTGCGTGTTCAGATGCGCCTGGAAATCCAGAAATTGCATCATCGCCTGAAAACCACCAGCCTGTATGTCACCCATGACCAGGTCGAAGCCATGACACTGGCGCAACGCATGGTTGTAATGAACAAGGGCATACCCGAGCAGATAGGCACCCCCGCCCAGGTATTTGACAAGCCCGCATCGACCTTTGTAGCCAGCTTTATTGGCTCGCCGCCCATGAACCTGATTCCTGTTCAGATCAACGACCAGCGCCAGGTGCACGATGAAAACGGTGCCTTGCTGCAATTCGACACTGCGTCAGTGCCTGGCGCTCTGTGCAACCGCAAGGCCATCATGGGCATACGTCCCGAGCACATGAAGCTGCATGCCAGCGGTCTGAAAGTGGAAGTGGAAATGGTGGAGATCCTGGGTTCAGAGCAACTCATTCATGGCAGACTGGGCGACACACCCGTTATTTTGCGTTGTTCGGTCGGCGTCACCAAAGACTACCCCTTACAAATCGGCGAGGCGGTTCAATTGGGCAGCGATGGCGAGCACCCACTGCACTGGTTCGACCCTGAAACAGGAAAACGTATCGAAGACTGATGGCTGCCCTAAGGGTGGCCCATGAAAATGCCGGCGTAAGCCGGCATTTTCATGGGGGTAGGAATCAGGCTTGCAGCACAGGCCTGGCCGTGCTGCAAGCCTGCAGGTCATATTACTGATATACGGTTTTGGAACCGTCTTTGTGCCAATTGAAGATATCGAACTTGAACTCGGTCAGGTCGCCCTGCTTGTTCCAGGATATCTGGCCGATAGGCGTGGACACTTTATTTGCGTGCAACCATTCAGCCACTTTGACCGGATCATCGGCGCCAGCACCCTTGATACCTTCGGCAATGGCAACCGTCGCCGAGTAGGCCGTCATTTGGAAGGCGCCACCGGGATTGCGCTTGTTATCAGTAAAGGCTTTGACAATGGCCGCATTGGAAGGATCTTGAGTAAAGTCGGCCGGCAATGTAACCAGCAGACCTTCAACAGACGCGCCCGCGATGGCATTGATATCGGGGTTACCCACACCTTCGGGACCCATGAACTTGACCTTCAGGCCCTGTTCCGCACCCTGGCGCAGCAACAAGCCCATTTCTGGGTGATAGCCACCGTAGTAGACGAAGTCGGCATCGGAGCTCTTGAGCTTGGTAATGACGGCCGAGTAGTCGCTGTCGCCCGCGTTGATGCCTTCGAACAGCACAACCTTGACGCCAGCTTTCTCAAGCTCGGCTTTGACCGAGCTGGCAATACCCTGGCCATAGGACTGCTTGTCGTGCAGGACGGCAACGGCTTTAGGCTTGATTTTTTCTATGATGAAGTGGGCCGCGGCAGGACCTTGCTGATCATCGCGCCCAATGGTGCGAAAGATCATGTCGTAGTTCTTGCCATCGGTGACGGCCGGCGAAGTTGCCGACGGCGTGACCATGACGACGCCTTCGTTGTTGTAGATATCGGTGGCGGCAATGGTTGCGCCGGAACATACGTGCCCAACGACGTAATTGATTTCATCGTTGACCACGCGGTTCGCCACGACAGGGCCTTGCTTGGGTTCGCAGCCGTCATCTACCGTGACGGTTTCGATTTGCTTGCCCAGTACACCACCGGCAGCGTTGATTTGCTCTACTGCAGTGTCTACACCTTCTTTGACCATGTCGCCATATTGGGTAAGCGCGCCAGTAAACGGGCCGGCGATGGCGATCTTGATGGTATCAGCGGCGAAAGCGCCGCCCGAGATAAACAGACTCGCTGCGACGCTGATTGCGCCTGCGATGGGAGTAAAACGAATTTTCATACAGCCTCCTGAAAGTACGCCAGAAAGCATACACCGAAAGATGGTGCAGCGCCGCTGCCAGGCTTCAGGGTTTTCCGCTAGAGGGGCGTAAAAAAACCCCAGGGCACAAACGCGCCATGGGGCACATATCAGTATGCCGTGTACTGATTTACTGAAGCAGGCTGCGCAGCATCCAGGCGTTCTTTTCGTGAACGTCCAGGCGCTGGGTCAACAAATCAGCAGTGGGCTGGTCATCGACGCCATCGGCCTTCTTCAGGGCGGCACGCGCGGTTTTTGCAACCGACTCGTTGCCCTTGACCAATAGCTTGATCATGGTCTCGGCGTCGGGTACCGACGAGCTTTCAGAGATGGAGGAAAGCTTGGCGTATTCGGCGTAAGTGCCTGGCGCGAAATGGCCCAGCGCCCTGATGCGCTCGGCAATGCTGTCGAGCGCCTGCCACTCTTCAGTGTATTGAGTCATGAACATGAGGTGCAGCGTATTGAACAGCGGCCCGGTGACGTTCCAGTGAAAATTATGCGTCATCAGGTACAGCGTATAGGAATCGGCCAACATTTTGGACAATTCGGCAGCCACGGTGGCGCGATCCTTGTCAGAAATGCCGATGTCTATGGGCAAACCTTTGGAGCTCATTTTTTCGACTTTACTGCTAGTCAACTTGCTTGTTCTTGCCATATATACCTCCGATAAATACAAATAATCCAGGTGAACCCAGAATAACATGCCGGCATGAACAAGGTAGGCAAGGGCCCAATGCCTTTCGGCAACATTTGTATCCTTACGCAAATACGCCGGCCGGCTCCTTATCCAGATAGTTGACGCCCTGCAGATTGCACGCCCGCACGGTTGCTATCAAGGCTTCTATGGCCACAGGACGTGGGAAGCTTTTGCGCCAGACCAATACAACGCGGCGATCAGGCACGGGTTTTTTGAACGGTATGAAATCCAGCAAGTCGTTCTGCACACCTGGCATGGACAGCGAGCTAGAGGGCAACACCGTTACGCCTATGCCCGCCGCTACCATATGACGTATGGTTTCCAGCGACGAACCCTCGAAGGTGCGCTGTATGCCTTCACTTGCTGCTGAAAAGCGTGAAAGTTCAGGGCATACCTCCAATACCTGATCGCGAAAGCAATGGCCCGCACCCAATAACAGCATGGTTTCATCCTTGAGTTCGGACGATGCGATTTCCTTGCGTCCAGCCCAGGGATGGTTCTTGGGTATGGCCACCAGAAAAGGTTCGTCATACAGGGGATGAATGGCCAGGCCCGTATCGGGCAGTGGCAAGGCCACGATGGCGCAGTCGATTTCACCTTGGCGCAGCAATTCAAGCAGGCGCGTGGTGTAGTTCTCTTGAAGCAACAGGGGCATTTGCGGCGTGGCCTTGATTTGCGCAGGCACCAGCTTGGGCAACAGATAAGGCCCTATCGTATAGATAATGCCTACGCGCAGCGGCCCGGCAAGGGGGTCGTGCCCCTGGCGTGCAATTTCACGTAGGTTGGCGCCCTCTTCCAGCACTCGCTGCGCCTGGGCAACCACGCGCAAACCTATGGGCGTTATGCCGACTTCCGTGCCGCCGCGCTCGAATAACACCACGCCCAGCTCATCTTCCAGCTTGCGTATGGCAACCGACAAAGTAGGCTGACTGACGAAACAGGCCTCAGCGGCCCGGCCAAAATGCCGCTCTCGCGCAACCGCCACAATGTATTTCAGTTCAGTCAAAGTCATGATGTGTCTCGCAATAGTATAGGTTGTTGATCACGGGCGGCGGCAACTTGTTGTTCTGCACAGGGTCATCCTAGCTGCGCAGAAATTGTTGTTTGTTGCGCATCCATCGGCGCATATGGGCCTGGGCATGCCCGGGATAGCTATCACGCAGCTCAACGACCGCCTCACGCGCCTGTTCGGCAATGCGTACATCGGTTTCGATGCTGGCAAAGCGCAGCAAGGCCTGGCCGGACTGGCGCACACCCAGGAATTCTCCAGGCCCGCGCAGCTCCAGATCCCTTCTGGCAATTTCGAAACCATCCGATGTTTCATACATGGCTCGCAGGCGCTGGCGCGCAATGGCCGACAGCGGGGATTGATACATCAGCACGCAGATGGACTGATTGCTGCCCCGCCCTACCCGGCCACGCAGCTGATGCAGTTGAGCCAGCCCAAAGCGTTCAGCGTGCTCGATGATCATCAGGGAGGCATTGGGCACATCCACGCCGACTTCTATCACGGTGGTGGCCACCAGAAGGTCTATCCGGCCTTCGCGAAAATCCTGCATGACGGCTTGCTTTTCCTGGGTAGGCAGCTTGCCGTGTATCAATCCGACACGCATATCGGGCAGAGCCTGCGCCAGTCGGGCATGGGTATCGACCGCAGTCTGCAATTGCAGCGCTTCGCTTTCTTCCACCAATGGGCATACCCAGTACGCCTGCCGTCCTTGACGCACTTCGGCCATGACGTTGCCCAGAACGTCATCGCGCCGAGTATCAGTAATGAGCTTGGTCAATACAGGGCTGCGCCCCGGTGGCAACTCGTCTATGGCCGACACATCAAGGTCGGCAAAAAAAGTCATGGCCAAGGTACGGGGTATGGGGGTGGCGCTCATGTTCAGCTGATGGGGTATCAGGGCCTGTTCGCCCAGAGAGTCCTCGCCCTTACGGCTCAGTTCCAGGCGCTGCCCTACGCCAAAGCGATGCTGCTCATCCAGAATAACCAAGCCCAGATGGGCAAAGACGACTTTGTCCTGAATCAGGGCGGTGGTGCCCACTATCAATTGCGCCTGGCCCGATGCAACCGCGTCGAAGGCGATTTTCCTGTGTTTTTCAGAAAGACTACCGGATAACCAGGCAAGTTCAACACCCAAAGGCTCCAGCCAGGCACGCAGCTTGTGAAAGTGCTGCTCCGCCAGAATCTCGGTAGGCGCCATCATGGCGACCTGACAGCCGCTGGCAATGGCCTGGGCCGCCGCCAACGCTGCAACTATGGTCTTGCCGCTCCCCACATCGCCCTGAAGCAGGCGATGCATGGGAAAGGTGCGCGCCAAGTCTTGCGATATTTCATCAACCACGCGTGCCTGCGCGCCGGTCAAGGCAAAAGGCAGGCTGTGCATCAGTTGCAGCGGTAAATCCGCCTGCACGGCGTTTAACGCCGGCGCGCGCTGCCGACGTCGGGCGGCACGCGCAGCCGCAAGTGACAACTGCTGAGCCAGGAGTTCGTCAAACTTGATGCGCACCCAGGCCGGATGCTCCCGTTCGATAAGATCGGCATAAGAGACGTTGGCCGGAGGATGATGCAAAATCTGTATGGCGTCTTCAAAGGGAATCAGGCCATAGCGTTCGCAGAGCTCGCCAGGCAGGCTGTCGGACAAATCGGCTATCGCCAGTGCGCCGTCTATGGCTTTGCGCAAGCTCAGCTGCGACAGGCCGTCGGTCGTGGGATAAACCGGCGTCAGTGCCGTGGGCAAGGGCATGCCCGCTACGCTAACCCTAGGGTGCACGATTTCGTAGCCGCCAAAGCCACTGCGTACCTCACCTCTGACCCGAACCCGCTTGCCCGCTTCCACTTGTTTTTGCTGGTTAGGATAAAAATTGAGCCAGCGCAATGCCAGTTCCCCGGTCTCGTCCTGTATGGTGGCGTGCAGTTGCCGGCGCGGCCGGAACTGCACTTCGCTACGTATGATCTCGCCTTCCACTTGCGCCGAAGCCCCTGCCTGCACCGACTCTATGGGCATGATGCGGGTTTCATCTTCGTAGCGCAGGGGCAGATGGACAATGAAATCAGAAGGCTGACGCAAGCCCAAATGCTGCAGCTTGCGCTCGATAAGCGAGCTGCCCTTTTTATCTGCCGCCTGCTTTGCGGGCGGTTTGCGGGCAGCTCGTGCAGAGGCTTGGGAAGCAGCCACCGCGTATCGGCTTAAATGACGATGATGGCTTCGACTTCGAACTGCGCACCCTTGGGCAGGCTGGCTACACCCAGGGTGGAGCGGGCAGGAAAGGGCTGCGGGATAAGGTCGGCCATGATGGCGTTGGCGCTGGCGAACTTGCTTAGGTCAGTCAGGAACAGCGTGAGCTTGACTATGCTGTCCAGCGTGCCGCCCGCGGCTTCAATAACCGCTTGCATGTTGGCAAACGATTGCCTTACCTGGCCTTCGAAGTTTTCCGAAACCAGTTCGCCGGTGCCGGGCTCAAGGCCAATCTGGCCAGACAAATACACGGTCTTGCCAGGGCCGGCCGCAACGGCTTGTGAATAAGGGCCTACGGCGGCGGGAGCTGCATCGGTATGGATGATTTGTTTGGTCATGATGAGTCTCGGTTAAGTCGTTATAACAACTATTAGAGTTTAATCATCTATAGCTAAAATTAAAAGCCCTACGCGCATCCCCCAAAAGAAATAAAAAACCCATGCCCGGTACAGACCTGAACATGGGTTTGCTTGCGGCCTGAGGCCGGTCAAAAGGTGGAACAGTTATTTGTCGACAAAAGCGCGTTCAATAACGTAATCGCCTGGCTGACCCACTCCGGAAGACACAACAAAACCGCGTTTATCGAGCATGGCGCTGATGTCGGCCAGCATGTTGGGGCTGCCACACAGCATGGCGCGGTCAACCTTGGGATCAAGTGGCGGCAGGCCTATGTCTTGAAATAATTGCCCCGACTCGACCACATGCGTAATCCGCCCTTGATGAACAAAAGCTTCACGCGTGACCGTGGGATAGTAAATAAGCTTTTCGCGCACGATGTCGCCAAAAAACTCGTTGTTGGGTAGCTGATTCTGGATATAGTCAGAATACGCCAGCTCGTTTTTGTAGCGCACGCCGTGCAGCAGCACGATTTTTTCAAAGCGGTCGTAGACCTCGGGGTCTTTGATGATGCTCATGAAGGGCGCCAGACCGGTGCCCGTTGCAAACAGATAAAGATGCTTGCCCGGTTTCAGATCATCGGCCACCAGGGTGCCTACCGGCTTTTTGCTGACCAGCACCGTGTCGCCCTTCTGCAGATGCTGCAGACGTGAAGTAAGCGGACCGTCTTGCACCTTGATGCTCAGGAATTCAAGATTTTCCTCGTAGTTGGCACTTGCGATGCTATAGGCCCGCATCAGGGGTTTGCCATTGACTTCCAACCCCAGCATCACAAAATGGCCATTATGAAAACGCAAGGCCGAGTCTCGTGTGGTGGTAAAGGAAAACAACGTGTCGTTCCAGTGATGAACGTTAAGAACCTGCTCTGTGTTAAAAGCTGCCATGTGTCTGATATAAAGGTAATTGCCTGCGGCCGGGTGAATGAATGGCACGGTTTATGCCGGGGCGCGCAAACGAAGTAAACTTGATTTTAGCCTACCCGCCTGTATTGTTGCCCAAGGCCTCATGGACATGAGGGTATATTACGTTGCCACGGGCTGAATTCAAGAGCTCTGCTGCGGAAACCGGCAACTTGTTTAACCTAGATCAATAATTACGGCCCATCTGGGCAATTTCCCGCAATCGTATTGGTTCGTTACGTTTTTGCATGGTATCTTTTTTTCCTGTATAAGAATCATTTTTATTAATAAAAGCAGCCTGCTTTCTTCTGCTTTTACCTTATCTACCAGCCCGGAGAAACTCATGCGCACCCTAAAAGTAAAGCATTCCTTGCTTAAAACCATGGCGTTGGCGGGGCTTACCGCCATGACTGCGCTGTCCACTGCCGCCGTGGCCGCCGATGTCAGCCTGTACACCACGCGTGAACCCAAGCTTATCCAACCTCTGCTTGATGAGTTCACCAAAGACACTGGCATTAATGTCAATACCGTTTTTGTTAAAGACGGATTGATAGAACGAGTCAAGGCCGAAGGCGACAAGTCTCCTGCCGACGTGCTCATGACGGTTGATATCGGCAATCTGCTCGATCTGGTGGACGCAGGCATCACCCAACCCATACAGTCCAAGGTTCTGGATGACACCATACCGGCCAATCTGCGTGGCGCCGACCACCAGTGGTATACCTTGTCGCTACGTGATCGCGTGGCCTACGTAGCCAGCGATCTGGACGTCAGTGCCATTACCTACGAAGCGCTCGCCGACCCCAAATGGAAAGGCAAGGTCTGCATCCGCTCCGGCCAGCACCCCTACAACACCGCCCTGATTGCCGCCATGATCGCCCATAACGGCGCCGAAGCCACTGAAAACTGGCTGCGCAACGTCAAGAACAACCTGGGCCGCAAAGCCGCAGGTGGCGATCGCGACGTGGCACGCGATATTCTGGGTGGTATTTGCGACATCGGCATTGCCAACGCCTACTATGTGGGTCGCATGAAAAACGCCGAACCCGGCACCGATGCGCGCAAATGGGGAGACGCCATCAAGGTGGTACGCCCCACCTTTGCCAATGCCGAAGGAAAAGGCACGCACGTGAATATATCAGGTGCTGCCGTTGCCAAACATGCACCCCACAAAGACAATGCGGTCAAGCTGCTAGAGTACCTGGTCTCGCCCAAGGCCCAGGGCTTATATGCCAATGCCAACTACGAATATCCCATCAGGGATGGCGTTACGCTGGACCCCGTCGTTGCCAGCTTTGGCCCCTTGGTGGTCGATCCCCTGCCTCTGACGGAAATCGCCAAGCATCGCAAGCTGGCCAGCGAGCTGGTTGATAAAGTCGGTTTCAATAACTAAGGCTAGGGCCAGCGAAGACTCAGCCAAGCGCGGGCCTGATGGTCCGCATTTTTTCGACTCATGCAGGAACAGCCGCTGTTGCTTTCACTTTACAATTATTTCTTTAAGCCTGGGCTGGGCTGGCGGGTCGTCACTTTGCTGATTGCCGTTTGTGTGCTTGCGCCAGTATTGGCCTTGCTGTGGTTTGCCCTACAAGGATCTGCCGGGCATTGGACCCACCTGCTGCAGTTCGTGCTGCCCATTGCATTTCGCAATACCGTGCTGCTGCTGGTGGGCACCGGCATATTGGTAAGTTGCCTGGGTGTGGGCAGCGCCTGGTTGATTACCGCCTACGATTTCCCCACAAGACGCATGCTTTCGTGGGCGTTGCTGCTGCCCTTGGCGGTGCCTACGTATATCGTGGCCTTTGCCTATCTGGATCTGCTGCATCCGATAGGCCCCATCCAGACCCTTATACGCGAGGTGCTGGGCTACGACAGTCCACGGCAATTCCGCCTGCCAGACCTGCGATCCCTGCCTGGCGCGATTTTCCTGCTGGGCTTTGTACTCTACCCCTACGTTTATTTAAGCACCCGAGTCATGTTTGCCACACAGGCGGCCAGCCTTCTAGAGGCTGCACGCATTCTGGGGGCCACAGGCCGCAGCGCCTTCTTTCGCGTTGCGCTGCCCATGGCACGACCCGCTATTGCCGTGGGCGTCAGCCTGGCCTTGCTGGAAACCTTGAACGACATTGGGGCTTCGGAATTTCTGGGTGTACAAACCCTGACCGTATCGGTCTATACCACCTGGGTCACCCGATCCGACCTGGCTGGCGCCGCGCAAATCGCGCTGGCCATGCTGACCATAGTCGCCATACTGATACTGTGTGAACGCTATGGCAGACGGCGTCAGCGCTATGCCAGCACACAGCGCACGCGCACACTGCGAGCCCGCAAGCTCAAGGGGCCTTATGCCTTGCTTGCCTTTATGCTGGGTTGGACTCCGATTATCATTGGTTTCGTGGCGCCCGGTCTTTACCTGCTTAACGAAACCATCAAGCATTTCAATGACGTGGGCTCTATCTCTGACCAACTCTTGCATAGCGGCTACAACACAGTAAAGATCGCCTTGATCGCCACGGTGCTTACCGTGCTTGCCGGTCTTATTGTCGCCTGGACGGCCCGTCTGGTTCGGCACGGCGCGCCCATGAATTTTTCCACGCTTTGCGCCCGTATCGCCACCTCGGGCTACGCCATTCCAGGCACCGTACTGGCCATAGGCCTGCTTATGCCCATCATGCTGATCGACAAACTGGCCGGCTGGATCTGGGAGGCGCTGGGCAATCCCGAGCCAGGCTTGTTGTTCATGGGCACCAGCGGCGCGCTGGTCTGCGCCTATATGATCCGTTTCCTGGCCATCTCGATAGGCGGAATAGAAGCGGGGCTAGCCCGCATTCCGCCTTCGCTGGAACATGCCTCACGCTTGCTGGGCGAGACTTCGACCGGCACCCTGCGGCGTATCCATCTGCCTTTGTTGCGCCCCGCCCTGGGCGCGGCGGCGCTGCTGGTCTTTGTTGATACCATGAAAGAGTTGCCCGCCACGCTGCTGCTCAGGCCGGTCAATTTTGAAACCCTGGCCACCTGGCTTTATGCCGAAGCCGCTCGCGGCACGTATGAAGAAGGTGCCGTGGCTGCCCTTGCCATTGTCCTGGCAGGGTTGGTGCCGGTGATACTGCTGGCGCGCGCCCAACTGAAAACAAGTCACTAAACCTGTTATGTCAGAATTTCTTAAGCTAGATAACGTTACCCTGTCTTACGATACGCCCGATGGCCTGGCGCCTGTTGTGCAGTCGCTGTCGCTGTCGCTGGATCAAGGCAGCATAGGCTGCCTGCTGGGCGCCTCGGGCTGCGGAAAAACGACTGTACTGCGTGCCATTGCCGGATTCGAACCCTTGCGCACCGGCTGCATAGCGCTGGGCCAGACCTGCTTGTCGGAAGTCGGCTATCGGCTGGCTCCCGAGCGTCGCAATGTGGGCATGATGTTCCAGGACTACGCGCTGTTTCCCCACCTTACTGTTGAAAACAACATCGCCTTTGGTTTGCGTAAATGGGATAAAACACGCCGCAAGCAACGTGTAAGCGAGCTATTGGCGCTGACAGGTCTGGAAGGCTCGGGGCAACGGTATCCCCATGAGTTATCAGGAGGACAGCAGCAACGGGTTGCCCTGGCCCGCGCCCTGGCGCCGGAGCCAGATCTACTGTTGCTTGATGAGCCCTTTTCTAACCTGGATGTCGATACCCGCGAACGCCTGGCATTCGAGGTGCGCGATATTCTGAAGAAAACCGGCCATACTGCTGTTTTGGTTACGCACAATCAGGCCGAAGCCTTTGCCATTGCCGATCGTATCGGTGTCATGCAGCAAGGCCATATCGTTCAGTGGGACACCCCTCATGGCTTGCATCAGCACCCCGCCAACGACTTTGTGGCAGACTTCATCAAGCGGGAAACGCTGATGGCCCTACGCGCACAAGCTTATTTACGTGGCGGGGCTGCTTAAGCCTAAGTATCCAGGCCCAGTTCGGCGCACTTGCGGGTTAGCGTATTGCGCCCTATGCCAAGGCGCTGCGCGGCTTCCATGCGCCTGCCCCGGCTATGGGTCAACGCTGCTTCAATCAAAACACGCTCAAAGTCACGCATCAGCGTAACCATGACCGCCGGCTCGTTGCGAGCCAGCCTGCGTCCAGCCTCTTGTGTCAGTTCACGTATCCATGCCGAGTCTGAAATATCAGCCAGTGCGTCAACCGTGGTTGCTGCTACGGCCTGAGCCTGTCCCGACTGCTCATCCTGCTCTGGCCCCATGGCAGCGGGATCGGCTTCCTGCCCCTGACTCAGAGCATGATTCAGCACTTCAGGGGGCAGATCCTTGGCTTCTATCAGTTGGCCCGATGACATCACCGTCAGCCATTGGCAGAAGTTTTCCAACTGGCGGATATTGCCCGGAAACGCAAACGACGACAAACAACGCATGGCTTCAGGTGAGACGCGCCGGGGCGACACGCCCAGATCCTGAGCGCTGTTCTGCATGAACAACTGCACTAGGGCGGGAATATCTTCCGTGCGCTCGCGCAATGGAGGCAAACGCAAACGGATGACATTCAGGCGATGGAAAAGGTCTTCACGAAAGCGGCCTTGCGCGACGCGCTGCTCTAGCGGCTGATGGGTGGCCGCCACAATGCGCACATTGGCCTGTATGGCCTGCGAGCCGCCCACACGATAGAAGCTGCCCTCGGCCAGCACGCGCAACAGACGCGTTTGCAACTCTAGCGGCATATCGCCGATTTCGTCGAAAAACAGCGTGCCGTTGTGAGCCTCTTCAAAGCGGCCACGGCGTTGCTGAGTGGCGCCAGTAAATGCGCCCCGTTCGTGGCCAAACAGTTCTGCCTCAAGCAGGTCTTTAGGTATTGCGGCGGCATTGAGTGCCACGAAAGGTCCTGTCGCACGAGTACTGTGATCGTGCAAGGCGCGTGCTATGAGCTCTTTACCCGTGCCCGACTCGCCAGTAATCAACACCGTAACGCTGGATGCAGCCAAACGGCCTATGGCTCGAAATACTTCTTGCATGGCAGGCGATGACGACTGTGCCATGACTCGTCCGGCTTGCTTGGGTATACTACTTACGCCCGCGTCCAGAGGCGGCTCGGTATCGTCGCTGCGCGCGGCGCGCTGTATGAGTCCGACAGCCGCGTTCACATCAAAAGGCTTGGGCAGGTAGTCGAAGGCGCCCTTCTGAAACGCCTGCACGGTGCTGTTCAAATCCGTGAATGCCGTCATGACGATAACCGGCAAATCGGGGTGCGATTGCTTGATGCGATGCAGCAGGCTCAAACCGTCTTCGCCAGGCATACGAACGTCCGTCACCAGCACAGACGGCTGCTCTGATTCAAACGCCTCCAGCACTTGCCCCGCCGAGTCAAAGCTGCGTGCTGGAATAGCCACACGCGCCAAGGCCTTTTCAAGCACCCAACGTATGCTCTGATCGTCGTCAACTATCCATACCGCTTTCATAGTGGCTCCAAAGGCAGGATCACGCGAAATTCCGTCTGGCCCGCCAGCGTATCAAACTCCACAATACCGCCATGCTGCTGAACAAACTCCTGGGCCAGGCTCAGGCCCAGGCCGGTGCCGCTGGCCCGCCCGGTGACCAGCGGATGAAACAGCTTGTCACGCAGACCCGCAGGTACGCCAGGGCCGTTATCCAGCACCGACACGACTATGGCCAGCTTGGCTTGATGGGTGGCCAGCAATAGCTGTCGACCTATACGCGTGCGCACGGTAATGCGCGGTGTTTCTATAGATGGCGTTTCATTCAAGGCCTGGGCAGCATTGCGGGTAATGTTCAGCAAAGCCTGCAGCAAGCGCGCAAAGTCGCCTTTGACATCGGGCACCGAAGCGTCATAGTCACGCGTCAGGCCTATCTTTGGAAACTCGGCTTTGACCAAAGTATGCACCCGCTCGCAGATCTCGTGAATATTGAAAACACTTTGCTGCAGCGTTTCGCCTTGTGGTGCAATCAACCTGTCGATCAGCCCCGCAAGCCTGTCGGCCTCGGCAATGATCACGCCGGTATATTCATCCAGCGCGTCATTGCTTAATTCGGCTTCCAGCAATTGCGCCGCGCCGCGTATACCGCCCAAGGGGTTCTTGACCTCGTGTGCCAGATTGCGCAGCGATTCCCGCTGCGCGGTCAACTCCTTGCTGAGCTGCTGATGGCGCCCGAGCAAGATATGATTTTCTATCAACCTGACCTCGACCAACGCCGACCACGGCTGCTTGTCAAGCGGCACAACGGCCAGGCTGACGGCTACCCGCTCGCCGCGTCTATCGACCACGAGATCCTGGCGCAAAATGCCAAACCTGCCCGCAATGGCATCGGGAAGCCGTTCGGCCAGTGCCTCGTCCGATCCGAACAGCCTGTGCACTGGCTGGCCGGTCAGTTGGCGACGCGAAATGCTGAAAAGCTCTTCAGCCGCCGTATTGGCATGTTCGACGCAACCATCGTCATTCAGCAACAACACTGCGGTCGATAGTAAGTCGTAACTGGCTACGTCCATGATGGTTCCGGATGGTGCGGCAAGGGCGGTCCGGAAACCGCCCCGGGAACTACAGGCTGTAATACATATCGAACTCGACCGGATGAGAGGTCATGCGCAAACGCGTAATCTCGGCCATTTTCAGTTCAATAAAGGCGTCCAGCATATCGTTGCTGAACACGCCGCCCCGGGTCAGGAATTCGCGATCCTGATCCAGTGCAGCAATGGCTTCTTCCAGCGATGCGCACACCGTCGGGATTTTTGCGTCCTCTTCTGGAGGCAGGTCGTACAAGTTCTTGTCGGCGGGATCACCGGGATGAATCTTGTTCTGGACGCCGTCCAGGCCAGCCATCATTAATGCCGAGAAAGCCAGGTAGGGATTGGCCAGTGGATCGGGAAAACGCGCTTCGACGCGGCGTCCCTTGGGGTTGCCGACATAAGGAATGCGGATGGACGCCGAGCGGTTGCGAGCCGAATAAGCCAGCTTGACCGGTGCTTCGTAGTGGGGAACTAGACGCTTGTACGAGTTGGTGCCGGGGTTGGTAATGGCATTGAGCGCTTTCGCATGCTTAATGATGCCGCCAATGTAGTACAAGGCAAATTCCGACAAGCCTGCATAACCGTTGCCGGCAAACAGGTTTTGGCCATCTTTCCAGATGGATTGGTGCACGTGCATGCCTGAACCGTTATCGCCCACGATGGGCTTGGGCATGAAGGTGGCTGTCTTGCCATACACGTGAGCAACGTTGTGCACGGTGTACTTCAGGATCTGGTTCCAGTCGGCACGCTCAACCAGAGTGCTGAACTTGGTGCCAATTTCAAGCTGACCCGGTCCGGCGACTTCATGGTGATGAACCTCGACGGGCACGCCTTGCTGCTCCAGCAGCAGGCACATTTCGGAGCGCATGTCATGGAAAGAATCAACAGGAGGCACAGGCACGTAGCCACCCTTGACACTGGGACGATGGCCCAGATTGCCGCCGTCCAACTCCATGCCGCGCGACCAGGGTGCTTCTTCGGACTTGATCTTGACGAAGCAACCCGACATATCGTCGTTCCAGGTAATGCCGTCAAAAACAAAGAATTCGGGTTCGGGACCAAAATAGGCGGTATCGCCCAGACCGCTGGACTTCAGATACGCTTCGGCGCGCTTGGCCAGCGAGCGTGGATCGCGGTCGTAGCCTTTCAGGTCGGAAGGCTCGACCACATCGCAGGTCAGGTTCAACGTGGGTTCTTCACGGAAGGGATCCATGCGCGCAGACTTTGCGTCAGGAATCAACACCATATCAGAAGCTTCAATGCCCTTCCAGCCAGCAATCGATGAACCATCAAACGCAACACCGGTTTCAAGTTTTTCTTCGTCTACGGTGTGTGCGGGTATCGTAAGGTGGTGTTCTTTGCCCAGCGTATCGGTAAAGCGAAAATCGACAAAAGCAACTTCTCGTTCTGATATGAGTTTGATGACTTCTTCGGGTGTGGACATGTAAGGCTCCTGGACCAATGAATGCGAAAAAATAAGACATTACAGCTTAAGCAAAACCCATGCCAGATCTTATCGCCATGGTTGATGCCGGATCATGCACGCTTGAGTCGTTGCGCGCACCATTAACGGGCGTCGCGCACTATTGCGGTGCATATTATAGTGCGTACGGCGGGCGTGTTCAGTCCAGGAACTCAGCCTGGAGATCATTCAGAAATTGCCAGCCCTGCGGCGTTGCCTGCAAGCGTTCGCGGCCAGGCTCAAGCAAGCCGCGCGCCACGGCGCGGTCTATGGCCGGGGCAATTGCAAGTATAGAAAGACCCGTGCGTTCAATGAAGCTGCTGCGGGGCACGCCTTGTTTCAGCCGCAAGGCATTCAGCATGAATTCAAACCCGAGATCGTGCCAGTCTACTTGCTGGTCTTGTGCCAAGTGGCTGCCGTCGCGCAGCACGGCATTTTTCATCCAGCTGGATGGATTCTTCAACTTGGCCTGACGCACTATCCTGTCATGAAATGACAGCTTCCCATGCGCCCCCGGACCTATGCCCAGATAGTCGCCAAACTCCCAGTAATTCAGATTATGCCGACAGCGTTGCCCTGACTGGGCGTAGGCGGATACTTCGTAGCGCTCCCATCCTCCCGCAGCCGTCGCATCGGTAATCAAATCTTGCATGGCGGCACTGGCGTCATCGTCGGGAACCGTTGGCGGATACTTGGCAAACACAGTATTGGGCTCGAGTGTCAGGTGATACAACGACAAGTGCCCGGTCTGAAACGACATTGCCTGGCGCAGATCCTGGGCGCATTCAGCCAAGGACTGTTGGGGCAAGGCATACATGATGTCCAGATTCACCCGCTCGACTGCATTCTGGGCAATCTCGATGGCAGCGCGGGCCTGGTCGGCATCATGAATCCGACCCAAGGCCTTAAGGGCTGTATTGTTGAAACTTTGTATACCTAATGAAATGCGGTTGACTCCGCTGGCGGCATACTCGGCAAAACGGCCCGCCTCAACGGTACCGGGGTTTGCCTCCATGGTGATCTCAGCGTCCGGCAACAGGTTCAGACAGGCACGAATCATGGCCAGCATCTGGTCTATCGCCTGGCCCGACAGCAGACTGGGCGTGCCTCCGCCAATAAAGACGGAAACCACTTGCCTGCCCCACACCAAAGGCAGCGCCTGTTCCAGATCTGCCTGCAAGGCAGCCAGATAATCCTGCTCGGGCAGCTCTGCGCCCAACTCATGCGAATTGAAGTCGCAATAGGGGCATTTGCGCACGCACCAGGGCACATGTACATACAAGGATAGCGGTGGCAGGCTCGTCAGGATGGTTTTCCCGCCCGAAGTGGGCATGACCACTGACTGCGTAGCCAGAGCTGGCCTGGAGCCAGCCATTGTGTTTGCCCCACCGGCCCTGGGCACGACCGTAGGTTTCTTCATTTAAGCCCCTGTTCCTGCTCTTGCATGGCCTGCAACAGTCGCTGCAAGGCCCGGGCGCGATGGCTTTGCGTGTTCTTTTGAGCGGGCTCAAGTTCGGCCACGG
Organism: Alcaligenaceae bacterium; assembly: GCA_013416405.1. Lineage (GTDB taxonomy): Bacteria > Pseudomonadota > Gammaproteobacteria > Burkholderiales > Burkholderiaceae_B > Pusillimonas_C. The sequence goes on from JACCET010000001.1 coordinate 546,140, forward strand.
TCTTGCCCTGTTCCGGCAGATAAAAATGCGGGTCGTAGCCAAAGCCATTGGCGCCCCGTGGCTGATCCGTAATCTGGCCCGGCCAGATACCTTCGGCTATCAGAGGCCTGGGGTCATCGGCCGACCTGACATACACCAGCACCGCAACATAACAGGCCGAGCGATCGGCATGGCTTGCAAGTTGCGCCACCAGATGACGATTATTGGCCGCATCGCTTTTTTCACCGCCCGCCATCAAGGCAAAACGGGCCGAATAGACGCCGGGTGCGCCACTCAGGGCTGCCACGCACAGGCCCGAATCATCGGCCAAGGCCGGCATGCCGGTGTGTCGACTGGCATGCCGAGCCTTGGCCAGCGCATTCTCGACAAAGGTTACATGAGGCTCTTCGGCTTCGGACACTCCCAGTTCACCCTGGGCCACCATGCTTATTCCGGCCTGAGCCAGAATAGAGGAAAACTCTTTCAGCTTGCCTGCATTGTTGGAAGCCAATACCACTTCAGTCATGCTTTTCATCCTAATTCAAGTCTTGTTTATCGGCCGCCGCATCTTTTACCAACAAAGACACGAGCTCTTTGGCGAATACTGGAAGGCGGTCGAACTGCTTTACGCAAATATGCAGGCGGCGCAATGCCCACGGGTCGTTAAGGGCAATCAGCTTCAGGGGAAGATCCTTGACGTAGCGCCGCCCGGCGGTTTCGGGGATTATGCCTATGCCCACATGCGATGCGATCATGCGGCAGGCCGCTTCAAAATTGCTGACTTCAACGCGAAAGCGTAATACTCGGCCCAAGTCGTCAGCAGCCTGCAGCAAAAAGGCATGAATGGCGCTGGTCTCGGACAACCCCACAAAATCGTAGGCCAGCGTGGAGTCGAAATCCACGGACTCGTTTGCAGCCAGGGGGTGATCCTGGTGCGTTACCAGTACCAGCCTGTCTGTGCGGTAAGGCAGGAACTCTATGTTTTCACCGCCACCGGCGTGAGCGGTAATGCCGATGTCGGCCGAACCGTCGGCAACCGCCTTGACTACAAGATAGCTGAGCCGCTCGCGCAGTTCTACGTTCACATCCTGGTGTGTGCCAAGATAATGGGCCAATATATTAGGCATGAATTCGTTCATGGCCGTGGTATTGGCATAGACCCGCACGCGCCCCTTTACCCCGCTGGCGTACTCCTGGATGTCGCCGCGCAAGTGTTCGAGCTGACGCAGCACTATGCGGGCGTGGCGCACAAAAGCCTCGCCCGACGGGGTCAAAGTTACGCCCTGGCTATTGCGATAAAGCAGGGCTGTGCCCAAATGGTTTTCCAGATTCTTCACGCGGTTGCTGGCCGCCGGCAACGACAAGAATGAACGTTCGGCCCCCTTGGTCATGCTCTGCATGCTGGCCACATTCACCATCAGCTGCATATCGGTCAAATCAAAGTGCATGGCCATTGTGTCGCTTCCCTGCGGATGTTCTCTTCAAAATTGGCAAACCCCGGCTTAAGCAAGCAATAATTGGCAAGAGTGCCTGATTCGGGCAAAGTAAACCCTATTGTAATAAACCCGGACACATCCACCATGACTCAGCACAACAACTCATATCAAGATATCCGTGACGCCATACGCGACCTCTGCGCCCAGTTTCCGGCCGAATACTTTCGCAAGGTGGACGAAGAGCGCGGCTACCCTGAAGAGTTCGTCAAGACCCTGACCGAAGCGGGTTGGCTGGCAGCATTGATTCCCGAAGAATACGGCGGATCAGGTCTGAGCCTGACCGAAGCTTCGGTGATTATGGAAGAGATCAACCGCAACGGCGGTAATTCAGGAGTGTGTCACGGCCAAATGTATAACATGGGCACTTTACTACGCCATGGCTCGGCCGAGCAGAAGCAGTTGTATCTGCCGCGTATCGCCAGCGGCGAACTACGGCTGCAATCCATGGGGGTGACGGAGCCGACCACGGGCACCGATACCACCAAGATCAAGACCATGGCCATTAAAAAAGGCGACCGCTATGTGATCAACGGCCAAAAAGTGTGGATTTCGCGCATACAGCATTCCGATCTGATGATCTTGCTGGCCCGCACCACGCCATTGGATCAAGTCAAGAAAAAATCGGAAGGCATGTCCATTTTCCTGGTCGATCTACACCAAGCCATAGGCAACGGCATGGAAGTGCGCCCCATTCCCAATATGGTCAACCACGAAACAAACGAACTATTTTTCGACAATCTGGAAATCCCCGCCGAAAACCTGATCGGCGAGGAAGGTAAAGGCTTCAAATATATCCTGGACGGCCTGAATGCCGAACGCACGCTTATTGCTGCGGAATGCGTCGGTGACGGCCATTGGTTCATCGACAAAGTCACTGCCTACGCCAAAGAACGCATAGTTTTCAACCGCCCTATTGGCCAGAATCAGGGTGTGCAGTTTCCCATTGCGCGCGCCCATATCAATGTCGAAGCCGCCAGTCTGATGCGTTTCGAGGCCTGCCGCCTGTACGATGCGCATCAGCCTTGCGGCGCCCAGGCCAATATGGCCAAGATGCTGGCCGCCGATGCATCATGGGAGGCGGCCAACGCCTGCCTGCAGTTCCACGGCGGCTTTGGTTTTGCCAACGAATACGATGTGGAACGCAAGTTCCGCGAAACGCGGCTGTATCAAGTGGCCCCCATTTCAACCAACCTGATCCTGTCGTATGTGGCCGAGCACATACTGGGTCTGCCACGCTCGTTTTAAGCCAGCAGTACGCTGAGCCAATCTTGAATAACCCATCTAGCCAAGGATGTGCCCCATGAGTCACCCCAGCGCCCAACTTGCCGAGTTTGCTTCCCAACTCAGCTATGAAGACATCCCAGCACCGGTCCTGCGTCGTACCGAAGACCTGCTGCTCGATTATTTGGTTTCCGCCCTGGCAGGATCCAGCGCTCGTGCCGTGCAAAGCATTGCACAGTTCGCCGACGCCATGGGGCCCGCCAGCGGCCCTTGTGAAAACCTGGTGACCCGACGCGGCACCAGCCCTATGTTCGCAGCCATGGTCAATGCCGCATCGGCTCATATGGTCGAACAAGACGATGTGCACAATGGTTCGGTCTTCCATCCGGCTGCAGTCGTCTTTCCGGCCGCCGTTGCGGTGGCGCAGGCCTTGGGCCGCTCGGGCAAAGATCTGCTGGTCGCCTCGGTGGCCGGCTATGAAGCCGGCATCCGGATCGGCGAATTTCTGGGCCGCTCCCATTACAAAATTTTCCATACCACCGGTACCGCCGGCGCGCTGGCCGCCGCAGTGGCCGCCGGCCGCCTGCTCAACCTGAACAGCGAGCAGATGCTGCATGCCATGGGTTCGGCCGGCACACAGGCGGCAGGCTTATGGGAGTTCCTGCGCGATGCCGCCGATTCCAAACAGCTGCATACTTCCAAGGCAGCGGTCAACGGTGTTATTGCCGCCTACCTGGCGCACGATGGCTTTACCGGTGCACGACAGATACTGGAAGGCCCACAAGGCATGGGCGCCGGTATGTCCAGCGACGCCAATCCGGCCAAACTGACCGACGGCCTGGGCACGCGCTGGACTGTGCTGGAAACCTCATTCAAATTCCACGCCTCTTGTCGTCATACCCACCCTGCCGCTGATGCCCTGCAGCAAGTGCTGCAGTCGCATCAGCTCAAGGCGGGCGACATTGCCTGGGTTGTGGCTCACGTGCACCAGGGCGCCATCGACGTCCTGGGGCCTGTGACCAACCCAACCACCGTACATCAGTCCAAGTTTTCCATGGGCACGGTTCTGGGCCTGATCGCCCTGCACGGGCGGGCCGGCTTGCCTGAGTTCGATGCCGCCCTGAATGACCCAAACACTGCCGCATTTCGTGAGCGGGTGTCCATGGACCTGGATACCGAAGTCGACACCGCTTATCCGACACAATGGATAGGCAAGGTCACCGTTCAGACCCACGATGGACGCAGCCTTTCGGGCCGTGTCGACGAACCCAAAGGCGATCCCGGCAATACGCTTTCGCGCCCCGAGCTGGAAGACAAGGCCATGCGGCTGGGTACCTACCGCAATGCAGCCAGTCCCGATGAAGTACTGACCGTTATCAAGAAAGTATGGCAGCAGGCCGATGCCGAACAGGTCGGGCATTACCTGGGCTGAGCAAGACCTTAAGCCAGGGCCTGCTTCTGTGCTGTCAGCAGCTGCGCAATGCCGGCTTGGGCTACATCCAGCAAATTATCCAGCATCTTGCGCTCGAAGGTCTGCCCTTCGGCCGTACCTTGCACTTCAACAAATTGGCCCGCACCCGTCATGACAATATTCATGTCTGCACCGCAACCCGAATCTTCGATGTAATCAAGGTCTAGCAGCGCACGGCCATCAACCAACCCCACCGATACCGCCGCTACATGATCCAGTATGGGGCTTTGCACCAGCGTGCCCTGCTCGACCAGGCTGCGCACTGCCAACGCTGCCGCTACCCAGGCACCAGTAATGCTGGCGCAACGCGTGCCACCATCGGCCTGCAGCACATCGCAATCCAGGTGCAGCGTGCGCTCACCCAATACATTCAGATCAAACACAGCACGCAGGCTGCGCCCGATCAGGCGCTGGATTTCCTGGGTACGGCCACTTTGCTTGCCCCGCGCCGCCTCGCGATCCGATCGTGTATGCGTGGAGCGCGGCAGCATGCCGTATTCGGCCGTTACCCAGCCCTGCCCTTTGCCTTTCAGGAATGGCGGCACCTTTTCCAGCACACTGGCATTGCACAGCACATGCGTATCGCCCGCCTTGATCAGCACAGATCCTTCTGCATGGCGCGTATAGCCGGTTTCAATGACCAGCGAACGCAGTTCTGATGCGCCGCGCCCGGATGCGCGTGTGGGAATGGACGATGTGGAAAGACCTGTTTCAGTCAAGACTGACTCCGATGAATAATGAAAAACCTTACAATAACCGGTTTAACCCCACTTCAGGACTACGACCTTCATGATCCGTAGCATGACCGCTTTTGGCAATGCACGTGCCGAATCCCCGCAAGGCAGTGTTTCGATTGAGTTTCGCACTGTCAACAGCCGATTTCTGGACGTCAATTTTCGCTTGCCCGACGAGCTCAGGATGGCAGAAAGCCCCATACGAGAGCAACTGGGCCAGGTCGTCAAACGTGGCAAGGTCGAGATTCGGGCCAGCTATTCGCGTCCTGAAACCCAAGTCACTACGGCACTTGATCTGCACCACCTGACTCAAATCGCCAGCCAGCTTGAGCTGGCTCGCCAATACCTGCCCGATGTCGCAGCCCCCAGTCTTGGTGAGTTACTGAGCGCCAGCGGACACGACACGCCCGCAACCGATGCACAGGTCTGGCTAGCCCTGTGTACCCAGGCCAGTACGCAGGCGCTGGCCGAATTGCTGGCCGCTCGCGAACGCGAAGGCCGCCGCCTGGCTGACATGATGCTGGACTGCGCGCGCGACATCAACGCCATCGTCGATCAGGTTCAAACCGAGCTGCCGGCGCTACTGGCTGAGCACCAGACAAAAATCGCCTCGAAATTGCGCGACGCCCTGGCAGCCGCCAGCCCGGAAGGCTTTGCACAAATCAGCGGCGCCGAACTGACCGCACGCATTGCCCAGGAAGCATCGCTGTTTTCCCTGCGCATAGACGTTGCCGAAGAGCTATCGCGCTTGCGCTCGCATATTGCCGAACTCGAGCATCTGCTGGGCGCGGAATCCAACGCTGAAGCCTCCAGCACTGCCACGACCAAGAAATCCCAAGGCAGCGGCAGCGTAGGCAAACGGCTGGATTTCCTGTTTCAGGAAATGAACCGCGAGGCCAACACGCTGGGCTCCAAGGCCAGCGCACTGAGCGTAACGCGCGCCGCCATTGATCTGAAGCTGCTTATAGAGCAAATGCGTGAGCAGGCACAGAATATTGAGTGATGCCATTGGTCTGGCGACCGACAATATACCTATTTTGCGCATTGTCGTACCAGAAAGCGGCATGGGAAACTGTGGTGTCTCTGTTTGCCACTAACTGACGATGACCATGGCCCGGCCTTTCAGCCGGCTTTTTTAATTTTGTGTTCGTCTTCGTGTATCCACTCGCGCCAAATGGCCACCAGCAGGGCCATCAGGACTGGCCCGATGAATAGGCCCACCAGACCCATGGTCTGAACACCGCCGACCAGGCCAAAAAAAGTAGGCAGGAAAGGCAGTTTGACCGGCCCGCCAACCAGGCGTGGCCGCAAGGTTTTGTCGACGATGAAGAGCTCTACCGTGCCCCAAATGAAAAGGCCCAGGCCCGCCATAGGGTCGCCTGACCCCACCAAATACAGGGAAACAATGGTAAAGGACAATGGAGCGCCGCCGGGAACCAGGGCCATAAAGCCGGTGATCACCCCCAGCAACACTGGTGAAGGCACGCCTGCCACCCAATAGGCCAGGCCCAGCACCACGCCTTCTCCCAGCGCGATCAAACCCATGCCCGTGACGGTGGAGTTGATGGTGGCGGGCACCACGCGCGAAAAGCGACGCCAGCGCCCCGGCAAGATCCGGTCGCCCACGACATCGAGCTGACTCAGTATATGGGCGCCATCTTTGTAGACAAAAAACAGGGTGATCAACATAAAGACCACACCCAGCAGCAACCTGAAGACGTCTCCGGTAGCAGACAAGAGCATGCGATATATATTGCCCAAATGTTCACCGCTGACGATTTCCACCATTTCACCCAAGGCATGCGGCTCACCCAGGTAGGTTGTCCAGTATTCTGCAAGCCGCGCACCCACCAATGGCAAGGCCAGTATCCAAGCCGGTACCGGCATGCCGTGCCGATTGGCTGCCAAAGCCCAGGCTATAAAGTTGCTGGCCTCTGTAAAGGCATAGCTGAGCGCGAGTGTCATGGGCACAATCAGCACAATGATCACGATGATCAGCGCCAGCGAGGCTGCCAGCGCGTTACGGCCATGACAACGTCGCAGCAAGCGCTGATACAGCGGCCAGCTGGCCAGACTGATGATGGTCGCTGCCAATACGGGAACCAGGAAACCACTTAAAAAATACAGGCCAACCAGAATAAGCAGCACCAGCAACCAGCGGGCAATAAGGGAAGCGGGCAATACAGGGTGCATGATGACAGGGGTGTGTTCGGGTTAAGGGCCACTTTTGGCAACCCATGGATAGCAATGCGTCGGATGGATGTCCGCGTTGTCAGCTTTTCTCTGGCAGCCATCAGCAAGATAGCTGCTTCAGGACAATATCACGAAAAAAAGCATGAACGCACATTCGTTACAGACGGGCGAAATGGAATCAGGGAGCCGCCGTCCAGGCTTTCAGAAAGGCCAGCAGCACCTTGGCTGAGTTATCGGCGGCGATATCCATGAAAGTATGCATTTCGTTTGCACCCTCGCCGCCGCCCGCCAGATCGCTTAGTGAGCGAAAAGCAATAAAGGGTACCGCGTTGGCATAGGCCACCATGGCGCAAGCAGCACTTTCCATATCCAGAACGTTGGCCTGGAAAGTCTCGAAGACATATTTTCGGTATTCGGCGTTATCGACAAAGGCCGCTCCGGATACGCCGTTGCCGCCCACCATCAGACGTGGCTGGCGGCGCAGGCACTGACTGCCTGCATCGCACGATTGCAGCGCAATGCCCTTGAGGTTTTGCGCCACGGCAAGCATTTCAGGGTCGACATCAAACCAGAACTTTTTGTGCACCTGGGGCTGATTGGCCGTAACCACTTTCACAGGGCGTGTGCGCATCATGCCGTAGCCGGGCAAACCCAGCTCGTTGGGCGCTTCCGTACCGAATACGCCTGGCGTAACTTCGCGCGCCATGAGCACTTCCAGATATTGTCCCCAGCGTTCTGCCACAACCACATCGCCGATATGCAGTTCAGGATTGACACCGCCTGCAATGCCGCTGAACACAATATGGCTGATATTGAAGCGATCGAGCGCAAGCTGTGTTGTCATGGCTGCATTGGTCATGCTGATGCCGCTCAGGAACAAGACCACGGGCTTGCCTTGCAATACCCCTGTGGTGAAACGCGTGCCATTGACCGAAAAGTGGCGGGCCTGCCCCGTTTGCGCCAGCAGCAGGCTCAGTTCGGGTTCGAACGCCGAAATTACGGCAATGCGGGGCGTTTCATCCAGCCACGGCGCGGCGCCAGATGGGCGCGCAAGCGCCAACAGCAACAGCAAGGCAAGCAGCAGCGTACGCAAAAGCAATGCGATCTGGGTCATGCTGCCACCTTTATAGAAATGCCACTGCCCCTGGCGCACGACCGAGTCCTTGCTGCGATACGTCTCGATGTAATGCCCACCTTCGGGGTGGCTCTGAAGGTTGAATCGCCCGATCAGGCGCTCAACCTCGGGGTTAATCGTCATGATCCTTGCGCTCCCGTTGCTTCATGTATGTTTTCTTGATTTGCAAAAGATTGTATCTGCCCCCAATCTCTGCGTATAGTGCCAGATGGCACGCCGTAAGGGGTATCATGTGAGCCAGCACCGACTCCGCCAGACTCATGACCACTATTGCCTCATCCAGCGAAGCAGCAGAAACGCCCTACGCATGGGCCAGGCTCGTTGTTTCCCTTTTGCTCATGACGCTGGGCGGTGTGGGCATGTATTCCGTCACTATCGTGCTGCCGCAAATCCAGGCTGAGTTCGGCGTCAGCCGTTCCGATGCCTCGCTGCCTTACACTTTGACCATGCTGGGTTTTGGCGTGGGTGGCATCCTGATGGGTCGCCTGTCTGACAGGTTCGGCGTTATCGTGCCCCTGGTCCTGGGAACGCTGGGCCTGGGCTCGGGTTTTATTCTTGCTGGATCCGCCGGTTCCCTCTGGCAGTTCAATCTGATCCAAGGCTTGCTCATCGGCCTGCTCGGCACGGCGGCAAGCTTTGCTCCGCTGGTGGCCGATACCTCGCAATGGTTTACCCGTCGGCGCGGCATTGCGTTGGCCATTTGCATGAGTGGCAACTATGTGGCGGGCACAGTCTGGCCACCCATATTGCAGCATTTCATCGATACCGTCGGCTGGCGCCAGACCTATATAGGCGTGGGCGTGTTTTGCATGGCTGTCATGCTGCCACTGGCACTGGTGTATCGCCGTCGCCCGCCATCCGTAACCCTTGGCACACCCAACACTTCGAGGTCGCGTCCAAAATACTTTCTGCTTGAAGCTGCACGGTTTCACCCGTCCCGCCCTATCGGAATGTCGCCCGCCGCGTTGCAAACCCTGCTGTGCATCGCAGGGGTAGCCTGCTGCGTGGCCATGGCCATGCCACAAGTGCATATCGTGGCCTATTGCGGTGACCTGGGGTTCGGTGCCGCACGCGGGGCCGAAATGCTGGCGCTGATGCTCGGCCTGGGCATCATCAGCCGTCTCGGATCGGGCTGGATTTCAGATCATATCGGTGGGCTTCGCACATTGTTGCTGGGGTCCTTGCTCCAGGGTATTGCCCTGCTCATGTTTCTACCCTCCAAGGGCCTGATGTCGCTCTATGTGGTGTCCGGAATGTTCGGCCTGTTCCAGGGCGGCATCGTGCCAGCCTACGCTCTGGTAGTACGCGAGTATTTTTCACCCGCCGAGGCTGGGGCGCGGGTAGGCACGGTGCTGATGGCCACCCTGTTCGGCATGGCGCTGGGGGGCTGGCTGTCTGGCGCCATTTTTGACCTTAGCGGTTCGTATCAGGCGGCCTTCGTCAACGGCATCGCCTGGAACCTGCTTAACATCAGCATCATGGGGTTCCTGCTATACCGCGTCAAACGGGGGCCCGGCCCCGCCGGCCTTACTGTACAGGCCTGATCTACAGCAGCGCTATACCCGAGGCCATATCTGCTACGGGCCGCCCTCAGGACTCGAAAACGAGTCGGCAACAAAGTCTACAAAAACCCGCACGCGTGCAGAAAGCTTATGCTTTTGCAGATACGTTGCGTAGATATCCGCATCGGGGGTCTGGTAGTCGTGCAGCACTTGCACCAGGCGCCCGCTATTCAAGTAGCGGGCGATATCCCATTCTGCACGCATCAATACGCCATGGCCGTCCAACGCCCAACTGACGGCGGCTTCGCCGTCGTTGGTACTTAGGGCTGCGTGCACCCGCACGACTTCAGCCTTCTTATTGCCATCACGGCCTGTGGACAGACGCCAAACGCCATAGGCTTCGCCGCCCTGCTCGATGCTGATGCATTGATGCTTCTCGAGATCTTTAGGTGTTGCAGGTGCGCCATGACGGGCCAGATAAGCTGGTGAAGCGCAAAGCATGCGCTGATTCGCCGCGAGGCGCCGTGCAATGACGCGCCCATCAGGCGGTTCGCCGAAACGTATGCACACATCGAAGGCATCACTGCTGTAAGCAGGAGGATCGACCGATAGCTGCAGTTGAATTTGCATCTCGGGATACTTGAGCATGAAGCGAGATATCAGGGGAGCAACGTAACTGCGCCCGAAGCCCGGTGAAGCATTAACCCTGAGCATGCCCTTGGGTGCCGTCTTCGACCCCACCAGCAACTGCTCCATTTCATCAATCTCCGCCAGGATGCGCCGCGCATGATCAAGGTAGATTTCGCCCTCGGGAGTCAAGCGCATGCGCCGCGTAGTTCTTATCACCAGCGGCACCCCGAGTCTAGCCTCCATCTGAGTCAGACGCTTGCTGATTGCGGGCGTGGTGAGCCCCAGACTGCGTGCGGCAGCACCCAGTCCGGCAGACGATGCCAATACAGAAAAAAAGGCCAGCTCGGACGGATGAATGCCAAAAGTCATATGTAGTGTTTCTTCTGATTATTGAATTCAAGTTAATGCTGGTTTCACCAACAGCCTCTTAATTTGATCGGAATTGCTCCTATAGTTCAAGCAAAGCCAAGTACCGCACAAGGAATTCAAAATGAAAACATATCGTATCGCCGCCATACCCGGCGATGGCATCGGCAAGGAAGTCATACCTGCCGGCCAACAGTTGCTGGAAGCGCTCGCTGCAGTGGATACCTCCTTCGCCTTCGAATTCGAAAGCTTCGACTGGGGCGGCGACTATTATCGGAAGCATGGTGTCATGATGCCAGAAGATGGACTGGATGCCCTGCGTGGCAAGGATGCGATTCTTTTTGGTTCGGCCGGCGACCCCGATATCCCAGACCACATCACCCTGTGGGGACTACGCCTGAAGATCTGCCAGGGCTTTGATCAATACGCCAACGTGCGTCCCACCCGCATACTTCCGGGTATCGATGCCCCTTTGAAGCGCTGCGCCACCGAAGACCTGGATTGGGTCATCGTCCGCGAGAACTCGGAAGGCGAATATTCGGGCGTAGGTGGACGCGTACATCAAGGACACCCGATAGAAGCCGCCACCGATGTGTCCATCATGACACGCGCCGGTGTGGAGCGGATATTGCGCTACGCTTTCCGCCTGGCGCAATCACGCCCACGAAAGTTGCTCACTGTGATCACCAAGTCAAATGCGCAACGCCACGCGATGGTCATGTGGGACGAAATCGCCATGCAAGTGTCGGTCGAGTTTCCTGACGTGAATTGGGACAAGGAACTGGTGGATGCCGCCACCGCCCGCATGGTGAATCGGCCCGCCTCGATGGACACCATCGTTGCCACCAATCTGCATGCAGATATCCTGAGCGACCTCGCCGCGGCCCTGGCGGGCAGCCTGGGTATAGCACCTACCGGCAATATTGATCCCGAAAAGCGCTATCCATCGATGTTCGAGCCCATCCATGGATCGGCCTTTGACATCATGGGCAAAGGCCTGGCCAACCCCGTGGGCACCTTCTGGTCGGTGGTCATGTTGCTGGAGCACCTGGGTGAAACAGCAGCGGCCCAACGTGTCATGCGCGCACTCGAACACATCACCGCTCGCCCCGAACTGCACACCGGCGACTTGGGCGGCAGCGCCACAACGGCAGCCGTCACTGAAGCCATGTGCAAGCAAATAGCTCAGACCTGATCCATCGCAGCACCCATGCGCTGAAGGCGCCTATTCCAACACTGGAGACAACATGCAGAAAAAACAAATAATAGGCCTGGTAAAGAAAGTAGCCGGTTTATCTTTAGCAGGCGTCAGTGCTCTGACGCTTTCCACCTCGGTAGCCCAGGTACAGAGCTGGCCGGAAAAACCAGTCAGCCTGGTGGTTCCTTTTGCTGCGGGCGGCACGACCGACGTACTGGCAAGAGCCCTGGGCGACGAGTTGTCAAAGTCACTGCGCCAACCAGTCATTGTCGAGAACCGGCCCGGAGCGGGTGCCACGTTGGGCGCCGATGTGGTCTCGCGAGCCAAGCCCGATGGCTACACCCTGCTGATGGGAGCGGTCCATCACACCATCGCCACCAGTGTCTATAAGAACTTGTCCTATGACTTCCAGAAAAGCTTTGATCCGGTCACCGTCGTTGCCCTGGTGCCCAACGTGCTGGTGATTAACGCAGCCAATACACCCGCCAAAACTCCTGCCGAGCTGGTCGATATCGCCAGGAAATCAGCAGAAAGCATGCCCTTCGGGTCCAATGGCTACGGCACGCTTCAACATCTGATCGGCACCCAGTTCTCCATGCAGAACGGCATAGAGCTGCTGCATGTGCCTTATAAGGGCAGCGGGCCGTTGACCACCGACTTGATCGGCGGCCAAGTAGCCATGTCCTTCGATACCATCACACCCGTCTTGCCTCATATACAAGCCGGTAAGCTGCGTGCACTGGCCGTAACGACCGCCAAGCGTTCTTCGGCGCTGCCCGACACACCAACACTGAACGAATCAGGCATGCATGATTTCGATCTGGGCACTTGGTTCGGTATCCTGGCACCCGCAGGCACGCCCGACGATATCCTGGACAAGCTGAATACCGAAATGGTCAAGATCATCAAGTCTCCTGAATTCGGCGAGAAAATGGCCAAGATCGGTGCCGAAACCATAGGAAATTCGCGTGAAGAAATGGTTGCCCAAATTGACGATGACACCAAGCGCTTTGCCGAAGTCATAAAAAAAGCCAAGATCTCCGTCAACTGAAATATCGAGACAAGCTGCACGCGTCCCCCAAAATCACAAGCCGCCACGCGTTCTACGTCTGGCGGCTTTTTTTACGCACGACATACTGTATATAAAAACAGCAAACTTCAAATATCCCGGAAGCTTATAGGGCAGACTTAAAAAAAAACTTAAATTGATGCTGTAACTATCTAATATATAGCAATTTTTCTGATATTATTTGTTCAATCAAAAATATACGGATGACCGGCTATGCCTTTCCCCTGGAATCCACCCTATCCCCTACGTTCATTATTCGCTGCGGCGCCCCTGTTGCTTGCAGCCAGCTTTAGCCTGCCCTTGCAGGCCGAACCGACTGCAGGCGTGCAGGCTGAATCAACACACATCGTCAAGCGCCAAAACCTGCAACCCGTCAACTACGCCACCAACGGCGCAGCAAGGGGTCAAATACGTGTTGGCGTGCGTAATCCGGACGACAGCGACATCGTTGTCCACCGACCTGTCCAACAAGCCCATCTTGCCCCGTTGACTGACTTGGCCAGCCTGCGCGCCGAGGTCGCCTTTGTGCAAGACCTGGAAAGCCAGAATGTGCTGTACGACAAAAACAGCGACGAAGTTCGCCCGATTGCCTCTATTTCCAAACTGATGACCGCCCTGGTGGTGGCCGAGGCAGGTCTGTCCATGGATGAAATTCTCACGATTTCAGACGCCGACGTCGACCGCATGCGTTATTCACGCTCGCGCCTGCCGGTGGGCACGGAACTGACTCGTGCCGAAATGCTGCATGTGGCCCTGATGTCATCGGAAAACCGCGCAGCCCATGCCCTTGGCCGATACTATCCGGGCGGCATGCCTGCCTTTGTGCGCGCCATGAACGACAAGGCTCGCGCCCTGGGCATGCGCAACACGCACTTTATTGAGCCTACCGGCCTATCCAGCGAAAATGTCTCCACTTCACGCGACCTGGTCAAGCTCCTGCAAGCCACCAGCAAGCAAAAGCTCATCCACCGCTACACCACCGACGACACCCACGAATTCACCGTCGGCCGGGGCCGCCAACTGGTATACAACAACACCAATCGACTGGTGGGCAACGCCAAATGGGACATCCAGGTATCCAAGACCGGCTTCATCAACGAGGCCGGAGAATGTCTGGTCATGCTGACCCGCATCGATGACCGCGAAGTTGCCATCGTTCTGTTGAACGCAAGCAACCATACCCGCATAGGTGATGCATTGCGCATACGCACACTTTTGGTTGAAAACGAAAGCAAGCTGGCCATGCTCTGATTTCCGCACAATGTGTATTGCCTACCTTGCCATTGCCGCGCACCCTGACTGGCCCTTGTTCATAGCCGCCAACCGCGACGAATACCACAAGCGGCCCTGCCTGCCCGCCGCGCCCTGGCCCGAATACTCCGATGTCATTGGCGGTCTGGACTGCCAGGGCAGCGGCAGCTGGCTGGGCATAACACGCCAGGGGCGGTTTGCCCTCATCACCAACTACCGCGACCCGGCCCATGTAAAAGCCAACGCCCCTACACGAGGGCAGTTGGTCAGCCGCTATCTGACCGGCCATGAGCCGTCCCAGTCCTATGCACGCAAGGTGCACGACGAGGGCGCTGCCTATAACGGTTTCAACCTCATCGTCGGCGACAGGCACCAGACCTTTTATACCGGGAACCGTGCCGAAGAAGCCGAACCCAGCCGGCTGGCGCCGGGCCGCTACGTGCTGTCCAACCATTTATTGAATACATCCTGGCCCAAGGCCCAGCGCCTGCGTCTGGCGCTGGATGCCCTTCCCCTGGAAAGCCTGGATCAGTCGTTGACGACGGTTTTTGAAATTCTGAAAGATGGCACCCCCGCGCTGGATCATGACCTGCCCAGTACCGGCCTGTCGCTGGAACGGGAGCGTCTGCTCAGCAGTCCATTCATCGTGAGCCCCGAATACGGCACGCGCTGTTCAACAGTCATTGCCCTGCATGTCAGCGGCCGCGCCCTGTTCAGTGAAATCAGCTACGACGCCTCTGGCGCGCCCACCGAGCGCCACGACTGGCCATTTCAGGTCGCAGATCAACGCGACTTGCACGCAAAAATGTAATTAATGCAGTGTTCGGTCGGAACCCGCAAGTAGCGGCGTACCTGGATCGGCCGGCTGTTGCATGGAGCTCATGGCTGCCTCCCAGCTGCGCAATGGCACGCAGGTTTGCAGTCGCACAATGGCTTGCTTAATCAGGGCCTCATGCAGCTCATGGCCAATTCTTGAAGCCACATCGAGCGTAGCATCGCCCTGCAGCTCGGCCAGGCGGCTGATCGTGGCTTCGACCTGGTCTACAGACACTTGCCTGTCATTGGCGCCATGGAAAAAATGTAGCATGGTGGCCGGAGGCGCATCGGTGGGCGGCGTTGCGTACAAGCCGGAAAAGGCCAGAACACGACCAACCAGATCAGGTTGCGCATGACTGGCCTCGAGTGCCATGGAGGCGCCTTGCGAAAAGCCGGCCAGCGCCGTTTGTTGGCCAGACAGGCCGTATGCATGCTGCCATTGCTGTACCTGCCCGATCAACTGGGGCAGTTGATGGGTAACATCGTGGTAACCGTGGGGCAGCACCACCATGCATAAGGGAAACGCCTGCTTCAGAGCATCGGCCAGAGGTAATAATTGCTCTGGGCTGGCAGCTTCGCCATGCAGCAAAACAAACAGCAATTGCGGCCGGCCTTGCGCGGGAACAAAAATCAAAGGTTCGGGAAGATCCGGTTTGGTCGCCATGCAGTAGATATCTTTGGTGTGAAACAATAAAAATTGTACGCCAGTTAGCTGCCGTAGCCATTATGAGCTATATTAACTGTATATTCATACAGTATTAATAGATGGCTACATGGCAAGTAAAAACAGTCCCTTCAACCTGCAGCACCCAGAACGCATACATCCTGCGCTTTGGCGGGCAACGCAATTTGCGCGGGCTCGGCGTCAGGCCATTTCCACAGGTTTTACCCAGCTGAACCAGGAATTACCCGATCAGGGGTGGCCGTTGGGCACGCTTATCGAACTTATGCCTGCTCAACCTGGTATAGGCGAAATATCGCTATTGTGCCCAGCGCTGGCTCAGCTAAACACCCAACGCAGCATAGTCCTGATCAATCCACCCTATCAGCCTTATTTTCATTGCTGGCGCAACTGGCAACTACACCAACATCGTCTGCTATGGGTTCGGCCACAAAGCTATGGCGATACGTTATGGGCCACCGAGCAAACCCTGAAACACAACGCCTGCGCCGCCCTGATTTGCTGGGCTACACACATGCGCCTGCCTGCCTTGCGCCGCCTGCATCTGGCCGCCCAACAAACCGACGCACTGCTGTTCCTGTTGCGCCCCCGGGCTGCGGGCGACCAGGCCAGCGCAGCACCCTTGCGTCTGCTGCTGCAACCTAGCGCTTATGGCCTTGAAGTTCTGATCAGCAAGCGCCGCGGTCATCGCTCCAACCAACCTTTGCTTATCAACGTTGCTTCTTATACACGGGCCACTCAAGGCGCGAACACCCATGCCGCTCTGGATCAGTCTGAATTTACCCCTGCCCAGCAGCCCCGATACCAGCCTTCTGCAACCGCCATCTAATGCCAGCAAGACGGCACCGGCATTCTGCGCCAGGCAGCAAGTCATGCACTGCCTGGCGCTCAGCATGCTGCAATACACACCCAATGTTGCCTTATTCCAAGACAACGCCATCGTCATGGATGTAAGCGCCAGCCTCAGTCTGTTCCACGGGCCGCGCGCACTGCTCAAGCACCTGCGGCTAAGCTTGCAGAACATGCAAATCCAGGCCCAAACCGGTATGGCGCCTACAGCACTGGGCGCCTGGGTTTTGGCCAGCCACCCCCATCAAGGGCTACGTCATTGCCTGCGTCTGCATACCTTGCAGCGTCGCCTGCACAAGCTGCCTGCACAGGTATTACCCGCCGCCCGACCTTATGCCCAATGGTTGGATGGCCTGGGCTGTCACACACTGGCTCAGTTGCGCCGTCTGCCACGAGCAGGCTTGCAACAACGCAGCAGCCCTTTGCTGGTACAACAATTAGACGCCGCCTACGGTGCTGCGGATCAGCATTTCACCTGGTTCCGGGCCCCCAATACTTTTGCACAACGCCTGAATCTCGATGAACGACTAGAACACAGCCAAGCCCTGCTGGTGTATGCCGGACGGCTGGTAGAACAATTATGCGGCTGGCTGCAGGCACAACAAAAAGCTGCCCGCACACTTGTTTTTCACTTGCATCACGAAAAAGGTCGCCATGCGCAAGCACCCAGCGTTTTCACCCTGCGCTTGTCAACACAGGCCTGGCTGCCGGGCGACTTCCACAGCTTGCTGAAAGAACAGCTTAATACGTTAAGCCTGCAAGCCTCTGTGATCGCCCTGGAACTGCACGTTAACGACATTACAGACCGCCCTGTCGTCAGTGCCGGCCTGTTTCCCGAGCCTGCACAATGGCTGCGCCAAGAACATCAACTGCTGGATCTGCTGCGTGCACGCCTGGGGTCAGATAGCGTGCTGCAAGCCAAACCCATAGCCGATTATCGGCCTGAACAGGCCAATCATTGGGCGACCGCAGTCGGCACCGCCAATCAAGCCACCTGCCTGCCACCTCTTTTGCCCGTACAAACGCGTCCCTTCTGGTTGCTGCCAACACCGGTGACCCTACAAACCGTCAATAACCGTCCGGTTTATTTGGGCAGCCCACTGCGTCTGATTCAGGGGCCTGAAAGAATGGAAACTGGCTGGTGGAACGACTCAGGGCATGAACGCCGTGATTACTTCATTGCACAGCACAGGCAAGGCGCCTATTACTGGATTTACCGCCAGCGCGAAACATCGATCCCGGGCTGGTTTCTGCAAGGCCTGTTCGCTTAGCATGCGGTCCAGCCTTGCGCACTCAGATCAAACCCCCGGCAATGAACACCTCAACACCGACCGCCTACGCCGAGCTCGATTGCATATCCAATTTTTCCTTTCTGCACGGCGCCTCGCACCCGGAAGAGCTCGTCAAGCGCGCCGCCGAACTGGGCTATGAAGCGCTGGCCCTGAGCGACGAGTGCTCTTTGGCAGGCGTGGTACGCGCCTGGACTGAAGCACAGGAACACCAGATCAAGCTGATCATCGGCAGCCGCTTCCTTATCAATGGCATGAATATCATTATTCTGGCTCGAAACCTGAACGGCTATGGCAATCTTTCCGAACTCATCACCCTGGCACGCAGATCCAGTAAAAAAGGCCAGTACCAGTTAAGCCTGCAAGATATCCTCACTCCGCCCACTGGCCATGAACACCTGCGGCACATGCCAGACTGCCTGGTCATCTTCAAGCCTGACTATGGCGTCCGGGCTGCCGAGCTGAACGCTTCCATACCGTTGCTGCAACAAGCGTTTCCAGGGCGCCTGTGGCTGGGCCTGAGCCTTCACCATAGTCATACCGATGCGCAACACCAGGCCTACCTGCAAACCGCCGCTCAACACCACGGACTGAAACTTCTGGCCACCGGACAGGTGCAAATGCATGTGCGCTCGCGTCAGCCTGTACACGATGCCATGACGGCCATTCGCCTGAAGCAGCCGGTACAACATTGCGGCTATGCGTTGCAGCCCAACGCAGAACGCTATTTGCGCAGTCGCTTGCGGTTGGTCAATATCTACCCTGAACCAGCCTTGCAGGAAACCCTGTTTCTCAGCCGGCTTTGCACTTTCGACCTAAAGGAAATACGTTATCAGTATCCGAAGGAAATTGTGCCGCAAGGCATGACGCCAGGCAGCTATCTGCGCCAGGAAACCTTTGCCGGCGCCCACAAACGCTATCCCCAGGGACTCAGCCATCAACTCAAAAGCCAGCTGGAAAGCGAGCTGGCGATTATTGGGGGGCTGCAATATGAGCCTTATTTCCTGACGGTGTACGACATTGTCCAGTTTGCCAAGTCACGCAACATCTTGTGCCAGGGCCGAGGATCGGCCGCAAATTCCGCCGTATGCTATTGCCTGGGCATCACCGAGGTTGACCCAGAGAACGGCAACGCGCTGTTCGCACGCTTCATCAGCCAGGCACGCAAAGAGCCACCCGACATCGATGTCGATTTCGAACATCAGCGTCGCGAAGAAGTCATTCAGTATGTCTATAACAAATACGGACGGCATCGGGCAGCCCTGACCGCGGTCGTCAGTTCTTATCGCAGTCGCAGCGTTCTGCGCGACACGGGCAAAGCCCTGGGCCTGGATACTGACCTGATAGACAAGGTGGCGAAATCCTTGCATTACTGGAGCGGCAAACAAAGCCTGCTGGAAAAAATCGCCGAACATGGCCTGGATGCCAACGCGCGTGTCGCCCGCCTGTGGGCCGGCCTGGCTCAGACCATGATGGGCTTTCCACGTCACTTGTCCCAGCATCCTGGCGGGTTTGTGATTGCTCACGGATCGCTATGCCGGCTGGTACCCATAGAAAATGCTGCCATGCCCGAGCGCAGCATTGTGCAATGGGACAAAGACGATCTGGACACCATGGGGCTATTGAAGGTCGACATCCTGGCCCTGGGCATGCTCTCGGCCCTGCAGCGCTGCCTGCAGCTGGTATCGAGCCGGCGGGGCAAGAACTTTACCTTGCAAGACATCACCTCCGACGACGTGAAAACATTCACCATGATCCAGCAGGCCGATACCGTCGGCGTGTTTCAAATAGAGTCTCGCGCTCAAATGAGCATGCTGCCCCGACTCAAGCCCAAGGTTTTCTACGACTTGGTCATTCAGGTTGCCATTGTTCGCCCAGGCCCCATCCAGGGCGGCATGGTGCATCCTTACCTACGGCGGCGACAAGGACTGGAAGCGAATGATAGCCCCACCCCGGCCATCGCCAAGGCTTTGAAACGCACCCTGGGCGTACCCATCTTTCAGGAACAAGCCATGCAAATTGCGATGGACGCTGCCGATTTCACCGCCGACGAGGCCGACCAACTGCGCCGCTCCATGGCCGCCTGGCGGCGCAAAGGCGGTGTCGACGCTTTTCGCGACCGCCTGATCAGCGGCATGATACGCAATGGCTGTACCGAAGAGTTTGCAGAAAGCATCTTCAAACAACTTGAAGGCTTCGGAGAATACGGTTTCCCCGAAAGCCACTCAGCCAGTTTTGCGAAACTGGCCTATTTCAGCGCCTGGTTGAAATGCCACGAACCGGAAGCTTTTCTGGCTGCCTTGCTGAACTCACAGCCCATGGGGTTTTATTCGCCCAGCCAATTGGTTCAGGATGCCCGGCGTCATCAGGTGCTTGTACTGGAGGTTGATGTGGCACACAGTCTATGGGAGGCCAGCCTTGAGTCTTCGGACAGCGGCAAGCGCTCGGCCGTCAGGCTGGGATTGAACCAGATTCAAAGCTTGTCGAAACAAGCCGGCCTGCGCATAGCGTCCGCACGTAGTCAGCAGGCTTTTTCCAGTGTGCAAGACCTTGCGTTACGAGCCAATCTTGACCGATCCGCCCTGGATGCCCTGGCAGCCGCCAATGCCCTGCACGCATTAAGCGGGCATCGCCGCCAAGCACGCTGGCAGGCAGCAAGCCAGACTTTTCAAGGCCTGCTGCATAATGCGCCCATCGTTGATACCCATACGCCGCTGTTGTCCGCTCCCACCGAAGGCCAGGATATCAAGGCCGATTATCAGTCACTGGGCTTGACGCTGGGACGCCACCCTCTGGCCCTACTTCGTTCCACATTGCAAGCCCGACAGTTCATGCAGGCCTCAACACTGAATACCTATCCTGATCGACGTCTGGCCCGGGCCTGCGGCATCGTAACGGGCCGGCAGCGACCTCAAACCGCCAAGGGCACGATTTTTGTTACGCTGGAAGACGAAACCGGCAACGTCAATGTGATTGTGCGTGCCGGGCTGGCTGAAAGCCAGCGCGCCGAGCTGCTCGGCGCCGAACTCATGGGGGTTTATGGTGTATGGCAAAGCCATCAGGGCGTTTGTCATTTGGTGGCCAACCGATTGGTGAACCTAAGCCATTTACTGGGCACTTTGCCCACCCGCAGCCGAAACTTCCATTAAAATGGCTCTCTTTACACTGGATATCTTCATGGGAAATTCACTGAAACCCCAATTGGCCGAGGCCGTCAAAACCGCCATGCGTGCCAAAGATTCGGCCCGCCTGGGCACCTTGCGCTTCCTGCAGGCGGCGGTCAAACAAAAAGAGGTCGACGAGCGACGCGAACTGGACGACGCCGAAATCATCTCCATCATTGAAAAGCAGGTCAAGCAACGACGCGAATCCATCGCGGCCTTCGAGCAGGCCGGGCGCACTGAAACGGCTGAACAAGAAAAGGCCGAACTAAGCGTTTTGCAGGA
This sequence comes from Alcaligenaceae bacterium, assembly GCA_013416405.1. Lineage (GTDB taxonomy): Bacteria > Pseudomonadota > Gammaproteobacteria > Burkholderiales > Burkholderiaceae_B > Pusillimonas_C. The sequence continues at coordinate 567,467 of JACCET010000001.1, forward strand.
ATTCCTGCCCCAGGCGGCCGACCCCTCTGAGATCCAGTCCGTAATTGCCGCTGCCATTGCACAGGTAAGCAACGACGGCGTCACCGGTGCGCCTGCCATGGGTAAAGTTATGGCCCTGGTCAAAACCGCGTTGGCTGGTCGTGCCGATATGTCGACGATATCGGCCCAGGTCAAGAAAGAACTGATGTAAAGGCTAGCCTTTTACTTATAGGCCACACAAACCGAGGTATCCATCAGTACAGACTCGCGCATGGCCTGCAAGGCCGAGCCGTCCCAGGGGGGATGCCCCCATACTGTATGAGTTACTTCAGTGTGGCTGGCATCGATGGCCCGGATGTCGCTACGCGCCACTACCCCGCCCAACGGACTACGTACGGTTACGGTTCCAGTTTGCATGTCAGGATCCACCTGCGCATAAACATCGTATTGATTTTTTCCGGTCAGGCACTCGCCCGCCTGATTTTGAGCTCGTAAATAAACAATCTGATAGTTGCGCGGCACTGCATACGACACGCTGGGCGAATCACTACCAGGCTCGATGCCCATTACGCACCCAGACAACATTGCCAATACCCCAATACCGGATACCAACGCTTTCACACGACGTCTCATGACTGCTTCCATGCACACATTAAGCCGGTAAACCGCAGCGGCCAGCCTGCCACATGCGTATTCATACCGAAAGTTAGAAAGTTAGCATGCCAGGCACTATCAGGGGAAACTTTTTTAGGCGCAGGCTTCGTCCGCGATGGAGCTGTTCAAGCAAGGGTAATCGGTGTAACCGCGCACACCATCGGTATAGAAAGTGGATGCGTCCCACTCATTCAGTGGCGAGCTCGTTTGCAAACGGGCGACCAGGTCGGGATTGGCAATATACGGCTTGCCGAAGGCCACCGCGTCAGCCCGGCCTTCGCGTACAGCTTGCTGCCCACTGGCTGCATCATAGTTTTCGTTAACAATCACAGCGCCACGAAACAGTCGCTTTATTTCAGCGGCCAGGCTGTCAGGCCCGAATGATTCGCGAATACACAGAAACGCCAGGCCTCTTTCGCCCAGTTCATGCGCTACATGGCTGAATAATTGCCTGGGATTGGAATCGCTGACGGAGTGCGCGTCGCCACGAGGTGAAAGATGCACCCCCACCCTGCCTGCGCCCCAGACGCTCATGCAGGCATCAACCACTTCCAGCAACAGGCGCGCCCGATTATGAACCGAGCCACCATACTCATCGGTACGCTTGTTACTGCTATCTTGCAAAAACTGATCTATCAGATAACCGTTGGCAGCATGCACCTCGACCCCGTCGAATCCGGCTTCCCTGGCGTTGCGGGCGCCTACGGCAAAATCGGCCACAATAGCCCGAATTTCTTCAATATGCAGGGCACGTGGTACCGGATGGGGGCGTTCCGGGCGCAGTAGACGCACCGGGCCGTCGCAGGCGATGGCGCTAGGCGCCACCGGAATCTCACCGTTCAGGAACTCGGGGTCAGACACACGACCCACATGCCATAATTGCAGGAAGATTTTGCCGCCCTTGTTGTGGACGGCCTGGGTAATCATCTTCCAACCTTCGAGCTGTGCCGTGGTCCAGATACCCGGGGTGTCGGCATAGCCAACGCCCTGGGGCGAAACGGAAGTGGCTTCCGACAAAATCAGCCCGGCCGATGCACGCTGCGCATAATAGGAACGCATGAGATCATTTGGTATCCGCCCGCTGGATGCGCGGCTGCGTGTCAAGGGTGCCATGACTATGCGATTGGCTAACGTTACACAACCTAGCTGAACAGGGTCAAACAAACTTTTCATATTTACTGCTGCCTTAAACTTAAGTCCATAAGGGTTTGTACCAGAATTTCGGCTATCCTAGCAATCGACTATCGTATCGACACGTTTTTCTCTTGATACAAAGCAAGGATGCAGCATGGGACAATTTGCCGTCATTGGCCTGGGACGCTTCGGAACCGCAGCCTCGTTGGAGCTTATGAAAATGGGTCACTCCGTTCTGGGCGTGGACACCAACAACAAGGTCGTGGACAAGATGGCAGACCAGATCACCCACGCCGTGATAGCGGATGTAACCGATCGTGAGGCACTGGAAGAGCTGGGGCTGGATAACTACGATGTGGTGCTGGTTGCCATAGGAGAGGATGTACAGGCCAGCCTGCTGTGCGTAGTTCACCTGAAGTCGCTGGCCATACCCACTATTTGGGTTAAGGCCACCTCGCACGCCCAGCATCTGATTCTAAGCAAGCTGGGCGTGGCCCGCATTATTCACCCCGAAGAAGAAATGGGTATACGGGTAGCCCAGGCGCTCAGCTATCCCATGGTCAACGACTATATATCCATAGGCAACGGCGAATTCGTCGTGGAAATCGATGTGAGTGAACGCCTGGAGGGCACGTCGCTCAGCCAAGTATTGAAAGACGTGCCGGACACCATACATGTTCTGTTGGTCAAGCGTCGGGCCGACATCACAGTACACCCGCCCATCGAATTTACCCTGCAGGCCAAGGATGTGCTGGTTCTGCTGGGCCAGCTTGGCACCTTGAAAACCATAGCACCCAAGCTCGTCTGATTCCATGCGCAACTGGCTTCCCCTATACAGCTACCAGTCGTACCAGCACGTCAGGCGCACTGGTATGTTCCGCGCCAGCCCTCCCGTGGTCCTGGCCTCGGGCTTTCTGGCCTTGATATTGCTTGGCACCCTGCTGCTGTCTCTGCCCATGGCCAGCCAGCAAGCCATCAGTCCGTTCACGGCATTTTTCATGGCGACATCGGCCGTGACCGTAACCGGCCTGACCGTCGTGGAGCCCTCGATTGCATTGACCCACTTTGGCCAGATCGTACTGATCTCGCTGGCGCAACTGGGTGGCCTGGGTTTTGTGACTTTTTCGATGGTGGCTGCCATCACACTGGGCAAGAAAATGAGCTTGTCCCATCAGGCCCTGGCCCTTGAAGCCCTGAATCAGACCAGCGTATCAAAAATACGGAAAACCGCTATTTCAGTATTCAAGCTGTCTTTGCTCATAGAGCTGATCGCTGCGGTGATATTGGCGCTCTGGTGGTGGCGCGACTACCCGGCGGCAACCGCCGTTTACTACGGAATCTTCCACGCCATTGCCGCATTCAACAACGTGGGCTTTTCATTGTTTCCAGACAGCCTGGCCCAGTTCCTGGGCGACCCAGTCACCGTATTCGTGTTCACCTCGTGCATTATTTTGGGGGGCATAGGTTTTTCAGTGCTGGCCGACGTTGGTCAGAAAAAACGCTGGGCCACCTTGCGGCCCTATACCAAAGTCATCCTGATAGGCACCCTGACATTGAATGTGGCCGGCTTTGCAGTGCTATGGGCGCTGGAATTCAATAATTACGCAACGCTGGCCGGTTTGCCCTGGTACGAACAGGCGCTGGCGGCCTGGATGCAAAGCGTGACCTCACGCACCGCCGGTTTCGTCACGCTGGACATCACCCAATTACACGACAGTTCCACCCTGATTATGATGCTGCTGATGTTCATAGGCGGCGGCTCGCTCAGTACCGCCAGCGGTATCAAGGTGGGAACCTTCATCATCTTGTTGGCTGCCGTGTATTCCTATATGTGCCACCGCAAGGAAGTGGTGCTGTTCAAGCGGTCCGTGTCACCGGATACCGTCCAGAAGTCTCTGGCGCTGCTGCTGGTCAATAGCGCCTTGGTCTTTCTGGGTGTGCTGGCACTGACCACACTGGAAAAAGCACCCTTCATCAGCATATTGTTCGAGGTGGTGTCGGCCGTAAGCACTACGGGCATGAGCCGTGACCTGACTCCGCAGTTGTCAACGGCCAGCCAAGCCATACTGACGCTGCTGATGTTTGCCGGACGCCTGGGGCCCTTGACCCTGATCTATAGCCTGGCCACCCAGAAACGCAGCCGGGTACGCTATCCGGAAACGGAGTTCCAGGTGGGCTGATGGGCAAATATGGCAAGTGCGCCATTATTAAATAATGCCGCGCTTGCGCCAATCGTTGCGGATATCTTCGCTGATGCCTATACCTTCCAGAACCTCGTCGGTATGCTGACCCAGGCTTGGCGCCGGGCTTCGTACCTCGCCCGGCGTTGCACTTAACTTGGGCACGATGCCTGGCAGCTTGATCGGCGTTCCGTCAGGCAGGGACGAGTCCAGAATCATGTCCCTGGCCTGGTAGTGCGGGTCACTGGCGATATCGGCCACGTCGTAAATCTTTCCGGCCGGAATATGGCTGGCATTCAATGCCGCCAAAACATCGTTGAGCCTGTTCTGCCCTGTCCAGTTGGAAATTGCCTCGTCTATCATTTCCACCTGCCTGACCCGGCCGACATTGTTCTCCAGCGCCGGATCGCTGCCCAGATCATCGCGTCCTATGACCGACATCAGTCTTTTGAAAATGCTGTCGCCATTACCCGCGATCAGCACATATTTGTTGTCGGCGCAGCGATACGCGTTGCTGGGGGCGATGCCCGGCAGGCTGCTGCCGGCGGCCTGCCGGATTTCATTGAAGACGGAATATTCAGGCAGCAGGCTTTCCATCATATTGAACACGGACTCGTACAAGGCGACATCGATCACTTGTCCTTGGCCATTATCCTGGTCGCGTGCGCGCAAGGCCAGCAACACACCAATGACACCGTGAAGCGCAGACAAGGAGTCACCGATGGACACCCCCACCCGGACAGGCGAGCGCCCAGGCTCGCCACTAAGATGGCGCAAGCCACCCATGGCTTCGCCTATGGCGCCAAATCCGGGCAAGTCACGATATGGGCCGGTCTGGCCATACCCTGATACACGCAGCATGACAAGCCGGGGATTAATGGCTTTAAGATCTTCCCAGCCCAGGCCCCATCCTTCCAGGCAGCCAGGCTTGAAGTTCTCGACCAGAACGTCGATTTCCCTGATCAGCTTGCGCACAACGTCTTGCGCCTCGGGCTGGCGCAGATCCAGCGTGATTGACTTCTTGTTGCGTGACTGTACTTGCCACCATACCGAAGTATCGTCATGAACAAGACGCCACTTTCTTAAGGGGTCGCCTTTCACAGGCGGTTCGACCTTGATGACCTCGGCGCCAAATTCGCCCAGCATCTTGGCCGCAAAGGGTCCCGCAATCAATTGCCCCATTTCCAGGACACGGACTCCGGTCAACGGTTTTCTCATGTTTACCTCGTGAATAACTTTAATCTGCTGCCAGGCTCTATTTTCGTATGTTTCAGCCTGGCTGGGGGCAAATAATCGGCGCTTCCTGCCGCGTGCGCGAGTTTTGCCCGGCGTTCGCAAAACACAGTCAAATTTATGCTAGAATCTTGTTCTTCTCTGGTCTTGATTTGGTCGGCCAGTGAAACCGCTAAAGGCTGAAAAGCCGATAGTTTCGGGGCGTAGCGCAGCCTGGTAGCGCACTTGCATGGGGTGCAAGGGGTCGAAGGTTCAAATCCTTCCGTTCCGACCAAACACAGAAAGGGCTTACAAGTTTTTTGCTTGTAAGCCCTTTTGCTTTACCTGCGTCATAGGCCTGTTCGGCTCTTGCTTGTTTGCCTCTTCCACTTTATTCGTTCCGGTCTTGCTTGCTCGGCCTGCCTTTACTGATTTGCGGCCAGTACCAGCAGCTGCGCCGGATCCATGTTGCGGGTAGGATGCGCCGGGTCGGTTACGTCCAGCGTTACCACGGGGTTGCCGGTATCGGGCACTGCGGCCAGCACCTCGGTTTCGGTGATTCTTATGCTGCCCACCGGTCCCGATGCCTTGGCAGCGGGCTTGATGGCTTGGGCCGCAACATCAACGGGTCGGGTTAACGGTTCGCTAGGCGCGGGCTGTATCACATTGCCATAGATGTCCCGACTCAAGTCGATTAGCCCGACCACCGCAACAGTAGTGGCATTAACGCCTGGGTTGGCGTGGCTGGTATCGGCGCCTGGGGCGGGCTCGCTTGCCGCCGGCGTGCGCGGCTCTTGAACGGGAACAGTCTGCGCACCATTTTCAGTGGCAGACGCAGGCGCAGCGGTGGCCCGACTGGCTATCTTGGTCAGGTCGGGACAGCTGTGGCCGGCAGCCTCATATGCTAGGCGATTGTCCGCTTCACCAAAGCAGAAAAAACGCACGACAGCCACTTCACGAAAACCCAGCCTGTAGGCTGTTGCCGTATCTTCGCGAGCATTACATGCCACGCTTTCGCTTGCGACAGACCCACCTATGCCGAATCCGGTCACGCCCACACCCAGGGTATTGCTCTTGCCGCAATTATTTGAACCGCCAAACATGCTGGGGGCCATGTAGACATTCGGCGTGGTATGTATACGTTGTTTATCTGGTATTACAGAATCGCCAAATGTGATGTTGCCCATTTGCATGTATGCGCCCTGCCCCATCTCGTTGGTCATGACGCCCGATTGTGAACTTGCGCCGGAGTTGCTGACTGCATCTGCTGCCGAATTGGCCGTGGTTCCGGTTTGCCCGAAAGCTGCCGTACTGCACAAGACCAGTGCTGAAAGTATCAAGCGTTTCATGGATATTCTCCTCTGAGGTAAACACCTCTGGGTACTGCTCAGGATTATTCTGTGTTTGCCTACCAATTGCCGAATCCGCCAAAGCCCATGGCAGCGTCAGTACTGGGGCTTGTATCTTCGCCATCTGTTTCGGCTAGGGCGTGATATTCGCTGGAGATGCTTACGTTCATGTTGCCCGAACCCGAACCAGTCGATGAAGCCGAGGTGTCAGCAGTCGACATGGAGCTGCCAAATGAATAAGTTTCAATACTGCTCATGGTTGTGTTTATGCCCGCGCTGGCACGGGATGATACGGAGCTTGCCGGGCTGCCTGAAGACGTGCCCGAACTGGAGCTTGCTGCCAGCATGTCGTGGCTGTAGGTTTGGGTCAGCGATAAGGTGCCGCCCGGTATGGTTCCTGCGGCGCAAGCATAGCCTGCTGCCCCCAATGCCATCACCATAAATAAAGTCTTGCTCATGATGCATTTCTCCGTTGACGTCCGATTTATCCAGGCTGCTTTTGCCGCGCAGCACATCCGGGCGCATGATGAATGGTGTTCAGTGTGGAATATTTTCCTGCACTGTTGTACTTTGGGGTGAAGAGCTGGAATTGTTGGCTACACGTTGCTTAACAGCCGCAATGGGCTGGGCGGTCGACGGGCAGCTGTTGCCCAACGCCACCCATGCCACCCGATTTTCATCCTCGCCAAAGCAGAAGAAGCGCAGCACTGCCACATCCTGGTAGCCCAGGCGAAAAGCAGTAGCAGTATCTTCACGTGCATTACACGGATCGCTTTCGCTGGCCATAGACCCGCCAATACCAAAGCCTGTCACCCCCACCCCCAGGGTATTGCTCTGGCCGCAGCTATTGGCGCCTCCAAACATGCTGGGCGCGGTATAGACGTTAGGTGTGGTGCGTATGCGCTGACTGTCGGGATACACTGAATCGCCGAAAGTGATGTTTCCCATGCCCATTTCGGCCTGTTGGCCCATTTGCGACGACATATTCCCTGACTGCGACGTTGCACTCGAACCGCCCGATGCGTTGGCGGCTGCATCGGCAGTGGTATTGCTTTGAGCCAATGCAACGCTGCTGCCGCCACACAAGACTAGGGATATCAATAAAAGCCGTTTCATTTGTCTTCTCCTGTGGGGCTAGCCCCTTGTGGCGATGTTTTGCCTTTTGGATACCACCAAGATTTTTATTAAGCTGTATTTATTTTAGATAAGCATAATGGTAATTTTTTATACATTTTGTGATGCTTGTCGGCTAAAAAATAATAATTAAATTTATTGAATAACTAATTTGAATGATAAATAACTAATCAATAAAGTAACAATTTTCTTTTAAATAAAATAAGACCAATCAAGGCTCCTCGTTTGGCACTTGGGTTTGCTGCTTTTTCTTGCCCCGTAGCTCAAGCATGGCCTCTCCATATGCCTGCTGCAGCTCCTTGATCTGCCGCTCGTATTGCTCTTTCACTTCCAAAGGGTTCACGCGCAAGGCATTTTCCAGCCCGCGCTTGCCCTCGGCAACCCAGCGCTCAATCTCGGATACAGGCAGGTCAAACGCCTGGCTGCCCTCTTTAATGGTCATTTTTCCTTGAATAATATTCATGACCAGCACGCTTTTACGGCGAACGGTCCAACGCTTGATTTCATCATTCGTTTTTCCATTTACCAATAAACCTTCTTTCTCATTCATCACACCTCTCCCTTCGCCCCGTGGTTGCAAGCCTATCTGCTCCAGACTGCCTGGCCTGCCGTCATTCCGCCCTGAGCTTTCGCCATCCGGATGAAAGAATGGACGGATTGTTGGAGCTGGGATAACTGGGCAGCAGGCGCATCGCCTCCAGTGCCTGTGCACCAGGAACCTGCCATCTCATGCTTTGCTCTTGCTCCGCGCATGAAAAAGCGCCATCCACCCCCGACAGCCAATCCAGACGGTGATCAGAAGGAAACGACATGCTCGTGCCATACCCGGCAATATCTTCAAATTCACTGGCCTGCAGAGGGCTGAATGATTGCTTGGGTTCGCAAATTTTTCTTGAGGTCTGCGCGCTCCCGGTTGTTGCGACATCGGCCGCCAGAACAATGGGGGGTCGTATGATTGGCCGCTCAGCCATGGCGTTTGTCACGCAGACCATGCAGATCAGCAGCATAGACAGTTTCATGACCTTTCTCCGAGGGTGTGGGGAGTTGCCTCCCCACACATGTGAAACTCACATCAGTACGAGGTGAATTACCAGGTCCATGCACCAAAACCGACAGTGCCGACAGTGCCGCCACCGCCTGCATTGTGGCTGCCCCATGCATCACCAGTAGTGCCACCAATTGCAGTACCAAGAGTAAAACCACCGCCCAGCGAGCTTGTTGTAGTCTCGCCATAGGACTCGCTTACGACACCGGTAGGATTTAGGGTGACCATCGAACCAGACGCGGATGTGCTGCCTGATTGCGTGCCTTGAAGCGCAGCGCCGTTACCGATAGAAGCGCTACCGCTGGATGCGGTCGACCCTCCGCTTACGCTGGAGCCGGCTCCCCCCGTGCCACCGAAAGCTCCAACCGCGAAGCCTGCGGCATGTGCCATGCCAATGGAACTCACTGCCAATGCTGCAGCCAAAATTACTTTTTTCATGATGCGTCTCCTGATAAATCGAGAAACCGTCTCGATGCGGCACTACTCCTGGTCGTGGCCCCATTCAATTGAAATGAACGCCCTGACGACTTCCATTTGAAGGCTTGCGCCATTCGTGTCCTGATAAACGAAATTCAAACCTGGGAATAATCCAGGCAAAACCGCTCCCCTGAGCCTTGAAGGCCCATTTCACATTTCTTTCGGGTATTCCCTCCCGACGAAAAGAGGAGGGTTTTCTGTTTAATCCTTATGGCCTATTCCACACCGCAAGGCTTGGTTACATAATCTCTTCCAAACGTATCTGTAAACAAATAAACATGACAGCCATCTTATTTCTCAATTAATTTGAATTAAGCAGCTGGTTAATAATTTGCACTTACCACTGTTTATATTTGTGCTTATTCTAGGTTCGTGCTTATTAATAATATTCACAGTTTGTGATATTCAGAATTTTTCCAAAAAATAAATCCGTATAGCCGGATCAGATAAAAAGACTGGGAGGCAAACAGGTGGACCCTAGAATTCAGTACTGTGTGACACAGATAGAGCACAAAATACTTAACGGCTCAACCGAGTTCAATGCACACGACGCGCTCGTCCAGGAACTGGCCAGCCAAATCAAGCTGACCCGCTTCCACCTGACGCGATTATTTTTCAAGGAATTCAATTATTCACCGCACGACTATATCCAGCACAACCTCATGGGCCGATGCGCACTGATGATTGCGCATACCACGCAGTCCATGTTCTCCATCGCCATAGACATGGGGTTCTCGAATCAGCAGGCATTCACGCGTGCCTTTACCAAATACTGGGGCATAGCGCCGCAGCACTTTCGCCAGGCACATGCCTATTACATTGCCATGCGACGAAGAACGGCCGAGCCATCGGCATACGATGCTGACCAGTACGATGTCAGGGTTACGAGCATGCCCGGCACACAACTTTGGGCGGCGCGTTATGAGGGACTATCCAGACAGAAACACGCATGCTGGAATGATTTCCGGCATTTATATGAGCAGCATGCGCCCGAAGGATGGGGAAATTATTTTTCGGGCCTGACCTACGACACCGCCATGTTCGTACCGCAATCCTTCATGCGCTACTACTGCGGCGTACCGGCATGCGCCGATATAGGTCGCAAGCCCAAGGACGCATTTGAAATATCCCTTCCAGCCGGACGCGTGGCGACTCTAAGTACCGAATGCCAGTCACACGAATTGACGGGCATCTATGACTATTTGCTGGACTGCTGGTTGCCCCGCTCGGGCTATAGCTTGCGCGCAACTTGTTTTGCGGAACAGTTCACCAGCATTCCCATGCACTGGGAAAGCAAGAAGATTCCGCTCAAGCTGATGTGCTGGATAAGCTAAGCAGCAGCAAACACGTCACTACATTCAGCCTGATCCAGCTACATTTCAATTAAATCACATTAAATTACATAAGAAACATTTAATTTCATATCTAGGACAATCTGATGTTTTTTTAATATATAGTGGTAACAAATATATGCGTCGCGGCGAGCGAACAGCAATAAATGGCTGGATAGGATCATGGCTCAAACTCCTCTCTGCTTAACAAGTTAAGATATAAAGCAAGCATGAAAGATGCCTTCCATAGCGCTCGAATCTCAACGACACCCCAAGTTCGGAAATGCGCATGGCTACCCTTATTGTCATCGAGCCCCATCCTTTACAAAGACTAGGCCTACAACGACTTCTGGCTGAAATAACCACTCCTGCCTGCGTCGTCCATGCCGAAGACTATTCGGTTCTGAACAGCGAAGCACCAAGCCACGAGTGCGATCTTGTTCTGCTTTCTATTATTTCTTTCGAAGATATACAGAAGCTTGCAGCCGCGACCGAACGCATCTATTCGCCCAAAGCCATACTGCTGCTCTCGGAAAGCAATGATATGCCGCATATGGTGCAAGGTCTTCCTGCCTCGGTCGCCGGTTATGTACCCAAGGATACCTGCCCAGCCGTACTCCAGGCATCGGTTATGCTGGTTCTGGCCGGAGGACGATGTTTTCCCATGCGTAGCCATTCCAGCGGCACACAAGAGGATTTCCTGACCAATCTCAAACTGCCCAAATTGTCATCCGCCGACACGCCAAAAACCAGCAAACCCAATGAGGAAATCGCGCGCACTGAATACGAACTGCTGGGCTTGACGCCGCGCCAGTACGAAGTGCTGGTGCTGTTGGCGCGCGGCCTACCAATGAAAGAAGTTGGGCGCCGCCTGAATATCTCGGTGGCTACGGCCAAGGCCCATACCGAAACGCTGTATCAGCGTCTGGATGTTCATAACCGTAACGCCGCCGTTTATGAGGCGTTTGCCCGGGGAGCCTCTTTGGGCTGGACTACAGCAAACCCATCTGCAGGCGAGCAGACTCGCTGATCATTTCCCTGCTCCAGGGAGGATCCCAAACCAGGTCGACCGTGACTTCGTCTACGCCGTGTATGGACAGCAGTTTGCCGCGCGCCTCGTCGGCAATGAAGGTGCCCATGCCACAACCGGGCGCAGTCAACGTCATCTGCATTTCAATGCGATAAAGTTCATCGGCAATAGGAATGATATTGCAGCTGTACACCAGGCCCAGGTTGACAATATCAACGGGAATTTCGGGGTCGTAGCAGGTAGCCAGCATACTCCAGGCTGCATCTTCGACAGCCTGCGCCGTGACCGGGCCATCGTGCTGGTGACGTACATCTTCAGTTGGCTCGAAACCCAAGGCATCGCCGTCTACGCCTTCGACCCGGTACAGATTGCCTTCGACCATGACCGTATAGCTTCCACCCAGCTGTTGGGTAATGGTAGCTTCGCAACCTTTTTCTATGGTAACCGCCGAACCGTAAGGAACCGTCACGGCCGGGCAATCCCGGCTGACTATGACGTCTTCACGCGTGTAACTCATGACTGACCTCTTTCTATTCGGTGCGCGCGGTATCGCGCGCCAAAGTAATGGCGTTATGCAGGGTATGCCAGGCCAGCGTGGCGCACTTGACGCGCGCTGGGAACTCACGCACACCCGACAGCACTTCCAGCTTGCCGAAATCGCGCTCTTCCGGGTGCTTTTCAGTCAGCATGGCATGCATATCGCGGAACAGCGCTTCAACTTCGTCTATGGACTTGCCCTTGACCGCCTCGGTCATCAGCGAGGCTGACGCAGTCGAGATGGCACAGCCGTGGCCAATAAAACTGACCTCCTGAACAACGCCGTCGTTGACCTGCGCATAAACCGTCAGTTGATCGCCGCACAATGGGTTATGCCCGTCGGCACGATGGCTGGCGTCGTCCATGGCATGAAAATTGCGCGGATGGCGGTTATGGTCGAAGATAACTTCTTGGTAAAGCTCGCGTAGATCGCTCATGCTTCGCGTCCCGTTCCAAACAATTTCTGTGCCTTGCGCAGGGCAGTCATCAGCGCAACAACGTCTTCTTGGGTGTTGTACAAGGCCAGCGACGCGCGGGCCGTGCCAGGTATGCCGAATCGTGTCATCAATGGCATGGCGCAATGGTGTCCGGCACGAATGGCAACCCCATCGGTATCCAGTATGGTGCCCAGATCGTGGGGATGTATGCCATCGACCACAAATGACAATATTCCCGCCTTGGCGCGCGCCGTGCCTATCAGGCGTATGCCTGGCAGTTCAAGTAATTGCTCAGTGGCGAACTGCAGCAAATCTTGTTCATAACTGGCTATGGCTTCCAGCCCGATATCCTGCACATAGCGGATAGCGGCATCAAGGCCCACCACGCCGGCAATATTGGGGGTACCCGCTTCAAAGCGTTGCGGCACATCGGCATAGGTGCTGCGCTCGAAGCTGACGGTGTGGATCATGTCGCCACCGCCTTGCCACGGAGGCATATCTTTCAATACATCATAGCGGGCGTACAGCGCGCCCATGCCTGTAGGCCCATAAAGCTTATGGGCGGAAAACGTGTAGAAGTCGCAGCCTATGGCCTGCACGTCGACCACCTGATGGGCAACGGCCTGCGCGCCATCTATCAATACCAGTGCGCCGGCTTCATGCGCCAGGCGTGTCATTTCATCGACTGGATTGACGGTACCCAAGGCGTTGGACACATGGACGATACCGACCAAACGGGTGCGTGCATTAAGCAAAGCCCGGTATTCATTCAGGTCGAGCTCACCGCTATCGGTAACCGGCACCACCCGCAGACGCGCGCCAGTGCGCTCGCACAGCAACTGCCAGGGCACAATATTGGAGTGATGCTCCATGCCTGTAATCAGGACTTCATCGCCCTCTTTCAGGTTGGCCCAACCCCAGCTGTAAGCCACCAGGTTAATGGCTTCAGTTGTGCCGCGCGTGAAGACGATTTCTTCGGCGCGGGCCGCGTTAAGCAAGCGACGCACACTTTCCCGACCTTGTTCGTACAGGTCGGTGGCATGCTGCGAGAGCCAGTGCACGCCCCGGTGGATATTGGCGTTGGACTGTTCGTAATACTGGCATTCCGCCTGAATCACCGACGCCGGCTTTTGTGTCGTGGCGCCGTTATCCAGATACACCAGCCGCCGCCCCTTGATGGGACGCGACAATATCGGAAAGTCACCTGCACGATTCAACGCGGATGCCCGGGGCTCGGCCAGGGTGGATGCACTCATGCAAATTCCCCCAGATCAAGGCCGTTGGGTGCCAAAGAGCGTATGGCGCCCACGATGCGTCGGCGCAAGACTTCGGGCTCGATACGCGCTACGGCTTCAGCCGCGAATGCGTAGGTCAGCACACTACGTGCGCTGGGTTCGTCCAGCCCTCGGGTGCGCAGATAAAACAGGCTGTCTTCGTCTATCTGGCCCACCGTGGCACCATGGGCGCACTTGACGTCGTCGGCATAGATTTCAAGTTCGGGCCGCGCATCAGCCTTGGCCATGCGCGACAACAGCAGACTGTCCGAGCGTTGTACCGCGTCGGTTTTGTCGGCGCCCGGTGCCACTAGGATACGACCACTGAACACGCCCCTGGCCGTATCGGCCAGCACGCCGCGATAATATTCGCGACTAATGCCATGCGGCATGGAATGCCCGATGAGCGTGTGATGGTCGACATGGCGCTTGCCATTGACGTAGTACAAGCCGTTAAGCAAGGTTTCGCAATGGTCGCCGGTAAAGTCGGTGGAGATATCGTGGCGTGCCAGGCGCGCGCCAAACGACATGGAGTGCGAGTTGTAGACCGAACCCTTGGCTTGCACAACATCGATAGCACCCAGGTGCACCGCCTGTTCGTCTTCGTGCTGCAGCTTAAGGTGCGTAATGTGCGCATCGGCAGCCAACTGCGCGCGCGTGACGGTATTGGTCAGGCTGGCTCCGCTGCCTTGCCCAAGAAAGTGCTCGACAACCACTGCGCGCGAACCTGCTTCAGCCTGAATCAGGTTGCGAGGAAAGCTGGCAGCCTGCTGGCTGGCGGCAATGAATATCAGATGCACCGGTTTTTCAAGTTCGACGCCACGCGCAAGACGTATGACCGCGCCATCGCTGGCCAAGGCCAGATTAAGCGCCGCTGTGCTGGAACCCTGCGTTTCATCGCCAAACAGTTCTTGCACGGTATCGGGCGCGTCGTTCAGTGCGCTCGATAGCGCAAGCACTTGCGCGCCAGCGGGCAAATCACCGATATCCGAGAGTGCCGCATCGAATTGGCCGTCGGTGAACACCAGCCAATGACCAGGCTCGTTTGCGCGAACCTGGCTGACCAGGTCGGCTACAGAGGCCGGAGCCGCCGGCAGAAAAGTCTGTTTTTCCAGTGTGGCCAGCGACGTATGGCGCCAGTTTTCTTGTTTGGTTGTGGGCCAGCCCTGGCTGGCAAACCGCTCGATGGCACGTTTGCGCATGGCAGCCAGCCAGGGAACGTTGACGCCTGTCAAACCTTGCCCACGGGCTGCGAAATCAGCCTCCCAGGTTTGTGCAGTACTCATGCCGCTGCCCCTTTCTTTACCTCGGCTTTATCAGTGATCCAGCCGTAGCCACGCTCTTCGAGTTCGAGCGCAAGCTCGCGTCCGCCCGAGCGCACGATGCGGCCACCGGCCAGCACATGAACGAAGTCAGGCACGATGTAATCGAGCAGGCGTTGATAGTGCGTAATGACGACCAGCGCGCGTTCTGGCGAGCGCAGGCGGTTGACACCGTCGGCCACAACCTTAAGCGCATCGATATCCAGACCGGAATCGGTTTCATCCAGAATGGCCAACTTGGGCTCAAGCAAGGTCATTTGCAGGATTTCATTACGCTTCTTTTCGCCGCCTGAAAAACCTTCGTTGACGGAGCGGTATAGAAACTCTTCGCGCATGCCAACAGCTTTCATTTCAGCCTTGACGCGCTTAAGGAAGTCCATGGCGTCAAGTTCGGGCAAGCCCTGGTGGCGCCGCGTTGCATTGACCGCTGCCTTCAGAAAATAGGCATTGGAGACACCCGGAATTTCGATGGGATACTGGAATGCCATGAACAGGCCCGAGCGGGCGCGATCTTCGATGGACATGGACAAAAGATCTTGCCCCATCCAGTCAACTTCGCCACTTTCTATCTTGTAGTCTTCACGCCCGGCCAGCACCTGTGACAAGGTGCTTTTACCGGAACCGTTAGGCCCCATGATGGCGTGTACTTCGCCGGCTTTGACTTCTAAATTCAGGCCTCGCAGTATCGACTTTTCTTCGACCGAGGCGTGCAGATTCTTGACGCTGAGCATTACTGACTTCTCCATTAACCTACGCTGCCTTCCAGACTTACACCGAGCAAATTCTGTGCTTCGACTGCAAATTCCATGGGCAATTCTTTGAAAACTTCCTTGCAAAAACCGTTGACTATCATCGAAACGGCATCTTCTGCGGACAAGCCGCGCTGCATGGCATAAAACAGCTGATCTTCACCGATACGCGACGCAGTGGCCTCGTGCTCGACACTGGCCGAGGGGTTCTGCACTTCCATGGTCGGGAAAGTATGCGCCGCGCATTTGCTGCCTATCAGCAGCGAATCGCACTGCGTATAGTTGCGTGCATTTTCGGCCTTGGGCGTGATGCGCACCAGTCCCCGATAAGCATTGCTGCCATGGCCGGCAGAAATACCCTTGGAAATAATCGTGCTGCGCGTATTGCGTCCGATATGTATCATCTTGGTGCCGGTGTCGGCCTGCTGGCGGTGATTGCTGAGCGCCACTGAGTAGAATTCGCCGACGGAGTCGTCGCCGCGCAGGATGACGCTGGGATATTTCCAGGTGATTGCCGAGCCGGTTTCCACTTGCGTCCAGGAAATGTGCGAACGCGCGCCGCGACAGTCGCCCCGCTTGGTCACGAAATTATAGATGCCACCCTTGCCGTCTTTGTCGCCCGGATACCAGTTCTGTACGGTGGAGTACTTGATCTTGGCATCGTCCAATGCAACAAGCTCGACCACCGCCGCATGCAGTTGGTTTTCGTCGCGCATGGGTGCAGTACAGCCTTCCAGATAGCTGACCGAAGCACCCTCTTCGGCAATGATCAGTGTCCGTTCAAACTGGCCGGTATCTTGCGCGTTGATGCGGAAATACGTGGACAGTTCCATGGGACATCGCACACCCTTGGGTATGAACACGAAGGAACCATCGGAGAAAACGGCGGAATTCAGCGCGGCATAAAAGTTGTCGCCCGGCGGCACCACGGTGCCCAGGTACTTGCGAACCAGGTCAGGGTGTTCTTTGACAGCCTCGGAGAAGGAACAGAAAATAACGCCAACTTCAGCCAGTTGCTTGCGAAAGGTGGTAGCAACCGAAACGGAATCGAACACCGCATCGACCGCCACGCCGGCAAGGCGGGCCCGTTCGTGCAAAGGCACACCCAACTTTTCGTAGGTGCGCAGCAATTCTGGATCGACTTCGTCCAGGCTTTTGGGCGCGTCTTTCTTGCTTTTGGGCGCGGAATAATAGCTGATGTCCTGAAAGTCTATGGCCGGAAAGCTGACCTTGGCCCACTCGGGCAGATCCATGGTCAGCCAATGGCGGTAAGCCGCCAGGCGCCATTCGAGCATGAACTCGGGCTCGCCTTTCTTTTCCGACAATAAACGTATGGTGTCTTCGTTCAGCCCCTTGGGTATGGTGACCGATTCGATCTCGGTCACAAAGCCTGCCGAATATTCGCGATCGAGGAACGATTCGATGGGATCGGCTGCGGGCTTGACACCTGCGGGCTTGACTTTGGGTTCGGTTACAGAACTCATTTAGCTTGACTCCATGTCATGGGACGTGATTGGGCCCGGACACTTGATTTGGAAACCGGATGCTTGGTCATGGGAAATTCAATAGGTGTGGTGTGAATCATGTCGGCCACGCTGACCTCTTCAAGCGTACGCCTTACAATAGCGTTGATGCGCTGCCAATTGGTGCGTATGTGGCAGGCGGCCTCGACGCTGCAGACGCCGGGCAAGGCCGTGCATTCAGTCAGCCCGAAGGGCTGTTCCTCAAGAGCGTCTATAATGTCGGCCACACTGATTTCGCTGGCCGGTCGGCCAAGCATGTAGCCGCCACGCGCGCCCCTGCTGCTGTTGACCAATTCTTGCTGGCCCAGCAACTTGAGTATTTTGCTGACGGTGGGTTGGCCCAAACCCAGCGCGCCGGCCAAATCCGACGCACTGAATATGCGTTCCGGACTGCCCGCCATGTGGGTTAGCACCAAGGTGCCGTAATCAATGATTTTGCTGATGCGCAGCACTAGCTGCCTCCGACTTGCTACAGTAATCATATAGTACTACTTTGGTACTGTATGCGCAAATCAAAAAGATCAATCCATATCATCCCCCGCCTGCTGCAAAGTCCACATTTGCGCATAGCGCCCACGCCGCGCCAGCAGCTCTCGATGCGTTCCCCTTTCCAGCACTTTGCCGTGGTCCAGCACCAGGATTTCATCAGCGTCCACTATGGTGGACAGCCTGTGCGCAATAATGAGCGTAGTGCGCTCTTTGGCGATCTGATTCAACTCATCTTGTATGGATCGCTCAGTACGGGTATCGAGCGCACTGGTGGCCTCGTCCAGGATGAGTATGGGCGGGTTCTTCAATAAGGTGCGCGCAATGGCAACACGCTGTTTTTCGCCGCCGGAAAGCTTCAGACCGCGTTCGCCAACCTGTGTCTGGTAGCCATCGGGCAGCCCCATGATGAAGTCATGAATGCTGGCCGCACGCGCCGCCTGGAAGATCTCATCCTGGGTAGCCAAAGGGTTGCCGTAGGCAATGTTGTACAAAATACTGTCGTTGAACAGCACGGTATCTTGGGGAACTATGCCTATGTGCTGACGCAAGCTGGCCTGGGTCAGGCTGCGAATATCCTTGCCGTTGATCCGTATGGAGCCGGCAGTTACGTCGTAGAAGCGAAAGAGCAAGCGCGACAGGGTGGATTTGCCGGCACCCGACGAACCCACCACCGCCAGCGTTTTCCCAGCTGCAATAGTCAGGCTCACATCGAACAGAATCTGTCGCTTGCCCTCGTAGCTAAAATCCACATGGTCGAACTCTATGGATGCCTGGCTGGTCTTGAGATTGCGGGCATCGGGCAGATCGGCCACCTCCTCGCCCTGCTCCATCAAGTCGAACATGCGCTCCATGTCGGCCAGGGCATGTTTGATTTCCCTATAGACAAATCCCAGAAAATTAAGCGGTGCATACAGCTGGGTCAGGTAGGCTGACACCAGCACGACGTCACCCACGGTCATATCGCCCTTGACCACGCCATCGGCCGATAGCCACAGCAGCAGCGTTACGCCGAGCGTGATAATGGCGCCCTGCCCTATGTTCAGGAAATTCAACGACACCTGGTTCTTGACGGCCGAGTCCACCCACTTGCCCAGGTTGCGGTCATAACGATCCAGCTCATAGCCTTCATTGCCAAAATACTTGACCGTTTCATAATTGATCAGCGCATCGATAGCCTTGCTGTTGGCCTTGCTGTCAAGATCGTTCATGCTGCGCCGGTACACCATGCGCTTTTCGGTAACCAGCAGCGTAAACGCGATATATGCCGCTATTGTGCCCAGCGTAACCACCGCGAACGGCCAGTCATAGCGCCACAGCAGAATCCCGGCCACCATGCCGATTTCCAGCAAGGTGGGCAAAATATTGAACACCATGAAATTGAGCAGGAAGCCTATGCCTTTGGTACCGCGCTCAATGTCGCGGCTCAGGCCACCCGTTTGACGCTGCATATGAAAACGCAGGGACAAGGCAAACAGATGTTTGAACAATTGCGCCGCAATACGCCTTATGGATCCCTGGGTTACCCGAGCAAACAAGGCATCGCGCAGTTCGCCGAATACGCTGCTGGCCAAGCGCGCAAAGCCGTACCCCAGCAACGCGGCAATCGGCAGGATCAGCATCGTGCTGGGCATGCTGAGCTGATCGACGATGTCTTTCAGGTATAGCGGCAAAATAACGCTGGCTACCTTGGCGGCCACCAGGCAGGCCATGGCGGCCATGACCCGCCATTTGAATTGCCAAACATAGGGCAATAAGGACTTCAGCGTCTGGAAATCGTTACGACGACGAGGCGCTGGGCCTCGATGAGTGAATTTCATGGAAAAGTAGGAAAAGTATCTGCGCCCTGGATTGTACCGGGCGCCGAAGCAAAGTCGTTGCGCCGCGCTAGTTCGCCGCGTTGGCTCAGCAGCAGCTCGTAAAAAGCGCGCCCGGCACTGGACAGGCTTTTATCGCTGCGACGTATCAAATACAAAGAACGCTTTATCCGGCTGCGAGGCGCCAGAGGAATGACCTTGATCCGCTCGTGCTGGAACTGAAACAGCGTCATGGACGGCAGCAGACTGATACCCAGACCGGCAGTCACCAGACCCGTGACCGTAGCCAAGTGATCCACCTCGAGGAAGCTGTCCAGGCTGGAGAATGCAGCGTTTCGTACCAGGCTTTGACGAATGCTGCTGCCTTTGCCCAACTGAATAATCGCATTGCCTTTGAGCTCGCTCAGACGCACGGCATCGCGCTGCGCCAAAGGATGGTCATCGCGGCAAACCAAATGAAAATAGTCTTCACACAGGGGTTCGGTATGCAAACCGCTCATATCGCTGCCCTTGGCTGCCACCGCAATATCTGCCGACCCCAGCCTGACCATATCCAGGCAAGGCACCAGCAAGGCATCGTGCAGATGCAGTTCCACCCCCGGGTACTGCTCATGAAACCTGGCATATATGCCAGGTAGCCAACCGGCGGCCAACGAAGGCAAGGCGGCCACGGCCACACTGCCTTTGCGCTTGGCGACATGATCCTGAATATCGCCCATGACGGCTTCCAAATCATTCAATAGCCGCAGCGCCGATTCATTGAACAAATGGCCCTCGGGCGTGAGCTCTACGCGGCGGGTCGTGCGATCGAACAAACGTACCCCGGCCGCGTCTTCAAGTGAGCGTATGAGCGCGCTGAAGGCTGGCTGGGTTTGGTGGCAACGCCCAGCCGCCTTGGTGAAATGTTTTTCCTGCGCTAAAGCCACAAAGGCGCGCAGCTGGCGCGATGAAAGATTCATAAAAAAATAGTATTAATGAATAAGATATTTCTATTTAACTAATGAATATCATGCCCGTATAGTACGAGCAAAGCAACCACAGGCATGCACGCTCATGGAGACAAACTCATTCAAGATAGGCTGCGCCACCGG
Organism: Alcaligenaceae bacterium; assembly: GCA_013416405.1. GTDB lineage: Bacteria > Pseudomonadota > Gammaproteobacteria > Burkholderiales > Burkholderiaceae_B > Pusillimonas_C. The sequence goes on from JACCET010000001.1 coordinate 588,228, forward strand.
ATTTTCCGGTGATCGCAGCGATGGCGTTCTGCCCGTCGTCCGGACGCTGGTGGATACGGGCGGGCACGCACTGATATTCGAAACACTGGCCGAGCGCACGCTGGCGCTGGCCCAGCTTGAAAAAGACCGGGATCCCGAGCTGGGTTATGAGCCACTGCTGGTCGACCTGCTCAAACCCGTCCTGGGTATGTGCCTGCAGCACAATATTCGTATCGTCAGCAATTTCGGAGCCGCCAACCCACCCGCGGCGGCCCGCCGTATCAAGCTGCTGGCCCAGGAACTGGGGCTGCGTGCACCGCGCATTGCCGTGCTGTCGGGCGACCAGCTCACCGAGCCGGAGCAACTGTCTTATCTGCGCGAGCAGCTTGGTGCTGATTTCGACGGGCTGGACATCGTCAGTGCCAACGCCTACCAGGGCGCCAATGAAATTGCCCAGGCCTTGCGTGCCGATGCGGATATTGTCGTGGCCGGCCGGGTTGCTGATCCATCATTGGTGCTTGGCCCTGCGCTGGCCCACTTCGGATGGGCGGACAATGACTGGCACAAGATGGGCTGCGCCACAATAGCAGGACACTTGCTCGAATGCGGCACGCAGGTCAGTGGCGGCTACTTTGCCGTCCCCGGCCTCAAGGATGTGCCGGGCATGGACAACCTGGGATTTCCCATCGCCGACATCAGCGCCACGGGCGCCGTCACCATCACCAAGGCAGCCAACACGGGCGGCGTAGTAAGCGAGCAAACCGTCAAAGAACAGCTGCTGTATGAAGTGCACAATCCCGCAGCCTATCTGACGCCGGACGTCACCGCCGACATCAGCCAGGTTACCGTCGCCCAGACAGGGCCAGACATGGTGCGTGTCGGCCGGATCACAGGCCATCAACGCCCCGACACGCTGAAGGTCAACATCTGTCATCACGGAGGATGGCTGGCCGAGGCGGAGATTTCCTACGCGGGCGTGCAAGCCGAAGCCAGGGCGAGACTGGCGGCTGATGTCGTGCTCAAGCGGCTGGGCAATATCATGCCCCTGCGTGCCGATCTTATAGGTGTAGCCAGTATTTTTGGCGATGACGCTGGCGACTATTTGCGCAGATATCCGAGCGGTGCAGCACGCGATGTACGCCTGCGCATTGCCGGAACGCATGCGCAGAAAGAGATAGCCGAATGTGTGCTGCGCGAAGTCACCGCGCTATATTGCTGCGGGCCGGCAGGAGGGGGCGGCGTCAGAACATCGCTACGACCCAGGCTGAACAGTTTGTCGGGCACGATCCCCCGGGATCTCGCTCCGGCCAGTTGGTCGTTTATGGAGGACGCATAAATGCCATACGATGCACCACAAAACACCGTACCCCTATATCGATTGGCCCATAGCCGCAGCGGCGACAAGGGAAATATATCCAACATCAGCGTTATCGCCTTCAAGCCCGAATTCTTTCCCTTACTGAATGCTCAACTGACGGAACAAGCCGTGCTGGAGTGGTTCGCCTTTCGGCATCCCGCCCAGATACAGCGCTACACAATTGAATCGATTCATGCCCTGAACTTCGTGCTGCACGGCGTTCTGGACGGCGGCGTGAATGACGCCCTGAACCTCGATACCCATGGCAAGGCCTTGTCCTTCCATTTACTCGACTTTCCGGTAAAGCTGGACGGCACACCGGAAGCAAGCCTGGTGGACATCACCTGAGCTTGAAATATATCTACAAAAGGAGACTCTCATGACATCCACAACTCTACGCAAGACCCTATTGGCCAGCCTGATTGGCATGTTAAGCCTGCCACTGGCCGGGCAAGCCCTGGCTGCAGGCTATCCCGACAAACCCATCACTTTTGTGGTGCCATTTGGGGCGGGCAGCGCAACCGATCAATTGGCCCGCGCCATCGGCCAGGGCATTACCGAGCAGACCGAGCAGGTGGTCGTCATCGAAAACAAGCCAGGTGCCAGCGCCATGATAGGCGCAAGCGATGTGGCCCGGGCCCAGCCAGACGGATACCGTGTGCTGATCACCACCAATACATCACAGTCCGCCAACCCGCATCTGTACAAGACGCTGAGCTACGATCCCGTGAAAGACTTTCAGCCCGTATCCCTGCTGGGCACCGGCGGACAAATCATGGTGGTGAACCTGAACTCCCCGGCCAAGACCGTCAAGGAATTCATTCAGCTTGCCAAAGACAAGCCGGGCGAACTGACCTTTGGCAGCGGCAGCTCCAGCAGCCGGGTAGCCGGCGAACTCTTCCAGCAAATGGCGGATGTCGAGTTGCTGCATGTTCCCTACAAAAGCAATCCGCTGGTCATTACCGATTTGCTGGGCGGCCAGATAGACATGATGATGGCCGATATGGCCACGGGACTGCCGCAAGTCAAGGCGGGCAAGCTGCGCGCGCTTGGTGTCACCGACAACCAGCCTTTGCCGTTGGCACCCGATGTACCGACCATAGACAGTGCGGGCGTTCCCGGCTACAAGATGGGTTATTGGTTCGGTGCCTACGTGCCGGCCAACACGCCGCCCGAAGTGGTCTCCAGGTTGAATGATCTGATCATCAACGCCACCACACGCAAGGCAGCGCAGCAGTTCTACACGCAGACAGGCACCAAGCCGGTCACATCGACGCCCGACGATTTGGCCAAATTCCAGGCAGAGGAAACCGAAAAATGGGGTGCCATCATCAAAAATGCAGGCATAGAACCCTCATAAGTTAACTCCTGTTACCGCTGATTTTCAGTCCGCGCACAAACAGGACTGGAACAGCTAATACAATATCCCCTGCCCCAATGGGGTATATCGGAGAATGTATGGCTGTTCCACCTTTTGACTACGACGCCGCACTGCTTGCGTGCGCGCAAGGCGATCAACACGCCTTCCAACATCTATATCTGCACGAGGCGCCGCATATGCTGGCGCTAGGCTTAAAAATGCTGACCGAACGCGCCGGTGCCGAAGACCTGGTCCGCGATGCCTTCATCCTTATCTGGAAGAATGCCGACAGCTACGACCCGCAAGTAAGCGGGGCAAGAGCCTGGATGCACAGCATACTTCGCTACCGTGCCCTTGGGCGACTGCGCCAGACCGGACGTACGCGCCCGGGCCTGGCCTCGTGGTCGGACACGCTACCCACACTTCCAGCCCATGCGGGTGAAGACAGCCTGGCCCAGGTATTGAACACACTGGACGATATTCCGCGCCAAGCCATACTGATGGCCTACTACCATGGCCACCATTACGAGCAAATCTCCGAACGCCTGGGGGCTTCAGTACCTCATATCAAGGCGCGCGTACAACAGGGGCTGGCCAAGCTCGCGGAGCGCCAGCAAGCATGACCAGCAGCACCCAACACGCCACCCTCCTGGCTGAATACACGCTGGGACTCTTGAATACCAGCGAAACCGCCCAGGCGCATGCCCTGCTGGGCAGCGACCAGAATGCCGTTTCTGTTGCGCTGGCCTGGGAACAAAGCCTGCTTGAGCTGACTGACCTGCTGGCACCGGTCGATCCATCGCCCCTGCTGCTGCAACGCATACAAAGCAGTCTGGGCCACGACACCATGCCCACGCCGGCAAGCCTTTATCGCAAGCCCGACAATGACAGTCGGCCTGAACGCGCAAACCCGGCCAGCCAGACCCGCGCCGATCCCACTGTTCCTGCGGCGCCAGTGGCATCAGCTGCTAGCGTAAGCAGCTTGCGCACCGAGCCGTCATTCAAGCCCGAACCGGTCAGTCAAACCAGCGCGCCTATCGAGACGCAGGCAAATGGCTCCGCGCCGGGCATGCAGGTGCATGCTCAGCCCCCCGCCAGCGAACCAGAACAGAGCGTAGGCACAGATGCCCTGCCACCGCCGATAGATGCACGTGGCACCACACACACAAGGGTCAAACACGGCAACATCTGGCTCTGGCGTTGCGCGACGCTGGTCTTTGCCCTGATCGCACTGGCCCTGGCCCTGATTCCCTCTGAACCGATTCCGCCACCCATCAATATCGTTCAGGTAGCGCCCACCCAGGCAGCCATACTGCAGGCACCCGGACAAAGCTCCACGCCTGCATGGGTCGTGACGGTGGATCCGCACAACAATATATTGATGAGCCCCAAGGTTCGAAGTGACATTCCCGCCGATGCGTCGGTGCAGCTGTGGACGCACAACAAAAGCCTGCCGGTGGCACGCTCACTGGGTCTGATTGACCCCAATCAGCCTGTAGCCATACCGGCCTCCCTGATGGGTAGCATAGGCGCGGATCAAATATTTGAAATGACGCTGGAACCCCAGGGCGGCTCGCCTACGGCCAGCCCGAGCGGCCCCATACTCTTCATAGGCCGCATTGTGACGTTTGGCGCGCCAGCGCCCAAGGCAACAGAGGAAATCGCTAGCAGACCACAACATTAACGGCCAGGCCGCCGCGCGAGGTTTCCTTGTATTTGGTGCGCATGTCGGCCCCCGTTTGACGCATGGTCTCGATGACGGCATCCAGCGACACATGGTGAATGCCATCGCCCTGCAGCGCCAGTCGTGCCGCATTGATGGCCTTGACCGCACCCATGGCATTGCGCTCTATGCAGGGAATCTGAACCAGGCCGCCTATGGGGTCGCACGTCAGGCCAAGGTTGTGCTCCATGCCTATTTCAGCCGCGTTTTCCACCTGCTGTGGACTGCCGCCCAGCACGGCGGCCAGCCCTGCGGCCGCCATGGAACAGGCCACGCCGACCTCTCCCTGGCACCCTACTTCAGCCCCTGAAATCGATGCGTTTTCTTTATACAGAAAGCCCACGGCCGCAGCAGTCAGCAAGAAATCAATCACACCTTGCTGACTATAGCTGGGAATAAACTTCTGGTAGTAGCGCAATACGGCAGGCACCAGGCCTGCCGCCCCATTGGTTGGCGCCGTGACCACCCGCCCACTGGCCGCGTTCTCTTCATTGACAGCCATGGCAAACAGATTGACCCAATCCATGGCGTACAAGACATCGGCCTTGTTGGCGTCACGCAGCAGTTCGCGATATAGCGCGGGTGCACGGCGGCGAACTTTCAATCCGCCCGGCAAGAGCTCGTTGGCCTGCGCATTGTCTATGCCGCAACCCCGGTCTATACAGGCATTCATGACATTGGCTATTTGCAGCACGCCCTGGATAACCTCGTGCGAAGGCGCCAGTGCCGTCTCGTTAGCCATCATGATCTGCGCGACGGACAAATTCGTTGAGGCGCACAAGTCCAGCAACTGACGCCCCGTGGAGAATTCGTAGGGCACCGGATCATGCTGGGGTACGGTTTCGTCGGTTTCGATTACATCCAGCGCCCGTATGAAGCCACCGCCTATGGACACATAGCGTTCTGTGCTGATGCTTGCACCGCTGGCATCCAGCGCCTGAAAACGCATACCATTCGGATGCTCGACCATGGGCTTGATGCGGTAGGAAAACGCCTGTTCGGGATCAAATGCTATGGGCTGAGCACCCCATAACTGAAGCTTGCCCGTTGTTTTGACCTGGCCTATCAGTCGCGCGATATCGGAAGGTTCGACGGTATCGGGCGAAGCGCCCATAAGCCCCAGCATAATGCCCATATCGGTGCAATGCCCCTTGCCAGTTTCTGCCAACGAGCCATAAAGCGCCACATTAAGCGTCGCTACCTGATCCAGAAGGCCGCTTGCCTGCAAGTTACGCGCAAAGTTGCGGGCGGCGCGCATGGGCCCCACCGTGTGCGAGCTTGATGGACCTATGCCGATTTTGAAGATGTCAAATACCGAGAGTGTCATGGCGTGCAACCTGTGATGCAGTCCCGCCGATTCTACACCGCAGCTCCAGGGAATACACCAGGGCCAGGCTCGACCACGTCCGCAACCCGCTCATACCGTCAAAAGCAGGCCCGTCATAGTTCCGAAGAAGACCACCGCATGGAGCCTTGCAAGGCAGTAATTGATTCGATGGGCGCTTTTTCACGAAAGTCACTGGGCGACATGCCGACATGATCACGAAAGGCATTGGAGAAATTGGCCGTGCTGGAATAACCCAGGCGCTGCGCAATCTCCTGCACGCCTAACGAGGTTTGCACCAGCAGACGCTGCGCCCTGCACATGCGCTCCTCGCGCAGGAACTGCGACAGACTGATTCCATATTGCTTGCGGAAGATGCTGGAAAGATGCTTTTTACTGCAGCCCGTGACGTACGCCAAGTCATCCAGACCCAGCGTGGCCGGGCCGTTGGCAACGTACTGCTTGACGGATGTCAGCAACTGTTGCTCGTTGTTTTCTTCTATTTGAATGACCGGAGGAAGGTAATACATGAGGGGCGTGACGAACAGGCGCAGACGACCAGGTTGGCCTGTAGCGTAAACAATGATAGACGTAAGGTACGGCCCCGCGCACCGTTTGTCCAAGCATTTAGCTCTTTATTATTTTTTGTAGATTTTAGTCACTAATATGACAAAAATTTGCTAAAAGTTCAAAAAATCCCAACAGTGTTCATGTCGGGACAGTGAACGATGCTGGGGTTGTCGTAAGTGCCCTGCGCAGGCAGAGGACGAGTATCAGGACGGAAGGGAGTTCTGCGTGGAATCCGGGCCGGATGTTTGCTCGAGAGCCTGGGCCAGCATATCCTTGACCGCATTCAGGTCGTTGCGCAAGGCTTGCAGCTCGGCACCGGACAGCCGCACGGCGGCATCCTGATCGTGCGGGACGTCATTCAGATCGCCCAGACGATTACGCGCACCGCTGATGGTGAAGCCCTGCTCGTACAGCAGGTCGCGTATGCGACGAATCAGCAATACCTCGTGGTGCTGATAATAGCGGCGATTACCGCGCCGCTTGACTGGCTTGAGCTGAGTAAATTCCTGTTCCCAGTAGCGCAATACATGCGGCTTGACACAGCAAAGGTCGCTGACTTCGCCTATCGTGAAGTAGCGCTTGGCGGGAATGGGCGGCAAGGTGACTGGAGTTTCGCTGGTGCTCATGGCTTACCCGATGGATGCAGAGGCCTTACCGGCCGACTCGACAACAACCTTGAGTTTTTGGCTGGCATGAAAGGTTACGACCCGACGGGCCGCGATGGGAATGACTTCACCGGTTTTGGGATTGCGCCCAGGACGAGGTGGTTTGTCACGCACCTGAAAATTGCCAAAACCAGATAGCTTGACCTCGACGCCGCGCGCAAGCGAATCACGGATTTCTTCGAAGAAAGTATCGACAATATCTTTGGCTTCGCGCTTGTTCAAACCCACGCGATCAAACAGCAACTCGGCCAGCTCAGCCTTGGTCAGGGTACGTTCCGGGTTCATAGTGTGTTGCTCCTTATGCGCGCTGGCGTACGCCGTGGGCACTGATCAGCGCATCAAGCAGCAGTGCCATGCATTGTTCAACTGTAGCGTCGTCCAGTGTAGCTTCCTGATTCTGGAGCCAGAAACGGAAAGCCATGCTTTTCTCGACGGTTTGCGCCGACTTATCGCGCCAGACATCAAACAGTTTAATATCTTTAACGATGCCAAGAGTAGCATTAGATTCGGTCGCACGAGTAAGCGTATTTAACAAATCCTGATACGCCACATCCAGGCCGGCCAAAACCGCCAAATCGCGGATCACGACAGGCTGACGTGATATTTCCGCAGGCGCCGGCAACTCACCTACGGAAATCGCCTCGACATCGAGCTCGAATACCACTGGCGCTTGTGTCAGGTCGCGCTGCTGGGCCCAGCGCGGGTGCAGCTCACCCAACCAGCCTATATGCTTGCCGTCCAGTTCCAGCCGGGCCGAACGGCCAGGATGTAGAGCGGGATGCGTATCGGCGATGCAAACCAGATCGGTAGCTCGCGCGCCCAGCAAACATTCCACATCGTTTCTAACGTCGTAGAAATCAACCGGACGCAGCGGCGTAGCCCATTGCTCTTCCACGGCAGGCCCCCAGGCCGCACCGGCCAGACGCTGCGGCTGGCTGATGCCTGCCACTGTCAGGCCGCCATCGGCGACTTGAGCGTCACGCGTAAAAACACGCCCGAGTTCAAAGACTCGTACCCGGCTTTGCTTGCGGTTGGCATTATGAACAATATTGGCCAGCAGGCCGCCCATCAGACTGGATCGCATGACCGCCAGTTGACTGGCGATAGGATTAAGCAGCTTGATGGGGTTTTCATTGCCCGCGTAGTCGCGCTCCCAGGCCTCTTCCACAAAAGCAAAGTTAATGACTTCCTGGTAGTCCTGGGCCGCCATGCTCGCCCGCAAGGCGTGTGGCCCGCGCAATACTTCCGGACTGGCCAGCATGCTTGCGCGCGCAACAGGAGGCACATCGGGAATACGCTCAAAGCCGTATACGCGTGCGACTTCTTCGATCAGATCCTCTTCAATGAACAGGTCGAATCGATACGATGGGGGGGTAACGACAAAGACGTCCCCATCCTGAACCTCAAAAGGCAGGCCCAGGTTGGTAAAAATAGAAGCGACTTCCGTGTGCGAGACCGGCACACCCAGAACACGGTGGCAGCGTGCCAGGCGCATGGAAACGGGCTCGCGAGCGGGCAAGTTGATGACCTGATCATCCAGGGGGCCGACTTGCCCGCCGCAGATATCAATCAGCAGGCGAGTCATGAATTCAAGATCGTCAGTCACCGAGGCAAAATCAACGCCCCGCTCGAAGCGGTGGCTGGCCTCGGAGCTGAACTTATACCGACGTGGGCGGCCCATGATGGCCTCTGGCCACCAAAAAGCGCCTTCAAGATAAATATCAGTCGTGTCCAGCGTAACGGCGGTGGCTTCTCCACCCATAATGCCCGCCAGGCTTTCCACGATATCGCCGGCGGAAATAATGCCGACGTCGGGCTCCAGCGTAATGGTTTGCCCGTTCAAAAGTTCCAGCTGTTCGCCTTGGTTCGCCCAGCGTACCGTCAGGCCGCCTTGTATGCGCTTCAGGTCGAACACGTGGGTAGGCCGGCCCAATTCCAGCATGACGTAGTTGGAAATATCGACCAGGGCCGAAATCGAACGCTGCCCTGCCCGCTCCAGACGAGACTTCATCCAGGCTGGCGTGGCTGCCCGCGCATTGACGCCACGGATGACACGGCCGGCGAAGCGTCCGCATAGGTCAGGCGCTTGCACCGTCACGGGCAGGCGGTCGTCCAGGGTGACCGGTACAGGCTGGAAATCAGGACGCGTGAGTGGCGCGCCGGTAAGTGCGGCAACCTCGCGGGCCACACCCAGAATGGACAGACAATCGGCCCGGTTGGGTGTCATCTTCAACGTAAACAGGGTGTCGTCCAGATCAAGCGCAGCGCGCATGGATGCGCCCACAGGCGCATCGTGATCCAGCTCCAGCAAGCCTGCATGATCTTGCGACAGACCGAGTTCGCGCGCGGAGCACAGCATGCCGGCCGAGGCCACGCCGCGCATCTTGGCCACGCCTATTTTCATGCCGCCAGGCAGCTCAGCCCCTACGCGGGCCAGTGGCACCTTGATACCGGCCGCCGCATTGGGTGCACCGCAAACAATTTGCAACAACTCACCCGAGCCGTCGTCCACCTGGCAGATACGCAGCTTATCGGCGTCGGGGTGCGGCGCAATTTCCTTGATGTGTGCAACCACTACACCGCTAAAGGGAGGTGCCACTGTGGTGGTTTCCTCGACCTCGAGACCCGCCATGGTCAGGCGATGCGACAAGGCATCGGTGTCTAGGTCGGGATTTACAAAAGCGCGTAGCCAGGACTCAGGAAATTGCATTATGTACTCGTCGTATTCGTTTTACAGCGGGGCTAGGCCAGCCATGATCAGGCGCAGTGCCGCCTGCTTGCAGGGTTTCAGCGGTTGAACTGGCGCAGAAAGCGCAGATCGCCCTCGAAGAACTGGCGCAAATCATTGACGCCATAACGCAACATGGTCAGGCGTTCCAGCCCCGAACCAAATGCGAAGCCGATATAGCGCTCGGGATCTAGCCCGAAATTGCGCACCACCTGCGGATGCACCTGGCCTGAACCCGAAATTTCCAGCCAGCGCCCTTGATTCGGCCCCGATGTGAACATCATGTCGATTTCTGCCGAGGGCTCGGTAAAGGGGAAAAACGAAGGACGGAAACGCACGCAAAGGTCTTCGGTCTCGAAGAAAGCACGCAAGAAGTCGGTGTAAACACCCTTCAGATCGGCGAAAGAGATATCTTCGGCGATCCACAGGCCTTCAACCTGGTGAAACATGGGCGAGTGTGTAGCGTCGCTGTCGACGCGGTAGGTACGCCCCGGAGCAATCACCTTGATGGGCGGCTTGTGCATGCGGGCGTAACGCACCTGCATGGGACTGGTATGCGTGCGCAACAACAAAGGCAAGCCCTGGCTGTCTTGCATGTCGACGTAGAAGGTATCCTGCATGGAGCGTGCAGGATGGTTTTCAGGATTGTTCAGGGCCGTGAAGTTGGTCCAGTCGTTTTCGATTTCAGGGCCGTCGGCCACATCGAAACCGATAGAGCGAAATATCGCCTCGACGCGCTGCCACGACTGAATGACCGGGTGTATGCCCCCTACTCCCTTGCCTCGCCCCGGCAGACTGACATCTATCGTTTCGGCGGCCAGGCGCTTGTCGAGTTCGGCCTGGGCCATTTCCTGGCGTCGGGCATTGAGCAAACCCTCGATGTGCTGCTTGACCTGATTGATGCGGGCCCCTTCGGCCTTTTTCTGATCAGGCGTTAACTGCGCCAAACCTTTCATCAGGGCGGTTAACGCACCCTGCTTGCCCAAAAATCGGGCCTTGGCATTTTCAAGCGCCGCAGCATCACTGGCTTGGGCAAACTGTTCTTGCGCCTGAGCGATCAGGTCATCAACAGGAGGAGTCATAGGTAGCGTTTCCAAATACAAACGGAGCCCGCTAGAGCCCCGTTTGCAGCAATACAGAATCGAGATTGATCAAGCAGCCAAAGCAGACTTGGCTTGTTCAACCACGGCAGCAAAGCCGGCTTTATCGTTTACAGCCATATCGGCCAGAACTTTGCGATCCAGTTCAATCGAGGCTTTTTTGGTGCCGGCGATGAATACGCTGTAGGATACGCCCAGTTCACGGCAAGCCGCATTGATACGGGTGATCCAGAGCGCGCGGAAAGTACGCTTTTTGTTGCGACGGTCGCGGTAGGCATATTGCCCAGCCTTCATTACCGCCTGTTTGGCGATACGGAATACATTACCGCGGCGACCACGATAACCTTTTGCTGCTTTAATGACTTTTTTGTGACGAGCACGGGCAGTAACGCCGCGTTTTACGCGTGGCATATCAGATCTCCTATCAAGCGAACGGCAACATTGCCTTGACCGCGCTCACATCTGCATCGTGAACGGCGGTAGAACCGCGCAACTGGCGCTTGTTCTTGGTTGTTTTCTTGGTAAGGATGTGACGCTTGAACGCGTGACCCCGCTTGATAGACCCGCTACCGCGAACCTTAAAGCGCTTGGCAGCGCCTTTCTTGGTTTTCATCTTAGGCATGATGTAACTCTGTGATTGATGAATGTAGGTGGCCCCCAAACAAACTGGCAGCGCTTGTGTAACCTGGCATTCACTTATTGATTTCTTTCAAAAGCACCCAACGGGTTTGCCACCAACGGGTTTGCCACATAACTTTGCTGCATTGTCGGTATGCGCTTAGGAAAGCCCTTGATTATACGATGAATTAAAGATGTTTGTCTAACGAATTCAAGCACTACATCAATCGTTCCAGGGCAGCCGGTATTGTACTGCTTCTGCAACATGTACCGATGCAATCTGCTCGTGCCCCGCCATGTCTGCCAGCGTGCGTGCAACCCTGAGAATTCGGTGGACGACGCGGGCAGACCAGCTCCAGCGCTGCATACCCTGCGCCAGCAGCGTTTTACCTTGCTCGTCTAGCTGGCAATGCACATTGATGCCGGTCATGCCCAGCCTGGCATTGGTTGTACCTTGACGTTGCTGCTGGCGTGCGCGGCACTGCGCCACCCGCAGCCGCACGGGCTCCGAGCCCTCTCCTTCTGGTAGGTCGACCCAATTGGACTCGGCCGCCGGAAGGGATATTTGCAGATCTACCCGATCAAGCAAGGGGCCAGACAGCCGGCTGCGATAGGCTTCGATACGATCGGGCGTACAGCGGCAGCTTTTCTTTTTATGCCCTTGCCAGCCGCAGGGACAAGGATTCATAGCTGCGACCAACTGGAACGCTGCCGGAAAGGTCAGCGTACGCGATGCACGTGCAATAGACACACACCCGGTTTCCAGCGGTTCGCGCAAAGATTCCAGGGCGCGCCGCTGGAACTCAGGCAGTTCGTCAAGGAAAAGGACGCCCTGGTGAGCCAAGCTGATTTCACCCGGCCTGGGATAAGCGCCACCACCCACCAATGCAGGCATGGATGCCGAGTGATGCGGTGACCTGAATGGCGGCCTGTCGGTAAATGTGGGCGTGAGCCCGCTTAGACCGGCCAGCGCAGACACTTCCAGCGCCTGCTCTGGTGCCAGCCTGGGTAACAGGCCCGGCAGCCTATGCGCCAGCATGCTTTTACCGGTACCCGGCGGGCCAGACATCAATAGGCTGTGGCCCCCGGCTGCTGCGATTTCAAGCACGTGGCGCGCCAATTCCTGCCCTTTTACTTCGGACAGACACGGTTCCGCGTGATGACAGACTGCCAATGCAGGCGGCGTGGCCGGAGGCAGGGGCTGGATTGCGGCAACATGGTGGACGACATCAAGCAGGCTAGCCGCAGACAATACGGTGAGCCCCGGCACGAGCGCCGCATGGTCAGCGCAGCCTACGGGCAGCACCAGCACGGCATCGGGATTGCTGCGCGCCACGGCCAGCGCAATGGCCAGCGGCGCTCCGACTGGCGCAATGGCGCCTGTAAGCGACAATTCGCCAGCAAAAACGTAGTTTTGAAGCTGGCAGGTATTATCGGGAGCAAGCGATTCTTGCACCTGCCCCGAAGCAAGCAGGACACCCAGGGCAATTGGCAAGTCGAAGCGCCCGGACTCTTTGGGAAGATCGGCCGGCGCCAAGTTGACCGTGAGGCGCCCCGCAGGAAACTCGAACCCGCTGCTAAGTATGGCCGAGCGTACTCTTTCACGGCTTTCCCGCACACCGGCATCGGGCAAGCCGACCACATGGAAGGCCGGCAAGCCCGGCGCCATATGGACTTCGACACGCACCGGTAGCGCCTGAAGGCCGCATAGCGCTCGGCTGGCCAGCACCGCTAAAGACATATACGAACCTCGTGGCTATTTCACACAAGAGTCAGTATGCGGCGCTTATGCCATGCACGAGATCACGCACGCAGCCGATTATCCATTAGCGCTACTACGGCAACGCTCCCTTGCTTATTGGGTGCCTGTGGCGCCTGGCCCTGGCTGCAAAGGAGTGTCGGGCCGTCCTTCCAGCGCCTGAACCCGTGACTCCAGCGCAGTGATGCGTGCCAATGCGCGTTCCAGCAACTGAGCCTGCACATCAAATTCCTCGCGCGTGATCAAATCCATGCGCGAGAAGGTTTGCGCCATCATGGCCTTGACGTTGCGCTCGATATCGGCGGCCGGGCTTTTGGCAATGAGCTCGGACATATTCTTCTGAAAATCTTCAAACCAATCATTGCGGTTAACCATTGCTATCTCCGGGTTCATTCATATACGCTTGGCGGCTTGGTGCCCTGCCGCCACGGACACTAGTGTAATAAAAAATACTGGCGTGGATAATATTAAAGCACCCATAGGCTGGTTGCAGTCCATGGGTGCTTTCATGCGGCCAGTGCTAGTGCCGCCTTGCGGCCAGGCTGGCAGCAGCCTGGCAGACAGCCTTACGACTTGGGCGCTGTCTCGTCGGCGGGAGGCGTCACGCCCGGATTGGGGCTGCCATCACCCACCGAGTTCTGGATGGCATTGTCAGCCTTGGCCGCACCTTCTTTAACGGCATCGCCCACTGCGCTGGCAGCGTCAGATGCCGCATCGCCAGCCTGGCTTGCAGCCGACGACAGTTGCTCGCCCGTGCTGGGCTCGGGTGTGACATCAGCAGCCGAGCCGGACGATGGCGCGGGAGCTGGGGCAGGTGCAGGATCAGGAGTAGGTGCAGGAGCTGGTGCTTCCGTCCCGGCAGAACCACCCATGGGTGCACTGCTGTCATCGGCATCCGAGCATGCGGCGAGCAGACTCATGGAAGCAACCATTGCAATAACAGCCAAATGTGTACGAGTCTTTTTCATATTTACCTCTCTTATCCAACGTCGCGTTTATTCTGTTTTGCTGATGCCGGTGCGACTAGCGGTTCAGCAGCGAGCTTGTTACAACTGGCTTGAAAATCATTCTAGCCACAGAACCGCACAGGTAAGCAGACCTAGTGTAAATACTAATTTCAATTATTTTATTTACTGGATTGAAATTTCCCCCACTTCCCTTACAAGATAGGTGCTTACGGTCAGCGGCATGAAATTCCGCTCTGAACACACCGATACAAAATCTGCCGCTTTATTCTTGTTTGCTTACAGTATGCGGCATGCTGGAACGCCCCAATTTGGTGCATTGAGCGCTTCAACGTGCACCACAACAAAGCCTTTATCGATGCAGGCACATGGCAAAGTGCCCTACGGCATGAACTTACATCGCTCTGCTCTTCCCTTGCTACTTGAATAGAGCGGCGCGATATCGCACCTCTAAAAAACTGGCACCACTATTGCTTGTACCTTGTCATCACATCACGAGGAACTGCAATGAAGCTCATTACCGCAATCATCAAGCCCTTTAAGCTGGACGAAGTCCGCGAGGCATTGTCTGAACTCGGAATACAGGGGATGACCGTCACTGAAGTCAAAGGGTTCGGCCGCCAGAAAGGTCATACAGAACTGTATCGCGGCGCCGAATACACCGTCGACTTTCTTCCCAAGCTACGTCTTGAAATGGCGATCTCCGAGGATTTGGTGGAACAAGCCCTGGAAAGCCTGTGCGCCGCAGCGCACACCGGCAAGATAGGCGACGGGAAGATATTCGTCACATCCATCGAACAAGCCATACGTATACGCACCGGTGAATCGGGCGAGAACGCACTCTAAGCAAACTTAATTGGTAAATGCCCGGGTCTGTCGACAACGCACGGCGAAGCAGGCTCAATACTGGAGAATAAATAATGGATAAAGCCGATTTGGCATGGGTCAGTGTCTCTACCCTGCTGGTACTGTTAATGGTCGTACCCGGACTGGCCCTGTTCTACGGCGGCCTGGTACGGGCCAAGAATGTGCTGTCCGTACTGATGCAGGTTTTGTCGACCTTCGCGCTGGCATTGATCATCTGGTTCGTTTACGGATACTCACTGGCCTTCACCGAGGCAAACGCCATAATAGGCGGCTTCTCACGCCTGATGTTCAGCGGCATGCTCGACCTGAATACGCAAACTTTCGAAATGGCCGGCAGCATACCTGAACTGAGCTTTGCCGCCTTCCAGGCCACTTTTGCCGGCATTACCTGCGCGTTGATTGTGGGCGGATTTGCCGAACGCACCAAATATTCGGCCGTATTGGTCTTTACGCTCATCTGGATGACATTCGCCTATCTGCCTGTGGCTCATATGGTCTGGGCGCCAGGGGGCTGGTTGTTTGAACGTGGCGCACTGGACTTCGCCGGTGGTACCGTCGTACACATCAACTCGGGTATTGCAGGTCTGGTTGGCGCCTACGTCATAGGCAAGCGCATAGGCTATGGCCGCGAATCCATGCAACCTCACAACCTGCCTATGGCCATGATCGGTGCCTCGCTGCTATGGGTAGGCTGGTTTGGGTTTAATGCTGGCTCGGCGCTCAGCGCCAACGAAACGGCTGCCTTGGCTTTCTTCAACACCATGGTTGCCACGGCCGGCGGTGTGCTTGCCTGGATACTGGCCGAGTGGAAATACAAGGGCAAACCTTCCCTGCTTGGCGCTATTTCCGGGGCGATAGCCGGACTGGTGGGCATCACCCCTGCCGCCGGCTTGGTGGGACCCGGCGGCGCCCTGATCATAGGAGCAGTAGCAGGTGTTGCCTGCCTGTGGGGTGTGAACGGCCTGAAGCGCCTGCTGGGCGCGGACGACACCCTGGATGTGTTCGGCATACATGGCGTAGGCGGTATTGTGGGTGCGCTGCTAACAGGAGTCTTTAACGCCAAACCCCTGGGCGGGCCCGGCCTGGAACGCCTAAGCGACATCCCCTATCAAGTGTGGCTGCAGGCCGAAGGCGTGCTGATCACCATACTCTGGTCGTCCGTCGTTGCGTGGATCGCTTACTTTATTGCCGACAAGACTTGCGGCCTTAGGGTGAGCACCGATGAGGAGCGGGAAGGTCTGGACATCAGCACTCACGGCGAAACGGCCTACCATCGCTGAGTCTGAAGTATGTCGCGGGCGCACCAAACTGGGTGTGTCCTGAAAAAGCCAGCTCCGAGGGGCTGGCTTTTTTTGAGCTAAAGTGTTTGTTGCCGGCCTTTTAAGCCGACAAGGTAGCCAGATCTATGCGCTCGGCCCGATTCAGCGCTGAGGCGACTTTGACTCGCAGCGCGTTCGAGTGCGCTTGCCGCACTTCATTCTTGACGTCCAACAGTTGTTGGGGATGCATGGAAAAACCAGTCAGACCCAAACCGAGTAGCATACGCGTCACGGTAGAATCGCCGGCCATTTCCCCGCATATCGACACGGGTTTGCCCGCACGTTCTCCGGCATTGATGGTATGAGCAATCAGGCGCAAGACGGCCGGATGCATGGGATCGTACAAATCCGCCACTTCGCTGTCTCCCCTATCGATGGCCAGCGTATATTGGATCAAATCGTTGGTGCCTATGGACAGGAAATCCAGCGCTTCAACAAAAGGTTCTATGGCAATGGCAATGGCGGGAATTTCAACCATGGCACCCAGCGAAATATTGCGCGCATAGGCAACGCCATCGGCATCCAGGCTGGCACAGGCCACCTCTATGGCTTCCCGGGTGGCACGAACCTCGTGCATATGCGAGATCATGGGAATGAGTATGCGTACATGGCCATGCAGCGACGCCCGCAACAAAGCACGTAACTGCGTCTTAAAAATATCGGGGTTGGCCAGGCAATATCGTATGGCGCGCAGACCCAGGGCCGGATTGGCCGCTACCGTTATTTCGCCGTCCAGGTTTTTATCCGCGCCCAGATCCAGCGTGCGTATGGTGACCGGTCGGCCGTCCATGGTCTTCACCACGGAGGAGTAGGCCTGGTACTGCTCTTGTTCAGTTGGCAGGTCGTGGCGCCCCATAAACAGAAACTCGCTGCGAAACAGGCCTATGCCGTCTGCGCCCGCAGCCATGGCTTCGAACGCCTCTTCAGGCAGCTCGATATTGGCTTCAAGCTTGATGGAAATGCCATCCAGCGTCTCGGCGGGCGTGTCTCGAAGCAAGGCAAGCTTGGCCCGCTGCAGTCGATAATCCTCTTGGCGCTGGCGATATTCATCAAGCACTTTTTCCGAGGGATTAACCAGCACCGCACCTGAAAATCCATCGGCGACCAGAATGTCGCCATCGCGCACCAGTGCCCGGAAATGACCCAAGCCCACCACGGCGGGCACATTCATGCTGCGTGCCACTATCGCCGTATGGGAAGTAGGCCCACCCAGGTCAGTCAGAAAGGCGGCAAAACGCCCACCGCGCAAGCGCAGCATGTCGGCAGGAGAAATATCCCGGGCCACCACGATGAGCGGGTCAGTGCAGTGATCGGCTTGCAGGCTGGACAAAAGCGCCGTAGAACCAGAAAGTACACGCAATACCCTTTCAATTACCTGGCGAATATCTGCGCCACGTTCACGCAGGTATTCATCTTCCATCAGGGCGAACTGCTCGGCCAGCAACTGCCCCTGACTGGTCAGGGCCCATTCCGCGTTGTAATGCCGCTCGATAATCAGTGCACAAGTTTGCTCAAGCAGCATGGGATCGTCGAGCAACATGGCATGCACGGTCAGCAACGGGCCAAGCTCGCGTGGCGCATCATCGGGCAGCGTATCGGCCATAAGCTGCAGCTCGTCGCGAGCCTTGGCCAATGCCGATTTCAGGCGTTCACACTCAGCGTCGACTTCCTGTTCGGCAATACGATAGTGCGCAACCTCAAGCGCTGCAGCGCTCATGACGGCCGCCCGGCCTATGGCATAGCCTTTCACTACGCCCTGCCCTTGCATGCACAGCATGGCGCACAGATCTGGCGTGTCGGTGTATGCAGACATAGTCATGGTTTCGGTTCCTGACAAGGGAAAGTATTTATTCCTGTTCGCCGAATTTATTATCAAATAAGGACTGGATGTCGTCCAGGGCCTGTTGCGCGTCGTCTCCGATGGCATCGACCTTGACGGTTACCCCCAGCCCCGCGGCAAGCATCATCACGCCCATGATGCTTTTGGCATTGACACGCTGCGCGCCGCGCGCGATAAAAACTTCACTTTGGTACCGGCCGGCCAGCTGAGTCAGCTTGGCTGCAGCCCGTGCATGCAAACCCAATTTATTACTGATGACGATATCGATGGATGGCATAAAGTTTCTTTTTTATAGGAATGATCGGGCCTGAGCTGGCCGATCAGAGCTTGCATTCGTGGTCAGCATTGACGATGCCTTTTTGGGCGCCAAGTTGGACGTTTCTGCTTAGCTGCTCGGGATTATCCTGGCGTTCGGTCAGGGCCTTGAGTACCATGCACAAATTGGTGCCGGTAATCAGATGTGCACTATGACCGCGCTCTGACGCCAGTTTAATCGCTCGCTTGGCAATATTGAATGGCGTTGCGCCAAATATATCGCAAAGCACCAGCGTGCCCTGGCTCTCGGGCGTTTCTTGCAGCAAGCCAGCCAGCTCTGTAGACAACGCTTCTGGCTCGGCATCGGCAGGCACGTCAAATACTGTTAAATCGGGCACCTGACCCAGTACATGCTCGGAACAGGACGCAAAGGCCGTACCCAGGGGCTGATGCATGACCAATATTATGCGTGTCATGTCAGACTGCGCTTGCGTCAGGAGCCAAGCCTGCGCTGTCGGCTACGGCTTGCTCTAGCGCTGCGGCAAAGCAGTCAGCCACATCAAAGCCGGTTTGTTCGGTGATTTCGACAAAGCAGGTTGGACTGGTGACATTAACCTCGGTCAGGTAATCGCCGATTACGTCCAGCCCTATAAGCAGCAGCCCTCGCCCAGCCAGGCGCGAACCCACGATTTCGGCAATTTCAAGATCGCGTGCGGTCAGGGGCTGAGCCACGCCACGCCCACCAGCCGCCAAGTTGCCGCGCGTTTCACCGGCCAGCGGTATACGCGCCAGCGCGTAAGGCACTGGCTTACCGCCTATCAACAAAATACGCTTGTCGCCCTTGGCGATTTCAGGAATGTAGCGCTGGGCCATGATAGAGCGCGTGCCGTTTTCGGTAAGCGTTTCCAGTATGGCACCCACATTGGGTTCTTGTTCGCCCATACGGAAAATACCGGTTCCGCCCATGCCATCGAGTGGCTTGACGATAACATCGTTGTATTTGGCATGGAAGGCACGCAGGCGGGTCATGTCTCGTGTGACCAGCGTGGGCGAAGTCAGTGAGGCAAACTCGGTAATCGTGAGCTTTTCCGGATGATTGCGTATGGCTGCACCCGAATTGAATACTCGCGCACCTTGGGACTGTGCATATTCGAGCAGATGCGTGGCGTATACATATTCCATGTCGAAGGGCGGATCCTTGCGCATGACCACGGCATCGAATTCCGACAGCGAGGTCTCGCAGGAAGGCGAGCGTTCAACCCACCAGGCGTGCCCATGCAGATCAGCGTCCCGCACCATGCCTATGCCTGTCGACACGGCCTTGACAGCGCCTTCGTCGATATACAGACCTTCTTGGTATGCAACGCTGAGCGTATGGCCCCGGGCGGTCAGGGCACGCATCATTGCAACTGAAGAGTCTTTATAGGCCTTGAGCGTGGGTAAAGGATCAATAACAAACAATACATGCATAAAACACACCTGCCTGCTCTTGCCGGCCATGGCCGACAAGAGCGCTAAAGGAATGCAGAGCCAGCTGCCTATTCGCCCGCTTTGCCTGCCACGGATTTCTTGCGAGGTGCAAGCACCATGACCATTTGGCGGCCTTCAAGCTTGGGCATGGCTTCAACCTGGCAAAGCTCGACCAAATCGTCGCGCACGCGCTCGAGTACGCGCATACCCAGTTCCTGGTGAGCCATTTCACGGCCACGGAAACGCAAGGTTACTTTGGCCTTGTCGCCGTCTTCGATGAAGCGGCGCAGATTGCGCAGCTTGACTTGATAGTCGCCTTCATCGGTACCAGGACGGAATTTGACTTCTTTGACCTGGATGACTTTCTGCTTGGCTCGCGCCTCTTGTTGGCGTTTTTGTTCTTGGTATTTGAACTTGCCGTAATCCATCAGGCGACATACAGGCGGCGACGCATTGGGTGCGATCTCGACCAGGTCGACTTCATTTTGCTCGGACAACTGCAGCGCGTCAGCGGTTTTTACGACCCCTAGCTGCTCGCCGTCGACTCCAATAAGACGCACCTCGGGGACACGGATTTCGCCATTGATGCGATGAGGTTTTTCGGTTGCGATGTCTAAAACTCCTAGAATTAATAAAAAAATCAGGCCTGACCGGATTCACCGCCATTATGACGGGTATTGATGGCGTTATGCAGGCGCTCGGTAAAGTCGTTGACCGACATGACACCAAGATCGACGCCGCCACGCCCACGTACCGCCACTTGTCCGGTTTCACGCTCTTTTTCGCCGACTACCAGAATGTACGGTATTTTTTGCATACTGTGTTCGCGGATTTTACGGGTGATTTTTTCGCCACGCAAATCGGAAAACGCCCTAAACCCTTGTTTTTTCAGGCCTAGAGCAACTTCTGCGGCGTAATCGGCCGAAGATTCGGAAATACAGCACACCACGGCATGCTCGGGAGACAGCCAGGCAGGCATAGCGCCAGCGTGGTTTTCGATCAGCATGCCTATGAAACGCTCGAATGAACCCAGTATGGCACGATGCAGCATGACCGGCGTGCGGCGCTGATCGCTGGCATCGACATATTCGGCACCCAGGCGCTGCGGCATGGAAAAATCAACCTGTATCGTGCCACATTGCCAATGGCGTCCAATGGCATCTTTCAGGGTGTATTCGATTTTCGGGCCATAAAAAGCACCTTCGCCAGGCGTGACTTCATACTTACAACCCGTACGATCCAGGCTTTCCATCAGCGCCTGCTCTGCCTTATCCCAGACTTCGTCCGAGCCTATACGCTTTTCGGGACGAGTAGCCACCTTGTACAGAATCTCGGTAAAGCCAAAATCAGCATACACTTTTTGCAGCAAGGCGGTGAAGTCGGCGCATTCATCCTGCAATTGATCTTCAGTGCAGAAAATATGGCCGTCGTCTTGAGTAAAGCCGCGCACGCGCATCATGCCATGCAAGGAGCCGGAAGGTTC
Source organism: Alcaligenaceae bacterium (assembly GCA_013416405.1). GTDB lineage: Bacteria > Pseudomonadota > Gammaproteobacteria > Burkholderiales > Burkholderiaceae_B > Pusillimonas_C. The sequence goes on from JACCET010000001.1 coordinate 609,610, forward strand.
ATTGCGATGGCACTGCCCGAATTCGCCATAGCGTATGGGCAGCTCGCGATAGGAATGCAAGCCGGCGTTGAAAATCTGCACGTGTCCGGGACAGTTCATGGGCTTCAAGCCATAAACACGATGCTCCGATTCGGTCGTGAACATGTTTTCGGCGTAGTTATCCCAGTGGCCGGTTTTCTTCCAGAGCGACAGATCAAGAATTTGCGGCGCCTTGACTTCCTGATAGCCGTTGTCACGGTATACAGCGCGCATGTACTGCTCGACTTGCTGCCATAACACCCAGCCTTTAGGGTGCCAGAAAATCAGGCCCGGCGCTTCTTCCTGAAAATGGAACAGGTCCAGCTCGCGGCCCAGCTTGCGATGGTCTCGCCTTTCGGCCTCTTCCAGCATGGTCAGGTAAGCACTTTGCTCTTCTTTGCTGGCCCAGGCTGTGCCGTAGATACGCTGTAGCATTTCATTGTTGCTATCGCCGCGCCAATAGGCACCAGCCACCTTCATCAACTTGAAAACCTTAAGCTTGCCGGTCGAGGGCACGTGCGGGCCACGGCACAGGTCGATGAAATCGCCTTCTCGATACAGACTGATGGCTTCATTGGACGGAATCGAGGCAATGATTTCGGCCTTGTAATGCTCGCCTATGCCCTTGAAATATTCCACAGCATCGTCGCGCATCCACTCTTCGCGCGTAACGACCTCATCTTTCTTGGCCAATTCGGCCATTTTCTTTTCAATGGCTTCCAGATCTTCAGGCGTGAACGCACGCTTGTACGAGAAATCGTAGTAAAAGCCGTTGTCTATCACTGGCCCTATGGTTACTTGCGCGTCGGGGAACAGGGACTTGACCGCATAGGCCAGCAAATGCGCGGTGGAATGACGGATAAGGTCAAGACCATCGGCATCTTTGGCCGTAATGATGGCCAGCTGCGCATCTTGTTCAATGACGAAACTGGTGTCAACCAACCGCGCCTCTGAGCCTGCCGTGCTTATACGCCCCGCCAGTGCGGCGCGGCCCAAGCCCGTTCCAATGGAGTGAGCCACATCGCTGACCGCGACGGGGCCTGGATACTCGCGCTGGGAACCATCGGGCAGTGTAATTTGAACCATAGAACGTCCTGAAATGCAAAAACGCGGCACTAGCCGCGTTTTGGGAATATTGTTTTGCTAGTTAGCAGATAAACAGTACGCGGCGACAGCTAGAAAGGCGTGATCGTAGTTCGCGTAGTGGTCATGGGGCTAAGATAGATAAAATATAAGTTGTTCAAGTGTAACACCTGTTGCGACCGTGGCAGCCGACTGATCCCGAAGTACCTCAAAACGTCCACTATTAAAATGCCTGGTGTTGTGAAAAAGCCCGTTTTGACAAACCATAAATAAATAAGCTAGAATCTTGTTCTTTCTAGGCGGTTAGCTCAGTTGGTTAGAGCGCTACGTTGACATCGTAGAGGTCGCTGGTTCGAACCCAGTACTGCCTACCATTACCTTTTTTCCATGATGCCCCACAGGTGTCCACGACCGTCCATGACCCGCAAAAAATAACGCTTTGCGGGTTTTTTTGTGCCCGTCTCACCTTCCATGACTGTCAGACACAGTCAGTCCAGCCAAATTTCTTTGGGGTATATTTGGGGGTATGGAGAAAGCTTTTGGGGGTATGGAGAAATGGCGCGTATTGTCACGCCTTTGACCGACATTCGGTGTCGTCAGGCAAAGTATAGTGCGGATGGGACAAAAAAGCTCTTTGACGGTGGTGGCTTATATTTAGAATTAATGGCCAGCGGATCAAAGAAATGGCGGATGAAGTTTCGCCAGCCCAACGGCAAAGAGAACATGCTGACCTTTGGGGACTATCCCGAGGTCGGCCTGCAGGCTGCACGAGATAAGCGCCGGGAAGTGAAGGCGCAGATCGAGCAAGGAAAGAATCCCGCTATAGAGCGAGAGCTGGCAAAGCAGCTCACCATTCAAGAACAAAACGACACATTCAAGGTAGTTGCTGAAGAATGGCTGACCATGAAGAAGGGCGGCTGGAGCGATGGCTATCACTCGCGGATGTCCAACGCCCTGAAATCCAACGTCTACCCCGATATCGGTAATCTGCCTATTGCGCAGATACCAGGGATTGTGATTCTGAAGATTGTCCAAAAGGTGGAAAAGCGTGGTGCTCTGGAAATGGCCAGCCGTGTATTGGATGCCATTGGTATGGTATTTAAATACGCAACCGCCACCGGCCGGGTCAGAGCCAATCCCGCCGATGGCCTGGATCAATTCCTAAAGGATAGGCCGCCGGTTCAGCATTATCCGCACGTGGATGCGCCAAGTATCCCGGAGATGCTGCGCAGAATCGACAGCTACCATGGCCGGGCGGAGACGATTTTCGCCACCAAGCTGATGGTGCACACTTTCCCGCGCACCTCAGAGCTTATATGGGCTGAATGGCCAGAGTTCGACCTTGATGGCGCCGTGTGGGTGATTCCATCGGCCAGGATGAAAGGCAGGCTCATGGCTAAACAGCACGGCCCGGTACACCTGATACCGCTGGCCAGCCAGATGGTCGACATGCTGCGCGATCTGAAATCAATCAATGGCCGCTTCAAGTATCTATTTCCCGGAGAGCGCAACCCGGCCACAAGGCCGATATCGAACGAGACTATCAACAAAGCGCTCAAGATCATGGGCTATGGAGGGGAGCAGACCGGGCACGGGTTTCGCGGGCTGGCGTCTACCATCATGAACGAATCGGGCCTTTTCCGCGACAAAGCCATCGATGCACATTCACCTTTCCGATCCAGAAGATCGTTGCGGACGGATGAAATCAAAGACATTGCGATTGATCCAGTTTCTTTCGATACTGAGCAATCTAGCATTTTATGGCTAGATACTCAAGCGCCATAATGCTAAATACTTCCGATAGACTGGCATTATGGTGCTAGATGCAAAGACAATTCTGAAAAATAGTGTGGGACAGCTGCTGGATTCCCGGCCAGATATCTCGCGCCTAAACCTATCGCGACAAATGCATGTCGCCGATGGAACGTTGGGCCGTATCCAGTACGGCAATGGGAATCCAACCGTCGACACCATCGAAGCAATCGCACGGTTTTTCAGACTTCAGCCTTGGCAACTATTGATCGAGGACTTCGATCGTGACGCGCCTCCGCAAGTGATATCTCCAGAGCACACGCCCGACGGGCTGACTGAAGATGAACGCGAACTCATCCGCGTTCTTCGTATCTTGCGCGAGCCTGAGCGCTCATATTTGTTCAAGCAGGCTAAAAACTATATGGAGTCTATGGAGGGTCGTCACGAAACTGCCGACAAAAGCCAGTTGGTCGAGCGGAACGGCACCAACGACCGCCCAGCCAGTGAAGAGCATCCTTTATGGGGTACGTGGTAACGTCCTTTACGGAAACTTTAAAAAAAGTTGACTCCTAGGTAACGGCATATGTTCAGAGTAACAAAATTGCTTACAGGTATCGTACCAATCATGCTCGCTGGATGCGTTTCAACCAGTGAGATTACCCAACTGGACCGTGACTCATATACCGTAGCCTCATCAAGCACGTCGGTACTTGTAGACAATCAGAAGCTCTTGCTTGAGTCCGCCAAAAAAGCAACGGCCTATTGCTACCAACAAACAAGGACATGGTGCGGGACGATGGTTTGTTATCTCATCAGGGACTTACCAAGCGTCAGTTCATGTTCAATTTTCGATGTGTTTCAAAATCGCGGTAAAGGGCGATCCGCTGTTGTTAAATGATGGCTCAAAATAAACATACACACTACGACAACCTGAAGGTTGCACGCAACGCTCCGGAGTTTGTGGTTAGAGCGGCATACAGGGCGCTCTCCCAGCGATATCATCCAGACAAAAATCCAGATGCCGACGCGACAAGGATTATGGTGATAATCAATGATGCCTACGCCATACTCTCGGACCCCCAGGCTCGCCGTGAATATGACGCTTATCTAGATCGGGTAGAGCGCGCATCCCAGCGAGCCGCATCTCCACCCCCAGATGAAAAGCCTTCGCCACCTAAGAAGCGCTCCCAACCGTCCCGACCGTCATCACCGATACGCGATCATGACAAGCCAGCGTCGCAAAATGCCCCTGCGCGCGAAGAATCCCTAGGTTGGGTTACGCCATTGCTTTTCGTCGTGTCCATTGTAGTTTTCCTATTTTGGGCTGCCAGTCGACATGAGCGTCAGCCTTCGATTGACCAGACAACCCCGCCACGACTGGCGCCAGGCGTCATCGCCTCCCCTATTGTGGGCCCCCAGGCAACTGATCCACCATCGCCAAAGATCGCCTTACCTACCAAAATTGAGCCCACGACCCCGCAGGTAGTAGCAACTCATGCTCGAGTGATATCCCCAGAGTTGAATCTACGATCTGGTCCAGGCACCAGCTTTCCTGTTATTGCCCGCCTCAAATATGCTCAGGCAGTGACGATAATCAACGACCCTGAGAGCGACTGGGCAACCATCAAACTCGAAACAGGCGATGGCTATGCGCATAAAGCCTATCTTAGAGCCGGAAGCCCGGAGACAACACTTCGCGAGCTTTGCCCGGTAAACACTGGCGGCATCCGGAACGGACAAATTCTATCTGGCGCCATGACCGGAGAACACTCGTTAAGCATTACCGCTCCAACCACCCATGATGTCTTAGTCAAACTAAAGCGGCCGGATTCTACCGACTTGTTTCTGGGTTTTGTAGAGCAAGGCCGAACAGTGACTTTCAACGGGATTCCCAACGGAACGTTTCGCACTTGGTTTGCCACTGGCAAGAGCTTCAGCGCGAAATGCGGACGTTTCGTAGAGGACTCGATCGTCAGTTTCGATGAAACGCTTCGTGAATATCGCGTAAAGCAGGATGGGTATGCCGCTTACACAACCGAAATGTCCTATCAGCTCCAGCGAACACAGTCTGGAAACTTCTCTCCCAGCCATGCGTCGGTAGAGGATTTCTAAGGCTAGGCTAGCCCCAACCCAACCTACTCCCCAGCAACGCTCGATCGTTCTAGCATTTAAGTGCTTGGCACTAGCATTATTATGCTTGCATTCTAGCCATATAGCGCTAGCTCACAGCACTGAAATGAATCGCTCTTTGACAACTTGGGATTTGAGGAAGGGGTATATGCAATACACCCCGAGAGGCCGCGCGGCGCTTGTCGCTGCAATCTGTACATCGTCGATGCGTCGGCGATGATCGGTAGGCCGCATGAGAACGATGGGCATAGAGCGCATGCTGTGTCTATCTGGACGGTCATCCGCATGGCCGCACCCGCTGCAATATGGTCTCGTCGTAGAGGCATGACGCAGCAGCTGGACGAGGGTAAGCAGCGCCATCATCAAATCGGAAGCGGTGAAACCTTCGGGTAACGGGACCGCACCACAGCCGAAACGCGAGGGATAGACGAGCAAAGGCGCTCGTGGAGGTTGAAGATGTTTGCGGCCGGGATGGGCACGGTGGCCAATTAGAGGATGGCGAATCGGATTTGATCGACCGAGTGCGGGAGTATCTTTCTGGCACCGTCCCTAGAGCACAGCCAGCCGCGAGCGCGGAGCCGTGCAAGTCAGAGGCGATTCGTATTGGTAATCTACCAACCATAAATCAGGACGAATACCCCGGCTTGGGTGATTGGTGGGTACAGCTTCGTATTGGCAATGAGGGCGATGAGGTGCTGGCACGCGTGTACGGCGACACGCCAGCACAGGCCAGAAACCGGGCAGTTGCGCTCGCCACCCCCATTACCGCACAGCCGAGCGTGCCGGAGTGCCCACAATGCGGCACGCATGAAGTCTCGTTAGAGCGTACCTGCCATAACTCAGCGTGCCAGGGTTATGGCAGGGCCGTGACGGTACATGAGGGATGGCGAACCACCCCACCAGCAACCGGTCACCCTCGATGCGCTGACGTTTTTCGTCAGAGCGTATGGTTCGATTTTCATAAGCGCCTGCCACGCCAACAAACCAGTTTGGCGCAATGCTGCGCTGCGCGCCTACTTGATACCAAACCCCTTCGGATTTCAGCCCAGGCGTACCGCCGGTGCCGTCCATCCGTGTGGCGTTGCCAGTGATGCGACCCCAAACGCAATTATTCTCGCCCATTTGGGTGCCTGCGCCAAAATAACCAGGGCAGCTCATGAGTGAGTTCGAGAACGACACCATCGGCTTGCTTGAGCGCAGCGGGCGCAGCCAGCACGCCAGGAGAAAGATCTTTCAATGCGTGGGCATAACTTTCACTACCCTGGCCGGCTGAGCGGTTCAACACGGCGTACAGGGCACCGAACTCTTCGGAGCTGCCCCGATCCCACACCTCTTGCAGATGCTGTCCTAGCGCATGCAGATTGCTGCCTACGCCAAAAACGCTGGAAGTCTCATGGAAACGCGCCTGGTCAACCCGAACGGCGCTCAAGGATGAGGTTCGCTGGACTCTCAAATTTTTCTGGTGTGTTTGCTTCATGACTTTTTTCCGATTCACAACATGGGTAGCTGGCTATAGTCACTCCAGGCCCTGGGCCCGTCTATCGGTTTCAGGCCGCCGACTATCGGAAAAATCACATTTTCTTGCATTACGCCGATACTCCAGTACTATGATGGACACTCAGCAGACGTGAAATCAGATGATTGCCTCCCTATTTGCCCACGTGCCATTCGAGCAATACCGAGTCGTCAATACCGCCGACTTCGACGAGGCCCATCCTCTTATCTGCCAAGCCCTAAACTCAGCCCGGTTTCAAGTGCTGCGCGGCAAAATCACTCATAACCAGCTAGATTTGCTCCCCTGTGGAAATTTGTCACTGCTGCAATTGCGGTACGGGCATGGCGCGGAAGTCAGCGTCGATCCCGATTGTCTTGAGGGCTATTACCTGCTGGTGTTGTCTCTGCGCCGAATGCCATACGCCGCGCGCAGACTTATATGCTTGAACACTTGGGTGAACGCCTGCCGGTTGCCATGGTCGCCAGCCATTGCGGGCTGTCAGTCAAACGCTTGCAAGCCCTATTCCGGGACGAATGCGGACAAGGTCAGCGAAATTGCAGGGCGTTTCGGCTTCACCCATCTGGGCGAATTTTCCCAGGCTTACCGCCAGGCTTTCGGCGAAACACCGAAACAGACGCGCGGCAGGTAAAAAAATTCGCCTTATCTGATTCGATGAATACACATTCATGAAAGGAATTCGCATGAGCAAAACTCCCGCTTTGTTTATCGGCCACGGAAGTCCCATGAACACGTTCGAGCAGAACGGCTACACCGAAGCGTGGCAAGCTTTTGGGCGGAACCTTCCCCGGCCCAAAGCGTTGCTGGTCGTTTCCGCGCATTGGTATTTCGGCGCGACGGCCATCACGGCAATGCCCAACCCTCGAACTATTCATGACTTTTACGGTTTCCCGCAGGCACTGTTTGATTATGAATACCCTGCTGCCGGCGACCCTGACCTTGCACGCGAAATTACCGAGCTGGTTAAACCTGAATGGATGGGCCTGGATCGCGACCAATGGGGCCTGGATCATGGCACCTGGTCGGTTCTGGCGCACATGTACCCCGAAGCTGATATCCCCTGTCTCCAGCTTTCCATCAATGCCCTGAAGCCGCTGGACTACCACCTCAAGCTGGCGGCACGCCTTGCCGCGCTCAGGGAACGCGGTGTCATGATCATTGCCAGCGGCAACATCGTGCACAACCTTCAGAAGATTCAATGGCATCAACCGAATCTCGCCCTGGACTGGGCGGAGCGATTCGACGATGCCGTTGCCGAGCAACTGGCGCACGAACCAGGCGATATCCTTAAGGTATGCGGCCACCAGGACTACGACCTGGCCGTCCCCACCCCCGATCATTTCATACCCTTGCTTTACATTGCGGGTCTGGCCGCCGCTGAAAACACCAAGCCAGAACCGCTGGTGAGAGGCTATTCATTAGGATCGCTCTCGATGTCCTGCTACGGAATGGATGCCGCAGTAGAATTGCGTAAGATTAAAAATGGCGCCGCGCAACTACCCGAAGGCGTACCAGCGGACCAAACGAATATCTAATTCCATGCATTTAAATAAAGGTAATACCCCCATGACCAAACTGAAAGTCGCCGTTATCGTTGGCAGCAATCGCAAGGAATCCATCAACCGTAAACTTGCCGAGGGCTTGGTTGACCTGATCCCCGACTCCATAGAGACCAGCTTCGTTCAGATCGATGATCTTCCCATGTACAACATGGATCTTGAAGCAAATCGCCCCGACGTCGTCAATCGATTCACGCGTGAAGTTGCAGCCACCGATGCCGTTTTGTTTGTAACGCCAGAGTTCAACCGATCCATTCCGGCCGTACTCAAGAACGCAATTGACTGGGGTTCCAAACCCGTGGACAAGAATGTTTGGAACGGCAAGGTAGTCGCCCTGACAGGCACCTCGCCGGGTGCGATAGGGACGGCCGTGGGACAACAGCATTTGCGTCAAATTCTGGGCATATTGGGATCACTGGTCATAGGCGGTGAAGCCTACATTACCTTCAAGCCAGACCTGATCGAAGATGGCAAGATTGCCAATGAAAGCACCAAGGCTTTCCTTCAGGCCCACATCGACAAGTTCATTGCCATCGCGCAAAAACTCAATACGCCATAAGCGGATAGCCATAACTGGTTGTGTGTGAAATAAATTGTGTGCGAAAAATAAATATAATAGAATCGAGAATCGTTCTCAATCAATTTAAAATAATTCGCTCCAGTTTGGAGGGAATCTGAACACTTGAGCCTTCAGTGCGGCTCTTGGGCATCGGCATTCCCTCGCGCAAACGCAAACAAGGCAGGCAAAAATGACTCGCTCATCCCATGCATGGGTAATTCTGGCAATAACTAGCGGAATAACCATAGCAGCGCCCAGTCACGCGCAAGAATCCGATACGGCCTCCCCGGTCGAAACACTCAACACCGTCACCGTGGTGGGAACTGTGGGTGACTTGCAAAGCCTGGATTTTTTCGCGCCGAATTCCAGCTTTGTGCTGAACCGCAACGATATCGATGACCAGGGGGCGCGTAAGCTGGATCAGGCCTTACAGTACCAGGCGGGCGTCCTCAGCGAACCATTTGGCGCCGACAATAAAGTGGAGTGGTTCAAGATTCGTGGCTTTGACGCATCTATATCCATGGACGGCAGCCCCACCACGCCCAACGGATACTTCGTCTGGAAGCCTGAGATTTTCGGTGTTGAATCCGTGGAAGTCCTGAAAGGCCCCAATTCGCTGATATTCGGCGCCTCTGAAGCGGGCGGCGTCGTCAACCTGGTTACCAAGCGACCCAAAAAGGAAGAGGCTCTGCTGATGCAGGCAGAGGTGGGCCATCCCGACAGCATGGGACTGGGCATAGACTACAACGGCATAGCCAATGAGGCTGGGACGGCCTATTACCGCATCGTGGCCCAGGCACGCCGCCAGGATGGCATGCTGCATGATACCGACATGGACAGCTATTATCTGGCTCCCAGCTTTACATTCGAGTTCACGCCACGCACCTCGCTGACGCTACTGACCAGCATCCAGCACGAAGACGGTACGCCCACCAACGGTTTCCTGCCTGCCTACGGCACCATTATCGATACGCCTTATGGACTGATCGACAGCGACATGAATCCAGGAGAGCCCGACTTTGACCGGCTCAAGCGTACGCAGATTTCCGCCGGCTGGCTGTTCAGCCATGAGTTCTCCCCTGACTGGACTTACACCCAAAACTACAGATTCACACGCCTGGACATCGACCAGAAAAACGTATTTGCCTATGGTTCTGATGGTGACAGACAGCTCTTTCGCGGCTACACCCTTACCGATGGCAATACTCGTAATCATTATTTTGACAACCGCATGAGCGGCAAGCTGCGCTTGAGCGACAGCGTCGAACTGCTGCCTACCTTTGGCATCGACTACCTAAGGTCGGACACATCCGGCCTGAACAATGGCTTTGGCCTGGCCCCCAACCTGGATATGTTCGAACCCGTGTATGGCGCGCCATTCACGGTGGATGGCACGCCATACGATCTTGATACCAAACAGTTGGGTATGTATGCCTCGGCCCAACTACGTGTGGGCGATCACTGGAACTTCAATGCCGGCATACGCCATGATCGCGCCGAGAGCAGCGGCAACATAAACGGTGGGGATGCCGGCTACGACGTCAGCCACAACAGCGTCAACATCGGCGCCATGTATATCAGCGACTACGGTGTCTCGCCCTACATCGGCTATTCAGAGTCGTTCAAGCCCCTGGCCGGCGTAGACGGACACGGCAACAGCTACCGCCCTTATGAAGCGAAACAGACGGAAGTCGGCGTCAAGCTTGAGCCCACCTGGCTGGACGGCACGATAACTCTTGCCTACTTCGACATCGAAGAGAAAAACGCATTGGGCGCCGACGCGACCAATATCCAGACGCAGATCGGCAAGCGCACCAACAAGGGTGTGGAATTGCAAGGTGATTTCAACATAACCCCTGCTACGGCGGTCAGGGTTTCGTATACGCACAACGATTCCCGTCAGGATCTCAGCGTCGACCAGACCATACGCACACCGCTGATTCCCAAGCATCAGGCCAGCCTGTGGGTCAGTCACCGTTTCAACCTGCCCAACAGCAATCCGCTGACTGTGGCCGCCGGTCTGCGCTACAACGGCTCGACCGTAGACGAGCGCTACTATCCGGGCGAAGAAATTCCCAGCTTTACCCTCGTGGATTTAATGATGAAATATCAATTCAACCACGATTGGACTTTGCAGTTTAATGCCCGCAACCTCACCGACAAGACTTACGTGTCCGGTTGCGACTTCTATTGCTACTATGGCGGCGGCAGGACACTCGATCTACAGCTTCAGTACCAGTGGTAGCAACACCTGAAAAATGGACGCTGCAAGGGCTTTTCACGGTAGCCTTCCTGGGTATCACGGCTGGCGTTCAAATGAGCGATATGGGACTGCAGGCCATATCGCTTTCCGCCATCCAGAATACCTTTGGCGTGAGCGACGCCACCCTGGGCGCATTGCAGGGGCTTGCCGGTGTCTTGGTGGGAAGCGCCCTTGCCATACCGCTTGCGCGGTTTGCCGACCGCTATTCCCGCAAACGTGTATTGCTGTGTCTGATTGCGGCCTCGACCGCGATGATGATATTGAGTGCGCTGGCACCGAATTTTCCTTTGTTCTTCATCGGCCGCTCGGCGGCGGGCATCACCGAATTTGCCATGGTGCCTTTGGTGTACTCGATGATTCCCGACCTGGCACCAGAGCGCCACCGCGTCATCGCCAATCTCAGCTTTGCCGCCCTGATGGCGGCCGGCGCCAGCGGCGGGTTTTTCTTTGCCGGCTCCCTGCTTTCAACGGCCGCCGAACTGATGCCATGGACCATAGCATCCTGGCGTAAGGCCTTCCTGCTGCTTTCCTGTGCCGGCCTGCCGCTGCTGCTGCTCTGTACGCTGACGGTGAACCCGCCCAGGCATATGGGCGCCGCAGCTCTGAGCGCTGATAGCTCATTAAAGTCTTTCCTGCGCCAACGCTGGCAAACCATAGGTCTTTTTGTCGGTATCGCCGGCTTTCTAGTGATTGCCGTACAGGCCATCAACCAGTTGATTTCCCTGGCTCTGGAGCGCAGATTCAATGCCGTTCCCGGCGATATTGGGCAAGCAATGGGATTCATCATATTGATTGCCGCAGCGGGATGCCTGCCTGTGGCGGGTTTCCTGGATCGCATGCTGGCACGGCGTCTTGGCCGGGCCGTACGCCCATTGCTCATGGGTGTCTGCGCACTGATCACAGCGCCGGTAACACTGCTGCTTGCTACAGCGGGATCGCTTGATCATGCCTTTGTCGTCGTGGGGGCAGCACTATTTGTGACCAGCACGGCCAATGCCCTGGTTCCCACCATGCTGCAAGATCTTACACCGGCTTCATTAAGGGCACGCAGCTTTGCAATATGGAGCTTTGTTGTATCAGTATTCGGCGCCGCCGGGCCTTTGTTGGCGGGTACGCTTTCAGAATGGGTGTTCGACGGACATTTACTGAGTGCGATTGTTGCTACCGCTGTTCCAGCGCTGATCGTATCGGCATTTTGCGCCTTGCGGTCGTTCTCAGGCATGCGATACACAATGCCGGGCAAAAGCCCAGAATAAAGCCGCCTGGGCGAACTCGGCATTCTGATCGTCGCTTTCCTGATGGCCACTATCGGGATTCAACAGCAGCACGGCAGGGTCATGACTGGTGGACTGATGACGTATATTGGCCACCAGCTTTGCCGGCTCCCAGTAAGGCACACGGTCATCCTTCAGGCCCGCCGTACACAGGACGGGCGGATAGGCGGCCTGATTTATATTCTCGTAGGGAGAGATATCGGCAATATGGTCATAGGCCTTGGGATCAGACAGCGGATCACCCCAATCCGGTCGCAGCAAAGGCACCAACGGGTGGTCGGCATCACTCATGGTGTTGAGCATATCGACAAAAGGCACTTGGGCGATTACGCCGGCCCACCGCTGCGGCTCGATATTCATGGCACCGCAAACCAGCAGTCCACCCGCTGAAATGCCATGTGCCACGATCTTGCCAGGCGCCGCATAGCCCATATCTTGCAAATGCCGCGCACAAGCAAGGAAATCAGTCATTGAGTTGCGTTTCTTTTCGCGACAACCATCCTGGTACCAGTGCCAACCTCTTTCCGACCCGCCACGGACATGTGCAATGGCATAACGAAAACCATTATCCACCAGCACAGTTGCCGGCAGTGAAAAGCGCGGCTCGGATGATATGCCATAGGCGCCGTACCCCGTGAGCAGCAAAGGAAGCGGCGTATCCGGTGGGGTGCTGGCCGGGGACAATACCGTGATGGGAATACTTGCTCCGTCGCTTGCCTGCGCATACAAACGCTCAAGCCGATAGGCGCCGGGATCAAAACCGCTTAGGTGGGTCTGCCCCACCAGGCTGCGCTCACCACTGGAAAGATCGATATCCATCCAGCGCGGCGGACTACTGGGCGTTTGGTGCACAATGCGCACTTGCCGGGCGTCGTAGGATTGCGAGGGCGCAAGTTTTATGGTGTAAGCGGGCTCATCGAAATCAACAACCACTTCTCTGCCGTCGTTATACAACAGCACCAGGCGATGCAAACTGTTTACACGCTCGATACGCATCAATGCGTCGCCAAAAGGCTGTATGGCAATGATGAAAGCGCCGACACGATGCTGCACCCACTCTCGGCATACCTCAAAAGTCTCAGGATCTATTTCCAGCAACTTTCGATCGGGAGCGCCATCCGAGTCAGTCAGCATCAGCAGCGCGCCATTCCATTCGTTGATTTCATAACGAGTACCGCGCTGACGCGGCCGCACAAGGCGCGGCGCTGCGGTCTCGGCCCCCGCGGCGATCAGATAGACCTCACTCACATCTGGGCCTGCCAGCGTCAGCGCGATGAAACCATCGGCCGCTGTTCGCGACACCTGCATGAATATGGCTGGATCGAGCTCCTCGTAGACCAGTACTTCCTGGCCCCCGTCGACAGGCGTACGATACAAACGCGTAGGCCGATTGAACGCGTCGCGCCAGATCCAGAACAAGTAGCGTGACGACGGGCACAGTGTGAAACCACCATAGCCAAAGGCGTCGGCCTGTACCACCGTGCTGATCACGCCTGTATCGATGTCAAGAATGCAAATGCGGTGGCGATCATCCCCACTTACATCTTCTGCCCAGGCAAAGTGGCGATCGTCAAGGCTGGCCTGATGATCAGTGGCGCGATAGTAGGCATGGCCATCGGCGCGCTTGGCTTCATCCAACAATTCCTGCACGGCTCCGTCTGGTCCCATGCGGGAAAAAACCCGATGCGCATGCCCGGCAGGCAGCGCGGAATCATAGCGCCAACCCCTGGATGATACCGGTAGCGGGTCGGTGAATCCGGATGCCCTGTGGGTCATGCATTCGTGAAGAGACTCGGCGTCAGCTGCCAAAGGGTGCAGAATATTCTGCGCGTACTTCATCTCGGCTTCCAGGTGCTTGCGCAACCGCTCGGGCAACAAATCCAGCGTACGCGAGCCCGACGGCGGAATGTACTTCATCCACGCATAGGAGTCGATGCGCTGGCGGCCCAACTGCTCGATTTTCAGGTCTTCGCGTGGGGCAACGGGCGGGACAATGTCAGGCCACACCGCAATGGGCCCGGATGAAGAAGCAGAGTGCATGAATTTGAATAAACGATAATAGGACTGCAGCAACCGTAACACAAAGAACGAAGGATAAAGCTATACCTTTTGTCGATGACAATGTAGCAAAGCTTATTGACGAGCCAGCCCCGCCAGCCTATCGACCAGCGGGATCTTGGGGCAGGTGTCGCACAGAGAACCATCGTGACGCTTGTAGACCAGGCAGCAAACCTTGCGATCCATGGCAAGATGCTCACCACCTGCATGATCGCGATATCGAAGCAATCCGCCCGCCCCACGCAAGCCCAGCGCGTCCAGCCAGCGCCTACCCCAGGACATCGTCTCGTCTGTAGACCAGTCAGGCCGCAAGTCCTTGATGTGCAGTATGGCCCCCATTACATAGTCGGCCAGTAAACGATCTGCGGCTTTGGGATGCAAAGCTATCGTTTCCCTGCAGGTGCTGAACAGCCTGCTGACCCCATTACGCAACGCGGCGGCCGTGATATCCAGCAATTCATTCTCGTCATCCTCGATGGGAGCGTGATCGGCAATCCGGCAGCCCCCGACCATGCAGGGACTCACCTGCTGGCTGATGCATTCCGGCCTTATGCCCAAGCCTTTCAGATGAATGCCGGCAAGCGTCAGATACACGGGCTGCCATACCAGCAATCCCCAAGTGCGGAAAGCCCAGTAGTGCCTGCCTGCTTCCGGATAAGCATTAGCCAGTGAACCAGCCAGCCACGCCACCTGAGTAGCGGGTGCATGCGCCCAGGCTGTATCGATGCTCTGGACAATGTCCAGTGGACCACCCAGCATGACACCCTGCATGCTTTCAGTAAAGTTTTCCAGGAGGGGATTCATTTGCAGGCTGACATGGCAAGCTTGTGGCTAGCTATGCATCTGTACAGACTCCACCGCCTGTGTAAACGCGGCAATCTTCTGCGCCGATTTGATACCTGGAGCATCTTCCACCCCGCTGCTGACATCCACGGCGTAAGGCCGCAGCAGCTTCAGGGACCGGGCCACGGTTTCGGGCTTCAGGCCACCCGCCAGCACCATGTGGCGGCTGTCCGGTGCTTGCCGGACCTCGTTGAGCAGTGCAGGGTCGAATGTCAGCCCGCTGCCACCGTATCCAGCGCTATAGCTGTCGAACAGCCAGGCGCTGGCCGTTGGATGCTGGCGGCAGGCGGCCAATACTGCGGCAGGCGTATCTATACCCGGGCCACCAATACGAAAAGCCCGCATATAGCGCCGATTGAAACTTGTGCAGAACTCGGGCGATTCGTCGCCATGAAACTGCAGGATGTCGGGTTGCACCTGCTCGATGACCTGATTGACTTCTTCGGTGCCGGCATTCACAAACAAGGCAACGACATCGACAAAAGCCGGCACCAGCTTGCGCAAGCTTGCGGCCTGCTCAAGGTTTACCGAACGCTTGCTGGGTTCGTAAAAAACCAGCCCGATGGCATCGGCGCCTGCAAGCACTGCCGATGCTACATCTTGAGGGCGCGTCAGGCCACAAATCTTGATGCGGGTACGTTGCTGTATGGCTGCAGTATTGAACGGCATAATCGGTTATTTGAAAGCGGCACCGGGATCGTCTTGCTGATCACTTTCCTGCCCGCCAAAACCAAAACCGCCGGTGCCGTAAGAGTCGGAGCCATAGACGTTGTCAGTGCCAAATGAAATGGTATCAGGGTCAATGACCACTGCATCATTCTTGTAATGCGTGACCATGCCGGGGAACAGCAGGACCGCCGCCACCATCAGCAATTGTATGCAGATGAAAGGAATCGAGCCCATATAGATCTGCCCCGAAGTGACCTTGGGAATAAGCTTGCCCGTAACCTTGTCGCGGTAGTCGTCTTTGGGCGCAACCGAACGCAAGTAAAACAGGGCAAACCCAAACGGCGGATGTATGAACGAGGTTTGCATGTTCACCGCCAGCAGCACGCCGAACCAGATCAGATCTATGCCCATTTTGTCGGCAACGGGGCCGAGCAAGGGCACAATGATAAAGGCCAGTTCGAAGAAATCGAGGAAAAAAGCCAGGAAAAAGGTCAGCAGGCTGACCACTATCAGGAAGCCCCACTCTCCGCCCGGCAGGCCGATCAGTAAATGTTCGACCCAAATATCGCCATTGATGCCCCGGAAGCTCAGGCTGAATACCGTGGAACCCACCAGAATGAACACCACAAAGCACGACAGCTTGGTCGTGGTTTCCATGGCTTGCTTGAGCAAAGACAGACTGAAGCGACCCCGCGAAACCGCCATGATCAGCGCGCCCATGGCCCCCATGGCCCCACCTTCAGTGGGTGTCGCCACGCCGATGAAAATGGTGCCCAGCACCAGGAAGATCAGGAACAAGGGCGGAATCATCACAAAAGTGACGCGCTCGGCTATGGGCGACAAAAGCCCCAGGTGCAATACCTTGTTGACCAAGGCGATAAGCAACGCGGTAAGCCCCCAGGCCATCAGGCTGATGACAACGCGTTCATCCACAGGTACTTGAGTGTGTTCACTGAAATAATACTGCGTGGCAAAATAGGAAACCGTTGAGGCAATAACCGTGAGCACCAGCAAGGAACGCAGGCCACGGCTGCCATCGGGCCTGTCGTATACGCGTGCTTCTTTAGGCAACGCAGGCGCGCTGGACGGTTTGAGTACGGCACACAGGACCACATAAAGAATATAGGAGCTTGCCAGCAGCATGCCCGGCACCATGGCACCGCGGTACATGTCACCGATGGAGCGGCCAAGCTGGTCTGCCAAAATGATCAGTACCAGAGACGGAGGAATGATTTGCGACAAGGTTCCCGACGCCGCGATCACGCCGGTGGCCAGCCGCCTGTCGTAGCCATAACGCAGCATGATGGGCAGTGAAATTAGCCCCATGGAAATCACCGAAGCCGACACCACACCCGTGGTGGCGGCCAGCATGGCGCCGACCAGAACGACGGCAATTGCCAGCCCGCCGCGTATCGGACCAAACAATTGCCCCACGGTTTCGAGCAAGTCTTCGGCCATGCCTGATCGCTCGAGAATAAGCCCCATAAGCGTAAAGAATGGCACCGCCAGCAAGGTGTCGTTGCCAACTATGCCAAAGACACGTTGCGGCAAGGCCTGGAACAGCGCCGGCTGCATCAGGTCGAGCTCTATGGCCACCAGGCCATACAAAATGCCGGTCGCCGCCAGGGTAAAGGCAACAGGAAAGCCCAGTAGCAGGAACAAGATCAAGTTGAAAAACATGATCGGGGCAAGGTTGTCGATTAGAAACTCCATGATTACTGACCCTTGCCTGTTGCGGTGTTGCTGGTGGAGCGTTGTGCTTCGAGTTCGGCTTGCCGGACTATTTCTTCAGCCAACTCTTCCTCGGCTGTCTTGCCAACGGGCCTGGCCAATGGATCCGGGCAAACACCACGAAGAAAGCCTATACATTTGATGAGCTGGGAAAAACCAGCCAGTATCAACAAGCCAAAACCGACCGGAATCAGCAGCTTGGCAGGCCAGCGTATCAAGCCGCCGGTATTCGATGAAAGTTCATGCAGGGCGAACGACTGGTAGAAAAACGGCAGCGACAGCCAGAAGATAAGCATGCAGGCCGGGAACAGGAAAAGCACGATTCCGATGATTTCTATATAGATCTGAGTTCGTCGCGAGAATCTTTGCGCCAGGACGTCTACCCGCACATGCTCGTTGCGCAAAAAGGTATAGCCCGCCGCCAGCAGAAAAATTGCGCCGAACAAATACCACTGCAGTTCAAGCCAGGCATTGGAGCTGACGCTGAATAGCTTGCGGACCACCGCATTAGTGGCGCTGACGACGACAACAATCAGAGTCAGCCATATAACGATTTTGCCAACCCTGGTATTGATGTTGTCGATGATGTTGGCTATGGACAGAAAGAATTTCATGTATTCCGTTTAGCATTGCTAACTAAATTGCAGCGAGTTTGCTTCGCGGCAGGTATGCATTTGAAGATGCAAAAGCCGTCAAGTATAAACGATACATGTCAGCCCGAAACGGGATGTATTCTAGCTGATCCGGATGTTTCTGGCTGTTGGTACATCCCCTCAGTCTGTACTGGTGTCAGGCCAACTCAGGCCCACATGCGTCAGTAGCGCCTGCTTCAGGTCTACAGAGGGCAGATCAAATTGATCGGGGTACTGAACCCCCGATAAATACAGGCCTTCCGGACTAAAAGTGGGTGCTGCCTTGCGGCGATCACGTTGCGCCAGCAGCTCGTCCATCCATGCAGGCTCCTGCCTGCCCTGCCCCACATACAAAATGGCACCCATCAGATTGCGTATCATATGGTGCAAGAAAGCATTGGCACGGAACCTGAACAGATAAAAATCGCCTTGCTGCACTATGGTTATTTCCTGCAGTGTGCGCACCGGGCTGGCCGCCTGGCATTGCGACGAGCGGAAACTACTGAAATCGTGCTTTCCGAGCAGGCGTTGCGCCGCCTCGCGCATGCGATCCAGCTGCAGGGCGTGATATACCCAGCCCACCCTACCGTGCATGAGCGGAGAGCGCACCCGTGTATTGCGGACTACATAAATATAGCTGCGCGACTGCGCCGAAAACCGGGCATGGAAGTCGTCGGATACCGGCCTGGCCCACTGTATGGCAATACTGGCGGGCAACAAGGCATTCAAACCACGCACCCACGACTCAAGGCGCCGGTTTACGTCGGTATCAAGATGAACAACCTGTTCCAGGGCATGTACCCCGGTATCGGTACGCCCGGCGCAGATGGTGGCCACCGGATGATCCAGAAAGATAGCCATCGCAGCTTCCAGTTTGTCCTGCACGGTAAGCCCGCCGGGCTGAGTCTGCCAACCTTGCCAGAAAGAACCATCGTAGGCCAGGCCCAGGGCCATTCTAGGCATGGTGTCTAACGCGTATCGGGACGCGGGCGCACCGGAGCATCTTGTTCCAGTTCAAGATTGATCTGGTCCAGCTTTTCCTTGACCATGGCTTCTGTGATGGGGCCGGCACTGCCTTCAGGCCCCGTACCGCGCGCGGCATTGGCCCGACGCAACAGCCACGCAATAATCAATACGATAAATGCCAGCACGCCGGTGATCACACCCAGCATATGCTCTTGAAACCACGACACTGATTGTTCCGCCTTTGTTGATATGGATTCTGCCGTCTGTGCCGCAAAGCCGGCATCGGAAGCCGTGCTGCCCTGCCGGCCGCCACTGGCCCCGTCGCCGCTCGAGCTACCGCCGACGGCCAGTCCTGCCGTATTTGCGTCGCCTGTTGCGTCGCCTGTTGCGTCGCCTGTTGCGCTGCTACCTGTTGCGCTGCTACCTGTTGCGCTGCTACCTGTTGCGCTGCTACCTGTTGCGCTGCTACCTGTTGCGCTGCTACCTGTTGCGCTGCTACCTGTTGCACTGCTGCCTGTTGCATCGCCGCCACCCGTCGCGGCGCTATTATCGCCGGGGCTGGCCTGCGACGCTGCAGCAGCTCCACTGGCGACACCCGCGCCCGCAGCATCCGTTGCTGCAGCGGAGCCGCCAGCAACGGCGCCGTTAGCCGTACCGCCACCGGACGCTGTAGTACCGGACGCTGTGGCACTTGAAGACGCAGTACCTGTCCCGCCGGAGTTTGATCCTGCGGCGCCAGAAGCTGCATCCCGTCCGCTGCTGCCTTGTCCGCTGGTGCTCTGCGTACCAACCGTTGATCCAACCGCGTTTGCAACCGGATTGTCGGTATTATCGCCTGTCGTGCTAGCCTGCGCGGCACCACTATTTTGATTCGTACCAGAAGATTGGCCCCCGGCACTCTGGCCTGAGGCACCGCCGGCCGTGCTGGTGGCCGTACCATTCGCGGCACTACCAGCCGTGTCACCGACACGGGCAAGCGTATCGCTAATACCCTTGGCACCGCTGATGACCAGGTCGGACGCTGCGGCGCCCTGGGAGCGCAAGGCCTCGTTCAAGGTTTTGACGTTATCTTCCAGCTGCGTAACCCGCTGTTGAGAGTCTTTAATACCCTTGCTTGTGGCCAGGGCGTCATCGGCACCGTTACCGTCGCCCGCGACTGCCGCTTCCTGCCCACCCGACAAACGCAATTGATCACGGGTCTCGGAAGCAGGCGTGGAATCGACTGGGGTTGATGCACTCACGACACCGCTGGCTGCGCTGCCTGCAACAATCGCACTGGCCTGACCCGCCGCACGCTGACGATACTGCGCAAAAGCCTGAGCCTGTTGCATGAACAGACGGCGTGCTTCACGATCGGAAATGGCCGTAAGCGCTTCCCGGGCTGGCATGGTCAGGCTGGCGCCGGCCTTGACCAGATTAAGATTATTGTGAATAAAAGCCTGCGGATTGGCCCGTTGCAACGCAATCATCATCTGGTATACGGTGACTCCGGACACGGCATGCCGTTGCGCAATGGCAAACATAGTATCGCCACGCTTGACCAATATGGCAGCCGGCAACGCCTGAGCACCTGCTGCTGTGCCCGCCGGGCTGACGATATCAAGACCGGTATGTGTCAGCAGACTGACCTGAAAGCGCTGCTGGCCTGTTGCCGTGCGCACATCAAGCAAAATGTCAGCTACCGGCTTGTTGAAAACCTGGCTGGAGCTTACTTGTATCAGTTTGCTACCGGGCGCGTAACCATCGACCAGCTTCACCTGCATGGTGGCCAGATCAACAGGCGGAGTCAGCCCGGCTTGCTGCCAGGCAGCCGCCGGCGCCGGCGCCGCCGAAAAACTGCGTAGATCAGCGGAGCTTAACTGGCTGACCGGCACACTGACCTGCAGTGGCTGGCCCGGCGCCGATACCAATCGCGAATGCCCGAAACTTGCAGCGTACGAACTGGAGCACACCAGTAATGCCGCTGCCAATGCCCCGGCTAAAGGTAAGGGTTTTGCAACGACTTCAGCCGACAGGGACACAGCACGGGACATACGCATTTTTAGAGTTCACCCAGAGTTATTCTTAGCATACGGCGCAACGGTTCAGCCGCACCCCATAGTAGCTGATCACCCACCGTAAATGCGCTAATCTGGTTGGTTCCGGTAGACATTTTGCGTATGCGGCCAACCGGGATATCCAACGTACCCGTAACCGCAACAGGCGTGAGCTGCTGCATGCTGGCGTCACGTTCATTGGGTATGACCTTGGCCCATTTGGAGCCCTGGCTGATGATGTCACAGACTTCGTCAACAGGAATGTCTTTGTTCAGTTCTATGGTCAATGCCTGGCTGTGGCAGCGCATGGCACCGATACGCACACACAGTCCGTCTATGGGTGTTTCGGGCTTGCCAAAGGCCGCGCCGCGACCAAGTATTTTGTTGGTTTCAGCGCCAGCCTTCCACTCTTCGCGGGACACACCGTTGCCCAGGTCTTTGTCTATCCAGGGGATCAGGTTGCCGCCCAGCGGCACGCCAAAATGCTGTTGAGGCAGATTGGGGTCTTGTTGCGCCTTGAGTACGCCACGGTCGATCTCAAGAATGGCCGATGCGGGATCGTCGAGCAAGGGGCGAACCTGGGCATTAAGTAGGCCAAACTGCGTGAGCAGTTCGCGCATATGTTGCGCGCCGCCGCCCGAAGCCGCCTGATAAGTCATGCTGGTCATCCACTTGACCAGGTCTTGGTTGAACAAGCCGGCCAACCCCATGAGCATGCAACTGACCGTGCAATTGCCGCCTACATAGTTCTTCACGCCACGCTTGAGCGCAGCGTCGATAACGGGACGATTGACTGGATCGAGCACTATGATGGCGTCGTCGTCCATGCGCAAGGTGCTGGCCGCGTCTATCCAGATGCCCTGCCAACCTGCAGCGCGCAACTTGGGATAGACCGCCGAGGTATAGTCGCCGCCCTGGGCCGTCAGGACGATGGGCAGCTTTTTCAGGGCGTCAATATCGTAGGCATCTTGCAAAGGACCGGCGCCATCGGCCCACGCCGGAGCGGCGCCTCCGGCATTGCTGGTGGAAAAGAAAACTGGCTGAAAAAGGGAAAAATCGTTTTCGTCGCGCATGCGCTGCATGAGGACGGAACCCACCATGCCGCGCCAACCGACTAAACCTACTGCTTGGCTCATGTTGCTGTCGCTTAAAATAAAGTAAAAGTACTAGTCTGACACATTATTTTAATGCTTTCAGCACCGCATCGCCCATTTGAGTGGTTGTAACCTTCGTGGTTCCCTCTTCATGAATGTCTGGCGTGCGCAAACCCTGTTCAAGAACGGCCTGAACAGCGGCTTCAATGCGGTCGGCCTGCCCCGCCTCGTTCAGCGAATAGCGCAACAACATGGCGGCCGACAATATGGTTGCCAGCGGGTTGGCCAGGTTCTTGCCTGCGATATCGGGCGCAGAGCCATGGCTGGGCTCGTACAGGCCTTGATTCGATGCATTCAAGGACGCCGAGGGCAGCATGCCTATGGAGCCGGTCAGCATGGCTGCTTCATCGGACAGGATATCGCCGAAAAGATTACCCGTGACGATAACGTCGAATTCTTTGGGCGCCCGCACCAGTTGCATGGCCGCATTGTCGACATACATGTGCGAGAGTTCGACGTCTGGATATTCATTAGCTACGGTGATCATGATGTCACGCCAGAACTGCGAGGTTTCAAGCACATTGGCCTTGTCGACGCTGCACAGGCGCTTGCTGCGTTTTTGCGCAGCCTGGAAGGCCACATGCGCAATGCGACGGATCTCGGACTCGGCGTAATGCATGGTGTCGTAGCCCTGACGTTCCCCCTTGAAGGGGCCGTCGTTCAGTTCACGCACGCCACGCGGTTGGCCAAAATAAATATCACCCGTTAGCTCGCGCACAATCAGAATGTTCAGGCCGGATACGACCTCGGGCTTCAGGGAAGACGCATTGGCCAGTTGTGGATACAGAATGGCCGGACGCAAATTGGCGAACAGGCCCAGTTCACGGCGCAGGCCCAGTATGGCTTGCTCAGGACGCAGTTCGCGCGCCAGACTGTCGTATTTCCAGTCGCCAACCGCACCAAACAGTATGGCGGCTGAGTTCTTGGCCAGATCCAGCGTGCTGGCCGGCAAGGGATGTTGGTGCTGCTCGTAGGCAGCGCCCCCGACTGGCGCGGTTTGCAGATCGAGATCCAGGCCCAGCGCGGTCAATACGCGCGCAGCCTGCTCGGTAATTTCGGGGCCTATGCCGTCGCCTGGCAGTACGGCAATCTTGTGAGTCATTTGTGTTTCCTATACGATGGGGCGTGATTCCAGCCACGGATGCCGGGCCAGGCGTTCTGCTTCAAAAACCCGGATCATGTCGGCTTTTTGCAGGGTCTGGCCAATGTCGTCCAGTCCGTTCAGCAAGCAGTGCTTGCGGAAAGGCTCGATATCGAAGGCCAGTTCGCGGCCGTCTTCAGCAATCACGACTTGCCTGGCCAGGTCTATGCGCAACTTGTAGCCTGAAAAGGCCTTGACCTCTTCAAACAGGCGCGCCACCTGCAGCTCGGGCAAAATAATAGGCAACAAACCGTTCTTGAAACTGTTGTTGAAGAAAATATCGGCGTACGAAGGCGCAATAATGGCGCGAAAGCCGAACTGAGTCAGCGCCCAGGGTGCGTGCTCGCGACTGGAGCCGCAGCCAAAATTCTTGCGTGCCAGCAAAATGGATGCGCCCTGATAGCGTTCCTGGTTCAGCACGAAATCCGGGTTGAGCGGCCGCTTGGTATTGTCTATGCCTGGCTCGCCATGATCCAGGTAACGTAGTTCATCGAACAGGTTGGGGCCAAAGCCCGTGCGCTTGATGGACTTGAGAAACTGCTTGGGTATGATCAGGTCGGTATCGACATTTTCACGATCCAGCGGTACGACCAGGCCATGATGGGTAGTAAAGGCTTGCATGATGGCTTCCTATCGAAAATTTCGTATATCAACAAAATGACCGGCAACCGCAGCGGCTGCGGCCATGGCCGGGCTGACCAAATGCGTGCGCCCGCCCTGCCCCTGGCGACCCTCGAAGTTGCGATTCGAGGTCGACGCGCAGCGTTCACCGGGTTCCAGCCTATCGGCATTCATCGCCAGGCACATCGAGCAACCTGGTTCGCGCCACTCGAAACCAGCTTCCAGAAAGATCTTGTCCAGACCCTCTTGTTCGGCCTGGCGTTTGACCAGGCCCGAGCCCGGCACCACCATAGCCTGCTTGACCGATGACGCTACCCGTTTGCCCCTGGCCACGGTCGCGGCTGCGCGCAGGTCTTCGATACGGGCATTGGTACAAGAACCAATGAATACGCGATCCACCTTGATGTCAGTCAGTGGTGTGTTGGGCTTTAAGCCCATATACTCCAGCGCGCGTTCCATGCCGCTGCGGCGGACATCGTCTTTTTCCTTGTCCGGATCCGGTACACGGGCATCGACCGGCAATACCATTTCGGGCGAAGTGCCCCAGGACACCTGAGGCACGATGTCACGCGCATCGATATCGATGACGCGATCAAACACAGCCCCTTCATCGGAATGCAGGGTACGCCAGTATTGCACGGCCTGATCCCACAATGCGCCGGTGGGCGCATAGGGGCGACCACGAAAGTAATCTATGGTTTTCTGATCAACGGCCACCATGCCGGAGCGGGCACCGGCTTCGATAGCCATATTACAGACTGTCATGCGACCTTCAACGGAAAGTGCGCGCATGGTGCTGCCGCCAAACTCGATGGCGTAGCCTGTGCCGCCCGCCGTGCCTATCTTGCCGATGACGTACAAGACCAGGTCTTTGGCAGTGCATCCGACCGGCAGCTCGCCTTCGATGCGTATAAGCATGTTTTTATTTTTCTTCATGAGCAAGGTCTGCGTGGCCAGCACGTGCTCGACCTCGGACGTACCGATACCAAACGCAAGCGTGCCCACAGCACCGTGCGTGCTGGTGTGGGAGTCGCCGCAAACCACCGTCATGCCCGGCAAGGTGGCGCCCTGCTCGGGGCCAATGATATGGACAATGCCTTGACGCAGGTCGTTCATGCGAAATTCGGTAATACCGTATTTTTCACAGTTCTCGTCCAGCGTGTCGACCTGCAGTCGGGAAATAGGATCTTGTATGCCTTCGCTGCGTGCCGTCGTTGGGACATTGTGATCGGCAACGGCCAGATTGGCGCTAACGCGCCAAGGCAGGCGATCGGCCATGCGCAAACCCTCGAAGGCCTGCGGACTGGTCACCTCGTGAACCAAATGACGGTCTATATACAGCAAACAGGTGCCGTCCGACTCTTGGTGCACAACGTGGGCGCTCCAGAGTTTGTCGTACAGGGTTTGTGCCATGGCAGTGCTCTCTGAAAATTAAATTGAAATGCGGGTACATCAACTATTATGCCAGCGCTTCAACCTGGTACAAGACAAGTGCTTATACTGGTATCAGTAGTAATAGGCAGGCCGGATTCCCTTGCAGAATCCGGCCTGCTGCAGTCTGCGTCTGGCCTTATTGTCCGCCAACCTGCTGATACAAAGGCAAAACCTGGTTGGACGCCTCGGTCAGGTCGGCAATCCGGCTGGCCGCCGATGGGTGCGTCGACAAAAACTCGGGCTGCCCACCACCGCCGCCCAGCGCGCCCATCTTCTGCCACAGCGTTACGGCGGCACGTGGATCGTAGCCCGCCCGCGCCGCCAGCTCGACGCCTATGCGGTCGGCCTCGGTTTCGTGAGTGCGGCTATTGGGCAAAGTAAACATGACATTACTTAAGGCGCCACCCAAATCGGCCGTCGCTGCGACGCCGGTAACCGCCGAAAGCACCGACAAGCCCATATTGGTCACCATTTGCTGCGACACCTGTTCGCGTGCATGTTCACGCAATGCGTGGGCCATTTCATGACCGATAACAGCGGCAAGCTCGGCATCACTGGGCTTGATTTTGTCGATCAGGCCCGTATATACGGCGATTTTTCCACCCGGCATGCACCAGGCATTGACCTCGTCGGAGCTGAGCACATGCACGTCCCAGTTCCAGCTTGCGGCATCAGGACGAAAGACACCCGCCTGCTTGATCAGCCTTTGCGAGATAGCCTGGACGCGTTTGGTCTGCGCCGCATTTCTATCGAGCGCCCCCTGAGCCTTGGCCTGGCCCAGCATCGCGTTGTACTGTTGCGCGGCCTCTTGCTGCAATGCAGCTTCCGACACCATGCTCGACATATATTGCTGGCGATCCACCCCGACGGCGCCCGAACTGGTCGTTTGTACGGAAGCGCAACCACCCAATACGACGGCGGAAGATATCAAACCTGTGGCAAACACCCTGCTCAGGGTAGCTCTATGCATTTTCATGGTGTGGTGCTCCTTTTTTACGAATTTATCTATGAAGAACACTGAGCGCGGTGGCGTAGCGCATGATCCATCAGCACAATGGCGAGCATGGCTTCAACAATAGGGGTAGCGCGTATGCCTACACAGGGATCATGACGCCCCAGTGTCTGGACTTGCACAGGCTCACCCGCCCGGTTAATGGACTGACGCTCTATGCGTATGCTGGAAGTTGGCTTGATGGCCAGCGACACGGTAATGGCCTGGCCCGACGAAATGCCACCCAGCACGCCTCCGGCGTGATTGCTCAGAAAGCCCTCAGCCGTGATTTCATCACCGTGCTCCGACCCGCGCTGGGCAATGCAGTCGAAGCCCGCGCCTATCGAGACGCCCTTGACCGCGTTCAGCCCCATCATAACGTGAGCAATATCCGCATCCAGGCGATCGTACAGGGGCTCGCCCCATCCGGCCGGCACATTATCCGCCTGAACCTCGATGCGCGCGCCTATGGAATCGCCGTCGCGCCGCAGCTGATCCATATACGCCTCGAGTTCAGGAACCACCTGGGCATTGGGCGCATAAAACGGGTTGTTTGGCACTTCGTCCCAGGACCGGAATGGAATGGGGATGGGGCCCAACTGGCTCATGTAGCCGCGGATCCGCGTGCCGTGCACCTGTGCAAGCCATTTCTTGGCAATCGCCCCGGCGGCCACCGTAGGCGCGGTCAGGCGTGCCGACGAACGACCGCCGCCACGGGGGTCGCGCTCCCCGAATTTGCGCCAATAGGTATAGTCGGCATGCCCGGGGCGAAAGGTATCGGCGATATTGCTGTAATCTTTGCTGCGCGCATCGGCATTGCGTATAAGCAGGCCTATGGGTGTTCCTGTGGTCACTCCTTCGTACACACCAGACAGGATTTCGACCTGGTCGGGTTCCTGCCGCTGCGTGACGTGGCGCGAAGTACCGGGGCGGCGCCGGTCGAGCTCGAACTGGATATCTTCGGCGCCGAGCGCCAGACCCGGCGGGCACCCATCGACCACCGCGCCTATGGCCGGTCCGTGGGATTCCCCAAAATTCGTAACGCAAAAGAGTTTACCTAGGGTGTTGCCTGACATAGTGTTGTTTTTACCTTAAACCGTTGCATCAATTCTATTAAATTATTGTGAAGCATAAATGCAGCTGGCCTGCCCTTGCTTATGAAGAGCAACTGACCTCAAGACTGCTGGCCCAATCTGGCGGCGCCGCAGCGTAGGCCTCATAACCCCGTCTCTCGACGAAGGGATTTTTAAGCAAGTCCAGCAATGTATCGATTTCGCCGGTATCGCCCTGGGCCGCTGCCTGAATAGCCGTTTGCGCCAGATGATTTCGCAGCACATAAAGTGGATTGGCAGCATTCATCTGCTCAATTCGTTCCTGGTCGGGCCTTTGTTCACGATCCAGCCTGACTACATAACGATCCAGCCAGGCATCGGCCGCAGCCTGGTCTTTAAAATGGGCCAGCCATGGCGCACGCTGCTGCGGTGCCTGTGCCAGACCGCGAAAACTAAGCGTGAAATCGGCAGCCTGGGTATGCAGCAGCCTCCACCAATCGTCGATCAGCTCGTCGTCGCCGTCTTCCCACTGTCGCAGGCCCAGCTTCTTGCATAAGTTGCCACGATAGGCCTGCAAAAAAGCCGATTCGAAATGTTCCAGCTGGCTTTTCAGCGCATCGGCGCTCACGTCCAGACCCATCAGGGCACTGGCCAGCCGGTAAAGATTCCAGTGCGCCACCGAAGGCTGCGCGTTCCAGGCGTAGCGCCCCTGCGTGTCACTGTGATTGCAAACATGATTGACTTGAAAGCCGTCCATAAAGCCATAAGGACCGTAATCCATGGTCAGCCCCAGGATGGACATATTGTCTGTATTCATGACGCCATGGCAAAAACCCACGGTTTGCCAATCCGCCACCAGTTTGGCCGTGCGCTCAACAACCGCCCTTAGCACTCCAAGCACAACCTCTTCTTCGCGAGCTGTTGCCCCACCGGCCGCTACGCGGCATTCCGGATAAAAGCGCTCGACCACATAATTGAACAAGGCTCGCAACTGGTCGGGTGCCTTGGCCCAGTGCTCGAAAGAGCCGAAACGAATGAAGCTGGGAGCCACCCGGGTGACAATGGCTGCCGTTTCTACCGTTTCACGATAGACGGGATCGTTGGACACCACCAGCGCAAGCGCGTGGGTGGTGGGTATGCCCAGCCCCGTCATGGCGGCACTGGCCAGGTATTCGCGCACCGACGAGCGCAACACCGCCCGCCCGTCTCCCATGCGTGAATAAGGCGTGTGTCCCGATCCTTTAAGCTGCAGTTCCCAGGTTCCCGACGGAGCAAGGACTTCGCCCAGCAAATGCGCCCTGCCATCACCCAATTGCCCTGCCCATACGCCAAACTGATGGCCGCTATAGACTGCGGCCAAGGTCTTGCCACCAGGTAAAGCAGAGGATCCCGAGCAAACGTCAAGAAATGCCGGATCGCCGAATACCTTGGGCGACAAGCCCAGCAATGCTGCAACATCGGCTTGGGCGTGCAGCAAACGGGGTTCAGTCAGCGGTTGGGGCGGCAGGCGGGTATAGAACGTCGGTGGTAATTCGGCAAAAGAGTTCTGTACCTTCAAACCTTGGATAGCATCGAGCATTAGCTTTCCTTGGCTTTACGCAGCGCGGCGTTCTGCTTGGCTGCCTTCTTGGCAGGCTTAAGATAGAAAATAGCGCATAGGTAAAAAATCAGTGAAAAAAAGATTTCCAGTCCACCCATCCAGGCTGATAGCGGAGAAGGATCAGACCACGCCCTCACCACGCCCTCCATGAAATACAGCAGGATCAGCATAGCTGCCCACTGCAGGGTATACAACTGCCCTTTAAGTACGCCGCGCAAGGGCAACAGCAATGGCAAGGCCTTGAGCGCAAGCAGCGAGCCGCCAGGGCGCAAAGGCGCGATTTTAAGCTCCCAAAGCAGGCATAAAACGATCAGAGCGATTAGCGAGGCAGAAGCGCCATAGCGCAGTACGGGGTTCAATTGCGTAGTCATACTGGTATTATCACTCGAAAGCCACTTGCACTTGCCCTGGAACGAAAAGGTTTTTATCCGGACCATGCAGACCAAGAACGTCCGACCCAAGATCACGCTATCGACTCTTCGCAAGATTGCGCGCTTCGTTTTGCGACGCGCCGCCGAAAAGAAGCTGACCCAGGTAGCCTCCAGCCTGACCTTTACCACCATACTGGGTATAGTACCGCTGCTGGCAGTGGTGCTGTCTCTGTTTACCGCCTTTCCGCTCTTTAGCGATTTTAGGGTGGCCCTGGAAAACTTCCTGACCACCAGCCTGATGCCACCCTCGGTATCTGACAATGTCATGCTTTACCTGAACCAGTTTGCAGCCCAGGCTTCGGGGCTGACCGCAGCAGGCACAGTATTTCTGATTGTTACATCCATCATGCTGTTCATGACCATAGACCAGACGTTCAACAATATCTGGCAAGTGGAACGGCAGCGGCCACTACGCCAGCGCATGCTGGTTTATTGGGCCCTAATTTCGCTAGGCCCCATACTGATAGGCGCCAGCCTGTGGGCCACCAGCGTGGTCGCACGGGAATCGCTGGGTGATGTCGGCGAACTACCCACGCTTATTGGGTTTGCCCTGTCGTTTATTCCATTATTGATTACAGGCCTGGGTTTTACCGCTTTGTTCGTGACGGTCCCCAATCGCAAGGTGCTGTGGAGAGACGCCTTGATAGGCGGCTTTGGCACCGCCATCGTGTTGGAAATCATGCGTATAGGCTTTGCCTACTACCTTACCCGCTTCCCTTCATACACTATCATCTACGGCGCCTTTGCCACCCTGCCCATATTTCTGCTGTGGTTATATATGTCGTGGCTGGCTGTTCTGCTGGGGGCCACGGTGGCCTCTATGCTGCCCGACCTGCGCATGCGGCGATGGGCCTTGCAACACTACACCGGCGGCCGGTTCGTCCATGCTGTACGCATACTGCGGGTTCTATGGCATGCCCAGGATGGCATGCCGCGTGGGCGAAGTACGCGTTTTCTGTGCGCCCACCTACAATTGCAGCAAGAAGAGCTATCAGAGGTACTGTGCAGCCTGAAAGACCTGGGTTATGTCGTGGACACCGAGAACTCCGATATCGACCAATGGGTGCTGGCTTGCGATCAACGCACAGCGACCATCGGTCCATTGATCGATGCTTTGCTGCTGGACCGCGACCAGCCCGGCCTGCTCGATCAACCTTTTTTGATTGATGCGATTGCCATTGCCTTGAACCAACCCGAGGCAAGGTTGGCACCGCTATTCGAACACGATAAGGCACTACCCGAAAGCCCCGAGATGGGGCAAAATACGCTTAACGTGCCGCACGAAGATACACAGGAGAACAACGATGCTCAAAGTCAGTGAAATTCTACGCGTGAAAGGTCACACGCTGTACACGGCCACGCCCGATACACCGATTTTGCAGGCGCTCGAAACCATGAGCGAGCAAGACATCGGATCCCTGGTCATCATGGATCACGGCGTGCTGGCCGGCATGCTCACCTTCCGTGAAATCATTCGCCACCTGCACAGCAAGCAGGGTAATACCGGCAACTACACCGTGCGCAGCGTCATGGACGACGCTCCCGTCAGTGTTTCGCCCAACACCAGCTTCGAAGAAGTTCAGCGCCTTATGCTCGAAAAACATGCCCGCTACATGCCTGTCATGGACGGCCCCACCTTAATGGGCGTTATTTCTTTTTACGATATGGCGCAGGCCATCGTGGCGGCCCAGCAGTTCGAAAACAATATGCTCAAGGCCTATATCCGCGACTGGCCCGGCGATTCAGAATCCGCCGGCGCTCAGTAAACGTCATCGCTGGTGCGCAGCACCAGGTCAGACCATGCTTTTTCCAGCAGGCTGGCGTCATTTTGCTTAAGCAAGGCGGCGTCCGACAAGGTACGCCGCCAATACCTGGATCCAGGCCGCCCGCTCATCCAGCCCAACATGGGCCGCACTATCATGCGCAACGGCACGCCCAGATCAATCTGGCTCTGCGCATAGACCTGCATGGCGGCAATCACCTGAGCCGGTTCAGGCAGCACTTGGGCGGGCGACAGCTCACGGCTGATCTCCGACAGCACCCCCGGCTGATGCCAGGCTGCCCGGCCCAGCATAACGCCGTCGAACTGCGCCATCAATGCCAGCGCCTGATCGGCCTGGGCTATGCCCCCATTCAGCACGAACACGCTATCGGGAAAATCAGCCTTGAGCCTGAGCGCCGTATCGTAGCGCAAAGGCGGTATTTCACGATTGTCTTTGGGCGACAAACCCTTCAGCACCGCATTGCGTGCGTGCACCACAAAGACTCGACAACCCGCCTGATGCAGCGTACCCACGAAATCACGCACAAAGGCGTAGCTGTCGTCATAATCCAGACCCAAGCGATGTTTCACCGTAACCGGAATTGATACCGCATCTTGCATGGCCTTGATGCAATCGGCCACCAACTGGGGTTCGGCCATCAGGCAGGCACCAAACGCGCCGCGCTGCACGCGCTCAGAGGGGCACCCGCAATTAAGATTGATTTCGTTATAGCCCCATTGTTCACCCAGCTTTGCCGCCTCGGCCAGCGCCTCGGGCTCGCTGCCACCCAGTTGCAGCGCGACAGGCTCTTCAGCCGTATCGAAATCCAGATGCCGGGCGACCTTGCCATGCAGCAAGGCGCCCGTGGTGATCATTTCGGTGTATAGCCTGGCCTGCGGCGCCAATAGCCGATGAAAATACCGGCAATGCCGGTCGGTCACATCTATCATGGGCGCAACGCAAAAACGCCAGCTACTGAAGGCGTCGGGTCGGTCTTGTAGGTAAGGAGATTGTGCAGTCATCATCGCGGCTAAAGTGTAGCCGAACTTATTCGGCTGCACTGACCGCGGATGACTGTCCGGCGTCAATTGGGCTGCTATGCAGCAAGCTCCTGCATTACGCGATACAGATCTGCCTTTCCTTCAAAGCCGATACCGGGCAGCTCAGGCATGGTGATATAGCTGTTCTCGACCACAACACCATCAGGAAAGCCGCCGAAGGGCTGGAATAGATCCGGGTATGATTCATTACCACCCAGCCCCAGCCCCGCAGCAATATTCAACGACATCTGGTGCCCGCCGTGCGGTATGCAACGGCTGGCAGACCAGCCGTGTTCCTTGAGCATATCCAAAGTACGCAGATACTCCACCAGGCCGTAGCTCAGGGCGCAATCGAATTGCAGCCAGTCGCGATCAGCACGCATGCCGCCGTAGCGAATCAGATTACGTGCATCCTGCATGGAAAACAGGTTTTCACCGGTTGCCATAGGGTTCTTGTAATAGCTGCGCAGTGCTGCCTGAAGCTCGAAATCGAGCGGATCGCCCGGCTCCTCGTACCAGAACAGGTCGTATTGGGACAACGCTTTGGCATAAGCGATCGCGGTATCCAGGTCGAAGCGGCCGTTGGCATCGACGCAAAGCCTCTGTCCGTCTTGCAACACGCTAAGAATGGAATCGATGCGGCGAAGATCTTCATCAAGTGATGCCCCTCCGATTTTCTTCTTTACCACCGTGTAGCCTCGATCGATATAGCTACGCATTTCATCCTTGAGCTTGCTGTGGTCTTGTCCGGGGTAGTAGTATCCGCCAGCTGCGTAGACAAATACTTTTTTGTTGGGCTGTCCATTGCCATAGCGATCGGCCAGCAATTGAAACAATGGCTTTTCTTCTATTTTTGCCACGGCGTCCCAGACAGCCATGTCTATCGTGCCTATCGCCACTGAACGCTCTCCATGGCCACCGGGCTTTTCATTGGTGAACATCGCATCCCAGATTTTATGGGGGTCCAGGTTGTTGCCACTATCATCAAGAAGGGACGCAGGGTCCGCTTCCAGCACACGAGGAATGAAACGGTCGCGCATCAACTTGCCCTGACCGTAGCGGCCATTTGAGTTGAAGCCGTATCCGATAACGGGTTTGCCATTGCGAACAACATCAGTGATGACCGCAACCAGACTCAGATTCATTTTGCTGAAATCGATATAGGCATTTCGAATGGGTGAACTGATGGGCAGCGTTTTTTCAATAATATTGACGATCTTCACTGACGACTCCGGTATGAAATATCATTAAACTAAGTGTTGTTACTGTAGTTGTTGCCGCCGTTTGCGACCAATGCTATTTTCTTCCTGCCTTATGCTTTCAAAGCACTGATATGAATCTCTCCTGGCTCGACGACTTCCTGGCCTTGGCGCTGACCAAGAATTTCTCGCGTGCCGCCGAACTGCGCCATATGACTCAGCCAGCATTTGGGCGCCGAATTCGAGCACTCGAAGAATGGCTGGGAGCTGATCTTTTCAACCGCAGCACACAACCCACAACCCTGACCGAAACGGGCGAGTGGTTCCGCAAGATTGCCCAAGACCTGCTTGCGCAGGTTGCTCGCCTGCCCGGAGAGGCGCAGGCCATAGAAGAATCATCATCCACAACCTTGCAGTTTGCCGCAACGCATACCTTGTCGTTCACCTTCATGCCTGGCTGGCTGCGCAGCCTGGAATCGCAAGTACCCGTTGGAGCCATACAGTGCGTCTCGGATATGTTGCAGCGTTGCGAAGCCCTGATGCTCCAGGGCAAGGTTCATTTCGTGCTGAGCCACGCGCACCCAGAGGTCAAGGGGCAGCTTGAATCGGCGGGTTATCCTTCCATCCAGCTAGCCACCGACATGCTCATGCCTGTATCGTTGGCCGACGAAAATGGGCTGGCCCACCATCAGACAGACGACCCATCCTGCGCAATGCCCCTACTGAGCTACAGCAGCGAATCGGGCATAGGCCGTATTTTTCAAACGGTTCTCGCACCCCATCTGGAGCACCTGCCCGTTCAGACTGTGTTTACCGCTCACCTGGCCTCAGTGCTCAAGCCCATGGTGCTGACGGGTCGCGGAATAGCATGGCTGCCCCAGTCCTTGATTGCCGATGAACTGGCCGCCGGTCGGCTTATCGGCATAGGCCCCCCGAGCTGGCGCATACCCTTGCAAATACGGCTCTATAGGGACAAGGGCAAGATCAGCCAGACTGCGGAAATGTTCTGGAAGGCGGTTTCGGGCGCCGAACCAGAATAACGACACGGCAGGCGACTGACTTGTGATCGTCAAGTAAACTCATGCTCTCCGATCCATATCCAGGCCCAACTCGAAAGTAATGTCCAAACTGCTTTTCCGCATCGACCTGCAACGCCTAATATTGTGGATGTGCCTGTTCTTCGTGTTTTTGGCCTTGGGCAACAGTTTGCATGCCGCTTATCAAGTTCAGCGCGGCTTGCTGCTGCAGCACAGCCTTGATGCAAACCGCGCCTACGCCCAGAAGCTGGCTCAAGTCGCTGGCTCATTCCTCGAATCATCAGCACAAACGCTTGAAGCCGCCGCGCTGGACATAACCGACAGCGGGCTCGATCCAGTTGCCACGCAAAAGGAATTGGACCAGCTTGCCAGCGTCACCGACACCTTCAATGTCATTTTTGCAGTCAACGCGACAGGTGAAGTGTTTGCCGCCATGCCAGGCAGTGGATTCGTAGTGGGCACCCGCCTGCCAGACACACTGGCCACGAAGCTGCTTGACTCGAAAGCAGCGACCGCATTCAGCGGCGTATTCAAAGGGCCGGCCAACCGCTGGCTGAGCATCATCTCACGCCCGCTATTTCTACCCGATGGCAGTTATGGCGGATTTGTCGGCGGCGCAGTCCACCTGCAGAATGGCAACGCACTGCAAAACGCCCTGGACAAGCACCACTTTGAAGAGGGGGCTTACTTCTACATAGTGGATGAAACGGGAACAGTTGTACACCATCCCGAACACAACCTCATTGGCTCGTCGTTCCGAGGCATGGAACCCGTGCCAGCAGTGTTGGGTGGCAAGACCGGAACGGAACGCACAACCGATGCGGCAGCCAATGACATGCTAATCAGCTATGCACCAATTCCGCTGGCAAATTGGGGGGTCGTCGCCCAGCGGCCCACCGAGGCCGCCCTGTCCAGTGTTGGAGAACTCTTGTTTCGAACCCTGTATTACACGCTGCCGTTGTTCATCGTCAGCTTGCTGGCCATCTGGTGGCTGGCGCGATTCATAGCTCACCCCTTGCGTGAACTGGCAGACGTAGCCGGCAATCTGGATAATCGCGCCAATTTCTCGCGTATCCGCTACATCAAGGTCTGGTACGACGAGGCCGCACTCATTCAGAAAGGGCTGGTGCACAGTTTTTCCGCGGTAGGCAACCGCATACGCAAGCTGCACCGCGAAGGCTCAACGGATCCACTGACCGGCCTGGTTAATCGCCGAGGTCTGGATGCAGCCATCGCAAAACTGATGGAAGCGGCGCAGGGCGTAGCCGTCATCACACTGGACGTCGATCACTTCAAGGCAGTCAATGACAGGCACGGCCATGCGATCGGCGACGAGGTGCTTAAAGCCATTACCACCTTGATCATGGCCGAAGCCCGCAGGGAAGACGTGGTCGCCCGCGTCGGTGGAGAAGAATTCGTTGTCCTGTTGCCGGAAACTGGTCTGGATCCAGCCACACGTTTTGCCGAGCGACTACGCTCAGCAATCGAAAGAACACGCTTTGAGGGCGTGGGTAACGTCACTGTTTCTGCGGGTATAGCCTGCTATCCCGAGCACGGTGCCAATGTGCAGGACACGCTGGTGCTGGCAGATACCGCGCTTTACCGTGCCAAGGAAGCCGGAAGAAACTGCATACGATCGGCCCCGTCATGATGAAAGGTTGATCCGTCAGACGCTGCCATACGGGCACAAGAAACTACGGAATACGAGTCCGGGCACGCTGCAGCCGCTCGCAAGGCGAGCATCTCAACCCACTGGCAGGACTTCACAATGAGCACTCTTCTGGAAAAAAGTTATGAACGCAGCATTGATAACCTGATCGCTCGCTTTGCCACACCCGCAATGCGCGGCGCAAGCCTCGAAGCATGGCTCTTCGACGATCAGAAGAACCGCAAAGCGGCTGAGCGTAAACTGCATGCCGCTGGTGTAAACGCCGTGCTGCGCAGTGCCTATAAGCCGCTAGTCCATTTCTTTCTGGAAGATGTTGATCATACGACGCTTGCAGCAGCAAGCATTGGCTACCCTATGCACGCAGCGTGTGCGCCCAACCGGTTTTTGCTTGAAGCCTACCCGCTGACCAAGCTTGTCGAGCAAGCAAGGGTTGAGTTTTACGCCACCCATGCCACCGACCTCACCTATAAGGTCAAACTCACTTACCAAAATGGCCATGAGGAAAGCCATCGTGTATTTGCTCCAAACCACACGCACGGTGATATTAGCGGCGAAACATTGTTGTCACCTACGGGTTGGCTGAACATCACACATCAAGGCCAGGTAAGCACCGAACGCATTGAAACCGATCTTGAACAGCTGTTTCATGACACCATAAAAGCCATATCTGGCTACGACTGGGGTGAGACCGAACCCTATTTCGAAGAACTGAACATTACGGCGCAGTTACCGATAGCAGACCACACACTGGCGTACGCAGAAGAGACAGTCAGCCTTATTGAAGCCCTGCATGAGGACATCTACTTTTCATTGCTGGAAGTTTTTCAGAAAAAATCAGGAAGGCCATTAGGCGACCGTGGTTTGCAGCCAGGGCAGATTGTTCCCGAAATTTCTTACCATCCGGGCTTACCTTCTGTTTGCGTCAGCACCAGATCACTTCGCACCCATGACAGCATCGGCACCAGCCAGCCCCTGGCCACAGCGCACGCACCACTCTTTGCTGCGCAGATTCTTCAAGAGCTTAATAGTTTGGGCGGTGAACACTACCAGGCACAATCGCGCTCAGGCCGTACTGTTCATGGGCGATACATCAAGGGTAGCGATGAGCCCATCATGATTAGCAGCGCCCAGCATGCCAACGAAACCAGCGGCGTGGTTGGCGCACTGCGCGCCGCCCAGCAGCTAATAACCCACAACAACGCGCACTTTACCATTTCGCCGCTTGAAAACCCCGACGGCTATGAACTGCATCGTCGCCTTTGTGCCGTCAACCCAAAGCACATGCACCATGCGGCCCGCTACACCGCAATGGGCGATGATCTGGAGTACCGCAACGCGGGTGAGCCTGGCGAAAAAGCCATACGCATCAAGGCACAGGCGCTGACCGGCGCAAAGCTGCACGTCAACTTGCATGGCTATCCCTCACACGAGTGGACGCGCCCGTTCTCCGGTTACATACCGCGTGGCTTCGATATGTGGACGCTGCCGAAAGGATTTTTCCTGGTGGTGCGCCATCAAATAGGCTGGACAGAACAAGCAACAAAGTTGCTTGATCATGTAACGCGCCACCTGGCTACTGTTGATGGCTTACTGCAGCACAACGACGCACAGATTGCATTGTTTGAAAGACACGCCGGTGAAACGGGGTTTCATATTATTAACGGATTTCCCTGCCTGATTGCGGCCGATGATAGCTATGCCATGCCCATTACGCTGATTACGGAATACCCGGATGAAACCATCTATGGGGAAAGTTTCATACAGGCTCACACGGCACACATGGAAACCGTTCTTGCCGCCTACGAAGCCCTACAAAAACACATCGGTCAATAAGCTGCACGCGCTCAGTGCTGCAGCCGAGGTTCCAGCGCCTACTCCACCCGGTTGCGCCCTACGCGACTTTCTGATGTGGCTGGGACTGTCGGGACGATTCCGTGCACATCAGATTTGATGGATCTCGCAATCTCCGATGGCTTGGCGGATGGCGGCAACGTAAAACGCGTCCCGTCAAAAACGCACCGTAAAACCATTCCTTTTAAGCAACCCTCATGTAGATCGTGACTTTTCGCGTAGGCACCTCGCCTCATCGGGCAGCGACTATCCGAGCCAGCGTTTCTTCTAATAAATTCCGATCCGCCGCACGCTTGACGTCGGTGCGCTGAGCCAGGTTCTGCAGCTTGCGCCGCACAGCCGGCAAATCAGCCGAATGTGGCAGTCCGATCAGAGCGAAGCGCGGCTCCTGGGCGAGCATCGGCAGTATCTCAACAAGCAACTGCACTCGGTCGGTATAACGCCGATCCCAATGCTCAAGCCAATTGCTCATCGAGGTCTCCCGGTAAGGTGATCTGGTAGGTTGGATGCAAGCGTCCGCCTGGCACCAATGCGCGCTTTCCTCGGCCCAAATCAACACCATCCAGTGATACATGCGATAGCCATGCGTGCTGATGCCGATCGGCCAGCGCCAAAAACAGCCGTTTTGCTTTTATGCTGCGGCAATGACGCAGCAATAGGCCGACGCGCTGCGGCCGCAGCGTGGTCATGGCCTGCATCAACGCGTCGGCCTCGTAGACCCGCGCCGCATCCAACACGTCATCACATAGCTCCAGCATGCCCCGCTCGGGCATCGAGCACACTAGCGCCCCTGCACCGGACCCCAACCGATACCACGCCAATCCCTGCTCCGCCAGCAAGGACTCGGGCACCTCGACCGTAAGCGGCACGACAGGCAGCTCGAATGGCCCCTTGCCCAAGTACGCAAAGCGCTCCTTCAATGGCAGCTTGCTCACCCAGCCCGGTGGCCGCTCCGGCCCATAAAGGGTAACCGTGCCGGCATCGCCCAAGCGAAGGTAATGCTCGTGCCCCAGTAGGGTCAGCGCGAAGCGCCCTCCTACATGCAACGGCAGCCCCTCTCCGGCCTGCAGGCTACTCACCACCCCGTCCCACTGAAGGCGGCCCCCCTTACGCATGTACACGCCACGAGCGGGCGACACCAGCCAGCCGCTACTGACATAGCGCGCAATGAGACTGTTAGAGTAGCCCTTCGTCCGCAGCGAGCGGCTGGAAACCAAGCGTGTATCGTTCAGCTCAGTCAGCAGACAGTTCAGTTTTCCAATATTTTGTTCACTCATAGTACTCAAAATACATCCTTCACAAACTTTTGGCAATACGCCATAGTTCGAGTAATTAAAAATTTAATCACTTACAGTGACTTTTCTATATAAAAAATAAACCATCCACCATCAGGAATTACGCCAGATCGTCCCCTTTGGCCAAAACAACCATTTACGAAATGGAGCGCCGAGGCGAGCTCCCGCGCCGCTTCAACCTGACGCCGCGCTGCGTCGTCTTTTGAGACAAATCACCGGATCGTGGTATTGGGATGGACCCTTTTCACCCTATGGCTGCCCTCTACACAGAGAAGCACTTCGAGACTGGTCATTTAAACGCCAACTAATGCTCGATCAGTTGACCGCGCTCAAGCAAGATATCGACAAGGGCTTGGCCGATGTAGCTGCTGGCCGTACCAGAGAATTCGATGCTCAGCGAATCGCCGAGCGAGGGAGAAAGTTATCAGCTGCACGCTTCACCTAACCGAAAACGCAGGCCGACAACAAAGCCAGGCTCAATCAACCAGTCCCAGCCGCCGCGCCTCGAGGGCCGCTTCGGCACGGCTGCTGATGTTCAGCTTGCGATAGATCGATTTCACATGATCGCCCACGGTGTGGTGCGAAATTTCCAGTGCCTGTGCAATATCGACCAACCGCAAGCCCTTGGCCAACAGTCCAAGGACTTGCCGCTCGCGCTCGCTCAGGCCGGCTTCTGTGCCTGGGACCGAAACGGCTTTCTGAAAATGTTGTATCAGGCGTCTGGCAATGGCGGGCGAAAGTGGAAGCAAGCCATCACGAATACCATGTAATTGCAGGCTGATCAGCTCCGGGGGTTGATCCTTGAGAACATAGCCTTGCGCACCCGCCTTCAGTGCACGCATAAGATGTTCGTCATCGTCGAATATTGTACCGACGATGGGGATGCATTCTGGCTGCTGCTCGGCGAGCCAAGCAATCAGGTCGGCACCGTTACCGTCACCTAACTCAAGATCGATCAGGGCCAGGCGGAACTGGTGCCGCCTGATTTTTTCCATCGCCACGTGGACACTGCTTGCCATGACCTGCTCAAGATCGGGAAAGACATCGGTAAGCAGTGCCGACATAAGCGATAACCCTTCAGGCAAGTCATCCACCAGTAGACATTTGTGCATGAGCTTCTCCCGCATTTCCTGTTTTCGGTGTCAAGGTTCTTGACCGACAAGCGTCAGGCGCACGGCGACCCTGTTGCCTGACGATTCGCGATGGAACTCCACCATACCCCCCATTTCCTGCAGACGTTGCTCCAGGCCCTTGATTCCTCGCAGAAACGACCATCTACGAAATGGAGCACCGAGGCGAGTTCTAGCAGCGCTTCAACACGTCGCGGCCTCTCTCGATGCTATTAAACCAAGGCTTCCAGCTCTGTAGAAACCGAGTGCGGCAACCGCCGCCCTTCTTTTGCCAGGTTGACCAGCAAGGCCTCGCGCGCCACGTCCAGTACATTCTCGGCCAGCGAATAGCTGCCCTTGGCCTGCAACCAGGTCAACACATCGGCCAAATGCCAGATCGACGCACTGCCCTCATGCACCGGTGCCGGGAAAGTTCCCGGATGAGCCAGCATCAGCTTGCGCATGTTCTGCCGCGACACGCCCACGATGTCGGCCACATCCGTCAGCCCCACCAAATCTGGCGCGACCTCAATCAGTCGTGCCGACGGCGCAGCGCGGCGCACGTCGGCCAATGCGCTACGCACCGCCTCACCAGCATCGGCGGCTTCGCGGGTGAACTCCAGCGCCAAACGCCCCGGCTGCCCGATGCCAATCAGAGCATCGTCGCAGCCCGCTTCGCCCAGGCGCTCGATCAACGCATCCAAGTTGCGGTCATCCTCAGTGAGCTGATATTTCAGGGTAAAGGTGTACTCCATCACGCTGCTCCTTGGCATCGTCGTCAGCTTCAAATTGCTGACGGTGCATGCTGCAGTTGTCCACGACACGACGCAAGGCACGTGCATGGTTACCGGGGTTCTTAGGTGTGCTCCAGACGCTGGTAATGCAGAACTCGCCGCAGCGGCATTCTTCATCGTTGTACGGACAATATGAGGATGATCGACAAGGCTGTCAAGTGACAACCTTGTTGTCGTATTACGCTGTTGCGCTCAACGTCGGCACCACCGCGTTCGCCGGCGTCAATCCAGGCATCAACCATGTTGGCCCACTCTTGCAGCATGTGGCGCCGCTGCTCGGCGGCCTTGGCCCGCTCCGTCACAAGGCTTTTACTGCACGTTGATTGGTCGCCGTATTGTGATGCTTCACAGTTTCGTAAAAAAGACCGATAAGACACCCCCGGCAGAACGCAAGATTGCCGAAACCCGACTAAAGGAGATTAAGCATGCTAACGCACGATGAACTGATCAAAAAAATGATGGACGATCCAGCCGTACGTGCTGAGTATGAGCGCATTGAGCGCGAGGAAATGCCGATGCTGGACACTATCCTGAAGGCCCGGGCTGAAGCCGGGCTCACACAGGCCCAGGTAGCCGAACGCATGGGTACCAAGGCACCGGCTGTAGCGCGGCTGGAAAATGCGCTGGTCACTGGCAAGCATTCCCCGTCAATTGCTACGCTTCAGAAGTATGCAGCCGCTCTTGGTAAGAAGCTGGAAGTGCGATTCAGCTGATATGACCATGGCTGGCGCCCTGATTCACCGAGACTACTTCACTAGTGCGTCCATTCGCCTGATGGTGTTTGCAGATCGTGTCGAAACCATCAGCCCCGGTCACCTGCCCGATAGCCTAAGTACTGAGGCCATCCGCCACGGCGCAACCAACCGGCGTAATCCCACGCTCACGGAACATGCCGTCCATATCCTGCCATATCGGGGATTAGGTACAGGTATTCCACGCGCACTGCACGACTGGCCTACCATTGAGCTACTGGATGAAATAACCAGCAACCAGTTCAAGGTTGTTGTGCCTAG
The DNA here is from genome assembly GCA_013416405.1 of Alcaligenaceae bacterium. Classification (GTDB taxonomy): domain Bacteria; phylum Pseudomonadota; class Gammaproteobacteria; order Burkholderiales; family Burkholderiaceae_B; genus Pusillimonas_C. The sequence goes on from JACCET010000001.1 coordinate 651,890, forward strand.
GATTCAAGAGCCGGACGGGCCCACCCCCCAAGTCACCCCCCAAGTCACCCCCCAAGTCGGGGATCTACTGGCGGCGATCCGGGGAGATCAAACCCGAACGGAATTAATGGATGCACTTCGGCTAAACGACCGCAAGCATTTTCGAGTTGCTTACCTACAGCCCGCACTCGACGCGGGGTTGATTGCGATGACCATACCGGCCAAACCCAATAGTCGCTTGCAAAAATATCGAATTACCGAACAGGGGCAGACACTACTCGCTCAGCAATATTAAGCTCGTTACCGATCAGACAAAGCCTTTTCTCGCGCCGTAACCACTATGAATGACCATCGAATACGTGCTGCAGCCCGTAAGGCGCTGATGACAGCAGATCCACTTTACTACGCCTGGCTGCCGGAGCAGCAGGAACGGTTTCGCGCAACCATGGACGATGTGGCCAGTGACAAGGTGGCTGCTGTTTTGCTCCGTGAGTTGCTGGACATCTCATGTACCGCTGACAATGCCGGTGATATCTGGAGTGACCTGCCACTGTCGCAGCTTGAACATATCAACTGGGCGAAACTGCTGGCCACCGGTATCGGTGAAGATATGATTTGGCTCAACGAATCCATGGCCGAAAATGTCAGCCTGCTCGACTTCGATACCCTGCATGATTACGACCTCAACGATTACCACTTCCAGGAAGCAGCCAATAGCAAGGAGATCACGGACTACCAGCAGCGGGATTACTATGCGCTGCGATTTTCCCGTTGGGCGCGCTTGCTCATTAATGACAAACTCCATTACGCCACTCTCAGCTCGCTGGCCACGTATATAACGGACCAGCTTCAAGAACAAGGGGACGACATGATCCAGCGCCTGCTTCCTCATGAATATGTGGAGGGGAAAAACCATGGAAAGCAGGAAAAGAGCGGCATTCTCTGGGATATGCAGGTGGATGCCGGTGGGTTGGAACCGCAACTCGAAGAGCTAAAGCGGCAGTGGTATCAGTACATCCAGCAGCGCTGGACTGAACTCAGCGAGTCATTCAAGGATCAGCCGCCAGCCGCCTTCATGAAGGACACCAGCGAACATGGGGAGGCGAACACCCTTTTTTTGTTCAACAATTCCGCTGCTCTGAAGCGCATTCGTTGGCGCAGTTTCCTCTCGGACTGCCGACAGCTGGAACGGAATTTCAATGGAGTGGAGTGCCATGTAACCGAGGTCTGGAAGCAGACCGAAGACTGGCTGCATGAAACGCACCGCGACATTATCCAGAATTTTGACCCTACTGTGATCAGACTGAGGAAAACGCGCAAGGTTGTGGTGGCCCCTGGTGCTTTTGACAGCTTGTTGCAATTGGATGAGGATAATCATCGTCAGTAATTACCACCCCATGAAAGGCAACGCCGGACGCCTATTACAGTAAACCAGTGCAGGCTCAGATCCTTTCTTTACCCAAGACCCTTCAAGCACGCTATGCAGCATTCTCGCTACGGATGGTAAACAACGGGCCGAACTTGGGCGAGCCACATACCAAAGCTTTTGGCGAGGGCCTATTCGAGCTACGGTTAAAGGGAGCAGAAAGTATCGCCCAAGTGTTTTACTGCACCTTGATTGACGGCCGTATTGTGATGCTTCACAGCTTCGCGAAGAAAATGCGAACGGTTGCTTACGCACATCTCAATTGAGATACTTCTGCTCAGCATTGGCCGCAAAATGAAAGTACTTAGTCCTGCCGCATCAATACCCTATAAATTACTTTAATAAATCTATATAACACAATGATTTATAAGAAATTTTACAACAGCCCTACTCCCACTCAATGGTCAATAGATTAATAACACTATTGATTTCATTGGATTTATTTTTACACTCTTCGCCAATACCATTCAAAATACCATCCTCAGAAACCAGCTTCATATTGCTTGAGGCTGCTTGATATTGCCAGGATTTTTACGGAGTTTCGCGTTCTCGTATACAAATGGTGTTTTTCGGGCAAATCGCCGGGTCGTGGTATTAGAAAGGTGCTTTTATACCCTCTTGAATGGATCCATTGCCAAAGTCGTCTATGGTCTTAACACAATAGGCTGAGTCACGCAGCCATTTGCAACTGAGTAAATCCCATGACTGTGAAGCAGAGCTAGTTCAAATCCTGACGCGCGACGAAGATACCTGCAGTCACCACTCGACGCTGGCTTACTTGGGATGTCAACGCCAAACAAACCAAGCTGTCGCTTGCAGAAATATCACCTGACTGAACAAGGGCAGATGCTACTCGCTCAACAACGTCAAGTTCAATAGCGCCCGTACAAATTCCCACACCACGGCACGGCACGGCCGGAACAAATCGCCATTGCCCAGGCATCACCTGGCATCATCAGAAATAAAACCGAAGAACATCCATGAAGTTCTTCCCGCAACGGTTGGCATGCCCGCCCGGGGCGACCTACCCAGAATGATACCGACGTCGAATACGACATCTACCAGTCCCTATTTTCCGTCGGTTCTCCTTGCGCGGTGTGGTATCTGTTGAATTCTCTCATCGAGCCAACTGATTACATCACCTAAAGCTTCATGCAGACCCACGTGACAGGCTTATGTCCTATACTGGCTCGCACGCAGGGGTACTCGCTATTTTCAGCGGGTTGAGAAAGGCCCTTCGTACCAGTACGGATAATGCCGATGCTGGGAGCGCGCTCGTTAATATCGTTTGGCTTCATGCCGCCCGATTGAAACGAGTCTATCCCCTATCGGCTCCATTATTATTTTTTGGAGCATGTCTTGACCACTAATCTTATCTTTTCAGCAGCCAGCGCCGAAGTTGACGCAGCCGCCATCGCCCCCCTTCCCCAATCAAACAAGGTTTATCAGCAAGGCTCACGCCCAGATATCCGCGTACCATTTCGGGAAGTTTCGCAAGACGATACGCCAACGATGTTCGGCGGTGAAACAAACCCTCCACTTACCATTTATGACACCAGCGGTCCGTATACCGACCCGTCGATCAAGATCGACATCCGTAAGGGGCTCGACCCAGTGCGTAGTACCTGGATAGCAGAGCGCAACGATACCGAACAGCTGAGCGGTGCCAGTAGCGAATATGGACAAGCCCGCTTGCGAGACGCAAAGCTTGATTCCCTGCGCTTTGAATTGAACCGCAAACCGCGTCGCGCCCTAGCGGGAAACAACGTGACTCAAATGCATTACGCACGTCGCGGCATTATTACCCCCGAGATGGAGTTCGTCGCCATCCGCGAGAATCTGCAACGTGAACGCTATATGGAAATGCTACGCGCCAGCGGCCCAGATGGTGAAAAGCTGGTGGAACGTTTGCTGCGTCAACACGCAGGTCAATCGTTTGGAGCCGCTATCCCAGACTCGATCACGCCAGAGTTTGTACGCGAGGAAGTTGCGAAGGGCCGGGCCATCATTCCAGCCAATATCAATCACCCCGAAAGCGAGCCTATGATCATAGGTAGAAATTTCCTGGTCAAGATCAATGCCAACATAGGAAACTCGGCGCTAAGTTCAAACATCAGTGACGAAGTCGAAAAAATGACATGGGCGATACGCTGGGGTGGCGACACCGTGATGGATTTGTCGACGGGCAAGAACATCCACGAAACCCGCGAATGGATCATACGTAACTCACCGGTGCCGATCGGTTCCGTGCCCATCTATCAGGCACTAGAAAAGGTAGACGGTAAAGCCGAAGATCTGACTTGGGAAATATTCCGTGACACACTAATTGAGCAAGCCGAGCAAGGCGTCGATTACTTTACGATTCATGCGGGTGTTCGGCTGCCCTTCATTCCCATGACCGCCAACCGCATGACGGGTATTGTGTCGCGCGGCGGATCGATTATGGCAAAGTGGTGTCTGGCCCACCATAAAGAAAGCTTCATTTATGAACGCTTCGAAGATATTTGCGAAATCATGAAAGCCTATGACGTGAGCTTTTCCCTTGGAGACGGCCTGCGTCCAGGATCGGGCTACGATGCCAATGACGAAGCACAATTTGCCGAACTGAAAACGCTGGGCGAACTAACCCAAGTAGCGTGGAAACACGATGTGCAAGTCATGGTCGAGGGGCCTGGCCACGTGCCTATGCACCTGATCAAGGAAAACATGGACATGCAACTGAAGCACTGCCATGAAGCGCCCTTCTATACCTTGGGGCCGTTGACTACTGATATTGCACCAGGTTATGACCATATCACGTCGGGCATAGGCGCAGCCCTGATCGGCTGGTACGGTACTGCCATGCTGTGCTACGTCACACCCAAAGAGCACTTGGGCCTGCCCAATAAAAAAGATGTCAAGGACGGCATCATCACCTACAAAATTGCTGCCCACGCTGCCGATCTAGCCAAAGGGCACCCAGGCGCAGCAATACGGGACAATGCTTTATCTAAAGCACGCTTTGAATTTCGCTGGGACGATCAGTTCAATTTGGGCCTTGACCCCGATACAGCCAAAGACTTTCATGACGAGACCCTGCCTAAAGACTCAATGAAAGTCGCCCATTTTTGTTCGATGTGTGGACCGCATTTTTGCAGCATGAAGATTACGCAAGACGTGCGTGAGTACGCCAAGCAAAAAGGCTTGCAAGAAAATGAAGCCCTGCACCAGGGCTTGCAAGAAAAAGCCATAGAGTTTGTAAAGAAAGGTGCACAAATCTACCATCAAACCTAAGCCACACATCGTCCCTTTGAAGGAGCCAGAGCAGTCTTTACTGGTATTGATGATTAGTGGCGGACTAATTGCTAACGGGCTTTAGGTAGCAGCGTATTGGCAATTAGATGATAAACAACTGGCGACGCATCGTTGGAATGCCCAACGATGCACTATCAGGTTCAAGTTACAGAGAAACTATAAACAACATGAGAAGATAGACGTAATATATTGATTTATATCATATTTTATACTTCACCCCTACTCCCACTCCATCATCAATAGGTCTCGCAACCCGCATGGTTAAAGGACTTGGGTGTGATCGACATGTGTCTTTATCGTCGCGTTTACCGTCAAAAACGCAGATCTTTTGCTGGCGCGGGAGATGGAGCGAATTGCGGGGCGTAAACGTTAACAACACGATTATCAATCAGAATATAAGGATACAGGAGAGAACTCCCCTTGTCTCCTTCCTTGAGGAGCAATCGGTTTAGTTAGCTACGTGGGCAAAACTGTATTTTCAATGGTGGTAGTGGACTAGCATAATTTTTTCTTCTGGGACTATCAAGGATGGGCAAGTGCCAGGCGCTTTGCTATTGCGGCTGCTCCGCAGGAGGCAGCATAACCTCGCGCCAATTGATCGGAACTTCAGGCAGCAAATTTGTCTCGGACTCCAACAACTCTGTGTGTCCAGGATGGTTCTCCACTGCTAGCGCCACAACTTCGCGACATCCTTCCATATCGCCTGCGCATCGAAGTCGTTCAGCCAACTCCAAGGTAATTGCTGCTTCAAACAGCCGAGGTAATCTCAGCCCATTAGCAGCAGCGCGCCGACGGAAATAGGTGTTCAAAACCACTCGGTGGTCTTCCAATGACCATGTCACGGTTTGCCCAGCCAGTGCATGGGCAATCAGAGCTTCCGAAGAGGGCTCTCCCAACTCCTCTTGAATCAACGCTTCGATTGCCGGCGGCATGTCAGCAGAGTCCTGCTTCACTACATTCATATTGAAAAGCGCATGCAAAGCCAAGTACGGCAACCTTAAACGTTTCTCCAGACGAGGAACAACCTTACAAGCCACTGCTAGCACAGGCTTCAAATCAGTCACGACTGCATCAGGTTTTCTGAGAAGGCAAGATGCAATCTGCTGTAGAAACCCCTCCAACTTATCGCGACCAGCTTTCGTAATGTCACCCTCAGCTCGACCAATCCAGTACTGCGGCGCCATGCGCATTTGAACAACGCCACTTCGTTCCAGATGGTAGTCATATGGTTCATGCAGTATTGTAGGCTGACGCATGACAAATTCAATGATGACACTACGCATCAAACGCGACAGTCCTTGAAGCGTCAGATGCGTGGTCCGACCGTTAATGGCAGTCTCGCCTTGGGAATGCCCCAATGTCACGGAATGCGGTAGCTGTCGGAGTTGATGCACATATTTGGATCGCGATTGGTAGGCCGTACCGAGCACTTCTGCAAGATCCGATCTTCCCAGCAAAGGTTCATTGGCAGTGTCGGAAGCCTGCCGAAAGTACGTGGACGGAGTATGTGCCACAGCGAACTCTCGAAAGCGACGCGCCAACGCGACGTGTTCAACTCTCAATAGCGCCTCTCTGACACGTTGCGCAATCACTTCATCTGCCCCAGACAACGCCTCATCGACCTCCTTTCGCTTGCGCTCATCAAACGATTCCCAGTCGCTCTTATGGTCGTCAAAATCTTGGGCGAGCGATTCCACGGAGGCAACAAGTAACGTGTAAGCCAACTCCAGATCATCGGCAATGCGATGCATACCGTTGACGTAAGTTCGAATCGCACGCATCACTCCTAGAAAGGTGCGTCGCGGCAGTCCGATGAGCTTCTCAACAAAATCTTCCAGAAACTTCAATTCATCTGGCTTACACCAGATATCCCCATCGAAAAACCTGCGGACAAGCGTCTGCGGAGTAACCCTCGTAACCAGTCCGCGCTGCCCGGAGGTCAGTCTCCGGGCCAAATCAACGTCAGGCGTACAAACACAGTTCAACGAAAAAGACACCACCACCGAATAGTCTTGAAGATAGGGCTCGACGCCGGAGGAGGCAATCACTCCCGGCTTTAGTTCCTCACCTTCCATGCGCTCAGTGAACTCGGAAACCAGGACAGCGGGACGTATCGAATAGCTCGACGACGGCAACAGTCGTCCTGCGACTGTGTCGACAGTATTCTCTCGGGCGAGGATGGCGTTCGTATAGAGCATGCCTCGCAAAAGGTTTTCCCTGCCCGCAGGTCTAGTAAACAACTTTCCAGTGGCAATTTGGAGCACACATCCTCCTATTCAATCGCGACGCATCCGCGAAGGATACTTGGCATCAAACATCTTTTCTTCGAGCCATTCGCACAAGCACTCTACTTGGTCGATAGCAGTCATCAGTTTGTCCCGCGAAACATGAAGCGACGGCGACATTAACCAGCTCGCGTCATCGCTGTCTTGAAATAGATCGCTTTCCCGCTCGCTCAGAAAGAACGGTTGCGGATAGCTTTTCCAGTCCTTTTCGGCATGGGTTATTCTGACCGTCGTAATGCTTTCGGGATGCTGGTCACGGTTCCGCGCAAGTATCACTTGCTCGATGATGGAGAGGTCGGCTGGACAGCGACTCCAATCGATTCCAACTTTGTCGCCCAAGCAAGTCTGATAGCCCCGCACTAGCCCTTCCTTCTTAAACGCAGCCGCAAACTCCTTTCCGCAACTCAGCCCCAATTGGCGTTCCCAAGTCCTGAAGTAGAGCTGCAGCGACGCGGATAGCATGGAGATACAGCAGCGACCCGTGACCTCCAACAGTTCACTCGCATCAATCCATTCACTGAGAAAAGCGGGTTCCCCGTCCTCGCTGTACGGAGGAACGTAAGGCTCCTCCTTCGCTTCGATCTTCCTCATGATCTCGATGAAGGGCTGCGCCGCGCACTCGTAGTACTGACGAATAAGCCTCGTGCGATCTTTGAGAAAATACAGGACTTCCATGCTTACTCCTTTCCTGTGCTTGGAAATGTGATGGAGGCAAATCTTGCTGCCAAGGCATCGGCCTGTTCGGCAAACTTCTTCCGATTGGTTTTTTGCAACTGCACCAGATTGCGCAACTTCCAACGTACGCCGGGCAGGTGTTCGAGATGGTCGATATCCAGCAATAACCACTCTGGCGCTGCACCGACTAGGGAGAGTAAAAAACGCCGCTCATTGTCGTCCAGGTTCTGTTGGACCTCGGATATCATGCGCTCTCGCGCAGCAAGCAATGCATCGAGCGGCACCGGCTCGGCAGTCATGCCATGGAAATTGTGCTCGTAGTCATGCCGAATATCCCGCAATGCCGGAAACAACACCTCGTGGAGGGGCCGATTGCTGCTAGCCAGGTAAACGACGAAGGCGCGCCGAATGCCGGGCGTGATGCCTTCCTGCGCAAAGAGCTGCATCACATCAAACAAATCGCGTGGATGCTGACGATCCAATGCAGCCACCAGCTTGCCGCCATACACGTCCTCTAGCGACACTACGGGGATTTCCAGGTCCGCCATCAATACGTCGCGTGCAACCGGCGTGAGCGAAGCGCGACGCACTGGCTGCACAGTGCCACGCATCACAAAGTTGACTTCGATCTTGACCTGCACGGCTCCATTACGCACCAACAGCTTGGTCTCCCCTGCTGCTGCCGCAGGCGCATGCGTCTGAAACCCTCTCTTCTTCAGCCGCTCGGCAGCCTGCCGAACAGCCTCGTTGATACGCACCAAGGCATCTTCACGCGGTAACGTGTGGTCGGGAAAGACCAGATCGAGATCAACCGACAGTCGCGGCATGTCGCGCACGAACAGGTTGATCGCGGTGCCGCCTTTCAAGGCAAAAGTGTCATCTACAAACACCAATGGCGCCACCTGCGTCAGCAATCGTGCCGTATCGAGATAGGCTTGATTCATGGCTTGAGCACCAGCAAGCCGTCGGCCGAGCGAGACACCCAGGGTCGATCGCTACCAGTCGGCAGTGCGGCCGGGTCGAGTTTAGCCACCCAGGGCACCGATACTTCGCTGCCAAGCTGAAGGCACAGCCGAACGGTTTTGACGCTGGTGCAACGCTGTAATAGCTCACGTAGTATGTCAGCACGCAAGCTGTAAGCGCTTTCGACAAGTTCACGGGCCTCCTGCAACGGCTGACGCACACCGACTTCACTCAGCAGTTCTAGCAATGCCCGCTCCGGTGCTGACACGTGCGGCGCGCCGACGCGCTTCTCGAAGGGCCCGACATGCAGCAACGCGCCAGGCTGCTCGTTAAACAAGCGTTTGCGGTGGTACTCGGCTGGAAAACGCTCTGTGAACCACTCCGGTAGTCGCCCCGTCGCCCATCCATATAGGTGCAGCACCGGCTTCTGCGACACGTACTGGCGAACGCCATACCAATCTAGTGCCGATTTGCCGCCGACATGCAGCCCTTCAAACCGGCGCTGCAATAACAACAGACTGGGATGAAGGGCCAAGGTATCGTTCGGACGACAGTACACTCCCCGTGCGAGCCGCGTGAGCCAACCTGCCTTAACGTAGTGAACGGCCAAGTCTGCGGAAATGCCCAATCTCGCCAAATCCTCAGAGGTCAGTGGCATACCTGGCGCAAGTTTGGTGTAAAGTGCGTTTAGTTTGCTTTGATTAGTCGTAGCCATACCCCGATTGAAGCATTTTTTCTAAATAACTGTCAATTTTATATCATCCTAATTATCGTAGTTAAACTACGATTCAAATAAATTTTCTAAAATTCAGCTCCGAACTGTTGCCTTCGCCTGAACCCTCTACCCCTCACCATCAGCGCCTCCAGCAGATGCGGAATCAGCGTCGTCGCGCAAGGTGATGAGCTTACAGCACACCAAAGTTGTGTTCAGCAACGGTAAAGACTCCCAAGACCATCCATGATACTTACAAGTCCTATGGTCCTCCGCTCATCCTGAAAAGTGCCAGAAACTTTGCTATATTTCTACCAGTCAGGAGGCAGCCTTATGCAGACTCTTTCCCAAAAAATACTTGAGCACGCTACCGGTTTACCGGAGGGCGCGCCTTTGGTCGCAAAAGAGTTACTGCATCTGGGCAACCGCGCTGCCGTAGATCAGGCCCTGTCCCGCCTCGTTCAGCGCGGTCGTTTGTTGCGTGCGGGCCGTGGCATCTATGTGTTGCCGATCGAAAACCGCTTTGGCACCCGTGCGCCCTCAACAGCCAAGATGGTCGAAAATCTGGCTAAGCAACGTGGCGAAGTCATCGTGCCGCACGGTGCGTCCTCTGCCAATGCACTCGGCCTCACAGCACAAGTTCCTATGCAGGCCATCTACCTGACCTCCGGCCCAAGCCGACGCTTGACGCTCGGGGCACAAAAAGTAGAACTGCGACATGCACCGGAATGGCAATTGATTTACCCCGGCCGCGCCGCTGGCGATATGGTGCGTGCACTGGCCTGGCTGGGACCAGAAAGATCCGGTAAGGCAATACGTACGTTGCGCGCCAAACTATCACCCGCTGAAATGGAAAAAGTGACTTCAGCACGTGCACGTCTACCGACCTGGATGGCACAGGAAATCAGCGCTCTGGTGTCCCATGGCTGAGTTCTTCAGTCTTTCCATCAATGATCGCCTGGAAGCGCTTGAGCGGGCTACCCACATGTCGGGGCGCCCTCCTCATCTGTTGGAAAAAGATGTCTGGGTAGTATGGTCGTTGCGACACATTTTCACCGCTCCCTATGCTTCACACCTGGTATTCACAGGCGGCACCTCCTTGTCGAAGGCTTATGGTGTCATTCACGTTTCTCCGAAAATGTAAATCTCACCTACGACATCCGAGCCATTGCGCCCGATCTGATCGGCGACACAAACGATCCACTCCCAGCGAGCAAGTTTCAGGAAAAAAAGTGGAGCAAAGAGATCCGTTCTCGCTTGGTTGACTGGGCTGCGACTGATGTCGTCCCCCTTCTTCAACAAGACCGACCCATAGCGGCCTCTGGAGTGGCAGACTTGTTGGCAGCGAGGCGGGCGAGTGCGTTCGGCAGTCGCCCGCATGTGGATGCTAAGCCTGCGGTAGTCATGAGATATATGCGTCCCATCGCACACTACGCATTATTAAGCGACCGGTCACTTTCGACAACAGTGCAAGCAAGCGTGCAAGACCTATGGCGGGATCGTCGAATCGAAGGTACGGATTGGAGCCATCTTGGCTAAACAGCAAGCCCTCGTTCTTAACAAGAATTCCTTTCGTGAGATCCAAGTAGACATCTGGTTGGCCCGTATCTTGAATCGACCAGGGTTTGCTAGACACTTTTTAGCCTCATAATACTCACTGAGGAGATGATTATGAGCACGGCCCGATTTACGGAAGAATTCAAACTTGAAGCGGTGAAGCAAATCACCCAACATCAGCGCCCAGTGGCCGAAGTGGCCAAGCGGTTAGGGGTATCGACCCACAGCCTGTACGTGTGGGTCAAACGCTACGGCAAGTCGGCACAGCAACGCGAACAAGACAGCGCTGAGGCCATTGAGCTTCGGCGTTTGCGCTCAGAGGTAAAGCGACTCACTGAAGAGCGCGATATCTTAAAAAAGGCCGCCGCGTACTTTGCCAGGGAGTCAGGCTAAAGTACGCGTTTATTCGGCAGCACTCGACTCAATACACCGTGCGCAGACTCTGCGAAGTGCTCGAGGTTCATCCCAGCGGTTATTACGCTTGGCGGCGTAATCCGCATAGCCAGCGCCATCATGAAGACCAGCGGTTGTTGGCCTTGGTGGAGCCGTCCTGGGTGGACAGCGGCCGGGTTTATGGCTACCGCAAGGTGCATCACGACTTATGTGACTTGGGCGAATCCTGTAGCCGCCATCGCGTGGCACGCTTGATGCGCAGCCGCGGCTGGCGTGCTCAGGTGGGCTATCGTCGTCGTCCCGGTTTCCATGGTGGAATCCCGCATAACGTGGCCGCCAATATTCTGTATGCGGTCCATCTCCCCCATAATTGTTAGCCCTGCGGCATTCAGGCATCGTGTCGGTTCTTTGCGAATAACGGAGAAGCGCAGATGTCAGTTCGGAAAAATCCGGGTCAGGATTATTGGGAAACC
>JACCET010000020.1 GCA_013416405.1 Alcaligenaceae bacterium
GACTCACCTTTGATTTACCGAGCCTTATGGCGTTCCGATTAATTTGGAGCGCCGTAGGACGTCGTTTATTAGAGTTGCGCGAGACCGCCGTCAACCGCGACTTCGCTGGCGGTCATGAAGCTGCTGTCCGGCGATGCGAGAAAGGCCGCTGCCGCCCCGAGCTCTGCCGGATCGGCCATACGCTGAAGCGGAGTCATCGAGGCATATATCTTCTGGCCCTCTTCGCCCAGCGCTTCCTTCGCGAGTTCGGTTGCGGTCGCGCCGGGCGACAGCACGTTTACCCGGATACCGGTGCCCTTCAGGTCCTCCGCCCAGGTCCGTGCGAGGTTACGCACGGCCGCCTTGCTCGCGCTGTAGGCGCTCATTGCCGGAGCGCCCGTGGTGCCGGCGCTCGATCCGGTCAAGATGATCGAACCGCCTTGGCCCATCAAAGGCAACGCCTTCTGGACCGTGAAGATCGTACCCTTTACATTGGTGTCGAAGGTTTCGTCAATGTGCGTGGCGGTAATCTCGCCGAGCGGGAGCGGGCTCCCTGCCCCGGCATTGGCGAAGACGATGTCGAGGGTTCCGCGCTCGGCCTTCACCGCCGCGTAAAGGCGGTCTAGGTCGGCCAGATCGGAGACCGAACCTTTCACTGCGCGGGCATTGGACCCGAGGTCTGCCACAGCGGCGTCGAGCGCTTCCTGCCGGCGACCAAAGATGAAGACGAAGGCGCCTTCCTCGATGAAGCGCTTTGCTGCGGCGCGGCCGATGCCGGTAGCGCCGCCGGTGATCACGGCGGTCTTTCCATTTAGTCTGTTCATGTCATGCATCCTTCGTTGGGGTTGTATGGAAAATTGTTTGGTAAGGCATAGAAGCATGCTATTCTTATTACTTGCAAAACGCAAGTGATGTTTAATATTTAACTTGCTCAACACAAGTAATGTTAAGATTTAGCTATGAAAACGACGCGCAACTTAACTATGAAAACGACGAGCAAAGAAGACCTTCGATCTCATTGCCCAGTGAACTACGGCGTGGAGATCTTCGGCGACCGGTGGTCGCTCTTGATCATTCGCGACATCGTTTTTATTGGCAAGAAGACATATGGCGAATTCCTGAAATCGGAAGAGAGAATCGCGACCAATATCCTGGCTTCCCGCCTTGCCTTTCTTGAGGAGCAAGGGATTCTTTCGAGGGCGCCTAGCCCCACCGACAGGCGCAAGGATTTCTACACGCTGACCGAGAAGGGCCTGGATCTGATTCCCATCCTGCTTAACATCATCCTTTGGAGTGCGCAGCACGATGCGAAATCGTACGGGCTGCCCGGCAAGGAATTCGGCGCGCGGCTACGTCAAAACCCCATGCAGGTGAGCGATGAGGTAAAGGCGTTGGTCCGGAACGGCGGATGTGTCTTTCCTGGGAGTCAGGAATAGATAAGGCCGAAGAAACGTCCAGTCATGTTGGATCGTGCCGGACCTGATCGAACCCGATCGAAATGACTTGCCCCCAGTTGTGTTGTGAGCCTGCCGGCGAGGACGTGGTGCCGGTGATTCAGCCGATATCGACGTGCAAGGCAATGTCGAAGGTGCCAGCGCCGTTTTTTGCCAGGCCGATCATCAGCAAACCGAGTGACTCGAGCGTCTGGGCCATCTGCAGGCGGCCGACATCCAGCGGACGCAACCCGAGACTGTCGAGGAAAGTCGAGACGCGCGCCTTGGCCTCGGCATCGTCGGCTGCGATAAATGCGTCGAGGCGACCACCCCGGGCAAGGATATGGCCGAAGAAGGTGTTGAACGCCTTCACGACATGCGCGCCGGCCGGAACGGCCTTGGCAATTTCTTGCGCGCCAGAACTGCCACTGGGGGTAACTAGGCCCGAGAGGTCGGGGGCGACCGGGTTGGTGATGTCGATAATCACCTTGCCGACTAGCGTGTTCCCAAAATCAGCCACCGCCGCCGCCGCACCGCTATACGGTACCGCGAGGATGACGATGTCGCCCGCTGGCGCGGCGCCGTACGTCCCTGTGGTCGCTCCGACGCCAAGCTTGTCGGCCAACGCCAGCGCCTTGGCAGGGTCGCGGCTGATCACCTCGACGGGGAGTCCAGCCTTGATGGTACGGCCCGCAATCGCCGTGGCCATGCCTCCTGCGCCGATGATGCTGATAGTTTTGATAGCGCTCATGTGTCGTTTCCTTATGAGTTGGTGTAGTACCTGCTTCAGCTCATCAGCCGGCAGGGAAGTAATGGCCGTTATCCAGATCGGCGAACAGGCTGGGATGAGCCGGTTCCCAGCCTAGGCTCTCGCGGGTAATCACATTGGACGCGGGGAGATCCAACGTGACCAAATTCGCGAGGAAGCCAAAGTATCCCGGCAGCATCAGTACGTCTGCGGGAATGCTCACGGCAGGCAGGCCCAGACGGCTGCCAACTGCCTCGGCAATCTCGCGGAACCGGATGCCTTCGCCCTCAATGCCGTGCCAATATTTGCCAGCTGGCCCCTTCTCTAGCGCTAGACGGAACAAGGAGGCGAGGTCGCGGCTGTGCACGGCTGGCCACAGATTCTCGCCTTCTCCCGGGTAGCCGATGACGCCCTTCTCCTTCGCGAGCCCGGTCAGTAGTGGAAGGAAGCCGGCATCGGTCGTGCTGTGCGCGATGGGAGGAATCCGCACGATCGAAGACCGCACGCCCCGCTCGGCAAGGCCGATAACGGCGAGCTCCACGACGTTACGAACCCGCAGGGTACCCTTGTATGCGTCGCCGCCGGGAAGGGCTGGGTCCTCTTCGGTGGCTGGTCGACCCAGGTTTTCCCACCCGGGCGAGCCAATGCTTCCCGACGCAACCAGCGGCTTTCCGGTTCCCGCCAGTGCCTCGCCGTACGCGAGCATGATCTGGAGCTCTGCGGCAGCCACTGCGTCGATCCCGCCGGACGGAAGCAGGTCTTGCCTGTGCGCGACGTGAATGACGCCGTCGGATTCCGCCGCCGCTGCCTTGAGCCCATCGAGGTCGGAAATATCCCCGCGCCGCACCTTCGCGCCGAGCGCGGACACTGCAGCCGCGGAATCGTCTGACCGGGCCAGGCCAGTCACCTCATGACCCGCAGCGATAAGCTCCGGGATGATGTACGAACCGATATGGCCGGTTCCTCCAGTAACGAAAACTCGCATATTGCTGTTCCTTGTGAGTGATGTGAGATGAGAAAGTGGTGCTACGGGTGCGCGCAGTCGGGAAGGCTGACGCCGATTGAGAAGTTGGTGTGCTTGATGGAATGGGCGAGTAGGCCCAGCGACAGCAGGCAGACGTGCTCCAGCGTCCGTGCCATGGGCAGCTGTCCGGTATCCATCGGCCGCAGTCCGAGACTCTCGATGAACGCCGCGACGCGTGCCTTCGCCTGCGCATCGTCCCCGGCGATGAACACGTCCAACGGGCGGCCCTGGAATGAACCAGCAGCCAGGACGTGAGAGAACAGGGTGTTGAATGCTTTGACGATCACCGCATTGGCAGGGGCGGCCTTGGCGATCTCCTGCGCGCCGAAACTGTCGCCAGGCGTCACAAAGCTTGTGAGGTCGGACGCGACGGGGTTGGTAATGTCGACGAGGATCTTGCCTGCTAGTTTTTCGCCGTATTGCTTCACCACGTTGAGAACAGCGGCGTACGGAACCGCCAGAATGACAATATCGCCAGCCGGGGCAGCGCAGAACCTGCCTGTCGTCGCTCGGGTGCCGATCTGCTCGGCCAGCGTCCGAGCCTTGGCGGCGTCGCGGCTCATCACCTCGACTGAGTAGCCGGCCTTGGCGGCAAGGCCGGCGATCGCTGCGGCCATGCCACCTGATCCGATGATACTGATAGTGCTCATGTGCGTTTCCTTACTGATATGGGGCCGATCATGCATGGAGTGGCCGGCGCAATCTGCTGACCGTGCTCAACATAGAAACATGCTATTCTTATCACTTGCAAAACGCAAGTGATATTAGCAATTTAACTTGTCAAATACAAGTAGCACTAAGAATTAACTATGAAAACGCCATGCAGGTGAGCGAAGAGGTGAAGACACTAGTCCGTAATGGCGAATGTATATTTCCTGATAGCAAGGAATGACCAGGGTCGCTAGTTGCCGCACAGCTACCTACAGGAGACGGCATCTAAATCGCTACAGAAACGCGACGCATGGTTGATGCTTCTTCTTGACTCTCAACCTACTAGTAGGTAACAATCGAAACATGAATACCACCACCCGCGAACAACTCCTGGATCATGCCCAGACCCTTATCCGGCAACGGGGCTATAACGGCTTCAGCTATCGGGATCTGGCCGATCGGGTGGGGGTCAAGACATCCAGCATTCACTACTATTTTCCCTGTAAAGACGACTTGCTCATCGAGGCCATTGACAACTACGCTGCACACGCAGCCAGCCGGATGCAGGATATTGATACAACGCTACCGGCATACGAACGCTTGACTTGCTATGCAGCACTGGTCGATGGCGCTCCCGCTGACCAAGTATGCCTGGGCGGCATGCTGGCCGCCGACTTGTCATCGCTGTCCGATCGGGCACGGCTGGCCTTGCAGTCTTTCTACCGTACGCACGAGTCCTGGCTGAGCAAAGTCGTTGCTGATGGTCAACGCGATGGCACCGTAGCCTGGTCGGGTGATCCGGAAACGGCTGGGCGTTACCTGTTCGCCGCATTCCAGGGATCTTTAATGACCGCCCGTCTCTTTCAGATGCCAAGCCGGCTGCAAGACGTCGTGGCGTCGGTCAAGGCACCACCTTCCTCGGCCTGATGGGTGTCAACACACTCATTCGCGCAGAGTGAGCACAGCCTGCAGCAGATCTTTTATACGATTACTGTTATTAAACAGGCGAGCGGTAACCAGGCTGCCTTGCAGCGCCGCAAACATCGAGCGCGCTGCAGTGCCCACATCGCCCGGCACGCACAGACTCCCCTCGCGGACGCCCTGCTCCAGTACCTGTGCCAGCCATTCCTCGTTCGCCCCATAAATATCCTGGATCGCCCGCCGTACATCAGTAGGCAGGGACGCCAATTCAGCTGCCAGTGCTGCGGCCAGACAAATACGTTCGGTGTTGCAGAAGGTTTGCCGGTGCATCTCGACATATGCACGTAGCTTGGCGTCGGCGCTCAGGCTGGTATCAATCGCTTGTACGGCTGCCTGCCATCGGGCGTGATATTGCTGTACGACTGCCAGCAGCAAGTCTTCCTTCTGTGGGAAGTAATAGTGAATGCTGGACGTTTTGATGCCGATCAGCGCAGATATGTCCCGGTAGCTGAAGCCGTTATAGCCGCGCTCCTGGACCAGGCGCTGGGCATGTTGCATGATCTGTGTGCGGGTGGTTTCGGTGTTCATAATAAGGACGCTACCAAGTAGTTAAATGGGTTCAAATGATCCTGTTACGGAAAAAACGAAGCGGACCGCCATGCCAGAGCCGGGCGGAGCCGCCTAGTGAAAACGTGTATTGTCTTTAAGCGCGCCACGCGTCGGTCAGGCCGGTGGGTTCGATAATTCTCCTGCGTCAATCGCAGCTTGCAGCTCTGCCACGACTTCTGCACGCGTCACCGAACTGGCGTGGTGGACGGTGGGCGGGTAGTCAAGTTCTCCAACGCTCAATTGTCCGGCCGCCTTGGCCGCTTGCAGTTCCGCCACGACTTGGGCGCGGGTCACCGAGGTGCTCTGGTTGTCTTGGGCATAGACGGCGGTGCCGGTCAGCGTGGCCGAAATCAGCAATAGGGAAGCAAAGGTTTTCATGATGGGTTCCTGATAAGTGAAAAGTTGAATGTTGCCCACTTATCTATCTATTTATAGATAGATAAGTGTGGAAAATAAAAAGCGAATCAAACGCAGTTGTTGGGACGACCTTTTTTGCCAGTCGCATAACGATCGTTTGCACGGATCTGGGCAGCTTTGTTACATACCTGCTCGTGTTCAGGCAGCAGGGTCTGACAATTCTCCTGCGGCAATCACAGCTTGCAGCTCTGCCACGACTTCTGCACGCGTCACCGAACTGGCGTGGTGGACGGTGGGCGGGTAGTCAAGTTCGCCAACACTCAATTGTCCAGCCGATTTGGCAGCTTGCAGTTCCGCCACGACTTGGCTGCGGGTCAGCGTGCTGGTTTGGTTGATGACGGGTGGATAGTCAAGCTCGCCGACGCTCAATTGCCCGGCAGCCTTGGCCGCTTGCAGCTCAGCCACGACTTGGTCGCGGGTCACTGAGGTGCTCTGGTTGTCTTGGGCATACACGGCGGTGCCTGTCAGGGTGGCGGAAATCAGCAGTAAGGAGGCAAAGGTTTTCATGGTGGAGTCCTAATCAGTAGAGGGTAAGTCAGACTTAAATTTATCTATTAGTAGATAGATGTCTGATGAAATAAAAACGCGCTTTCGGCGCGGCGGTTGGAAGATGCTGCTTGTTTCTCTCAACCATGAAACGTATCTTACCTACTACTAGATAGATGAGTCAAATACCATTTTGTATTGATTTGTATCTTTGGTGTGTTGACAGCTGTATGGCCCGTGACAGCGCCGGCCGTCGGGTTTTCACCCTGCTTGCTGTAAACGGACGATGCCGCAGTACTCGACGGCGGCTTGAGCTCGCGCGAGGAATGCCGCGAGTTCTTCTGATCTAGATACGCGCTGAGAGCGCCGTAGCCAGAAAGTCGGTCGCACACCGCACCCGTGTCGGCACGAACCGGCGTTTGGGCCAAACGAGGCTGACGTCGCGCGGTTGGTTCAGAAACTCATCAAGCACCGTAATCAGGTCTGGGGCCTCGAATTCCCCGACCAGTGATGCGCGAAGAAATAGACCGATGCCTACGCCATCCATCACGCCGGCCAGGATTGTCTCTACACTGTTGGAGGATAGCGTGCCACGCACCGGGATGCTCAAGTGGCCTTCCGGGCCAGTAAACATCCATTCGGTCATTTGGCCGTAAATCAGGCAGTTGTGGTTGGCGAGGTCGGCTGGTGTCTTCGGGGCTCCATGTCGCGTGAAGTAGTGTCGGGAACCGGCGCAGACCAGAGATGTGCTGGCTACTCGCCGAACAACGGAATCTGGATCGTTGACCTGACTGACGCGTATCGCCAGATCGATCCGATCGTCGACCATGTCGCGTAGCGCATCGGACAACACCAAGTCGACCTGCAGCCCGGGATAGCGCGACAGCAGTTCGGGAAGCAATGGCAACACGTGCAGACGACCGAATGTCGAAGGCGCTGCGATCCGAACCGAGCCCGAAACATCCTGCACACTACTGGTTAGCTCGCTATCCGCAACAAGGATTTCGTCGAGCAATGGCTTGGTACGCTCGTAGTACTTCTGTCCCTGATCGGTCAGCGTCACTTTGCGCGTGCTCCGATGCAGCAGTGCAACGCCCAAGCGCTTTTCCAGCGCGTTGACGGCTTTGCTGATCGCTGATTGCGACTCTCCAGTTTTCCGTGCAGCAGCAGAGAACCCCCCCGTTTCGACCACGGAGATGAACGCGTTCATTTCACTGAATTTATTCATTCTTATTTGGAATAGGTTTTATTGCAAAGACGCCGATTATCAAATCGACTGAATCTAATTACCATACCCCTTATACAAACCTCAGTACAGGAAAAATCTATTCCTTACCGAACAATTGAAAGTCTAGACACTTCGCCGGTCGGACGGCGGCAGCCTTTCTCGCGTCGTCGGACAGCAGCTTCATGACCGCCAGCGAAGTCGCGGTTGACGGCGGTCTCGCGCAACTCTAATACGCGACGCCCCACGGCGTTCCATGCAGTTAATTGGAGCGCCGTCGTGCTCAGCAAACCAACTGAAGGAATTAAGAAAATGGCTATCATTACCACCAAAGACGGCGTTGACATTTTTTATAAGGACTGGGGCCCGAAGGATGCCCAGCCAATTGTCTTCCACCACGGATGGCCGCTCTCCTCGGACGATTGGGATGGCCAGATGCTGTTCTTCCTCTCCCAGGGCTATCGTGTCGTTGCTCACGACCGCCGCGGCCATGGCCGCTCCGCTCAGGTCGCCGACGGTCACGATATGGACCATTACGCTGCCGACGCTTTCGCCGTCGTCGAAGCACTTGACCTGAAGAATGCCGTCCATATTGGCCACTCCACAGGCGGCGGCGAAGTCGCGCGCTACGTCGCAAAACATGGCCAGCCGGCCGGCCGCGTCGCTAAGGCAGTCTTAGTCTCCGCCGTCCCGCCCCTGATGCTCAAGACCGCCAGCAATCCGGAGGGTGTTCCGATCGAAGTATTCGATGGCTTCCGCTCGGCGCTCGCTGCAAACCGCGCACAGTTCTATCGCGACGTTCCGGCCGGGCCGTTCTACGGTTTCAACCACGATGGCGCCAAGGTCCAGGAAGGCGTGATCCAGAACTGGTGGCGCCAGGGCATGATGGGCGGCGCCAAAGCCCACTATGACGGCATCAAAGCTTTCTCCGAAACTGACCAGACGGAGGACCTGAAGGCGATCACCGTACCTACCCTCGTCCTGCACGGTGAAGACGATCAGATCGTTCCGATTGCGGACAGCGCACTTAAGTCGGTCAAGCTTCTCAAGAACGGCACACTCAAGACCTATCCGGGCTTCCCGCATGGCATGCTGACCGTCAATGCTGAAGTGCTGAACGCTGATCTTCTCGCTTTCATTCGGTCGTGACCTACCCGCTGCCGCGGCAGACTTGCTGCGGCCATCCCCAAGGATTCCCCACCCTCGTCCACTTGTTCGCCTATGGCGGTTATTCGCAGCGCCGTCGGGCTCGGTAAACCCAAGGAGAAGAT
>JACCET010000021.1 GCA_013416405.1 Alcaligenaceae bacterium
GGTTTCCCAATAATCCTGACCCGGATTTTTCCGAACTGACATCTGCGCTTCTCCGTTATTCGCAAAGAACCGACACGATGCCTGAATGCCGCAGGGCTAACAATTATGGGGGAGATGGACCGCATACGTTCCATCCGCGTTGACAGTGCGATATACTGAGCCGCAAGGTTGGTGGCAATGTGAAGACGTCGGTCTGGACGTCAGCGCTGTACTATTGGATGAAATAAGCCTTCGGCCAACAATAAATTTGTTAAATTGCTGTTAGGTGCTATGTGGTCTCATCCGCTCTTGGCTTTGCCAGTGAGCCATCGTCGAACGGTGGTGCTTGCCTTGGGTTTTTTTCTTTGCTTCAATGGGTGCCCCTTAGCCTCCCGCGCTTCGCTGAATGCGCCTACGCCATAGTGCCGCTTTGTGAACCAAGAAAATAAGACCATCCGACCATGTCGCCTGCTTCAGTGCCTGAGCATTCGTCGCTGGCCGGCGGCGTTTGTACTGCTAATGTTCGGTTTACTGATTGCGGCTTCTGTCGGTTGGCCGTCAGAGCGTGTTTTTCTGAATACCGGTATGTTGGCCAGTGGGCAGAGCCTTCGTGTGGAGGTCGTCGGGGCAGGCCGCGACACCGTCGCCACAAAGATGTTGAGCACCCAGGACTACTTCCAGGCTCAAGACGCCTTTTGCAGTGGTGTGTCCTTCAATGCCCGGGGTGTCGCCCAACTCCGCATATCGTTTGTCAGTCCCCAGGCGGCATCGGTCCTGCCCATAATCGTTTCAAAGCGCACATTGCTGACGACGACGTATTCGGTCTACGACGATGAGGCCATGCTAAGCCGCGGCCCGCCGGTTGAAGGCGTGACAAGCGCTACTGCAGGCGCCGATACCGCTTTACAAGTCGATCTGACGAAGTCCACGCCTACGACGGTGCAGCGTTATTCTTTCGACGCGTTGTTTCTCGCTCTCTTTATGGCGCTGGCAGTGCCGGTACTTCAAGGCTTTTGTCGCCTGGCCAAGCATCAACATGCCGCTGTGGTGGTCGGATTTTTATGCGTCATGGCGGTGGTGGCTGGTATGGCCTGGACGCTTCCGCACAACCATGGACCGGACGAGTGGATGCACTTTCCATCCTACTACTGGTATATAGACCACCTTCGCCCGCCGTCTCTCTTTGCAGGGGATGCCACGTATGCCAATCCCATTTGGCAAAGCAATTATGTGCTGGGTGCATCCGGCGACTTGGGCTATTTGCTGACCGCGAAGCTGCATAATCTGCTGGCGTGGCTGCTGCCCGGGGTAGACGCTTTGTTCGTGTTTCGTTTGTCGCAGTTGGCGCTTGTGTTTGCCGGTCTGGGTTTAGGCGCGCGGTTTTTTGCCACGCCGGTGGCGCTGGCGTATATGCTTTGCTGGGTCATCATTCCTCAGTTGGCCTATACGGCAACGTATTTGAATGGCGATTCTCTGAGCTTCGTCATGGGCTTTTTGGCTTTGGCTTTGTTTCTGGACGAGCGCTCGAAGCCCGTCCATTGGTTACTCGCCGTCTTCCTGTTGGTCAATGCAAAAGCCAACTACCTGGCGATTTTGGCGCTGCTGCCACTGGTGTGGTGGATACGGCGGCACGATATCAGCTTGTCGCCCAGGCACGTCTTGCTATTCGTAGCGGCTTTCCCGCTATGGTTTTACCGCCGCATCTTCAATTTTGTGGACCAGTATTTGGCGGGTACGAACTATGTCGCGGCGGCCCACCAGCGGCTACTCGAAACCACCGACGTCCAGGTCGTTCCCTTTTCCATTGTTGACGCCAGTTACCAGCGTGTCCTTAAGGGGGTCAGCGCGTATGACTGGTCGCCTATCTTTACCCCCGCGTGGTACGAGTCCTCATTGCACTCCTTCTTTGGCGTATTCGGTTATATGTCTTTTCCGATATCCCTGGCATTGCTGGCGGTGCCTATGGCGGCTTTCGCCTGGATATGCGTGGTTGCGGTGGTCGACAAGAAGAGAAATTGGATCTTGGTGGGTGCTGGAGTTGTGTTGGCGTTTTGCGCCTCGCTGTATTACAGCGTCAGTGAAGGCTACCAGGCGCAGGGGCGCTATCTATTCCCTATAATCTGCGTGGTCGCCTTACTCGCGCGGAACAGGCTGGAACGGCATGCAGTGCCGTTGGTTCTGGCGGCCTTGCCGACGCTATTCGCACTCACGATGTTTACTGCAAAATCGATATGATTCCTTTATTTTCCAGCTCTCTGGCCAATGCCGGCTTCGACTTCACGACGCCCATATCGCGGGTGCTGGACCGGTCCTGGTTCGTGCTGGGTGAAGAGGTCAAGGGTTTTGAGAACGAGTTCGCCCAATATTGCGGCGTCGACCATTGCGTGGGCCTGGCAAACGGCAGTGATGCCCTGGAACTGGCCTTGCGCGCGTTGGGCATCAAGGCGGGCGATACCGTTGCAACGGTCGCGAATGCCGGCTTCTACAGTAGCTTTGCCATACACGCGGTAGGGGCCACACCACTGTATGTGGACGTTGATCCGCAAACACTGACCTTAAGCCCGGCATCACTGGCGCACGCCATGGCACAGACGCCGTCAGCTGTGATCGTCACGCATTTGTACGGCCAGTTGGCCGATATGGATTCGATTCTTGAAGTCGCCAACGCCCACGGCGTGCCAGTGATCGAGGATTGCGCTCAGTCGCACGGTGCACGTCGACAGGGCAAGGTGGCGGGGTCTTGGGGTGTAATGGGCTGCTTCAGCTTTTACCCCACCAAAAACCTGGGTGCGCTGGGTGATGGTGGTGCGGTGGTTAGCAACGACGCTCAGCTTGCAGAGCGCGTTCGCCAATTGCGCCAGTATGGTTGGTCTAAAAAGTATCATGTCACGCTGCAGGGCGGCCGCAATAGCCGGCTCGACGAACTCCAGGCCGCCGTCCTGCGCATCAAGCTGCCGCAGCTGGACCATTGCAACGCACAAAGGCGGGCGATTGCCACACGCTACAACCAGGCGTTCTCAGGTCTGCCAGTAAAGCTGCCCGCGTCGCTCGGCGATGACTATGTGGCGCACTTATACGTTATGCGTACGATCGACCGGAAAGAATTCTCTGCTTACCTGAGCGAAGCGGGAGTCGGCAATGACGTGCATTACCCGGTCCCCGATTACCAGCAGCCCGTTTATAACGGTAATGCGGGGCTGCACTTGCCAGTCACGGACGAAGCCTGTCGAACCGCGATTTCATTGCCATGTTTCCCAGGCATGACTTCGGCGCAGGTAGACGAAGTCATTGCTGCGGTGCAGGGGTTTTTCGCCAACGGGGCATCATCTTGCTGAGCCTGATCGTTCCCGTCTATAAGAACGAAGCCTCCATTCCGGCACTTTTGGACGCCATTGCGGGCATCCAGGCCAGCCTGTCTGGCGAGCTCGAGGCCGTGTTCGTGGTCGACGGCAGCCCCGACCGCTGTCACGAACTGCTGGCGGCGGCCCTTCCCAATCAATCATTTCGCTCCTGTCTCGTGTTGCTGTCTCGCAATTTTGGGTCCTTCATGGCGATACGCACGGGTCTGCAGCACGGCAGCGGTGAGCGCTTTGCCGTCATGGCGGCCGACCTCCAGGAACCGCCAGAACTTGTTATTGAAATGAACCAGGTGCTGGAAACCGGGCACGTTGATGTAGTCGTGGGTTCCCGTTCCGGGCGCGATGATCCTTGGCTGTCGCGGCTGGCCTCCGACGCTTTCTGGGGTCTGTACCGCCGCTATGTCGTTCGAGAAATGCCCAAGGGCGGCGTGGATATGTTCGGCTGCAATAAGGTGTTTCGCGACACCTTGCTGACGCTTGAAGAACGCCATAGTTCGCTGGTGTCACAAATCTTCTGGCTCGGCTTTCGGCGCAAGGTGATCAGTTACCGTCGAAAGGTGCGTGAGCATGGAAAATCGGCCTGGACCTTCAGGAAGAAGCTGGACTACCTGATGGACAGCGTGTTTTCTTTTACCGACCTGCCCATACGTATGTTGGTTCGCATCGGCGCCATCGGGTCCATCGGCGCTGCCTTGCTGGGAGCGGCGGTGGTGGTGGCTAAGCTCGCAGGTGCCATAGACGTTCCCGGCTATGCCATGATCATGCTCGCGATCACGCTGCTGGGTTCGCTGAACCTGCTCGGCCTGGGCATTGTCGGGTCCTACGCGTGGCGTACCTACGAAAACACCAAGAATCGTCCGCTGGCCATTCCGATGAAAGTTCAACGTTTTTAGGGCAAGCCATGTCTGCTGAGAAAATCCCATTTGTTCACGAGCGTGCACTATGCGAATCACCGCATGTGGGTACCGGTACGCGGGTATGGGCTTTTGCACATGTGTTGCCGGGGGCCAGAATCGGGGCCGACTGCAATATTTGCGACCACGTCTTCATCGAAAACGATGTGGTCCTGGGGGACCGCGTTACGGTGAAGTGCGGCGTGCAGATCTGGGACGGTATCGTTGTGGAAGACGATGTCTTCATCGGACCCAACGTAACTTTCACCAACGATGTCTTCCCGCGCAGCAAGCAGTATCCAGCGTCTTTTGCAAAAACGCAGGTGCGAAAGGGGGCATCCATCGGTGCGAACGCCACCATACTGCCCGGCATCACCATAGGCAGTGCAGCCATGATCGGCGCGGGCGCCGTGGTCACGCGCTCCGTGCCGCCCAACGCCATTGTGGTGGGGAATCCCGCCAAGATCGTGGGCTATGTCGACGCGCGCGCGGCCACGTCTGCGGTCACGATCCCCGACGCAGGGGGAGGTCCGTCGGTCATGGCAACCTCGGTGGCGGGCGTAAGCCTACACACCTTCAAGGTCGTGCCGGACATGCGCGGCAGCCTGACCACAGGCGACTTCAATAGCGCCATTCCCTTCACGCCGGCCCGCTACTTCATGGTGTTCGACGTACCCAGTTCGGAAGTTCGAGGCGAGCACGCACATAAGGCCTGCCATCAGTTCTTGATTGCCGTAAAAGGGTCCGTAAGCGTCGTGGCGGACGACGGCCAGAACCGAGAAGAATTCCTGCTGGATCGCAACAACACCGGTTTGTATCTGCCGCCCATGGTTTGGGGCATTCAGTACCGTTACTCCGCCGACGCCGTCTTGCTGGTGTTTGCGTCTGATACCTATGATCCCGACGATTACATTCGCGACTATAACGACTACCTGGATTTCGTGAGCAAAGGCTAGGCAGCGCCCCATGAAAAAGTTCGCTGCCACGGCTATGCGTTCGAGCGCTGCGCGATTCCTGGTTGCGGGTGCGATCAATACTGGGTCTACCTATCTTTTGTACCTGCTATTGCTGCAAATTTTGCCTTATGGCGTCAGCTATAGCCTTGCGTTCTTGGCAGGCATTGTCATCGCCTACGTGTTGAATCGCCTTTATGTGTTTAAAGCGCACCGGGGCGTCGCATCGGTAGTTGCGCTGCCTTTCATCTACCTGATCCAGTATGGCGTCGGTATGCTGGTGTTGTGGGTGTGGGTAGCTTGGGCTGGCTGGGACGAAAGGCTGGCGCCGCTTGCTGCCATCTTGCTGACCTTGCCTATAACGTATGGGCTGAGCCGGCTTGGCTTCGGCGGTCGCACCTGATTGTGGCAAGGTTGCACCTTTCCAGTTAAAGCGTGCACCGACGCGGTGCACTCGAGTTAATACACCTCTTCAAACTTTCGCCAAACCCTAAATTTCTTTCTCTTTTAGGGTCAACACCTATTATTGCGGGTACTGGTATACCAGTAATATGCCAGCATGATAATGCAGGTTGCAAAGCGCGATAGCGAGCTCGCTTACGAAAGAATGGTCGAGATGCTCCTTAACGGGACCATCACCGAGGGGCAGCCGCTGTCCGAGCGCAATCTCTCTGATTTTCTGGGTTTAGGTCGCACGCCAATCCGAGAAGCCGTTCGCGACTTGATTCGGGAAGGCGTGCTGGAAAGCCATCCTATGCGAGGGACGATGCTGCGTCCGGTGTCGGTGGCTGATCTGCACGATCTTTATGAGATCCGCTTCGCCATCGAGGGCCTCGCGGTGGAGCTCACCGCGAAAAGAGGTGCGGTGGAAGAGCTCGAGCGATTCGCCACCGCATTTGAATCGGCCTTGGCAGACCCCGAAAATCTCGACTTGGTTCAAATTCACGACGACGGTGTTGAATTCCATAAGGAAGTGATGCGCCTGTCCGGTAATAAACATCTGGTCGAAATATATAACCCGTTCAGGCTTCGCTTCAGAATCCCGTTCGGTATTGTTCGAAACCGCACGCCGGAGCGCATCCGCGCTGCCTTGGTGGAGCATCAAGCCTTGGCGCAGGCAATCATGAGTCGAGACGTGGAGCGTGCTCGCGCCTTGATGTGTGAGCATCTACAAGAAGGTCTTGATTGGCGTACTGAAATGTTGCTGCACAGAGATCGCTACAGAATTTGAACCAAAACGCTGCGTAATCAACCTGGAGAAGTCGATGAAACTACTAAGCACCGCCGCCGTACTGATAGGCGCGTTCACTTTTGGCACTGCAGCTAACGCTGCCGACGCCGGCCCCACCCTCGCGTCGGTAAAGAGCAAGGATAAAGTGGTTTGCGGTGCCAATGGTGGGCGCCCAGGCTTCTCAGGCATTGACAGCAAAGGTCAATGGCAAGGCATTGACGTCGAAGTATGCCGTGCCGTGGCCGCAGCAACGTTGGGCGATGCCAAGAAAGCGGAACTGGTGAAGGTGTCCAGCCAGACGCGCTTTACAGCATTACAGACGTCGGAGGTTGACGTATTGGCTGCCAATGTCACCATGACCTTCAGCCGCGACACCAATCTTGGCCTGGATTTTGTAGCGCCCATTTTTTACGATGGGCAGGCGTTTATGGTTAGCAAGCAGCTTGGCGTGAAAAGTGTGGATGATCTGAATGGCGCCACCATATGCATCGAGCCCGGATCGACGTCGGAAAAGATCGTCGCCGATATCTTTCGCGCTAAAAAAATGCAATACAAACCGGTCGTCATCGAGGACCGCAAAGAGCTCAATAACGCCTTTTTCAGCGGGCGCTGCGATGTACACGTGCAGTCAACCTCTGGCTTAAGTTCAGGCCGGGCAACGGCCGCGAGCAATCCCGACGACTACGTGATCTTGCCTGAAGTCTTCGGTAAAGATCCCATGGCTGCGGTTGTCCGGCAGGGCGATGCGCAATGGCGTGACATCGTCAATTGGACCGTCTATGCCATGATCGCCGCGGAAGAGCTTGGAATCACGTCAAAGAATGTCGACGAAATGATGAAATCCGATAACGCCGACATCGCGCGCTTGCTGGGAGCTAAGGAAGAACTCGGTAAGCAACTGGCGCTCAATAAGGTAAGCGGTCCATCTCCCCCATTATTTCGATGCCGCCAGATTCATGGCTAAATCCTGGTCATGAATATTCCACGGCAACAATGCCTCAATGTCATCAATCGTTTCGGCCAACGGCAAACGTTCCAGC
>JACCET010000022.1 GCA_013416405.1 Alcaligenaceae bacterium
TATGAGCTACGCAATTATCGGCTTCGGCAATGTTGGCCAGGCACTGGCCAAGGCGTTTGCCCGCAGGGGCATCGAAGTATCCGTGGCAACCACTCGCGACCCGGAAAGCTTTGCAGCCGATGCCGCCGCGATCGGACCCGAGGTCATTCCCAAAATACTGGCGGAAGCGGTCAAGGCGGACATCCTCTTTTTGGCTGTCCGTTACGAGTCGCACCCGGATGTCGCGAAGGCGCTGCCGAGCTGGAAGGGCAAGACGATTATTGATGCAACCAATGCCTATGGCGTGGCAGTCGAAGAACTCGGCGGCTTGCCATCCTCCGCTGTCATCGCCAGGGCCTTCAATGGCGCCAAGTTCGTGAAGGGCTTCAATCATCTGCCCGCCGGTCAATTGGCCGCTGATCCACAAGTTGAGGGCGGGCGTCGCGTCATCTTTCTGGCCAGCGACGATGACAACTCGGTGCCGCCAGTTGCCGCGCTAGCCGAGCGCCTTGGGTTCGCGCCGGTACCGCTGGGCAAGCTCGCTGAAGGCGGCGCACTCGTCCAAGCGCGTGGACAGACTTGGGCTCCGCTGATCTTCCAAGACCTCGTCAAGTCCAACTGAACCGGCACGAACCGACCATTCATCGAACGGAGAGAAATCTTATGCATATTGAACTCAAGGGACGCAAGGCGATTGTGACCGGTTCCACTGCGGGCATTGGCCGTGCAATCGCCGAAGGGCTGGCGCGTGCAGGCGCGGCGGTTGTCATTAACGGGCGCACACAGGAACGTGTCGATGCCACATTGCGCGAGATGCGCGCCCTGTTCCCAGGGGCCGAGTTGACCGGTGTTGCGACAGACGTTGCTACCGCGCAAGGGTGTGCGGTGCTATTCGGACAAGCGCCAGACGCAGATATACTCGTCAACAATGCCGGCACCGCATTTCTGAACAATTTTTTCGACCAGGAAGACAGTGAATGGCTGGATCTGTTCCAGCTTAACGTAATGAGCGGTGTGCGCACCGCCCGTCATTACGTGCCGAAGATGATGGCACGCGGCTGGGGTCGTGTGGTGTTCGTCAGCAGCGAATCCGGGCTGAACATCCCCAAGGACATGATTGACTACGGCGTTACCAAGACCGCAGTTCTCGCTGTTTCACGCGGGCTGGCCGAACTCGTTGCTGGAACGGGCGTCACCGTCAACGCCGTAGTGCCCGGGCCGACGAACTCCGAAATTTTATCCGGCTGGATGAAATCGACGGCGCAAGAGCAAGGTATTACTCAGGAGCAAGCCGAGCAACAGTTCCTGAAAACCGCTCGCCCGACGACGCTGATCAACCGATTCGCCACAACCGAAGAGGTCGCGAACATGGTGGTATATGCGTGCTCAGAACAGGCTTCTGCGACCACTGGAGCTGCACTGCGAGTCGATGGAGGCGTCGTTCGTTCGATTGCCTAGAGTTCTGCGCAAGCTGTGCGATTGTGTTCGATTGCCGCACGGCGTAAGCAGGCCGCGGCGACGTTCACGGATGTCAGCTGCTGGCCGTTACCCCTGCCGTTTTCGACAGCGATATTTTCGCAATGAAAGGCGGCACGGCAATCAATCTTTTCGTACAAGACATGCCCCGTCTATCCGTCGATATCGACCTGGTGTATCGGCCTTGGCAAACACAACGAGATGAAGCCCTGAAAGCCATCAGCGATGAACTGGCCAGCATCGCCCAGCGGGTCGAACCACTTGGAGTACAGACACGCCTGGTTCGAAACACCTAGGTGCGACTAAGCAGAGCCTGTGTAACCTGCTCAATGTAATCAAATACCTCTGGCTGAACCGAATATTGGTATTGCTTACGACGGGTCTTCGAGACCGTTCCATTATTCGTCAGGCACATCATCACGAGGCTGGCCAGGTCGCTACCGCGCACGTCATAGGTCTCATTGACCGTACGCATGACTTGGTCATACCTTTCAAGAAAGATCATCTCTTCATGAAGCTCGACTTCGAGTGCCCGCTTCGCCATTTCCAGGGTGAACCGCACACAGGGCGTAGCATCCCAGAAGCGATAGATCTCGGCAGCACCGGTAAAGTCAAACGAGTACTGACCCTGATCTATCCAGCGGACATCCCAAAACTCACGTGCAGGACGGGAAAATTGCTGCAGCGTCTCCAAGTACAGCCGCTCCTCGTGCTTCATTGCAACCGAGACCGGTAGAAGCAGCCCGTTCTCCAGTGCGCCGGCGCGACACAAGGTTTGATGGATCAGAAAACGGGAAAGGCGGCCGTTTCCGTCCATGAAGGGATGAAGAAAGACAAAGCCGAACGAGATAATTCCCGCAGCGACCAATGGATCGATGCGCGCTGGCGCGCCGTTCCCAAGCGCTATCAATTGCCCCATTAGTTCACGACAAAGATCTGGCTCAGGCGGAACGTATGTCACCCCCGCAGCGCCTTGCAGACCACTCGCCAAATAGTTCTGTTCATGACGGAATGCTGTGGCCATGTCAAAAGGGTTAGAAATCGTCGCATTCTGCAGGTGAACCAAATAGTCCTCACTGAGCGGAATACGCTCGTGAGCCTGCCGCAGCAATTGGATGAATTTGCGCGCCTTGTCGTCGCTTGGGGACTCTTTCTCTATTGCAAACGAATCCTGGGTTTCGTGAAGGTATGCCCAGTTAATGGCACGATCCATCATTTCCGAGGGCAGCCCCTGCATGAAGTCCTGCGTGCGGGCAAGGATATCGCGCTCCAAGAGTGCTGCAATCTCGGGAGTGCGTTCAACGGTGGCACAATACGCAAACGTTCCAATACCGTTGAACTCCACCCGCCAGCGAGAATTACGTTCTCCGGGCATTGTCACGTACAAATCCGGGTCGAACAGCGGCACGAAAGCACCTCGCACGGGAGAGTGCTGGTTCAGTTTCTCTTTGGTGAAGGCTTCGTATAGAAAACAGGCTTTTCGGATGTAGATACCGTTGGGGGTTCTCTCCAACTCAGCTTCCAGAATGCTCGCAGGGATTTGCGGAAGAGCCTGGGCCAAAATGGCGAGATTGACACCTTCATGCTTTAGCGCGAATAGTAGATGACCCAATTGATCATCTGGCGCGGGCGCAATATTTGGCGGTACTGCCAAGTTTTCTCCGACCTGTTCGATCCGAGTTACCGGCTGAACGATGGCAGCCCGGCGCAAAGGAAATGCTGATAGCCTCAGAGACTCTCGCAGCCACGCGTATCCAGCTGGGTTCATGCCGAAAATCCTTAATTACTTGTGTTTGCCAAGAGATTTTACTTCAGCCCACCAAGAAAATCTTAATTTCTATAGATTTTTAGTATTTTTTATTAACTTAGTTCGTGACGCAATGCGTCCCACTTTGGAAGGGGCCGACAGTCCCATACAATCTGGTGGCATCATTGCGGCCAGATAGCCCCTGAGGCAGCTGTCAAGGAATCCTTGACAGCTCAGTCTGAGGATGGTCGGCAGCTCAAGCGGAAGATCAGCGTAGCGTATCGCGTAGGCAAAAAACCCAAAATGGACATGAGTGGGCTCCTGGGCCTGGAGTAACAGGCCAGTTGTATAGTTGAAATGGCTGACGGTTAAATACCTGCATACCACTCATAGCCGCGATCTTCCCAGTAACCGCCTCGGCCACCCCACAAGGTGTCGAAGGCAGAGACAACCTCAATTCGCATCAAGTACTTGGCGTGCTTGTAGCCCAGTTGTCTTTCAACCCTAAGGCGTAGTGGCGCGCCGTGTGCCACGGGAAGGTTCTTGCCGTTCATGGCATAGGCAAGGATGGTCTGAGGGTGATAAGCATCGAGCAGATCAATGCTCTCGTAATAGCGGCCGCTGCCATCAAATGTGACCTCCAGCTCGTCCGCACAATGGAATACAACATAGCGTGCACCGGGCTTGAGGCGTGCAAGATCAAGGATTCGTGCTAGAGCTACACCTTGCCACTGCCCGATTGCGCTCCACCCTTCTACGCAGTCATGGCGGGTGATCTGCATGCGCGATGGCAGGCGCTTCAAGTCGGAGAGCGACAGGCTGAGCGGTTGCTGTACAAGCCCGTCCACCTGTAGTCGCCAATCGGCGAAGCCGTGTTCAAGCAGGTGGACGTATTCCTCGGAATCGGGGGATTGAGTGCCATTGGCGCGGAAGACCGGAGAGAGGTCGGCTACGCGGTATTCCCGAGCCAGCGACTGGCGCGACAGCAGCAATCGTTGTCCGCTCATCGTCAGCTTCTCGGTATTGCGTAGCAATGCACCAAACTGGGTGCTTTGCGTCATGCGATCACAGCCGGCAAGCATGGCCACACCGGCGCCAGCCATTAAGCCGGTTAACATACGTCGACGTGAGAAATCTGGCTTCATGATGCATCTCCTGAGCGACCGATGACATAACGCCCGTTGATCATCGATCGAACGTTGTTCCAAAAACCTGATAAGACGACCATCAGCACATGTACGACAACGAACAACACGAGCGAAGACGCCGTCATGAAGTGCAAGGTGCGCGCTGAGGGGCGTCCGCCAAATAGGTCGGGCAAAAAGGGAAAGGCGGCGTCAAGGCCCGGTGACATGGTCATTCCCGTCAACACCATTAATGGAAGCAACACCAGCGCCACGAGCAGGTAGGTGATTTTCTGCAAGGCGTTGTAGCGCCTTGCCTCCCTACCCTTGGCAAAACGAAGACATGCATGGTCTACCAATTCTTGCCATAGGTGTCGCAGTTTCAGCTGGTCACGGTTCGGCAACAAGTCGCGACGAATGTGGCCACGCCAAAATCCGTGTACCAGATAGACCAAACCATTAATGACGAGCAACCAGGCAAAAAGGAAGTGCCAGTTTCTTCCTGCGCCGAGGTCATGGTACGAGGGGATCGTGAGCCAGGCCGGAAACGCTCGGGCTGTGACAGCGTCGCCTTCGCGAGAAGCCCCTAGAACGCCGGTTGTCTCGATGCGCAGCGCACCGACCCGCAAGAAACCACGCACCCCATCGTCGCCCTTCTGGGACTCAATAGCGATGAATGACTGATCTGCATCGGCCCCATATTCTCCCCAATATAGCCGGGGGTGCGCATTGAGGATCTGCAGACCGCTCAGCAGCAGAACGGAAAGGCAAAACACATTTATCCAATGCGTCATTCGAACAACCGCCGAATGCCGCCCGATGAACTGATGTCGATTTGCACCACCCGCGGGTGCCCTGAGCCATCGCTTCGATTCAAAAGTTTTCATGAAGTGCTCTCGCGCCGAATGACCAATACGCCAGCCGGCGATTGTGGTTACTTACATTGGGGGGACAACACCGTCTTTGCCGACGATCACATACCCAGCGGACAGAATGCCCTTTTCCGCTTTTTCAGCGGGAATAAACACCGCCGTGCCGGGCTTTACATCGTCGATCGTGGCAGGCGCCAGCGTAACGACCGGCGTACCGCTGGGAATGGAGATTTTTTTCTCTTTGCCGTGATAACTAACCGTCACAACGCTGCCATCTACCGACTTGACGGCATCCCCGACGGTTGCATTGGTCATCGTGCTGTTCGGTTTCAAGTCCCAGCCGTAGCTGCCTTCGCCGGTTCCCTTCATGGCGGGCGGAAAAATCAGCACTTCCAGCGCGCCGTCGCCGCCTTCCGACTTGGGCAGCGATGCAATACCCACAAAGTCACCCGGCTTGATATCGCTGATGCTGGCTTTCTTTACTACCGATACCATCCAGCCGTCTGCGAGCTTTACAGTTACCGGCTGACCATCGCGTGATTTCACCTGGAGCTGGTCGCCCGCGAGCGAGGCGACTGTACCCCGCACACGAACGCCTTGGTCAGCTGCACTAGCGGTAGTGGCGGCGGTTAAGCCACCGACGGCAAACATCACACCGGCCAGACCGCTGGTAAGAAGCTTGTGAATTTTTGAAATTTGCATGTTGAATCTCCTGGGCGATAGACCATCACCTCATCAATAGTCGGCGCACAAGTGAGTAATACGAGTAATACCGTTGAAAGCCGCGCCGGAAAACTTTCGAAAGTGACAAATCGATTTGAACAATCATGAGCCATGAGCGACGGAGGTTGCGGCCATTAAGCCGAAGACGATAGTAGAAATAGTGGTTTTGATATTCACAGTAAGTTCTCAAAAAGTAGGAGTAGAAAAAGTAGGAGTAAAAAAATAGGAGTAAAAAAATAGGAGTAAAAAAATAGGGGACCTCTTCCCCTATGAGGAGATAGAACGTTCAGCCGCGTGAGGTCGAGCATGGTCTCGGCTTTCGTAAAATAGCCGGCATGCTTGTGCTCTATTGGGGTAGAGGTCGCAGGATTGAAACTTCAGGTGATCCGTTCAGAAGCGGCTTTAGCACATTCATGAAACCTTGCGATTCCGGCAGCTTCTCGAAGGCTGTAAACGCGTCCTTATTTCGGAAACTTTCGAATGCAACAAAGACATTTGGATCAGGGGTAGCAAGGACTCGAAAGTCCACGACCTCGGAGCGTTGGAGACTTGCAGCGACGCGATCCTTGATGATCCGAAGGAAGTCAGAACGGCCTTCCGGTCGAATCGGAAGCTTGACGAGCAGGCCGTAGCTGGTCGCATCAACGGCCGTGGAGACATTCACCGTCGACTGGGCTCGAGCGGTGGACGAAAGGCCCAAGGTCGCAACGACAGCGAGGGACAGAGCGCGGGAGAGTGTTTTTTTCATTTTTTGATCCATGCAGATAGATGCAGCCTTTGCATGCCAGGCTTTCACTTCATTACAGTAGTGTCCCAACGTTTTTCAGAGTAGAGCGAGCTGTGTAGGCTCGAATTCTGGCCCATCGTCGGGTTCGTGTTTTTCAAGTAGTTGATTTATGGGCGTTGTTTCAAACATGGTCAGGCTCAGGA
>JACCET010000023.1 GCA_013416405.1 Alcaligenaceae bacterium
TCTTTGTTGTTGCGGTATTCCCTTTGGTGTTTATTGTTTTGGCGATCCAGCCTTCAAGCATGTGGGTGATCGTCGCCGTATGTATTGCCTATGGCGCGAGTAACGGTATTTTTACTATCGTACGAGGGTTGGTGGTGCCCGAAATGTTAAGCCGTCGAGCTTATGGTGCGATTAATGGGTTATTGACCTTTCCTAGCACGCTTGCCAGAGCTCTTGCGCCAGTCGCTGCCGCGTTGCTCTGGTCTACCACAATGTCGTATGACGTTGTGGTTTGGGCTATTGCCGCATAACTAATACGGCGGGATCAGTCTTCTCCGGCCTACTGAAAGACGGCATTAACGGTTCACTACCCCAGAAGTCCGGAGTGAGTCTCGAGTTTCCGCAGACTACGCCATTGAATATATACACATAAGAATATACGTGATACGAAAATTTCATTTGTGTGGCTATGTCGTGTCAGCCATAATTTGACCAATGAACCGCTGCTACGCGATCACGCGTAGACTTGTAGTGCCACCATGGGTGAGCTTCGATGTAGCGCCGGAGTCATCCACGATGATAAAAACTAATGACGGAGACGAGCATCGTTTATCTACAAGTCAATGGCGGGCCTAGCCGGGATAGGGCGTATCGCCATTCGGCAGCTTATGCCAAAGTAGCGCGTTCTATTCCCCAACCATTATGGTAAGTGTGAGTGCTCAACCGGTGGTGGGAACGTCGTGCTGCAGCGTTTTGCCCTACACCTCGGCGGTGATCTCAAGCCGAACATGTCCGCGAAATGGTTCGTTCGAGACGCGAACCGCCTGCGTACGCTGCGGGTACGCTTTTACGCCATGGTAAGCGCGTTGATTAGATTTGTGCCTACTTAATTATAAATAAATGACTAAAGTGAGTTCAGAACATGAAACTACAAAAATTCTTGGGTGTCGTGGTGCTTTGTGCAGTCAGTTCTTTCGCTGCGGCGCAAGGCTATCCGAACAAACCCATTAGGCTGGTGGTTCCGTTCGCACCTGGAGGCAGTTCAGACGCAGCTGCGCGGCCCAT
Organism: Alcaligenaceae bacterium; assembly: GCA_013416405.1. Lineage (GTDB taxonomy): Bacteria > Pseudomonadota > Gammaproteobacteria > Burkholderiales > Burkholderiaceae_B > Pusillimonas_C. The sequence continues at coordinate 1,045 of JACCET010000023.1, forward strand.
CGCAGACAGACTAGGGGCCTTACTAGGCCAAACTGTGGTGGTGGAGAATCGGGCTGGGGCACAGGGCGTCGTGGGGGCCGACGTGGTGGCTCGGGCCGCTTCTGATGGTTACACTCTCCTTATGATGCCGGGCACCCATGTCTTGAATACCTACCTGCACGCGACGCTGCCATTCGATCCCATCAAGGACTTCACACCTGTTGGCATGCTGGTATCCGTGCCGTTTGTTTTTGTCACGGCTGCGGATCGTCCTTATTCAACCTTAAGGGGAATGCTGCAGTATGCCGAGCAACATCCCGAAGAGATATCAGTGGGATTGACTGACGCGTTGGGACTGCTTGCAGCGGAAAGCTTAAAATCGGTTAGTCCTGCGGTGCTGACGCGCGTCAATTACAAAGGTGCGCCAGCGATCGTTACGGACGTGATCGGAGGGCATCTTTCCGTTGGCCTAACGACGCCACCGGTGGTGATGTCGTTTACGAAAGATAAAAACTCTGCAGTGCGGCCGCTGGCCATTACGTCTTCGGAGAGACTGGCCTCGTTGCCGGAGATTCCTACTGTCTCCGAAGCTACGGGCGTTTCTGGTTACGATGTGGCGACTTGGTACGGAATAGCGGGACCGGCAAATTTGCCTTCGGACGTTGTAGCCCGCTTGACTGCGGCCATTTCAACCGTTATGGCAGACGAGGAGATGCGTAACCGCATGCTTGCCTTAGGGATGAGCCCGATGAACGATAACAGTGCGTCGGCTATGACAGTCAAAATGACGGCCGACGCTACAAACTGGGGCAGGATCCTAAAAGAGGCTGGTGTCAAGCCATAGCACGCTTTTGAAAGAACAGCTATTTTTAAATAGGGAAAGTCATGTCTCAGAGTATATACAAGCCTCCAAGTTATCCCGTTATACATTTCATTGTAAGACGGGGGATGTGGATTGCCGCAGTGCTGGGGATTCTATTTATTGGAGTGGGCTTTTACGCATCTAATATGACCGATAACTGGTGGTGTGCGGTGGCTGGATCCATCGTCGGTTTGCTGGTCGCTGGCGTCATTGCCAGCTACGTAGAGGTATTACGCGTCATTTCTGACACGTTGATACCGCGTTGAGTTAGCTATGAAAGACTCTGAAAACCATTGGGACGTTGTGGTTGTAGGAGCAGGCTTGGCAGGCATGATGGCTGCCAACTGCGCTGCTCGCGATGGTGCAACCGTATGTGTACTAGAGCAAGGAGAAGGAGAGCATTACCCGTGCAACACTCGGTATAGTGGGGGACTATTTCACATTGCGCTAGATGATCTTGCGGGCGAGCCTGAGGTCGTGCTCAGCAACCTGCACCGTGCTATGCACGGCGAGTTCGATACTGATCTCGCTGAAGCGTTGATTGAGAACGCTCCTGCCGCGATACGTACGCTAAAAGATTTCGGAGTGCGGTTTATATCGGCTGGTTATGATGGGTTTCGGCGTCATTCTCTAGCGCCCCCTATCGTGCGGCGCCCTGGCTTGCATTGGCGCGGACGCGCTGGAGATGTGATGTTGGAAACGCTCGAGAGGTCCTTAACAAATGTGGGGGCGCAATTACGACGAGGTGTCACGGCCGAGCAATTGATGATGAATGCAGAAACGGGACGCTGCGTCGGGGTGCAGGCACGGCACATTAATGGTCCTGAAACGTACCATGCCGGCAGCGTTATCCTCGCGGATGGAGGTTTTCAAGCCGATTCGCAACTAGTAGCCGATTATATTTCTCCTGCTCCACATCGTCTTGTCCAGCGCAACGCAGAAAGCGGCCGCGGCTCTTCAGTGCGTATGGCCGCGTCCGTGAGCGCTAGGTTGGTAGGAATGGAGTCGTTTTACGGGCATTTACTACACCGCGATGCCTTTCATAACGAACGGTTATGGCCCTATCCGGTGTTGGACGCAGTGGCCACCGCTGGCATTGTCGTGGATGGCGCAGGTAGCCGCTATTGCGACGAAGGCAAAGGTGGAGTCTATATTGCTAACCAAACGGCGCGCCTACGTGACCCGGCTAGCATCTTCGTGGTATTTGATGAGGCCATTTGGAGTAATGCCGGTCGTTCAGGTTTATTGCCGGCGAACCCGTACGTAGTCGATGCCGGTGGCAGCTTGATACGAGCCGACTCAATAGGGAGCTTGGCAACCAAAATGGCTATGCATCCGGATATCCTACATAGAACCATTACGAATTACAACGAGTCGTTAGCAGCGTTCGAGCCTTCTATCGGATCGCCTTCGCGCTCTACCGATCGCTATCGGGCAGAACCTATAAAAGGACCGACCTACTACGCTTTCCCAGCTTGTGCTGGCATTACTTACACGACAGGGGGCCTGGCTATTAACGCCTATGCTCAAGTTTTACATGAAAACGGCGCCGTCATCGGCGGATTGTATGCCTGTGGAGCTTGTACCGGTGGTCTGGAGGGTGGTCGGTGGGCCGGCTACACGGGCGGATTGACTAAAGCGGCCACCTTTGGCTTGATTGCAGGGAGATCAGCTCTCAGCGATCTGCGCACTACCGCTTAATCTTCACGTATCGACGATCATGCAACGGATGTCATCGCACACGCATATCCACGGTCAGTTTGTGTTGTGGGAGCCGGTTTTAAGTAGGGCGGGTCCACAGTCTTGCAAATAGTTCTGGCTTTTAAATGGCCGACGTTCTAATGCCGCAAGGCGGCTAACTTTCGTTATTCAGTCCGTAAGCGCGTCAGCTGCGCCATCTCTCGACGAAGCAACGCCGATGTAATACTGAATCACTCAGATACCGACGTTTCTTAGGAGTCCCATCTACCACATTAGCTCGAAACAACCGTAAGCGTTCGCCGAACCTTGCAATTACCCACAATTCTGGGCGATCTGCGCACCCAGCAGAAGATCGCTAAGCCGACGTATACCTCTCCAGATCACCAAGTTGCCCGGAGGCGGATCGTGCGCACGCGCCAGATAGCCGCCAAACCGGGCCAAGCAAATTATGTATTCTGCCAGACAGGACTGCGGCGATAGCGGCTTGCGCCACCGTCGGGATAGCTTGGTCAGCACGAATCTTTCGCCTGCAGTAAATGCTAGCTCGGGCGGCGCTCGGGGGGCAGAGCGATGAACCATCGTGAGCCAGAAGATCCGCCAGCTTATGATGCAGCACAGGGCGATTAGATTAACGCGCCTTTGCGCCGTGCGAAGCTTGGACTGTTCGATCCGGCAGCCTGATTTCAGGATGTAGTGGAACACCTCAATTTTCCAGCGCAATGCATACCAGCGTAGCTTCTCAATAGCCTCGGTTCGAGTGCGCACCGGCATGTCAGTCACCAGCTTCCAGTCTATGGGATCTCGCCCTTTGGGCTTGTCCTTTTCTCGCGCGTGAATGACGGTAACCGTCAGCTCAGGATACCGGCTCCGCTTTGCGCGCGACGGCAAAAGACGCAATCGCCGAAACACCAATGCCAACCGTGCCTGGCACACCTGTCCGTTCTTATCTCTGAACTCTACCTTGTGCACGCCCCTGCTACGCACGGTGCGCATCTCCTGCGCCACCGTGTGCGTGCCATCGCCACAGAGCCTATCAGCGCAGGTGCGCACCAGAAAGTGTGTGCCCAATTCTTGAGCGGCGCAGAATAATTCATAGATGTCGCTTTCACGATCGCCCACGTGGATACATTGATCCGGACGTTCGAGCAATTCTGTTGATTGCTGCACGTTCTGCAACCAGCGAATACTTTCCTTCTGCTCAATCGGTACACGGGTCGGATTGATCTTGCGTTTGAGTGCATTCGTCCCTTTGAACTTATTGCGTGTCCAGAATTTGACGGCAGCCATTCCCAGCGGCAGTCCTTCGGGGGTCACGACGAGGCTCGAATGCATCAATAGGCCGCATATCGTTTTGCGCGCAACCCGACTGAGCAGCCCGATGTCACCCTCGTTACTGCCATACGAGATTTCCGTCGTATCGTGCAGCACGAGCAATGGTCCTGGCATCGACCGAACACGATCGCGCGTGCACCGCATATGTCCGGACAGAATCGCCCATTCATCAACGCGCGGATTAGAAAAGAATCGATAGGCCGCCTTGGATTGTGCAGCATCTTGGCAGGCGAAGGGGATGCTCGGCTCGCCAGCCCCCGTGATCTGTTTGAGAACCTGTCGAAAACGACGGGCTAAGCGCGCATCACAAAAGTCGCACTCGGCTGTTGCGCCTTCCTGCTCTGCACAGCCATCCTCCTTGACCTCTGCTCTTGGTATCTTCGCCATTCGATTGACCTCCGAGACCGTTCGTATGGCAATAGAATACTGCTTACTTAATCTAATTTATTAAAAACTAGAGGTAACCGGCTGATATTTGTGGGTAATTGCAAGTTTGCCCGGACGCTTACAAACAACCTTACGTACTCTATTCAAGTTGGGCGGCTGCTACGTTTCGAAGGCATTCAAGGCTTTGCTGCAATGCACGGATGAAGAGCTCGTCATTACGCCAGTACATCGAGACCGATCCAAGGCCCTGCAAATCCACAGGAAGAATCCGAAGTAGCTCCATCCTAGCGAGCATAAGAGTAGCTCGGTGCGATGCAGTACCAATCATGTCGCTATTATTTATCAGTGTGATGTTTGCACTTACTGAATTGGACTCAATAAATTTTGGCGGAAGAGTACGGGAAGAGGCTACCAAGGCTTCATCAAGTGCGTTTCGTATTGGCGTCCCGGAGGGCCACACTATCCATGGATATCTTTGCAGATCACTCCAATCGATGGTTTTTGTCGAGAGAAACAGAGGGTGATCATACCTAGCCACGAAATTTACAGGTTCGGTATACAAAACCTCGGTCCGAATCCCTTCTTCACTGATATGTTCACTGGTCGTTCTGCCAATAACTATATCCAGGTCACCCTGCCGTAACAGATCTAACAGAACATCCATGGTGCCTTCCATCATACTGATCTGCAGATCCGGGATCGTTTCAGCAATGAGCAGTATCGCCCGCGGTGCTGCCTCTGATGCTGCTGCACCCGAGGCGCCAATTACTATTCGGCCAGTCCCACTATCGCGCAAAGATTTCATGTCTTTAACCGCACGATCCAATTGCGCACAGATGCGCTTAGCATGGGCAATCAAGGCTTCTCCGGGGTAAGTAGGTTTTAGACCGCGGGCATGTCGCTCGAACAGCTGCAGACCTATATCTTCCTCGAGTTCCTTTAACCATTTTGAAAGACCCGGCTGGGTTGCATTCAGCAGGCCGGCTGATTGACTGAGATTTTTAGTCGTTGCGAGGCTCAAAAGTATCCTCAAGTTACGTAGTCTAATTCGGTCCGTCCAGTCAGTAGTCATGGCAATGCTCATAGGTAATGTACAGTCGGGCGCCGGTTTCGCAGTGAACCGCCCCGGGTTCCGTGGAGGCTGGTTGGTTTAAGTTAAATCTCGACGGTGACCTTTTCAGACAGTTGTCGATAATAATTTTCTTCAGCTTCCGCAGGCGGAATATAGCCGATAGGTTCCAG
>JACCET010000024.1:0-2500 GCA_013416405.1 Alcaligenaceae bacterium
CGCCCAAAACAAAAAACCCCCGCACTGATTGGTGCGGGGGTTTTTCTTTGCTATAAGAGCCTGACGATGACCTACTTTCACAGACGTACGTCCACTATCATCGGCGCAAAGGCGTTTCACTTTCCTGTTCGGGATGGGAAGGAGTGGGACCACCTTGCTATGGTCGTCAAGCGTAACCGGTTGTTCTGGCGGTTTTCAGGCCGACAAAACGAATCTGGGAAGAAGCACCGCGCCTGGTTTTTGACTGCCAGGGGTGTAATCATGGGGTATGTGTTTCGTGGCGTACGGGCCGCGAGGATTTGCGCGCTGGACAGCTCACAGCGCGACTTCATATATTTTGTTTGAACGACACTTGAACACGTACAACCTGCAAGGTTATAGGATCAAGCCGCACGGGCAATTAGTACTGGTTAGCTACACGCATTACTGCGCTTCTACACCCAGCCTATCAACGTCCTGGTCTCGAACGACCCTTTAGGGGGCTCTAGGCCCCGGGATACCTAATCTTCAGACGAGTTTCCCGCTTAGATGCCTTCAGCGGTTATCTCTTCCGTACATAGCTACTCGGCAATGCCATTGGCATGACAACCGATACACCAGCGGTACGTCCACTCCGGTCCTCTCGTACTAGGAGCAGGCTCCGTCAAGTATCCAACGCCCACGGCAGATAGGGACCAAACTGTCTCACGACGTTTTAAACCCAGCTCACGTACCTCTTTAAATGGCGAACAGCCATACCCTTGGGACCGGCTACAGCCCCAGGATGAGATGAGCCGACATCGAGGTGCCAAACACCACCGTCGATATGAACTCTTGGGTGGTATCAGCCTGTTATCCCCAGAGTACCTTTTATCCGTTGAGCGATGGCCCTTCCATTCAGAACCACCGGATCACTATGTCCTGCTTTCGCACCTGTTCGACTTGTCAGTCTCACAGTCAAGCACGCTTATGCCATTGCACTATCAGCACGATTTCCGACCGTACCTAGCGTACCTTCGAACTCCTCCGTTACACTTTAGGAGGAGACCGCCCCAGTCAAACTGCCCACCATGCACTGTCCCCAACCCGGATAACGGGCCAAGGTTAGAACCGCAAACAAACCAGGGTGGTATTTCAAGGTTGGCTCCCTCGAATCTAGCGACTCGAGTTCAACGCCTCCCACCTATCCTACACAGGCCGGTTCACAGTCCAATGCAAAGCTACAGTAAAGGTTCATGGGGTCTTTCCGTCTAGCCGCGGGTAGATTGCATCATCACAACCACTTCAACTTCGCTGAGTCTCAGGAGGAGACAGTGTGGCCATCGTTACGCCATTCGTGCAGGTCGGAACTTACCCGACAAGGAATTTCGCTACCTTAGGACCGTTATAGTTACGGCCGCCGTTTACCGGGGCTTCGATCAAGAGCTTGCACCCCATCACTTAACCTTCCGGCACCGGGCAGGCGTCACACCCTATACGTCGACTTTCGTCTTAGCAGAGTGCTGTGTTTTTAATAAACAGTCGCAGCCACCGATTCTCTGTGACCCCTTCGAGCTCCGTGCGCAGGCACTTCACCCTACCAGGGTATACCTTCTCCCGAAGTTACGGTATCAATTTGCCGAGTTCCTTCTCCTGAGTTCTCTCAAGCGCCTTGGAATATTCATCCCGTCCACCTGTGTCGGTTTGCGGTACGGTCTCGTGAAACTGAAGCTTAGAGGCTTTTCTTGGAACTGCTGCCGATCAGTTTAGGACCTAAGTCCTATTCAGCCACACCCTTGAATTACGCGCCCGGATTTGCCTAAGCGCCTTCTACAGTGCAGCAACGGGGACATCCAACACCCCGATGACGTTTCGCAATCCGTCCCCCCATCGCATTTCACGACGGTGCTGGAATATTAACCAGCTTCCCATCAGCTACGCATCTCTGCCTCGCCTTAGGGGCCGACTCACCCTGCGCCGATGAACGTTGCGCAGGAAACCTTGGACTTACGGCGAGGGGGCTTTTCACCCCCTTTATCGCTACTCATGTCAGCATTCGCACTTCTGATACCTCCAGCAGACTTCACAATCTGCCTTCGCAGGCTTACAGAACGCTCTCCTACCGCGTATATCTAAAGATATACACCCGCAGCTTCGGTCTATGGCTTAGCCCCGTTACATCTTCCGCGCAGGACGACTCGATCAGTGAGCTATTACGCTTTCTTTAAAGGGTGGCTGCTTCTAAGCCAACCTCCTGACTGTCTATGCCTTCCCACTTCGTTTCCCACTTAGCCATAGTTTGGGACCTTAGCTGGCGGTCTGGGTTGTTTCCCTCTTGAGTCCGGACGTTAGCACCCGGTGCTCTGTCTCCCACGCTGCTACTTGCCGGTATTCGGAGTTTGCCATAGGTTGGTAAGTCGCCATGACCCCCTAGCTATAACAGTGCTCTACCCCCGGCAGTAATACGTGAGGCACTACCTAAATAGTTTTCGGAGAGAACCAGCTATTTCCAAGCTTGTTTAGCCTTTCACCCCTATCCACA
>JACCET010000025.1 GCA_013416405.1 Alcaligenaceae bacterium
CTTGCCCACACAGCCAGCCAATCGGATCGGCGAATTGTTGCCACACAACTGGACGCCACAAACTACCCGCTAAAAGCCAACGGCCGCTAACGCGGCCGTGTCAATGTGGGATGCCCGTACGCTTACGGTGGTATCTGAGTTGCCAACAGTGAACCGTTGCAGGAAGTACACGCAAGTGATAAGTGCAAGCCTGCCTGGAATTAGCTATCCATTTGGTTCTGCATCAATGCTGGCACGCCGCTTGGCGAGCCCCGAGCTATTCTGCCACCGTATTGGCGGGTTTGATTTCACATGTTGTTATGGCTTTCTCGCTGGGTTCAAATGTGAATTCAGCGTTAACGTGAGTGCCGATTGAAAGGGTTTGATTAGGTTTCTCGAGCATGGCATGGTAGCTACCCGGCTTAAACTTCAATTCTCCACCTGCCGGGATCAAAATCTCATGGGCCATGCTCATTTTGCTCTTGCCGCCCTCATTGGTCGTTTGGTGTAGCGATACTTCATCGAATTCGGTGATGGTCAAATTAGACAGCTTTGCGTCATTTACGCCGGTGTTTTTTATTAGAAAGTAGCCTGCTGAGGGTGTGGGTCTTGGCAAGGAGCGAATCCAGCAATCTGAAACTATTAACGTGTTAGAGATCGGTGCTTTACTATTATTACCGTGGCTCATATTGAGATGCTGAGCTGTTTTGGGATGGTCTTGCGCAGGTACAGGTGCTGCATGTTCACCATGAACAGTCGCCGCATGGGCGACCGAGGCACCACAAAACAATAAAATACTAAGGACTATTTTTTTCATAGTAGTGTCTTCCTGTAATTCCAAAATGGGAGAGGGTTTGACCGTATCATATTGCGCTCGATAAACGGATAAGTAACTGATGGTATTATGAATATTCGCGTTTTTGGAGATGGCCATTGTTTGGTCAAAATCCCATAACCGGATTAATTTACGTTATCGAAAAAATATTCATTCTCAACGAGTAGTCGATCTACTTCTAATGGGTTAATCGGCTGGTCGTCCACCCGTACCTCGTAATGCAAGTTGTTTCCAGTCACCATTCCGGTTGATCCTACATATCCGATGGTTTTCCCTTTTGGAACGATACCGCCTTTTTTTAAGCCTTCAGCGAACCGACTTTGATGGGCATAGAGCGTGGAAAAATTGGCTGCATGTTCGATAATAATGACTTTGCCGTAGCCCTTCTTTCGTCCAATAAATGCGATAGTCCCGTCTGCTGTTGTCCTGATAGGTGTGCCCTTGGGTGCTGAGTAGTCAACTCCCTTATGAGCTATGGGTTTGTTCAGAACAGGATGAAGGCGTATGCCAAAATTAGAACTTATTTTTGTTTCGATTCCTTTAATTGGCGTAGGGAGGAATGCTTTGCGAAGCCGCTCTACTCGTGGAACTTCGGCAGTAGTGTTCGCTTCAGGAAATCGAAATTGCTCATTAATAACGGAGAAGCTCAAAACCTCAGCAAAGGCAATTGGGGCCATAAAAGCGCTTGTTGATAACAGAATTAACCCTACAATATGCAAGGAGCGTTGTTGAGTGATCGCTGTGAAAAATGCGTTATTCCAGGACATGAGTTTGGGTATTTATTAGTAGTTGATTGTGCTTTTGTGCAACGTGCAATGGGAACATCTGATGAGTTAATAGCGCGGAAACATAGGATTCTTGCAGAGGTTATGTAGCTTGCTTCATTTGGTTTCGCGGGAAAGTAAAGGACGAGAGGGCAAGAAAAATAGCGCCACCGACCACTAACACATCGGCCAAATTGAAGGCCGGCCAGTGCCATGCTTCCCAGTGAAAATCAAGGTAGTCTACGACAGTGCCTAAACGCACTCGGTCAATGACATTGCCCAGGGCGCCGGCAACGATCGAAACGTACGCTGCCGTTATCAATCGACTCGTGACTCCGCACCACAGCGAGAATAACAGAATGGTGCTCACCAGCAGCCCCACAGCGCTGAAGAAATACCGTTGCCATCCACTTGCGTCAGCCAAAAAAGAAAAGGCGGCGCCAGGGTTCAAAACGTGAGTCCAGTTAAACCATGTCGTGATTTGAATACTCGCATGAAGTGGGAGGGAGGCTGAAACCGCCTGTTTAATGGTTTGATCAATTGCAGCTAAGCTCAATGCTAATAAGCACCACAGCCACCAACGGGATTGGGACGAAAATTGTTGCGCCATCCCGGCCTCTAACCTGTTGAGTGTTCGTAATCGGTCTGGCGCGTTTCTGAGCCGGCTGAGTGCGCTCTTGCTTTATTGCCGCTACGCAATAAACGCAGACCATTAGCCACAACCAGTAAGCTGGCACCCATATCTGCAAAGACGGCCATCCACATAGTCGCCCCGCTAAAAATGGCGAGGTAGAAAAACACGACCTTGATGCCGATTGCGAAGCTTATATTTTGCCATAGCACTGCGTGGGTTTTGCGCGATAACTCCACTGTTGTCGCAATGCGATGCAAGTCATCATTCATAATTACCACGTCGGCTGCTTCCAGGGCGATATCCGTACCTGCTGCGCCCATGGCAAAACCGATATCGGCTTGAGCCAGTGCTGGCGCATCGTTGATGCCATCGCCCGTCATCCCGGTTAAACCGTAGTGTTTTTGCATTTCTTGAATCGCGGCCAGCTTGTCTTGCGGTAAGAGATTGCCGCGCACGTCCTCGATACCTGCTTGGTGGCCGATGGTTTTTGCTGTTGCATCATTGTCGCCCGTTAGCATAACGGGTGTGACCCCAAGCGCCTTCAGATCAGCAATAGCAGCTCGCGAGGTTTCTTTAATCGTGTCGGCAACGGCAAAAAGAGCTAGCACGGCCTCGTTGGAGGCAAACAGCGTAACGGTTCGCCCGGTCTCTTCATGAATCTTAAGCAGTGCTTCCAGTTCGGCACTGCATTGGTCACGCTCCTCGATCAAGCGATGGTTGCCTAACACGCAGTCCTCGCCCGCCACTACACCTTTGACACCACGCCCGGGAAGCGCTTCAAAGCCATCAACGTCATTGACGGGCAGGTTCAATCCTGCGGCAATAGCTTTGGATACGGGGTGGTCGGAACGACTGGCCAGGCTTGCCGCCATCGCGGCTACGCGTTCTTTTGAAACAATAGGGGAGATGATTTCCCATTCGACCAACTCTGGCTTGCCTGCGGTTATCGTGCCTGTTTTATCTAATGCCACGGCTTTGAGTTTGCGAGCCTCTTCGAGATAAGTGCCACCCTTGATTAGGATTCCTCGGCGCGCGGCCGCAGCCAAGCCGCTGACAACTGTCACGGGCGTGGAGATGACCAGCGCGCACGGGCAAGCAATGACCAGTAAGACCAATGCTTTATAAGCAGCTTGCAGCCAAGTCCAATCGAAGAGTAGGGGGCCGGCCAGCGCCACCGCCAACGCTATGATAAAAACAGCTGGTGTATAGATGGCGGCAAACTTGTCCACAAAGCGTTGCGTTGGCGCACGGCTGCCCTGCGCCTGCTCCACGGCATGAATGATTCGGGCCAGCGTCGAATCGCTCGCCACAGCGGTGACCTCAAACTCCAGAGAGCCAGACTCATTAATGGTGCCGGCAAACACCGGGTCACCGATGGCTTTTTCAACGGGGATGCTTTCGCCTGTCACAGGTGCTTGATTGATCGCACTTGCTCCCGCCGTGACGGTGCCGTCTAAGGCCACCCGTTCACCTGGTTTGATACGCACGATTGACCCGAGCGTAATCTCCCCAGCTAGCATTACCTGCCAAATGCCGTCAGGCTGGCGAACCTCGGCCGTTTCTGGCGCAAGGTCCAGAAGACCCTTAATCGCATTTCGTGCCCGATCCACGGCGCGAGCTTCGATTAATTCAGCGATAGCATACAAGGCCATGACCATGGCCGCTTCAGCCCATTGGCCGATTAAGAAGGCTCCTGTGACTGCGACGGTCATCAAGGCGTTAATGTTAAGCCTGCCGTGGCGAAGAGCAAAAAAGCCCTTCATGTAAGTATCGAGTCCGGCCAGCCAAATCCCGATAACGGCTATCGCCATTCCAGCGATTTGCCACGGCTGGGTGTCGGGAGCGAGAAACGAAAGACTCTCCGCTCCGAAGGCAAAAACGAGCGCAAAAACCAAGCGGGTAATGCCGCTCGAAAATCCGTGTTCCTGGTCGCTATGCGGCCCGGAGATTTCACCACTCTCGCCTGGTTTTGATATTTCTTTCGGATCAAAACCGATTTTACGTATCGCGGTCAAAGCCAACGGCAACACGTCAGTTGGTGCATCGATAACCAATGTGCGCGCGCCAAGCTGAAAGCCCAAGCTACGGATACCAGTAACTGGTTCGAGCGCGCGACGGATTTCAGACTCTTCAGCGGAGCAGTCCATGGTGGCAATGCGATAGGCAGTCGCGGAACCGCTTTTTTGTGGCATCTGCGGCGGCTCTGTGGGTTGGCTACTGTGGCCGTGTGCGTGATCGCAACACGATGCGGTCGTTTTGTCGACGGTTGGCTGAGGATTTTTCATAGTGGATTTCCTTTGATGCCGCTATTAGAAACCCTACAGTGGCTTTAGGGTCAAGTGTTTTTTGATTCTCTTGTCATCTATCGCCGTCGCGTCAACTAGCGGGGGTAGTAATTGCTAGAATGCTGCTGACTTGGAGAGGTAGCTCAGAGGCCAGAGTGCGTCTTTCAATGACGAGGTCGGGAGTTCGACTCTTCCCCTCTCCGCCAGTTGCACATAAATGAAGGCACCGATGGCGTGCTGACCCTGCTGTGGGTCAATGCAGCCTCTAACACGCCTAGATTAGGGCCCGTAATGGTTGCCTCTTCTGCGTAGATCCGAATCTCCTGCACTACTAGGTGCATAAAATCCTTTGCCTCTTCGGAGTTTGGGTTTTCCAAGATTCTCATTGCAGCGGTACGGAAATCGGCGACGTCAATTGTGTCGATTAAATTTGCAGGCAAAGCAACAGGAACTTTAAGGCCATTTAGCTTCACTGTGAGCTCATTGCCCTGTTGGCCACCCAAACTCCTCCACCTTTGGCCACCTCAAATTCCCCCACCTGATCGGGGCCTAATCGCGGCATAATTCCCGCGTTTTGCGGTCTCGGCGGTTTCCTGGCAGGACGTTATCTTT
>JACCET010000026.1 GCA_013416405.1 Alcaligenaceae bacterium
TACAATCGGCACCGTATCAAACTCAAGCTTGGCGGAATGAGTCCAATGGAATATCGGCTACGGGCAGTATCCCATTAAAATTTAACCGTCCAACTCTTGGGGGTCAGTTCAAACCCGGGGCGGTTCAGATAGTGCGGCACGTAAGGCCTGTTGTGGGGCCTTGTGCCGCGACAATGATCTGGCATAGCACTCCGCAAGCACTGTCTGGGCAGCCGCCAGATTGCGGCAGGGATCGAAGACGGTTTTGGTGTCCAGGTTTAGCCAGGCCCAGTTTCGTACGTTGATCTGCCCTAGCCCGGCATCGAAGTCGATACCTTGATCAATGAGGTGTTGAGCTGCTTCGGCGGCTTCCGTCAACGTTCGAGGCTGTTGTCGCAGGTGCTTGCCCTTGCGGTTTACGCCGATGGCGTACTGACGGGCGCGAGACTCATGACTGATCAAAGCATGTAGCGTTATCGGGTGAATATTGGGTGCGCAGGCAAGGGCTAGGGCAGTAAGTTCTGCGATCATGGAGTAGCCCCTATCAGTGATTGGCCTTACGTCTGGGATCCGTTAGAGAGAAATTCCAGCCGCTGGTCCAAATACCGCCATGATCGGCATTCCATTTGGCTTGTGCTGCGTCGTACTCCTGAGCTTCGACCCAGTGCCCGCCCATGCTTGGCCTACCCACGTAGCGCACAGACAGCTCATGAGTCCAGGCATGATCGTTGTAAACAACACAATAGGTGGGCAGTTGGTCGAGAGTGACGGTGGGAAGCGGATGGACTTCGTAGACCGTATCCCCGTTGTCGCCGCCATACTCACGCTTGCGCCATTTGTACGCCTTCGCGGCATAGGTATGGTTTAAATATTCTGGGTCGCATTTGCCTGCCCCGCGTGAGATGGCGTCAATGCGTTCTGGCATGCCCTGATCGGCTGATGCCGGGCACTGAGATAGAAAGGAGCGTCTCGCTTCGACGGTGGCTGACCAGTCCAGGCCATGTTTGCTGTACTTTTTTATGTCGAAATAGTGATCCAGGGATGGGCTGCATTCGTTGGGTCGCAAGCCAGAGGATAGGCACAGCGTTGCTTCGCAGGCCAGACGAGGGATGCCGGTGAGTAGACCATCGGCAGCGACAGCATGGGTGACAGGAGCCAGGACGCAGGCGAGCGCCAGCGCCCCAGCCCGCAGATCGGGAAAGGATTGCATGAAGGTGTCTCCGGGGAAGGGGTACAGCAGATGGCCAGGGAACAGGCCGGGGATGGGTTAGCGTTGGCGCTGAAGATTCTGTTGGGCCATGGCGATCTGCTCAGGCTTGGCCATGGCCCGCACTAGATGAGCGGTTTCGATCGCGGCCTGGCGGGTATCGCGCAACTGCCCTAAGTCGGCCACGATCTGGCGCAGCAGCGTCAATTCTTCCTGCAGCGTGTCGTCGGCGGACAGCCGCCGCCTTATGTAGTTAGAGAGAGACAGCCCAGAGAGGGCAGCTGCTTCGCCTAGACGCGCAGCATGAGACGGAGTCACCCGGATGCGGATGACCTCGGCGAGAGGTTCGTTCATAGGGTTTGCCTGTGGTTTAAGAGTGTCTCATCACCCATGGGGCGGGACTGACTATGCGTGCAGGTAGGTTGGTGGTTGAAAATCTGATGCTATGTGAGGCGGAACGGGGTATTGATCATTGTCGTAATTTGATACTTGTAATGATAAAGTGGGCAGCACCTTGGTTGATTGATCAATTTCCACTATCAGAAAGTGTTGGTAGTTGGGCAGTTCGCTAATGAGGCGCGTCACTAATATTGGCTTAGCTATGGATATTCCTGATTACACTAAATTAACGGTTGCTGAGCTTCTCAATGTTCACAGTGCGGTGCTGGGTGAGTTGCGAAATCGAAATGTAACCCGCTCGAACAACAATCCTACGGGCGATTATGCTGAGTGGCTCGTCGCAACAGCACTTGGCCTTACGCTCGAAAAAAACTCAGCTAAAGGGTTCGATGCCGTTGATTCGCAGGGGATCCGCTATCAGATCAAGAGTCGCAGGGTTACTCCTAATAATGCTTCTACTCAATTAGGTGTAATTAGGAATCTTGACGGTGGGGATTTTGATTTTCTCGTGGCAGTTATTTTCAACTCCAACTGGCAAGTGAGTTACGCAGCCAAAATATCTCACCATGTCCTACCGGAATTGGCCGCATATCGCTCTCATGTAAATGGCCATATCATGCATTTGCGGCCTTCAGTCTTTACTAACCCTGGTGTCGAGGATATATCTGATCAGCTTCGTCAATGAGACACTAAAATCATTGTGTTGTGCGCTCTCCAGTTTTTCCATCTGATCAATTGCGATTTAATCCGTATTTGCCGCGCGATTGCAGTATTCGCTTCCAAAACGATTCCCGATCAATGATGATGCGATCGTCTGTGCGGCTGGGGCGATGTTCGAGTAAGGCAAATCTGAAATTGGCGCGACAGTAAGCTAAAGTCGGATCAGCCACAAGTGCTTCCAGCTCTACGTTTCCGCCATGACCGCTTTCTATATAGGCACACCATCGTGACCATATACCGTGATCGCCGTATGCTGACCCGACATAGCGCTTTCCTGTTTTTGTATCGCTAATCAGATAGATCGTAAGCGATCCACCAAGCACATCCTTTCCGCCTGCCATTGAATAGGCCAAGCTTCTGCTTATTCAATTTTTTGGGGCAGACGCAGATGTCAAAGGGAATGCAATATTGGTCGGATCACTTGGCG
>JACCET010000027.1 GCA_013416405.1 Alcaligenaceae bacterium
CGTAAGCGTACGGGCATCCCACATTGACACGGCCGCGTTAGCGGCCGTTGGCTTTTAGCGGGTAGTTTGTGGCGTCCAGTTGTGTGGCAACAATTCGCCGATCCGATTGGCTGGCTGTGTGGGCAAGCGCGTGAGCACGTCTTTTAGGTACGCATAGGGATCATGGCCGTTCAGGCGGGCCGATTGCACGAGCGTCATGATGGCAGCAGCCCGTTTACCGGCGCGCAGGGATCCGGCGAACAGCCAATTGTTGCGCCCGACCGCGATCGGCCGAATCTGCTGTTCGATATGGTTGTTATCGATCGGCAACTGTCCATCGTCCAGATAACGCGTCAGTGCCGCCCAGCGTTTCAAGCTGTAGTCCAGCGCTTTTGCTGTGGCTGAACCGTCGGGCACCCGCTCTCGCTGTGCGAGCATCCAAGTCTGTAATGCATCGGCCAGGGGCCGGGCTTGCTCCTGACGTATTCGTCTTCGTTCTTCAGTATCCAGGCTTTTGACCTGGCGCTCGATCTCATAGAGCTGGCCGATGTAGTGCAGGGCCTGCTCGGCCAATTGGCTTTTATTGGAGGCGTGCAATTCGTAGAATTTGCGACGCGCATGCGCCATGCAACCAATCTCGGTCACACCTTGTGTGAAGCAGGCCTTGTACCCCGAGTAATCGTCGCAGATCAGGCTGCCTTGCCAGTCGCCCAGGAAGGTGCGGGCATGTTCACCTGCTCGCCCCTCGGTAAAGTCATAGACCACGGCCTTCAAGTCCTCGAAGGCACCTGACGTATAGGCCCAGAGATAGGCTCGGTGCGTCTTCTTGGTGCCAGGCTTGAGCATCTGCACCGGCGTTTCATCCGCATGCACCACGCGATGCGCAAGAATCGCCTGGCGCAAGGCATCGGCCAGCGGCTGCAAATGCACCCCGCTGATGCCGACCCAGTCGGCCAGTGTGGAGCGAGCCAACTTCATGCCAGCGCGCTCGAAGATCCTCTCTTGCCGATACAACGGCAGGTGATCGGCGTACTTGGCCACCAGCACATGAGCGAGCAATCCGGTAGAGGGCAGGCCCTTGTCGATCACATGCGCGGGCGCAGGAGCCTGGGTGAGTGTCTGGCACTGTTTGCATGCCCATTTGCCACGAACGTGGCGCTCAACACGCAACACGCCAGGAATAAAGTCCAGCTTCTCGCTCACGTCCTCACCGATGCGCTGCAGCTGGCAACCGCATTGGCACGTCGTGCTCTCTGGCTCATGGCGGTACTCAATGCGTGGCAGGTGCTCAGGCATAGGCCTGCGTTTGGGCTGACGCTTGGCACGGGCCACAGACGGCACGCCAGCCAGCAACTCAAGCTCCGTTTCGATGGCGGCAATGTCTTCGTCAACTGCTTCCTCAAGCAGACTGCCTTGTACACCGGACAGCTGCTCACCCTTCTTGCCGAAGCGGTAGCGCTTCAGGGCGGCAATCTCATGGGTCAGTTGTGCAATCTTGGTATCTTTAAAGCGAATCTCATCTTCTTGGCAGGCCAGCATCTGATCGCGGCGTACCAGGATCGCTTGGGTGGCCGCGACCTCATGCTCAAGCTGTTCTCGCTCGGCACGCAGCTCTGCCAGCTCGGCGGTAGCCTGCTCGTTCTGCGCCCGCATTTGTTGGCGCTCAGCCTCAAGCGCTTGAAGCAATTTCTTCAAGGCTGGAGCATCCATTTGGTCGAGGTCGGGCACGGGTGATTGCATGCTGTCAGTGTGCCATGCCGGCAAGTTGCGCGCCATTGGCGCATGCCCCGATTGCACGCCGCCATTCACGGCGTGCAAAGTAAAAGTGAGCCACCGTCGCAGTAAAACTGACCCACCTAAATGAGACTACAGCAGGTCGATCACCCCAGCCGGGCCGATCCGGTGCCATGGTAAGCCGATGACCAGCGCCTGCAGTTGCTCGGCGCTCAGCTTCTGATCGGCGGTGCCCAGCCGCGGCCAGGTAAAACCGCCCTGATGCAGCCGCCTGGCAGCCAGCCACACGCCCATGCCGTCATGCACCAGCACCTTCAGGCGGTTGGCCCGGCGATTGGCAAATAAATAGGCATGATGTGGCTGCGCTGCTCCGAACACCTTAACGACCCGGGCCAGCGCCGTCTCGGTGCCGGCGCGCATGTCCATCGGTTCGACCGCCAGCCAGATCTGATCGATGCGGATCATCGCATCACTTCACGCAACCAGGTGGCACACTGCTGAGCCTGCGATACGGGCCAGTCTACCAACGCCTTCAGCCCGTTGTGTTGCAACTCGATGCGGATGTCGTGAACAATCTCGGTCGGTGCGTCCAGTGTCTTTGGCTCGGCAAGTTGCAGCGGGATGAATTGCGCGGCCACATCACGACGCACAGTTGGCGTGGGCGCAGGCTCATGATCGCCGAAACGCTCATGCTCCTGAACCCATTTACGAAGCAGGTTTGGATGTAAATCGTGTGCCCGGGCCACCGCCGCCACGGAAACGCCACGCTGCTGACAACTTGCAACGACCTCGGCCTTGAATTCGGGACTGAACTGGCGCCGGTGGCGCCGACCTTCTTGCACAGCAAGCTCGTTAGGATGCATTACTCCACCTGTTGGGATAAATTACTCCACCAAGAATTTAGTGGAGTCGCCATCCTCTACGATCTACTGCTGGCGCTCAAGATGGTTTTACCGGACGCGTAC
>JACCET010000028.1 GCA_013416405.1 Alcaligenaceae bacterium
ACCTATGGTACGCCCAGCCAGCGTAGCCCGCCCATACGGGGGTGAAGCTGCTTGAGCATGTTTGGAATGCATTACCTGGAGAGGTTGATGTAGCAGTACCAGGGACATGCCCTTTCTCTGCTGTGAGAGGAAGTGAGCCGAAGCGGCGGTGACTTGCTGACACTGGCAAGGTGACGTAGTCCGTGGGAAATGGGGCTTGAGGCGAAGCGGTTACGCCAAGATGAGTCTCTAGGCTGAGCATGGGACGGTTGAGGAACACGAACCTGTTAAATCGCATCTGAGGGTTGAAATGTCACCCCTGCCCACACCGCTTTACGGGTAGGACGCGAACTGGAGCTGGTCACACGTATGGCCCAGCAACACGAGTGCTGATCGGATATGTAGGCCGATCAGCAGGGAACCACGGGGAGCGCGCAGTTAGAACGTGGTGTTTGCGACGACTTGCGGCAAGCAAGGATAAAGACTGCGACAGGCAGCCTCACCCATGCGTTGAGTCCAGCATGTGAACTGGGGAAGGCTTGCACAAATGCCAAGGGAGTGTGCCCCCGATGATGTGCAGGCTGGCGGAGCCTCCGCAGTAGTCCGAGATCGGGAAAGCCGATCACATGGCGAAGGGAGGCAGTTTAAGTGGTTTGTTTGGCCGATTAACTGACCGTAGTGAGGTGAAGACCTTTGATAATCAGTGAAATGCAAAGCAAACTGGCGACATGGTCGACGGAGGACAAAGAACGCAAGTTCGATCGACTCCTGAGACTTGTTGCTGACAAGTCTTGGCTGAGTGAAGCCGCCCGTATTACGCTGGCTTCCAGCGGGGCTCGCACGCCGGGCGTGGACGGTGTCGATAAACGCATGATGGAAGCACATCTCCATAATGAACTATCGACGATACGCGACGAACTGTTAGCGGGCTCGTATAGCCCGCTTCCCGCACGACGTGTGTATATACCGAAAGCGAACGGCAAGCTCAGGCCACTCGGCATTCCGAGCCTACGGGACCGGATCGTGCAACGGGCCATGCTGATGGCGATGGAGCCGATATGGGAAAGCGATTTCCACCCGGCTTCCTATGGCTTCAGACCGGCCCGTAGCGTACATCATGCGATTCGCACGGTGAAGCTTCAGCTGCAGGATGGTGGTGAACAAAGTGTCGCCGGACGCTGGGTAATCGAGGGCGACCTCGCCAGTTACTTCGACACGGTGCATCATCGTTTGCTGATGAAGGGAATCCGCAAGCGGATCGCGGACCAGCGTTTCCTTGCCCTGCTCTGGAAGTTCATCAAAGCGGGCTGCGTTGATCGCGATCTGTTCCGTGCTTCGAGTGAGGGCGTTCCTCAGGGCGGTGTTATCTCACCCCTATTATCCAACATCATGTTGCATGAGTTCGATGCGTGGATGGAAAGGAACTACCTGAATAAGAAGGTGCGCAAGGATCGGTGGGCGTGGAACTTCGGAATTCTCAAGCAGCGTCCGATAGCTGTGCGAGAAAACCGGCAATGGAAACCTGCTATAGCCTACTGCCGGTACGCCGATGACTTTGTGATCGTGGTCAAGGGAACTCGTGAACATGCTGAGACCGTACGTGAAGCATGCCGCGGATTCCTTGAAGGCGAACTGAAGCTCACGTTGAATATGGAGAAGACCCATATTACACATGTGAATGACGGCTTCGTCTTCCTGGGTCACCGCATCATCCGCAAGCGGGGGCCACGTGGTCGCATGCGACCTGTGACGACCATCCCGTGGGAGAAGTGCCGCGGCTTCGCCGAGAGACTGGTCAAGCAATTGTCTGGCAATTACAGTATGAATCGGATGGACCTTATGGAAAGCCTGAACCGGCAAATTGCTGGCTGGGCGGCCTTCTATCAATACACCGACTACACGGCGACCATGTTCGCCAAGCTGGACCGTACCGTCTTCTGGAAGTTCGGGTACTGGCTCGCACGCAAATATCGACGCGGCTTCGCAGCGTTGATGCGCGACCATGTCCGGCGGCCCGAAGCGGGACAGGCGAAAACATGGGTGCTTCACGGCCGGAATAGTCGAGGCTGGTATGGGGCGGTGGCGCTTCGGCGTCTTGTTACCAGCCGCAAGGCCCGCTTCACGTGGCGCAATCCTGCGGAAAATCCATTCATTCTGCGCGACGAAAAACGTAGCACCATCGAGTCGCACTACGCTGATGTCACCTTTGCTCTGAGCAACGCTTAAATGGAGAGCCGGATGCGCTGAGAGGTGCACGTCCGGTTCGGAGAGGAGAGGCAGGGAAATAGTTCGACTACGCCCTGTCTCTTACTCTACTATCGACCTGGCAAGGCTGGCTGTATGTGGC
>JACCET010000029.1 GCA_013416405.1 Alcaligenaceae bacterium
CAATTACTACATCTCTGAGTCCTAAGATAAAATCGACTGGGGACATCGGCATTCCTTCTATTAAGCTCGTTCTTCGCAAAAACAAGTTTAATGAATGCTGATCGTCCCCCTTTTATGATGAAGAGCCAATGTTTATAAGTGTTTAGCTGGATTCAGACCTCTACCCCAAGACTGGGGGATTTTCCAAGATTGCGAGTTAGGTACGGTTTCGGTACAGTGGTGAAGCGTTGAGCATCATCCGGAGCCTGAATGGCCACTATCGTCAAGACTCCTTCCGGCACCTGGAAGGCACTAATCCGCAAAACTGGCTGGCCTACTACCGCCAAAACTTTCCGCACCAAAAGAGACGCCGAAGACTGGGCGCGCCGTACCGAAGATGAAATGGTACGCGGTATGTACATACATCGTGCGCCGGCTGAACGGATGACTCTTGAAGCGGCGCTGAAGCGTTATTTGCGGGAAGTTACCCCAACCAAACGCGCATCGACCCAGATTGGCGAACATAAAAAATCCCAGGCGCTGATCAAGCATTTGGGTAAATATTCTCTGGCTGGCTTGAGCGCTGATATTGTTGCCCAGTACCGTGATGCGCGCCTGGCTGGTGATGAAGACGAGACCGGCAAGCGTGTACCGCGTAGCAATAACACTGTACGACTGGAGCTAGCCCTACTTGGCCACCTATTCACCATTGCGATCAAGGAATGGGGCATTGGGCTGCCATTCAATCCCGTGTCCAATATTCGCCGCCCTGCCCCTGGTGCGGGACGTAACCGACGGCTGACACCGGCAGAGAATACACGGCTTCTGATAGCGGTGGATGCCTATTCAAATCCAATGTTTAGCTGGATAGTACGGATCGCGCTGGAAACCGGGATGCGACTGTCGGAGATTGCCGGAGTGCGGGTTGGCCAGGTCGATATGCAAAAGCGTGTCGTCAGGCTGGAACATACCAAGAATTCATCGCCACGTACTGTGCCGTTAACCAAGGCTGCGACGAGCACGTTTCAGGCTGCGTTGGATAATCCGTTGCGGCCACCGGAAACCGATCTTGTGTTCTTTGGTGAGCCTGGTCGTGATGGAGTGCGGCGGCCTTATCTTTTTGATAAAGCATGGAATGATGCGAAGAAAACGGCCGACCTGGTGGATTTTCGGTTCCATGATCTGCGACATGAGGCGGTTAGCCGATTGGTGGAAGCCGGACTGTCAGACCAGGAAGTGGCTGCGATCAGCGGGCATAAGTCTATGCAGATGCTGAAGCGGTATACGCATTTGAGGGCCGAAGATTTGGTGGGAAAGTTGGATAAGCTGGAAATATAAAAGGTAGCTTTGGAGACAAATCTATGGCGCTCGCTTTGACGGATATATGGCCGATCGAAAATCCTACGCTATACAAAATTCACTTCGCAAGATGGAATGGCTCTGATCAGCCGTTAGAGGTTTTCGTCCGCAGTCGCCAGCAGTGGCAAGCATGGCAAGAGTACTACCCAGGACGAAATGATTTCAATCGTCCTCACATCTTCTCGCTCGTACGGTTCTATCACGAGCCAGATATCTGGATGTTCGGTGGGATCTTCGATGTGTTGCAACGTCATCCAAACCGATATGAAGTCAAACTCTCCGAGGTCGGGCGAGAGATGATCGGTCGCCTCAAGGTCCGTTCGTCATATCGTGAGCGAACTACACGTGCTAACTTCGAGAATCACTACCCAACTCTCGAAGTTCAAGAGATCCTTCGCGAACCATACAGCGGACGACGCTTTCCTGGCTACGATGACATTGATTTATCGTTTGAAGAGCTGGAGGCCTTAGTAAAAAATGCGCGACCAGATTGGATGGCCGCACTCAAGAACGCCAAAGGGATCTATCGTAAGCGATCCATTAACCACAGGGTATTCAGGCAGCGAGGTCCATGGCAACCTGTTGGATATCTACATTCCATGGGAGTAGTGCCTCGATTTCGTCAACTGTTTTAGCCGCCGGCAATCGTTCGA
>JACCET010000002.1 GCA_013416405.1 Alcaligenaceae bacterium
GCTGGAACCTATCGGCTATATTCCGCCTGCGGAAGCTGAAGAAAATTATTATCGACAACTGTCTGAAAAGGTCACCGTCGAGATTTAACTTAAACCAACCAGCCTCCACGGAACCCGGGGCGGTTCAAATACTCAAAATAGCCTCTGATCTGCCCCATCTGCCCCCCCCGGCTAACCATACAGGCCGGTACCGTACCTTTTTAGTAGGGTTAGAATCGCCCGTTACCCAGGCGACGTAACTTAGGCCAAGTCCTTAAGCGCGAAGCCAACCCAAATATTCTTGCCATGTGACTTACGGCGGATAAACCCGCGTTCGCCCAGCTTGCGCCCTAGTGATACATTTGAAATTGGCTTTAGTCCATTTGCGTGTGCCCAGCTGCAGTACGCCTGATACGCTTCTGGGCTCCTGGTTTCTTGCGTTGGGGCAACGTCAGCACGCTCTTCCAGCCACTGCCCAATGATGTCTTGCTCAGCACGATAAGATGAGGTTTGGGCAGCAACGACTTTGGGCTGATCACAAAGCCCTCGACGTTGCCACTCCATGCATCCGGCAAGCATCCACGCAACGATATGTGGTGCTTCCTCCCTCAGCTTATCAATCAGATAGGGGTCTTGTTCATCCACGCCGAATTGCCGTGTGAAAGGTACTAGGCGCACTCGTCTCCAGATCCCATTGTCTGTGCCCTTAATGACCGGACGGTGATTTCCCACGATAAAAAGTTTAAGGCAAGGGCGAAAAGCAATCGGTGCGCGATGTAAAGGTCTGCCAGTCATTGTGTCTCCTGCGACTATTGCCTTGACCAAACTCTCGGCAAGGGGTTGTCCGTCTTCTGTTTCCGCCGCCATGGCTAGCCGCGCTCCGATCAAATCGCTGATATCTGGGCTTGCCGCACCTGCAGAGCGCCTCGTGTCCGTAAGCGTTGCCTGAGAGATGGGCCGAAAGTAGTCTCCCATAATCTCCGCTAGCGTTTCGGCGAAGACGCTTTTTCCGTTGGAACCCAAGCCGAAGAAAAAAACGAAGAATTGCTCAGATGTTCGTCCGGTTAAAAGGTAGCCGGACAATCGGTGTATCCAGTCGATTAATTCTGCGTCCTCGTTAAATATCTGCTCCAGGAAGGCCAGCCAGCGCGTCGCCAGGCGAGCGTCGCCAACACGCGTTACATGAATTGACTTGGTCACGTAATCTGTTGGCAAGGCGGCTCGTACTGATCCCGTCGTTAAATCTGCAACTTGACGTGCGCCGTCCAGACCGATCACCATATCGTTCGCATCGAGTGATTCAATGGGTAAACGTATTGCAGCCTGATTTGAAAGTAACTTAATACATGCATCGATCCCTCTGGCTGACTGAATATCGCGTGCATGCTTGGCAAATAGCCTGCCGTCTGCGTCAACGCACCCTTCCATATAGATGTCCTTATGCAGGTTCCCGATGGCTACGCGCACTCTGGCTCCATCGGCGTCCCAGCGCCATGCACCCGCGTGCCATATCAACCATGCCCCTAAATTTTCGACGTATCGGATCGAATTGCCGTGGGCGTCCACCATCCGTAGTGCATTCCCCCAGTCCGATAATGGTCGAGTACGGTCCGTTCCGTCACGTGCATCGGCGAAAATCGATGTTGGCTTGTAGAATGGGACGCAAGGCGTCTCGCCACTATTGAGAGGCTTCTTGCAAGGATCGGCAGGAATATTCTTTAACCGGGATGCACTAGAAGCTAAGCTTGTCCCCATGAGCGCGTTGTCAATTGCGTTCCGCACAGCATGCACTCCCTCCATTTGGTGTAGATCGTTGAAGTCGCAATTCTTTTCAGGCGAGTCCGACAGCGACGGCACGGCGACCAGGCCGCGCACTTCACCCGCTACCTTGTTGGCGACGGTCACGCCAGGATTACCATCGGTTTGCTGGTCGTTATCCGCCGCCATCAGAATGATGGCCGACTCCCAACGCTCGCGCACACTGCGGGCCACGGACATAAGGTTAGACGTATCGAAGCACACCAGCACCAGATGGCCGGTCGCCTCGTGGACGCTGGCTGCGGTCGCGTAACCTTCGGCCAGAATGAACACCGGGTAGCCATCCACGACGAGCGGACGCTCGCCAATGCCGTGGAAGTTGCCCGACTTCGCGCCGCCCTGCAGGTAGAGCTTGGGACGCTGCGATGATGGATGGATGCATTGCAGCGAGTGCAGACCACGCTTGCGGTCGCGCATAGGCACCAGCAAGCCCTGATCGGTAACGGTAATGACCTCGCCCGTTTCCTGATCAATTCGCGTGAATTTACCGACACGCAGGCCGTAGGCTTTGACGCCCTTGCGCTTCAGATATGGATGGTCCTCGGCAGGCTCGGCCGCTTCCCAGATTTGATGCGCGGTCGCCGCCGCCGAGGCATGCATCTGTGCCTCTTCAGCCGCAGCCTGCGCCGCACGTTGCTCGGCCTTTTTCTTGCGCTCGGCGAGCTCTTCAGGCGTAGGCTTGTGGTGCCTGGTGTCGTCCTTCCAGCCGGCCTGCTTGGCAGCATAGAACAGCGTGGCGATGGTGACTTTGCCGTCGACTTTGCTGGACTTCCATGTGGATTTTGCTGCGCTCGCAGAATGATTTTCAGCCAGTGCCCCCCAAGCGTCCCACATCTCGAAGCCGGCATCACCGAACTCGGATTTGATGGCGAACGCAGCGCGTAGCCATGTTTCGCGATCATTGGGGTCAAGGTGACTTAGGGCAGACCTGGCGCGTTCCAGGTCGGTCGATGGGTTGGTTGTCATCACTTGCCCTCCCGCTTCGCTGCAATGCGGGCCTGCCGCCTTGCAGTCGATCTCGGAGACAGTGCGTGCCGTGCCAGCGGTGAGTGCCAAAACCGCACGAACCCGGCCAATCGATCCCGTGTTGACTCAAGGTTGTTCCAGCCAAGGGGAAGGTTGATCAGATCCAGTAGCGCGTCGAGGACCACCTGCTCTTGTTCTTCAATCGGTAAGGTCACACACTTGACGACCAACATGCGTGCAGTATCCAGCCCTTCCTGGAAATCGAGCCCACTCATCGCACACCCCTGCAAACGGAACCCTTATAAAAGTGAACCGTTGTAAGCGTGGACCGAGAAGATCTCAAAGCATTGATAGCATGGAGAAATAGTGGAGAAATCGCTTGCCCAGCGGCAGTGCCATCGATAAAATGACTAAGATACATAGCAGTTCCAAGTAAGCTCCGACGCGTTGCAGCGTGTCGGAGTTTTTTTATTCATCAGTTTTTAACTGTGTGGTCAAGCTCAGCGCGCAGGAGTGCGTCGACCTTGGCCTTTGGCCAGAGCAGGCGATGATTTGGCAACTTGATGGGCTTAATCCCCATCCAATGGCCATAGCGGGAATGCGCCTCTCTGGGCGTACTCTGCAGTACCCGAAATAGTTTTGCTATTTCTGTCGTGGTGTAGTCAGCTTGCGGCATCCATGGACTCCTAAAAATGGTTGGTGCACTTCCAGCGATGTCCCGGTGCATTGGAACTCGATGGATATGAGAATGATGCACACGGCAGTCATGGATAGGCAAGTGCTTGGTTTTTAAGAGTAATTCCCCGGAAATGCTATGCAGGACACGGAAATTCACGGAATTGCATCGCGCTACACGATGGC
The DNA here is from genome assembly GCA_013416405.1 of Alcaligenaceae bacterium. Lineage (GTDB taxonomy): Bacteria > Pseudomonadota > Gammaproteobacteria > Burkholderiales > Burkholderiaceae_B > Pusillimonas_C. The sequence goes on from JACCET010000002.1 coordinate 3,625, forward strand.
CACCAACACAACATCCATTCTTTTTCAATTGGTTACTGTTGGGATGGGTGATATTGTTGTTTTTTGATATTGGTTGACAGCTCGGGCGTCGCGCCGAGCAAGTACGAGCGCTAAGAGGGGAACAGCTTTTGACGCGGCATGGCCGCTTTGACAGCCGGCGATATGTAATTAACACGCGTGCTGCGTCGGCTTTTGTTATTGTGATAGCGGCCTATGTGTATGATGGCCGGCGCCGCTGCGCATATGCACCAGACAAGAAAAAGCCCCACAACCGAAATTGTGAGGCTTGTCGTGCTGGTGCAATCTTGTTATTCCATTCGTGCTGAGACTCAGGGCGCCCAAGTGGGCTTCATTCGACAGCGCTGCAGATCAAACTTAGGTTGAACCAGTCCTTTTCTAGGATGTTTGTCGTAGCTTTCTCCTGAACCTACCCCCCGGGAAGGGGAGAGGTTCAGGTTCGAGCTGCAGACAACTTTGCCTAGTTATCCTGGCGCGGATTAGGCATAAATGACGTTGGCAGTCATGAACTCGTTGGCAGCAGCGCCGGCACCAACGATGGTGATGGAACCACCAAAGTTGCCGAACCCCATGTCGTTCAAGTCAGTGATGACGAGGTCGCCAGCCTCATTCGAGAACACCAATTCGCCAGCACTCGATGCGAAGTCCGAGAGATCCAGGCGATCACCTGCTGTCGGATCAGCACCCCAAGTAAAGCCATTGATCTGCACCTCGCCGATATTTCCGCCAGCGAAGTCGTAGATTTCGCGAGTAGCAAGATTACCAGTGAAGTCTACGTCGATGATCGCGTCTGTATCGTTGCCGGTGTCGCCAATCAAGTACGTGATGATATTGCCCGAACCGAAGTCGGCACCAGAGGTGTCGGCTACGAGCCAGTCCGATACATTCAACACATCAAGCGTCTCGAAATCTGTCAGATTATTTGCGAGCGTGATGTCGGCGGTGGTGGAGGAAACGGTAATGGTCGTAAGCGAGCCGTTGCCAACGGTGTTGCCTGCGGCGTCAATGTCGACATGATAAGCAGCCGCCGCGACCGTGGTCACTTCGGTGTTATACAGGTTGATGTAAGCATTGTTGCCTGCTTCGTCGCCGGCCGTGACGTCAAGTGCCAAAGCGCCGTATACGTCCGTCAGGTTGACATAAGCGTCATCGTCAGCAACAACCGTGGCGGTCTCGAGTGCCTCGAAGCCGTCCCCTGCAACCATATCTTTAGGAGTTACACCCGCCGTTATGAGGGTTGTGAAACCGGGTGTTGGGCTAGAAATTGTCCCACTGGTTGCAACCGCGCTAAAGACATTCAATTGCTCTTTAGCACCGAAATCCGCCCACTCTACAGTGACAGTATTATCTACGGGGACACCAAGGAAGGTTGGCACACTTGCGCTAAGATCGGCAGAAGCATTCAGATCGTTGGCAACGTCCCGTGCAGAGCCATCATCACGTGTCGGGTCAAAAAACCCGCCATTTTCCGAGTAATCGGTCGCGATGACACCACCGGTGAGATCTCCACTAGTGAAAACGATATTTCCCGCTTGGGTGCCGGAGTTCCCAACGTTGACCACAAACTGCTCAACTTGGCGAACACCTGCGACTGCTGCAGAGCCGGCGCGGCCAGTCAGGTTCAGCGTGGCATCACCGTCCGTCGATGTAACGCTGACCGAAGTCAGGCTTCCTACGTCGGCATCAGCACTAGTCGCCTTGACCTCAACAGAAGCATTGCCTGTGGCCGTCGAGGTGATGGTTTGCAGGTTGCTTACGTCGTGAGTCGGGTCGCTAGTGATGTCCAGCGCACTGTAAGAAGATACTAATGGATCTGCTGTCTGAGTAAGCGTAAGCGTTTCGAGCTTAGCGTCGACCGCGACACCGTCGACATCGGGCTCTTTACTGCTGAGTTGGTCGATATCCAGATTGCCGCCAGTAACGTTAACCGTCAAATTGGTAATGCCGTTTGTGTGCAGATCGACGTCTTCGAAGCTATCGTTGGAAGCCAGTGTCAAATCGGCATTGGGGCTGATGACCTTAAGCTCATTTGCATTGCCATCTAAGCCGCCGTCGAACAACACGGTGCTCAGATTTTCGTCAAAGCCGGTCAAGTCCAAGGATGCGTTGTTGAACAAGAAGGCCTTGTTGGCTAGTTCCAGCGTTTGCACGTTCTCGACTTTACCGTCGGAGTCAGTATCTGCAAATTTCAGGTTACTAAGCCGCGTAGCACCAAAGACGGGCGAGCTACCTGAGTCAATCGCCAGGATATTTTCGCCTTCGCCCATGTCGACGACCAAATCGCCGTTTGCTGTGCTGTGATGAATGACGACGCGGTCATTGCCCGCTCCAGTTTCGACGCTTTCCAGGACCTCGCTGCCGGACACATCAGCATTGAGGTCGCCGGTGTGTTCGGTGCTGTCCAGCGTGACCAGGTTTTCGAAGTCGTCTTCGCCTGTCAGATCAAGCGGGCCGTTGCCGGTGATTGCTAGGTGTTCAATGTCTGCGCCGGCATCTTCCAGATTCAGATACACACCGTTAGAAACATCCAGGTTAAGCGTTTCAATGCTGCCGCCGCTCTCCAGGTCGATGGACAGGTCGACGCTGTTGCCATCACGGCCAACCTTGTCGGCGGTGACGGTTTGCTCTGTAAACGAGGCAACGTCGCTGTCGTAGTTGATATCGGTATCGCCACGCACGTCAGTCAGGCGAATTTCTGCAGCCTTACCGTTGTCCATGAGGTTCACATTGTCCAGCGTCAGGTCGCCGTCTGAGCCGATGTTTTGCAGGACTTCGTAGCCGCTAGCGCGGGCAAGGTCCAGGTCGCCATGAGCGCCGTCTTTAGAAACCGTCAGGTTGTATTGCTCGATATTTTTAATTTCGGGGTTCTCGGCGTCGACCAGGCCGGAGAAGCCGTTCAGCTGGGCATTCAGGGTGTCGTTACCTTCACCGCCGTCCAGGCTGTCAATGCCTTGCAGTGTTTGCTCGGAGACCGGCAGCTCACCAGCCCTGCTTAGGGGGGCCTCGAATGTGTCGTCGGCGTCAGTACCAGTGAAATCTGGGCCAGTATCAGCACCAGTAGTGAGCGTGAGTGTTTCACCTTGTGGAAAAGGATCACCAGGACGGCCTTCATTGTAGCCATACTGGTAGTATTGGTTCAGCAGTGCGTCTCGCTGTTCCGGAGTCAGATTATCAGGGTCGGTGATACCGAAGGCAGCTTGCAGGTCTGCGTTGTCGGCCGCATAGGCGGACAACTTTTCGGTGGTCATGGTCCGACCTTCCGATGACGAGCGCATTTCGTACTGGCCGTGGTTGATGAAATGATTAAAGGCTTCGGCAGGAGTGATGCCAGCGTCGATCAGATCGACGTTGTTTTTTAAATAATAGGCTACGTCAAAATAAGGAGCGGGGTTGCGGGATCCATTGCCCAAGAAGGCTTCTGTGGCGCCATATTGCAAATAGTGTTGTTCTGCAGTGTCTACTGTATAGCCAGCAGCGAGAACATCAGGATTGTTCTGCAAATATGCGGTGGCATTAAAGTACGGATTAGCCATTTGTTTAAGTCCTATATTGTTACGGGTTACACCCATCGATGGATGTTATCTGGTACCAGAATGTATGTTGACGCGCGTCATTATTCCGACAGCCAGTAACATCAGCGCAGCTTAAACAACTTGTAATGCCTTGTCAATTAATGAAGGCTAAAAGTTCCTAGATGTTATGTAACCGCAACATTGTTGTAAGTCAGCCTTTGAGGGCCGCCGTCATATAATGAGCTATTCCTAATTTTGACTGTTTCCTTATAGTTGCAAGCCCTTTAGCACCCTCGTCGCGTATTCCGCTATGGCAACTCGCCAAATGATTGTCACCTTTGGCTTGGCGTGATGTACTGGGCCGTTATCGCGGATCGGCGGGGCGGCCGATCCTGTGCTAGGCCTCGCAGCTGTTTGTGGGCTCGATCATCCGCGGTGGCAGGTGTGGGCTGCCGTGCTTTCCAGGTGATGAAAACGGGGTTTGCCGATGCTCTCTGAAATTGCTATCGAGGTTCGCAATGTAGGCAAGACCATCAGGCTGTCAAGGGGCTACAAGATCGCCTGCTGCAGGTGACGGTGTATGGCTGTATTGCGGCCCTGCTGGAGCTGGGTGCGAGGTTCAACCCGAATTCCCTGGGCGCGAAAACGTTTACCTGAATATTGCCATACTGGACCTTAGGCGCCGGCCCGAATACGCTAGCGCTATCCCAATTTCACGAAGGTGGATCTGTCTTTGCGCATAGACGACCTGCCTGCTCATTAGCAGTTAAAGCCCAAGGTGCTGGAATTAGAAGCTCTATTCTAGGAGCACGTGTGGGAACACAGCGCGCTGTATGGGGCAACGGTGGTCACACCACATGTACCTAGTACCGTCCTGGTAAGCCGGTGTCGCCAGGCGCACCGAAGGCGCTGGCATCTTTAGTGTCGTGACACTTTTCAATAATTTTCAAGACATTGCTAGAACACCCCGCTGCACACGGAGTATTTCTTCACTACATACCCAAAGCGATTACCCGGGCGGCGGCCAGCGCGCATCAAGCGTAGGCTATAAAGGGCTATCGTTGCTTTCCTGCAGTGTAATCACCCGGCCCAGATAGGCCTGCGAGACGGCGTCGAATTCGCTCGCATCCAGCTTGCCGGCGGCGCTGGCCAGCGACAGGCGGGCCAGCAGGTATTCCAGCCGCGCCCTGACCAAGTCGAAACGGGCGCGATACAGCGTGTCTTGCGCCCGCAAGACGTCAAGATTGCCCAGCACGCCCGCCCGGAAGCTTTGCTCGGTGGCGTGCAAGGCCTGCTGCCCCGACTCCACCGCTGCCGTGAAAGCCCGGATTCGCTCGGCGCCGCCCTGCACATTGGTGTATTGACGCATGGCTTCGGCCTGCGTTCTTTCCAGGGTGGCGGTCAGTTCGTGCTGCAGGCGCTTCTGGTCAGCGCGGGTGCGCGACACATTGGCCGTGTTGTAGCCGCCCGTGAAAATCGGGATATTGGCCTGCAGCCCCGCCATGAAGGTATTGCTGCGCTGGCTCAAGGTGGAAAGGTTCTCGCTGTCGGCCTTGCTATAGCTTACGACCAGGTCCAGCGTGGGAAGATAACGGCTGGTGGCCTGGTTGACCTCGGTTTCGGCAACCGCAACGGCTACACGCGCGGCGCGTACCTCGGCATTGTTGGCGCGTGCCAGTTCCAGCCATTGAGCCAGGCCGGCCGGTTCCAGCGCCAGCAAAGGGAAGTGGTCGGGCTGCAAGGCCGACAGGCGCACTGCGGGCCCGCCCAGCAACGAGGCCAGTTCGCGCCCGGCCACCTGCAGTTGGTCGGTCGCATCTATCATGTCGGCGCGGGCCAGGGCCAGGCGCGCCTGGGTTTCCTGCACGGCGGTGATGGTGCCTTCGAATTGCTTCAAATGGGCTTGCAACGCCGTCACGCGGGCTTCCAGCACGTCTACCAGGGAGCGCTGCAGGTCCAGATTGTCGTGAGCCAGCAACACATTCAGATAAGACTCGGTCAGGCGCAGGGCGGTGGCCTGCTGCCGGGCGGCGAAAATGGCCTGGCCTTCGTCGGCCAGGGCCACGCCGCGCTGGTAGCCCGCATAGCGGCCAAAATTCACAATAGGCTGCTGCAGCTGTATATAAGCATTGGTGGACGTGTAGCTGAGTTCAGACGAATTGGACTGGCCCAGGGCATTGAAACTGACGGCATCACCCTTGACCTGGCTGCGCGAATAGCCGGCCTGTATCTGCGGCAGCAGCCCGGCGCGGCCCATGGCCTCTTCGGTTTGCGCGGCGGCCTGCTCGCTGATGGCCGCCCGGTAAGTGTGATCGTATTCCAGCGCTCGGCGCCAGGCCCGCGACAAATCGACCACGCCGGCAATGGGGGCGTGCGCCTGGCCGCGCAGGCCATTGATATAGCTGGGCTGGGGTTCGACTGCCTGCGCTCCGGCGGCGGCTGCCCCGCCCAGAAGCAATGCACAGCCCAGCACGACGCCCAGCAGGCGTTGCGGCAGGGGTCTGTGCAAGACAATAGCCTGGGCGGGTGAAGACATCTTGGGGAGGGCAGTTTGATGTAAAACCGCTATTCTAACAATTTGACACGGCTTGCTGGGGCGCATGGCTGCAAGCCTCAAGACTTGCCTATAATACACAGCACCTGTCATACCGCCCAATACCGTTCAATTTGGAACAATTGTCTTTCACGGCCCAAGCAATCTATGCGTTCCATCAGTAATCGACGTTACACAAAAGTTCATGAACAGGTGCTGTTGTCGCATGCTTTTTCCTTGTTGATGGGCTGGCTGCTGACCGTGGCGCTGCCCTCGCTGGCGTATTGGGGCTTGGATGATTTCGCCACCCCCGACCAGGGCCGCTTTTGGGGCATGTTTACGTCCAGCGTGGCGCTGGTGCTGGCCCATTTCACCGTGCACAGACTCATGTCATCTTACCCGGGTGGGCGCAGCATAGGCATGGTCATACCCAACGTCATCCTTATCTATCTGCTGTCGGCCATTGTGCCCCTGTCGCTGCACATAGGCGTGTCGCGTTACATATTAGTGATCAGCGGGCTGGCGGCGCTGTTCTGGTTTCAGCTGGAATACATGGTGACCAAGCGATTTCGTCTGCCCAAGCTGGCCATCGTGCCCAGCGGCCAGGCCCTGGATCTGCTGGGCCTGCCCGACATAGACGGACGTGAGCTTGAAGCGCCCAATCTGAAAGACAAGCGCTACGACGGCGTGGTGGCTGATTTTGAGTCGCTCAGCCAGGAGTGGGAGCGCTTCCTGGCGCGCTGCGCGCTGGACAGCATTCCCGTTTATAACGCCAGAACGGTGTACGAATCGGTGACCGGCCGGGTGCGCATCAACCGCATGTCTGAAAACGACCTGGGTTCCTTGCTGCCCTCGCCGGTGTACAGCCGTTTCAAGGCCTTGCTGGACAGCGTATTGATACTGATCACCGCACCCATCACCCTGCCGCTGGTGCTGTTCACCGCCCTGTGCATCAAGCTGGAAAGCCCGGGGCCCGCGCTGTATGTGCAGGAACGCATGGGCCTGGGCAACAAGCCGTTCAAGATGTACAAGCTGCGCAGCATGCGCCACGAACCGGGCTCCTGTGCGCTGTTCGCCTCGGAAGACGACGAGCGGGTCACGCGAGTGGGGCGCATCATACGCAAGTACCGCATAGACGAATTGCCGCAGTTCCTGAACATACTGAAGGGCGAAATGAGTCTGATAGGCCCGCGCCCCGAGCAGCCCGACTTTGTCGAGCGCTTCGACCAGTCACTGCCGTTTTACATCTATCGCCATGTGGTCAAGCCCGGCATCACCGGCTGGGCCCAGGTGCGCCAGGGCTATGCGGCCGACGTGGATTCCACCCGTGAAAAAATCGAGCACGATTTCTATTACATCAAACATTGCTCGTTGTTTTTGGATGGGTTCATCATGCTGCTGACTGTGAAAACCATGTTCACTGGGTTCGGCGCGCGTTAGCTTCAGTTCCAACCCTGTAGCCCCTTTTTTCATGGCCCTTGCGCCGATCAGGGTTAATACGCGTATATTGTGACAATACGTGTACTATATTATTAAAAGCTACAGCGATTTGCCTTGCGTGCCTACGGCTAGTGTGGTGCAAACACAATTTTTACCTGGAAGACAGCCATGCCTCATGTCCAGATGCATCCCGTCTCTGCTTATACCGAATTCAAAGATGCCATGCGTACGCAACTTCTGCGTCTAGCGCTACATTTCCTGGCCGGCATGGCGCTGGCCGCATTCCTACTGCCCGAAGGCGCCGGCATTGTGCTGGTTAGCGCCGTGGCTGTGGCCTGTGCCAAAACTTTCTACGACTACCTGAACCGCAATATCAACATGCCCGCCTGTCTGTGCCTGCTGCTGGGCGCCATGGCGGTTGTCATGGCTACGAATCCCCTGCCTTAGTTTTTCGCTTCCTTTCAGGTCGACCTGCCCTGTGAAGGGCAGGGCCAAGGGTTGGACGATCAAAACTCCCACATTACATTTACCCGTGCGCCGTGATCCTGGCGCCCGGATGCATAGTGCCCGGCGTAGGCCAGGCCCAGTTGCCCGCCTTTGCCTATATCAGCCTCTATCCCCAGCTTCAGTGACCAGGCTTGGCGGGCCAGGGGCTGGCCTTCGGACGTGAATAGTCTTTGCCGGGCGCTGTCGCGAAAACGCTGTTGACTGTAGGCGCGCACGTCGCCAGTGGCGTAGTGCCAGGCCAGTTCGCCGTCCAGGCGGGCAGGGCCCAGCGGTGTTGCCAGGGTATGGATGGCTTTCACGCCCAAGGTGGAAAACAGAACGGCATGGCTGGCCGGTTCCACCGTAAGCGCCGCGATGCCGCCTTGCTCGCCATAGCCCGGCGTTTGATGGCGTACCCAGGCAAATCGGGCGAACGGGGCCAGCTGAGTTCGGGAGTCGGTGGCGTAGCGTTCCAGGCGCTGTTGGCCCAGCCATAGAAACGGCGCCGTGATCTCGCCAAAGACCTGCAGGGTTTTGCCGCGATAACGTCCGGTCAGGGTGTCGTGCAGGCCGGGCAGCGCCAGGTTGCGGCGGCTGTTGATGTTATGCCAGGTGTGCGCCATGCCCAGCACCCATTGCAGCCCACCCCAATTGCGTGCCAGGCCCAGGCCTGCATGCCGGCTGTCTATTGCCGCATGGGTCTGCTGCGCCGCGCGCCACATGCGGCTTTGTTGGGCGCCCAGGTAGGCGCTGATGCTTAGCGTATCGCTGATGGCGTGGGTGCCGCCCAGCACCAGGCCGCCCGTGTCGCGGGTATCGCCCGGCGTGCCGTGCTGGGCATCGCGATGGGCCGATGCGTACCAGGACTGGTGCCAGGCGTGTGAGCTGCCGGCAGGCTGGTTAGCCCCGGCACCCGTGTGTAGCAACGCGGCTTCACGTAGGTAGCGGCTGTCTTCCAGCAGGCGCGAGGCGATGGATGCCGCCCAGTTGCCCGACAACTGGTTCAGCGCTGTACGCGCGGTAGGCTGGTCCATGACGATGATTTTATCGAGTAGCGTGGGCGGCTTAGGTTCGGTGGCGACGGTTTCAGGGTCCGGCGTAGGAACTGGTTCAGGCCCGGGTTCGGGTCCGGTTTCCGGTTCAGGCTCCGGTTCAGGTTCAGGTTCAGGTTCAGGCGTTGGTTTGGGCGGCGGAGCTGGCTCTGGGGAGGGCTCAGGCCCGGGTTTTGGTTCAGGTTCGGGGTCCGGCGTTGGCTCTGGGTCTGGCTCCGGATGGGGGTCTGGGATGGGTTCAGGATCCGGCTTGGGATCCGGTTTAGGGTCTGGTTTGGGATCAGGCTTGGGATCAGGCTTGGGATCAGGCGGCGGAGGCGGATCGTCGTCTTCCTCGTCCACGACCTCACCGACTTCATCTTCGGTGGGCGTTTCGCCTACGTCGTCCACGGGGGTGTCGTTGCGAACCAGGCTCAGGTAAACGTGCTGGTCGTCGTAGCTGAGCTCGGGGTCAAGAAAGGGCAGATTGGCCGTGGCGCCATCGAATCGCGCGCCGTCCAGGCCTTGTTCGGCCCGCACTATGGTGTAGCGTGTGTGGGCCTGCCAGTCACCGGCTTGCGCCAGCGTCAATACCTGCCCGGCCAGCGTGATGGTGTCGATTACCTGGATTTTGTCGGCCCGGCCGTCGGCGTGGGCATGCACTTCCAGTGTGGCCCCGGCCTGCAGTTCCAGCTTGCGTACTACCAGCGTGCCGGGGTCGGTCTGCATGCCCGGAGCCAGCGTGGCGCCATTCTGCACGATGGCAGCATCGACCGCGCCCGTGCCTTCCAGGCGCGCGGCTGGCCTGACCTGTATGGGGCCGGCAAAGAAGCCGCCTATGGCCAGGCTGCCCTGTTCTATCACGGCCAACGAGGGTTCGGTAACGTAACCGGGCAAGTACAGGGTGCCCGCGCCGACTTTGTTAATAGGCACCGAACCCAGCACGGTGCCTATTTGCCTGGCGGTGCCGTCGTCTACGCGCCACGCTACGGCCGTGCCTGGTTCGCTGCCGTGCTGCAGTTGCATGACGTTGTACAGAGCGGCGTTGGGGGCATAGTTCAGCGTGGTGCCCGCATACATATTCAGCGTGGTGTTAGTGGCGCCCAGAGCGCTGTCGCCTTGCACCGTTAGCGTGCCCTCGTGCAGCGCGGTATTGCCTTTGTAGCGGTTCTGGCCCGACAGCATCAGTGTGCCGGTGCCGTACTTGGCCAGGCCTTGCGTGGAAGCGCCCAGGTTGGAAACCGGCCCCGACAAATGCAGCGTGGCGGCGCTGTCAGTGTGAATAAGGGCTGGTTGGTCTATGTGGAATTCGCGCCCTGATTCGAAACTGCCCGATATATACAAGCCATCGTCGGTAAAAACAAAAGGCGCATCGGGTAAGCCCAATTGCGCCTCTTGTTCTATCCAATGCGTGTCGGCCAGAGCGGGTCTGCCCCCGGCTGGATGGCCCAGGGCGAACAGCAAGGTGGTGGTCAGCATAATGGCACGCTGTCCGTAACATACCTGCAAAGACAACAGCAATACGCGTGAATACGTCATAGTGTTCTCCGATAGTCAAATATGGCACTTTCGTGACGAGCGGAGTATGAGACATCTGAAATAATCCAGACATGCTTCAAATCATGTTTTCGGAGATATGTTGGATCTGCCATGGACATCTGTATCCATGACCCTGTGCTACGATCATTCCCGACCCTTATCCACTTTCAACCACTCTGTATAGGCATGCAATGACCTGTTATGCATTGGGCGACCTGACCCCCGATATCCACGATTCCGCCTTTGTGGCAACAGAAGCCACCATCATTGGGCAGGCTGTCATGAGCGAAGGCTCCAGCATCTGGCCGGGGGCGGTTATAAGGGCCGACAACGCGCCCATCGTGGTCGGCCAGGGCTCGAATGTGCAGGAAGGCGCGGTACTACATGTGGATCCGGGCTGCCCCCTGATCATAGGCCGAAATGTAACAGTGGGGCATCAGGCCATGCTGCATGGCTGCACCATAGAAGACGGTGCCCTGATAGGCATACAGGCCGTGGTCTTGAATAGTGCGGTCATAGGCAAAGACTGCTTGGTGGGTGCGGGTGCCGTGGTCACCGAAGGCAAGGTGTTTCCGGAACGCTCATTGATTCTGGGCGCGCCGGCCAAGGTAGTGCGCACGCTTACCGACGAACAGGTTGCCGACTTGCACAAGGGTGCTGCCGTCTATCAGGCACGTGCCGCGCAGTATAAGAAAGACCTGAAGGCGTTGCCTTAGGTCAGGTTGTCACGCAGCCAGTTTTCGCCTTCCACCGCCAGATCCATCATGCGTTTGATGATGAGCGCATCGGCCTGGCCAAGCTCGCGCGCGGCGTCGGTAAAGGCTTCTATGCTGGACGTGGTGGGTAGCCAGTCTTTTTCGGGTTGCAGTTCCAGACCATCTACATGCTTGACGTTGCCATTAGGCAATATGTACCAATTATTCATGCGCCAATGGTAATTCATTTATCATGATCAGCTTTGGCCATTGCGGCTGATTTGTTGCTGGAGTTCGAGAATGGGTCGGGTTGGTCCCGCAACGGTTTCCGCACCTGCATACGGCGCCACGCGCCCCATGGCGGGTATTGTTGTACTTGTTTTGTCTACATGGGCTTTGTCGGGGCTGGATGCCAGTGGCAAATTTGTGCTGGGCGTTGGCGTGCCGCTGCTTATGCTGTGTTGGGTACGCTATGTACTGCATCTGGTGCTGGTACTGGCGTTGGTGCTGCCCTCGCGCGGCGTGTCGGTGCTGCGTTCGGTTAGGCCCAAGGCGCAGATGGCACGTGGTGCCATCATGTTGCTGGCCACCATGTCCAGCTTTACCACCTTATATTATTTGCCGCAAGCCGAAACCACCGCCATTAACTTCCTGGCGCCGCTTATTGTGCTGGCCGTGGCGCCCTGGGCGCTTAAAGAGCCACCGCGCCTGTCGCGCTGGATAGCGGCGGGTGTTGGGTTCCTGGGTGTGCTGATTATTATCCGGCCCGGTTCGGGGCTGGATACTGTCGGTACCCTGTTCGGCCTGCTTACTGCATTTCTGTTTGCCTGCCAATTTATTGCCACGCGCCGCGTGGCCGTCGACGGCCCCTTCACTACGCTGATCTGGAGCGGCGCTGTGGGCAGTGTGGTGCTGACCGCCATCCTGCCTTTTGTGCTGCCTACTGCCTTGCCGATATTGGCTACCCTAAGCCCGCTACAGTGGCTGGTGCTGGTGGGTACGGGCTTTTGGGGGGCGCTGGGCCATTTGCTGCAGGTGCAGGCCTATCGCAATGCGCCGGCGTCCATGCTGGCGCCCTTCCTGTACCTGCAGATTATCAGCGGGGCCGGCCTGGGCTGGTTGATTTGGGGGCAATTCCCCGACACGCTTACTTGGCTGGGCATTGCCATTATTTGCGCGAGCGGCATCACGATAGGCATGATGGAATGGCGCAGGCGCAAGTTATAAATTTATAATGCGGCCATGATTAAAAAAATACTGATAGTCCGCACGTCTTCGCTGGGCGACCTGGTGCACATGCTGCCGGCTATTTCAGACATTGCACGGCATGTGCCTGGTGCGCAAATCGACTGGGTGGTCGAAGAAAGTTTTGCTGAAATTCCGGCCTGGCATCCGGCGGTCAACGAAGTCATACCCGTGGCGCACCGCCGTTGGCGTAAGCACTGGTGGTCGCCGCAAGTGCGCGCCGAGCGGGCTACCTTGCGCAAAAACCTGGGGGCACGCCAGTACGATGTCGTGCTGGATATGCAAGCACTGATGAAGTCGGTATGGCTGGTTCGGCAAACTCATGGCACGCGCCATGGCCTGGATCGCAAGTCGGCGCGCGAGCCCCTGGCTTCCTTCTTTTACGACGTCAAGCACACTGTCAATTTCTGGCAGCCTGCCGTCACGCGCCAACGCGAATTGGCGGCCGCCGCGTTTGGCTATACCTACGACGACGAGCCCGACTTTGGCCTGGACAGCATTACCAGCGGCATCGATATCCAGCCGTATGCCGTTATCATGCCCTCGGCCAGCCGCGACGATAAACTGTGGCCCGAACAAGAGTGGCACAAAGTATTTACGCGCCTGCACGCCCACAATCTGGACTTGAAACTGTTGTCGGGCAGCCCCACCGAAACCGAGCGCGCCCGCAAGCTGGTGGAAGGCAATTCGCGCGCGCAGGTGCTGCCGCGCATGGCGCTGACCGATGTTGCCAAGGTGCTGGCCGGCGCCCGCATCATGGTGGGGCTCGATAGCGGCTTAACGCATTTGTCGGCCGGGCTGGGACGGCCCACCATAGGCTTGTATAAGGCTTCCACGCCGGTGCGCACACCCCTGGAGGGGCCGGCCTACACCGCCAGCCTGGGCGAGCGCGGCAGCGAACCTTCGGCTGAAACCGTGCTCAGTGCCGTCGACCAGGCGCTTGATTTCGACGACTCGGCGCATGCCGAGTTAACCGGTGGCGATGCCCCCGAGTAACCTGGCTGCCGGTTGACGTACTTGCCTGGGTGCCGTACTTTGCGCAATAGATATGGAGGCAAGCCAAAAATGAAATCGACGCTACATCCACCGGTATTTTTCACGTCGGCAATTTTCATCCTGATCATCGTGATTTTCACGATGATCGCGCCCGAGGCGGCCAGCGTGCTGTTCAGCGCCACGCAGGCATGGATACTGACCAACGCCAGCTGGTTCTACATCCTCACTGTGGCGATCATTCTGCTTGCCGTGGTGTTCCTGGCAGTGAGCCGCTACGGCGACATCAAGCTGGGGCCTGACCACAGCCAGCCCGACTTCCGCGATGTCACATGGTTCGCCATGCTGTTCTCGGCGGGCATGGGCATAGGCCTGATGTTCTTCGGTGTTGCCGAGCCGGTCATGCATTTTGTCAGCCCCCCGGTGGGCGACCCGGAAACCGTGGCGGCCGCGCGCAACGCCATGAACATCACCTTCTTCCATTGGGGCTTGCACGCCTGGTCCATCTACGCCATCGTCGGGCTGACACTGGCCTTTTTTTCCTACCGGCATGGGCTGCCGCTTACGCTGCGCTCGTCGCTTTATCCCCTGATCGGCGAGCGTATCTACGGCCCTATCGGGCATGCGGTCGATATCTTTGCCATTATCGGCACGGTGTTCGGCATCGCCACTTCGCTGGGCCTGGGCGTGGCGCAGATCAACAGCGGCCTGAACCATATGTTCGGTGTTCCCATCGGCGTCACGACACAAATCGTCCTGATCATCGCCGCGACCTCGCTGGCGACGATTTCCGTGGCCAGCGGGCTCGATCGCGGCATACGAATACTGTCCGAGACCAACCTGGCGCTGGCCGTCGTGCTGTTGCTATTTGTGCTGGTGCTTGGTCCCACCGTCTTCATACTGCAAACCTTTGTGCAGAACACGGGCGGGTACATATCCGATCTGGTCAACAAGACCTTCAATCTGTATGCCTATGAGCCCAACGACTGGATAGGCGGTTGGACACTGTTCTACTGGGGATGGTGGATAGCGTGGTCGCCGTTCGTCGGGCTGTTCATTGCACGGATTTCCCGGGGCCGCAGCATACGTGAGTTCGTGCGCGGCGTGCTGCTGGTTCCCACCGGCTTCACGCTGATGTGGATGACGGTGTTTGGTGATACGGCCATTCACATGATTGTGGTCGACGGACTCACAGGGCTTGCGCAGGTCGTTGCCCAGGACAGTTCGCTGGCGCTGTTTGCCTTCCTTGAGCAACTGCCCCTGGCCAGCATCACCTCGACCGTCGCCATCGCCATGGTGGTCGTCTTCTTTGTGACGTCGGCCGACTCGGGGGCGCTGGTGGTCGATTTGCTGGCATCGGGCGGTGCCGAGAACTCACCCGTATGGCAGCGCATCTTCTGGGCTTCGCTCATGGGCGTGGTGGCGATCGCCCTGTTGCTGGCCGACGGGCTGACGGCGTTGCAAACGGCCACCATCGCCAGCGCCTTGCCTTTTTCAGTTATATTGCTGTTGGCGGTATGGGGCTTGTTCAAGGCGCTCAAGCTCGATGCCACCAAGCGGCGCATACGCTACCAGACCGTTACCCGGGCGCAGCCTGTCAGCACGGGGCAGACCTGGCAAAGGCGTCTGCGCAACATCGTGCTCATGCCCAAGCGCGACGATGTCTTGCGTTTCATAGAAAAAATCGCGCAGCCGGCCATGCATGCCGTGGCGCAAGAGCTGCAGCAGCAAGGCTACGATGTGCGGGTCAATGAAGACAGCGACACCAACGTAGTCAGCCTGGAAGTGCTGCACCATGGCGAGTACCTGGATTTTTCCTACGCCGTGTGGCCGCTGGAGCAGGTGCGCCCCGTGCTTACGCCCGATGACATCAACGACCAGGAAGAGCGCCGCTACTTCCGCGCCGAGGTTTTCCTGCGCGAGGGCGGCCAGGACTACGACATCATGGGGTGGAGCAGCGAGGCCGTGATTGGCGATATCCTGGATCAATACGAGCGCCATCGCCAGTATTTGCACATGGTGCATGGCACCCCTGCGGCCGAAGTGCCGCAATGACGGATCGGGCCGCCCGGCGCATGCCTGTGCGCCGGGCGGTATCTGGCATTAAAATAATGCAACTTGGCAGGCTACGGACTTATTCTTGAATCGTTTCTTCTATACCGCGCTGATCAGAATCCTGACGCCCGGCCTGCTGGGCTGGATGGGTCTGCGCGCGCGGCGAACCGACGGAAACTGGGGCGTCTGCTCGGGCTCGCGCTTTGGCCGCTATGGCAGCCCCAGCCCGCTGAAGAAGCCGGTCTGGGTCCATGCGGTCAGCCTGGGTGAAATGCGCGCGGCGCAGCCTTTGGTGCAGGCCTTGCTCGATCAGGACGAAACTGTATTGCTTACGCACATGACGGTCACCGGCCGCGCCGAAGGCGAGCGAACATTCCGGCAAGCCGTGGCCGGGGGCCGCCTGCTGCAGCAATGGCTGCCTTACGATTTCCCGGGCGCAACCAGCCGCTTCATGGAGCATTACCAGCCCTGCGCCGGCATACTCATCGAGCGTGAAGTCTGGCCCAATTTGCTGGCGGCCGCGCGCCGCCACCATGTGCCCACGATACTGGCCAGTGCGCGGTTTTCCGATAACGCCTTGCGGCAAAGCCTGCGCCTGGGACGTGTCATGCGCGAAGCCTATGCCAGCTTCAGCGCCGTCTATGCCCAAACCCTGCACGACGCGCAACGCCTGGAACAGGCCGGGGCGTCGGCCGTGCGGGTCTCGGGCAATTTCAAGTTCGACGTGACCCCCGCCGTGGGCGGGGTCCGGCGCGGCAAGGCATTTGCCTCTGACCTGCCGCGCAAGGTCGTCGCCATTGCCAGTACCCGCGAAGGCGAAGATGAACTGTTCATACGCGCCATAGGACGACAAATAAAGCGTGCGCGCGCCCAGGGCCGCAATCTGTCGGAACACGTCCTGTTTTGCCTGATCCCGCGCCACCCCCAGCGCTTTGACGAAGCCGCCGAGCAACTGGGCAAGGCCGGTGTGCAATATGTGCGCCGTTCGCAACTGATCGCGGCCGGTGATTGCGGCTCGACCGCGCTGGAACTTTGCGGCCGGGCCACTGTGCTGCTGGGCGACACGCTGGGTGAAATGCCCTGGTATTACTCCCTCAGCCAAGTCGCCATCGTGGCGGGCAGCTTCCAGCCCCTGGGCGGGCAGAATCTTATCGAGGCCTGCGCCATCGGTGTGCCGGTGCTGGTGGGACCGCATACCCGCAATTTTGAACAGGCTGTAGTAGACGCCATGGACGAAGGCGCCGCGCTGCGTGTGGCCGACCCCGATGCGGCCCTGCAGATGGCGCTGCAACTGCTCGACGAACCCCAGCGTCTGGCCCGCATGGGCGAGGCCGGCGAGCACTGGGTGAAGAAGCACACCGGTGCGGTTGCACGGGTGGTGGCGGGGCTGAACGAGCTCAAGGCCAGGGCGATTCAAGGCTGATAAAAATTGGCTTGGGCGCCAGCTTGTGTTAGGGTGCGATGATGACAACCCGTGTCGGGTGGTGAGGTATTGCTACAGCGCGACACACGACCCAAGGAGACGATCATGGCGGTTGGTGTCTGGATCAGTTTGAGTCTGTACTTTGTGTTGATGCTGGCGATAGGGTTTTACGCCATGCGTCAGGCAACCTCATCATCGCAGCAATATCTGCTTGCCGACCGTAATCTGCATCCCGCCGTGGCGGCGCTTTCGGCCGGCGCCTCCGACATGAGCGGCTGGCTGCTTCTGGGCCTGCCCGGGGCAATTTTCATTGCCGGCCTGCAAGAAGCCTGGATAGGTGTGGGCCTGTGGGTGGGCGCGCTGATCAACTGGATAATCGTTGCGCCCCGGCTGCGCGAACAAACCGAACGCTACGACAACGCCCTGACGATACCGGCGTTCCTGGCCAATCGCTTCCCCACCAAAGCCCTGGCGCTGCGCATCGTGTCGGCGGTCATCATCGTGGTGTTCTTTGCGGTCTACACGGCCTCGGGTCTGGTGGCCGGCGGCAAGCTGTTCCAGATGGCCTTCAGCGGCCTGTTCACGTTTGGCGGCCTGACCGACTATCAGACCGGTGTCTGGCTGACCCTGATTGTTGTGCTGATCTATACCTCGGTGGGCGGCTTCCTGGCCGTCAGCCTGACCGACTTCGTTCAGGGCTGCATCATGATGCTGGCGCTGGTCGTCATGCCGCTTGTGGTGCTGTACGGCCAGGGTGGCGGAGGCCTGGACCAGGCCGCGCAAACCTTGTCCACGGTAACCGAACCGGCCAATTATCTTTCCTGGACGCAGGGAATTACTTTTGTGGCCTGGCTGTCTGCCGTGGCCTGGGGGCTGGGTTATTTTGGCCAGCCGCATATCATTGTGCGCTTCATGGCGGTCCGCTCTGTAAAAGACGTCCCGGCCGCGCGCAACGTTTGCATGATCTGGATGTTCATTTCCCTGTTCGGCGCCATCGCCATGGCGATTTTCGGGCGGGCTTATGCGATCCGCAACGGGCTGACCATAGAAGATCCCGAAACCCTTTTCATTGTGCTGGCCAATCTTTTGTTCCACCCCTTCATTACGGGCTTTCTGTATGCGGCCTTGCTGGCGGCGGTCATGAGCACGATCTCCAGCCAGTTGCTGGTGTCGTCCTCATCGCTGGTTGAAGATTGCTATCGCCTGTTCCTGAACAAGGATGCCACTGAAAGGCAAAGCGTGAATGTGGGCCGCATCAGTGTGGTGGCCGTGGGCGTCGTGGCGGCTGTCATCGCCCGCAATCCCGACTCACAGGTGCTGACTCTGGTCAGCCATGCCTGGGCGGGCTTTGGCGCGGCGTTCGGACCCTTGGTGATTCTGGCCCTGACCTGGCGCCGCATGTCGGGCGCGGGCGCGGTTGCCGGCCTGGTGGCTGGCGCCGCCACCGTCATGATCTGGATAGCCATGGGCTGGAATGCCAGCTTCCTGGGCGGCGAAGGCGTCTACGAAATCATCCCCGGCTTTATCGTGTCGTGGGTGGTCATTTATGTGGTCAGCCTGATGACGCAAAACCAGACGGAATTCCGGGCAGTGGCCGGGAGCTGAAGGCCTGGGGCGCTGTAGGCCAGCGCCTGCTTCACCCTAAGCCGTGATACTTGCGCCCCAGCTCCATGGTGGCTTGAAAGAATCCGGCTTTGCTGCCGCAGTCATAGCGCATGCCTTCGTATTGCAAACCAAATACGCTGCGCTGCTCGAGCAGGCTGGCGATGCCGTCGGTCAGTTGAATTTCACCGCCCACGCCTGCCTGGGTGCGGCGTAAATGCTGGAAGATTTCAGGTTCCAGCACATAGCGGCCTACTACACCCAGGGTGCTGGGGGCCTGGTCGGGCGCGGGTTTCTCGACTATGCCCGATACCCGTGTTGTGCCTGCGCCGGCCGGCGTGCCCGAGATAATTCCGTAGCGGCTGGTGTCTTGCGGCTGCACATTCTGTATGGCCAGTATGCTGCCTTCGTGCTTGTGCGCGGCGTCTATCAATTGCTGCGTGACCGATACGGGGGCGTCGATCAAGTCGTCGGCCAGCAATACAACAAAGGGTTCGTCTCCGACTATGGGTGCCGCGCACAGCACGGCATGGCCCAGGCCCAGCGGCGCCGGCTGGCGCGTGTAAATGCAGTTCACGTGCGGGGGCAGCACATTGCGCACGATCTCTAGCATGTCGTGCTTGTGCTTGGCCTGCAGTTCGGCTTCCAGCTCGGGCACGCTGTCGAAGTGATCTTCGATGGCGCGCTTGTTGCGCCCCGTAACAAAAATCAAGTCGGTAATGCCCGCGGCGATGGCTTCTTCAACAGCATACTGAATCAGCGGCTTGTCGACGATGGGCAGCATTTCCTTGGGCATGGCCTTGGTGGCCGGCAGAAAGCGGGTGCCCAGGCCGGCAACGGGGAAAACGGCTTTGCGAATTGGCTTCATGGCGACTTCGGGAAGTAGGGAACGTTTTTAATCATACGCGATCAGGATGCAAGCAACTGCTTTACACTACGGCTAATTATTACCATTTGGCTTTGCCGCTTTATTCTATGCGTGTTTTGTTTCTTGTTGTCGTGCTGGCCAATCTGGGCGCGCTGGCGTTGGGCCAGGGCATGTTCGGCACGCCGCCCAACGAGCAGGGCCGCGAGGCCCGGATACTGTCGGAACGCAACCAGCAGGCGGTGCAGTTGGGCGAGCCCCATGCCGAATATTGATGCACTGCTGGCGTTATTGATTGGCTTGGGCTTTGGGCCTTAGCTGATGCCTTGCGCCAGACGGGCCAGGCCGTCCAGCACGGGTGTGGGCAGCCATTGTATGGCTAGCTGCGGCAGGTTCAGATCGGCCTGCGCGCGCGCCAAGGCCCTTTGTGTTTCGTTTTCAACCACAGGCCAGCCTCCGCCCGAACTGTATATGGCAGGCGCGCGGCCATAGCGTTCCAACCCTTCCCGCCACTGACGTAGCACGGCCCCGGCCTGCGCGGCCGCGATGCCGCTACTGATGGCTTGCTGCGTGTCGGTGGGATAGGCGCAAACTGGCCCGTCGGCCTGCGGCAATCTTGCCGTGCCTGTTGCCAGCGAGCTGGCCATCAGGGCGGGTCCGGGAAATATCAGGCCGCCTTCAAATATAAAGTGCGTGCCGTCGGTCATGCCCGATACCGGGTTCAACGTGTCTATGGTGGTGGCGGTGCCGAAGCTGGCCAGTATCAGTGGGCCGCCTACAGGCAAGGCCTGCGCGTGCCCGGCCAGGCCCAGCATGGCCACCCATCTATCCGCACCCAACTGCCCGGGCGTTTGGTAAGCGTTGCGCACACCGGCTGCCCATGAGCTGCCTTGCACCCAGTGGGCGCTCAGTCCATAGCGCTGGTTCAGTATGGCGTCCAGTTCGATGGCGGCTTCGGGGTGAGCCACAGACACGCCCAGCACGGCGCTGGGGCGCTCGTCCAACTGGGCCAGCCAGGCGGGAAACTGCCCTATGGCATTGTGTTCCAGCGTTAGCGGCTGCGTTTCGCGCCGGCCGCAGCCAGGCTTGAGCCAGCCTATCTTGATGCGGGTGTTGCCTATGTCTATCAATAGCTTCATGCGCTGGGGGCCTTTTGCGGACGCACGGATACTTCGCCTATGGTAACGGCATGTTCGCCCTGGGGGTTGCGCAGCAATAATTGCCCTAGATCGTTAACGCCGCAGGCTATGCCTGCCTGTAGTATGCGCCCGTCATCCAGTACATTGATGTGTTGTCCCAGCAAGGCATCGACCCGGGCGTAACGCTCGGGCAGGCGGTCCAGGCCATGAGCCGTGACTCGGTTCAGGGTGTCGTACCAGGCCTGCGCCACGCGGCAGACCAGATTTGCCGCCGTTGCGCTGGCGGCGCCGCTGTCCTGGCTGCCAACCTCGGACCAGTCGGCCACTTTTCTATCCAGCGACGTGCTGAGCGCGCGCGCGTCGTCAAGGTTAATGCCTATGCCCAGGATGGCTACATAATGATCCGGCGACAGGCGCGACGTGCCGGCGCGGGTGGCCTCGACCAGTATGCCGGCCAGTTTGGCCGATTGCCATTGCAAGTCGTTGGGCCATTTCATGGTCAGGTGGCTGCGCGTGCCAGGGGCCAGGAATTCGCGCAGCGCTTCACAGGCGGCCAGTCCGGCCAGCGGTGACAGCGTGGGCAATTGCTGGGGCGGCAGGAACACGTCGAAGGCACACGAAAACATCAGGTTTGCGCCGGGCCGGTTCTGCCAGCTGCGCCCGGCCCGGCCACGGCCGGCATGTTGCAAGTGGGCGCCCAACAGCCAGGGGCGGGCCTGCGGGCCGCTTTCGGCACGGGCCATGGCCAGCAGGTCGGCATTGGTCGAGTTGGTGCTTTCCACCCACCGCACTTGCTTGAAGTGCGGCAGGGCGGCAGTCAGTTGCGTCAGCATCTGATCGGGTTCGGGCAAATGCAAGGGTGTGCTGGTCGTCATGGCGTTGCGGGCCCTGGGAAAGGCGATGTTTGGTCGTAGCGTAAAATGGGCGTGCTTGTGTTTATAACTCAAACTGGTGATTATGCTTGCCCGTACCGAGAAAATGACTTTTCAAGGGCAGGTCGGGGTCGTGGATTGCGCCCTGGATCTGCCCATGAGCCCACCGCGCGGCTGGGCGCTGGTG
This sequence comes from Alcaligenaceae bacterium, assembly GCA_013416405.1. Taxonomy (GTDB): domain Bacteria; phylum Pseudomonadota; class Gammaproteobacteria; order Burkholderiales; family Burkholderiaceae_B; genus Pusillimonas_C. The sequence continues at coordinate 25,260 of JACCET010000002.1, forward strand.
TTGCATCCGCATCCGCTGCACGGTGGGGCGCGCGACAACAAAATCGTCACGACCATAGCCCGCGCCTGTGTGGAACGCGGCCTGATTGCCGTGCGCCCCAATTTCAGAGGCGTGGGCGCTTCCGACGGCCAGTTCGATGCGGCCCAGGGTGAAACGGCCGACATGCAGCAGTTGGTCGAGCAGTTTACGCAAGCCTATCCGGAAGCGGCGGGCGGCAAATGGGTGTTGGCCGGTTTTTCCTTTGGCACATCGGTGGCTGCGCAGCTGTATTCAGCCCTGGCCGAACAGTCCGGCACGGTACCCGATGCGTTATTATTATTTGGCCCCGCAGTGGAACGGTTCAGGTTTCGAGCGGTCTCTGTTCCTGACGATACCTTGCTGGTTCATGGCGAAGACGACGAAGTCGTTCCTTTGTCTGAAGCCATGAGCTTTGCGCGCTCGCACGACCTGCCTGTAACGGTTGTGCCGGGCGCCAGTCACTTCTTTCATGGCAAGCTGCTGATGCTGAAACGTTTGTTGCAGCTACGGCTGGATTTGCTATGACGCCCGGTTCAAATTCATTTACGATACGCCAATGACTTTTCAACAAGATTCCCGTTCCCTTTGCGCAGCCCTGGCCGCCGGCTTTACGCTTGCGCTGGCTTGCACCTTTTCCTTTGCGCAAGACGCCGCCACGCCCGCTGCAGCGCCGGCAACGGCTGCGGTCGCCACAGCCGTGAACACGGTGGGCGAACTGGCCACCGTGCCTGCTCCGGCGCTTACCGCCCGTGCCTGGATGACGCTGGATGTAAACAGCGGCCAGGTTATTGCCGCCCAGAACCTCGACGAATCGGTCGAGCCGGCTTCGCTGACCAAACTGATGGCGGCCTATGTGGTGTTCGACGCCATAGAAAACAATCGCCTGGCGCTGGATCAAAAAGTGCCGGTGTCTGAAAAGGCCTGGAAGACCGAAGGTTCGCGCATGTTCATCAAGGTGAACAGCCAGGTGTCGGTCGATGAGCTGCTGCAGGGCGTGATCGTGCAGTCGGGCAACGACGCCACCGTGGCGCTGGCCGAAGCCGTTGCCGGCAGCGAAGACGCTTTCGTTACCCTGATGAACGAAGAAGCCGCCCGCCAGGGGCTGCACGATACCCATTTTGAAAATTCTTCGGGCCTGCCCGGGCCCACGCACCTGACCACGGTGCGCGATTTAGGTACGCTGGCGCAGAACCTGGTTACGCGCTTTCCGCAGTACCTGCACTATTACAGCCAGAAAGAATTCACCTACAACAAAATCAAACAGAACAACCGCAACCGCCTGCTTTGGGCCGACCCCACCGTTGATGGCCTGAAAACCGGCCACACGCAGTCGGCGGGCTATTGCCTGGTTACCACGGCGCTGCGCGACGGCCGCCGGGTGGTGTCTGTGATTGTGGGCGCGGCCAGCGATGCAGCCCGCACTGAAAACAGCCTGAAGCTACTGAACTGGAGCTTCCAGAACTTCGACACCATCAAGCTGTACGACAACGAGAAACCGGCCGTGACCGCCAGGGTCTGGGAAGGCGAAGTCGAGAACGTTGGGCTGGGTTCCAGCACACCCACCTGGGTAACCGTCCCGCGCGACAAGGGCGACCAGATCAAGCCTGTGGCCCAGTACACGCAACCACTGATTGCGCCCCTGAAGGCGGGCACCAAGGTGGGCAAGGTCACGCTCTCGCTCGATGGCCGCGTGTTGCGCGAAGATCCGCTGTACGTGCTGGCCGATGTGCCCGAAGCAGGTTTCTTCAGCCGAATTTACGACAAAGTTCTTTTGCTATTTCAGTAAGGCATAAAAAATGATTCCGAATGTCGATAACGACAGTATTGTTTACCTTAACGGCGACTACGTCCGCCTGGGTGACGCCAAAATTTCCGTACTGGATCGCGGCTTTATTTTTGGTGATGGTATTTACGATGTCGTGCCGGCCTATAACGGCAAGCCGTTTCGCATGGACGGCCATCTGGCCCGCCTGGAACGCAGCCTGGCTTCTATCGGAATCAAGGTTGACCTTACACGCGCCGACTGGGAAGCGCTGGTGCTCGATCTGCTGAAGCGCTCGGGCCTGGGCGACTGCATGGTTTATATACAGGTTACGCGCGGCGTGGCCAAGCGCGACCATGCTTTCCCCGAGAACACGCCGGCCACCATTTTCTGCATGGTTGCGCCTTTTGCGCGGCCTGGCGTCCAAGCGCGCGAGCAAGGCTTGTCGACCATCAGCATTCCTGATGTGCGCTGGCTGCGTTGCGAAATTAAATCGGTGTCGCTGCTGGGCAATGTGCTGGCCAAGCAGCAAGCCGTGGAGGCCGGTGTCGATGAGGTTTTGCAGTTCCGCGACGGTTATTTGTCGGAAGGCTCGTCCTGCAATATCTGGATGGTGAAAGATGGCGTCGTGTTGGCGCCCCCGCGCGACAACCTGATACTTGAAGGCATACGTTATGGCTTGCTGGAAGAACTGGCCGCCGCCGGCAACATTCCCTTCACAATACGCCCCATCTCGCAGCAGGAAGTCGATGAAGCTGACGAACTGATGTTGTCTTCGGCCACTAAAGAGCTGTTGCCCATTACCACTTACAACGGCAATCCGGTGGGCACGGGCAAACCCGGCGCGGTATACGCCAGCCTGCGCGCCGCTTACGATGCGGCCATAGCAGCTTTGTAGAGTCGCAACCATGCAAGAAATTCCGCCAGAAGAGTCCCTGATCGAATACCCCAGCGACTTTCCCATTAAGGTCATGGGCAAGGCGCATCCCGATCTGGCTCAAACGCTTACCGAAGTCGTGCTTCAGTTCGACCCCGACTTTGATCCGGCCACCGTCGAGATGCGGCCCAGCCACAGTGGCAATTATCTGGGCCTTACCTTTACCGTGCGCGCCACCTCGCGTCAGCAGCTTGATGACCTGTACCGCGCTTTGCACGGCCATCACATGGTTTCCATAGTGATGTAATGATTCATAGCAAATGGCTGCCCGGGCCTGCCGAGTATCTGCCGGTATGGCAGGCCATGCGCGACTTCACCGAGGCGCGCTCGGCCGATACGCCCGACGAAATCTGGCTGGCCGAACATCAACCCGTCTATACCCTGGGCCAGGCCGGCAAACCCGAGCATGTTCTGAACAGCGGCAATGTGCCGCTGGTGCAGTGTGATCGTGGCGGCCAGGTCACCTACCATGGGCCGGGGCAGGTCATGGCCTATTGCCTGGTCGATCTGCGTCGCATGAACCTGTTCGTGAAAGAATATGTCGCTCTGCTGGAAGACGTGATCATTCAGGTGTTGGGCGAACTGGGCCTGGCGGGCGCCTGCCGCAAAGCCGGCGCACCCGGCGTTTATGTGCCGGTTTCCAACCTGCTGCCGCAACATCGCCTGGCCACGCAGCCCGGCAGCGACGGCCTGGCCAAGATTGCCGCGCTGGGTATCAAAATACGCAAGGGTTGCGCCTATCATGGCCTGGCGCTGAATGTGGATATGGATCTTGCGCCCTACCTGGGCATCAATCCCTGCGGCTACGAGGGCTTGCAGACCGTGGATTTGCGGTCTTGCGGCATACAGGCTACCGTTGTGCAAACAGGCGAGCTGCTGTCCGAACGCCTGATCCAAGCTCTGGAAGGAGACCCGGTTTGACTGCAGAAAATCATGTACTACTGACCCATGCCCAGGATGGCGTGGTCACCCTGACCCTGAATCGTCCTGACCAATTCAATGCCTTGTCGGAAGAGCTGCTGGCCGCTCTGCAAGATAGCCTGGCCGCGGTCGCCGCCGACGACAGCGTGCGCTGTGTAGTGCTGGCAGCCAATGGCCGGGCGTTTTGCGCCGGGCACGACCTGAAGCAAATGCGCTCCAGGCCCGAGCAGCGCTATTACGAGCAATTATTTGCGCAGTGCGGACGGGTCATGCAGAGCATCGTCAATTTGCCCGTGCCGGTGATTGCCAAGGTGCATGGCACGGCCACGGCGGCGGGCTGCCAACTGGTGGCCAGCTGCGACCTGGCTGTGTCGTCCGATAACGCCAAGTTCGCGGTGTCGGGCATCAATGTGGGCCTGTTCTGCTCGACCCCGGCCGTGGCCCTTACACGCAATGTGCAGGCCAAGAAGGCCTTTGAAATGTTGATCACCGGGCAGTTCATCAGCGCAGCCGATGCCGTGGCCCATGGCCTGATCAACGACGCCGTGGCGCCCGATCAGCTGGATGTGCGGGTGGCCGCCCTGGTGCAGTCCATTTGTGACAAAAGCCCGGTGGCGGTGCGCACAGGCAAAAGCATGTTCCAGCGCCAGCGCGGCATGGCACTGGGCGATGCCTACGACTTTGCCGGCCAGGTCATGGCCCGCAACATGATGGCCGAAGATGTGGCCGAAGGTATAGATGCTTTCATGCAGAAGCGCCAGCCGGTCTGGAAGGGCCGCTAAATCGATCGTGCACTTTGTCGACTTCGCTTGCCTTACGTAAGTAATGTCTGCGCTTTGCCTTCGCGTTCACGATCGATTGGAAATGGATGAAATCCTGAGGCGCCGACAGGGCGATTAGGTAAGGCAAGGGGTGGCGCGTTAAAATTGACCTCTTGTACCAGTTTTATGTTCGACTCGCGGCCTTATGCCACTTGTCGCTGTTCTTTCAATAATGGCGCGTGAAGCACGCTGCCATTTTTAGCGCATGAAAAAGGTTTTATGCGCAGGGAATCGTATGACTACACCTGTTGATCAGTCTGCCGTCCAGAAACCTACCGTGCGTCCCGCCGCCTACGACCCAACGCAAAAGCAAAAGGCCGGCGACAAGACCTCGCGCATTCCCATCAAGGTGGTTCAGACCGAGCGTCTGAAAAAACCTGAATGGATACGTGTGAAGGCCGCCGCGCCGGGCTCGCGGTTCTACGACATCAAGAAGATACTGCGCGAGCACAAGCTGCACACCGTGTGCGAAGAGGCCTCGTGCCCGAATATCGGCGAATGTTTCGGCAAAGGCACGGCCACCTTCATGATCATGGGCGACAAGTGCACGCGCCGCTGCCCCTTCTGTGATGTGGGCCATGGCCGCCCCGATCCACTAGATGTCAACGAACCGGTCAACCTGGCGCGCAGCATTGCCGCCATGCGACTGTCGTATGTGGTCATTACCTCGGTCGATCGCGACGACTTGCGCGACGGCGGTGCAGGCCACTTCGTGGAATGTATACGCCAAGTGCGCGAACTGTCGCCCACCACCCGCATTGAAGTGCTGGTGCCCGACTTCCGTGGCCGGCTGGATCGCGCCCTGGGCATACTGAACGAAGGCCCGCCCGATGTCATGAATCACAATCTGGAAACCGTGCCACGCTTGTACAAGCAGGCGCGCCCAGGCTCTGATTACCAGCATTCGCTTAAGCTGCTGTCCGAATTCAAGGCCTTGCACCCCAATGTGCCCACCAAATCGGGCCTGATGCTGGGCCTGGGCGAAACCGACGAAGAAATTCTGGACGTCATGCGCGATCTGCGTGCGCACAATGTCGATATGCTGACCATAGGCCAGTATTTGCAGCCCTCGGAACACCACCTGCCCGTGCTGCGCTACGCTCATCCCGACATCTTCAAGATGCTGGAACGCGAAGCCTATGCCATGGGCTTTACCCACGCCGCCGTGGGCGCCATGGTGCGCTCGTCTTACCATGCCGACGAGCAGGCGCATAGCGCGGGGGTAGTTTAAAAGCTTGCGCCGGGGGCGCTCAACGAAAGCTGATGCGGGTTGCTTAAACTGGCGCCTGCATCACTATCTCGTTCATGCGCCTTATTGTCACGTTCAGGAATTGCTCGATCACATCGGGCAGTATGCGCCCGCGCATAACCTGCACCTGCATCGTGCGCGCGTGCATTTCAGGATTTTTCAGCGGAATTGCCACCAGGCGATTGACCTTGAGTTGCTGGAAAATCGAACTGTAGCTGGCAAATAGAATGGCCTGGCTGTCGCGCACATAGGCATGCAAGGCGGCAGCGTAGTTGCTGTAGATCTTCGGTTCCACCCATGTTCCCACCATATTCGAGGCAAGTTGATACAGCTTGAAGGTGGACGTGTTTTCGTCGGTCAGGGCAATGGGGTAGCTGATCAGGTCGCGAATATCCAGCCGCCTGTGGCGCGCCAATGGATGATCTTGCGACATAACCGCCAGGGCGGGCGAGGCGCGAGCATACAGCACTTTTACCGAGCCGGTAGACGGCGGGGGCGTAATGCTGAACGTCAGGGCGACATCGGCTTCACCGGTTTCCACTCTTTGCGTGGCTTGCCTGGCGCTGTCTACCCAGATGCGATAGCGGATATCGGGGTGTGTGCGCTCAAAGTGCGCCAGCGTGCTGGGCAGGAAGTCGTTGGCCAGGCCTTGTGTGCAGGCTATGCGCAACACGCTGTGCCCGGCCCCACGCAGCGCAGCAATGGATGACCGAACGGCCTGGTCTTCAAGCGTGCTGCGGCGCACGTGGCGCAGCAGCAGTTCACCCGCTTCAGTTAGAACCATGCCACGCGCGCTGCGTTGAAACAATGCGCTGCCCAGGTCTTGTTCCAGGGCGGACACCTGGCGGCTTATCGCAGAAACTGCAACGTGTAAAGACTCGGATGCGGCGCTTAAGCTGCCTTTTTGGGCAACTTCATAAAAGTATCTGACGGCTAAGCTTTCCATTTCAATTGTTTGTTTTTAAAGAGAATATTGAGTCTGTCATAAAACGGTAAGATCGGGTAAACCCTAGCATAGCGTTCTCTTTTTGATAAGGAGTTCGCGATTTATTGAAATTGTATAGAAAGATGGCCGGGCATAGAATGCTTTTTTTCCCAGAGACAAACCTAAGGAATTCACAAATGTCGACGGTATATCCCACGATTAAAAAAATCGCTGTCGTAGTGGCTTGTGCCTTTGCGGGCATCGCCCAGGCGCAGACTTTGAAAATTGGTCTGGCTTCCGAGCCTACCGCGGTTGATCCGCATTATCACCAGACAACGCCCAACGAGGCGCTGGTCTCGCATATTTTCCAGCCGCTGTTGGCCATGAGCCCCGACATGAAGCTGGTGCCTGCCCTGGCCAAGTCGTGGGAAGCCACCGAAGAGAACGTCTGGATGTTCAAGCTGGATGAAAACGCCCGCTTTTCCAACGGCGAGCCGTTTACGGCACAAGACGTGATTTTCAGTTTTTGCCGCATTCTGAATAACGAAACCGGCATAGGCAGCGGCGCTGTCAATACGGTGCGCCGCATTGCCGCCATCGAAGCGCCGGACGATCGCACCGTACTACTCAAGACATCGGTGCCGCAGCCCGTGTTGCCCAATGAGCTGGCGCGTATCCCCATGATCTGGAGCGGCATCGTTAAGCACGACACGCTGACCTTTACGCCCAAAGAGGGCTGCGGCGTAACGTCGCCCTGGCCGGTGGTGAATGATTTCAACAACGGCGAAGCCGTGGTTGGTACTGGGCCCTACACGCTCAAATCCTACGTCAAGGGCAGCGGCATTGTGCTGGAGCGCAACGACAAGTATTGGGGCGCTGCACCGGCCTGGAGCGAAGTGCACATGAGAGCCGTGCCCAGCGCCGGTCCGCGCCTGACCGGTTTGCTGGCGGGTGACTTTGACCTGATTGAAAACCCCGCCGCACGCGACCTGAAGCGCATCAAGGAAAGCGGCTTCGAATACACCGTCAAACCGTCGGTGCGAGTCATGTTCTTCCAGCTGGATGCCGGTCGTGAGCAAAGCCCCATGGTCAAGTCGCCCAAGGGTGATAACCCGCTGCAGAACGCCAAGGTGCGTCAGGCCATGTCGCTGGCTATAGATCGCAAGACCATCGTAGAGCGCATCATGGACGGTGTGGCCGAGCCCGCCAACCAGTACATTCCCCAGGGCATGTTCGGTGCCATCGAAGGCGCGCCCGCACTGGAGTACAACCCTACGAAAGCCAAGGAATTGCTGGCCGAAGCCGGCTACCCCGATGGTTTCGAGCTGACGCTGTCGGCCACCAATGACCGCTACATCAACGATGCGCAGCTGACACAGGCCGTGGCCCAATATCTGAGCCGCATAGGCATCAAGACCACTGTCGACACCATGACGCGCTCGGTGTACTTCCCCAAGCGCGCCAAACGTGAAATGAGTGCTTCTTTGGGCGGCTGGGGTTCGGAAACTGGCGAAGCCGGAAACTTCCTGCAGTACTGGACCACCACGTACAACAAAGAACTGGGCGTTGGCAGCAGCAACTATGGCCGCTATTCCAACCCAGAGCTGGACAAGGTTTACCTGCAAGCCATGCGCACACTGGACGACAGCAAACGCAGTGAACTGCTGCAGCAAGCCGTGAAGATGGCTTTGGCCGACATGCCCAACATCCCGCTGCATTTTGAAAGTGGTGTGTGGGCTTATCGCAAAGGCATTGCTTACGAAGGCCGCGCTGATCAGCGTACTTTGGCCACCGGCGCAACGGTCGCCAAGTAAGGCGCTGCAAGGCTGACTAAGGAGTAAGGTTTTGGCTTTATTTATCGTACGCAGGTTGCTGCAAAGCCTGTTGGTTTTGCTGGCTGTATCGGTGGTGGTTTTTTGCGCCGTCTATGCAGTCGGAGACCCTATCGAACTTCTTGTCAGCCCGGATGTGGCTCAAGCTGAACGCGATGCCTTGATCGCGCGGCTGGGCCTGGATTTGCCGCTATGGAAGCAATACGGCGTGTTCCTGTGGCGCGCGCTGCATGGCGATCTGGGCAATTCATTCGTGCATGGCATACCGGCGGTGCAGCTGATACTGCAGCGCTTTCCAGCCACCCTGGAACTGGTTTTCGTGGCCATCACACTGACCTGTGTGCTGGGTATCTCGCTGGGCCTGGTGGCTGGCCTGTACCGTGATCGCTGGCTGGGCCGTGGCATCATGGCCGGCTCGATCTTCGGCTTTTCCGTGCCCAACTTCTGGCAGGGCATGGTCTTTATATTATTGTTTGCGGTGTGGCTGGGCTGGTTGCCGGCCTCGGGCCGTGGACCGACCATAGACGTGCTGGGCGTGCCGCTTAGCGTCTTCAGTGCCGAAGGCTGGAGCCATATCGCCATGCCCGCCGTGAACCTGGCCATTGCCAATATTGCACTGGTGCTGCGCATGACAGCTTCGGGCGTGAGCGAGGCGCAAAGCCAGGACTACGTGCGGTTCGCGCGCGCCAAGGGCATCAGGCCTGGTCGCATCGTGCGCCGCCATATCCTGCGCAACATTCTGATTCCCGTCGTAACGGTAATAGGCATGGAGTTTGGCACCTTGATCGCCTACTCCACCATTACGGAAACGGTGTTCTCCTGGCCCGGCATGGGCAAACTGCTTATCGACAGCGTGTACCAGTTGGATCGCCCGGTGATCGTGGCTTACGTGATGCTGGTGACCTTGCTGTTTGTCATCATCAATCTGGTGGTGGACTTGCTGTACGCCGTACTTGATCCACGTGTTCAACTGCTGGAGCCTACTGCCTGATATGTCTAGCATCATGACTAAAACTTCCAAGTCGCAGGCGCCCGACGCGGCCCCGGTGGCGCGTGTAGCGCCCTTGCTGCAAACGCCCGGGCGGGAGCGCATGTTGCGCAAGCTGCGCGGCAAGCCTTCCACCAAGCGTTCTTTGCTGGCTTTGGGTCTGCTGATTGTGCTGGTGCTGCTGGCACCGCTGCTCGCGCCGCAAAACCCTTACGATCTGCTGGCGCTGGACATCATGGACGGGCGCTTGCCGCCAGGCGCCACCAATTTCGATGGCTCCATGACGTACTGGCTGGGCACCGACTCGCAAGGCCGCGATATGCTGAGCGCCATTTTGTATGGCCTGCGTATCAGCCTGTTTGTGGGCCTGGGCGCGGTGCTGATCTCGGTTGTCATCGGCGTAACGCTGGGCCTGCTGGCGGCCTATCGCGGCGGCTGGCTGGATACCGTGATCATGCGCGCCGTGGACTTCATTCTGGGATTTCCCACCATGCTGGTGGCGCTGGTATTGCTGGCGGTGCTGGGCCGGGGCATAGACAAGGTGATCATTGCGCTGGTGGTGGTGCAGTGGGCGCACTATGCCCGCATCATGCGTGGCCGCGCCTTGCAGGAGCGGCGCAAGGAATACATAGAGGCTGCGCAGAACCTGGGCTTTCCTGCCTGGCGGGTGATGCTGGTGCACCTCATGCCCAACTGTATAGCCCCGGTAATGGTGTTTGCCACCATACAGATAGCAACCGCCATCACGCTCGAGGCCACGCTCTCGTTCCTGGGCGTGGGTGTGCCGGTTACGCAGCCATCGCTGGGTTTGCTGATTGCCAGTGGCTTTGAATACCTGTTGTCGGGGGATTACTGGATCAGTATCTTCCCCGGTGTTGCGCTGTTGCTGCTGATTCTTTCCATCAATATCGCGGGCGATCGCCTGCGTGAAAGCCTGGATCCTCGACGCTAATGACTACCTCTCCTGTTTTATTGGATGTGCAGGGCCTGCAGACGGCCTTCCATACCGAAGCCGGCGCCTGGCTTGCCGTCGATGGTGTGGATCTGACCATCAAGCGCGGCGAAATCCTGGGTCTGGTTGGCGAGTCAGGCTCGGGCAAGTCGGTGACGGGTTTTTCGCTATTGGGTCTGATCGATGCTCCGGGCGAAGTGGTGGCTGGCTCCGTACGCTTCAAGGGTGAAGAGTTGCGTGGCTTGTCGGAAGAGCAGATGCGTACCTTGCGCGGCGACCGCATTGCAATGATTTTTCAGGATCCCTTGATGACCCTGAACCCGGTGCTCAAGGTGGGTGAGCAGATGGCCGAAGCCATCTCCACCCATTACCCACGCGTGTCCCGCGAGGAAATCCGCGCACGCTGCATCGAGGCCTTGGGCCAGGTGGGCATACCTTCGCCGCAAACCCGTTTGGACAACTATCCGCACGAGTTTTCAGGCGGCATGCGTCAGCGCGTGGCCATTGCCATCGCCATGCTGAACAAGCCCGAACTGATTATTGCCGACGAGCCGACCACGGCACTGGATGTGACCATACAGGGGCAGATTTTGTTTGAAATGCAGAAACTGTGCCGCGAGCAGAACACGGCCATGATCTGGATCACTCATGACTTGGGCGTGGTGGCCGAGCTGGCAGATCAGGTGGCTGTGATGTATGCCGGACGCATTGTGGAGTACGGCAGTGTGGAGCAGGTACTTGGCAGTCCCCTGCATCCCTATACCCAAGGCTTGCTGGAATCCATGCCGGGCGTTACCACCCCCGGCGAGCGCCTGGCGCAGATAGAAGGCATGGCGCCCACATTGACCACCCGCGAGGCTGGGTGCCCATTCCGCCCGCGCTGCACGCGCAGCGATGTCTTGTGCGGACAGCGGGCACCTGAAGTCACCATACGTGGCGAGCGCCATTTTCGTTGCCATTTCCCGCTGGAGGCCCAGGCATGAGCGACGCACCCGTCATACAGCTGCAAGCGTTGCACAAGCGCTTCAGCAAGAAGCCCGACCTGGCGCAACGCCTGATGGGATTGGCCGGCCGGCCCGTGAACAATCCCATCGTGCACGCCGTCAATGGCGTGGACCTGGCAATACGCAAGGGCGAGGTGCTGGGCCTGGTGGGCGAGTCCGGTTGCGGCAAATCTACGCTGGGGCGCGTATTGGCCGGCCTGATCCAACCCAGCCAAGGGCAGGTGATGTTTGATGGCCGCGACGCCGCTACATTGCGTGGCAAGGAACAACTGGACTACACACTGGGCGTGCAGATGATCTTTCAGGATCCGCAGGCTTCGCTTAATCCCAAGCAGCGGCTGCATCAAATTCTGGCCGAGTCGCTGCGCGTGCATAAGCTGGCGCCGCGCCGTGAAATGGCCGATCGTGTCGATCAGGCGCTGCTGGAAGTGGGGCTGGATCCCGAATATCGTAATCGCCTGCCGCACGAGATTTCCGGTGGACAGCGCCAGCGCATAGGCATAGCTCGCGCCTTGATGGTGCAGCCACGCTTTCTGGTGTGCGACGAGCCCGTCGCGGCGCTGGACGTATCCATACAGGCGCAGGTCATCAACCTGTTCATGGACTTGCGCGATCGGCATGGCTTTACCTATTTGTTCATCAGTCACGACCTGGGCGTGGTGCGACATATTTCCGATCGCGTGGCCATCATGTATTTGGGCAAGATCGTAGAGATTGCACCCACCAGCCAGGTGTATGGGCATGCGGCGCATCCTTATACCCAAGCCTTATTGGCGGAAATGCCCGATGTGTCCCGCCGCCAGCGCAAGTTTATTCCCATCAAGGGTGAAATTCCTTCGCCCCTGGCTCCGCCGCCGGGCTGTACGTTTCATCCGCGCTGCCCGCACGCCACAGACATCTGCCGTCAGCAGGTGCCCGCGCTGCGCACGATTGCGCCCGGCCACCAGGCTGCATGCCACCTGCTGCAGCAACCCGATCACGACAACATCAAGACTATGGAAGCATATGAGCCAACCTGACCCCGACACGACGCCCTTGCTGGAAATGATAGAGCGCTGGGTGCGCCTTGAGTCACCTTCTTACAGTGAGGAAGCGCTGCAGGACATGGCGCAATTGATCGTCGCTGACGCGCAGAGCCTGGGCCTGAACGCCGACATGCACGAACTGGGTAGCGCCGGTGCGCCGTTGGTGCATATCCATAACCGCAAGGCCGGTGATGACAGGCCGGGCATTCTGGTGCTGGGCCATTACGACACCGTGCACCCCGTGGGCATACTGGAAAAGAACGCGCTGCGTCGCGAAGGCGACAAGCTATATGGGCCTGGAATCTACGACATGAAAGCGGGCATCTGCCTGGCGCTGATGGGCCTGGCGCAGGCGCAGCAGGCCGGTGGTACGGCACTGCCGGTGGATCTGGTGATACTGCCTGATGAAGAAACCGGCAGCCACCGTTCGCGCAATGCCATCGAAGACTACGCGCGCAAATCGCGCTATGCCTTGGTGTGCGAGCCGGCGCGGGCTGATCGGGGGCGCTGTGTCACGGCGCGCAAGGGCACGGGCTTCATCACCGTGAAGGCCCAGGGCCGCCTGTCGCACGCAGGCATGCAGCATGAGAAAGGGCGTAACGCTATCGAAGAGATTGCGCACCAGGTGCTGGCCTTGCAAGCCATGACCGACTACGAACGCGGCATCACCGTCAGCGTGGGCGTGATAAGGGGCGGCACAACGCCCAATGTGGTGCCCGAGCACTGCGAAATCCGGGCTGATTTCCGCCTGCCTGACCCGGCAGCGGCCGACGAGTTACGTGTCAAGGTAGAAGCTTTGCAAGCTCGTGTGCCCGACGTTGTGCTGGACGTGGTTTTTGAATTGAACCGGCCGCCCATGCCGCGCACCGAAGGCACGGTCGACCTGCTGCAACGTTGCCAGGCCTATGCGGCGGCAGCCGGCCTGCTACTGGACGAAGCGCCCCTGACGGGCGGGGCCAGTGATGCCAACTTCACCGCCGCCCTGGGCCTGCCCACGCTGGATGGCCTGGGTGCGGATGGCGATGGCGCCCACACGCTCTACGAGCATATTCTGGTGTCCACGCTGGGCAGTCGCCAGCAGTTCTGGATGAACACCTTGCAGGCCTTGAACTAGGGTTCTGCCGGTCTAGCCATGGACTTCTTTGCGCTGCAACAAAGAAGCCTTGCGGTAAAGCATGTTCAATAGAGGTGTAGCGCCGGTTCTGCCGGCGAACATTTCAAGGTCAGAATATGCTTGCGCCCGCCAGAATCCTGTCACGAACACTGTTATTTGCTGCCGTAGCCGCCTTGGCGGCGGGCTGCGGCGCAGGCAGCGACAAGACTGCTGCCAACGTGGCCGATACGGTTGCTACTGAAGGCATGGTGGCCATACAGGCGGGCGAGCTGCACTATTACCCGCCCGGCGAATACTTGAAAGGCGGCTATCCCGTCAGCCCGCCGCTCACACAGATCAGTTTCGACAGCGCGCTGTACATTATGCAGCGCCAGGTCAGCCAGGCTGAATTCACGGCTTGCGTGCAGGCCAAAGCGTGCAAGCAGTTGGATAAAAGCCAACGCAACGCCTCCGACCCTGATCTACCAGTGGTGGGGGTCAGTTGGCGTGACGCCACCGACTACGCCGCCTGGCTATCGAATGAAACCGGGCACCATTATCGTTTGCCCAGCTTTGCCGAATGGGTGCATGCCGCCGGGCCGGGCTACAAAGAAGATATCGTGCTTGACTCCTTCGACCCAGCCGATCCGGCCCAGCGCTGGCTGGCTGAATACAAGCTTGAAACACAGCGCCAGACGGCGGTTGATGCGCAATTGCGGCCCTTCGGCAGCTTTGGCCAGAACGAGGCCGGCATGCAGGATATGGTGGGCAATGTCTGGGACTGGACCGATACCTGCCACAGCCGCTACAACCTGGATATCAGCGACACCGCCAGCGACGCCGGCGGCGCCCGGAATTGCGGTGTGCGCGTGGTGGCCGGACCGCATCGCAGCGTGATTACCGATTTCATTCGCGACCCCAAGGGCGGGGCCTGCTCGGTGGGCATTCCGCCCAGCAATCTGGGCTTCAGGCTGGTGCTTGACGGCAGTGCGGGTGGCGCTGCCGAGCCCCGCCTGATGCAAAAGTTGGGTATCGGTTAGCCTGGCGCCTTGATGGTGGGCGCGCCTTCGGCAAGGCGTATCAGTTCGTTCAGATCCAGCACCACGATGCGCTTGCGGCCGCTGCTGACCAGGCCGCGTTCCTTCCAGGCGCTAAGCAGACGGCTGACGGTATGTAGTGTGGTGCCCGTCATTTCGGCGATGTCTTGCCGGGTGATGGGAAAGTTGATCAGTATGCCTTCATCGGTCTTTTCGCCCGATTCGTCGGTAAGTCGCAAGATGGCACGCGCTACGCGTTGCTCGACCTCTTCGGTAGACAGTTCGCGTATGCGCGAGTGGGCATCTTGCAGGCGTTGGCCCACGGTTTGCAGGGCATTGACGGCAAACAGGGGGTTGCCTGAAATGAACTGATCCCATTCCGACGAGGGCCAGGCCAGCGCGATGCTTTCCTGGACGGCCACTGTAGAGGCTGGGTAGTGACTGCGCTGCATGGCCCGGGCAATGCCAAAGACGTCGCCGGGATTGACGTGGCGCACCACGACCTGTTCGCCTTCGGGCGTGACCTGCACGACTTTCAGGTGGCCGTGCAACAGTATAAAAAACTGAGCGGCGACTTCGCCTTGATGAAAGGCGGCTTCGCCGTCGGCCAGGCGGCATACTTGCGCGCTTTGCAGGGCAGCATCAAGCGCGGCGTCGGGCATGGCCTTGAAGAAATCAAGGTTTTTGATCAGCGTCCGGCTTAGCTGTTGTGACATGTGGGTTTCCTGCGGCGGGTTGTAGGCGTATGACCTTTGATTCTAGCATCGGCCCCTTACATTTTGTGATCTAAATCATTGATTCTTCGCAAGAGTCCAGGGGGATGGGGCGGGATCTTGTATCTACGTATAAACCCGAATAATCGCTCTCCGAGTTTGCGCTGCAACAAAGAAGGAAGTCCCGCGCCAGAGTCCAATAGAGCTATAGACAAATTACTAAAGCAAGTGACTGAAGGGAGTAGCAAAATGAAAGCGTTTCGTCCAACCCTGTTAGCTGCAATGATGACTGCCCTGTTGATGGGCGCCCCAGCCTGGGCTGCAGACCTGGCCGATAAATTGGATAGGGTCAAAGTAGACCTGGTGGCTCCGCCCCTGGTGCATGCGCATACGCAAAAAGCATCGGCAGAGCCCAAAGTGGTTGAGTTCACGATGGTTATCGAAGAAAAGAAAATCATTATTGATGACAAGGGCACAACCTTGCAGGCCATGACCTTCAACGGCTCCATGCCCGGCCCCACCATGGTGGTGCACGAAGGCGACTACGTTGAGCTGACCCTGATCAATCCGGCCACCAATGCCATGCCGCACAACGTCGACTTTCACGCCGCAACCGGTGCCCTGGGTGGTGCCAAGCTGACTGAAGTGGCCCCTGGCGAGCAAGCCACCATGCGCTTCAAGGCTGACCGCAGCGGCGTGTTTGTGTATCACTGCGCGCCCGAAGGTATGGTGCCCTGGCACGTTGTCTCGGGCATGAGCGGCACCATCATGGTGCTCCCAAGAGACGGGCTGAAAGACCCGGCAGGCAATGAGCTGAAATACGACCGTGTCTATTCCATAGGTGAGTTCGACCTGTACATTCCCAAAGACGAAGACGGTCAGTACAAAGACTACGCGTCCTTGGCCGATAGTTATTCCGACACGGTGGAAGCCATGCGCAAGCTGATTCCCACGCACGTGGTCTTCAATGGCAAGGTCGGCGCCCTGACCGGCGAAGGCGCCATGAAAGCCAATGTGGGCGAAACCGTGCTGATGATTCACTCGCAGGCCAACCGCGACACCCGTCCTCACCTTATCGGCGGGCACGGTGACTGGGTCTGGGAAACGGGCAAGTTTGCCAACGAGCCTGAAAAGAATCTGGAAACCTGGTTTATCCGGGGTGGTTCGGCCGGTGCTGCGCTGTATACCTTCAAGCAGCCAGGTGTGTATGCCTACGTCAACCACAACCTGATCGAGGCATTCGAGTTGGGTGCCGCCGGACACTTTGTGGTCGAAGGTAAATGGGACGACGACTTGATGAAGCAAATCAAGGCAACCAGCCCCATCACCAAGGAATCGGCTGCGATGCTGTCCGAGCGGACCAAGAAGATGGCCGGCGTCAAGCCCGCACTGACACCGGCACCCAAGGCGGTTGCAGCCAAGACACCTGCCAAGCAAACGGCCAAGGCTGACAAGCCTGCCGCAAAGAAAGTGGCTTCGACTCACCCTGACGGCGAGAAGTTGTACAAGACGTCTTGCGTAGCCTGCCACAGCACCGGTGTAGCCAATGCACCCAAGCTGGGCGACAAGACAGCCTGGGCGCCATTGGTAGAGAAAGGCCTGGACTCTGTTCTGGAAGTGGCCATCAAGGGTAAGGGCGCTATGCCCCCGCGTGGCGCATCCTCGGCCGACGATGCAACCTTGCGCGCCGCAGTGCAGTACATGATGAGCAGCGTGCAATAAACATCCGGACACATATCGCTTGCATGGGGAAAATACCGATCATGTAAAACCGATAGCCTGGCTTACACTCGCTCCATGCCTCAAGCATGGGGCGTTTTTTTTTCGCCTTGCCGCTAGCTTATGCGGCGTGGGGTGCGTATGTTTTCCAGCAGTGTTTGGCTTACCCGTTTAATTACATCGTATAAAGGGCAGCACACTTATGAAACTGATACACAAGACCATACTTTTGTCGGCCATGGCGGCCTGCTTTCTGGGCACCGCCAGCATGGCGCAGGCACGCGACCTGACCATAGCCTTGCGTTCCGAGCCCAGCTCCATGGATCCGCAATTCCACTCGCTTACGCCCAATACCCAGTTGTCGGAAACCATGTTCGATCCATTGGTTCGTACTGACGGCAATGCCAAGCCCGTGCCTTCGCTGGCCGAGTCCTGGACGGTAGACGGCGACGTCTGGACTTTCAAGCTGCGCAGCGATGTCAAGTTCGCCGATGGTTCGCCCTTTACGGCTCAAGATGTCATCTTCACATACGACCGCGTGCCCAAAGTACCCAATAGCCCGTCGTCGTATTCGCTGTATTTAAGCAGTGTGGACAAGGTCGAGGCGCCCGATCCGCACACCATAAAAATCACCACCAAAGGGCCTTCGCCAGTACTGCTGGCCAATCTGTCCATGGTGCCCATCATGTCGCACAAGGCGGCGGCCGGACCGGCGCCCGAAGGCAAGACCACGGTTGAGCTGAATCGCGGCGATGGCCTGATCGGTACAGGGCCTTATAAATTCGTTTCCTGGAAACGCGGCGCCGAGATCGTGCTCGAGCGCAACGAGCATTACTGGGGCGACAAGCCCGACTGGGACAAGGTCACTTACCGGCCTATTTCCAACTCGGCTGCCCGGGTCGCCGCCCTGTTGGCAGGCGACGTCGACGTGATCGAAGATCCACCCACCGATGACCTGCCCAGGCTCAAGAGCGACAAGAATCTGTACATACAGGAAACCCCATCGGTGCGCGTGATCTACCTGGCGCTGAACCAGGGCCAGGAACCGCCTCCGGGCATGGAAGGCACCGATGGCAAGAATCCGCTGGCCGACAAGCGCGTGCGCCAGGCCCTGTCGCTGGCCATAGACCGCAAGGCCATCGTCGAGCGCATCATGGATGGCGTGGGCCTGCCTGCGGGCAACCTGCTGGCGTATCCTGCCTTTGGCACATCGGAAAAACATTCCAAGGCTGAATCCGTCGATGCCGAGCAAGCCAAGAAGCTGATGGCCGAGGCCGGTTACGCCGATGGTTTCACGCTTTCGCTGGGTTCGCCCGACGGCCGCTATACCAACGACAAGCGCATTGCGCAGGCCGTGGCCGCTATGTGGGCACGCATAGGGGTGAAAACCAATGTCGAAACCATGGCGCCGCCCGTCTTCTTCAAGCAGCGTAATGCCTTTGCCTTCAGCACTTACTTGGCGGGCTGGGCAGCCAGCTCGGGCGAAATGCTCAATCCCTTGAAGTCACTGGTCGTTACCAAGAACAAAGAGCAAGGGCTGGGTACTACCAACTGGAGCAAATACTCGAATCCCGACATGGACAAGGTCGTGGCGGAAGCCTCGGTCACGCTAGACGACGACAAGCGTTCAGCCTTGCTGCAGCAAGCCGGCGACATGGTCATGGAAGACTACGGCATCCTGCCCCTGCAGTTCGAGCTTTCCGTTTGGGCCATGAAGAAGGATGTCCGCTATGGTGGCCGGGCCGATCAAATGACGCTGGCCCAAGATATGAAGCTGGCCAAGTAAGCGGTAGCGCAACCCGTGTTTGCGACCATTGTTCGTCGCCTGCTACAAACGCTGGTCGTGGTGCTGGTCATGTCGGGCCTGGTGTTCGGCGGCCTTTATTTGGTCGGCGACCCGGTCGACATGCTGGCCAGCCCTGAAGCATCTGAAATCGAGCGCGAGCTTATACGTCAGACTTTCGGGCTGGATCTGCCCTTATGGCGGCAGTACGCCATCTTCCTGAGCAAGGCCGTGCAGCTCGATTTCGGCGCCAGCTTCCTGACGGGCGAATCGGCCATGCACCTGATCCTGGAACGCATGCCGGCCACGCTGGAACTGGCCACCCTGGCCATGTTCCTGTCGTTGGTCATAGGCGTACCCCTGGGGATTTATGCCGGACTCAAGCCCAACGGCAAGAGCGCGCGCAGCATCATGGCGGGTTCCGTGCTGGGTTTTTCGCTGCCCAATTTTTGGGTGGGTCTGATGCTGATCATGCTGTTTGCCGTTATGTTGGGCTGGCTGCCGGCGGGCGGGCGAGGGCCAGTGGAAAGCTACGGCCCCATACAGCTGAGCATTTTCAATTGGGAAGGTTTCAAGAACCTGATACTGCCGGCATCCACCATAGCGGTGGCCAAATGCGCGCTGATCATACGTGTTACGCGTGCGGCCACGCGTGAATGCCTGCCACTGGACTACATCAAGTTTGCGCGCGCCAAGGGACTGCCCGAGCGGCGGGTGCTGGGCGTGCATTTGCTGAAAAATATTCTGATTCCCATTGTGACCATAGGCGGGCTGGAATTTGGCCAGGTCTTTGCCTTTGCCGTAGTCACTGAAACCGTGTTTTCGTGGCCGGGCATGGGCAAGCTGCTGATCGATTCCATCATCACACTCGACAGGCCCGTGGTGGTGGCCTACCTGATGCTCACGGTGGTGTTCCTGGCCATGCTCAATCTGGTGGTTGATATCGCCTACACCGTACTTGATCCGCGTGTTCGCCTTGGAGGCAGCCCATGAAGGAAAGCCGGGCGCGCGTATTTATATCGCAATTCTGTGCCAGCAAGCTGGCGGTACTGGGCTTGCTGCTGCTGGTGATATGCCTGTTTCTGGCTATTTTCGCGCCCTGGATTGCGCCGCAGAACCCCTTTGACATTGCCACGCTGGATATCTTTGATTCCAAGATGCCGCCGGGCAGCACCAATATGGACGGTAGCCTGACCTATTGGCTGGGCACTGATGGGCAGGCGCGCGATGTGTTCTCGGCCATTTTGTATGGCCTGCGCATCAGTCTGTTCGTGGGGTTTGTGTCGGTATCGGTGGCCTTCCTGATAGGCGCGGCGGTGGGGCTGATTTCGGCTTACTTCGGCGGACGCATCGATGCGTTGTTGATGCGCATCGTCGATATCCAGCTGTCGTTTCCATCGATACTGCTGGCCCTGATTTTGTTGGCGGTGCTGGGTAAAGGAGTAGACAAGGTCATCTATGCGCTGATTGCTGTGCAGTGGGCTTATTTCGCACGGGCGGCGCGTGGTGCGGCTATTGTCGAGCGCAACAAGGAATATGTCGAGGCGGCGCGCTGCATGTCCTTGTCGTGGCCGCGTATTTTGTGGCGCCACGTGTTTCCCAACTGCATTCCGCCGCTCATGGTGATCGCCACCATAGACCTGGCGCACGCCATTGCGCTGGAAGCCACCTTGTCTTTCCTGGGGGTGGGCGTGCCCGTAACCGAACCGTCGCTGGGCATGCTGATTGCCAATGGCTTTGAGTTCATGATGTCGGGCAACTACTGGATTTCCTTCTTCCCTGGCATTGCGCTGGCGCTGGTGGTGGTGGCCATCAATCTGGTGGGAGATCATCTGCGCGACATCCTTAACCCGCGCAACGAGATTTAGATCATGACGGCGACTTCTTCCCTTTTGCTGGATGTACAGGGCCTGAAGACCTGGTTCCACACGCGCCAGGGCATTATCAAGGCGGTGGACGGCGTGTCGCTGCAGTTGCAGCACGGGGAAATCCTGGGCCTGGTCGGCGAATCGGGATCGGGCAAGAGCATTACCGGTTTTTCCTTGATGAAGCTGGTCGATGAGCCCGGCCGCATGCAGGCTGAGCGGCTGTACTTCAATGGACAAGACTTGCTGACCTTGCCCGACGACGATTACCGGCGCTTGCGTGGGCGCGACATGGCCATGATCTTTCAAGACCCCATGATGACGCTCAATCCCACCTTGCGTGTGGATACCCAGATGATAGAGGCCATACGGGCGCACAAGCGCGTGTCGCGCAAGGCCGCGCGCGATCGCGCCATACAGGTGCTGGGCATGGTGGGCATACCGTCGCCGGCCGATAGGCTGCTGGTGTATCCGCATCAGTTGTCGGGCGGCATGCGCCAGCGCATAGCCATCGCCATCGCCTTGCTTAACGAACCTAAGCTAATCATTGCCGACGAGCCAACCACCGCGCTGGACGTCACCATACAGGGTCAGATCCTGTACGAGGTGCAGAAGCTGTGCCGCGAGATGGGCACGGCGCTGATCTGGATTACGCACGATCTTGCCATCGTGTCGGGCCTGGCAGACCGCCTGGCCGTCATGTATGCGGGGCGTATCGTTGAAACCGGGCCCACGGACCAGATTATCGCGGGCGCGCAGCACCCTTATACGCATGGGCTGATCTCTTCCATACCCTCTATAGACACGCGCGGACAGGAACTGTTCCAGATACCGGGGTCCACGCCTTCGCTGCTTGACTTGCCGCCGGGCTGCCCTTTCCAGGCGCGTTGCTATCGTGCCAGCGGGCAATGCGTTAATGAGCCTGTGCTGGAAGAAATGGTGCCCGGACACTGGGCCAGTTGCTGGCACAAGGGGGAGCAGGCATGAGTGACGCCGATGTGATCCTGAGCCTGAACGACGTGCAGCGTCGCTACAGCCAGCCGGTGGATTTTGTGGAGCGGCTGGGGCGCATGCTTAAGGGTGGCGGTGTGCCGCGTTCGGTCATGGCCGTGGCGGGGGTGAACCTGGACATCCGGGCCGGCGAGGTCATAGGGCTGGTGGGCGAGTCGGGTTGTGGCAAGTCCACCCTGGGCCGCATGCTGACCGGCATTTTGCCGCCCAGCGGCGGCCAGGTCTTGTACAAGGGCACGCCGGTCGGCACGCTATCGGGCGCACGGCGGCGCGAGTACGAGCTGGGCGTGCAGATGATATTCCAGGATCCGTTTTCGTCATTGAATCCGCGCATGCGTGTACTGGACATCATAGGCGAAGGCCCCGTGGTGCATGGCCTGGTCAAGCGCTCGGGCAAAGAGGCCTATGTAACCGAGTTGATGCAGAAAGTGGGGCTGGATCCGGACTATCGCTTTCGTTATCCCCATCAGTTTTCGGGTGGACAGCGCCAGCGCATAGGTGTAGCGCGGGCCCTGGCGCTGAAGCCATCGGTCATTGTGTGCGACGAAGCCGTGGCGGCGCTGGATGTATCGATACAGGCGCAGGTGCTGAATCTGTTCATACAGCTGCGCCACGAATTCGACCTGACCTATATTTTCATCAGCCACAACCTGGGCGTGGTCAGCCACATTTCCGATCGCGTGGCCATCATGTACTTGGGCCGCATCGTCGAGCTGGCCGATACCGACACCATTTTCAGCCGGGCCAATCATCCGTATACGCAGGCGCTGATCAAAGAGCTGCCGGTGTTGCGCACCGGCCGGCGCCAGTTCGATCCCATCAAGGGCGAGCTGCCTTCGCCCATAGACCCGCCCCCGGGCTGTCCCTTTCATCCACGCTGTCCGCAGGTTATGGAGCGATGCAAGGCGGAACGCCCCTTGCTACGCGCCATCAACCAAGGCGGCGTGGAGCACTTGAGCGCCTGCCACTTGAACCAGGAGATCCCATGAAATTTGCCGACTCGGACTTTGCGCCTTACGAATTGTCGTTACCGACCAGCAGCGCCATTCCTTTGGTGTGCGACTCGCCGCACAGCGGCACGACCTATCCGGCCGATTTTCAGTTCAGCATTCCGGTGTCTGAACTGCGCTCGGCTGAAGACACCTATGTTCATGAGTTATGGAAGGCGATCCCCTCTGTGGGCGGCACGTTGCTGGCGGCCAATTTTCCACGTTCTTATATTGATCCCAACCGTGATATCGATGATATCGACGATAACATTCTGGCCGAACCCTGGCCTACCGACCTGCATCCCACCGAGAAATCCCGGCTGGGCCATGGGCTGATCTGGCGCAAGGGGCGCACGCAGCCCATCTATGACCGCAAGCTTTGGGTGTCTGAAGTCGAGAGCCGCATAGCCGACTATCACCAGCCCTATCATGAAGCCCTGGCCCGGCAGATAGAAGCTGCCCACGAAAAGTTTGGCGTGGTCTGGCATTTGAACCTGCACTCCATGCCGTCCAATTCCTACGAGGTGTTGGAAATCGCCACCGACAAGCCCCTGGCCGATTTTGTACTGGGCGATCGCGATGGCACAACTTGCGACCCCACCTTCATTGGCATTATTGAAGACTTTCTGGTCGATCGCGGCTATACGGTAGCGCGTAACGATCCTTTCAAGGGCGTGGCGCTGATTGAGCGCATGGGCCGTCCTCACGAAAACCGGCACAGCCTGCAGATAGAGGTGAACCGGGCCCTGTACATGGGCGAGGCCGATTATGAAAAGAGTGCCAACTTTGAAGCGCTGCAAAAAGACCTGACGGATCTGAGTGTGGCCGTGGCTGAGTTCGTCAGGGCTTCCGTGTAGCTTAAACCGGGCGCGCGTCCTGCTTAAACCAGGCGCGCGTCCGCCAGGCGGTATTGGGGCGGTTCGCCCGGGTGCGCATATACACACCAGTCGACCTGGCCGGCGCCCACGTGCAGGTCGGCGGTGGCCATGGTGTTTTCCTTGTCGCTGTCGTTGGGGGCATTGCGATAAACAGGATGGACCCGGTTTTCCTGGTCGGCCAGAATGCGCAATGGGTCGTGCACGCCCTGGGCCAGCAAGGCATCGCCACGCTCTTGCCGGCAGCGCGACGAATCGGTGATCAGTTGTGCATGATCGCGCATGAATGGGTGTATCAAATGATTCGCGTGCAGCGCGGGCTCGGTCAGTGTAAAGGCCGATACCCCCAGGGCGTTGAACTCCACCGTGTAAAGCTCGGGCTGGCCGCTTTGGGCAAGGCTTAAGTGAAAGCCGCCGGCCTTTGGTGTGCTGCGCAGCAGTGTCAGCGCGTTCTCCAGACGCGTCTGGTTCAGTATGGCGCGCGTCAGCACCATGCGCGGCACGCCGGTCGTGACCTGGCGCGAGCGCAGGTTGTTCACCGTCATGACCAGGCCATGCGCGGTCACCGCGAATGTGTGTCCGGGAATCGAGGCGGGATACAGGAACGAGGCAAACGCCGGCCCGTTGTCGGGCGTGAATAGCCCCAGGCCGCAGTGCCCGGCAAAGCCGGGGTCGCCGTCTTCGTTGTGGGTAATGCGTGGCTGCCCTTGGCGCGGTAATTGCACCGTGGTGCAGCCGTCGGGCGCCATGGACCAGAGATCACCCCGGCAATTCCAAAGAAAGACGTCCTCAAAGGGAAGTTCCAGGCCGCTGGCCAGGCCTTCCAGCTCCTGCCGTACTTGCGGGAAATGGGCGTCGACCAGGGCCAGCATGGCGGCCGCGGCCTGGCTGCCACGCCATGCCATGACGCTGTCCCAGGACTCGGACCGGATCAGGTAATCATGGGCCGCCGGGGCACCGAATTTTCCAAGGGCGGTGCCCACGCTAAAGGGTGAGCCGGAGAATTCAACCAGTGACAACATGCTGTTTCCTTGTTGGAAATGGAATTATAGGTAGGCACCGGTTTGGTGCAGTTGTTCCTCGGCGGCTTCAATACGGCTGACGGCCTGCTTGCCTGCCTTGGTCAGCAACTGCTCTATGAGCAACTCTATCAGAGCCGTCGCTGCCGTGCTGGATGGGAAGAAAGAGGGTGTGTCGGTGGAGAACAGCAGCGCACAGTCGGCGTTCAGGGCGATGGGCGCGACGGCGCTGTCGCAAATGGCCAGCACGCGGCTGCCCGCTTGCTGCGCGGCTTGTGCCACCCGCAAGGCTTCACGGGAATAGGGCGCGAAGCCGATAATCACCACCACATCGTCTTTGCCCAGGGCGCGCAGTTCCATTTCCAGCGTGCCGGCATCGCCGCGCAACAGCGTGACCGAGGGGCGAAACAGGCGGTACTGATACTGGAACAGGAAAGCCGCCGCAAACGACGCGCGAAAGCCAGCCACATACACCTGCCGGGCGCGCGACAACAGCTGCAGCGCAGCGGGCAGGCGCTCGACGTTGCCTGCTTCAATGCGGCGGATGTTATCGGCCTGTGCCCCTATGGCGCGGCCCAGGGCATTGCCCGCACGCCTGTCATGCTGCAGCTTGCGTGCCCGGTCGGCATAGCGTTCAGGACTGCGTTGCAATGACTGCACGAAAACGTCCTTCAATTCCTGCCAGCCGTCGTAGCCCAGTGACTTGGCCAGTCGAACCAATGTGGCCGGCTGCACACCCGCCTGTTCGGCAATCTTGCGCATGGATGCCACCGGGACATCCAGGGGGAAGTCCAGTAAATGGCGGGCGCCCACCTGGAATTGCGGTGTCATGTGAGCAAAGTCGCGCTGGATGCGGGCCGTGAGGGCTTCCAGGTGGACGGGTGCAGAGTCTTTTGCAGACCGGGGCGAGGACTTGGACATGGCGTAGCCTTGCATGAAGTAACGGGTGCGGGCCGGCCCGGGTGTCAGGAAACTGCAACGTGCCGGGGCGCGGCCAGCGAAACATGGTTTGATTATATTGATTTATTTGTTGAAAAGTATATTATTTAAGCAACAAATGTTGAATATGGTGCTCCATGACTCATGTATTTCATCGCAATCCAAAGCAGCAACTGGCCTTTGCAGTGCGCGGCCAGGGCATAGAACTGTTCGACCAGGACAACAAATCGTATATCGACGCTTCGGGCGGGGCGGCGGTGTCTTGTCTGGGGCATGGGCACCCCGTTGTCATCCAGGCCATCAAGGATCAGCTCGACGAAATGGCCTATGCCCATTCGTCGTTCTTCACTACCCGTGCGGCCGAAGATCTTGCCGATTTTCTGGCCGAGCGCTCGCCGGGCGACCTGAATCATATTTACTTTTTGTCGGGCGGCTCCGAAGCGGTCGAAGCCGCGTTAAAGCTGGCGCGCCAGTATTTCGTTGAAATAGGTCAGCCCACACGCCGCCATTTCATTGCGCGCCGACAAAGCTATCACGGCAACACGCTGGGGGCGCTGGCCATAGGTGGCAATGCCTGGCGGCGCGAGCCCTTTCTGCCGCTGCTGGTGCCGGCGCATCATGTGTCGCCTTGCTATGCCTATCGCGATCAACTGCCCGATGAAACGCAAGAGCAATACGCCGAGCGCCTGGCCGTGGAACTTGATCAGCAGATTCAGGCCCTGGGCTCCGAGAACGTGGCGGCCTTCGTGGCCGAAACGGTAGTGGGTGCAACGGCCGGTGCCCTGGCCCCGGTGAATACTTATTTGCAGCGCGTGCGCGAAGTCTGCGACCGGCATGGCGTCTTGTTGATCCTGGACGAGGTCATGTCGGGCATGGGGCGTACCGGCCATTTGTTTGCCTGCGCCGAAGATGGCGTGGTGCCCGATGTCATCACAATCGCCAAGGGGCTGGGCGCGGGTTACCAGCCCATAGGCGCCATGGTGGCCAGCAGCCGTATTTACGATGCCATCGTGGCTGGTAGCGGTTTCTTCCAGCATGGGCATACCTATATGGGCCATGCCACGGCCTGCGCGGCGGCCCTGGCGGTGCAGCGTGTGATCGAGCAGGAGCAGTTGCTGGGCAACGTGCTGCAGCGGGGCGAGCAACTGCGCGCCGAGCTGCGCGGTGTGCTGGGTAATCACCCGAATGTGGGCGATGTGCGCGGTCGTGGCTTGTTTGTGGGCGTGGAGTTCGTGCACGACAAGGCCAGCAAGGCGACCCTGGATCCGGCGCAAAAGACGCACGCGAAACTGAAGAAGCAAGCCATGCAGAATGGGCTGCTGATGTACCCTATGGGCGGCACGATTGATGGTGTGCACGGCGATCATGTGTTGCTGGCGCCGCCTTTTATTTGCAAGCCGTCTGATATCACCGAGATTGTGTCGCGTTTTGCTCGCACGGTGAATCAGGTGTTGCCGGTTTAGTTGTTCGCTCGGTTGTCCGTTTAGTCACTGTTTAAGTTCAAGGAAGCCATATGGCCCGTTTACCTTATGCCGATCTGACTCATCCCGAGGTCAGTCCGTTGGTTGAGCAGATTGTCGCCGAGCGCGGCAGTGTGCTGCATTTGTACCAGATGCTGTTGCAAAGTCCGCCGATTGCGCGTGGCTGGCTGAGTCATCTGACCGGCATACGTCATCACAATTCTTTGAATGGTGCTTTGCGTGAGATGGTGATTATGCGGATTGCGCATTTGAATGGCGCGCCTTACGAGGCTGATCAGCATGCGCCGATTGCGCTGAAGGAAGGGATGTCGCAGGCTCAGCTTGATGCCTTGCCGGACTGGCAGGGCTCGGATTTGTTCAGTGAGCAGGAAAGGGCGGTGTTAGCGTATACGGATAGCATGACGCGGCAAGTGCAGGTGCCAGACGCGGTGTTTGACGCTATGCGGCCGTTTTTTGAGCCTAAGCAGTTGGTGGAGCTGACGGCTACGGTGGCTACTTACAATATGGTGTCGCGGTTTTTGGAAGCGCTGCAGATTCATTCGCATGATGAGCGGTGAGTTTCTTCCTTATGTCCTGCATTCCGAAGACATAATTCCGCGCGGTTGAACGGTGTTGGGCAGAACCTTCAGTTCTGTATTTGCGTTGCCGAGGCCAAGTTCTGCAGGGCCTGGCCGGTGACTCTGACTATGCGCCATTCGGGTAGGATGTCGGCGCCCAGATGTTTGTAGAAGTCTATGGCGTTCTGATTCCAGTCCAGCACGACCCATTCGAAGCGCCCGCAGTCCTGCTCGATGGCGAGCCTGGCCAGATGCTGCAATGCCATCTTGCCCAGGCCCTGGCCGCGGTGCGCGGGCTGTATGTACAGGTCTTCCAGATACAGGCCGCGTTTGTCCAGGAAGCTGGAGTAATTGTGGAACCACATGATGTAGGCAACGGGTACGCCGGGCTCGTCCTGGGTGGTGCCCACCAGGCAGTGCGCGGCTGGGTGTTCGTTGAAAAAGCTGTTGCGCAGTGTTGCTTCGGTTGCCTTGAAAATGTCGGTAAGCTTTTCAAATTCAGCCATTTCCCGCATCAGGCCCAGTATGTAAGGAATGTCGTCAGGGCGGGCTGGCCGAAGCTGGTAACGTTCTGTTGCGCGGGACAAGCGGATTCCTTGTTTTGGCGTTATGCTGAAGTGGTGTTTTTACAGGAGTTTAGCTTATGCCTTCAGGGAATCAGCGAGCGGTGCAGGCACTGGCAGCCGCATTGGCCTTGACGTCTTTCTATTCGGTCAGCGCGATTGCGCAAGAGGCCACCGCATCGGGCGAGGTGCGTCGCATTGACGCGGCTGCGGGCAAGATCACCATCAAGCACGGCGCCATTGCCGATCTTGAGCTGCCGGCCATGACGCTGGTTTATCGCGTCGATGCCGCGCTGCTGGGCGATATCAAGCCCGGCGACAAGGTCAAGTTCACGGCCAGGCGTGAAGACAGCCAGTACGTTATTACCAAGATATCCAAGTAGTTTTGCTGAGTTCTGAGTTCTGAGTTATTAGTTGCTATCAAACACCTGATTCAACGACTCAGCATCAAGCAGGTTCAACGACCAGGTTTCAAGTTGACCGGATGTGGCCGATTTCAGGCGTTGCCGAACGGAGTCGGGTAGCGGGCCGAACTTTCGAGTGAGCAAGTTATGCAGCATAACGGCCTGGCCTTCTTTCAGGCCTTCCTGTCGCCCTTCCTGGCGTCCTTCCTGGCGTCCCTCGGCCAGTCCTTCCATCTTCCACTGGTGGGTCCAGGATCGGGAGTGTTCGGTGAGCATGTCCTTGATCTCCAGTAAGTCGTCGACCTGGGGCAGGTCGACATCGGGTAGCGCGCGTGGCAGTAGAACGTGACGCGTCCAGCTGGCAAATGCACGGCGCAACATGGTGTCTGCCTTCGTGTAGTTATACACCTTTTGAATGAGCTGTTCCACGTCCTGGATGCCGCGATTGTGCTCCAGGCGAAACAGTAGCGTTGTCAGATTATCTTCAGGTAGCTTTCCTGCTTCAAGAAGCGCGCCTTCGTCGACCAGTAGATAACGCAGCTGGTCTCGCTGATGTAGTCAGTGGGCACGGGTTCGAGCTTGTTCCAATCGAGCAGGTCGAGCCAGGGTGCGCTGACGATGCCGTGAAACAGCCCGCGCACGATGGCAGGGTTGCTGAACAGCAGGCGATAGCTGGCGTCGTGTTTGTTCACGTTGATGCCCAATGAGCAGTGGATATACGTGAACTTTAGGCCCGCGGGACATCCATAGGAACCGAGAGTGAATGGATTGGTCCACAGGAGAAATACTGGTTTGACGGCTTGCTTATCGCGGGAATGGCAGCTGGCCCTTGCTTCCATGGCGGTAGACCGCCGTGGCATGCACCATGAAAAAAGCGGCCGGATGGCCGCTTTGCACTGCTGGGATTGCGTTAAAGCACGTAGCGCGCCAGATCCTGGCTGCTGGCGGTTTCTTCCAGCTTGTCGTTCACATAGGCGGCGTCTACGGTGACTGTGATGCCACTGCTGGCGGTCGCGTCGAAAGACAGGTCTTCCAGCAGTTTTTCCATGACCGTGTACAGGCGGCGTGCGCCAATGTTTTCGGTACGCTCGTTTACGTCGAAGGCCAGTTCGGCCAGGCGTTGTATGCCTTCGTCGGTGAAGTCCAGCGTGACGTCTTCGGTGGCCATCAGGGCATGGTATTGCTTGGTCAGCGAGGAGTCGGTGTCGCACAGTATGCGTACAAAGTCTTGCGCTGTCAGCGAGTCGAGCTCGACTCGGATGGGGAAGCGGCCCTGCAGTTCGGGGATAAGATCGGATGGCCGCGACATCTGGAATGCGCCCGATGCAATGAACAGGATATGGTCGGTTTTTACCACGCCATATTTGGTATTGACAGTGGTGCCTTCCACCAACGGAAGCAAGTCGCGCTGCACGCCCTGGCGTGATACGTCGCCGCCCGAATGTTCCTGGCGGGTAGCAATTTTGTCGATTTCGTCCAGGAAAACAATGCCGTTTTGTTCGGCGTTGGTTACGGCGCTGGTACGCAGTTCTTCTTCGTTAATACGGCGTCCGGCCTCTTCTTCCGTCAGGAGCTTGAAGGCTTGCTTGACGGTCATTTTCTTGGGCTTTTTCTTGTCGCGGCCCAGGCCGGCGAACATGCCCTTGAGCTGCTCGGTCATTTCTTCCATGCCGGGAGGCGCCATGATTTCCATCTGGGGTGCCGTCTGGGATACGTCGATTTCGATTTCCATGTCGTCCAGCGCGCCTTCGCGCAGGCGCTTGCGGAAGGTCTGGCGTGCGTTGTTTTCTTCGCGCACGGGTTCGCCGTTGGCGTCGCGCGCCGGTGAAACCAGCACGTCCAGGATGCGGTCTTCAGCTGCGTCTTCGGCCTGCGTGCGTACGCGTCGCATCTGGAGGTCACGCGATTGCTTGACTGAAATTTCGACCAGGTCGCGGATGATGGTGTCGACGTCGCGGCCTACGTAGCCGACTTCAGTGAATTTGGTGGCTTCGATCTTGATGAAGGGGGCATTGGCCAGCTTGGCCAGGCGGCGCGCGATCTCGGTCTTGCCAACGCCGGTGGGCCCTATCATGAGGATGTTCTTGGGCACGATTTCGTGGCGCAAGGGTTCGGGCACTTGCTGACGGCGCCAGCGGTTGCGCAGTGCGACGGCCACCGAGCGTTTGGCGCGATCCTGGCCGACTATGTTTTTGTCGAGTTCGGAGACGATTTCTCCGGGGGTCATATTGGTAGCGGACATAATGAGCGGCGCTTTAAATGCTTAAAGTGTTTCGACGATGTGGTTTTGATTTGTGTAGATGCACAAATCACCCGCGATTTCCAGGGACTTCTTGACGATCTCGGCAGGATCCATTTCGGTGTTTTTCAACAAAGCCAGTGCGGCGGACTGTGCGTAGGCGCCGCCCGATCCGATGGCGGCCAGGCCGTTCTCGGGTTCGAGGACGTCGCCGTTGCCGGTCAGCACCAGGGTGTGTTCTTTGTCGGCCACGATCAGCATGGCCTCAAGGCGGCGTAGTACGCGGTCGGTGCGCCAGTCTTTGGTCAGCTCGACTGCGGCGCGCATAAGGTTGCCCTGGTGTTTTTCCAGCTTGGCCTCGAAGCGCTCCTGCAGGGTGAAGGCGTCTGCGGTGGCGCCGGCAAAGCCGGCAAGTATCTTGTCGTTGTACAGGCGGCGTATTTTGCGTGCCGTGCCTTTGATGACGATGTTGCCCAGGGTGACCTGGCCGTCTCCGCCCAGGGCGACCTGTTCGCCGCGACGAACGCAAATGATGGTGGTGGCGTGAAATTGTTCCATGTATCTTCCTTTGAGCCATATAGCTGGGGACGGCGGCTGGAATTTCAAGAGTCCGAATAGGGGCGGCTTGTTTGAATATTGCCGCTGTCGCCAGGTGGCCTGACCCTGTTGCCTGAAGGGTTTTGTGTGTTGAACGATGCTACACTCGGGCGGTCCTGTATGGACGACGACGCGGGGCGATGCTCGTGCCGCCCAGCGCCTTGAATATTATAAAAGAGGCATCCATGCACTACATTATCCAGCTTTTGGCCGCGATTCTTATTGGCACCGCCGTGGGCGCTGTGCTTAGCCAGCGTACCCAGGCGCTGCTGATCGGTTCCGTCATTGCCATCATATTGGGCATAGTCGCGTTGGTCACGGCGTCATGGATTCCACTGGCCGTGGGCGTTGCTGTCTTCCTGGTGGTCCAGGGCTTGCAGCGCGATAATTATTCATCGCGTGCCTGAGCCATACAGATCTGCGCTGTGCAGACCAGCAAGGAATCAGACAGCGTGCCCATGGATTTCGATCATCTGGTTGTGATGATGCGCGATCAATTGAACGATCGCGCGCCGCGTCTGCAGAAAGATGGCTTCCATCTTACCGAGGTGTCGGTACATAACCTGGGCTCCATCAATCAGCTCATTACGCTTGAGTCCTCGTATATCGAGCTCCTGGGCTGGCCTGCCGGGCAGCCTCCGGTGCGCAAGGAAATCGCCGAACAGACCTTGGGGCTGGATGCGCTGGTTTTCAGGCCACGCAATGCAGCTGACACCTACGAACGGTTGCGCCAGGCGGGCTTCGAGGTGAGTCCGGTGCAAAGGCTGGAGCGCCTGGTCCCGACCCCGAGGGGCACGGACATGGCCCGGTTCGACACTGTTCGTTTTGCCCGGCAACCTATACCTGGCTTGCGCATTTACTATTGCCAGCACCTGACTCCCGAGTACATTTGGGATGAAAGCGTCATGCAGCATGAAAACGGGGCGCAGTCGCTGCGTGAAATCATGGTCAGGGCGCCCGATGCCCGCAGTGTCGCCAGTACGCTGGCTGCGCTGACTGAAGGGCAGGCACTGGCATTCGATGATGGCAGTCATGTGCTGGATCTACCCAATTTGCGGCTGGTGGTGGTGCCTGACCCCGGTCTTTCAGTGCCAGTCATCTGGCAAGCGGCGCTAGGCTACCGAGATGGCGCGCTACGTCCCTTCGTGCCACCCTTATAATCAAATTATAAGCATTCAACCATTTGTTATAAGCAAAAGGCTTAAGTCGCGTTATTATTTATGGCTTAGTTGACGCACCTATAACACTGGAATTCATTATGCTTAGCCACGCCAAATCAAACCTAGCGGCTGCAATTTTCAAGCTTGTGGCCGGTGGCTTGCTGGCCTTGTCGGCACTGTCCTTTGCACAGGCAGCCGTGCAGCCACCCATACGCCTGGTTGTGCCGTTTCCCCCCGGAGGCAGCACCGATATTGCCTCGCGCATTATTCAGCCCAAGCTGGCCGCATTGCTGAAGCGCGACGTAGTCATTGAAAACAAGCCGGGTGCGGCCACGCAGATCGCCAGCCAATACGTACAGCGCTCCAAACCCGATGGCAATACCTTGCTGGTCAGTTTTGACAGCCATTCACTCAATCCCATCGTGCGGCCGCTGCCCTACGATACCTTCAAGGATTTTCGCGGCATTACCTTTGCCCTGCGTTTCCCGCTGGTGGTGGGGGTATCCAAGCATGTCGAGGCCAATACACTGCAAGAATTTGTGGCCGCCGCCAAGGCCGACCCAGAAAAGTACAGCTATGCATCAACCGGTCTGGGTTCGTTGAACCACCTGGCCCCGGAAGAGCTCAAGCGTATGGCTGGCATTGAATTGCTGCATGTGCCCTTTGCCGGAGGCGGGCAGGCCATGCAGTCACTGGTGGGCAATATTACCCATGCGGCGTTCCTGAGCTATGCTGCGTTCAAGCCGCAGATCGAGGCAGGCAACATCAAGCCTCTGGCCGTGACAGGCGCTACGCGCATTGCTGATTTGCCAGACATTCCGACCGTGAAGGAATCGGGCTACCCTGACTTCGAAGCTTATTCATGGATAGGTATTTTTGCGCCTGCCGGGACACCCGATGATGTGGCCAATACGCTCACCGATGCTTTCCAGAAAGCCTTGAACGACAAGGAGGTCAAGGATCAATTGGCCAATCTGGGCTTCGAGGTCATGGCCACAGACGGCCCGACGGTTGATCACTATGCGGTCGAGCAATACCAGCGCTGGAACGACTTTGTGGAGGAAAGCGGCCTGTCGCTGACGAAGTAGGGCTAGTTGTTCGTTTGTTTGATGGCTGCGGCCGACAGCGTCATCAGCATCAGCGTGGCGGCCAGGCCTATGGTGGCGGACAGCCACAGGGCCTGTATGCCATAGGCGTTCAGGCATAGGCCGAATAACCAGGGTGCCAGCGCCTGGGCTATGCGGGCTGGCACCATAAGCATGCCTTGGCGGTGCCCGTAACCTTGCGGTCCGAAGATCACCAGAGGCAGTGTGCCTTTGGCTATGGTCAGTATGCCGTTGCCCGCGCCGTGCAGCACGCCGAATGCCGCCGCTGCCGGTGCGCCTATCACGCCGAAAATCAGTGCGCCTATGGGGTGCAGGGCTGCGGCCAGGCGGGCCGACAATAAGGGATGAACTTTGCGTAACAGGCCGAACTCCAGCAGGCGCGCGGCAACCTGGGCAGGGCCGATAAGCGTGCCGACCAGGACGGCGGTGGCCAGGCTGGTGCCGCCGGCTTGCAGCAATTGCGGCAGGTGCGCGGCCATGGCGGTGCTGATGAACCAGGTGGCGGCAAAGACAAAGGCCAGCACGAATGACGCCCAGCGTTGACTACCGCCGGTGTCGACGGCGGAGCTGTCGACTTCGGACGCGAGCGGTTGGGCTTGTGCGTGGGGCGCTGCAGGCAGTCGGGGCAGGCTTAGATTGAGCGCGAGCCCCAGCGTCAGGTGTAGCGCAGCCCAGACCAGGCAGGCCGCACGCCAGCCTATATGGATTTCCATGTAGGTCGATAGCGGCCAACCTACGGTGCTGGCAAAGCCTGCAATCAGCGTGATGCCCGTGATCGCGCCGCGCGAACGGCTGCCATACAGGGCCACCAAGGTTGAAAATCCAGCCTCGTACAGGCCGCTGCCCATGCCCACGCCTATGATCAGCCAGGCCGCAAAGAGGCCCAGTGGCCCCTGAGCCAGTGCGAGGCCGGCCAATCCAAGGGCAAAGACGACGCTGGTGGCGGCCAGTATCGGGCGCCCACCGTAGCGGTCTATCAGGCGGCCGGCGCCGGGGCCCAGCAGGGCCGAGACGATCAGCGCCGCGCTGAATGCGGCAAAGATGGTGGGTGTTGATACGCCCAGGTCGCGCGCCATCGGCGCAGCCAGCATGGCCGGCAGGTAATAGGTGGATGCCCAGGCAAGTGTCTGGGCAATTCCCAAGCGGGTGACGACGCCGGTGCTGGGTTGCATGTGCCTGATTTCTGTTGAAGCAGTGCGGTATTTTGCCACATCCGGGGCCTGAGTGTGTTGCGGCGGATGCTACACTAAAGACCTCTGCGCCCAGTTATCCTGACTCTGCGCAGTTATCCCGAACCTCCCCCAATGATCATCTTCAAGAACGTGACCTTGCGTCGCGGCAGCAAAGTATTGCTGGACAAAACCTCTGTCACACTTAATCCCGGCGAAAAAACAGGACTGGTCGGGCGCAATGGCGCCGGCAAGTCGTCTTTGTTTGCCATGCTCAATGGCACTTTGCACGAGGATGGCGGTGAGCTTTCCATTCCGGCTCAATGGCGCATGTCGCAAGTTGCCCAGGACATGCCCGAAACGGAGCAAAGCGCCACGGATTTTGTGATCGAGGGCGATACTGTGTTATCGGCTGCGCAAGCCGAGGTGACGGCCGCTGAAGCAAGTGATGACGGCATGCGTATGGCGCATGCCTATATGGCGCTGCATGACGCGGGTGCGCACGATGCGCCTGCACGGGCGCAAGCGCTTATTCTGGGTCTGGGTTTCAGTGTGGCGGAACTGGACAAGCCGGTGAACAGCTTTTCGGGCGGTTGGCGCATGCGTCTGCAATTAGCCCGCGCGCTGATGTGTCCTTCCGATTTGCTGTTGTTGGACGAGCCGACCAATCACTTGGATTTGGATGCACTGGTGTGGCTGGAAGCCTGGCTCAAGCATTATGCCGGCACTATGGTGGTGATCAGCCACGATCGTGAGTTTCTGGATGCCGTAACCGACGTTACCTTGCATATTGATCAGGGTAAATTGGTGCGTTACGGCGGCAATTACAGCAAATTTGAAGACATGCGCGCCGAACAGCTGCTGTTGCAGCAGGCGGCGCATGCCAAGCAGCAGGACAAGATCGCACATCTGCAAAAGTTCATCGATCGCTTCAAGGCGAAGGCCAGCAAGGCCAAGCAAGCGCAAAGCCGGGTCAAGGCACTGGAACGCATGGAGAAGGTGGCTCCTTTGTTGGCTGACGCCGATTTCCAATTCCAGTTCAAGGAACCGCTCAGTCTGCCCAATCCCATGCTGGCGATGTCAGCTGCCAGCTTTGGTTATCCGGCGGCCGATGATGCGCCGGCCGGCACGCCGCCGACGGTGATCGTGCAGAAGGTCAATCGTTCGGTGCTGGCTGGCCAGCGTATAGGCATTCTGGGCGCGAACGGGCAGGGGAAGTCCACGCTGGTCAAGACCGTGGCGGGCGACCTGCAAGTGACGGCGGGCGAGATCATTACCGGCAAAGGCCTGAATATCGGCTACTTTTCGCAGCAGGAGCTGGACGTTTTGCGCCCGGCCGATAATCCGCTGGAGCACATGATACGTTTGGCGCGCGATACGCCGGCCAGCGTGCGTCCGAACGCGGCGGACTGCCGCGAGCAGGGTCTGCGCAACTTTCTGGGTACTTTTAATTTCAGCGGCGATATGGTCAAGCAAAGCGTGGGCACCATGAGCGGGGGCGAAAAAGCCCGCCTGGTCTTGTGCATGATAGTCTGGCAGCGCCCCAATCTACTGCTGCTCGATGAGCCCACCAACCATCTGGATCTTGCCACGCGCGAAGCCCTGAGTGTCGCGCTGAATGAGTTCGAAGGCTCGGTCATGCTGGTGAGCCACGATCGTGCCTTGCTGCGCTCGGTATGCGATGAGTTCTGGCTGGTATCGCAAGGCGGCGTGAGGGATTTTGACGGCGACCTGGACGATTACCAGGTTTATCTGCTGGAAGAGGCCAAGCGTCAGCGCGAGGCTGCCTCGGCCCGCAAGGCGGCATAAGGACTAGCCAGCGTCGTCCTGCTTCTTGCGCTGTGGCGTTGCGATCATAGCCCATGAGAATACGGCGGCCATGATGGCCCAGTAGGCATAGCGGAAGTCGCTTGCAATGCCGAAGACCAGATAGGTCATGATGTAGGTCGTGCCGCCCAGGGCGATGGCGCCCGCTGCCAGATGCATAGCACCGGCGTGGCGACGCAACAGCACCGGTATGGCAATAATGTTCAGCAGCAGCCAGAACCAGGGCCGCATGAAGAAGGCATCTTCAACGGCGCTTATGTATTGCTGGAAGGCTTGGAACAGCGGCTGCTGCGGGTGCGTGATGCCGTAGTTGTTCTGGTCTATGCCGGGATATCTTGCCCAGTAGGATGACTCGGTGCCTATGCGCAGAAAGCTTGCAAAGACCGTCAGGCGATGTTCCGCGTAGGCCAACGGATGATGGCTGACGGCTCGCATCCAGGAGCGCAGGGGCTGACCGTTTGTGTACCAGCCAGCGTCTGCGTGGCGGTTCATGACGAACAGGCATTTATCCGGATGAGCGTACCAATTCCAGTCGGTCGGCAAATAGCATTGCCTGGCTTGTTGTAGTTCCTGGTCTGTGAACTCCACACCAAAGGCATTGGTGCCGGAATATTTGGTGACACCGGCCAGGTCATAAAGAATCAGGTCGTTGAGCATATCAATTTTCTTGACCTCGTACACCTGGTCTATGATGGCGCCGCTTACCTTAAGCGTACCCAGGCTGGCCACGCACGACAGCAAAAAAATGACCAGCATCTTTTTAACGGAGGGCGGCTTGGCCAGATGCAGCAAGACCAACCCCGACAGCACAAAAGGCGCCGCGGTTACTGCGTTATGCCGCGCCAGCAGGCCGTACACGAAAAAAGCATAGGCCAGGGCCATCAGGATATGCCTGCCCTTGCGCTGTAGCGGGTTGTCGCAGGCATAGACCGCAATGCAGGCAGCGGCCCACCAGCAAACGGCAAGCGCCGTGTCCTTCCAGAGCACACCGATAAAGTTCAGAATGAAAGGCAGGAAGAGCACGAGCGGAAGCAGGTAGCCCAGCCATGGCCTGCGTCGGCGCACGGTCTCGGCCAGTAGCAGCGAGCCCAAAGAGAACACCCCTATATTGAACATCACCATGGCTGCGGGAGAGTCCCAGAGCCAGCGCAGAGCCTGGAGCAGCACGATGTAGACCACGGGATGGGCATTGGTCAGGGGGGCGGTGCCATCGCTCATGTGCCATGTCTGGATCGAGTCGTAGCTCATGAGCCCCGGGTTCAGGGCGAGGAATGCGGTAAGGAAGCAGCCCCCCACCAGCAGGGCGAGCGGGAAGGAGACGTAGTAAGGGCGTGCGATGTCTTTGTCAGTGTGCATTTTAGGTGGGCCTTAAGCCCTGACGGTAATCACGATGCCCAGCATGATTAGCGCCACGCCTACAAAGTACTGAAAATGAAATCTTTCGCCAAACACGAAGTGGCTGCCTATGGGAACCAGCACAAAAGCCAGGGCCATCAAAGGATAGACGCGCCCCAGATCGACTTTTTGCAGCACCCATACCCAACCTATGGTGGTGGCGCCATAAAGGCTGAGCGCAATGAAAAGCGTGAGTGCCGTCCTGGGAGCGAAAAGGCTGCCTGTCTGCTGCAGGGAGTTGGCGCTGAGTTTGAACAGCAGCTGTCCGGCGGCGATCCCAACCACGCATATGAGCGCGACCACTTGTGCAATCATTTAGAGGTTCCGTCCTGATGATTCTTCTTCAGTTTGTTCACGTTCTTTGCGGTTCTTTCCTGCATTACGTGTAAGGCGCGCCTGGGGACCGAGGCTATGTCATAGCCTAAAAAGGCCAGGATGAGCTGACAGCCTATCAGGATGGGCAGCGCGGCGATCATGACAGTGCCTGCCGGCGTGGAGACGTCCTTGCCGTCCAGGAAATGATACATGCCAAACAGGCTGCCAAAAAGCAGCAGCGCTATGCCCATGGGCAGTTCTATCGAAGCAATGGACAGGTCGCGAAGATAGTAATTATAAAAAATGCGCTTGATGAAATTGCGACAGTGCTTGACCGAGAATTCACCAATGATTCTGGATATCTTCAGGTTGCTGACTTCGCTGCCGTATTTGGCATCCATGGGCACATCGACCACGACTGCGCGCAAGGTGTTCAGGCGAAACAGCATGTCGGTTTCAAAGAAATAACGCGTGCTGATCTTGTTGAACGGCAGGTGCCGGGCGACGCTTGCGTGTATGGCGGTGTAGCCGTTGGTGGGGTCGAACAGATCCCAGTAGCCGGATGAAAGCTTGGTCATGAAGGACAGCAGCGAATTGCCTATCAGCCGCGCCTTGGGCATGGCGCCGATTTTTTCCAGGTTGAAAAACCGGTTGCCCTTGGTGTAGTCGGCATCGCCGGCAAGTATGGGCGCCACGAAGCTGGGGATCAGGGCGGCATCCATCTGGCCGTCGCCGTCCAGCTTGATCATGATGTCGCTGCCATCGTCCAGGGCGGCACGATAACCGGTCATGACGGCGCCGCCGACGCCCTGATTGATCTCGTGACGCAGTAGCTTCACCCTGGGATCCGTACAGTGCTCGGACACGAAATCGCCCGAGCCGTCGGGGCATTGGTCGTCAATCACATAAATGCTGTCCACCTCGGAGCCTATGGCGCCAATGACACCAAGGATATGCTGGGTGACTTGATAGCAGGGAATGACGACTGAGATATGCGATGAAAGATTTGTGGTCATAACGTCCTTAGAGGACAATTGAACCACTTTAAATCGCTAGTTCGGACAGCGTTTTGTAACCACGAGCAAGAAGGGCCAACAGGCCCTCATGCCGTGTTGCAAGGCAGGACATCCTGCCTTGATGAGGTTCTGTTTTCAGTCGCCGTACAGTTTCTGGCGCATTTCGCGGCGTTCTTGCGCTTCGAGCGACAGGTTGGCCGTGGGCCTGGCCAGCAGGCGTGGAATGCCTATGGGTTCGCCGGTTTCTTCGCACCAGCCGTATTCGCCGGAGTCGATAAGCGTAATGGACTGTTGCACCTTTTTCAGCAACTTGCGTTCGCGGTCGCGGGTGCGCAGTTCCAGGGCGTGCTCTTCTTCGATGGTGGCGCGGTCGGCCGGATCGGGAACGAACTGGGTTTCACGCAGGTTCGAGGTTGTGGCGTCGGCGTTGTTCAGGATCTCCTGTTCGAGCTCTTTCAGGCGGTTCCTGAAGAATGCCAGCTGATCCGCGTTCATGTAGTCGGATTCGGGCATGGCCAACAACTCTTTTTCCGTCAGCAAACGACCCTGATTCTTTGTATTGGCTGATTTGCTTGTCATGATGCTTCCTCTTGTGGTGTTGGTGATTGGAGCCAGCGCCGCGCAGTGCATGGCGCGCTACGGCCCTTCATCAAACCAAGCAGTTTTCTAACCCCTGGGTGAAAATGTCCTGGGGAAGTTTACGTCCGATGAATACCATTTTGGTATTGGGTTTTTCACTGGCTAGCCATGGCTTGCCGGGTTCTGCACCCATCATCATGTGCACGCCCTGAAAGAGCATGCGGCGGTTAATACCTTTGAGGTACAAAATGCCTTTGTAGCGCAGCAGGTCGGGGCCATACACTTGGACGATGCCGCCCAGGAATTCCTCGAGCCGCTCTGGGTCAAAGGCTTTGTTCGAGCGAAATACAAACGCGCCGATCTGATCGTCGTGGTGCGCGTGGTGGTGGTCGTGGTGATGGTGACCGCAGTGGTCGTCACATTCGCCGTCGTGATCATGGTCGTGTCCGTGATCGTGACCATGATCGTGGGCGGCGTCGGGATGTTCTTCGGCCAGGAAATCGGGATCGATATCGAGGATGGTATTCAGGTTGAAGCCGCTGACGTCGAGCAATGTGGTCAGGTCGGTTTCGCCGAAATTGACGGGGGTGATCGAGGCGCGCGGATTGATGCGCACCAGTCGGGCTCGCAATGCCTGGTAATCAACTTCGTTGACCAGGTCTTTTTTGGAAATAAGCAGGCGGTCGGCAAAGCCAACCTGTTTCTGGGCTTCTTCCTGCTGGTCCAGCGTTTCCATGCCGTGCTTGGCGTCGACCACGGTGATGACGGCGTCGACCCGGTAGTAGTCGGCGATCTCGTCGTCCATGAAGAATGTCTGGCAAACCGGACCCGGATTGGCCATGCCGGTGGTTTCTATGATGACACGCTCGAAATTCAGTTCGCCGGCCTGGCGCTTGACGCGCAGGTCGTTCAGCGTGCGCATGAGATCACCACGCACCGTGCAGCAGACGCAGCCGTTGCTCAGCTCGATGATTTCTTCATCGCTGTCTTGTACCAGCAGGTCGTTATCGATGCTTTCCGGCCCGAATTCGTTCTCGATGACCGCGATGCGTCGTCCGTGATACTCGGTAAGTATGCGTTTGAGCAGGGTGGTTTTACCTGCGCCCAAAAAACCGGTCAGTATGGTGACCGGAACCATTTTGCTTGCTTGTTCAGCGGCTTTCATCGTGTGCCTCGCGAGCGCGGACCTTGAAATATGCCTGCCACCGGATAATGCATGCCCGGGGGCGGCTCTGGGGTAGCGCAGAAAAACTCAACGTGCGATTACATCACAGCATACGCTTTAGAGCAAACCCCTGCTTTCAGTGCGTATGCGTCCTGCAATTTCCGCACAGGGCCCGCAGTTCGGTTTCGTGGTCGGAGAGCGCGAAACCGGCGCTGGCGACCTTGTCGGCCAACTGGCGGCTGAGAGCCGGATCGCTGAGTTCGGCGACGGTGCCGCACTGGGTGCAGACGACCAGCAGATCGTGAGGCTGGCCGGCCGCATCCAGGCAGGCTGTCCAGGCGTTGATGGCATCCAGCCTGTGGACCAGGCCCTCGTCGACCAGGAAGTCCAGCGCACGATACACCGTGGGGGGCGCCGCGCCGGGCTGGACGGCGCGGATCAGGTCCAGCAGTTCATAGGCCTTGACGCTGCGATGCTGGCTGAGCAGGATCTCGAGTACTTTGCGCCGTATGGGGGTCAGCCGCTTGCCGCGCTGCGCGCACAGCGATTCGGCAGTCTGCAGCTTGGCCGCCAGGGCGGATGGCTGTGTCGAATGTTTGGCGGACATGGGGTGTAGTTCTCGATCTCGTAAACAGGGGCTGACAAAAAGGGGCAAAGAGTCAGCATGACATAAACCGCATGATGCTGCATGTGCAGGTTATGTTATAACATAACCAATGCTATAATTGCCCGATTCCCGATCATACAGCCGTCCTTTTCCTGCCCTCCATGCACCGTGCCCCCTCTACTGCCAGTGGCTTGCGCCGATATCGCGGCTCTGACTTGCTTGCGTCCTGTCTGCAGCGTTTGCTGCGTGTCTTGCCGGTGGTGCTGGGCTTGTGGGCGATGACCGGCTGGGCCATGGACTGGTGGTAGCGCCATGAGCCAGGCAGTCATAGAGCTGGATCAGGTGTCGTTGGGCTGGCGTGATCGCATCGCCGTGCGCGATGTTTCAGGTGCGTTTGCGCGCGGGTCCCTCACGGCCATCGTAGGACCGAACGGTGCGGGCAAATCAACACTGGTCAAAGGCATCATGGGCTTGCTGAGCCCTTTGCGCGGACAGATACGCCTGGCCGGCGATACCCGCAGTCAAATGGCCTGCTTGCCACAGCAGGGCGAGCTTGATCGCAGTTTTCCCGTCAGCACCTACGATCTGGTCGCCATGGGGGCATGGCGGCGCACGGGCTCATGGAAGCGTTTCAAAGCCAGCGAGCATGACCGTGTGCAAAGTGCGCTCGAAGCCGTGGGCCTGGCTGATTTCGGGCCGCGCATCATAGGCACCTTATCGGGCGGGCAGTTGCAGCGCGCCCTGTTTGCGCGTCTGTTGCTGCACGACGCCGACACCTTGCTGCTCGATGAGCCTTTTTCAGCGGTTGATCGCCACACCACCGAGGACCTGATGGCGGTCATGCAGTCCTGGCATGGCGAGGGGCGTACGGTGATTGCCGTGCTGCACGATATGGAACTGGTTCGCGCCTGCTTCCCGCAAGCCTTGCTGATGGGCGGACAGGCTGTCGCCTGGGGCCCCACTGCACAGGTGCTCACCCCGGAAAACCTGCATCTGGCCCGGCATCTGTGTGCAGGAGACTATCTGTGATGTGGCTGATTGACCTGTTGTTCGGTCCTTTCATCGAATACAGTTTCATGCGCCGTGCCCTGGCCGGTTCACTGGCCCTGGCCCTGGCTGCGGGCCCCATGGGGGTGTTCCTGGTGCTGCGCCGAATGAGCCTGATGGGCGACGCCATGGCCCACGCCATTTTGCCGGGTGTTGCGGTGGGCTTCCTGACGGCGGGCCTGTCGTTGAGCGCCATGACGGTGGGCGGGATGATTACCGGCCTGGTGGTTGCCATGCTGGCCGGCGCGGTGGCAAGGCTGACCCCCCAGCGCGAGGATGCCAGTTTTGCGGCTTTCTATCTGGTTTCGCTGGGTCTGGGCGTGATGCTGGTTTCGCTGCGTGGATCGAATATGGATTTGATGCATGTGTTGTTCGGCACGGTACTGGGCCTGGATGACGGCGCCTTGCTGCTGGTGACGGCCGCATCCAGCATCACCCTTTTGTCTCTGGCCATGATATTCAGGCCGCTGGTGCTGGAGTGCCTGGATCCGCTGTTCCTGCGCAGCCAGGGCGCCATGGGTATGTTCATACACATGCTGTTCTTGCTGTTGCTGGTCATGACGCTGGTCACGGGCTTTCAGGTGCTTGGCACGCTGATGGTGGTGGGCATCATGATGCTGCCGGCCACGGCAGCCCGGTT
Source organism: Alcaligenaceae bacterium (assembly GCA_013416405.1). Classification (GTDB taxonomy): domain Bacteria; phylum Pseudomonadota; class Gammaproteobacteria; order Burkholderiales; family Burkholderiaceae_B; genus Pusillimonas_C. The sequence continues at coordinate 68,604 of JACCET010000002.1, forward strand.
CTGGGCTGGCTCGGTGGGCAGGCAAATGATCCTGGCTGCAGCGATAGGCGCCGTTGTATCTTATGCAGGCTTGCTGTTTTCGTACTACGCCGACGTGCCTGCTTCGCCGGCCATCATTATCGCAGCAGGATGTGTTTACTTCCTATCCATCTTCTTCGGTCCGCATGGTGGATTGATGCAGGCGGCAAGTCAGGCCCGGGCGCGTCGGCAACGCCTGTCCAGAATCTCGGAGAACCTTAATGGCTAGCATTACTTTCATCCGGTGCTTCCAGCACGCACGACGACTGATGCTGTACGTCCTCATGCTTGGCGGGCTATTCGGTTTTTCTTGCTCTGCGCTGGCCGCTCACAACACTGTCGACAGGCAGCCGCTTAAAGTGGTGGCCACTTTTTCTATCCTGGGCAATCTGGTCAGCGAGGTGGGCGGTGAACATGTCGAGCTGACCACGATAGTGGGGCCGGGTGCCGATGCGCACTCGTTCGAGCCGTCGCCCACCGATGTGAAGGCATTGGCCCAGGCCGAAGTGCTGGTGTTGAACGGACTTGATTTTGAAGCCTGGCTGCCCAGACTGATCGCATCGGCGGGATTTCAAGGCAGCCAGGTGCTGGCATCGAAAGGCGTGGTGGTGCGCAGCCTGGCTGCCGAACAGGCTGATGCGCATGACCATGATGCGCACAAGGATCACGATCATGGTCACACGGCTGGCGAAGTCGACCCCCATGCCTGGCAAAGCCTGGAAAATGGCATCATTTATGTGCGAAACATCACCGAAGGCCTGTCCACAGCCGCGCCGGAGTATCGCACTTACTTCCAGGGACGCGGAGACTTGTTGATAGCGCAGCTGCAGAAACTGGATGCGGAAATCAAGTTGGTCCTGTCAGCGATTCCACCGGAAAAACGCAAGGTGGTCAGTTCGCACGACGCATTCGGTTATTTCGCCCAGGCCTACAACATTCGTTTTATTTCCGTGGCCGGCCTGTCAAGCCAGGCCGAGCCTTCCGCCCGGGAAATGGCGGGCATCATCGACACCATCAGAAAAGAAAACATCAGGGGCGTATTTGTGGAAAATGCAAACAGCTCCAAGCTCGCCAATCAGATTGCGCGCGAGACTGGCGCGGCGGTGGGCGGCACCTTGTATGCCGATGCCCTGGGGGAAAAAGGTTCACCCGCGGCCAGCTATCTTGGCATGTTCATCTGGAATGCCGGCCAGCTGATCTATGTGCTCAATGAAGAGCAGAAGGCGCAGCACCAGCACTAGCGCTTGCGGTTGGCGCGGGGGTGGGCCTGGTCGTAGGCCTGGGCCAGATGCTGGAAATCCAGGCGGGTATAGATTTGCGTGGTGGAAATATTGGCGTGGCCCAGCAGCTCTTGTACGGCACGCAAGTCTTGCGCCGACTGCAGCATATGGCTGGCAAAACTGTGGCGCAAGCTGTGGGGGTGAACATGCACTGGCAAGCCTACCAGGCTGGCCAGTTTGTTCAGTTGCAGTTGCACTACCCGTGGCGAGATGCGCTTGCCGCGTGCACCCAGAAACAAGGCGGCTGTGGCATCGGGGTCGGCTGAGCCGGCCAGCAACTGCTCACGCTTTTGTAGCCACAGCGCGATGGCAGCCATGGCCTTGCCGCCCAGGGGTACGCTGCGTGTCTTGCCGCCTTTGCCTTTAACGATGGCCTCTTGCTCGTCGGGCTGGATCCAGCTGCTGGACTCATAGTTGGCTGTGCGCGTATAGCGCCAGTCCAGGCTGACCAGTTCGGCAAGGCGCAGGCCGCTGGAATAAAGTACCTCGAACATGGCCTGGTCGCGGCAATCGATGGCGGTCTGGGGCGCGGGCAGGTTGGGGCGGTCGAGCAAAACCTGGGTCTGTTCGACCGACAGAGCCTTGGGCAAACTGCGGGGTATCTTGGGCGCGCGCACGCCGGCAACCGGATTGGATTCCATGCCGACCTGGGGCGCCCACCACTGAAAAAAACCACGCCAGGCCGCCAGGGCGCGTGCCAGGCTACGCGGCTTGAGCCCTTGCCCATGCAGGCGTGCAACTGCCTGCCGGATATGACTCTCGGTGCAACGTTCGAGTGTCAGGTCGGGGTGGCACTGGATCAGATGGTGCAGGTCTTGCCGGTATCCCGACAAGGTGTGAGCGGAGTAACGGCGATGGCCCTGCAGGTGTGCAAGCCATTGCTCCATGTGGTCGGGCAGGGCATGCATGGGGCGCGACTCCTTGGATAGTGTGAACAGGTCCTAGTCTTTAAGCGTAGACCTTTAAGCGTAGACGTCTGGTTTGGCGGGGCCTTGCAGACGTTGCAGGCTGGCGCTGGTTAGCCGGTTGATGGTGTCCAGAAAGGCGGTGCCCATATCGGGCGTAAAACGCTCGGCGTCGTCTGAGCCCAGCACCAGCAAGCCTATGGGCTCGCCGCTGCCATGAGGGCGCAGCGCAATCATGGCCAGCGAAACAGGCTGTGTACCCAACCACGTAGCCGCTTCCTGGTCTGCGTATGCGCCACAATAAGGCGTTGTCAGTTCGCGCGCGTAAGACCGTATGCTGTCGGTGACGTCCTGGTTGAATTCGCTGTCTTGCAGGCCGGAGAGATCCCACAGGCGCAGCGCAATCGTGGACAAATCAAACAGATCGCCCAGGCTGCGCACAATGTGGCCAGGCAGCTGCGCGGCATTTTCTTCGGCCAGCATGCGGCAGCACCAGTCCATGAGCGTGTTGGTAATGCGTTCGTTGCCGCTGGCATTGTGCATCAGCCCGGACAACTTCCATTCCAGATCCTTGGCGCGCGCGCGCAGCGTCATGATCTGGCGCTCCCCCAGGGAAATGGCGCGTGTTTCGTTGGGATGAGGCACGCGCAAATTGGCGAACAGCTCGGCGTGATCCTGGAAGAAGGCGGGGTTTTCTTGCAAAAACTGCGCAATATGCTCGGCGGAAAGACTGTCTGCACTCATGGCTGTAAAAAATCCTTAGTGGTGAACTGTTCAGTTAGCGTGTCGATGTCGACCTGGCCGGTAAACACGGTAGTGGCCGGGCCGCTCATGTGCAAGCTGTTGTTTAGCCAGGTGATGGTCAGTGGTCCGCCCCGGGTATGCACAAGCACGGGGCTGTCAAGCAGGCCACGGCGTATGCCCGCCACTGCGGCCGCGCAGGCGCCGGTGCCACAGGCCAGTGTTTCGCCCGCACCGCGTTCATAGACACGCAGCTTGATGGTGTTGCGATCTACGATTTGCATGAAGCCTGCGTTGACTCGCTGCTGGAAGCGCGGGTGTGATTCTATTAATGGCCCGATGGTACCCACTGCCGCAGTTTGCACGTTTTCAACGATTTGCACGGCATGCGGATTGGATATGGCGACCAGTGATAGCTGGACGTCTTGATGTCCGGGCAGGGGCAAGGACCACAGGGTGTCGTTTGCGCAGGGAGTGGATTGCAGGCCTTGGGCGTCGAAGGCCAGGGCTTGTGGTTCAAAGCGTGTCTCGCCCATTTCGACCGACACGCCGTCGGTGTCGGTATCGTGCAGGGTAATGATGCCGGTTTTGATTTCGGCACGCAGGGGGTTGCGGCGCGAGAGGCCTTGTTCGTGCACGAAGCGCACGAAGCAGCGTGCGCCGTTGCCACAGTGTTCGACTTCGCTGCCGTCGGCGTTGAAGATGCGGTAGCGGAAGTCGGCTTCGGGGTGCAGTGGGGTTTCGACCAGCAGGATCTGGTCGGCGCCGATGCCAAAGTGGCGGTCGGCCAGTGCCCGCGCCCGCTCGGGCGTAAGGTCTATGGCTTGTCGCACGCCGTCGAGCACGACAAAGTCGTTGCCGGCGCCGTGCATTTTTACGAAGTTCCAGTTCATGATGGGGACATTATCGCGGATTAGGGCGGGTTTGTGGTGGCTTCTTGCCACGTGCGGCTTTGTGATGTGACTGGTGATGGTTTCTTGCGCCGAGCAGCAGCGTGTTGTGACTGGTGATGGTTTCTTGCACGGTGCAGCCAGGTGTCCGGGGTGCCGCTCCTATCGCTGCGCCCGCCGAAGGCGGGTACCCTTGCCCTGGCCTCCAGTCGGGGTCGGACGCGAACTCGCCTGAAACAGTCCCCCGGACTGTTTCAGACTCAGACAGCGCGTCCTCTTGCGCCCCGCCTGGAGGTCAGGGCTGCGGCTTGCTCAACGTCGCTCTACCCCGGACACCTGGCTGCACCGGGTCAATGAAATCCATGGCGATACCCGCCCCAATATTCACCATTCTAAAAAGGCGTGTGTGGCTGGGGCTGTGCAGGCGCCTCGCGCACGCCGTTATAGGGCGGGCTGGCGAGGGTGCAAGGTCGCGGCTGTTTTGAGCCCGACGGGTGTCGGGCCACTGGCCCGACCGGGCGAGTTCCGCGACCGCCTCGGCAGGCTGGTCTATAACGGGAAACCCCGGCGTAGCCGGGGTCGTGGCGCGTGAAGCCGGAGCAGTCCCTGCTACACACGCCTTTCTTTAGAACGGGGCAATATCGGAAGCGCCAAGTTCGAAAGCGCCAAGTGCTGCTTCGAAGCATCGAGTCCGCCCCGAAACGCTAACCCCGCCAATATCGGCAGCAATCAATCCAGCGACAGATTCAGTCGATTGATCACCTCTTCCCAGCGCTTCTTCTCATTCACCACCAACTCGGTCAAGCCCTCGGGCGTGGAAGGCGCCGGCGTGAAATACAAGGTCGCCATCTTCTGTTTCACATCATCGCGCGCCAGAATCTTCGTGATGGATTCATTCAACTGCTTCACGATATCGTCAGGCGTGCCGGCCGGTACAAAGATCGCGTCCCAGGAAATGGACTCAAAGCCCGGATAACCCTGTGACGCCATCGTCGGGATGCCCGGCAGCACATCGCTGGCTTCCAGACTGGTAATGGCCAGCGCGCGCGCCTTGCCGGCCTTGACCTGTGCCATCGCGATACCCGGCACCATGAAGCCGGCCTGCACATCGTTGTTCAGAATCGACGTAATGATTTGCGGAAAACCCGTGTAAGGAATTTGCTGCAGGCTGATGCCGGCCTGATGCTCAAGCATGGCCATGCCCAGGTGTGAAGAGCTGCCGGGACCGACCGTACCGTAGTTCAGCTCGCCGGGCTTGGCCTTGGCCAGGCTGACGAATTCCTGTACATCCTTGGCCTCGAAGTCTTGCGGAACCACCAGCACATTGGGGCTGGTGCCCACCAGCGAAATGGGTGCCAGGTCTTTCAGGGGATCGTAGCCCAGTGTTTTCTTGTACAGCGTGGGCGCGGTGACCATGGGTCCGTTGATGGTCAGGAGCAGCGTGTAGCCGTCAGGCTTGGCCTTGCTGGCCGCGCGCGTGCCGATGTTGCCGCCTGCGCCCGGCTTATTGTCGACGACCACGGCCTGGCCCAGGTCCTTGGCCAGTGGCTCGGCGATCGCGCGGGCCAGGATGTCGGGTGAAGAGCCGGCCGGGAAGGGCACTATCATCTGAATGGGCTTCTCGGGCCAGGCCGCGTGCGCGGCGGACGAAAAGGTAAAAGCCGCAGCGCAGGCCAGGGCCAGAGCTGATACGTGCAGGCGTCGCCGCGTGATGGAAGGTCCAGTCATGATGTATTCCTTGAGCAGAAAATATTAGAAGTAAACCGAAGGCGATTCAGGGCCGGCCTCGCGCGCAAGCAAGCCCGAGACGGCCTGCATGGGCGCCATGCCGTCGAACAAGACTTTACATACTGCCTCGGTGATGGGCAGTGAGACTTCGTGCTGGCGCCCCAGGGCAAGCGCTGCGCGCGCGCAACGCACCCCTTCGGCGGTCAGGCCGCCGGCCAGGATGTCATCCAGTTTTTTACCCTGGGCGATGGCTATGCCTACCTGCCGGTTGCGAGACAGATCGCCGGTTGCGGTCAGCACCAGATCGCCCAGGCCCGTCAGGCCGGCGAATGTGGGGGCTTGCCCGCCCAGTGCCAGGCCCAGTCTTTGCATTTCGGCTAGGCCGCGCGTGATCAGCGCGGCCCTGGCGTTGGTGCCCAATGCCAGGCCGTCGGCGATACCGCAGGCGATGGCCATGACGTTCTTGAGCGCGCCACCCACTTCGACCCCGACGATATCGGTACTGGTATAGATGCGCGCATTTGCGCCGTGCAAGGCCTTGATGGTGGCTTGCGCCGTCCAATCGTGGGCGGTCGCTATGGTGAGCGCAACGGGCAGGCCTTGTGCGACTTCCCGTGCAAACGATGGCCCCGACAGCACGCCCAGTCCTAAATCAGGCATGGCTTCGAACGCCTGATTGGCGATCTGATGGGGAAGCTGTCCGGTATCGGGCTGAAAACCCTTGCATGTCCAGACTATGCTGAGCATGCCGCGAGGCGGTGTTTGGGCCAGTGCCTGAGCCAGTTGCTCACACAGGCTGGCCAGCCCCGCCACAGGCACACCCAGAATGATCAGCGCGTTGTCGTCGTCGGCGCTGCAGACGTGCGCTATGGCCTGCTGAAAATCAGCGGTGGCCGCAAGTGTTGGTGGCAGGACGGTATCGGGCAGGTAGCGCGGATTGGCATGTTCCTGCGAGAGGGTGCGGGCCAGGTCGGGATTGCGGGCCCATAGCAAGGTATCGGCCCGCGCTGTGGCCAGTATGGCCAGCGCGGTGCCCCAGCTGCCGGCGCCCAGCACCGAGACACGTGGACGCGGCGGGGTGTTCATCCTTATTGGCGTGTGGCGCCGGGAGGCAGGATGATGCCGGAATCTTCTTTGCCGGCTTCCTGTTGCTGAGATAGTTCGGCAATACGCTGTTCGTACATGCTTTGGAAGTTGACTTCTGCCAGGTGCAGAGCCGGCAGCGATGTGCGATTGATGGCGTCGGCGATGTTGGCGCGCAAATAGGGATACAGCATGGTCGGGCAAACGATGCCCAACAGAGGATCGAGCTGTTCGGCAGGAATGTTGGCGGCTTCGAAAATGCCGGCCTGGGTGGCTTCGACCAGGTACAAAACCTTGTCCTGGATGCGCGTGGTGACGGTTGCGGTCACGGTGGCTTCGAAAACGGTATCGGCCAGGCGCTGTCCGCCCACGTTCAGGGAAATCTCGACCGAGGGGGCTTCCTGTTCAAGGAAAATCTGTGGCGCATTGGGCATTTCCAGCGACAAATCTTTTACATAAGTGCGCTGCAGGCTGAAGCTGGGGTCTTGGCTGGCTTGTGCTTCCTGGTTGTTCTGCTTCTGTTCGGACATGTAATTTTCCAAAAATGGGGGTTGAGTTGGAGCCGTTCAGGCTTCAGCGTTAAGCAAGGGCATCAGGCCGTTGGCTCTATCCAGCGCGGCCAGTTCATCGTAGCCGCCTACATGGGTCTGGCCTATGTAGATTTGCGGCACGGTGCGCCGGCCCGTGCGTTCCATCATGATGGCGCGCTGCTGGGGATCCTGGTCGATGCGGATCTTCTGAATTTCGCTCACACCGCGCTGCTTGAGCAGCATTTCGGCGCGCACGCAATAGGGGCACACTGCGGTGCTATACATTGTTACGGTAGCCATGGTCACCTTTGGATCAATGTTTTTTGGATAGCGGCATGCCGCTATGTACCCATCCGGTCAGGCCTTCATTCAGGCTGACAGCCTGGTTATATCCTTGCTTGCGCAACGTGCCTGCCACGCGTGCCGAGTCGCGGCCGCGATCGCAAACTACAATGATAGGCTTGTCTTTGGGCAAAGAACCCAGTTTAGCCTGAAGATCGGCCGCAGGCAGATTGCGCGCCTGGGGTATGCTGCCGGTTTTGAATGCTTCGCTGCTGCGTACATCCAGGAACAGCCCTTGCTGCTGGTTGGCCAGTTGCACCGCCTGCTGCGCGGTTACGGTTTTGCCGCCGCCCTTGAGCAGGTTGGGCAAGGCCAGCATGACCCCGGCTGCGATGGCAACGAACAGGAAAATCAGATTGTTTTGGTCTAGAAAAAAGTCCACTTTGTATCCCGAAAAGGCCTTTGAAAAAAAGGCGGAATCCGGGGATTATAAAATGGACAGCGAATTTCAACTTTTGGGCGACTTTTATCATGCATAAACTTGTTCTGATGCGCCATGGCGAAAGCCAATGGAATCTGGAAAACCGCTTTACCGGCTGGACCGATGTGGATCTGACCGATACGGGGCGCGAGCAGGCTTTTCAGGCCGGCAAGCTGCTTAGGGAAAAAGGCTTTGAGTTCGATCTGGCCTATACCTCGGTGCTCAAGCGCGCCATACGCACGCTCTGGATTGCCCTGGACGCCATGGATGCCATGCATACGCCCACCGGGTTGAGCTGGCGCCTGAACGAGCGCCATTATGGCGCGCTGCAAGGCTTGAACAAGGCCGAGACCGCTGCAAAATACGGTGACGAGCAGGTACTGATCTGGCGCCGTGCCTACGCCATTGCGCCCAATCCCCTTGATGTCGATGATCCGCGCCATCCGCGCTTTGATCGGCGTTATGCCAAGATAGCGGCCGACAAGCTGCCTGCCACCGAGTGCCTGCAAGACACGGTAGAGCGTGTATTGCCTTTCTGGAGCGAATCCATTGCACCGGCCATACGCGCCGGACGACGCGTGCTGGTTGCGGCGCACGGCAACAGCCTGCGGGCGCTGATCAAACACCTTGACGGCATTTCCGACGACGACATCGTGCATCTGAACATTCCTACAGGCCAGCCGCTGGTGTATGAACTCGACGACGATCTGCGTCCCTTGCGCCATTACTATCTGGGCGATCCGGCCGAGATCGAAGCGGCCATGGCTGCGGTGGCCAATCAGGGCAAGGCAAGGAAATAAGCATGCGTCGTGCGTTGGGCTGTGCGTTGCTGTTGTGGGCCGGGTTGGCCTGCGGCGCAGAACCGACGCTGACGCAAAAGCAGGCGGCTGCGCGCGAAGAGCGGGCGCAAATGCGCGACCGCATTGCCGATTTGCAGAAAGAGATAGAGCGCAGCACGTCGTCACGTCGTGATGCAGCCAACCAGCTCAAGGCGTCCGAGACGGCGATTTCGGCCAGCAACCGGCGCCTGTCCGAGCTGGCCGAGCGCCAGCGCGACGCCAAGCTGGAATTGCGCGATATCGAAAGCCAGACGGCGCAGCAAAAAGAACAATTGAAGGCGCGCCAGCATGAGCTGGGCGAGCAGATGCGGGCTCAGTATGCGGGCGGACTGTCGCCCTGGACGGCGCTGCTGTCGGGCAATAATCCGCAGGAAATTGGACGCGACCTGAGTTATCTGGGCTACATCACACAGGCACAGGCCGATGCGGTGATCGCCGTCAGGCAGGCGCTGGACAAGCTGGCGCAGCTGCAGGCCCAGTCGCAAGCGTATACGCGTGAGCTGGCTCAGCTGGCGCAAGACACCGAAGACGAGAAAGCCAGGCTGGAAGAGCAAAAGTCCGAACGCCAGCAAGTGCTGCAGCGCATAGAGTCCGAGTTGCAGGCACAGCGTGGCCAGGCGGCCGAGCTCAAGCAGAATGACCAGCGCCTGGGCAAGCTGATCACCGGCCTGGAAGTTGCGATAGAGCAACAACGGGAAGCTGCCCGCATCGCCGAGGAAAAACGCCGTGCTGAAGCGGCCCGGGTAGCACAGGAAAAACGGCGCGCCGAAGCCGCCCGCCAGGAACAGGCACGCCAGGCGGCACTGGCCGCGCAGCAGGCCAGGAACGAGCGCGAGCGCCAGGAGGCCGAGCAGGTACGCCTGCAAGTCGAGCAGGCCAGGGCCAAGGCCCGCGCCCAGGAGCTGGCCGCTGCCAAGGCGGAAGCGGCCGCCAGCACAGCCACCCCCGTGCGCACCGAGCCTGCGGGTGGTTTCAAGGGGCTGCGCAAGGGTGCTCCCTATCCGGTATCCAGCCGCAGTACCTTGGGACGTTTTGGCGCAGAGCGGCCCGATGGCGGCTTGTGGCGTGGTATTGTGCTGCAGGCGCCCGAAGGTAGCGCCATCAGGGCCATTGCTGCCGGGCGCGTGGTATATGCCAATTGGTTGAGTGGTTTCGGCAACATCATGATCGTCGATCATGGCGCCAAATACTTAAGCGTGTATGCTTACAATCAAAGCTTGCTCAAGCGCGTGGGCGATATTGTGGGCGCGGGCGACACCATTGCCACAGTGGGCGCAACGGGCGGGCAGGTCGAGGCTGGCCTATACTTCGAAATCAGGCACCAGGGTGTTCCCGTGAATCCCCTGCTTTGGTTAAAGCAGTAATTTCGTTACTATTTAGTAGTAATGCGCAAACCCTGCCTAAAGGCGGTAGTTCATTTGCAGCGGCAGGCGCATTCAGTTTATTCATACTACTTCGGGAATGTGCATGAGCACTCGCAGGTTAGGCGGTTTGAGTTTGATATTGGTGGGTGCGCTGGGCGGCGTGCTGGTCAGCCTGGGCATCACGGCTGCTGCGCAGCGCGGCGATCCGCTGCCTCTTAAAGAGCTGCAGCAGTTTGCCAACGTATTTGCCGCCATTAAAAGCAGCTATGTCGAGCCCGTCACCGACGAAAAACTGGTCAACGATGCCATCAAGGGTCTGTTCAACGACCTTGACCCGCATTCCACCTACCTCGACGCCGAGGCTTTCAAGGAAATGGAAGCTGTCACACAAGGTGGTTTCGGTGGTCTGGGTATAGAAATCGGCAGTGAAGACGGCATGCCCAAGGTGATTTCTCCCATAGAAGACACACCTGCGGCGCGGGCCGGCATTCTAGCGGGCGACCTCATCACCCATATCGACGGCAAGCCAACCAAGGGCATGACCCTTAGCGAGGCCATCAAGTTGATGCGCGGTGAGCCCAAAACGCCCATCGTGCTGACCATCAAGCGACAAGACAACGATAAGCCCGTCGTGGTTCATATCGTGCGCGACCTGATCAAGGTGCGCAGCGTGCGCAGCAAAATGCTCGATGACAATATTGCTTATGTGCGCATTGCACAGTTTCAGGAACGTACGGTCGAAGATCTTGGGCGTCAGCTCAGCGAACTGGGCAGCAAGGGCGTACCCAAGGCGCTTATTCTAGACCTGCGCAACGATCCGGGTGGCTTGCTCGATGGCGCCATCGGGGTATCTTCTGCCTTCCTGAAGCCCGATGTGCTGGTCGTGTCGACCAAGGGTCGTATTCCTTCGTCCAATCGCGAATTCTTTTCCAAGCAGGCCGGCTATATGCAGAATTTCCTGGGCAGCGAAGATGGCCCGGATGCCTCTAAAGTAGCGGCTTGGGCCAGAACCGTGCCTATGGTGGTGCTGGTCAATGTCGGCTCGGCATCGGCCTCTGAAATTGTGGCCGGCGCCCTGCAGGATTACGAACGCGCCAAGATTATCGGCAGCCGAACCTTTGGCAAGGGCTCGGTGCAAAGCGTATTGCCGCTCAGTGAAGACACCGGCATCAAGCTGACCACAGCGCTGTACTACACGCCCAAGGGCCGTTCCATACAGGTCACCGGAGTCGAACCCGACATCGAAGTCGATGATACGGCGCAAGGCAGTCTGTTCCGCCTGCCTCGCGAAGTCGATCTGCAGCGCCATCTGCTGAACAGCAACTTCGAAGAAACCGACGAAGACCAGCCCAAGGAAGATGAACGCAAAGAGCAGCCCAAGATGTTCGAGTTCGGCGGAGCCGATGATTATCAGCTGAAGCAGGCCATCAACTTCCTGGAAGGGCGTCCGGTCAAGAAGAATGACCCCAGCCTGGTTGCCAAGGCCGACAAGCCCGTCGCTCAGGCCGAGGCCAAAGACGGCAGTACGCCAGACGCTGAAAAAAAAAGTCCAGTGAATCGCGCTGATCCCAACGTCCAGCGCTTCCGGATCACCCCGGACGGAGTGGTGCCGGTACCGCAATGAACGACGAACATTTGCTGCGCTATGCCAGGCATATTTTGCTGGACGAGTTCGGCATAGAAGGACAAGAGCGGCTGCAGGCTGCGCGTGTTCTGATAGTGGGTGCCGGGGGGCTGGGTTCTCCGGCGGCCTGTTATCTGGCCGCATCGGGCGTAGGTCATCTGGTGCTGGCCGACGACGACGAGGTTGAACTCAGCAACCTACAACGACAAATCCTGCATACCACCGACCGCATAGGCTGGCCCAAGGCCAAATCAGGCCAACACATGCTGCAGGCGCTGAATCCCCACATCCGCATACAGCCGCTGGTTCAGCGCCTTGACGACGCCGCCCTGGACGAACAAGTGACCCTGGCCGACCTGGTGCTGGACTGCTGCGATAACTTTGCTACCCGCCATGCGGTGAATCGCGCTTGCGTCAGGCATCGCAAGCCTTTGGTGTCAGGCGCCGCCATACGGTTTGCAGGTCAGATCAGTGTGTTTGATCTACGCCGCGACGATGCGCCCTGCTATCACTGTCTTTTTCCCGAGGCTGATGATGCCGAAGAGTTGCGCTGCGCCACGACTGGTGTGCTTGCGCCGCTGGTGGGCATAGTCGGCAGCACCCAGGCGGCCGAGGCCATCAAAATACTGACCGGCATGGGCGAACCTCTGGTGGGGCGCATGTTGTGCCTGGATGCCCTGGAAATGCAGTGGCAAACTCTGCGTTTCAGGCGTGATCCCGATTGCCTGGTTTGTGCAGGGCGCGACGGCCGGCCAGCAACTGCCCCACCGAGTTGACGCGTAAGTCCACATATTGGCTGCGTCCACGGTGGGTGGACGAGAAAGGCGTTTCAGGATGAAAGACATGTACGGTGCGCATGCCGATCTGGCGCGCGCTTTTCAGGTTACGCAAAGTGTCTTCCACCAGAACGACCTGGCGGGCCGGGACGGCCAGCCGGTTCAGCACCTGGCGCATCAGGGCGAGCGAGGGCTTGGGCCGCATCCGCCCCTGCATGGTCATGTGGTCTATGGCCCACACGCATTCGAAGTGATGCAGTATGCCCAGGGTCTTGAGTACCTCGCGGGCATAAAACAGCGGGGCGTTGGTGAGCAGTATCTTGCGGCCTTTAAGCCGTTTCAGCTTGCGCCCCAGCCCGGTCTCGGCATGCACTAGCGGCGCCACCTGGAAATCGTGGCTGAGCGCCAGGAAATGCCTGGCATCGACGCCATGGTGGCGCACCATGCCTATTACCGTTGCGCCATAGCGTTGCCAGTACGATTTACGCAAGACATCGGCGGCTTCGACTTCCAGTGCAAGGGTGGAGGCCACGGCGCGGCCCATGGCGCCGTCTATGGCCTTGAATATGCCTTTGGAACAATCATGCAGCGTATTGTCCAGATCGAACAGCCACACGGTTTCCTGGGCTTGGGCGCGGCTGGCGGGACGTCTGGGGTAAGAGGCGGCCAAGCTGGCCGCTGCAGGCCGCATTCAGTGCGAGCTGATCATGGTTCCCACGCCCTGGTCGGTCAGGATTTCAAGCAGCAGGCAATGCGGCACCCGGCCATCGACAACGTGCACGGAAGTTACGCCGTTGCGGGCCGCGTCGAGCGCCGATGAAATCTTGGGCAGCATGCCGCCCGAGATCGTGCCGTCTTTGAAGAGTTCGTCTATGGTTTGAGCCGAAAGGCTGCGCAGAAGCTCGCCATTCTTGTCGAGCACGCCCGGGGTGTTGGTCATCATGACCAGTTTTTCGGCACCCAGGACTTCGGCCATTTTGCCTGCTACGACATCGGCGTTGATGTTGTAGGCCCGGCCGTCTTCGCCATAGCCTATGGACGAGATGACAGGAATGAACTGGTCGTCTTGGAGCGCCTTGACGACTGCCGGTTCAATGCGGGTAATGTCGCCCACGTAACCGATATCTAGCCATTGTCCGGGGTTGTCGCTGTCGGCCAGCATTTTCTTGCGTGTCTGGATCAGGCAGCCGTCTTTGCCGGTCAGGCCAACTGCCTTGCCGCCGGCTTCGTTGATCATCATGACGATGTCTTGCTGCACCTGGCCGCCCAGCACCCACTCAACGACTTCCATAGTTTCGGCGTCGGTAATGCGCATGCCTTGTACAAACGAGCCTTCCTTGCCTATGCGTTTCAGGGCGGCATTGATTTGCGGGCCGCCGCCGTGCACCACGATGGGGTTGAGCCCGACCAGCTTGAGCAGCACGACATCGTGTGCGAAGCTGCGTTGCAGCTCTTCTTCTATCATGGCGTTGCCGCCGTATTTGATGACGACGGTTTTACCGTGAAAGCGCCGGATATAGGGCAGGGCCTCGGCCAGCACATCGGCTTTTACAGTGGAGGAATAGCTGGGGGGCAGGTCGGGGGAACTCATTAGCTGGCCAGTGCCTTGTTGACGGTGCTCAGGAATGCTTGCTTGTCGTAGTTGCCAAGATAGCGCTTGATGATGTGGCCCTGCTTGTCGATAAGGAAAGCGGTGGGCGTGAGTTTTACGTCGCCAAATGCTTTGGCGATTTCGCCTTGCGCGTCTATGGCTACGGTAAAGGGCAGCTTGCGTGTTTCAGCATAGTTCTTGACGTAGTTGGCCGGATCGTACTGCATGGCCACGGCAATGGTGTCAAAGCCCTTGGGAGACAGGTCGTTGTAGTGCTGGATGGTGTCGGGCATTTGCGCGATGCAGGTTACGCAGCTGGTGGCCCAGAACTTGACCAGCACGACCTTGCCGCGCAGATCCTGCATGGTGGTCTTTTCGCCGGTCAGCGAAGTAAAGGTGACGTCGGGTGCGGTTTTGGCCGAACCGGAAAACTGCCAAATGCCGATTCCGGCCAAGGCGATGACGGCAACTAGGCCGATAAGTGCTTTTTTCATTGAACTGGCATGGTTTCTACGCCATTGGACGCATTGCTGTCTGGCGTGTTGGTTGCGCTTGCGCTGGCATCGTCGACGGGGGCCGGCGATGCTTCTGCCGCAATGCTTTCAGGCGTAACGATCTGGAACAATTTTACTACTTTATTGACGCCGGTGACCCCAGCGGCCGCCTTGCCTGCCCGTTCGCTTTCCTGAGCAGTGACTTTGCCCATCAGGTAAACAATGCCGCGCTCGGTCGAGACATTGATGGTGCGGCTGGGGACTTCCTTGGTATTGATCAGGGCTGTTTTGACTTTAGAGGTTATCCAGGTGTCGTTGGTGCGCACGCTGATGGGGGTGATGTCGCCCACTCGCAGCTGATTAATGACTTTTTTGACCTTCTCGACGCCTTCCGCGGCGGTGCCGGCCTTCTGCTTGTCTTGCTCGGTGGGTACATCGCCCGTCAGCAACAACAGGCCGGCATAAGATATGGTGTTCACCCTGGCTTTGTCTTCGGGGAACAATCTGCGCATTTCAGCTCCGGCCTTCAATTCTATGGCTTGGTCTTCGACCTGCTCGCCCGTGGTGCGGCGATCAGTGGCGACCACGGCGGTGGTGGCCGCTGCGCCGCCCACGACCAAGGCGCCGCAACCGGCCAGTGTGGTCAGGCTTGCCAGGGCCAGGCTGGCCAGCATGATACGTTGCGAGTAGAACTTGATGGGCATTACAGATTGTCTCCGAGTAGTAGGGCGTCGATGCCATCGCAAAGGGCGTGCAGCAGCACAATGTGCACTTCCTGGATGCGCATGGTGCGGTCGTGGGGGACGCACAAATGGATGTCGGCGTCGGTAAGGAATTCGCCGATTTGGCCGCCACCCTTGCCGGTCAGGGCTATGACATGCATTTCGCGGTCGTGGGCTGCCTCAATAGACCGGATGACGTTGGCAGAGTTCCCGCTGGTGGAAATGGCAACCAGCACATCGCCGGGCTGGCCCAGGGCGCTGACCTGGCGCTCGAAGATGGCGTCGAAGCCGTAGTCGTTGCCGACCGCCGTGAGTATGGAGGTGTCGGTATTGAGGGCGATACCCGCCAGGGGCAGGCGATCGCGTTCAAAGCGGCCCACCAGTTCGGCAATGAAATGCTGGGCGTCGGCGGCAGAACCGCCATTGCCGCAGGCAAGGATTTTGCCGTTGTTGGCCAGCGCCCCGAACAAAAGGTCTACGGCCACCGACAAAGGCTGGGCCAGTTCACGCGAACTGGTCTTGAAAGTGTCTATCGCATCGTCGAAGTGCGATGTCATGAGAGAAGTCATGTCCATGGACGTGATTATCTCATGACCGCGCACAAAAATTTATGCCAATCGATTACAGCGCGTGTCGCAGACTGGCCTTATTCATTGAATGCGCCGCGTATCCAGTGCAATCCGGCAGGCTCGACGCTGATGACGTCGAAACGGCAGGCTGGCACACGGCCATGAAAGTAGCGCTTGACCAGGATGGGCAGAAAGAAGTTGGCGGTTTTTACCAGACGCCGCTGCTTGTGGCGGTTTACACTGGCGGCGGCCCCGCCGTATTCCAGGGTGCCGCGGTGGCGCACTTCTATGAAGGCCAGAATGCCATGATCGTTGGCCACCACGTCAAGTTCGCCGGTTTTGCTGCGCAGATTGCGGCCCAGGACGATCAGGCCTCGTGCCTGCAGGTAATCGCAGGCGCGCTCTTCGGCCTCGCGTCCTGCCCGCTGGGTCGGTGAGAGCAACGGCGGGCTGGTATTGCCGGAGTGCGGCCTGGCGGAATTTTTGCGGCGCCTGGCTCGCACCGCTTTTTGTTGCGCGGCCCGGGCCAGTTCGTAGGGCAGTGCCTGATTGTCCATGGTTTAACCCCGTCTTATAAAAGGTCTCTTTTCAAGTATGAGCGAGATGCGCGATTTTTCAGACTCCCTGGCGACATGGAAACGTCTCACCGAGCGTGTGGATGGACAGAATTGGCCTGCGGCCAGCCTGTATGTGATTGCCACGCCCATAGGCAATCTGGGTGACCTGAGCCTGCGCGCCTGGCAGGCGCTGGGTCGCTGCGATGTCATTGCCGCTGAAGACACCCGCGCAAGCCGGGCCTTGCTTGATGCCTGGGGGGTCTCAACGCCCCTGATGGCCGCTCACCGCCACAACGAGGCGACAGCTGCTCAGGCCATTGTTGAACGGCTGGCGGCCGGCGAACGTGTGGCGCTGGTGTCCGATGCCGGGGCACCGGCGGTCAGTGATCCGGGCGCGCGCATTGTGCGGGCCGCACGTCAGGCGGGCTATCTGGTCATTCCCATTCCCGGAGCCAGTGCTGTTATTGCCGCCTTGATGGCCAGCGGCGTCACATCTGACGAGAACCCGGCTTTTGTCTTTGCCGGCTTCATGCCCGCCAAATCTGGCGCTCGGCAAAAATGGCTCAAGCAATGGTGTGCGTTGCCCGCGCCCGTCGTCATGTTTGAATCTCCCCACCGCCTGTCGGCCGCCATCAAGGATCTGCTGCAGGTTTGCGGTCCCGATCGCCTGCTGACGCTGGCGCGCGAGCTGACCAAGCGCTTCGAGCAGGTGCATACCGTCAGAATGGCCGAAGCGGCCGACTGGCTGGCGCAGGATGCGCACCACGGCCAGGGTGAGTTTGTATTGATAGTGCACCAGGCCGAACAACAGACAGTTAGCGATGATATTGATCCGGCGGCCGTCGTATTGCTGGATGCTTTGCTGGAACATATGTCGCTGCGTGATGCCGCAAGGGTTGCGGCCAAGGTTTCGGGTGTGCAGCGCGACGTGTTGTACGCGCTGGCGCTGGCGCGCAAGGGTGCGGTAGCGCCAGACAGCGAATAGGCTATCACGCCGCGACCTGCCGCTTATTCCGTGTGCCCCAGCGTCACAGCCGATGGCTGCCCGGTTTCCTGCTGTATGCGTATGGCTGCATTCACGGCTGCCGTGCGCGAGGGGTAGGGCCCGATACGAACCCGGTACAGCTCGCTCGAAGCCTGTACATGAACTGGCCGACTTTCCACACTCTTGATTTGCATACCGATTTCTTGCGCCAGATTTTCAGCGGTATTGGCCGCCGAGAATGCGGCAAACTGCAGGTAGATCTGATTTGCAGGCGGTGTGGGGCTGAATGAACTTTCCTTGTGCTGCAGGGCTGCCAGGGCGTCTGGCGTGGCGGGTCTGGGCGCCACGGGTTCCGTTGCGGTAATCAATATGGGTGGTGGCGCGGGTGCAGCGGGTGGGGCGACGGGAACCGGCCTGGGCTCGGGCGCCTGCTCGAAATTTCCGTCGCGAATGTCCTGGTTGGTGATGGCTTCGACAATGACCTGCCCGCTGCCTGGGCCTATCAGCCCGAGCTTGGCGGCGGCAACATAAGACAGGTCTATGATGCGCTTGCTATGGAAGGGCCCGCGATCATTGACGCGCACAATGATAGACCTGCCGTTGGAAGCATGGGTTACGCGCGCGTAACTGGGCAGCGGCAAAGTCGGGTGTGCGGCGCTCATGGCGTACATATCGTAGGTTTCGCCGTTGGCTGTTTTATTGCCGTGGAATTTGCGCCCATACCAGGATGCCGTGCCTTGCTGGCGGAACGGTTTCTCGTCGCTGACCGGCACATAGCGCTTGCCGAAAACCACATAAGGACGAAAGTTGGCCTTGGCGTGTTTTTCCAGGCGCGGCGTGGCGTTGGGTATGGCGGCGATATCGTCAGGAATATTGCTGCCTGGGCCGTCGTCCTTGTAGTAGCCCCCGCCTTTGCTGCTGCTGGTGCTGCTGCCGCCCGGGCCCGAGCAGCCGGCCAGCACGAGCAGGCCTGCACCCAGCAGCATCAACAATGCAGAGCGCATGCGACTCATGGGATATCGGGTGGTGGCGGCTGGTTGCGGTGGCGTACCAGCAGTGGCGAGTGATCGGCAAAGCGCAATGCCAGTTGCTCGATGACGTAGACGGAGCGGTGTTTACCGCCGGTGCAGCCCACGGCCACGGTCAGGTAGTTGCGGGTGTCCTGCATATACAGCGGCAGCCAGCGCCGGATGAAGCCGGCGATGTCTTCTATCATGGTTTCCACGCTGCCAAACTGGGCCAGCCACTTGGCCACCGGCGCGTCGCGTCCGGTGAGCTCACGCAGCTCGCTGTCGTAGTGGGGATTGGGCAGGCAGCGCACGTCGAAGACCAGGTCGGCATCGCCCGGCACGCCGCGTTTGTAGGCAAACGATTCAAAGGTCAGCACAACGGGCGCCCGGTCGGCCTGGATCAGGTCGCGAACCCAGGCGCGCAGTTGGCCGGGCGTCAGGTCGGACGTATCAATAACGTGCTCCTGTTCGCGCATGGGCGCCAGCAGCTCTCTTTCGGTGTCTATGCACTCTTGCAGCGAGGGCGATTTGCCGTCTTGCTGCAGCCTGTCGGTAAGCGGATGGCGGCGCCGGGATTCGGAGTAGCGCTGCTGTAGCGTGTGATCATTGGCGTCCAGGAAAATCACCCGGAATGCCGTGCCCATGGCACGCAGGCCGGTAATGACGTCGGGCAGTTCGGTCAGTTCGCCTTGCGAGCGTACGTCTATGGCCACAGCTACCCGTTCAAGCTTGGCTTCGCGCGTACTGGCAATGAACTCGTGCAGAAAGCGCACGGGCAGGTTGTCGACACAGGTGTAGCCGGCGTCTTCCAGCAGGCGTAGTGCAACCGATTTGCCTGAACCCGAAATGCCTGTAATGAGAACGATATTGAACATGACTGAGGGATCCTGCGGAATTAGTCTTGGCGGCTGCTTTCCATGATGGCCAGGGCCTGCCGCTCGATGAATTCGCCCATGGTGTCTATGCCGCGCAGGGTCAGTATGGTGTTGCGCACGGCGGCCTCGACCAGCACGGCCAGGTTTCGGCCCGCTGCAACCTGCAGCATGACACGCTTTATGGGTATGCCCAGAATGTCTTCGGTCTGATCCTGAACGGGAAGTCGTTCGAAGGACTCGGGCGTTGAGCGTACCAATTGCACCAGCAGCTTGAGCTTCATTTTGCGGCGTACCGAGGTTTCCCCGAAAATGGTGCGTATATCAAGCAGCCCCAGGCCTCGAACTTCAAGCAAATTTTGCAACAACGACGGGCACTGGCCTTCGATGAAGTTGGGGGCGGTGCGCGAAAGCTCGACGGCGTCATCGGCCACCAGGCCGTGCCCGCGTGAGATCAGTTCAAGGGCTAATTCGCTTTTGCCCAGCCCCGACTCGCCGGTGATCAGTACGCCCAACCCCAGGACGTCCATGAACACCCCATGGGCTGTTGTTTTAGGCGCCAGACGCTTGCCCAGATAGATGCGCAGCAAGTCAATAAGCTGGGCGGCGTCTATGGAAGTGGACAGCAGGGGAATCTGTTGCTGGTTGCAGAAATCGCTTAGGTCGGGCGGAGCCTGCATGTTTTCGGCTAACAGAATGGCCGGTACGCCGCCTGCAACCAGGTCTTCAAGGTGGTGGACACGCCGCCTGACGTCAAAACGCGTGTAGTAGGACAGTTCGGCGGTGCCGAATACCTGTATGCGTGAGGGGTGGATGAGGTTCAAGTGCCCCACCAGGTCGGCGCCGGACATGCCCAGGTCGGGAATCAGCCGGTGCGCGGCGCTTAGGCCGGCTACCCAGGTGAACGGTATTTTGTCGGCGTTGTCACTGACGAGTTCCTGGATAGTCAGCATGGCGGCCCTTTATTCCGGTGCGCCGGTCAGTAGCTTATGTATGACGGCCGGGTTGGTTTCTGTATTGAGCGCTTGGCGCAGGCTGGCGTCGGACATCAGGCGGGCGATTTCCGCGAGCAGATCCAGATGGATCTGGGTGGCGGTTTCAGGCACAAGCAGAATGAACAGTAAGCTGGCCATGCGACCGTCGGTCGCGTCGAAACGCACGGGATCGGCCAGGCGTATGAAGGCGGCACAGGGCTCTTTCAGGTCTTTGATGCGCCCGTGTGGCACGGCAACATGGTGCCCCAGCGCGGTCGAACCCAGACGCTCGCGGGCGATCAGGCTTTGAAAGACGGCGGTACGGGCTATGCCCTGGTGGTTCTCGAACAGAAGGCCAGCCTGCTCAAATGCCCGCTTTTTACTGGTGGCAGCCAGATCAAGCACAACATTTGACAGTGGCAAGATACGCGACAATAAATTCATAACAACCATTATATGGGCTTTGGCGCCTACATATGAAACCGGCATAACGAAGGCCTCAATTACGCGGGGCAATTGAGGCCGGTTACCGATGCGCCGGATGCATTATACGGACAGGGGTTCAAGCCCTGCGGGCATGGCGGAATCGGCTGGTTTACTCGGTTGCTGGTATTTCTTGTCGTTTTACCGGCTCGTGAGCGTGGTTTTGCATTTTTGTTTTGTACTTGATGACTTGTCGGTCGACTTTGTCGGCCAGCAAATCTATGGCTGCGTACAAATTTTCGTCGATGGCTTCGCAGTGTATGTCTTTGCCACGCAAGCGCATGGTGACTTCTGCGGTGTGCTCGAGACGGTCTATCGAGAGTATGACCTGTGTGTCGATGACATTATCAAAATGTCGTGAGACCCGTGCCATTTTGTTCATTACGTATTCACGAATGGCGGGGGTTACTTCCAGATGACGACCAGTGATGCTCAGGTTCATATTGGGCTCTCCTTGCAGTAATAAAAAGGTGCGCGCAAGCGCGGTTTATGAAATACGTGGCCCTCCTTAATTGATTCGTAATGATTTCAGTGTATAGATTATGCGGCGTAAATCAAGTGACCCAGATCAAACAAATAGGTTCACATCTTGAAGTGTTTGCCCAAATATACTTTGCGCACGGCCTCGTTGTTGATGATTTCACTGGGATGGCCATTGGTCAGCACCTTGCCTTCGCTGATGATATAGGCGCGGTCACATATGCCCAGTGTTTCGCGCACGTTGTGGTCAGTGATCAGTACACCGATGTTGCGGCTTTTCAGAAACTGCACAATACGCTGGATTTCGATGACGGCGATGGGATCGACCCCGGCAAAGGGCTCGTCCAGCAAAATGAATCGGGGCTGCGTGGCCAGGGCTCGTGCGATTTCGACCCGCCGGCGTTCGCCACCCGACAGCGATATGGCGGTATTGCGGCGTATGTGCCCGATTTGCAGTTCATCTATCAGTGATTCCAGGTGCTGGCCTATGACGGCTGAACTGAGTGCCCGCCCGTTTTCGTCTACCTGCAATTCCAGCACGGCCCGAATGTTTTCTTCGACGGTCAGACGGCGAAATACCGAGGCATCTTGTGGCAGGTAAGACAAACCCAGGCGCGCGCGCTTGTGCATGGGCATGCTGGTGATGGGCGTGCCGTCGATTTCGATCCGGCCGGTGTCGGTTGGGATTATGCCCACTATCATGTAGAAACTGGTGGTCTTGCCTGCCCCGTTGGGGCCCAGCAAGCCGACTACTTCGCCGCTGTCGACCGACAGCGAGACATCGTGCACGACTGTGCGTTTTCCATAGGTTTTACGTAACCCCGTTGCTTGCAGGCTTCCGGGCGTGGCGCTTGAAGGGCGGGCGCCCGCTTGCTTGGGCTTTTGGTCAGGGAGCATAGAGAAATGATTTCCAGCCAGCCGAGGCCGGCCTGTAAAAATTGCTACTGGGATTTCTGGCGGCATTCCGCCGTGGCTTTATCTATCTTGGCGCGTGGTTGAGCCAAGGAACGCACCCGCCCGCCGGCCGCTGATGAATTGGGGCCACCAAATGCCTGGTAGGTGTCGGTCTTTTGTTTGTAAATGACGCGTTCTCCCTTGATGTTCTCGAAGGGCTTGCCACAGACATAGCGGGTAATGACTGCCTGTCCTATCATTTCCAGCTCTTCCGTCTTGCCGTTGTACTCGCTGCGCAGGCCCTGGGCTTCAACCACTTCGAAGTCTTCAGGATTTTCCTGGCGTACGTGCACCAGTTTGCCTGCTTCGACGGTCGCGGTGCCATGCTGGAAGCCGTCTGCGTCTTCACGCATGGTGAGTTTGTCGGAGCGCAGCGTCATGAGCCCGCGCGTCATGATGACGTTGCCGGTGAAGACACTTTCTTTCTTGACGTCGTCATAGACCAGGGTGTCGGACAGGATCAGCGTATCGGGCTCTTCGGCAGCTGGCTCTGTTTGCGCCAGGGTGGGCAGCGTGATGCTGGCCATAGCGGTGCAAAGCAGCCATGCGGCGTAGGGGCGGAAGCGTTGTGTGTTCATGGTTGTTCTTCTGTTGTGCCGGCGTTGGTGGATGAGCGCGGTGGGGTGTCCTGGCCTGATATCTTGACATCGGTGGCGGAAAACACCTGCAATTGCCGAGTCTTGTTATCGTAACGCATGCCCTTGCCATTCATGGTGGAGTTGCCGTTGACCACCAGGGCGGGCAAGTCGGTGAACACCACGTCTTCATCGGGCAGCAGGGTAAGCTGGTCGCTGCTGACCTCCATGGCCGAGCGCTCGGGGCTGGCCTGGCGATGCACATGCGCATTGCCTTTCATGACGATGCGCTCACCGTTCTGATCCATGATGGCCGTGTCCGAAGTGCCTATGGTGATGGGCGCGTCGGGCTGCTGGCCTACGGCCTTGGCCTGGGTGATTTCGTAGGAATCGTCATCGGGATAGTGCTGCATGTACGAACCTTCCAGCCGGTTGATCGCCACGCCTTTTTCGTCGGTGCGTACCATGACGAAGTTGCGGGCCCAGGAGTCGGGCTCGTGGGTGATCCGGCGCGGTGGGTCTATGGGAATGGCGCGTTGGGCATATTCGGCCGCCAGCCATGTACCGGCGACCAAAGTCACCAGCAGCAGCATGGCGATCAGGGCGGGGATGCGCTCTTTCATATTTACTGCAAGGTGCCGCTCATGCGCGAGGCGGCGGGATTGAAAAACGCGCTGAGCTTGCCTTGCGCAGCCAGAATCAGGTCACAACACTCACGTACCGCGCCTGAACCGCCGGGCTGGTTTGAAATCCAGTGGGCAACCTGCGAAACATAAGCAGGTGCGTTGGGTACGCTGGCGGCAAAGCCCACGCGCTGTAGCGCGGCCATATCGATGATGTCATCGCCCATGTAGCCGGTTTCAGCCAGCGTGTAGCCCTGTTCCTGGGCGATCTCGGTAATGGCCTGGACTTTGTCGCGAACGCCCTGGCGCACCAGCGAAATACCCAGTTCGGCGGCCCGGCGGGCCACGATGGGGCCTTCCCGGCCCGTAATCAGCGCGACCCTGATGCCGCTTTCACGCAGCAGGCGCAGACCGTGGCCATCGAGGGCGTTAAAGCCCTTCACCACTTCGCCATGCTCGCCATACCAAAGGTTGCCGTTGGTGAGTACGCCGTCTACGTCGAAGGCCATCAGGCGTACCTGCCGGGCCCGCTCTGCGACGGCAGGGGCGATTTTGGCCAGTATCAGGGCCTCGGCGGGGTGGGGGAGTTTGGGTAGGTTCATGCTTAGATCACTTTTGCGGCCAGCAGGTCGTGCATATGTAAAGCGCCTAATAATAGCCCGCTCTCGTCCACGACGAGCATTTGATTCAGGCGCCCGGCGTCCATGACGGTGGCGGCTTCGATGGCCAGGGCGGTCGGCCCTATGGTTTTGGGGTTGCGGCCCATGCCTTGGGCGACACTCAGGAGGCGGATGTCTCCGTATCGCGCGATGAGCCGGCGCAGGTCGCCATCGGTGAATATACCGACCGGCGCTCGGTTGGCATCCAGCACTATGGCCATGCCCATGCCTTTGGCGGACATCTCGACCAAGGCTTCGGGCACGGGCGTATTGGCCCCGACGATGGGCAGGGCGTCGCCCTGGCGCATGACGTCGCGTACAAAGGTCAGCAGGCGTCGGCCCAGGGCGCCGCCGGGGTGCGAGCGGGCGAAGTCTTCGCGGCTGAAACCACGGGCCTCCAGGCAGGCCACGGCGATGGCATCGCCCAGTACCAAGGCGGCCGTTGTACTGGCCGTGGGGGCCAGATTCAGCGGGCAGGCTTCCTGCTCGACGTGGGCATCGAGGTGCAGGTCGGCGCTGAGCGCCAGTTCGGACTGGGGGTTGCCGGTAATGGAAATCAGTTGCGCGCCCATTCTTTTAACGACAGACAGAACGGTTAAAAGTTCAGCCGCCGTGCCGGAGTAGGAGATGGCCAGCACAATATCCTGTGCCGTCAGCATGCCCAGGTCGCCATGTATGGCTTCGGCCCCATGCATGAAAAAGGCGGGCGTGCCGGTGGAGGCCAGCGTGGCCGCAATTTTTTTGGCAATGTGCCCGGACTTGCCTATGCCCGTTACGACTACGCGTCCCTGGCACGCCAGCACCATGCTCACGGCGTGCTCGAAGGAGTCGTCCAGGCGAGCGTCCAGCCCCTGAAGGGCGCTGATTTCGGTCGCGAAGGTGCGATGGGCCGAGGCGAGTGCACTGCGATCGGCAGTCGGGGGTGTTTTATTCATTGGTCGATTTTAAACGTAGCGGGCTGGCTTGCCACACTGTTACAGGATTATGGCACTGTGGTGGCCGGTTTTTTGTCGCACGCGCTTTGTGGCGGGAGGGCGCAATCCTGTAAACTCCTGTCTGTCACCATGCCGTGGCCGGTCTGTAGCAGGCCGCAACCGCGGGTACGGCGCCACGCGCTGCTCCGAATTTTCCTGTTTGGCGATTTACATGCATATTGATCCGGCCGTTTATATACGCAACACGATACGTAGCGTTCCCGATTGGCCCAAGCCCGGCGTGACTTTCCGCGATATCACGCCCGTTCTGCAAGACCCTCGTTCATTTCGTGTGCTGATCGATCTGTTCGTTTATCGCTATATGCGGCAAAGGCTGGATCTGGTGGCGGGTGTCGATGCGCGCGGCTTCATATTGGGCTCTGTGCTGGCCTATGAACTGAATCTGGGTTTCGTGCCGGTGCGCAAAAAGGGCAAGCTGCCGTTCCGGACTGTGGCCGAGGAATATTCGCTGGAATACGGCAATGCTTCAGTTGAAATGCATACTGATTCCGTGCGGCCCGGTCAGCGTGTGCTGCTGATCGACGACCTGATCGCCACTGGCGGCACCATGATGGCGGCTTCCAAGCTGTTGCAGCGCCTGGGTGCCAATGTGATCGAGGCGGCCGCCATTATCGATCTGCCTTATCTGGGCGGCGCCCAGGCCATGAAGGATACAGGGCTGGATATTTATACGGTTTGCAGTTTCGACGAGGGCGACGCCTGAGCTTCGCTGCGGCACTTGGCTCTTTTGATATTTCTCTGTTCTAAAGAAGGGCATGTGATTTAGCCAAGCACTTGCGATCGGGGAGCAGTCTGGCTCTTTCAATATTTCCCCGTTCTAAAGAAAGGCATGTGTGGCTAGGGCCGCTCCGGCTTCACGCGCTACGTCCCTGGCTGCGCCAGGGATACCCGATTCATGGCGCAATGGCGAGGCGTTCGCGGAACTCGCCCGAATGGGCAGCCACTGGCTGCCCATAAACGCCGGGCTCGAACAACCGCGAACTTGCCTCCTCGCCATCCCACCCTGAATCGGCGTGCGCAAGGCGCCTACGCAGCCCCAGCCACACATGCCTTTTTAGAAGGTGAATATTCGGGGGGGCGCCATGGGTTTCCTCAATGTCCGGCACTTCGTGTTTCCTCAAAGTCCGGCCCTTCGTATTTCTCAAGCGCCTGCGGCACGCCATCAGCGGCAACCGGCGTGCTCAACGCAGTTGCCGTAGGCAACGATGTGCCTGGTATGCCCCGGATTTCGTTGGCACGGTGTAGTCAGATGTGTGGGGTAAAGCGACGTTGAGCAAGCCGCCGCCGTGGCGTCTGGGCGGGGGCGTAAGAGGACGCGCTGTCTGAGTCTGAAACAGTCCGGGGGACTGTTTCAGGCGAGTTCGCGTCCGACCCCGACTGGGCGCCATGGCAAGGGCACCCGCCTTCGGCGGGCGTAGCGATAGGAGCGGCACCCCGCACATCTGACTACACCGTGCATGATGAAACCCATACCAGCCACAATCAGCAAACAGCGCCGTGCAAGAAACCCTTACACGAGCACGCGTTCTATGCCGCCTTCGTTCGCTACCCGCACGTAGTCCTGCATCCAGCTTTCGCCCAGTATATGGCGGGCCATTTCCACCACGATATAGTCGGCGTCCATGCCGGTTTCACCTTCGTAGCGTGACAGCCCTTGCAGGCAGGATGGACAGGACGTGAGCATCTTGACTTCGCCCTCGTAGCCGTCCGCGCGCAGCGTGGCCGTGTTCTTGACCAGTTCTTCCGACTTGCGGAACCGCACCTGCGTGGAAATGTCGGGGCGCGACACGGCCAGCGTGCCCGATTCACCGCAGCACCGATCGGTCTTGATGGTGGTTTCGCCCACCAGCGACTTGACCGTTTTCATGGGGTCCTGCAGCTTCATGGGCGTATGGCAAGGGTCGTGATACATATAACGCACACCCTTCACGTCCTGCAGCTGTATGCCTTTTTCAAGCAGGTATTCATGGATGTCGATCAGGCGGCAGCCGGGGAATATTTTTTCGAACTCGTAGCCGGCCAACTGGTCGTAGCAGGTGCCGCAGCTGACCACTACCGTTTTGATGTCCAGGTAGTTCAGCGTGGTGGCCATGCGGTGGAACAGCACACGGTTGTCGGTGATGATTTTTTCGGCTTTGTCGGTCATGCCGTTGCCGCGCTGGGGGTAGCCGCAGCACAGGTAGCCGGGCGGCAGCACGGTTTGTACGCCGGCATGCCAGAGCATGGCCTGGGTTGCCAGCCCTACTTGTGAAAACAGCCTTTCCGAGCCGCAGCCGGGAAAGTAGAACACGGCTTCGGTATCGGCCGAGGTGGACGCCGGGTTGCGGATGATGGGTACGTAGTCGGAATCTTCGATATCAAGCAGCTTGCGGGCGGTTTGCTTGGGCAGGCCGCCGGGCATCTTCTTGTTGATGAAGTGTATGACTTGCTCGCGTATGGGTGCCTTGCCTACCGTGGCGGGTGGCTGGCCAACCTGTTTTTCTGAAGGGGATGCGAGCACATCGTGGGCTAGCCGCTGCGCCTTGTAGCCTACGTCTATCATGGCTTTGCGGGTGGCCTTGATAACGCGGGGATCTTTGGCGTTCAGGAAAAACATGGCCGCTGTGGTGCCGGGGTTGAACGACTTTTTGCCCATGCGGCGCAAGAGGGCGCGCATTTCCATGGAGACGTCGCCAAAGTCTATGTCCACCGGACAGGGGTTGTAGCACTTGTGGCATACCGTACAGTGATCGGCTACGTCTTCGAACTCTTCCCAGTGCTTCAGGCTGACGCCGCGCCGGGTTTGCTCTTCGTACAGAAAAGCTTCGATCAGCAGCGAGGTGGCCAGGATCTTGTTGCGGGGCGAATACAGCAGGTTGGCGCGCGGCACGTGGGTGGCGCACACGGGCTTGCATTTGCCGCAGCGCAGACAGTCCTTGATGGCGTTGGAAATCGAACCGATTTCGCTGCGCTGCATAATCAGGGACTCATGTCCCAGCAAGTTGAAGCTGGGCGTCCAGGCATGGCGCAGGTCGGCGCCAGGCAGCAGTTTTCCGGCATTGAAGCGCCCTTTTGGGTCAACGCGTTTTTTGTACTCCTGGAACGGCGCGAGTTCTTCTTGTGTCAAGAATTCGTATTTGGTCAGCCCTATGCCGTGTTCACCTGAAATCACGCCATCAAGGTTGCGGGCGATTTGCATGATGCGTGCGACGGTTTCGTTGGCTTCGCCCAGCATGCCGTAGTCGTCGGAGTTGACCGGAATATTGGTGTGCACGTTGCCGTCGCCCGCATGCATGTGCAGGGCCACGAATACGCGGCTTTTCAGTATGCGGTCGTGTATGGCCTGGATTTCAGCCAGCACGGCGGCGCAATCGGCACCGGCGAAATAGCGCTCCATTTGCGAGCGCACTTCTGTTTTCCAGGATATGCGCAGGGTGTGATCCTGAACCAGGTCGAACACGGTTGCGTCGGGCTGTTGGGCCAGGCGTTCGTTCAGCGCGGGTTCCAGATCTTGCAGGCCCAGGGTCAGCAGCGTCTGCAAGGCTTGCTGCAGGGGCATGTCAAGATTGTTCAGCAACCAGAACCAGCGTGCGCGGACGGCTTGCAGGCATAGCTGGGCATCGTGCGTGCGCACGGCCAGGATTTCTTCGCGGGTATGTTCGGCGTCGTCGTGGTCTTCGCTTTTACCTATGGGCAGTTCGCCCTGCAAAAAGAATTCGAGCGCATCGAGCAGCCGCAGCTTGTTGCGAGTGGATAGTTCTATATTGATGCGCTCAATGGCATCGGTGTATTCGCCCATGCGGTCAAGGGGAATGACAACGTCTTCATTGATCTTGAACGCATTGGTGTGGCGGGCAATGGCCGCAGTGCGTGCGCGATCCAGCCAGAATCTTTTGCGCGCCTCGGCGCTGACGGCAACAAAGCCTTCGCCATGGCGGGTATTGGCAAGTCGTACAACCTCGCTGGCAGCCAGTGCGACCGCGTCGGGGTCGTCGCCCACGATATCGCCTATGAGCACCATCTTGGGCAGGCCGCCGCGCTTGCTTTTGGTGGCGTAGCCGACTGCGCGAAGATAGCGCTCGTCCAGATGCTCCAGGCCTGCCAGAAGGGCGCCCTGTGCGCGTCCGGGGCCGTCAAGATAGTCTTTGATCTCGACGATGGAGGGCACGGCATTGCGTGCCTGGCCGAAAAACTCCATACAGACTGTGCGTGTATGGGCGGGCATGCGGTGCAGTATCCAGCGGGCCGAGGTGATCAGGCCGTCGCAGCCTTCTTTCTGCACCCCGGGCAGGCCGGCCAGGAATTTGTCGGTAACGTCTTTGCCCAGGCCGGCTTTGCGAAAGCGTGAGCCTTCGATGACCAGCACTTCGCTGCGCAGCACTACGGCACCGGGCGCCGCATTGCCATCGAACCATTTGAGTTCGAAGCGTGCCTGTTCCGCATCGTGTATCTTGCCCAGATTGTGTTCCAGGCGGGTCACTTCCAGCCAATTGCCGTCGGGGTCCACCATGCGCCACCAGGCGAGGTTGTCGAGCGCGGTGCCCCAGAGCACCGCCTTCTTGCCACCGGCGTTCATGGCGACGTTGCCGCCCACACAGGAAGCGTCGGCCGAGGTGGGGTCAACGGCAAAGACCTGGCCCGCGGCCTCGGCCGCTTCAGCGACCCGTCGGGTGACTACGCCCGCGCCGGTCAGCACGGTGTGCACGGGCTCGCTTACGCCGGGAAGCCGGGTGGATTCGACAGCGCCTATGGCATCGAGTTTTTCAGTGTTGATGACGGCCGATTGCGCGCTGAGCGGGATGGCGCCGCCGGTATAGCCGGTGCCGCCGCCGCGTGGGATGATGGTCAGGTCCAGCTCTATGCAGCCGCGCACCAGGGCCGCGATTTCGTTTTCATCGTCGGGGGTAAGCACCACAAAGGGGTACTCGACACGCCAGTCGGTGGCGTCGGTCACGTGCGAAACACGCGACAGGCCATCGAACTTGATATTGTCTTTATGCGTGATGCGCCCCAGGCGCTTGAGAATTTTCTTGCGCAGTTCGCGCGTGGTGGCGAATTCGTGTTCGAAGGCGGCTACTGCGGTCTGGGCGGCGCCCAGCAGGCGGGCGACCTTGTTGTCGCGCTCGCTGACGCTGGTGTCGCGCCGTTTGTCGATTTCGCCCAGGCGATGCTTGAGCGCCTGCACCAGCAGGTGTTGGCGCTTGGGATTCTCGAGCAGGTCATCGTGCAGATAGGGATTGCGCTTGACCACCCAGATATCGCCCAGAACTTCGAACAGCATGCGGGCCGAGCGCCCGGTGCGACGCTCGCCGCGCAATTCGGACAAGAGATCCCAGGCCTCTGCGCCCAGCAATCGCAGGACGATCTCGCGGTCGGCGTAAGACGTATAGTTGTAGGGGATTTCACGCAGGCGCGAAGTGGTGGCGGGAGCCTGGGCGGCAAGCAGATGACTGGCTATGGGGGCGTTCATGACTTGTAGAAAAAAGGGGGCCCTTAAAGCATTAGTGTAAGGGATAAGCCAAAGTTTATCTTGCGACGCAGGCCGGGCGGATCAATGAACTTGCGGAAAAAACCACAGCAAGGCCGCCGTCATGCCCAGGTAGCGCAGGAACTTTCCTATGGCCATGTAGAACATACAGGGCCAGAACGACAGCCGCAGCCATCCCGCCACCGCGCACAGCGGGTCGCCCACCAGGGGCAGCCAGGAAAACAGCAGGGCGGGCGGGCCCATGCGATGCAGCCAGTAGCTCACGTAATCGTGCCAGCGTCCGCCTGTCTTGGTTTTCGGTTTGTAGGGATGCTTTTCGCGCCAGCGTTCGTAAGCCTTTTCGGCTCCTATGCCCATGGCGTAGCTGATGGCGCCACCCGTTGTATTACCCAGTGTGGCCACCAGCACGGCGGGCCAGAACATGTCGGCGGCCAGCTTGATATAGCCAAATACGGCGGGCTCGGAACCTAATGGAAGCAGGGTGGCCGACAGCAGGCTGACCAGGAAAATAGCACTGAGCCCTACGCGGGGCAATGCCAGGGTAAGGAGTAGCCAATGCACCGATGATTGCAGCCAAGCTTCCATAGCGCGCTAGTTTAGCGCAGAGTAGTGTTTGCGCTATGGTATTCTGTTTTCTCGTTTTTCCTTACATTTGCAGCCGTCCGGCCGCCCCGCACCCCTCTTGTCATATGTCCACAGACTATCTAAAGCGCATCCTGACGTCCAAGGTTTACGACGTCGCCGTCGAAACGCCCCTTGATCTTGCCCCTCAGGTTTCGGCACGCATCCATAACCAGGTCTATCTGAAGCGTGAAGATACCCAGGCCGTGTTCAGTTTCAAGCTGCGTGGCGCCTATAACAAGATGGCCAATCTGAGTCCGGCCGAACTCAAGCACGGCGTGATTGCGGCGTCGGCGGGCAATCATGCCCAAGGTGTGGCGCTGTCGGCGCGCAGGCTGGGTTGCCGGGCCGTCATTGTCATGCCGGTCACGTCGCCTCAGGTCAAGGTCGATGCCGTGCGGGGGTTTGGCGGTGAAGTGGTGTTGATGGGCGAAAGCTTTACCGATGCCTACGAGCATGCCAAGGTGCTGGAGGCCAAGGAAAAGCTGACTTTCGTCCATCCCTTTGACGATCCCTATGTCATTGCGGGCCAGGGCACCATAGGCATGGAAATCCTGCGCCAGCGTCCAGGCCCCATAGACGCCATTTTTCTGGCCATAGGCGGGGGCGGCCTGATTGCGGGTGTGGCCGCCTATATCAAGCAGTTGCGCCCGGAAATAAAGATCATAGGTGTGCAAACGGTTGATTCCGATGCCATGGTGCGCAGTGTGCGGGCCGGTCGGCGGATCACCTTGAGCGACGTGGGCCTGTTTTCCGACGGCACGGCGGTCAAGCAGGTGGGCAAGGAAACCTTCAGGCTGGTACGGGAATACGTCGATGACTTCGTGCTGGTCGACACCGATGCCATTGCCGCCGCAATCAAAGACGTATTCCAGGACACGCGCAGCGTGCTCGAGCCTGCCGGCGCCCTGGCCCTGGCAGGTGCCAAACGCTATGCCGCGCAGAACAAATGGAAAGACAAGCATATTGTGGCGGTGACCAGCGGCGCCAACATGAACTTCGACCGCTTGCGCTTTGTGGCCGAGCGGGCCGATGTGGGCGAAGCGCGTGAAGCGCTGTTTGCGCTGACCATACCTGAACAACGCGGCAGCTTCCTGCGTTTGTGCGCAGCGGTGGGCAGCCGCAGCGTAACGGAATTCAACTATCGGATTTCCGATGCCGAGCAGGCGCATGTTTTCGTGGGGCTGCAAATCAGCGCCGAGGCCGAGATAGAAAAGCTGGCCACCAGCTTTCGCAAGAAAGGTTTTTCCACGCTGGACCTGACCGGCAACGAGATGGCCAAGACGCATCTACGTTATATGGTGGGTGGCCACTCCGACTTGGCCAAGCACGAGTTATTGTTCCGCTTTGAGTTCCCGGAGCGGCCAGGGGCTCTGATGAAGTTTCTGGGCGATATGAGCCCAGGCTGGAATATCAGCCTGTTCCACTACCGTAATCAGGGCGACGATTATGGCCGTATTCTGGTGGGCATACAGGTGCCGCCCGAAGACAAGAAAGCCTTCAAGGCCTTTCTGGATGGCCTGGGATATCCCTATTGGAACGAAAGTGACAACCCCGCCTACCGTCTTTTCCTCTAGGGATTCGGTGCAATACCAGCCCCGCCTGGGGCTGGAAATGGAAATGGTGGTGGCTGATGCCCGCAGCGGCGCCAGCCTGCCCGTGCAGGGCTATTTCGATGCCATGCACAACATCAAGCGGGCGCGTGGCCTGGCTTGCACCCAGGACTTTCTTGACGGCCGTTGCGTGGCGGTTCATACCCCGTTGGCCGAGTGCGGGCTGGACAATGGCTTCAACCTGCTTGAAACAGCCCTGGCGCCCGTGGCCGGCGGCGTGGGTGGACTGGATCGCCTGGCCGGGGCGGCCTACCAGGAATTGGCCGATGCCATGCAAGCCTTGCAGGCGGATGGCGCCTGCGTGCTGAACGTTTCCCAGCATCCCGCCTGCCCGCGCAGTCAAGGCTGGTATGAAAGCACATGTGTTCCCCGGCCCATCTACCGCGAACTGCGGGGCTACCGCGGCTGGCATCACTGGGAGGGCATAGACGCCAAGGCGCAGAACGGCGCGAATACCTCGGTGCCGGTCGGACAGGCCGTGTGCGCATTGAATGTGGCCGTGGCGCTTGCGCCGGCCAGCATTGCCCTGTTT
Source organism: Alcaligenaceae bacterium (assembly GCA_013416405.1). Classification (GTDB taxonomy): domain Bacteria; phylum Pseudomonadota; class Gammaproteobacteria; order Burkholderiales; family Burkholderiaceae_B; genus Pusillimonas_C. Next base: position 101,921 of record JACCET010000002.1, read on the forward strand.
GCCAACAGTCCGCTGGAGTCGGGGGCGCTGACCGGCTACAAAGAAAACCGCATGACATTGTGGTCCCGGGTATTCGGACCGTCGCGTTTTCCCGGTGACCTGTTCCTGAGTATGTATCCGGAACGGGCCTTTCATGACCTGGCTGATTTTTTCAGATGGATGTTCGGCCCCGGCACGGTTACGCGCGGCCTGCCCATGAGTCCGACCTATGACTACAAGTCCGTGCCGGTGGTGATCCTGGATGCCGCCCCTGGCCTGCTCGAGTTCTTGCACTCCACGCAGTGGGGTGGGCATCGCACGGATACGAAGCAGGCGGTCACGCTGCGGCCTCAGGCGCAGCATTTTGTGTATTCGCAAATCGGCCAGTTTCTGGATGCGCGCCTGCGCTACCGCCTGGACAGCCTGCCCGACTTGCCAGCGATTATGTCCGCCTGGCGCCAGGATGGCGGGCTGGAAGCCCTGTTTGAGGCGCACGGCGCGCAAACCTATATCGAGGCGCGGGCGCCGGGCGCCGGCTTTGCCGATGCGGCCTTGCTCGAGGAGGCGGGCGCCGACATCGCACGCAGCGTACTCTTGTCGCCCACGGCCTTGCAGGCGGGCTTGCTGGGCAATCTGGATCAGGCCTGGCAACTGGTGAATGACCGGGGCTGGCGGACCTTGGGTGATTTGCGTCTGCCCGCCATGCGTTCAGGTGTGGCAGATGAGGGCGTCAGGGCCTTGTGCGCCGATGTGCTGACCGTGGCCAAGGGGGGGCTGGACAAGAGCGATGGTCACTGGCTCGCGTATCCGGAATTTGTGCTGGCTGAAGGCCGTTGTGCTGCAGACAGGCTGCTGGACACCTGGATGGCGGCGGGCGAGTCGGAGCAGGAAAAACTGGCGGCCACGCTGGCCAGGCACACGGCCTTGCATCCGTCGCAGTTCAGTTAGGAGTGTAAAACCATTGTAATGTCATGGTTATCCATAATAAAAAATATCTTGTATCGTTAAGTAATATCTTGTTATCCTATGCCGGACCGGGACGCTGACCTTTCTTCTCCCCTCCCTGCTGCACTACTCCCCGTTGTAAGTCTCTCTTGTTTTAACCTTTCCTTTACTGGAGCTTTCCATGGTTGCATCGAGCTTGTTTGATCCGGAGTTTTACCTGAAGCAAAACCCTGACGTCGCGGCAGCTGGGATGACGGCTCTCAGCCATTTTGAACAATACGGCATGACAGAGGACCGCTCACCGTTTTCCCTGTTCAACGCCCAGTATTATCTTGCCCAGAATGCCGATGTCGCCCAGGCGGTAGGGCAGGGGTATATGTCTGCCGTCCAGCACTTCATGCAGTACGGCTCGAACGAGATCCGCGATTTCAGCCCCTTGTTCGACGTACAGGCTTATCTTGCAGCCAATCCCGATGTATCGGCCGCCGTGCAGGAAGGCCTGATCTCACCCCTGCAGCATTTCCTGGAATATGGCGTGGCTGAATCGCGCGATCTGGGCAACGGCGTGAATCTGGCCGATTTCGACCAAGACCCCATTTTCTCGGCGGCGGTGGCGGCTGGAAATCTGCAAGAGGCGGTCGAGCGGCTGGGCGAAGTCATTCCATTCCTGCCTGACTTTATTGCTCCCACAGGGTGGCAAGTGATACCCATAGATACCCTGACTGACCAGGACTTCATGTTGCCGGCCTGGCTGGGGCCCGGGGTGATCTCCCTGATCGAGAACCTGCAAAACAAGATACTGAATTCAGGCCTGCTGAGCCCGGAAAATCTTAATCCGGACGGAACCTTGAAAGACCCCACGGCATTGATCGAACTGGTCATGGAGGACTTTGGCGGTTTCAGCCCCATAGACCTGATCGGCCAGTTGCCCGAAGGTATTGAATTCCCGATGGGCTGATGGTTCTGGGCCGGTGCCCAGGCCCGCGAGGCCATGCACACCCAGGGGCCCTTCGGGGGCCCTTTTGGGGGGCCCTTCAGGGCGCCGATTCGTAGACTTCGTCGGCGGCCAGCAAAATATCCACGGGCGGGTCAAAGCCTATGATGCGCGCCGTGCCCAGGTTCAGTGCGATCTTGGGCGGGTCTACCCATAGTTGGCTAAGCTGCCGCGGTTTGGCGCCGTTGAGCACCCGCGCAATGGTTTCGGCATGGAACAGCCCCACATACGATAGGTCGGCCTGGGCCAGACTAAGCAATATGCCCTGTTTCACTTCTTTGGACCCCGCCATGGAAAAGCTGGGGATCTTTGCTTTTTCAAGCATGTGGGCCAGCGTCCTGACCGACTCTGATGTAACGCCGCGGTGCGTGGTCACATAGACTGCGCCCACATTCTGATCGGCAAGCTGCCGATAGCATGCCAGTGCGTTGTCTATGGCTTGTTCAGTCGGGATGCTGCTCGATTGCGCGTGGCAATGCTTGATGGTGAAGCCCAGCTCCCGCCCGACTTGCTCTACGGCGGCCACGGCTGCGTAGCTGCGGCCGGCCTCGCTGTCTTCATAGACGATGCCCAGTTCCTTGAACGGAACGATTTCATGGAAAAGCCTGACCTGACGCTGATATCGCTCTGGTTCTATGCGGGTGTGCAGATTGTCGCGCCCGCTGTCGGTGGCGCTGTCGGAAATTTTCGCGGCCAGTGGATCGCTGGTCGAGCCTACGATGGTGGGTACCGGCGGACCCAGTTCGCGCAGGTCCTGGCCCGCCCAGGTGCCCATGGCGATAATCAGGTCGATGTCGTGCTGCTGCTTGATGCGTTCGGCAATGGCCAGCCGCATGGGCGCGCGTTGTTCGGCGTCGAAATTGCCCGGTTGCCACCAGGCGTCCTGTACCAGTTCCAGATAGGGGCTTTGTGCATGCTGGCTCAGCCATATCCATAAATCGTGTCCGCTCAGGCCCTCGGGCAAGTCGCCATCCAGCGTCAGCCAGCCCAGGCGCTGCAGCCCCAGAATGACCGCGGCCAACGTTGCCGGGTAATCGGCATATTCACCGCTTTCCACATAGCCTATGCGCCAGCGCGCATTGTCGGATTTTGTGACGGGCGTGGTATGGAATAACTGAGCCCCGGTTTCGGGCGTGGACAGACCGGGAGCCGCTGCGCCGGCCGCTGATGCGGGCAGCGTGGCGGTGCACAGGCCCATGGCAATGAGTGCATGGGCAATGAGGCGTGAAATCATGATGCTGCCCTTTTTGCTGCGATAACGGTGATGTCGTCGGATTGGTCGGTGCCGTTGGCGTACTGGCGTACATCGTGGACCAGGGCCATGGTGGTGTCCTGTGCGCCGGCCGGCGCCCTGTTCGTCAGGAAGCGATACAGCCTGGGGTCGCCATAGAGCTGACCCTGTGGATCCAGCGCTTCGGTTACGCCGTCGGTATAACCCAGCACCATTTCGCCAGGCTCAAGCCGGGTTGAAAACAGGCGGTAGGGCAAGTCTTCCTGAACGCCGCAGGCCGGCCCGCTGCGGCCTTCCAGCATTCGCAGCTGGCCATCGGTTTGCAGCACGCACAGCGGCGGATGCCCACCGTTGGACCAGGACAGTTCACCGGTTTCCAGATCAAGGACGGCCAGCACCAGGGTCACGAACATCATGTTGGGGTTGTTTTCGGACAGGCGGTTGTTGACCCTTTCCATAAGCCGGGCGGGGTCGGTTTCATCTTCGGCGCATGCCCTGATCAGGGTACGGGTTACCGCCATGAACAAGGCCGCAGGCACGCCTTTGTCGGACACATCGCCAATGACGAAACACAGTTTGCCATTATTGAGCAGGAAGTAGTCGTAGAGATCGCCGCCCACTTCCTTGGCTGGCAGCATGGTGGCGTACAGGTCGACTTTCTTGAGAATGTCGTCGGTGGGCGGCACGGGCAGCAGGCCCATCTGTATGGTGTGCGCAATGCTCAGCTCGCTTTCCAGGCGCTCGCGGCTTGATGTTTCCCGCAGCAGGCGGGCGACGTTCTCGCGCAGTTGCTGGTCCATGAAGATGAAGGTCGAAGCCAGGCGGCCGACCTCGTCGGGCTGTTTGCCCGGCAGCCGCGCAATATGGTCGGGAATGTCGGCCGGCGCGCTCAGGTCCTGTTCGGGCAGTTTGCGCGCAAACAGGCTCAGTTGCTGCAGGGGCCGGGTGATGCGCGCGGACAGTGCCCAGGCAACCATGAGTGAAATCAGCAATATGGCCAGGAAGATTACAGCCAACCGGTTGCGCAGCTTGGTGGCGGGTCGAGTGAGGTCGTCGTTGGGGACGGCGGCGACGATGGTCCATCCTAGCGGTTTGAAGTGGGACGCGCCTATGCTCCAGCCTTGGGTTTGTGGCTGCCCGTTGAAAGTAAACGTGGCGACCTCGCCCGTGGCGGGTATGCCCTTGAGCATGGCTTGCAAGGTCGGTCCGGAGCCGAGGTTCTGACTGGACAGCAAGTCGGTATATTGGCCGGGCAGCGGTGAAACCAATTGGCCGTCGTCCTGCATGATGAAAGCAAAGCCCGTTTCGGCCAGGCGCAACGATACCAGCGCCTCGCGCACGGCGGTTTCCATTTCTTCGCGGCGGCGATCGAATTGGCTGGAGATGGCTGCGGCATTGTCGGTGATGGCAAAGACCCAATCCCAGGGCTCGAAGTAGGAAAAATAAGCGTAGCGCAATTCGCTCTCGCCATCGGAATGGGCGGCCGGCCAACGGTAGATGGCAAAGCTCTGGCCGGTCGCGCGGGCTTCCTGATAGGCAGATGCGGCCAGGGGGTGGCCTTTGAAGTCCTGCAGGCCGGACAAGTCCACGCCCACGAGTGCGGGTTCGCCGCTGGCGATCACCTTGAAGGTATGGTCGAAGACAAAGCCGAAGCGCTGCTCGTTGGTGGCCAGCTGGTTGATCCATGCCTGGGCCAGATTCTGGGCCTGGGCGGGGCTGAGCAGGCCGGCGTCGATCTGTTCCACATACATGGACAGTACTGAACGTACGGTGGCGCCCAGTTCGACCAGATGGCCGCGTCCGTTGCGCACCGTGGTGATTTTATCGGTAAGCAGGGCACCCCAGCGTGCCTCGCTGTCGCGCACGAGCAGGTTCAGCACATTCTTGACGGCTTGCTGTTCGCTGGCCACGACACTGCGGGTAACGTTGCGCTGCGTAACGAGCATGACCGTGACGGCACCCAGGAGCAAAGTCAGGCCGACCAGGAGAAAAATCTTGCTGCGCAGCGAGGTCAGTCGCATAAAGGGCCGCTTTATGAAGAAAGTTGGGGCGAGGCGCTTGTTAAAGTATGTTTTTGCATTTGATTGTAATTTACTATTGCAATTCGAGCCGATACTTTTTGCGCAAACCATGACAGTCCCCCAGCAGTCAGAAAAAAAACCAGGCAGGCGCCGGCCGCTTCGTGATGTGCTGCTGGCCTGCCTGCTGGTTCTGCTGCTGGCGCAGGCCCTGATAGGTTCGCTCAGCCTTTCCGCCCTGAACCGCCTTACCGTCGACAATACTGCCGAGCGCATAGAACTGCTGGCCAGGCGTACATCTGCCCAAATCCAGACGGGCATGGCGTTGGGCAAGCCCTTGAATCAGTTTTTTGGCCTGTCGTCGCTGCTGGATCAGGTTCAGGGGCAGGTGCCCGACCTGGTTTCTGTCGGCGTGGTCCTGATCGATGGGCGTGAGCTGGCGTCGGTGGGCGTCATGCCCAAAGTGGACAGTCTATTGCATGCCTTGATCTCCCGATCGGCTGACAACGGCGGTGTGTTGCGCATGCCGTCCGGCGCCGTCCGCCGGGTCGATCAGCAAGGCATACAGGTCGGGGTTCCACTGACGCTGTCCGATGGAACTCCGGGCGGCATGGTGGTATTGCAGGTGCGGCCCAAAGACACCGAATTGGGTGGCCTGATGCTGCAGAACCTGAAGGTCCTGGGCCTGACGACGCTGGTGGCCGCGCTATTGCTGGCGCTTATCTTTCGCTATGCCATGCCTTTGCATGAGCTGGCGGCGGCCAGCAAGATGCGCCTGCTGATTCCGCTGGCTATCCTGCTGCTGGCGCAAGGCGCTTATGCGGCCTATACCATCCATACCTTTCGCGATGCCTGGATACAGGTCACGCAGGACAATACCCTGGTACTTGGCCAAGGCCTGCAGCAGGACCTGAACCGGGTGCTGGGCTATGGCGTGGCCCCCACGTCCTTGCGAGGGGTGGAGCGGCCCATGGCGCGCATGGCCGCCTCTTTCCCCGTCATTGCCGAGCTGCGTCTGCTCGATGCCCAGGGCCGGTTGTTGAATCGGGCTGACGCCGGGGGTGCCCTGCCTGTGCAGGATGCAAAAGACCTTGAACAAGTCTTGGATTTTCCGCTCAGCGCCGATGCGCGCGGCCCTGCGCTGGCCACTTTGCAGATAGGCCTGGATCAAAAGCAGATATCGGCCGGCGTGCGGGCCCGCATTCTCGATGCGGCCACCGTGGCCGCCGTTGCCATGGTGGCCGCGATAGAGCTGCTGCTGTTGCTGACGCTGATGATGGATCGCGCATTTTCAGCACGGGTACGGAGCAAGGCGGGCGAGCCCATGGGGCTGGATGATCAAAGCAGGGTCGGAGCCATCGTGCGGCCCGTCATGTTCGGCTTTCTGTTCGCCATGGCGCTGCCGCTCAGCTTCTTGCCGATTTACGCCCGATCCCTGCTGGGCAGCGCCCAGGAGGCCCAGGGTGCGGAGCTCCTGATGGCGCTGCCCATCGCCGTTGAAATGGCTTGCGGACTCCTGACGGCCCTGCTGGCGGGGCGGCTGACTGACCGGCGCGGCTGGCAATGGCCGGTGCTGGCCGGCCTGCTGGTGGCGGTGCTGGGCAATCTGCTGTGCGCGCAGGCCGGAACCTTGACCTCGTTCACGCTGGCCAGAGGCCTTGTGGGGTTGGGCTATGGCCTGACCTGGATGGGTTTGCAGGGATTCATCGTGATACAGAGTCCGGCTGCCTATCGGGGCAGAAATATGGCCACCGTCATTGCCGGTCTTTTTGCCGGGCACTTGTCTGGCGCAGCGGTGGGCGCCATGCTTGCGCAGCAGGTGGGGGCGGCGACGGTATTTTCCATAGGGGCCGGCCTGCTGGTCTTGCCGGCGCTGGGTGTGTATGCCCTGATGTGGCCTTATCGGCAGTATCCGGCGCGCAAAGTGGCAAGCTTTGTCGCAACGCCCATCCTGCATTCGTGGCGGGCCATCGGGGGGCTCCTGGCGACACGTGATTTTGGCATGCTGCTGGCGGGCTGCATTGTTCCCTTTTCCATTGCCCAGGTCGGTTTGCTGACTTATGCCTTGCCTTTATACATGGATGCGCACGGTGCTGGCTCGGCCAGCGTGGGGCGTATTCTGATGCTTTACGGATTATGTGTGATTTACATCGGTCCCTGGATGGGCCGCATGGCCGATCACAGCGCTTATAAGAAGAACTGGATCGTGCTGGGCGGGCTGGTGGGCAGCGCAGGCCTGCTCAGCATGTTTTTTTTCAGCGGCGTGGTGGCGGCCGGTGCCGCCGTGGTGTTGCTGGCGGTGGCCAGTTGCCTGGCAGGCGGCGCGCAGACGGCGTATATGTTGTCGCTCGACAATGTGCAGCGCTATGGTGCGGGGGGCGCGACCAGCGTCATGCGTGCGGCCGACAAATTCGGCCAGATGCTGGGTCCGTTGCTGGTGGGCGGTTTGTTTGCTTCCGTGGGCATATCCGGTGGCCTGGCCGTGACCGGTGCATTCTATTTGCTGGCGACGCTGGCCTTCCTGGTGGTGGCGCCCAGGCTGGTCAGGCAACAGGCTGACGTGGCACCCGCGCAGTAAGGGCCGTGCACAGCTGGGCCGGGATGGTATTGGCCTTGGTGGCAACGGCCTCTATGGGCAGGCCCGGCGCGCCCCATAGCGTCACCATGGCGCCTGCGCCAATATCAGGGTGCCGGCTCAGGTCTATGGTAAGCGTGTCCATGGATACTCGGCCGACTATTGTGGCGGGGCGTCCGGCGGCCACGACGATGCAGTCCTGGGACAGCCCGCGCGGATAGCCATGGGCATAACCGCAGCGCACCAAGCCTATGCGTATTTCCCGAGGGGCCAGGAACCTGCCGCCATAACCCAGGGGTTCGCCGGCTTGCAAAGTGTGTATGCCGTAGATGGGCGCTTGCAGTGTCATGGCCGGCCGCAGGCCAAGATCATGGCCGGTCAGGCCGGCCAGGGGGCTGACGCCATACAGGGCAATGCCGCTGCGCACCCAGGCGGTGCTTGCCGCGGAGGCTGGGTCGGACAGCAATGCGGCTGAATTCTCGGTGCAGACGGGGCCGGGCAGGTCTGTGATCAGTGTTTGAAATGCCAGCCGTTCCTCGCGCAGCGGCTGGGCTTCTTCCGAACTGGCGTAATGTTGCAGATGCCCCAGTCCGGCCAGATGACCCCGCAGCAGGCAGGTGCGCAATGATGCATAGATCGCCCGATAGTCGGCATGGGCCAGGCCGGCGTGGTTCAGCCGGCCCCGATAACGCAGCCAGATGTGGGGGATGCAGGACGCGCACACGGACTGCAGGACGGCAAGCTGTTCCGGGTCATCAAGAATGAGATGCAGGGGATACAGGGCGGGATCTTCCAGTGCGGCTCGCGAATACTGCGCGCTCATGGCAAGTATGGGACCGGTCCAGCCCAGCTTGCGACATTGCCGCGCTTCATCGAGCGTAAGGACGGCAATGCCGTCGGCGCCGCACAGGCCCGGGTACGCAAGTTCCAGCGTGTGGCCGTAGGCGTCGGATTTGGCAACGGCCCAGATCCGTGGGCTGGATTGCGGCGCGGGCCGGGCCAGCAACTGGCGCAGGCGTTTCAGGTTATGGGTAATCGCAGTGTGATCGATCAGGGCCAGCGGTGAGCTGGGGGCGCTGACGGGATGGGCTTGAACGGAGGTGTGCGCACTCATGGTTGGGGTTCAGTGCTATCAGTCGGCGGCTGGGTCGATGGCGGCAACCAGGCGCAGATGATTGTGCTGATCAGTTCTGCGATATTGAATGTCTTGCAGATAATGTCGCATCAGGCGCAGCCCGTGCCCGCCCATGTCGGTCTCATCCAGGGTCGTGGCCAGCGGTGCGACCGTTTTCCGGGTTGGATCGAAGGGCAGGCCATTGTCGATGATGTCCAGCAGAATGGTTGGCCCTTCCTGAAGGGCAACCAGCTTGATGTGAGGTTGATCTTCAAGGCCTTTGAACCCATGGAGCGCCACGTTGGTCAGTGCTTCGTCCAGGCATAGCTTGAGTTTATGTGCGGTGCGCAGCGGCCACTGCTGTTGCTCGACAATGGATTCCAGCCAGGCCAAAGCCTGGGTGCTGACATCCGGGCTGGGTACGAGAGACAGCGTGGCGATGGTTTGCATGGGAATTCTTCAATAGGCTAATGGTCAAAATGTAATCTAAGGTAAGAATTTTTGCCATTGCTACCTGTGCTGATACGGTCGGCCATGCGTTTGAGCAGCACGCCGGGCAGCCCGACCATGGCCTTGTCCAGGGCTGCTTCAAAGTCGGCGTCGTCGAAATCCAGCAGGCTGTCATGCTGGGATGCGGCCTGCGCGTTCAGTTGCAGGGGGGCGCCGCTGTAGCTCAGTTCCAGCTCAAGATTGAACTCATCGAAGCTTCCTTGAATGGACAGCAGCTGGCGGCTGGGGTCGGCCTGCAGGGCTTCAGCGGCTTCCAGGGCCGCCATGGCCGCCCTGCGCACCACTTCGCGTCGCGCGCTCCAGCTGGCGCCCTGGCTTTCCACAAAATCCACGACCTGCCGTGTCTGTGCTGCGGAACTGGCTGTTTGATTTATCGGCAACCTTACCCGCCTGGACGTACCCAGCTGGAAGAGCAGGTTCAGGATGATGGCGATCAACCCGGCGACGATAATGCCGTTCTTGGCCACGAATTGTATGGATTCGGGCACTTGATCGGCCAGCGCGGGCAGGAACATGGTGCCCACGCCCGCAATGAAGGACAGGCCGACCAGGAAGATGCCACGCGCATCCATGGCGCGCGATGCAATGAGCTCCATGCCCGATACGATCAGGTAAGCGGCGGCGTAGAGCTCGACGGCGCCGATGACGGAGGTGGGAATCAGGGTCAGGGCAAGCGATACTTGCGGCAGGAAGGCGACCAGCAGGAGCAGGGCGGCAGTCATGACGCCTATCCAGCGCGATGTGGATCGACTGATATGGGCAAGGGCGATGTTGGCCGATGATACGGCGTTGGGATAGGCGCCCAGCCATGAGGCAAGCACATTGCCCAGGCCATTGGCGCGCATGCCGCTGCCGGCCAGATTCATGTCGGTGCGGCGCCAGTCGGCATCGTTCATTTTTTGCAACAGGACGACGCTGCCGAAGGTGTCCAGCTGTGTCATCAGCGATAGCAGGCCAACGGCAAACAATACGCCGGGGTTGATATCAAATGCCGGCATGTGCAGACTGGGCAGGCCGAATACCGGGGTATGGGCCAACTGCTCCAGCCCTTCAATGTCATCGAGCAAGGCTGTCAGGATGATGCCGGCCGCGAGCCCGGCCAGCAGGGCAAGCAGCTTGGTGCGCTGGTTGCCCCAAATTGACAGCACCACGATGATGGCAAGCGTGATCAGGCCGATCAGGGTATCGAGCCCGTTGATGGCGCCGCTGCTGTCCATCTCGGTGGTGTGCCGCAACGCGGGTTCGATCAGGGATAAACCGGCCACGCAAATGACGATGCCTGCCACCGAAGGTGGAAAGACGGCCCGCAGCCGGGGAACGATGTAGCCGGCGCCGATGGCAACGCCGCCGTTGACGAGGCCCAGCAGCACCAGCGCTCCCAGACCATACTCGGCGGTAGCAAGGCCCACGATCACGACCAGCAGGGGGTCGGGCATATGCACGAGCAGGGTGCGCGAGCCGAAGGGCTTGCCCCAGGACTGCAGGAACGTCGAAATCGCCATGCCGATAATGGTGGCAGTGACCATGCTGCGCGTGGTGCCGGGGTCCAGGCCGCCGATTTTTGCCGAGGCCAGGACGTAGGCAATCAGCGCCAGCGCCGTGGCCATGTGCTGGAACGCCAGGCCGCCCAGCGCCATGCCGGGCACTTTTTCATCGGCTGAATAAAGCAGGTCTGCAGGACGCCGGGTTGGTGGCGAAGGGGGGAGTGTAAGTCTGGAAAAAAGTGACATGGCGCCGTGCATCTTAGGTATGTGAAAGAGCCTCGCAGCGGGCCCCGTGCCTTGTGTTCTAGTAATATAGGCTTGCCAAGCAAGCAGTCGCTCCCGATTACACCTCAAAACATCCTGTTCCTACAAGCAAACAATTGCCTATGGCGCCAGACTGCCTGAATCTGCAAATAGTGCATGGCATGCCGGCCTTGGCTCCGGCAGACTTGTCGGTGCCGCGCGGGTCGGTCCGGGCATGGCTGTTTCGTTTTGTCGATGATGAATCACTGCAAGCCCGTTTGTTGCCGCTGCTGTCCGGCGATGAACATGTGCGCGCCCAGGCTTTCGTGGTGTCGTCAGCCAGAAACCAATATGTACAAACCCGCGCGGTCTTGCGCATGCTGCTGGGCCTTGTGCTGGACAGGCCGCCCGGGTCGCTGGTGCTGGATTATGGCCCCTATGGCAAGCCTTCGCTGCGCGACCATAACGACTGCTGCTTCAACGTGGCGCATTCGGGTGACTATGCGCTGCTGGCGCTGTCCGATGGCCGGCAACTGGGTGTGGATATTGAGCGTCAGCGGGACACTTCGGATCTGGATGCCCTGGTGCGCATGGTGTTCTCGCCCAACGAGATGCTGGCGTGGGCGGCACTGCCCGAGGTCGATCGGGTGGCAAAGTTCTTTTCCATCTGGGCGGCCAAAGAAGCTTTGGTCAAGGCGATAGGCCGGGGGCTGGGTCTGGGCATAGCCGACCTGGATGTCGGCGGCCTGCCCGCGCCTGTTCCGCGCGAGGGCCATCGACTGAGCATAGACGGATTTGGTGCCTGCAGATTACTGCCATTGTCTGCGCCGCCCGGCTATGCCGCGGCACTGGCATTGCATGAGCCCGCTTGATTGGCGGGAGAGCCGGCTGGCGCGTGTCATGCCGACCCGATAAGCAGTCCGGTGATGGCTTGTGCGACCTTGCCGGCACTGTCGCCCGACAGCATGGTGACATGGTCGCCGGCCACATGGCGGGTGTCGACGGTCCCGGCCGTGTAAGCCTGCCATCCCATGTCGGGTAATGCCAGCAATTGGTTTTCGTGTTTACCCAGGTCCGAGTCTCGTGGTGCGGAGGCACGGATAAGGGCCAGGCGCAATGCCGGGTCGGCGCTGGGCGCGGGTTGATAGTCCAGATAGGCCTGGTACTGGGCCATGCTGGTGTGATGGGCGCGTTCCAGCCACTGGGCGTCGGCGGCGGGCGGTAGCAGCCTGGCATCATGCAGGCGTCGGCATGCGAATTCGTAGCGGTCGGTTGCAGGGGCGGCCAGCAACTCTTCTTGAGTCAATACCGGCTCCAGGCCCTGAAAACGGGCGCGTACGTCGGCCATGCGGGCCAGCCACTGAGCCTCGGCTCGTTCGGGGTCGGGGTCCAGTATGGAGGTGCGCTCCAGCGGTGCGGGTGTATCTATCAGTACGACGCGCTCGGGCGGCGTGCCCCGGGCTGCCAGTTGCCTGGCCATTTCAAAGGCAACCAGGCCACCGAAGGAGTAGCCCCCCAGCCATGGCGGCGCGGCCTGGCCGCGTTCGGCAAGGGCCGTCAGGTTGGCCAATGCCATTTCGGGAATGGAACGCAGTGCTTCTTGTCCGTGTTCCAGGCCTGCTGCCTGTATGGCCCAGAAAGGCAGGGTGGCGGGCAGGGCCCGGGCCAGGTCCAGGAACACGCTGACGTCGCCCGCGACAGGATGGACGCAAATAAAGGGAGCGGTGTCCGGACTGATGGCCAGGCCGATCCGATTCATGGGCACGACAGGACTCCAGCGCTGGCCGGATTCCAGGGCATGGGCCAGTGCGGCGACCGAGCGATGCTCCAGCAAAAGTGAGATGGGCACAGGGCGATCCAGCGTATCGTGCAGGCCCATGGCGAGTTGGGTGAGTCCCAGGGAAGTCAGTCCCAGGAGCCAGAAGTCCGTGTCCAGGTCAGGTCTGACCGCCCCATCACGACCCGGTGTGCCCGCCAGTATGCCGGCGACGGCCGTGGCGATGCGCGCTTCCAGCGTGCTGCGGGGTTTGGTGGAGAACTGCAGCGGTATATGGGCGAGGTCGGGGGTCGATGGCAGTGCGGGACGTGCCGGCGGCCGGGGCAGTGCATCGTGCCTGCCATCGGCGGCGGCAGGCAAGGCGACAAGCATGTCGGCAATGATGCGCAGCGCCTGCACGCCATCTTCCAGTTCGCGGCCGTCTTCAGGTTGCACCAGCGACAACACGATGGATTCGCCGGGTATGGCGACAAAAGTCAGGTCGTAGGCGGTCTTGAGGCGCGTATGCACGGTTTCAACCTGCAAGCCTTCGGCGCCGCTCCACGCGCTGGTGCCCGAGGCCAGATTCTCGACCAATACCAGTGTGTCGAACAGGGGGCCGGACTGATTGCCCTGGCCTGCCGCGGCGGCAATCGCCGCCGGTGAAAGATGGGCATGTTGCTGCAGTTGACCCAGCTGCGCCTGTATGGCGGCAAGCCTGGATGCCGGAGTGTCATCGGCATTCAGGCGTGCCCGCACGGGCACATTGTTGATGAACAGGCCTACGATATGTTCCACACCCGGAATGTTGGCGGGACGCCCCGAAACGGTCGTGCCGAATATGACGTCGGTGGTGTCCAGGCGTGCGGCCAGCCAGGTCGCCCAGGCGTAATGCATGACGGCGGCAAGCGTCAGTCCGCGCCGGCGGGTGAAGGCTGTGAGCGCGCGGCTGGCCTGCTTGTCCAGGGTATGCTGCTGTGTATTGAAGCTGCGCGCGCCCTGGCTGGCCGGCGCAAACAGAAAGCGACGCTCAGGAGCGTTGTGCAACAACTCGGAGAAAAAAGCCTTGCTGCCTGCGTGATCCTCTTTTTCGAGCCAGGCAATATATGAACGATAGGGAACGATGGCGTCGAACAAGGGCGCCCGTCGGCTACGGAAGCTTTCGTAGGCAGCCCGGACTTCCCGCTCAAGACGGCCAAGACACCAGCCGTCGATCAGAAGGTGATGAAAGCTGGAGACCAGGTAGATATCGTCATGGGCAACCTGGATCAGCGTCAGCCTGACCAGTGGCGCCTGTTCCAGCCGGAAGCCTTTGGCCTGGTCTGCGGCCAGCAAGGCCTGCAGCCGTGCGGGATCAAAGCGGGGCCAGGTTTCCACAGCAAGTGGCAGCTTCACCTTGCGCTGCACGACTTGCAGCGGTCGTTCCAGGCCGCGCCAATGGAAAGCCGTGCGCAGCACATCGTGGCGTTCGAATACGACGCTCCAGGCCTGAAGAAAGGCGTCCAGATCGAGTTGGCCGCGGATGCGCATGCAGCTTTGTTCGAAGTTGATCCCTGAATCGGTTGCCGCCAGCGTATGAACCAGCATGGCTTCCTGCATGGGCGATAGCGGATAGATGTCCTGTATCTGTTCAGAGGCCGATAGCAGGGCATCCAGTGAGGATTCGGAAACCCGGGCCAGCGGAAAATCATTGGCGGTGTACAAGGGGCGCAAATCCTGTGCAGCCAGCTTTGCAATGTCCTGCAATGTTGCGGCAATGCGTTCAAGCAGGATGTCGGCGCCCATGGCGGGTTCGGCGCCGGCCCAGGCCAGGCGCAGCTGTCCGCCGCAGAGTTCGGCCAGCAAGGCGCCCCGGACCGAGGCACTGAAAGCCGGCGGTGTATGCAGTCGTATCGGATGCTGCGCAAGAGGTATGTTGGTCCAGGCCAGGCCCAGCGCGGCGGTGGGCAGGTCGAATGCCCGGCACAGTGTCCGGTAGGCGCAGGCGGTGTCGGATACGGCTTGCCTTGCCGATTTGATCGACCGCAGCCTTTCAAGCAGGGGCAGGTCGCCGGTCGGCATCAGCATGGGCAACACGCTGTCCATTTTGCCCATGATGCGATGGGCATCGGGCGCGCCATCCGGCAGGTGACGCGCAGTGTCCACGGCCTCCAGCAACAGCGGGCCCTGTTCCGACTCCAGCGCGCAGCTTAGTGCCGCTGCCAGCATGTCCAGTGGCGCAATCGCCAGGGGCGTGGTGGCTTGCCCGAACAGCGTGTCGCACAGCGTGGCCGGCAGATGGCGTTGCGCGCGGATGTGCGGCGCCGTTTCATGCTCCAGCAGCTCGGGCATGGCGGTATCACGCAAGGCGGGGGCTTCCAGCGCGGCAAGCCCGCGGCCGGCAGCCTGACCATCGGCGTATTCCTGCAGCCAGCTCAGCCAGTCGCCGTAATTCAATCCGGTTTCGGACATGTGCAGCGGCAAGGCGGCTGTGCCTGCCTTGATGGCGGTATTCAGCTCGCTCAACAAGAGCGTCAGGCTGGCCGGGTCAGCCGCGCACGGGTGCACGGCCAGGATCACGACGGGCGGCATGGCGGTGCCACGGTCGACCAGTGTGGCGGCCAATGTGACGCCGGCCAGCGTGTCCAGGCCGCGCCCTATGCGCGCCGCATGCCCACTCACCCAGTGGTCTATGTCGGTGTCAGACAGGTTTTCGGCTTCGACCATGCGTATGGGAAGCTGGCCGACATAGGCGGCAATCTCCAGATGGCTGGCCTGGCCCTCGCGCACCCAGCGCAGGCGCAACGCGTCATGCCGCTCCGCCAATCTTTGTACGGCCAGCGCCAGATCGACGGCCCGTATGGGGCGGTCGAGCACCAGGCTGGCCAGCAGGAAGGGTTGTGTGCAGGCGGTGCCGGTCGCCTCGGGCAGCAGTTCGGCGGGAAAAATCCTTTCGGTACTCCGGCGCGAACGGGGCTGCGCCGTGATCAGGAGTGCGGCAAGCCGTTCTATGGTCTGAAGCTGAAAGATATCGGAGGGCGTTATGGCATGGCCGGCTTCCGATGCGCGTGCCGCCATACGTATGGCCAGTATGGAGTCTCCGCCTATATTAAAAAAACTTTCGGTGACGCCTATGGCATCCAGGCCCAACAATTCCTGCCAGATGGCCTGGAGCATGGTTTCTTCATGGTTGCGGGGTGCCAGCAAGCCCGCTGCGCGATCATAATGTTGATCCTCGACCGCAGGCAGGGCCTTGCGGTCGACTTTGCCGTTCAGGGTCAGGGCAAGTCCCTTGCTGCATACGTAGGCGTGGGGCAGCATATGCGGCGGCAGTTGCGTTTGCAGGAACTGGCGCAGGTCCGCCGGCGTTGGGCCGGGCATGCTGTCGGGCACCACATAGGCAACGATCTGTCTTTCGCCCTTGCCCAGCCTGGGCGCGGCGACATGTACCATGCGCAAGGCCGGATGGCGGCCCAGCGCCGCCATGATTTCGTTCAGCTCTATGCGAAACCCGCGTACTTTGACCTGGTCGTCCGCACGGCCGGTGAACAGCAGCATGCCGTCATGCCGCCAGCGGCCAAAGTCGCCGGTGCGATACATGCGCGCGCCTTCCTTGTTGCTGAAGGGGTCGGGTACAAAGGCCGACGCAGTGCGCCCGGGGTCGTTCACATAGGCCGTGGCCACGCCATCCCCGCCTACATAAAGCTCGCCGTTTATCCCGGGCGGCAGCGGGTTGCCCCGCCGGTCCAGTACATAGACGGTGCTGTTGGCCACAGGCGGGCCCAGCGGAAGCTGGATGTCGTCCTCATGCAGGTCGGCAAGATTGAAGCAGGTGCTGAAAGTCGTGTTTTCGGTGGGACCATAGCCATGCAGCAAGGTCAGGCCCGAGCTCGAGCCTGCCTGGTACACGGCACGCACCAGATCAAGACTGGTGGTGTCGCCGCCGGTCACCACGGTGCGCTCTCCGGCAAACAGGCCGGGATCGATGGCGGCCATTTCATGGAACAGGCCGGTAGTGACCCATAGCAGGGTGATGTTGTGCTCGTTCAGGGCGTGCTTGAGCAGTGCGGCGTCCAGTACGATGCCGCGGTCCAGCGGGATGATGGTGCCGCCGTTCAGCAACGGCGCCCAGATTTCCAGCGTCGAGGCATCGAATGCCGGATTTGAGTAGAGCGCGGCCCGGGTGTGCGGCCCGAAGCGGGCAAAGTTGGTGTTTTGCACCAGGCGCAGAATGGCGCACTGCGGCACCGCCACGCCCTTGGGCTCACCCGTGGAACCCGAGGTGAACATGATATATGCGGTGCTGGACGGGTCGGAAAGCCGGGGGACCAGGGCGGGCAGGCCGGCTGCCTGCGCCTCCAGGTCCGCGATATCCAGGACGTCTATGCCGTCATAGTCCTGCTCGTCGTTGTCCGACAGCAAAACGGCACGTGTGCCTATGGCCTTTGCAAGCCGGCGGCGGTGGGCGTGCGGGTGGGCGGGATCCATGGGCACATAGATGGCGCCGGTGCGCAAAATAGCCAGCACCCATGTCAGGTAGCGCGCGCAAGGAGGCAGTACGACAACGACCGGATCGCCTGGACCTATGCCCGCGGCGGCCAGTGCGGTGGCCATTTGCGCCGAGGCGCGGGCGAGCCCGGCATAGCTGAGTGCCACGCCCTTTTCCTCGATGGCGGGGCTGTCCGCGAAGCGCTGTGCGATGTTGTCGAATAAGGCGATGATGCCCGATGCGCTGTCGTAGGGACGATGCGTATCGTTGAATCGCCTGAGCAAATCCAGGCCGGCCTGCTGGCTGATCAAGGGCAGATCGGCCAGCGCTTGCGTCGGCCTGGCGGCCGCCTCTGCAGCCAGGGTGCCAAACCAGGAAAGCAGACTGGCGATGGTTGAATGCCGGAACAGCGAGGGTTGGTAGCGACACCAGAGCTCAAGATGTTCGGAGGTCTGGCGATAGACCACGGAAATGTCGGATTTGGCCGATTGTTCGGTTTGGTCGTCGACGATGGCGTAGCGGCTGCCATCGTTTGCCGGCAAAGGGCCGCTACTGTTTTCCAGGCTGCCGAACAGCACCTGCATGAGGGGGGTGACATCCGCATGCCGTTCGATATCGATGGCCTGGACTATGCGTTGAAAGGGTACGTCCCGGTGCCGAACGGCATCGCGAAAAATGTGCTGCACCTGTTCCAGCAGTGCGTCGTAGCGCGTATCCGCAACACATTGGATGCGCAATGGCAGGGTGTCGACCAGCAGGCCGATCAAGCCCGCCAACTCTGGCCGGGTACGCTTCGAGACGGGAACCGACACCGTCAGGTCTTCGAGACCGCTCCAGCGATGCAGGACGGCAAAAAAAACCGCCAGCAAGGCCATGAAAGGCGTTGCGCCACGCTGCCTTGCGGACTCGGCCAGCGCCGTGCCTACGGCGCCGGGAAGCACCAGCCTTTGTGTTGCACCCGCGCCCGCCGGATGGCCGACGCGGGTTGAGTCCAACGGCAGGTCGAGTACCGCGGGCACGTTGTGCAGTTGCTCGCGCCAGTACCGCAGGGCGTCGGTCAGCGCCGGTGCATCGGGGGTTCCGAATTGCTCCTGTTCCCAATCAGCATAATCCGGATACTGCAAAGGCAGTTCGGGCCAGTCAGGATCGGCTCCGATCAAGGCCGCGTTATAGGCGGTGATCAAGTCGTCAAGAAACAAGGACAGCGAAGCACCGTCGGCGACAGCGTGGTGAAACACCACCGCCAAAGCCATGCTGCATCCGGCCGTGGCGGGATCGCTGGGCATGAAAATCCGGGCGTGCACCACCGGCCCCCGTTCCAGGTCGAAGGCTTGCTGGGCCAGCTGTGTAAGCGCCGCGCCGATGCCTTGCTGCCATAGCTCGCGGCTGGTGCTGTGTATATCCACCTGCGGCAGTGGGATGAGAAGATCGTCGTGTATCGCCTGGACCGGGATGCTGTCGACCAGGGGAAAGCTGGCGCGCAGCACATCGTGCCGCTGAATGACGGCATTGAATGCCAGCAGCAGTGCTGCCGCATCCACGGGTCCGCTGATCTCGATCAGCAGGGGCACTGCGTAGTCGGAACGGCCGGGCTGGAGCAGATCGAGATAGCGCAATTGGCGCTGGGCGAAGGAAGCGGCGGCGATATACCCGCTGCTCATTGGGCATCCCGGGCCGGGGCAGCGCCAAGGTCGACGCGCACTCTTTGCTTTTTTCGTATTGCTGGCGCGGCGTCGACGCGTGGGTTCAGCAGCCGCTGCGCCAGATCGGACAGGCGCGGCGCTTCAAACAGGTCGACAAGGTCTATGGCCAGTCCCATTTCCCGGCGTAAGCGTGAGACCACCTGCATGGCATCCAGCGACTTGCCGCCCAAGGCGAAAAAATCGTCGTGGCGGCCTATGTTGTTCCGTTCGAGCACTGATTGCCATACCTGGGCAATGCGCATTTCGGTTTCCCCCAAGGGCGGTTCCGAGGCGCTGGCTTGCTGTGTGGGCGCAGGCAAGGCCTTGCGGTCGAGTTTGCCGGATGCGCCGCGAGGCAGGCGTTCGTGCAGGACAATGCTGTGGGGCACCATGTATGCCGGCAACATTCCCTGTATGTGCCTGAGTATGGCTTGCGTCGAGGGAAGATTGCCACCGGCCACATGCCCGACGATCTGCGCCTGCGCCTGTGGATGGGGGCGATGAACGACGGCGATGGCGTCGCTGACGCCGGGCGCCTGCAGCAGGCAGGCGCTGATTTCCCCCAGCTCTATGCGGTAGCCGCTGATCTTGACCTGATCGTCCGCCCGGCCCTGGAAGCGCAGTTTCCCGTCAAAGCCCAGTGCAACCTGGTCACCGGTGCGATACATGCGCGCGCAGCGGCCTGTGTCGTCGTAAGGGTTGGCCATGAAGCGTTCGGCAGTCAGGTCGGGGCGTCCGACGTAGCCGCTTGCAATGCCTGGCCCCGCGATAAGCAGTTCGCCCATGGCGCCGGGTGGGCAGAGCCGGCCATGCCTGTCGACCACGTAGGCACGGGTGCCTGGAATGGGCCGGCCGATGGAGACGGCTCCGGTTTCACCCGGCGGGCAATGCTCCAGTGTCGCCCAGACTGTGGCTTCCGTAGGGCCATATTCGTTGCACAAGCGGGTGGTTGGCAGATGGGTGTGATGACGCTCGACCAGTTCGCGCGGGCAGGCTTCGCCAGCCACGACGGCCAGCTCCAGCCGCTTCAGGTCGCCGCAGGCGGCTGAAGACAACATCAGGCTCCATTGCGATGGAATCATGATGGTCTGGGTGACATTTTCGAGTGCGATCAGCCGTGCCAGGCGGTCGGGATCGGATGCCGCGATGGGTTGAGGCAGCACCAGCGTTCCGCCTATGGCCAGCGTGCCGAAGATGCCTGTGACGGACCCGTCGAAAATCAGCGGAAAGGTCAGGAGCAGGATGCGGTTGGGCTGACCCGGGTGGGCCTGATTGCGGGCGGCAACATGATAGGACAGGTTGTCATGCGTGACGGCAACGCCTTTGGGCCGCCCTGTAGAGCCCGAGGTGAAAATGACGTAGGCCTCGTCTTCGGGGCGATTGCCGGGTACGGAAGCGGAAAGGGTGGCAGTGGGTGGGGCAGGCCCGGCGACGAGCGGCGTCATGCCGCCCACTGTGTCTGTTGTTGCCGAAAGGATGGCGCTCAGGCGGGCTTCCGAAGCCATGAGAATCTTGCGATCTTCGGGGGCGTTCAGGTCCAGCGGAACATACGAGGCGCCGCGCAGCATGATGCCCAGCATGGCTGCCAGGGCCAATGGCGTGCGTTCCAGATGCAGGCCAACCCGTGTGCCGGGCTGGACACCGTGTGTTTCCAGTTGCAGGGCAATGGACCGGGCCCAGGCCAGCAGGTCGGCGTAGCTCAGGCGCTGTTCCCCGTAAATGACGGCGGTGGCTGCTGGCTGCTGGCTGGCATGATCAAGCACGGCGTGCATGACCGACGATGTCTTCTGCTGCATCAGCGGCGTGTATCCGCCTTGGCGCAATGTGTTGCGCAGCGCGGCGGGCAGAATATCCAGGCGGGCAACGGGTGTGTTTGTCTGGGCGGGCAGCGCCGCCAGTGTATGCGCCAGCATATCCAGTCGCAGCGCGGCGTCGGCCTTGCTGTAATGGCGCAGGTCGTGCATGAGCTGCAGATGAAGGCCGCCTTCCGCCTGGCGCTCGACCATCAGATTGAGCGGCATGTCGGGCACGGTTGTATCGCCGCTTTCAAGCATGCGCAGCCCGCTGCCGGCCAAGGCGCCGGCTTCGTCCAGGGGATAGTTCTGGTAGGCAAGCAGGCTGTCGAAAGGCAGGGCGCCGGATGGCAAGCCCATGGTCGCGCGAAGCTCATCAAGGCTGATGGGGCCGGCTGCGCGGGCCTGCGCGGTTTGAGTCTGCAAGGCCAGGGCCCAGGCATGCAGCGGTGTTTCATCCAGGCGGGCCAGGACGGGTTGTGTCTGGATCTGAATGCCAACCAGCGGCGCCGAGCTACTGCTTTCCAGATGGGGCGGCCTTATGGTTTCAACCGAGCCGAACAGGATGACGTCCTGATTGAGCAGGCGACTGGTCACCACTGCCCAGGCGGCATGTATCAGTGTGCTGACGGTAAGCTGCGACGACCGGGCGAATTCGCCCAGGCTTGTGGTGTGCGCGAGCGACAGGGTCTGGCTGACGGTCTGGATGTCGGGTTCGCCGCGAGCCTGCGTTCGGGGAGTCCATTCCTGGCCGGCATCGGCGCAGGCTTGCAGGGCTGCCTGCCAATGGCGCCGTGCCTGTTCGCCGTCGCGGTTTCTTTCCCAGTCGGCATAGGTGCGAAAGGTGGGGGCCGGCAGCAGGCCGTGGCCCCGACCGCTTTGCAGCGCCTTATATATGATGAATATTTCGTCCAGCAGTATGCCCAGAGACCAGCCGTCCACCGTCAGGTGGTGGCGCGTCCAGACCACACAATGGCGTCCCGCCGGCAAGCGGATCAGCGCCAGGCGCATGAGCGGGGGCTTGCGGATGTCAAAGCCCTGCTTGCGGTCATCGGCCAGCAAGGCGGCCAGCCGTGGGTGCCAGTCGGCAGAGTCAGTCCAGTCGTGCCGGGCGATGGGTAATGCAGCCTGCCGGTGTACTACCTGGAATGGGTGATCCTTGATGTCCCAGTGAAAGCCGCTACGCAGCGCGGTGTGCCGGTTCACGACTTCTTGCCAGGCTGCGCAAAATAGTGGCTCGTCGACGTCGCCGTCCAGGATTGCCCACCATTGACCGGTATACAAGGCTTGGTCGGGATAGGCAATGCAGCGTACCAGCAGAGCCTGCTGTATCCGGGTCAGGGGGTAGGCGTCTTCGATGGGACGCAAGGCGGGATTTTCTGCGGGAGCGGAGCGCTGCGTCGAGCTGGCGCCATCATGCAAAGGTATTGCGGTCATGGGCGTGTCAAACCTGGCGTTTGTGCCTGAGCATTACCAAAAAAGAGTCGCAGCTTGGCGTGTGTGCCTGGCTTGCGCCCACACTGGCACGCACCGGCTGCGTACTCGAGTAACGATTACAGGCTTTCTATGTAGAAGCCTTCACCCTTGACGTCGCCGTCGGTGAATGTCTTGAATTTTTCCACCCAGTCGCCGCCAGCCTTGGCATTCTGGTTGCTGGACAATGCATCAAACGAGGCTTCGTCTTTCCAGACCGTAGCCAGACCGAACATGGAAGGATCTTTTTTCGAGCGCATCAAGCCAAAGCCGATCAGGCCCGGAATGTGGTCGCCGGGCTTGGAGCCGTCGTTGGGGAGCAAGGATTTTTCGAGCAGCGCGCGGGCTTCTTTTTCGTTGCCTGCCTTGATATTCGCACGTGTAATGGTCAGAAACATATCAGCCATGGTGAATGTACCTCCGTGTAAATTAATTTGACTACGGGAAGTTGAAATCTCCGGATGAAACCATGCGTTGTTACATATGAGGGTCACCAGAGAATACGGAGTTTATGCTGATCCAATCAAAAAAACCAATATTTGATACAAATTAAATTTTGTGGTCACATATAAAACGTGACTGGCTGCAGCCGGCCCCATCGCATGGCGGCATCAGTTCGCGGCGCGGGCCGTTCCGTCTGATTCGAAATCAAATTCTGGAAACAACGGTCCGCGTATGGGGCCGCCCAGGCGCAGACCCGCATTCAGTCCGGACTCATCCAGCGCGGTGATCAGGTCCTGTGCGTGGTGCGCCACAAAGGCATCGTCGGTCACCCAGCGCGTTACGTAGCGGCGCACCGGATGAGATGTCTGGTTGCCCGGTGCACCGTGCACGGTGCGCGCGTCGAACAGCAGGCAGTCGCCCGCCTCCATGTCCCATCCCACAATATCGTAGGCTGCGCGGTCGGCTTCAATGTCGGGCACCTGCCCGAACAGGCTGGCGTCCTCGCGCGCGTGGTCACCGTGAAATTCGGCGTAGTAGGCGTCAGCCGCCGAGCGTGATGCCGGGTCATCGAAGAAGGACTTGGGCATGAGGATTTTTCCCCATGTATGCGAGCCGCGTATGAATTCAAGCGTGGCCGCACGGGGGATGGTGTCCAGGGCGACCCAGATCGAGCAGAAGGGGCCTTGAACGACGGTGTCATGATGCCAGGGTGTGCGTTGCGCCGTACCGGGCTCCTTGACGAACCAGGTGTCCTGGGCAAGGCGCACACGGTTGGAGGCCAGCGCATGCGCCGCAATGCGGGCGGCGGAAGACTCCAGGCAGAATCGGGATAGCTCGGGAATGTATCGGCGTGACCAGCAATCGGACAGGAAGGCGCCCGTGCCGTCATCCAGACGCCGAAAAAAAGGACTGGGCCGGGCAATGTTCTTTTCTATTCCCAGGCGGGCCAAGGCTATCCATTCCTCTGAAAAGGCCTGCCGTATGCAGACGGCACCGTCCCGGGCGTAATCTTTTGCGAAATCTGTCTTGCCAACCATGGTCTGCCCTATTTTTGCTAAGGAGTATGCGTAGGAGTCACGATGCCTGCCTGAAGTTTTCCGACTTATTGTTGCAGCTTTGTTGCAATTATGTTGGTGAATTCACTATTGCGTGAAATTCATAAAATGCTCAAAAAGAAATTGAATGTATCAAAACAATAAAAATATAAAAGTACCGTTTCCGCTGCTAGAATGCTCAATCCAGGTGTTACAACTTGTTAACTCGACGGAATCGTATGCTTCATGCGGTGGAAAACATCAAGCAATCAAGTGCGGCGTCATGGCAATGGCTGCTGCGGGTACGTAACGCCTTGCCTGGTCAACCAAACTTTGTTTTTTTTCCGCATGCCGGCGCTACACCGCTATCGATAAGCCGCATCGCCGCCGTCCTGCCCGGCACAGTGGGCGTGGCCGTGGCTGTCCTGCCGCGCGGCGGCGATCTTGACGATGGCACGCCGCCTTTGCGCGCCACCGATGCCGCGCAGTGCGTGGCCCGGGGGCTGATGGCCACGGCGCCCAGCCGGCTGGTTCTGGTCGGAAACAGCTACGGCGCATTGCTGGCCTATGAAACCGCGTGGTGCCTGACTCACGATGGGGCACCTATCGAGCGCCTCATTGTGTCAGGCTTTCGTTCCCCCGCGCTACCTTTGGCCGACATACCTCTTCACCGCTTGCCGGCGGCGCAGTTGCGCGCGGAACTGAGCGCGCGCTTTGGCACACCTTCCGATGCGGGAGCGGCCGAAGGCGAACTGGCCGAGCACGCGCTGCGCGCCGATCTGCAAGCCTGCGACACCTATCGTCACCGACATGATGAGCGGCTGCCCGTACCCCTGGATGTCTTGCACCTGACCAATGACTGGTCGGTATCCATGACCGAGCTTCAGGCATGGCAGTCCGTAACGCGCTTTCCCATGCGCCTGACACCGTGTGCAAGCGGGCATTTCCCCTGGACGGGAAATCCTGAAGCGATTGCCCGGACCCTGCTTGGGCTGGTGAAAACGGATCAGCGCGGGCATGTCATTGAACAATGCTCACAGAACTCAAACACGGCAGGATAAACAGTGATAAACAGAATATGGGCATGGTTGCGCCGCGGCTTCAAGTCTCCTTCCGGCCGGCTCGAGCAGCTGGAGCTCGATGCGCGCGTCTTGCTGGGCCTGCAGTCCGACGATAGCGCTGAATGGCTGGCACCCAAGGTCAAGACCGACCTGCGCTCCAGCCCCGGGCAGGACGCCGAACAGGAGCTCTTGCGCCGACTGCTTGCTCAGCGTCTGGCGTGCCCGGAGCCCGCCCTGGGTCTGTTCGGAGTGGGCTTGCTGCATCTGCTGACACATAAGGCAGAAGAAGGTGTGCATATACGCCTGGACCAAGCCGCCGATATAGAAGGGCTGGCGTCGCGGCTTGAAGGCGGTGCTGGTGATCCGGATGACGCGGCACGGGCCGGTTCCTTCGTGCGTTTCCTGCTCGATACCTATGGTGTCGACGGCATGCTGGCTTTTGCGCGTGCCATGCAGCCGGGCGCCGAGCTTGAAGAGGTTGCGCACCAGGCTAGCGGCAAGTCGCTGCTCATGCTGACTTTGCAATGGAGTGAGTCGCTTTCGCGGGAACAGCCCGGCAAAGGCTTGTGGCCGTTCATCGTCTGGACCATAAGCTTGTTGCGGCCCTATCGGTTTTTCTGCACGCTGCTGGTCATAGGCATATTGATACAGACGGCTTATGCCACATTCATGCCCATCTGGCTGAATCAGCTGTTCGATGATGGCATAACCGCGCATGACGCAGGCGTCATCTGGCGCACGCTGGCTTATCTGTTCGGCGGTTTCCTGGTCACGTCCGCCGCGGGCGTTGCCATAGATTTCAGTGTCTCGACACTGGGGCCCAAGGCGTTGAACGATGTCCGCACCCAGGTTTTCGACAAGCTCCTGGCCTTGTCGTCACGCTCGCTGAATCACTTCAAAAGCGGCGACCTGGTCTCGATGTTCTCGGCCGACATGCAAATCATGGAAAACGCCATTGTGCGTGCGGTTCCGGGCATCGTGTCCAAAAGTTTTCTGATGTTCGGCTCCCTGATTACGGCGGTGATTCTCGACTGGCGCATGGCGGTGGCCACCATATCGCTGTTGGTCATTGCTTTCTGGCTGCCGCGCCAGGTGGGGCGAATCGCGGTGCGTGCGGCCTACGCGCGCAAAGTCCAGGACGGCAAGCTGGCGGGCTTCATCAAAGAATCCATTTTGCTGCTTCCGGTGATACGCACGCTGGATATCGGAGAGCACCGGCGCGTGCTGTTCGACGAGCACACCGACGAAGTCTACAAGGCCAGCTACAAGCAATACCTGATGGGCGAGCTTACGGGGCGTGTCACGGTCTTTGCGGTCAGCGCCGCGCAACTGGGCATCATAGGGCTGGGCGCCGTGCTTTCGCTGAACGGCACCGTGTCGGGCGGGGTCGTGGTTGCCTATATAGGCCTGTTGCTGGCCTTCGGCGGTTCGGCCGGCGCCATTGCGGGTTTGCTGCCCCCGGCCATACAGGCGGTAGGCAGCTGGCAGCGCATCAACACCGTGCTGGCCCAGCCCGACGAGGCTTCTGTCACGCGCCCCGGCACCCCTTTCCAGGAGCCACTGCAGCGTGTCGCTTTCGACGACGTGTCCTTCAGCTACAACGGTGACAGCCTTAATCTGCAAGGCGTCTCTCTGGAGGCGCCCACCCCCAGGCGCGTTGCGCTGGTAGGGCCGTCGGGATCCGGAAAAAGCACCGTCATCAATCTGCTGTCGCGCAACTATGATGTCATGAGCGGCAGCGTATTGTTGAACGACACTGACGTGCGCGATATCGACAATCAGTCCCTGCGAGCCTTGATGGCCGTGGTCAATCAGGACACCACCCTGTTCGAAGGTTCCATTGCCTATAACATTCGCATAGGCCGTATCGATGCCACCCAACAGGAAGTCGAGCAGGCGGCACGGGCGGCGGAAATTCATAGTTTCATCATAACGCTGCCCAATGGCTACGAGACCAGCGTGGGCGAGGGCGGCAAGCTGCTCTCGGGCGGACAGCGTCAGCGTGTGGTCATTGCGCGCGCCTTGCTGCGCAATCCCAAGATACTGCTGCTGGACGAGGCGACCTCGGCGCTTGATGCCGAAGCCGAGTCCGCCATCAACATCACCTTGTCCCGGGTCAGCAAAGACCGCAGCATGTTCTCGGTGACGCATCGTCTGGCGTCGTGTCCCGACATGGACCTGATCTGCGTCTTCAAAGATGGCATGATGGTCGAGCACGGCAAGCACCACGATTTGCTCCGCCTTGGCGGCGTGTATGCCGGCATGTGGGAAAAACAGGCCGATATTTCCATTGCGAACGAGGGTCAGGACGTAGACATCAGCGTCGAGCGGCTGCGCAAGATTCCGCTGTTTGCCAGCGCACCGCCTGCAGACCTGGAGCGCTTGCGCAGCATGCTGAAGGTCGAAGAGGTGGCGGCCGACAGCGTATTGATCAAAGAGGGTACTACCAGCGGACGCTTCTACATCATTGCCCGAGGCAGTGTGGAAAGCTCCGTGCTGCTTGAAGACGGCACCGCACTGGCCATGGAGGTCCTGGAGGTCGGCGACTTCTTCGGAGAGTTCGCCTTGCTCGAAGGCATACCGAATCCCACCACCTGCCGCACCCGCCACCCCTGCCTGTTGCTCTCCCTGAGTCGCCAGGATCTGCGTCGCATTGCCGACCTTGGCCACAGCAGCGAGCAGCAAACCGCGCTTGAGAAAGAAATTGCGGCCACGCTGGATCGCCGGCTGGACGCCAAGCTTGATGAATTGATGCGGCGCCGGCTCGAATTGCGCAAGGCAGCTGCCGGCACGGCCGGAGGTGTGGCCCGCAAAACCTGACAGCCAAGGAACCCCTATCGTGAACCATCCAGCCCAGGCCATGGACGCCATATTGCTACCTCATATCCTGCAGCAGCGCGCAAGCGATGCGTCCGACCGTTGGTCTTATGTCTTGCTTGACAGTCAAGGAAACGAGCAATGCCGCTGGACGGCGGCCGAGCTGGCTGCCCGTACGCGCGCCATTGCCGCTCGCATAGAACGCGTAAGCGCGCCAGGTGAGCCTGTGTTGCTGGTGTTTCAGGCGGGGCCGGAGTTCCTGGCCGCCTTCATGGCCTGTCTGTCGTCCGGCAGGCTGGCAACACCCATCAATCCGCCCCGGCGCAATCGCCTGATAGAGCGTCTGGTGGCGGTGGCCGGTGATTCGGGAGCACGAGTGGCACTGACCAGCAGCGATCTGGTGAGTGCCAGCCAGGAATGGAGTCGGTCCAGCACTCAGTTGGGCGCCCTGGAATGGATAGCCACCGATGACCTGCCTGACGAACCGGGATTCAGCCTGGCGGATATCCAGGCTGACGATATTGCTTTTCTTCAGTACACATCGGGGTCCACCGCGCTGCCCAAGGGTGTGCGCGTAAGCCATGGCAATCTTGTGCAGGACATGGCACGCATGCAGTCGGCCTGGGCCCTGAGCCCAGCATCCACCATGGTCAGCTGGCTGCCGGCCTTTCATGACCTGGGCCTGATCTTTGGTTTGCTGCAGCCCTTGTACTCCGGCTGCGCTTCGGTTCAGATGGCGCCCAATGCCTTTTTGCAAAAGCCGCTGCTATGGCTGTCGGCCGTGTCGCGCTACCGGGGCACACATACGGCGGCGCCCAGCTTTGCCTACGACCTGTGTTGCCGCCGCATTGCGCTTGAAGACCGGGCGGAACTGGATCTTTCCAGCCTTGTCATGACCATGAATGCCGCCGAACCCATCAATCCGGTGGTCCTGGAGCAGTTCAGCACCGAATTTCAGGCCCATGGCTTTCGGCGCGCGGCCTTTGCACCGGCCTATGGGCTGGCTGAAAGCACGCTCGCGGTCACGGCCAGTCCCACAGGCGCCGAGCCAGTCATGCGCCATTTCGATATTGCCGCGCTGGAACAGGGCCAGGCCCGCATTGTCGACGAGGGTGTCGGGGGCAGCCGGGTCATGCCCGGTAGCGGATGCCCCTTGCCTGATGTGCCCATCGCTATTGTGGATCCGGAAACACTCAGGCGCTGCCCGTCGCATGTCGTAGGCGAGATCTGGGTGGGTGGCCCCACGATAGCGCAAGGATACTGGCGCAGGCCCGAGGAAACGGCAGCCACCTTTGGCGCCGTGATCGCGGGCGAGGCCCAGGCGGGCGGCTATTTGCGCACCGGTGATCTGGGCGTGCTCCACGAGCAAGAGCTGTTCGTGACGGGGCGCATCAAAGACCTCATCATTCTGGGCGGCGCCAACTTCTATCCCCACGATATCGAGCGTGTCGCGCAAGACGCGCATGAGGCCTTGCGTCGCGACAATGGCGCGGCCTTTGCGATTGCAGATCCCGAAGGCGGCCGCGAGCAGGTCGTGCTGGTGCAAGAGCTCGAGCGTTCGCGGCGCGGCGAATCGCCCGAACCCATCATGCAGGCGGTGGTTCAGGCGGTCTGGCAGAATCTGGAACTGCCTTTGTCGCAGCTGGTGCTGGTGCCGCCCGGATCGGTGCTTAGAACGTCCAGTGGGAAAATACAGAGGCTGGCCAACAAGCGTGCCTTTCTCGATGGATCCCTGCCGGTGATCGCGCAGTGGAAAGCCATGACCGCACAGCAAGCGCCATCGGTACCTAATTCGCAACCGAACGGCGACCCGGATACAGGCGCATTGACGCGCTGGCTGACGGCCTGGCTGGCCGACCGGCTCAATTTACCCGAGGCATCCATAGATGCGGGCCGGGGTTTTGCCGAGATGGGCCTGGACTCCCTGGGTTCGACTGAACTTGCCTTTGCCCTGGGGCGGCAGGCTGGGCTGGAATTGCCTGAAACCGTTGCCTACGATTATCCAAGCATCACCCGCCTGATCGCTCATGTGGCTGCAGGTGCCAAGGAAGAACTGGCGCCGGCGGCCGCGAATGCAGGGCCGGCCCAGCGTGAGCAAGACGCATTGATTGCCGTGGTGGGGGCGGGCTGCCGCTTTCCGGGCGCCAATGATTTGGCTGAGTTTCGCAGCCTGCTCGAAGGTGGTGTGAATGCTGTGGGCGATCCGCCTGCCGGCCGGCCTGAACGCGAGTGCCTGCCACCTGGCGGCTATATCCAGGACATGGAATGCTTTGATGCGGCTTTCTTTGGTGTACGCGACATCGAGGCGGCACAAATGGATCCGCAGCACCGTCTGGCCCTTGAGATTGCCTGGCACGCGCTGGAAGATGCCGGTCTGGCCGATCCGGCACGCAGGCCCAGGAACAGTGGCGTATTTCTGGGCATCAGCACCCATGATTACGCCGCCCGTTTTCATGGCACCGAGGCAGGCTTCACACCGCTTGCGGCCACGGGCAATTCAGCCAGCGCGGCGGCGGGTCGGCTGGCGCATAGCCTGGATATTACGGGGCCGGCCATGGCCATAGACACGGCATGTTCCTCGTCACTGGTTGCCGTCCATACTGCCTGCCGCAGCCTACAGTCGGGCGAGTGCGACATGGCCCTGGCGGGCGGTGTCAATGCCCTGATTTCCGATGAGCTGACGCGCGGGTTTGCCGCCGCAGGCATGCTTAGCCCCAACCATGCTTGTCGTACTTTCGATGCGGGCGCCGATGGCTATGTGCGGGGTGAGGGCGCCGGCTTCGTGGTCTTGAAGCGCCTGTCCGACGCCTTGCGCGACGGGGATCACATCCGTGCCGTCATACGTGGCGGCGCCGTCAATCATGACGGGCGGGCCAGTTCCCTGACGGCGCCTAACGCCAGTGCTCAGGCGGCCCTGATCCGGGCTGCACTGGCCGATGCCGGCCTGGCACCGGGTGATGTACAAGTGGTGGAGTGCCATGGCACGGGCACGCCTTTGGGTGATCCCATTGAAGTGCAAGCCTTGGCCGAGGCTTACGGGCCAGGACGGCCGCATCCCTTGCTGCTGGGTGCCGTCAAGACCAATATCGGACATCTTGAAGCCGCAGCCGGTATAGCTGGCCTGATTAAGCTGGTGCTGTCGCTCGAGGTGGGCAAGCTGCCGCCCACGCTGCATCAATCGCGGCCCAACCCTCGCATAGCCTGGAATACCCTGCCGCTGCGTGTTATCGACCGCAAGCAAGATTGGCCTGTGGCGCCACTACGACTGGCAGGTGTCAGCAGCTTTGGCTTCAGTGGCACCAATGCGCATTTGATATTGCAGGCGGCACCTGAACCCGTGGCGGTCAACGAGCCCGCTGCGGCGGGCCCCATAGTATTGCCTTTTTCTGCGCCGGATCAGACTGGACTGACCAGGGTGGCCGGCAGGCTGGCGGCCTGGATTGCACAAGACGGCCTGGATCTGCGTCGGGCCGTGGCCGTGTATGCGCGTGGGCGCAACAGTCATGCCCTACGCGCAGCAGTCTCGGGTGCCGATGCCGCCGCGCTGGTGGCCGGCTTGCAGGATATTGTGGCGGGCCAGGATCCCATGGGCGGCGCTTGCGGCAAGCCCGTGTCCCATAAACCCAGGGTTGCGTTCATGTTTACCGGGCAAGGCAGCCAGTGGGCCGGCATGGGTAAAGACCTGTACGAAACAGACCCTCTATTCAAACAGACAATAGATCGCTGCGCACGTGTTGTGACGCCTTTGCTCGGCTATCCGTTGACCGAGTTGATGTTCGGGGATACGCCGCAAGGCATGTCATTGTCTGACACCCGCCTGGCACAACCGGCCTTGTTCACACTGGCTTATGCGCTGGCTGAACGGCTGGAGTCATGGGGCATTGTTCCTGATGTCATGATAGGCCACAGCCTGGGTGAGTGGGTGGCGGCCTGTCGTGCGGGCGTGTTCACGCTGGACGATGCTTTGCGTCTGGTGGTCGAGCGTGGCCGCCTGATGGCGGACGCCTCGCAAGATGGCGCGATGGCGGCGGTATTTGCGTCGGCGTCATGCCTGAACCAATTGCCAGAAGAGCTCGTGGCTGGCATAGATTTGGCCGCGCTCAATGCGCCCGACGAGTGCGTGATTTCAGGGCCGGCACAGGAAGTAACGTGGGTTTGCGAGGCCCTGGAACATCAGGGCGTGGGGACTCAGCTGTTGCGTACGTCTCACGCCTTTCATTCTCGTTTGATGGAGCCGGCGCTGACCGCTTTTGCATCGGTGGTGGCCAGTGCGACCCTGTCTCCGCCCAGGCTGACTGTAGTGTCTAACCTAACGGGCACGACGGATGCGCCATTCGATACGGTGGACTACTGGGTGAGCCATATACGGCAACCCGTGCGTTTTGCCGAGGGTGTGTCTACGCTTGCCCGCATGAATGTGGATGTGCTGATCGAAGTGGGCGCAAACCCTAACCTGACGGGCACGGCCAGCCGCTGCCCGGCGTTTCAGGAAAATGTACCGGTGCTGGTGCCCACCTTGCGTCGTAATCAGCCTGGCGGGCGGACACTGGGTCAGTTGCTGGCCAAGCTGTATGTAGCGGGGGTTCCCTTGAATTGGAATGTCCTGCACGGCAAGCATCAAGGCATGGACGTGCCCGGCTATCCCTTTGAGCGGCGTCGCCATTGGGTCGAGCAGCAAGTCGTGCAACGGCTGCCTCATGCTTCGACAGGCTCGGCAACGGTGTCTTCAGCCGCCGTTGCCGAGCCTGAGGCGCAGCCGCAAGCGCCGGAAGTCCTGGCTGCCGAGGTAGCGCGCTTCCTGGGCCGATCCCTGCAGCTGGCCGAAGGCGATAGGGATTCGGATCGTGGTTTCCTGGAAATGGGTGTTGATTCGCTGGCCCTTACCGAGGCGGTGGCAGCGCTCGAACGGAAATGGTCGATAGCCATCCCAAGGCGCGCATTGTTTGAAACCCTGGGAACGCCGGCACGCTTGATAGCGCATGTGCTGGCGCAGTCCAGCCATGCCACGGCGGCGGCTCCAGCGCCTGTGCCTGCCATGGCGGCAGCACCCGTGCCGCTGCGGCAGGTGGCGGCCGTAGAAGCATCATCAGACCGGCCTGTTCAGGCGCTCTCGGCCGGGCAGCAGGCAGGCCTGGATCAATTCTCCAAGGCTTACGCGCAGCGCAGCCGGGCCTCGCGCGAGCAGCGCAGCAGATTCGGCCCCTATCTTGCCGACAGTCGTGCCGTTGCGGGTTATCGGCCCGAAACCAAAGCCATGCTGTACCCCATCGTGGGTTCGCGCGGCCAAGGCAGCCAGATGTTTGACGTGGATGGCAACCGCTATGTGGATATTGCCATGGGTTTCGGTGTGCAGTTGTTTGGCCACAGCCCTGATTTCATTACGCAGGCCATTCAGCGGCATATCAATGAACGGGGCCTGTTCATCGGCCCGCAGGCCCATCTGGCCGGCGAGGTCGCGCAGCGCCTGTGCCGTCTGACCGGCAATGCCCGGGCTGCCTTTTGCAATAGCGGCACCGAGGCCGTCATGACGGCGCTGCGGCTGGCCCGACATGCCACCGGCAGGCAAACCGTGGTGATGTTCCAGGGTTCTTACCACGGCCATTTCGATGGTGTGCTGGCACAGCCGGGCGCCGATGGTGCCGCCGTACCCATGGCCGGGGGCACGCCGCAGGGCATGGCCGACGACGTCGTGCTACTTGATTATGGTGACGAAGCAGGGGCGCTGGAAATCCTGGCCAGCCTGGGCGATAGCGTTGCGGCCGTGCTGGTCGAACCGGTACAGGGGCGCAGGCCTGATCGCCAGCCTCAAGCCTTCCTGCAGCGCCTGCGCGAACAGACCCATAAGTCCGGCGCCGCGCTGATATTCGACGAAGTGCTTTTGGGTTTCCGGGCCGCGCTGGGCGGGGCGCAAGCCTGGGCAGGCGTGCAGGCCGACCTGGTCACTTATGGCAAGATCGTGGGTGGTGGCCTGCCCATAGGTGTGGTAGCTGGTCAGGCCCGCTACCTGGATGCACTGGACGGCGGCCCATGGTCGTTGGACGGGGGCGAGGCCCCGCGTGGCGAGCGCACATTTTTTGCGGGCACGTTCAACAAGAATCCGCTGGCTATGGCCGCGGCGCGGGCCGTGCTGGAATATCTTGAAGACGCCGGGCCAGGCCTGCAGGAAGACCTTAACCGGCGCACCCACGATTTCGTCGCCCGCCTGAATGACATACTCGCCGAAGAAGACAGCGGAATCTCGGTACATTCGTTCTCGTCGCTGTTTCGCTTTGTGGGTGCCAGCGACCTGTTCTACAACCATATGATCCAGAACGGTGTCTATGTGTGGGAAGGGCGCACCTGCTTTCTGTCCACCGCCCATACCGACGAGGATCTGCTGCACATCCAGAACGCGGTGCGCGAGTCGGTTCTAGGCATGCGCGCCTGCGGCATGCTGCGCTCGCCCGCCATTGCTTCACCATCGCTGTCTGCGGTTCTTGCGCCTGAAGCCGTGGCGCTTCCGGCAACGCCGGGGCAGACTGCGTTGCGGCTGCTGGCTGCTTTCAGTCCAGAGGCTTCGGCTGCCTACAACCAATCCCTGATCTTCGACTTCCAGGGGGCGCTGGATACGCAAGCCTTGCAGTGGGCGCTGCACCAGGTATGCGCCAGGCACGAAGCCTTGCGTACGACTTTTCCCGAAGATGGGGCCACCCAGATCATTCATCGCGAGCTGGCACCCGATGTATCGGATCTGAACTGGCAGGGCGATGAGCAGGCGTTTCGGCAATGGCTGGATGACGCCGTGCTGACACCCCTCGACCTGGAACACGGCCCCATGCTGCGAGCCTGGATCATGGCGCTGGCACCTGATCGTCACCGGCTGGTGCTGGCCATGCCACACTTGATTGTCGACGGCTGGTCGCTGCAGCTGATCGCGCTTGAGTTGGCCGAGCTGTATAGCGCTCGCATGGAAAACCGGCCGGCGTCTTTGGCTGAGGCGGTACCGTATCGCCGCTATGTGGAACATGCGCGTATGCAGGCCCAGGCTCCCGAGGCGGCAGACTACTGGCGATCCATGTACACCACGCAGCCACTGCCGCTGGATCTTCCCGCCGACCGACCACGTCCGGCATTGCAAACCTATGCGGGCGCGCGTGCGCGCCGCCACGTGCCGGTGCAATTGCGTGCCGCTCTGGAAGCGGTGGGCAGGCAATCCGGTAGCTCGCTGTTTTCAGTTTGCCTGGCCGCTTATGCGCGTTTGCTGTCCGAGCTTTCGGGTCAGCGGGATATGTCCGTGGCTATTTTCTCGGCAGGGCAGCCCGAACTGGGGGCTTCCGCGCTGGCGGGTTATTGCGTTGCCGTGCTGCCCTTGCGCCTGGCCATGGATCCGGCCGCAGCGGTGGACAGCCTGTTGGCCTTGACCCAGCAGGCTGTCGCGCAGGGCATGGCACATAGAAATTATCCCTATCCGCGTTTGATCAAGGATCTTGGCTTGCGGCGAGATCCTGCGCGCCCGCCGTTGGCTTCGGTGTCTTTCAATCTGGATCGCATGGATGCCGCGCCCTGCTTCACGGGCCTGGAAACTCAAGTCGATGCCAATGCGCATGGCGCGGTGCGCTGGGATTTGAACTGGAATATCCTGCATGATGCCGATGGGCTGCACATAGACGCTTATTACAACCGTGATCTGTTCGACGCTGACAGGGTTCAGTCCTGGTTGCTGCGCTACACGCAGATTCTGGAGTCATTCACCCAGGCAGCACAAGATACGCCTGACCAGCCGCTGGCGGCAGATGCACAACTGGAGACGCTGGCCGGTAGGGTGGCCGCCACGGCAAGCCTGAGGCCGACTGCGATCGCCGTGATCGATCAATCAGGCCAGGTCGATTATGCCGGGCTGGACGGCATGGCCATTGCCCTGGCACAGCGCCTGGCTACTGCGGGTGTGCAAGCCGGCGACAGGGTGGCGTTCAGGCTGGAACGCGGCCTGGGGCCTGTCGTTGCCATGCTGGCCGCCATGCGCCTGGGCGCCGCCTTTGTGCCGCTAGACAACGAACACCCCGATGAGCACCATGCTTATGTGCTGAAGGATAGCGCCGCCACCGCCGTGGTCATCGCTGCGGGTTCGCGTCGTCCCTTGCATACGCTGGCCGTTGTGGAATGGGAGCGTGGACAGCGTCCGGGGGACACGGGCGGGTCTGCACCGCATATCACTGTGGATGCCACGGCCTATGTGCTGTATACCTCCGGTTCCACAGGCAGGCCCAAGGGCGTGCGTGTATCGTATGGCGCCATTGCCACCTATGTGCCGGCCATGCTCGAGCGCCTTGCCATAACTG
The DNA here is from genome assembly GCA_013416405.1 of Alcaligenaceae bacterium. Classification (GTDB taxonomy): domain Bacteria; phylum Pseudomonadota; class Gammaproteobacteria; order Burkholderiales; family Burkholderiaceae_B; genus Pusillimonas_C. Next base: position 137,860 of record JACCET010000002.1, read on the forward strand.
GCCCGCTGTCCTTTGCCATGGTCTCTTCGTTTGCTGCCGACCTGGGCTATACCTCGGTGTTTGGCGCCCTATGGACGGGCGGCATTCTGCATGCCGTCGATACAGAAACGGCCCGCGACCCGGCGGCCCTGCAGCGCTGGATGGCGGGTACGCCTGTCGATGTGCTCAAGATCGTGCCCACACACCTGGCCGCGCTGCTTGATGCACCTGATGCACGGTCGCTGCTGCCGCGACGCGCCCTGATCCTGGGAGGTGATGTGCTGTCATGGCGGTTGGTGGATCGCATTCAGGCATTGGGTGGTGCCTGCCGCGTTTTCAATCACTACGGTCCCACCGAAACGACAGTCGGCGCCTGCATGACCGAGGCGCTGAACGAATTGCGACTTGAGGGTGATCCTGCTGTGCCGGTAGGCCCGCCGCTTGCGGGCTATCACGTGGCGTTGCTGGATACCTGCGGCCGTCAGGTTGCCGACGGTGAAGAAGGGGAGCTTGTTATCTCCGGCGCGGCCGTTGCACTGGGGTACACACAGCCCGAGCTTACAGGCAAGGAAAGATTCGGCGTGGCACACGACGCACAACGTTGCTATCGCACCGGTGACCTTGGGCGTCGGCGCCCGGACGGCGCCATCGTCTTTCTTGGGCGTGGCGACGATATGGTCAAGATACGTGGTCATCGCATAGAACCGGCCGGACTAGCCGAGCTTTTGCTGACTCATGTGGGGATCAGAGATGCGGTGGTGCTGGTCGAGCACCGTGAAGGGCGTGAACCTGCCTTATGCGTGGCCGTGGCCGGCGAGGTAAGTGGCGAGGCGTTGATTGCCTGGCTGTCCGGGCAAGTGCCTGCGGCCATGGTGCCGCAGCGCTGCGTGGTGTGTGCCACCTTGCCGCTGACGGTCAATGGCAAGATAGATCGCCAGGCTTTGCTGGCAAAGGCCGCGGCACCGACGCCAGCGCCAGGCATGCCGGCCGTGCCGCAAGCGCGGCCAACCCATCATGCCTTGGACACCATGCTAGCGCTATGGCGATCTGTTCTGCAGTGCGACGAGGTCGGGCCCGACGATGACTTCTTTGCCTTGGGCGGTGATTCCATCATGGCCATACAGATAGTCGGCAGGGCGCGTGGACATGGCCTGGCCCTGACGCCCACGCAGGTATTTCAGGCGCCTACGCCGCGCGGCCTGGTGCAGCTTGCCGTTCCCGCCAGTGAACTGGCCGGACGTGAGGCCGTGGCCGAACCGGTACCGCTTACACCCATACAGCGTTGGTTCATGGAAACGCCCATGCATGATCGCAATCGCTGGTGCCTGACGGCGGTATTCGCCTTGCCTGTCATGCCGACCATGGCCAGACTGCGTGCAGCCGCGGAAGCCGTGCAGGCCAGGCATGATGCTTTGCGTGTGTGCTGGATGTCGGGATCCCAAGGCATAATGCAGCAGCTTGCGCCGCCACGGGTGCCCACCCTGCAGCTAGTACAAGACACGGCACCGGATGCCGCCACCCTGCAGACCGCCGAGGATGAGCTGGCCGATACGCTGATGGCATCACTGGATCTAAGCCAGGGCAGCGTCTTTGCGATGGGAGCCATTGCCTTGCCGAACAATCATGCCCGTCTGGTCGTAGTGGTGCATCATGCTGTCTTCGATATGGTGTCGTGGTCGATACTGGCCGACGATCTTGCCGTGCAGCTGCTGGATGCAGGCACATCGGCGGCACCGGCTTCCACAAGCTGGACGTGGTGGTCCAGGGCGCTGTCGGATCGGGTCTTGCCTGCCGGCGCCGCCTTGCCCTATTGGGGCAAGGTCGCGCGCGCAGCAAAGGTTGCAATAAAGGTGCCGGTGGATGAACCCGCAGGCTGCAACGCGGAAGGGAGCGTGCAGGAAGCCCGTCTGGCGCTGGATCCGGCGCTGGCGCAGCGCTTTCTAGAGGGTATGTCCACGGTCTTTGGCTTGCGTCCGCACGAGGCCGTGCTGGCTGCAGTCGGACTGGGTCTGGCCGATTGGGCGCAAGGTTCTTTGGCATGGGAACTTGAAGGCCATGGGCGCCAGCCTTTCGATCCAGATATAGACCTGTCGCGCAGCATAGGCTGGTTCACCACACGCTATCCTGCCGTGTTGTCCGGGCCGGCGCCAGACCTGCAGGCCTGGGTCGTGTCCCTGAAGGAAACGCTCAGAAGCATTCCCGATCACGGCATGAGCTACGGTTTGTTGCGCTACGGCGGGCATGCGGATCTGCATATAGCGCCCCAGCTGTCGTTCAACTTCGTGGGTGAAATCAGTCAGTTTGGTACTGAGGCGATGGCCTTGCTGCGCCTGGGGGCCGGCACCGAGAGGGCGGCTGACGCCGAACGCCGTCATCTGCTGGCCTTTGATGGTTGGCTGGAAAATGGAGCGCTGGTTCTGTCGTGCCGGTATGCGGGACGGCATAGCCTATCGACCGTCCAAGCCTTGCTGGATAGCATCCGGGCTAGCGTGCAACAGTTGGCTGATGCGTGTCAGGCATCGGCTGCCACCGTTTATACGCCATCCGACTTTACGGGTATGTCCTTTTCTCAGGATGAGCTTGACGATCTGCTCGGGCAAATTTCAGGAACAGACTCGAAGGCGGCACCGGGTCATGAGTAAACGGGATGACTGCCTGGGTATGCTGCCAGGGCAAGATGGCATGGACGCTCTTGAACCCTTCCCTTTGCACTTTCACTGGCTGGTCGATGACCTGCATATTTGCGCGGGGCCTCCCACCAATGGACAGCTGTGGTGCCTGAATGTCGATGTCTGGCGGCCCGCCACGGGCGAGGGCGAGTGCATGCTGTGGGATGCCACCACTCCCTGGGGCGTGGTGCACCGCGACCCCCGTTCGTCCACCATCATGTCGGTTGTGCCGGGGCCACGCGCCCGAGACCTGCTTGTCGTGGCCGAACAGGGTATAGGCGATATTGTTCAACAGCTGCGTTATATCCGCCCGGTTGCCGCCCACTTTAGCAGGACAAGAATACAGTGCCGCCCGGAGCTGCATCGTTTCATACGACGGCAAAACCTGCAGGTGGAGCCTGTGAGCCATGAACAAGTGCTTGCTGACCCGCCCAAAGCGCAGGTGCCGCTGATGCGCATGGGGGCTTTATGCGCTGATCCCGAGCAGGGCGCCGCCTACCTGACCGCACAGCGCAGGCCTGCCGCTGGTCGGCGCGGTTTACGAGTCGGCTTGAATTGGTCGGCAAGCAGAAGCGGGGTTGCCAGCGGCATCAAGTCCATACCCCTGTCCATGCTTGAACCTCTGCTGGCTGGGCATCCGGACATAGCCTGGGTCAGTGTGCAGTGGGGCGATGACGAACGGCTGTTGATGCAGCAACCTTGGGCGGCGTCAGTCCAGGCCTGTGGACAAGGCGTGAGCGATGTGGCTGATCTGGCTGACCTCATTGCCAGTCTGGACTTGCTCATCACCATAGATAGCGCCCCGGCCCATCTTGCGGGGGCGCTGGGCATACCCGTCTGGACGCTGCTGACTCAGCCATGCAGCTGGCGCTGGGGGCTGGATAGTCCTCAAACGGACTTGTACCGCTGCATGCGCTTGTTCCGCCAGACTGATTTGCATGCCTGGCCTGAACTGCTGGGGCGGGTTTCACATGTGCTGAAGTCCGTCAAAACAACGGCGGGCGCGCTGTCCGGGCCCGTCACCGGCGACCTGACCGAGCGCAGTGGCCTGCAGCGCCTGTCGATGGCGAATACCGACCGGATATCGCTGACCGGCCTTCTGGAAATCTGCGGGCAGGATGCCAGTTTGCGAGCAGCTTTCGTCGAGCGTCCGCTGGAATTCCTGGCCCGGCACGGCGTGTCCCTGCAAAGCCGCGATTATCGCCAGTTGAATCAGGTGTTCAAGGCCATGGTCGATTTTCATGGCGGGTTTTCTTGGTGCTGGCCCTTGAACTCGCTACAATCAAGTTCTTTCAACACAACGGTTACCTCATGAGTCTCTCAAGCGAAAAAGTCGGCGATGTTCTGGTAGTCTCGGTGGCAGGCCAGATCAACAGCGCGAATGCGGCAGAAGTGGAATCGGGCTTGCTGGCTTATGTTCAGCAGGGCGAGCGTTTGTGTGTGCTTGATTTTGGCAAGCTTGACTACATCTCCAGCGCGGGCCTGCGAGTCGTCCTTATGCTGGCCAAGAGCCTGAAGCAGCAATCGGGGCAGCTGGTTTTATGCGCACTGCAACCCCAGGTTCACGAAGTGTTTGATATCAGCGGCTTTCTGTCCATACTTACCGTGGTCGACCAGCGCGAGGCCGCAATCAGCCAGCTCTCGGCCTGATGCGCAGGCCTGGGCCAAGTCCGTGGCCAAGGCCGGAATTTCAGTAAAACAATTCGCGTAGCGGCGCCAGGCTTAGCCGCAAACTGGCAAAAGCCTCTTCCAGCCGGCCATCCAGCTCGCGGGCCTGATCCAGTTTAATTTCCATGAAACGCAGCGTTTCGCCCGGCATGCCTTGGGCCAGCAGAGGCAGATCCACTGTGGCGACATGGGCAATCTTGGCGTAGCCGCCCGTGGTCTGGCGGTCGGCCATCAATACGATGGGGTTGCCGTCGGCTGGCACTTGCACGCTGCCGAAGCTGGTGGCGGCCGATAAAAGCTGTTGGTCGGAGCGTTGCTTCAATGGCCTGCCTGAAAGCCGATAGCCCATGCGTTGGGATTGGGGGCTGATCCGGTATTCGCTGGTAAAGAAAGCCTGGACGGAGTCGGGGGTGAAGAGTGGTGCGTCGGCGCTGAGCACAGCCCGTATGGCTGGCCTGGGGTTCAGGCCCAGGATGGCCGGCAGATAGACTTTAAGTTGCCAGAGCTTGTGCGCCAGGGCGTCCAGGTCGGTGTCGGCCAGATTCGCGGCCAGGCTCAGGATGTCGTCTTTGCGCAGGGCCCGCCCCTGATAGCCGCCAAATCCACCAGGCAGATACGTACTGCGGCTGGACATCACAGCCGGCAGGACGATGCCGCCATGCCAGGCCAGATAGGCGCGCAGCCCCGAGGCCCTTGCGCCAAATGCCAGAATGTCGCCGGCGCGCACGATGATGGGGCGGTTATTCGGCAGCGGTTCTTTATTCAGCATTGGATTCAGCTGTGCGCCGCAGATGGCGATGCAGGCGGGCGCATCAAAACGCAGCGTTGGCCCGGACAGGGTGATTTCCAGCGTGGCCTCGTTTTCTTCATTGCCCACCAGCAGATTGGCCAAGCGGTGTGCACGGCTATCCATGGCACCGGCCACCGGTACGCCCAGGTGCTGGTGGCCGGTGCGTCCCAGGTCTTGAAAGCTGGACAGCATGCCGGGTTTGATGACGCGTATGCTCATGCCTGCTCGTCTTTCATGGCCTGGAACGAAGCAGGGCTGATGGGAACGAAGTTCACGCTGTCGCCAGGTGCGAACAGTGTGGGAGGTTCTTGTGCGGGATCGAACAAAATGGCGGGTGTTGCGCCTATGACGTGCCACCCTCCGGGTGAGGCGTTGGGATAAATAATGGTCTGCAGGTTTGCGATGGCCACCGAACCGGCGGGAAGTGCAGTGCGTGGGGTTGCGCGCCGGCCTATGGCCAGGCGTTCGTCGTGCACGCCGATATAAGGCGCGCCAGGTGCAAAGCCCAGCATGAATACATAGGCGGGCTGGTGGCTGTGCAGGTGTATGACTTCTTCGGGCGTGAGTCCGCAATGTTGGGCCACGTCAGCCAGGTCGGGGCCGTACTGGCCGCCGTAGCAAACGGGGATGTCTATGGTTCTGCCCGGGTCGGTGCGATCCGTATCGGACAGCGCGCCCGCCAGCGTTGTGCGTATGGCCGCCGCCAGGAGCCCGCTGTCATGGTGGGTGCCCGGCAGGCCGGGTCGATAGTGCAACGCGACCTGGTTGAAGGAGGGCACGATATCGGTAACGCCGGGAAGGTCGGCGGCGCGCAAGGCGGTAGCGGCAGTGGCGCAACGGCGACCCGTTGCCACATCGATCTGGTCGCCAAAGATCAGTAGCAGGGTCCGGTCGCCTTGAGGGACCATGACCCATTCGGATCTATCGGTATTGCCCCGGCCCGTCATGACCGCGTTATTTTGCGAACAGGGAGCCAAGGTCTTTGAATGACTTGAATTCCAGGGCATTGCCCGATGGATCCAGAAAGAACATGGTGGCTTGCTCGCCGGGCTCGCCCTTGAAGCGTATATAGGGTTCGATCACAAACTTGGTGCCGGCGGCCTGCAGTTTGGCGGCCAGGGCCTCCCAGACCGGCATTTCCAGGACTGCGCCAAAATGGCGGACAGGCACGTTGTGCTCGTCGACACTGCTGGTTTGCGTGCCGCCGCATTCTTCGGGCGACAGATGCGCCACGATCTGGTGGCCGTGGAAATTGAAGTCCACCCATAGCTCGGATGAGCGTCCTTCAGGACAGCCCAGCAGATCGCCATAGAAGGCGCGAGCCTCGGTCAGGTCGCGTACGGGAAAGGCCAGATGAAAGGGGGGCAGTACATTGGTTGTGGACATGATGGTTCCGTCTGGGGGATTGTTGGGCCCTGGGGCATGCAGACGGCCATTTTAGTGTGTTTTTGCCCCCAGCGGCCCCACGTACGCGTCGACCGGGGCGATTCAGTCGGCCTGGCTGACCCGGGAGGCCGGGAAAATCAGGGAAAACAGGCTGCCCGCGCCAAAGCGGCTGCTTATCGTGAGTTCTGCCTGGTGCCGCATGGCTACATGCTTGGTTATGGCCAGGCCCAGCCCCGTGCCGCCGGTGGCGCGCGAGCGGCCACGATCGACGCGGTAAAAACGTTCGGTCAGGCGCGGAATGTCTTGCGCAGCGATGCCTATGCCTGTGTCTTGCACCGAATAGCAGGCTTTGCCCTGCTCATCGATATACCAGCTTACGGTAATGGTGCCGTCTTTCGGCGTGTAGCGTATGGCGTTGGTCAGCAGGTTGGACACGGCCGAGGCCAGTTCGGTTTCTATGCCGGTGATGCACAGGTCTTCGTCGATGTTCTCTACAAATACATGCTGGTCGTTGGACAGCACCCGGCCCTGCTGCAGGGCGGTGCGCATAAGTGCGGCCATGCGTACCGGCTCGCCTTCGGCCGAAGGCGAGGACTCCAGCGTTGACAGGGTAAGCAGGTCCTCCACTATGGCCTGCATGCGCTGCGCCTGCTCCAGCATCATGGACAAATAGCGCAGGCGCTGCTCGTCGCTCAGGGACTCGTGCGGCATATCGTGCAGGGTTTCCAGGAAGCCCGACAGCACCGTCAGGGGCGTGCGCAATTCGTGCGACACATTGGCAACGAAGTCTTTGCGTGTGGTTTCCAGCTTTTCCACCTGGGTGACGTCGCGGGTCACCAGCAGGAACTGGCCCAGGCCATAGCGGGTGAGCTGCACCAGCAGCGCCTTCTCATGTCCGTCGTTGTTCAGGTGTATGAGCAGGGGGGCGGGCCAGTCGGTCTGACGGGCGTAGCGGGCAAATTCGGGCACGCGCAGTATATTGAAGATGCTGTGCTGGCGATCAGCTTCCAGATCCAGGCCCAGGTGCTCGCCCGCCGTCTTGTTGCACCAGGTCAGCAGCATGGCTTCATCCAGCGTAATGGCGCCATCGGGCAAGGCTTCGGCTGCCAGCATGATGCTGTCCACATGCCGGTTCAGCTCTGTGATTTCATGTTTGTCTTTACGCAGCTTACGATAGATGACAGACAGAATGTCGTCCCAGGGGCCCACTGAATGGGGCGGCGAGGCATCCGTGTCTGCCGTCCAGCGCTGTATCAGCATGAGCTGGCGGCCACTGACCAGTATCATGCCTGTCAGCCCCACGGTAAAAATACTCCAGCCTGCATGCGGACCCAGCCAGGAGCCGAACATCCAGCCCAACAATGCCCACAAGCCTATGGAGATAACGGTTTTTATCATGATGACGACGGTTCTGGGCGTAGGGGCGTTAAGGCTGGGCTGATGATGTCAGGTATGGGGCTCAGGCGGGGTTGGGCAACTGCGTGGCGAAGCGATAGCCCGCGCCGCGCACTGTTTCGATGTGGTTTTCAAGCTTGCTGGGTTCCAGAGCCTTGCGCAGGCGCCGTATGTGCACGTCTACGGTACGTTCCTCTACAAAGACGTGGTCGCCCCAGACCTGATCCAGCAACTGGGCGCGTGAAAACACTCGTTCAGTGTGCGTCATGAAAAAGTGTAGCAGACGGAACTCGGTTGGGCCGACGGTAAGCGCCAGCCCGGCGCCGGTGACGCGGTGTGTGGCCGGATCCAGCTTCAGGTCGCCTATCTGTATGACGTCGTCAGTCAGCTGGGGTGCGCGTCGGCGCAGTACCGCCTTGATGCGCGCGATCAGTTCCTTGGGCGAGAAGGGCTTGGTGATGTAGTCATCGGCGCCTGCCTCAAGGCCTTCGACCTTGTCGTGCTCGGCGCCTTTGGCGGTCAGCATGATGACAGGCACGTGGCGTGTGCGTTCGTCGGAGCGCAGGGTTCTGGCCAAGGTAATGCCCGATGCCCCCGGCAGCATCCAGTCCAGCAATATCAGATCCGGAAGCTCGGCTCTGATCAGGGTCTGTGCCTGTTCGGCGTCAAAGGCGCGCAGCACTTTGTGGCCGGCAAATGACAAATTGACCGAAATAAGCTCCTGGATTGCGGGCTCATCTTCTACAACTAGTATGGTAGTGCTCATGGCGCTTAATGTACGTTAAATATATGAAAAGGCATGGGTCAGGGGCTGTTTATGGCAAAATTCAAACCTGTGGCCGGATTGCCTATGCTCCCACGGTCTACATAATATGGCGCAAATATGTCAGGTTTGTGAAAATTACACATTGCTGTCATTTGCCTGCGAAAATGGTTGGGTGCAAGCCGGGTCAGGCTGGCGCCTGCATAATGATGTACGATTGGCAAACCATGCAAAAAACCCATACTTCCCAAGAGCCCGGCCAGTCAGCAGGGCAGGCCCAGTCCGACTCCAGTACGCACTTTGGCTTTCAAACCGTTGCCGAAACAGAAAAAGCGGGCAAGGTGGCCGAGGTCTTTCATTCCGTGGCCCAGCGCTACGATGTCATGAATGACCTGATGTCCATGGGGCTGCATCGTGCCTGGAAGGCGTTCACGGTGGGCCGTGCCGATGTCCGTCCGGGCATGAAAGTGCTGGATATCGCGGGCGGCACCGGTGATCTGGCCCGCGCGTTTGCGAAAAAGGCAGGCGCTACGGGCGAGGTCTGGCTTACCGACATCAACGACTCCATGCTGCGCGTGGGTCGCGACCGCCTGACTGATAAAGGCATGTTGCTGCCCACGGCCGTTTGCGATGCTGAAAAGCTGCCTTTTCCCAGCGGATACTTTGATAGAGTCAGTGTTGCCTTTGGCTTGCGCAACATGACGCACAAAGACCACGCCTTGTCCGAGATGCGGCGCGTGTTGAAACCGGGTGGCAAATTGCTGGTGCTCGAGTTTTCTCGGGTGGCCAAGCCACTGGCGCCCGCCTACGACTGGTATTCCTTCAAGATTTTGCCCTGGATGGGACAGAAGGTTGCCGGCGACCAGGAAAGCTACCGTTATCTGGCCGAATCCATACGGATGCATCCCGATCAGGAAACACTGGCCGGCATGCTGGAACAAGCAGGCTTGTCGCGCGTGCGATATTTCAATCTCAGTGCCGGCGTGGTTGCCCTGCACGAAGGCATCAATCTGGGTTAGGGTTCTGTTTGGCTAATTTATGTGCACAAACTAACTCAAACAGGATGCTGTCCGACTCAAACGGTCTATCCCCTGGTTTTTCATGGTCGTTGAACTTATTTTGTGCCGGCCAGTCCAACTTTGTGCTAATGTTCAGCTTCCAGTAAGCTTGATCGTTGTACTACGATTTCCGCTACACAAAAATTCCCTCTGCATCGCGCGTCGGGGCGCGCTGCACCACAGGAGCAAATAAATGTCTTCACGTTTTTCCCGGCTGCTAGCAGCAGCCATGATCGTTTTCTCGGCGGGCGCCATGCTGACAGCATCGTTCGACGCCGAAGCACGCCGCATGGGTGGCGGTAAAAGCTTTGGCCGCCAGTCGTCCAATATTACTCAGCAGCGTCAGGCCGTCACACCGCCTGCAGCAGGTTCAACCGCAGCCCGTTCTGCCGCACCCGCAGCAGGCGCGGCCGCCGCTGGCACTGCAGCGAAAAGCGGCATGTCTCGCTGGCTGGGCCCCATTGCCGGCATAGCCGCCGGCTTGGGCATTGCGGCCTTGCTCTCCAGTATGGGCTTGTCCGGCGCCTTCCTTGAGTTCATGTCCAGCCTGGCGCTGATCGGTCTGCTGGTTTTCGGTGTCTTGTTCATTGTTCGCCGCTTGCGCGGTGGCGCTGCGCGTCCCGCCATGCAGCAAGCTGGCGGCATGCGTCGCGAAAATGCGCAAGCGCAAAATAACTGGCAGCAGGCCAGCCCGGCTGCCGCTCCTGCAGCGGCCCCAGCTGCCGCCGTGGCCGGCATACCGGCGCCGCCCGTCGATAAAGACTGGTTCATTCCGGGCGATTTCGACACATCAAGTTTCCTGGCCAATGCCAAGGCCCAATTCATCGAAATCCAGGCTGTCTGGGATAGCGGCGACGTGTCCAGGCTGCAGGAATACATGACCGACGACCTGGTTGCTGAAGTCAAGCCCGAAATTCTTGCGCGCGCCGAAGGCAATGTCACCGAAGTCGTGTTGCTGAACGCAGAGCTTCTCGGTATAGAAGCCGTCTCGGGTGGGCACCTGGCCAGCGTGCGTTACTCGGGCATGCTGCGCGAAGCCAAAGACACCGAAGCCTTCCGCTTCGAAGAGGTCTGGAATCTTTACAAGGCCGACAATGCAGGCTGGCTGCTGGCCGGCATTCAGCAAATTCCGCTGGATTACGCCAGCTAAGGCCCAGGGGGCGCGGCAAACGCCTGCTGGCCTTGGGCACGCAATGGGCCGTCACTTATGTGGCGGCCCATTGCACGATAGCGGTTGCTGCGACCTAAAACCGTTAAACTTGTCATCTTGGCTTTAATACGGTTTTGCCGCGCAACCCACACCATGTTTTCTTTGCCTACTTTTTTTGCTCCTGCCGCCGTTAATGCTCGCATGCTGAATAAGCTTTTGCAGCGTGAGAGCTGGGCGCGCGACCGTCTGGGCCGGCATTCCGGAAAAACTGTCGGATTCAAGGTAGGTGGCTTCAAAATGGGATTATCGATACAGGCCGATGGTCTGGTTCAACCGTCTGATCCGGCTGTGGTGCCCAACGTTACGCTCGCGATACCCACCAGCCAACTGGCCGAGCTGCCAGGCGTGCTGCGTGCCCGCAACCCTGAACTACTGACGGAACTGTTGCATGTTGAAGGCGATGCAGGGTTGGCGCAGGTGGTTTCCGAACTAGCTCGTGAATTACGCTGGGATCTCGAAGACGATCTGTCCCGCGTCGTGGGAGACATGGCCGCCACGCGCTTGCTGCAGGCTGCCGATATGTTCAAGTTGGGTGTCCAGACAGCCGCCTCGCGTTTGGCCGGCAATGCCAGCGAGTTCCTGACAGAGGAAGACACTTTGCTGGCTGGCAGGCCTGTTTACGATGACTGGGCAGCCAGGCTGCAGACTCTGCATGGTCGGCTAGACAAGCTGGATCGCCGTGTGGCTGCACTAGCGCCATCTTCTGTGCGCGAGGCCTGAGCATGTTCACTCTCTTTCGTCTGCTGCATATCATTTGCGTGGCCCTAAGGTACCGGCTCGATGAGCTCGTGTTGTCGGGTATTAAGCATCCCCTGGCGTACGGACTGCTGCGTGTAGCCCGCTTTGGCAGGCCGCCTAAAACCCCGCGCGGCGTACGCCTGCGTCTGGCGCTCGAATCCCTGGGCCCGATATTCGTGAAGTTTGGCCAGGTGCTTTCCACCAGGCGCGATCTGATTCCGCTCGATGTCGCCATTGAACTGGCCTTGCTGCAAGACAGGGTGCCTCCGTTTGCGTCCGACAAGGCGGCATCCATGATAGAGGATGCGCTGGGCGCATCGCCGCATACGCTGTTCAAGCATTTCGAGAAAGATCCGGTCGCCTCGGCCTCGATTGCGCAAGTGCATTTTGCCGTACTGCACGATGGTCGTGAAGTCGCTGTCAAGGTATTGCGCCCGGGCATGCGCGACATTATTGAAAAAGACTTGTCACTGCTGCGTGTGCTGGCCAACCTGGTCGAGCGCCTGGCCGCCGACGGCCGTCGCCTGAAGCCGCGCCAGGTCGTGGCCGAGTTCGACAACTACCTGCACGACGAACTGGATCTTATACGCGAAGCGTCCAATTGCAGCCAGCTGCGGCGCAATTTCTCGGCCGAGGCGGGGCGCGAACATTTATTGATGATTCCCGAGGTCGTGTGGGAATACTGTGCCACCACCGTCTTCACCATGGAGCGGATGCGAGGCATACCTGTCAGCCAAATCGAGCGCCTGAAGGCGGCCAATATCGATACCCGCGAGCTGGGCCGCAAAGGCGTGGAAATCTTTTTCATGCAGGTCTTTTCCGACGGTTTTTTCCACGCCGACATGCATCCGGGCAATATCTACGTCTCCGACCAGCCCGAATCGCTGGGCCGGTATATTGCCCTGGACTTCGGTATCGTGGGTTCCTTGTCCGAGTTCGACAAGAACTATCTGGCGCAGAACTTCCTGGCCTTTTTCCGCCGTGATTATCATAGGGTGGCCCAGTTGCATATCGAGTCGGGCTGGGTGCCTGCGACCACGCGCGAAGAAGAACTGGAAGGCGCGGTACGCGCCGTTTGCGAGCCCTATTTCGACCGGCCTTTGTCCGAGATTTCATTGGGGCAGGTGCTGTTGCGCCTGTTCCAGACCTCGCGCCGTTTCAATGTTGAAATACAGCCGCAACTGGTTCTTTTGCAGAAAACCCTGTTGAACGTCGAGGGTATGGGCCGCGAGCTCGATCCCACCCTCGATTTATGGAAAACGGCCAAGCCTTATCTGGAAAAATGGATGCACGACCGCATAGGCCTGGCCGGCCTGCGCAAACAGCTGGACAAGGAAGCCAGCCAGTGGGCGCAATTGCTTCCGCAGATTCCCAGATTGATACATGCGAACTTGAGTCGGCCTGACACACACCCTGGGTTAAACTTGGAACTTGAGCGCATGCGCAGGGCCCAAGATCAAACCAATCGTCTGCTAATGGGATTATGCGCCATCCTGGCCGTCGCCCTTGGAACCGCCATCTGGGCGCTGACGCGCTACTGAGCCGCCTGACATTTTAAAGAGACTCTTATGCTTTATCCTGAACTGTTCAAATCCATGGAAGCCGTGCGCTGGAATATGGCCAGTGATATTCCCTGGGATGATTTTGACGGCAGCAAGCTGACCGACGACCAGGCTTACACCGTCAAAATGAACGCCATCACCGAGTGGGCGGCTTTGCCGGCCACCGAAATGTTCTTGCGCGACAACCGCGACGACAGTGATTTCTGCGCCTTCATGTCGATCTGGTTTTACGAAGAGCAAAAGCACTCGTTGGCACTGATCGAATACCTGCGTCGCTTCCGTCCCGAACTGGTGCCCACCGAAGAAGAGCTGCACAAGGTGCGCTTTGAGTTCGATCCGGCGCCCGCGCAGGAAACCCTGATGCTGCATTTTTGCGGCGAGGTGCGCCTGAATCACTGGTACCGGCGCGCATCCGACTGGCATACCGAGCCGGTCATCAAGGCCATCTATAAAATCATTGCCCAAGACGAAGCGCGCCATGCCGGTGCCTATTTGCGCTACATGAAGCGTGCGCTGGTGCATCAAAGCAAAGAGTTCGGTCACAATGCCCGGATTGCCTTTTCCAAGATAGGCGTGCTGATGGCGTCGGCGCATCGCACGCCACAAGCCTTGCACCCCACCAACCTGCACGTCAACAAAGAGATGTACCCGCAAGATACGGTGCAATCCAAGCTGCCTTCCCCGGGCTGGCTGGAAAACTGGCTCGATAACCAGATTTGCTTCGACAACGAATGGGAAACCAAGGTCAGCTCGCGCATACTGCACAATATGTCGCTACTCATGGACAACACCTTCAACACGGTGCAAGACTTGAACCGCTACCGTAAAGAATTGATCAAGACGTCCGCACCGGCCTAAGGGTGGCGGCGTACAAGGGTCAGGTCATGGCGGCTACATTCGAATCGAAAATCCTGTCACGGGCAGACTGCATTGCAGCGGTTCAGGCGGGTGCCTTGCCGCGCCCGCTTATTTTCACCAATGGTGTATTCGACATACTGCACCGCGGGCATGTCACCTATCTTGATGCAGCGGCGCAACTGGGGGCCAGCTTTATTGTGGCGCTCAATACCGACGAGTCCGTGCGCCGCCTGGGCAAGGGCGATGACAGGCCACTGAACACCCTGGCTGATCGTGCCGCACTCATGGCGGCGTTGTCGTGCGTGACCCTGGTGACTTCATTCGACGAAGACACGCCGCAGACGTTGATAGAACAGCTACGGCCCGATGTGATCGTGAAAGGGGGCGACTACGATATGGAAACCCTGCCTGAAACCACCAGCGTCAGAAGCTGGGGCGGGCGGGCCGTGGCCATACCCTTCGAGTTCCAGCGCTCAACCACAGCGTTGATAGGCAAGATACGAGGTTAATCAGACAACAGCTCGTTGATGGCGACGATGTCCTGGTCGGTCAGAATGCCGCTGCTGGCCTTGAGCCGCAAGCCGCTCATCAGGGTGTCGTAGCGTGCCCTGGCCAGCCCGCGCTGGGTTTCGTACAGTTGCTGTTGCGCATTAAGCACGTCTATATTGATTCTGACGCCGACTTCGTAGCCGGTTTGATTGGCCTGCAGCGAGGCCAGGCTGGATCGCTCGGCCGCCCGCAAGGCGTTGATCTGCGCCAAACCCGAAGTTACCCCGGAAAAATGCCGCTGTGTTGATTCCACGGCCTGGCGCTTGGCGTTCTCCAGCTGGTAGCGGGCTTGCTGCAGTCGCGAGGTCTGTTCGCGCACCACCGAGGAAATTCCTCCGCCGGTAAAGATGGGGATGGAAAGCTGCAGTCCTATGCTGCTGTTCAGCGAGCGGGGTCCGCCGTCGGTGTCGTACAGGCCACGATCGGTGGCGCTGCCGGTTTGCGCCTGCAGGCTCAGGCGGGGATAGCGTTCGGCCTTGGCGATATCAATCTGCTTTTCAGCCACCTTGGCCGTGAGTTCGGCGTAGTTGACCTCAAGGCTGCTCTGTCGTGATTGATCCATCCAGTCGGTCAGACGATTGGGCGTGGGCGCGGGCAGGACCGTGTCGGAAGGCAAGGTCGCCAACTTGGCTGGCCGCTCGTTGATCAGTCTGGCCAGTTGATCCCGGCTGAGCTGCAATACATTTTCAGCCTGAAGCTCGTTGGCGTTGATCAGATCCAGCCTGGACTGCGCTTCGTAGGTGTCGGCGATGGTCGTGCTGCCCAGTTCGAAGCCCTGGCGGGCAGCGCGCAACTGCGTGTCTATGGCGGCCTTTTGCGCCCGCAGCGCCCGCAGTGTGTCTTGTGCGGCCAGTACGTCGAAATAAGCCTGCGACACCCGCAGCAGCAGATCCTGATAAGCGTTGGCCTGTTGAAGGTCGGCCAGGCCGGCGACGTATTCCGCCTGCTCCAGCCCGCTCCAGGCGCGTAGATCGATAATGGGTTGCGTCAGGGTCAGCGACCACAAGGCCCGCCCGTCGCCGCGGCTGTTATTCAGGCCGCTGATGCGGCGGCGATCACTTTGTTCGGCAACGGCGTCAGCGCTGACGTAGGGCAGCAGTTGTGCGCGTGCCTGCGGAATTCTTTCCTGCTCGGCGTTGCGTCCCGCCTGGCTGGCGGCGTAGATGGGGTCGCGCTGCAGGGCCATTTGCCAAATCTGCAGCAGATCTTGCCCGGGTGCTGGCTGTTGAGCCTGGCCAGGTAGCGTCCAGGCAGCCAGAAGCAGCGCAAGCCCGATAGCGGCGTACTTGCCTGCCTTCGCCATTTAGAACTTGAACTGTGTAACGCTGGTTCCGCGCAGCGGCTTGATGACAGTGTCGAACAGGCTGGTGGTCTCGAAGCTGGCTGCGCTGGTGCGAGTGATGCGGCACGCGACCATGACGGGCGTCTGGCCAACGACAGCCACCAGTCTGCCGCCTATGCTTAGCTGATATTTCAGGGCGTCGGGTACGCTGGGTACCGAGCCCGTGAGCAAAATGGCGTCGTATTCGGTGGTGCCCCAGCCCGAATGGGCATCGCCGGTTTCCACGGTGACATTGTCAACCTGATTGCGCTGCAGGTTGCTGACGGCGAAGGCGGCCAGGCGGCTGTCGACTTCTATGCTGGTGACCTGTTGCGCCAGCCTGGCCAGCAGGGCGGCCTGATAGCCCGATCCGGTGCCGATTTCAAGGACGCAGTCGGTGGATTTGAGCTGAAGCTCCTGGGCAAGGCGTGCCTCGACCTTGGGCGTCAGCATGGTTTCGCGGGTGTCGACCGAATTGAGGATCAGGGGCAGTTCAACGTCGGAGAAGGCCAGACCCTGCATGGGAGCGGGTACATAGCGCTCGCGACGGACTTCAAAAAGTGCCTGCAGTACCTGGGCGTCAAGGACATCCCAGGGACGGATCTGCTGCTCGACCATATTGAATCGAGCGCGTTCGATTTCTGACAAGGCAGTAACGTTCATGTTTTCTGAAATTAAGTACAAAGGTAAGAAATAGTAGCGCCTACTATAGCGTATTTACATTACTTGGGTGTGGCCCACCAGGCGTGGAAATGTTGCACCGGCCCATGGCCCGTACCCACTTGCAGTTCGCCTGAGCGGGCGATGGCCGTGACCAAGTAGGCCTTGGCCAATTTGGCCGCTTCTGGCACATCATTTACCTGTGGCAGCAGCGCGGCCAAAGCGGCCGACAAGGTGCATCCGGTGCCATGGGTATTGCGGGTATCTATGCGTTGGCCGGGCAGTTCTATCAAACGGTCGCCGTCGTGCAGTACATCGATGGTGTCGTTGCCGGGCAGATGTCCGCCCTTCAAGAATACCCAGCGCTCGCCCGTATCGCTCATCAAGCGGCGCAGTTTTTCGGCGGTGCGGCGCATTTCCTTCAAGGTTTCCACGGGTGACGCCGACAGCAGCACACCGGCCTCGGGCAAGTTGGGCGTAATCATGCTGGCCAGGGGCAGCAGGCTTTCCCTTAGTTCGTTGACGGCGGCGCGTTCGAGCAGGTGATCACCGCTTTTGGCGACCATGACCGGATCCAGGACCAGGTGGGCGGGCTTCCAGTGGCTCAGGCGCTCGGCCACCACGCGGGTGACCGATTGCTGGCCCAGCATGCCTATCTTCACGGCGTCTATGCGCACATCGGCGAACAAGGTGTCGATCTGCTGCACGACAAATTCGGCGGGCACTGGACTGATGCCGGTCACGGCCTGCGTGTTCTGCGCGGTCAGGGCGGCAATGACGGCGGTGCCGTAGGCACCCAGTGCGCTCATGGTCTTGATATCGGCCAAGACACCGGCGCCGCCCGATGGGTCGACGCCGGCAATGGTAAGGGTATTCGGAATCATTGTGTGTTTACTTGCGGGGAGCAAGCAGGCCCTCGGTGGGCGAGCTGGGATCGGCGCTGTAGAGTTTGCGCGGCATGCGGCCGGCCAGGAAGGCTTCGCGGCCCGCTTCGACCGCTTTTTTCATGGCGCTGGCCATCAGGATGGGGTCGCGCGCGCCCGCAATGGCGGTATTCATGAGTATGGCGTCGCAGCCCAGTTCCATGGCCACGGCGGCATCAGAGGCGGTGCCCACGCCGGCATCGACCAGCACCGGCACGTGGGATTGGTCGATGATCAGGCGCAAGTTCCAGGGATTGAGTATGCCCATGCCCGAACCTATCAGCGAGGCCAGCGGCATGACGGCCACGCAGCCCATGTCTTCAAGCATGCGGCACTGTATGGGGTCGTCGGTGCAATACACCATGACCTTGAAGCCGTCTTTGATCAGCGTGCGCGCGGCATCCAGGGTTTCGGGCATATTGGGGAACAGATTGTCCTTGCTGCCCAGCACTTCAAGCTTGACCAGGTCGTGGCCGTCCAGCAACTCGCGCGCCAGCCGCAGTGTGCGTACGGCTTCATCGGCGGTAAAACATCCGGCCGTGTTGGGCAGTATGGTGAATTTGGACGGCGGCAGAAAATCGAGCAAATTGGGTTCATTGGCGTTCTGGCCGATATTGGTGCGGCGTATGGCAACGGTAACGATTTCCGCGCCGCTGGTATCTATGGCCCGGCGGGTTTCCTCGAAGTCTTTGTATTTGCCTGTGCCTACCAATAGGCGAGAGTTGTACTGGCGTCCTGCAATTTCAAGAGTGTTGGCGTGGTTCATGTGCTTGCTGGGTATAGTGTGATGGGCGCAGCCGGCAGACCGGCGCTACCGCTTCACCGGCGCGCCGATGGAGCAATATGAAAGAATAATCCATTTGCAGCCGCTGTGTTTGACCCAGGGCATAAAAACCTGGGTTTACCGCCGGTGGTTGGGGGCTTAACGCGCCAGATCCAGCATGCGGCAGAGTTCTTCAGTGGCGGTAATCAGGCGTGGCCCAGGTCGAAACAGCGCGTCGGGATCCAGAGTGTATACCCGGCCCTGCAGCGCCGCCGGCAGTTTCAAGGAGGCCCAATATTGGCGGATGCTGGCTTGTGCCGCCTGGTTTCTGGCTGGCGCAATCAGCACATCGGGATTGCGAACCAATATGTTTTCCACGCTGATTTGCGGCGCGGCAATGCCGGCGTTCGCGTAGATGTTGACGCCGCCGCACAAGCGCAACGCATCGTTGAGCAAAGGATCTGAACCTATGGTGTACAGGGGCGAGTTGCCCACTTCAATAAAGACCGACACCGGTTTTTGTCCGGCATAGCGTCTGGCCAGCGTGTCCAGGCGCTGCGTTAGTGCCTGTGCGCTGGCCTGGGCCTGCTCCTGGGTGCCGAATAGTTTGCCGAAACGCACGATGTCGGCGGGGATTTCCCTGAGCGTGCGTGGGCGGGAAAGCATAAGTGGAATATTCAGTCTGGATAGCGCGGGGGCCAGGGTTTGCGCCGCGCCCTGGGACTGCCAGCCGATGACGACAGTGGGCCGGAAAGCCAAGACTTGTTCCACGCTGACTTCCAATCCGTTGCCCACCCGGGGTATGGCGTTGGCCGCAGGCGGATAGTCGCTGCTGAGTACGGTGCCAACGATGCTGTCGCCCGCGCCGGCGGCGTAAACCAGTTCAGTCGCGTGCGGTGCCAGGGTGATGATCCGCGCTGCAGGGGCAGTTGGCGTGTTTGCCGGCCCGGCCTGTGCACTTGAGGCTGTCGGCTCAGCGGCCACCAGGCTCAGGCTTGCACCGCAAATGGCAAGGCCGACCATCAGGCCGGCCAGTTTTGCTGGGCTCACTCGTTTACATCCTGAACGAGAAGTTCACGAAGACATTGGAGCCAGGCGTGTTGTAGCCCCGGGCCAGCGTGTAGTCTTTATCCAGAATATTGTTCCAGCGTACCTGTACGCCTGCGGTTTTGTTGAAATCGTAAGAGGCGGTCAGGTTGACCAGACTGAAACCGCCCAATTGCACCTGGTTGGCCACGTCGTCGTAGCGTTTGCCGGTGAACTGGTATTCGGCGCCCAGCGACAACGCATCGATACGGTGCGTCACGCCCAGCATGTAAACCTGCCTGGCCCTGCGATTCAACTGGCTGCCCGATTCGCCTTCGACCGGATTGTCGTTTTGCGGATCCATGAAGTCGGCGCTGGCGCGCAGCGTGGTGTTGCCGTAGTCTTGCTCGGCCGTCAGGGTAATGCCGCGTATGGTGGCCTGGTCTATGTTCCTGGCGGTACAGTCAAAGTTGACGTCGCAGCTGTAGCCGTTGATCAGGTCTTTGACCTTGTTCTGATAAACCACCATGCCCAGCCGTGTCGTGTCGTCGGCGTATTGCAGGCGCGCTTCGATATTGCGCGACTTTTCCGGTTTCAGATCGGGGTTGCCGCTGTACGAGCCTGACGGAAAGCCACCCCAGTAATATTGTTCAAAGGGGTAGTACATGTCTGCGAACGTGGGCGCGCGAAAGCCGGTGTTGCCCGAAACGCCCACGGTCCACTCGGGCGTCACGTCGAAATCATAGGCAAGCCCGCCGGTGACTTCATTGCCGTAGCCCGTGATGTTGTCGTTGCGCAGGCTGGCTTGCACATGATGGCGGTCAAAATCTCCCCGGTACACCAGTCCGGCCGAATTCGTGTTCCGGCTGTCGCTAGTATAGGTTGATGCGCCGCCCGTCCTTTCTTCCAGCCGCTCCAGTACCAGCGAGACATTCTGTTGATCCGAAATCTTCAGATTGTTCTGCCAAGAATAAGAACGCTGCAGCGACTCATAGGTATAGGCGCTGCCAAAGCTGCGGCTGTCGCCATACTCCTTGGAAAAGCCAAAGCGCAAGACGCTTTGCCAGTTGTCGGTGAGGTCGTCGGTGCTGGTCAGGGTATAAGCCTGCTGACGTGTGATGGCGTAGGCCGGCAGTGCGTCGATGCCCATGTCGAAATCACCGTTCATATAACCGTTGTACGCCGTCAGCGCCAGATAGTGACCGGGCTGCCAGCGGTAGCCCAGTGATCCGGACAGAGAGTGCTGGCTGTAGCCGTCACGATCGCCGTTGTAAGAGCTGGACTGCAAGTTGGTGGCATTGAAACCGTTGCTGTCGGCCATGCTGGCTGACAAGGCATAGTCCCAGCCGTCTTGCGCGCCCGAAATGCCTGTGCTGGATTTGAACGTATCGTAAGAGCCATAGCCTATATTGGCCCAGGCGCTCAAAGGACGGTCTTCACCCGTCTTGCGGGTCATGATGTTGATGACGCCACCTATGGCGTCCGATCCGTACAGACTGCTGGCGGCGCCTCGCACGACTTCGATGCGCTCGATGGTGGCCGGGTCGATGGCGTTCCAGTTGATGGCGCCCGTCGTAATGCTGTTGATGCGCACGCCATCGACCAGTACCAGTGCCTGGCTGGGACCGGTGCCGCGCACAAATACCCCCGTGGGGGTTTGCGGCCCGCCGCTGCTGTAGAACTGTATGCCGGGTTGTTTGGCCAGTATTTCGGCCACGCTGTTCTGCCCTTCTTTTTGAAGTTCCGCCTTGTCTATCACCGAGACGTCGCCGACTACATCCCGGGCCAGTTGCGGCATGCGGCTGGCGGTGACGACGATGTTGTCCAGTTGGGGAGGGGGGGTGGAAGTTTGAGCGCTTGCCGTGGCGGCAACAAGGGAAGAGAGTACGGCAATCGATTGCCGATAGTATGTGGAAGACATAGTAAGCCCTGAATAACGTGCGTCCCCGCACGTTGCAAGCAGTAAAAGCATTCGTAGGTGCAAAAGCCGGTATATAGGAATGCCGACAGTGCCGCCTGTGAATGAACCAAGGGTGGAGCAAGGCTGGTATCGGGCTGGCATGCAGAGCATGTTTACCGTTGCGGGGGCAGCACAGTTTGTTCGCGGCGCTTGTACTAGCGGGCGTGAACGCTGTTTCCCATTTGTCTTTCGCAGGACGTGGGGCGCGCAAACTTGCAGGTTGATCCTGGATTTGCGCGGTGATTCACGAGCCGAAAGCACCTTATTCGTAAAGAAATATATCACAGCCCGATGCGGGTGATGGCGCCGCCATTGGCTGGCCCGCGCCGCTGCGCGACGCCCCGCAGCGGTGCGGCGATACAATAGAGCCTGATTTCATCCAGTCCCGACGCGGCCCCGGTGCACATTTGTGCGCACGATCGCGTCACATTTACATTAAACGGGTCAGCCCAGTGTCTTATCCTTCTTTACCGTATCCGCTTTCTTCTTATACGCAGGGCGCCGAGTTCGCGCGCCTGCTGGGCGAGCGCATTCTGATTCTTGATGGTGCCATGGGCACCATGATTCAGCAATATAAGCTCAGCGAAACGGATTTCCGGGGTGAGCGCTTTGCCGAGCATGTCAAAGACGTCAAGGGCAATAACGAATTGTTGTCGCTGGTGCGGCCGGACATCATCACCGCGATACACCGCGAATATCTGGAAGCGGGCGCCGACGTCATCGAAACCAATACCTTTGGCGCCACCGCCATCGCGCAGGGCGATTACGGCCTGCCTGAATTGGCCTACGAGCTGAACGTGGAATCGGCCAGACTGGCGCGTGCCGCCTGTGACGAATACAGCACGCCTGAACGCCCGCGCTTTGTTGCCGGGGCTTTGGGGCCGCAACCCAAAACCGCGTCCATTTCCCCCGACGTGAACGATCCGGCCGCGCGCAACGTCACGTTCGAGCAGCTGCGCGATGCCTATACCGAGCAGATGAACGGCTTGCTCGACGGCGGTATTGACATCGTCCTGATCGAAACCATTTTCGACACGCTCAATGCCAAGGCGGCGATCTTTGCGGTGGAAACCGTGTTTGAAACGCGCGGCGTGCGTCTGCCCGTCATGGTGTCCGGTACCGTCACCGACGCTTCGGGCCGCATTCTGTCGGGTCAAACCGTCGAGGCCTTCTGGAACTCGGTGCGTCATGCGCGGCCCATCACCATAGGCCTGAATTGTGCCCTGGGGGCGGCCCTGATGCGCCCCTACGTGGCCGAGCTGTCCAAGATCTGTGATACCTATCTCTGCGTCTATCCGAACGCGGGTTTGCCCAATCCCATGGCCGACACCGGCTTTGACGAAACCCCGCAGGACACCTCGTCTTTGCTCGAAGAGTTCGCGCAGGCCGGACTGGTGAATATGGCGGGTGGGTGCTGCGGCACGACACCCGAGCATATCCGTGCGATTGCCGACAAGGTAGCCAGTCTGCCCGTGCGCCAGGTTCCACAGGTGCCCGTCAAGACCCGCCTGTCCGGGCTGGAAGCCTTGAATATCGACGAAGATTCCCTGTTTGTGAACGTGGGTGAGCGCACCAACGTGACCGGCAGCAAAATGTTCTTGCGCCTCATACGCGAAGAAAAATACGACGAGGCCCTGACGGTTGCGCGTCAGCAGGTTGAAAACGGCGCCCAGATCATCGATATCAACATGGACGAGGCCATGTTGGATTCGGCCGTGTGCATGCGCCGTTTCATGAACATGATTGCGTCCGAACCCGATATCGCGCGCGTGCCCATCATGATAGACAGCTCCAAGTGGGAGGTTATAGAACAGGGCTTGCGCTGCGTGCAGGGCAAGGCGGTGGTCAACTCGATTTCCATGAAAGAGGGCGAGGCCGCTTTTCTTGAGCATGCGCGCCTGTGCCGCAAGTACGGGGCGGCCGCCATCGTCATGGCTTTCGATGAAAAAGGCCAGGCCGATAACCTGCAGCGGCGCAAGGAAATCTGCGAGCGTGCCTATCGCTTGCTGGTTGACGAAGTCGGCTTCCCGCCCGAAGACATTATTTTCGATCCCAATGTATTCGCCATCGCCACAGGCATTGACGAGCACAATCACTATGCGGTGGACTTTATCGAGGCCACTGCCTGGATCACGAAAAATCTGCCGCATGCGCGGGTGTCGGGCGGCGTTTCCAACGTCAGCTTTTCCTTCCGTGGCAACGAAACCATGCGTGAAGCCATACACGCCGTCTTCCTGTATTACGCCATACAGCAAGGCATGACCATGGGCATCGTCAACGCCGGGCAACTGGGCGTATACCAGGACATAGACAAGAAAGTACTGGACATGGTCGAAGACGTAGTGCTCGACAGGGCCGAACCCCTGGGCAAGACAGACCCGGCCGACGAACTGACGTCCACTGAGCGACTGGTGGAACTGGCCGAAACCATCAAAGGGTCGGGCGCCAAGAAGGAAGAAGATCTGTCCTGGCGTGAGCAGGAGGTCGAGGGGCGCATATCGCATGCGCTGGTGCATGGCATTACCGCATTCATCGTCGAAGACACCGAAGAGGTGCGGGCAAAAATCGCGGCGGCCGGCGGGCGGCCCATACAGGTCATTGAAGGCCCGCTGATGGACGGCATGAATATCGTCGGCGATCTGTTCGGCGCGGGCAAGATGTTCCTGCCGCAGGTGGTGAAATCGGCGCGGGTGATGAAGCAGGCGGTCGCCCATCTGGTTCCCTTCATTGAAGAGGAAAAGCGCCAGATCGAAGCGGCCGGCGGTGATGTGCGCTCCAAGGGCAAGATCGTCATCGCCACGGTCAAGGGCGATGTGCACGACATAGGCAAGAATATTGTGTCCGTCGTGCTGGAATGCAATAACTTCGAAGTTGTGAACATGGGCGTGATGGTGCCGTGTTCCGAAATCCTGGCCAAGGCCAAGGAAGAAAACTGCGATATCGTCGGCTTGTCCGGTCTGATTACACCCAGCCTGGAAGAAATGGCCTACGTGGCATCAGAAATGCAGCGCGATGAATACTTCACCAGTCGCAACCTACCGCTGCTGGTGGGCGGTGCCACCACCAGTCGTGTGCATACCGCCGTGAAAATCGCCCCCCATTACGAAGGGCCGGTTATTTACGTGCCCGACGCCAGCCGTTCGGTGGGTGTTGCCACCAATTTGATGTCAGATAATGTAGATGCCTATCTGGCTGAAGTGGCTGACGAATACGAGTTGGTACGCACGCGTCACGCCAATCGCAAGGCCACGCCGCTGGTTACCCTGGCCGAGGCCCGCGCTGGCCGGCCCGTCATCGATTGGGCCAACTACACGCCGCCACGGCCCAAGTTCATAGGTCGTCGCACCTTCAAGAACTACGATTTGTCTGAAGTCGTGCAATTTCTGGACTGGACACCTTTCTTTCAAACCTGGAGTCTCTTTGGCCAGTTTCCGGCCATACTTGAAGACAAGGTGGTGGGCGAGCAGGCGCGCAAGATCTATGCCGAAGGCCAGGCCATGCTCAAGAAAATCATCGATGGCCGCTGGCTGACCGCCAGCGGCGTGGTGGCGTTTTATCCGGCCAATACCGTCAACGACGAAGACATAGAAATCTATCGCGACGAATCCCGCTCCGAAGTCTTGTTCACTTGGCGCAACGTGCGCCAGCAGACCGTCAAGCGCGAAGGGGTCGACAATAAATGCCTGGCTGATTACATCGCGCCCAAAGCCAGTGGCGTGGCCGACTATATTGGTCTGTTCGCCGTGACCGGTGGCCTGGGCATAGAAAAGCACGACAAGGCTTTCCTGGACGATAACGACGATTACTCCAGCATCATGCTCAAGTCCATCGCTGACCGTTTGGCTGAAGGCTTTGCGGAATGCCTGCACGCTCGCGTGCGCCGTGATCTGTGGGGCTACGTGACCGACGAAGACCTGAGCAATGAAGCCATCATCGCCGAGAAATACCAGGGCATACGCCCGGCGCCGGGTTATCCGGCCTGCCCCGAGCACACGGTCAAGAAAGACATGTTCCAGGTGCTTGAAGCCGAGGAGATCGGCATGGAGCTGACCGAAGGCTATGCCATGTATCCGGCGTCCAGTGTGTCGGGCTTTTACTTCAGCCATCCCCAATCGCAATACTTCAATGTAGGCAATATTGGCGATGATCAGGTTAAAGACTACGTGCAGCGCAGTGGCCGCGATGAAGACGACGTGCGGCGCAGCCTGGCCAGCTCCTTAAGGTAGCGGCGGCCCGGCATGCGCACAGAGACCACCGGCGCGCAGCCATCGGCCGAGCAGGCGGCATCGGTTCGACGCAAGGCCTTGGGCGACTTCCTGCGTCAGGCCCGGGGGCGGGTGCAACCCGAGTCCTTCGGGCTGCCTAGCGGCGTGCGTCGGCGCACGCCGGGCTTGCGCCGCGAAGAGCTTGCGCAACTGTGCGGCATCAGCGTTACCTGGTATACGTGGATAGAGCAAGGCCGCGACGTGTCGGTATCGGCAGCCGTCTGGGCCCGGCTGGCGTCGGTATTGAGCCTGGCGCGGGCCGAGCGCCATTATTTGTTCGAGCTGGCTGAGTGCGCCGATCCCGAGCATGGCCACGGCAATGTCACGCCGCTGCCGTCCTATTTGGCCGATTGCGTGCACAGTGTGACCGCACCGGCCTATATTCTTGACCGCGGCTGGAATGTGCTGGCCCGCAATGAACCGCTGCTGCGCTTGTTCGACGGCTGGCCCGACCGCGACGACAGCCCCAATCTGCTGCGCTATATTTTCAGTGATCCGGCCGCGCGCGACCTGGTGGTGGACTGGGAACAGCGTGCCAGCCGGGTAGTCGCCGAGTTCCGGGCCGATGCCGCCACCCATGTTGATGAGCCCGATGTACGGGCGGTGCTGGACGGCCTGCTGCAGACCAGTCCGGTGTTTGCGCATTGGTGGACGCGGCATGCCGTCGTTGATCGCGAAGGAGGGTTAAGAGAGTTCAATCATCCGGTGCATGGCATACTGGGCTACCAGCAGATTACCTTTCGTCTGGCCACCCGGCCCGACTGCAAGCTGGTCATGCTGCTGGAAAATCAATTTCGTCCGAGTGAAGTAAACTCGGCTTTTATCGCTTAATTCACCCGGCATATAAGTACCATGGCAAAGAATTTTGAATCCGAGGCAACTCAGTTCCTGAAAAAATACAAAGCTGAGCACCCCAACACCGAGGCGCGCCAGCGTGAGGGCCGCAGCCGTCTCTGGGACAAGCACATCGACCCTGAACTCCAGGACGGCTTTCGGGCCAGCAAGGTGCCGCTAAATCCCTACGTATACCAAACCAATTAAGCGAGCCGCATGTCTGTGCGCAAGGCCGGGCCGGCCGCCATCAATGCCCTGGTCGAGCCCGACATAGACAGCACGCCCGACGTGGTCGATAGCGTGGCACTGGCGCGCCTGTATGGCGAGCCCTTGTTTGCCATGCCGCAAGACCTGTATATTCCGCCTGATGCGCTGGAAGTATTCCTGGAGACCTTCCAGGGACCACTCGATCTCTTGCTGTACCTGATACGCAAGCAGAACTTCAATGTGCTTGATATTCCCATGGCCGAAGTGACCCGGCAGTATTTGTCGTATGTTGAACAAATACGCGAGCACAACCTGGAGCTGGCCGGCGAGTATTTGCTCATGGCCGCCATGCTGATAGAAATCAAGTCGCGCATGCTGCTGCCGGTCAAGAAATCAGACACGGGCGAAGAAGTGGAAGATCCGCGTGCCGAATTGGTCAGGCGCCTGCTGGAATACGAGCGCATGAAACTGGCCGCGCAAAAGCTCGATACCCTGCCACGTCTGGGCAGGGACTTCCAGCGTGCTCAGGCATTAGCCGACCTATCCTTCGAGCAGATACCCCCCGAAGTCAATCCCGACGACTTGCGCAACGCCTGGCTGGACATCATGCGCAGGGCCAAGCTGAACGCGCATCATCGCATCACACGAGAACAATTATCCGTGCGCGATCACATGAGCCAGATTCTGCGCCGTCTCAGTGATGTACAGTTCATGGAATTTGGCGAGCTCTTCATGGAGCGTGTCGATCAGGGTGATGCCGTGGCGGTTGTCGTCGTGCATTTCCTGGCCATGCTTGAACTTGCCCGAGAGTCGCTGCTCGACATCACACAAGCTGAACCTTATGCGCCCATTTATGTGCGCTTGTCCTATATCAGAGCTGCCGCCTGAGCGGCGCCCGCCTCTATTCCCTGAACGGAGTTAGCCTTGAAGGTCGTCCATACTATCGAAGAGTTGCGTGATCAGCTGCGCGGTCAGCTGCGAGTCGCTTTTGTGCCCACCATGGGTAATTTGCACCCGGCGCACCTGGCCCTGATGAAGCTGGCACGCCAGCATGGCGATCCGGTGGTCGCCAGCATTTTCGTGAATCGTCTGCAGTTTGGGCCCAACGAGGATTTTGACCAATATCCTCGCACGCTGGCATCCGACATCGAAAAGCTTGAGCGCGAGCGGGACGTTTATGTGCTGTTTGCGCCCAACGAGCGTGAAATGTATCCGGAGCCCCAGAACTTTCAGGTGCAGCCGCCTTCCGACTTGGGCGGCATCCTGGAAGGTGAGTTCAGGCCTGGCTTTTTTGGCGGCGTCAGCACGGTGGTATTGAAGCTGTTTTCCTGTGTGCAGCCCAGCGTGGCGGTATTTGGCAAGAAGGATTATCAGCAACTGATGGTCGTGCGCAATATGTGCAGGCAGTTCCAGCTGCCGGTACAAATACTGGCGCATGAAACTGTCCGCGACGCCGATGGACTGGCGCTCTCTTCGCGCAACGTGTTCCTGCAGCCCTCCGAGCGCGCCGAGGCACCGCAACTGTATTCAACCCTGCAGTCCGTCGCGACGGGCGTGTTGGCAGGTGGCTCAGACGTCGCAAGCCTCGAGGGACAGGCGGCTCAAACCCTGGCCTCACGCGGGTGGGATGTGGATTATGTGTCTTTGCGTCGTCAGCGCGATTTGCTGGCTCCTTCGCCGCAAGAGATCCTTTCAGGTGAGCCTCTGGTGGTTTTGGCTGCCGCAAAACTGGGCGCCACACGCCTGATAGACAACCTTGAAGTATGTAAGAAGTGACAGCTGACGCCTGTTATAGCGGTATGCAAGAATCGCTTACCGCTATCCAACAAGGAGTCAAATGTGGCAGACATTCCGCCTTCCGGCAGCGCACCTTTCGCAACATTAACCCCGCGCGAGCGCGACGTCATGGATTACGTCGCGCGTGGCAAACCCAATAAAATCATTGCGGCCGAACTCGGGGTGTCGCAGCGAACCATAGAAGCGCACCGCGCCCGCATCTTTCAAAAAATGCAGGTGCGCAACGCAGTCGAACTGGTGCATTGCGTGTTGGCCAATGCAGCCGAATTTAAGCGCATAAACTAATCAAACAGGGCGCTGGCAAAAACGCCGCTCAGTCGCACTGCAGCGGCGTTTTGCTGCCTGCTTCATCTATGGCATCGACATCGGCCTGGCGTGTCAGGTGGTGATCCAGCATGGGCCGTATATCGTTCATCATATTAATGCGCAAGACATTATCATTGACGAAGGTAAGGTTGGCCATGCCCGCCTGGTTTTTAAGCCGCAGTATGATGCGCAGGGGTTGGGTGCCTATGACGTCCCAGCAGCCTTGCTGGGCAATATTGTTCTGGCCGGGGGCATCCAGGAAAACGGTGCGCGAGCGCCATTCGCCGCTGGGAGCCAGGGTTAGGGTAATGCGCGTGGCCGAGCAGTTGCTGTCGGTGCTCAGGCAGGGAACCGTACCCAGGAATGTGCGGGCTTCAGCCAGGGGTCGCGCCTTGATGACGACTTCGGTTTCCTGGGGTTCCTGGCCTATGGGCCGAGCCGGCTGGTTGTCGCCAAAGCCCAGTTGTATTTGCGATGGCGCCTGGGCACTGTTACGGCCTTGTGCCTGCTGTCGGGCGTCGGCGCTGGTGGTGTCGCGTTGCACATCGTAATAGCCGGCGGTTTGCTGTTGTGCACAGCCCGCCAGGAAAAACGCCAGCAATGTGGCGCCCAGAGCTTTACTACGGGAATTTTTAATAAACAGGCTAGAGCAAGACATGACGATTCCAAAGGCGGTTTACAGATGGGCCGAGTATCGTTGCGGTGCCTCTTGCCCATACACTACGCATTCTACGCATTAATCGGCGTAGCCGTAAAACAATAAGACATACCTTATGATGCTCCAGGAAGACTTTCAATTGTGGCAGATTGCCACCCTGCTGGCACCGGCTTTGCTGGGCGCGGCGGCAGGGGTTTGGTGTGTGCGCGCTGCCCGTGTCTACGCCCGGTTGCTGGCTATGGGCGCCCAGGCCGATGCCACCAGCCTGGTGGCCAGCCTGCGGATGGCGGCCCGCCCGCGTAGGCGGGGCACGGCAAAGGCTTCCGCAACTGTATCCAAGTCTGCCTGGCCCTGGGTGCGGGGGATCAGCGTGCTTAGCGCCGCCGCCCTGGCTGTCGTGTTTGCCGCTGCTATCATCCGCTACGGCTACACGCCTGCCGCCATGCTGCTTGCTGTGGCGGCCTGCATGTTAATGCTGCTGGCCCATATCGACGCTCGCACTCGCTTGCTGCCCGATGCTTTGACGCTGCCCATGCTGTGGCTAGGGCTGTCCGTCGCCTGGCTGGGGTGGGGGGCTGTGTCGCTGCACGATGCGGTGGCCGGCGCCATGGCCGGCTATGGGTTTCTATGGTTGCTGTTGCAGGCCTTTCGCCTGCTGCGTGGCGTGGAAGGCATGGGCCACGGTGATTTGAAATTGCTGGCTGCCTTGGGTGCCTGGCTGGGCTGGCAGTCTCTGCCTTGGGTCTTGCTGGCCGCTTGTGTTACCGGTATTGTGTTTGCCATGCTTAAAGGCAAGACATTTCGCCCCTCGGGTGCTTATCCCTTTGGTCCCTTCCTGGCGGCGGCGGGTGTGGCTGTATTCACGGCCCCACCTGAGTTACATTTGTATTTTTACTAGCAAGGGTGTGCCTGAATGTACAAAATTGGTCTCACTGGCGGCATAGGCTCGGGCAAGAGCAAAGTGGCTGATCTGTTCGCAGAGTGGGGTGCCGCCATCGTCGATACCGATGTCATCGCACACGATCTGACTGCACCGGCAGGCGCCGCCATCGAACCTATACGTCAGCAGTTTGGCCCCGATGTCATTGCCGCTACCGGCGCACTGGATCGACAGGCCATGCGTGAATTGGTATTCGAAAGCCCGCAAGCTCGTCGCAAGCTTGAAGCCATCATTCATCCTATGATAGCTTCCGTTACACGGCAGCGTGCCGAACAGGCTCAAGGGTGTTATCTTGTTTTTGTTGTGCCCCTGCTGGTGGAGTCCCTCAAGCATTCCAGCCGGTGGCGCGATGGGGTAGACCGGATATGCGTTGTAGACTGTGATCCAGCCACTCAGGTGGCCAGAGTACAGGCGCGCAGTGGGCTGACGCCGGAAGCTATTGGGCGTATTATGTCAGCACAAGCTTCGCGGGCTGTTCGTCTGGCTGCCGCCGACGACGTTGTTCTCAACGATGGGCAAACCACTGTCGACGACCTCACTTCCCGGTCCCGTGCCTTGCACGATCAGTGGTTCGCGCAGGCGCAAAGCCGCTCTGGCTCGTTTGCAGGCAGCGGTTCCTAGACACTAAAAAAGGTTTTTGTTCGCGTGATTCTTTATGAATATCCTTGCAATGAACGCGTAAGGTCTCTGCTAAGGGTCGAGCATCTCTTTGACAGGCTGTTTTTTTTCGCACAGGGCACTGACGTCCATCATCATCAGATTTCGGTGGCCACCCTGTTCGATTTGCTCGATATCTGCGACCGCACCGATTTACGGGGCGCGGTATTGCAAGACCTTGAAAGACAACGTGTTTCGCTGGGCGCGCTGCGCCAGCACCCGGGTGTCGACCCGCAGGCCCTAGACGCCATGCTTGCTGAAATCCAGGCTGCGGCAGCCGATTTGGGCGGGCAAGGCCGCATAGGCCAGGAATTGCGCGATAACGAATGGCTGGCCAGCCTGCGCGGTCGTCTGGCGGTGCCGGGCGGCTCGTCTCAGGTCGATATGCCCTCGTATTTTTCCTGGCAGATCAAGCCGCCCGAAATCCGCTCACACGATCTGGGCCAGTGGATCAGGCCTTTTCTGCCCTTGTACAAGGGGTTGGCGCTTATTTTGCGCGTGCTGCGCGATTCCGGCGATAGGGTCGATGTTACTGCGCGTCAGGGCGCTTACCAGGAAATGCTAAGCGGCAAGGTGTTCCAGCTGCTGCGAGTATGGGTAGACTCGGCCCTGAATATTTTCCCCGAAATGAGTGCCAATAAATATGTAATCTGGGTACGATTTGCCGCGCAAGACCCCGATCTCAAGCCGCAGCCCATTACTCGCGACGTTGCATTCAAGCTGGCGCGCTGCAACGTTTAAGCCTGCAGTTTGCCTGATAGTTGTTGCGCCTCGTTTCAAATACGCATTTTTCGTGTTCATCGGCTTGGCAATAGGCGAAAATGGCGCCTGTTTCGTTATTCCATTTCTAAATCAACCGTGCACTTTGTCGGCGCAGCGAACCTTACGCCAGTAATGTCTGCGCTTTGCCTTCGCGTTCACGATTGATTTAGAAGTGGAATTATTTCCCGGAGAACACTGCATGTCGGAGTCCAATTCCGAACTGTCCCGAACCCGTATGTCGTACTGGCCCTGGCTGTTTGTCCTGCTGGTGCTGGCTGCCTGTGCGTACTGGTATGTCAATAAAACGCCCAGCCCCCAGCCTCAGAATGGCGGATCGCTGTTCGGGCCCAGGGGCATGTCGTCCATGCCGGTGCCGGTCAAGGTGGCCACGGCCGAAGTGGGGCTGATCAACTACACGCTCAAAGCCATAGGCACGGTAACCGCCTTCAATACGGTCACGGTGCGCAGCCGGGTAGATGGCGAATTGCTGAAAATAGCGTTCACCGATGGCCAGAAGGTGCAGGCCGG
This sequence comes from Alcaligenaceae bacterium, assembly GCA_013416405.1. Classification (GTDB taxonomy): domain Bacteria; phylum Pseudomonadota; class Gammaproteobacteria; order Burkholderiales; family Burkholderiaceae_B; genus Pusillimonas_C. The sequence continues at coordinate 170,092 of JACCET010000002.1, forward strand.
TGATCTGCTGGCGCAAATCGATCCCCGCACGTACCAGATTGCGCTGGATCAGGCGCTGGGGCAGCAGGCACAAAACGAAGCGCAACTAAAGAATGCCCAGCGCGATTTGCAGCGCTACCAGCTGCTACACAAGCAAAACTCCATTGCGAAGCAGCAGGTCGATGCCCAGGCCGCTTTGGTTCAGCAATTGCAGGGTTCGCGCAAAAGCGATCAGGCCGCTGTCGATAATGCCAGGCTGCAGCTGGACTACACCCGCATCACGGCGCCCATAGGCGGGCGTCTGGGGTTGCGCAAGATCGATGCGGGCAATATGGTGAACGCATCGAATACTGACGGCCTGGTCACCATCACGCAGACTCAGCCCATCTCGGTGCTGTTTACTTTGCCGCAGGCGCAACTGCCCGATGTGCTGGCGCAATTGCGTGCTGGAAAAACCCTGCAGGCCGACCTCTACGACCGCGAGGACCTTAACAAGCTGGCCACAGGCGAGCTGATATCGGTCGATAACCAGATCGATGTGGCCACCGGAACGGTAAGCTTCAAGGCGCGATTTGAAAATGAAGACGAAACCTTGTTTCCGAATCAGTTCGCGAATGTACGCCTGCATGTCGATGCGGCCCAGGCGCTGGCCATACCGACGGTCGCGGTTCAGCACGGCTCGGTGGGGGCATTTGTATATCGACTCGACGAAGACGACAAAGTGCACGTGCAGCCCATAATCGTGGGTCGCACCGATGAGAAACGCATTGAGGTGGTCTCGGGCCTGAGCGCGGGGCAAAGGGTGGTCACCGAAGGGGTGGATCGCCTGCGCGAAGGCTCCAAGGCCCAGATCGTCACAGACGAGGCGGCGGCAAAGCAGGCCTCAGCGGCAAACGGCGGTGCGAAAGGGACGGGCCAAGGCGGCGAGGCGGGTGGCCGACGCAGTCCGCACTGATCCGGGGATGGTCTTGTGAATTTGTCTCGCTTATTCATCCTGCGGCCGGTTGCCACCACACTGGCCATGGTGGCGCTGCTGATTTCCGGCATATTGGCCTATCGCCTGCTGCCGGTGGCGGCACTGCCGCAGGTTGATTACCCCACCATACAGGTATCTACTTTGTATCCAGGGGCCAGCCCCGATGCCATGGCGGCGCTGGTTACTTCGCCCCTGGAGCGGCAGCTAGGACAAATGTCGGGGCTGACACAAATGACCTCGTCCAGTTCGGGCGGCTCGTCGCTGATCACGCTGCAATTCAACCTGGATTTGCCGCTGGATGTTGCCGAACAGGAAGTCCAGGCGGCAATCAATGCGGCTTCCAATTTGTTGCCCGGTGATTTGCCGTCGCCGCCCATCTACAACAAAGTAAATCCGGCGGATACGGCGGTGATCAGCCTGGCGGTTACGTCTCCCACGTTGCCGCTACACGAAGTGCGCGACCTGATCGATGTACGGGTGGCGCAAAAGCTGTCGCAGATTTCGGGCGTGGGCCTGGTCAGCATCGCAGGCGGGCAGCGCCCAGCCGTGCGCATACAGGCCAACCCGCGGGCGCTGGCGGCGCACGGGCTGACGCTATCCAGCCTGCGCTCGGCCATAGTGGGGGCCAACGTTAATCAGCCCAAGGGCAACCTGGACGGCCCCGAGCGTTCGACCACGATCAATGCCAATGACCAGCTCAAATCGGTAGACGATTACCAGCAGCTGATCATTGCCTACGAGAACGGCGCTGCGCTGCGCCTGCAAGACGTTGCGCAAACCCGGGAAGACGCCGAAAACATACGGCAGGCCGCATGGATAGGCCAGACACCGGCCATTTTGCTGAACATACAGCGCCAGCCGGGCGCTAATGTGATCGATGTGGTGGATCAGGTAAAAGTCTTGTTGCCGTCTTTGAAGCAGGCTTTGCCTGTGGGTGTGGATGTCAGCGTGGCCACTGACCGTACGCAAACCATACGCGAGTCCATCACGCACGTGCAGTACGAAATGCTGCTGGCTGTGGTGCTGGTGGTTCTGGTTACCTTCGCTTTTCTACGAACCTGGACGGCCACGTTTATTCCCAGCATAGTCGTGCCCCTGTCGCTGGTGGGTACTTTTGGCATTATGTACCTGGCCGGTTTCAGCATCAATAATCTGACCTTGATGGCGCTGACCATCGCCACGGGCTTTGTGGTGGACGACGCCATCGTCATGATAGAAAACATTGCGCGCCATATCGAAGCAGGCGAGAGCGCACTGAAAGCCGCCCTGAAGGGCTCGGCTCAGATAGGCTTTACGCTGATATCACTGACGCTGTCGCTGATCGCGGTGCTGATCCCCCTGTTGTTCATGAGCGATGTTATCGGGCGTCTGTTTCGCGAGTTTGCCATTACCCTGGCGGTGGCAATATTGTTGTCGCTGCTTATTTCCCTGACGCTCACGCCCATGATGTGCGCGCGCCTACTCAAGGCCGAGTCTGAAATCCGGCACAGCCGTTTCCAGCTTGCGCTGGGCCGCTACATGGACAAGCTGACTCATGCCTACGACGGCGGGCTGAAGTGGGTATTGCGCCATCAGATACTGACCCTGTGGGTTGCATTGGGCACTTTCCTGCTGACCGCGATGTTGTACGCCATGGTCCCCAAGGGCTTTTTTCCGCAGCAGGATACCGGGTTGATACAGGCCATCAGCCAGGGGCCGCAAAGCGTCTCGTTCAGCTCCATGGCCCAGCGCCAGCACGCTGCGGTCGAACGCATCTTGCAAGACCCTGATGTGGAGGCGGTGACTTCATTCATAGGCATAGATGGCACCAATGCCACGCTCAATACCGGCCGCATGCAGATTGCCCTCAACCCAATAGGCGAGCGCACCAGCACTGCCAGCGGCGTGATTGCGCGCCTGAACTCAGACCTGGCTGACCTGCCCGGCATACAGGTCTTCATGCAACCGGTGCAGGACCTGACGGTGGATGACCGCATCAGCCGCACGCAGTACCAGATGACGTTGTCAGATCCCGACCACGATGTGCTTCTGGCGTGGACGCCCAGATTGGTTGACGCCCTGCGCGAGTTGCCCGAGTTGCAGGAGGTGGTCGACGATCTGCAAAGCAGCGGCCTGCAGGCCACGGTGGTCATAGACCGCGATGCGGCCGCAAGAATGGGCGTGAGCAATGCGGTCATAGACGACGCCTTGTACGACGCCTTCGGCCAGCGCCTGATTTCCACCATATTCACGCAGTCCAGCCAGTATCGAGTGGTGCTTGAAGTGGCGCCCCAGTTCCGGCAGGACCCGCAGGCGCTGGCGCAAATTTATGTGCCGACTTCGTCAGGAACGCCGGTGCCCATCAGCAGCATTGCGCGCATAGAGCAAAGTAGCTCGCTGTTGTCCATTGAACGCCTGGGGCAATTTCCGGCCACCACGATTTCCTTCAACCTGGCGCCCGGCGTGGCGCTGTCCGATGCGGTTCTGGCGGTACGGCAGGCACAGACGGCACTGGACATGCCCGCATCGCTGGACTTGCGTTTTCAAGGTGCGGCCCGCGCCTTTCAGGCTTCGCTGGATAGCACGCTGTGGCTGATGCTGGCGGCGGTGGCGGTCATGTATATCGTGCTGGGCGTTCTGTATGAAAGCTATATTCATCCCATCACCATATTGTCGACCTTGCCTTCGGCGGCCATAGGGGCCTTGCTGGCCTTGTTGCTGACTGGATCCGACCTGGACATGATAGGGGTGATAGGCATCATACTGTTGATAGGCATCGTCAAGAAAAATGCCATCATGATGATAGATTTTGCGCTGGATGCCGAGCGCAATCGCGGCCTGGCGCCGGCCGCCGCCATCCACGAGGCGGCCCTGCTGCGATTCCGGCCCATACTGATGACCACTCTGGCGGCCTTGTTCAGCGCCGTTCCGCTGATGCTGGCCACAGGTTCGGGTGCCGAACTGCGGCAGCCGCTGGGCCTGGTCATGGTGGGCGGTCTGCTATGCAGCCAGGTGCTTACCCTGTTCACCACGCCGGTCATCTACCTGATGTTCGACAGGATGTCTCGGCGCGGGCGCAGTCCACAGCGCATGCAATCCGTCGATGATGGAGCGGTCACATGAGGTTTGTCGCTCTCTTCATCATGCGGCCGGTGGCGACGACGCTGCTTTGCCTGGCCATGGTGTTGTCGGGCGGGCTGGCCTTTATCTTCCTGCCCGTGGCGCCTTTGCCGCAGGTGGATTTCCCCATGATTTCGGTGTCGGCCAGCATGGCCGGCGCCAGCCCTGAAACCATGGCCTCCAGTGTGGCTACGCCGCTGGAGCAGTCGCTGGGCTCCATTGCCGGGCTTAGCGAGATGAGCTCGCGCAGCTCGGAAGGTTCGACCCGCATTTCATTGATGTTCGACATGGACAGGGACATCAACAGCGCGGCGCGCGATGTGCAGGCGGCCATCAATGCGGCTCGCAGCATGCTGCCCTCCAGTCTGCGCAGCAATCCCACGTATAACAAGGTCAACCCTTCGTCGGCGCCCATCATGGTGCTGGCGCTGACCTCGGCAACGGCCACTCAGGGCCAGCTCTACGATCTGGCGTCCACCGTGCTGGCGCAGAAACTGGCGCAAGTCGAGGGCGTGGGCGAGGTAACCGTGGGCGGCAGTTCGCTGCCCGCCATCCGGGTCAGCCTGAACCCGCTGGCGCTTAATAGCGCCGGTGTGGCGCTGGACGAGGTAAGGGCCGCGTTGTCGGGCGCCAATACCATGCGCCCGAATGGCGTGGTGGAAAACGACAATTATCACTGGCAGGTCAGTACGGGCGGCCAGCTTAGCCGTGCCGAGCAGTACAAGCCCCTGATCGTTGCCTGGCGCGATGGCTCGCCCATACGCCTGCAGGATGTGGCGCTGGTCGAGGACTCGGTTGAAAACGTCTTCAACACTGGCTTCTTCAATGACCGGCAGGCCATACTGCTGATTGTGCGTCGGCAGGCCGATGCCAACATCATAGAAACCGTCGACACCATACGTGCACAGATGCCCGCCTTCGAATCCATGCTGCCCGCGCACGTGGCCCTGACGGTCGCGCAGGACCGCACACCCAGCATACGGGCTTCTTTGCACGAGGCGGAAATCACCTTGCTGATCGCAGTGGTTCTGGTGACCTTGGTGGTGCTGCTGTTTCTGGGCAATCTGCGTGCCGCCCTGATTCCCGCCATAGCCGTGCCGGCCTCGTTGATTACCACATTCAGTCTCATGCTTTGGTTCGGCTATACCCTGAATACCATTTCGCTTATGGCCCTGATTGTGGCGACAGGCTTTGTGGTGGATGACGCCATTGTGGTGCTGGAAAACATCATGCGCCATATAGAACGTGGTGCTTCGCCCTTGCGGGCAGCCATACGCGGCGCCAGGGAAGTAGGCTTTACCGTGCTGGCCATGAGCCTGTCGCTGGTGGCTGTATTCATTCCCATGTTGCTCATGGGCGGTCTGGTGGGCCGCCTGTTCCGGGAGTTTGCGGTCACGCTGTCGGTGGCCATTCTGGTGTCGCTGCTGATTTCCCTTACCCTGACACCCATGATGTGCGCCCGCCTGCTGCGCCAAGGCGACCCGGGGCCAGATCGCAGCGGCGCGCTCAAGCGCGGCCTGCAGGCCATGGGTGATTTTTTCTGGCGTGGCTACAAGCGTTCGCTGGATTGGGCGCTGCGCCATGGACGCCTGATGATGGTGCTGCTGCTGGCCACGATAGGGTTGAATTTTTATTTGTACGCGGCCATACCCAAGGGCTTTTTTCCACAACAGGATACCGGCCAGTTGCTGGGCTTTTTCCGGGTTGATCAGGGCACGTCTTTTCACGCCATGAAACCCAAGCTCGATCACTTTCGGGACATTCTCCTGAAGGATCCCGCCATCGAAAGCGTGACAGGCTATGCGGGCGGGCGTGGCGGCAGCAATTCCACCTTCATGATGATACAGCTCAAGCCCATGGAGCAGCGTCAGGCCAGTGCCATCGAGGTCGTGAACCGCTTGCGCAGTCGGTTCCAGGGTGTGCCCGGGGCCCGTATGACGTTGGTGCCGCAGCAGGATATTTTCGTGGGAGGACGCCAGGGCGGCAGCGGCTCTTATGACTACACCCTGTTGGCCAGCGAACTTCAGGCCCTGAAAACCTGGCTGCCACGGGTGCAAAAGGCCATGGCCGAACTGCCTGAGCTGGTGGACGTAGACACTGATGTCGAAGACAAGGGCAGGCGGGTCGAGCTGGTCATAGATCGCGATGCGGCGACCCGGCTGGGTGTGGACATGTCGCTGATTGCCTCAACCCTGAACAGTTCCTTCAGTCAGCGGCAGGTGTCAGTCATCTATGGCCGACTGAATCAATACCATGTGGTCATGGGCGTTGCCGACCAATACGCGCAGGATGCGGAATCGCTCAAGCTGGTGCAGGTGATCACGGACGAAGGCAATCGCGTGCCCTTGTCCGCCTTTACACGCTTCGAGGTCGGCAGCGCGCCGCTCAGCGTCAGGCACCAGGGCTTGCTGGCGTCGGAATCCATTTCCTTCAGCCTGGCGCCAGGCGTCACGCTGGAACAGGCAACGCAATCCATAGAAAATGCGGTGGCCCGCATCAGCCTGCCCACGCAGGAGATACAGGCGGGCTTCGACGGCACGGCGCAGGCCTTGCAGGACAGCATGGCGCAGCAGCCCTGGCTGATTCTGGCTGCGCTGCTGACCATGTATATCGTGCTGGGCATGCTGTACGAAAGCTATATTCATCCCATTACCATTTTGTCGACCTTGCCGTCGGCGGGGATAGGCGCGCTATTGGCCTTGATCATGCTGGGCGAAGAGTTCTCGCTGATCGCCCTGATCGGCGTTTTCCTGCTGATAGGCATAGTCAAGAAAAATGCCATCATGATGGTGGATGCCGCGCTGCTGGCCGAGCGCTGTGATGGCTTGTCCTCGCGCGAGGCTATTTACCAGGCGTGCCTGTTGCGCTTTCGTCCCATACTGATGACGACGGTGTCCGCCTTGTTTGGCGCTTTGCCGCTGGTGCTGGCATCGGGCGCCGGGGTAGAGATGCGCAGGCCTTTGGGCCTGACCATAGTGGGTGGGCTGATACTGAGCCAGATACTGACTTTGTACACGACGCCTGTAGTCTATTTATACCTGGATCGTTTCGGTCTGTGGGTCAAGCGTCGGCGGCAAGCGCGGCGCGGTTCCGCAGGCCTGAAATCTGTGGAACCATGACATGGCTGGACTACGGATGAACGCGATGAATTTTGCAAAGACCGAAAGAATGAAACCTGTCGCACCTGTGCCTGCTGTTAGGGCCGTATTGCAAGGGCTGACGCTGGCCAGCGTGCTGCTGCTAAGCGCCTGCGCCGTAGGCCCGGATTATCAGCAGCCCGCCATGGATGTTGGTGCAAGCTATAAAGAGCTGGCGTCCGGCAAAGCGGGCGAAAAGCTGGTGGGCGCGTCAACGGCCGAGATTAAAGGCTGGGTGCCGGCGCAGCCGGGCGACGCGGCTTTGCGTGGCGACTGGTGGCAGTTGTTCAACGATGCTGCCCTGTCGCAACTGATGCTGACTTTGCAGGATGCCAATCTGGATATCATCCAGGCCGAAGCCCGCTACCGCCAGGCACAGGCCCTGGTGCAATCAGCACGTTCGGGCTTTTTTCCCACGATAGGCGTATCGGCTGCGGGCACCCGCTCGGGCAGCGGGCGTAGCGTCAGTACGACCGGCAGCGTGGGTGGCGATAATCCTTCCAATCAGTTTTCCCTGAGTGGCGATGTCAGTTGGGAGCCTGATGTGTGGGGCCGCGTGCGTCGTTCCGTGGAAGCCAGCGGTGCCAGCCTGCAGGCCAGTCAGGCCGACCTGGCCACCACGCGGCTAAGTATGCAGTCCACATTGGCGCAGACGTATTTCCGGCTGCGTGTGATGGACGCCGAAACGCGCTTGCTGCAGCAAACCGTAGCCGCTTATGAGCGTTCGCTGACCATGACGCAAAACCGCTATGACGCCGGCATTGCGGCGCAGGTTGATGTTGAAAGCTCGCGCACTCAGCTGGAAAACGGCCGCACCCAGTTGCTGGCGCTGGACTGGCAGCGCGCTCAGCTGGAGCATGCCATTGCCGTTCTACTGGGCCAGACGCCTGCCAGCTTTTCGCTGGCGGTTGCCGATTGGCAGGCACAGGTGCCTGTCATACCCGTGGGCCTGCCGTCGCAGCTATTACAGCGCCGGCCTGATGTGGCGGCCGCTGAACGCCGCACAGCCGAGGCCAATGCACGCATAGGCGTGGCCCAGGCAGCATGGTTTCCCAATCTGACCCTGAGCGCGCAAGGCGGCTATCGTGCCAGCGAATGGGCCCAGTGGCTGTCGGCACCGGCCAGCTTCTGGTCGCTGGGGCCGGCATTGGCATTGACCATATTCGATGGTGGTGCCCGCGAGGCCCAGTTGCAAGATGCCCGCGCCGCCTACGACGCCCAGGCCGCCTCATATCGCCAGACCGTGCTAACGGCCCTGCGTGAGGTTGAAGACTACCTGGTGCAATTGCATGTGCTGGGCCAGGAACAGATCACGCAGGGCAGGGCGCTGGCCTCGGCGCGTGAATCGCTGCGCCTGACTCGCAATCAGTATGAAGCGGGCCTGATCGACTACCTGAGTGTGGTGCAGGTAGAGACCACCGCCCTGAGCACCGAACGCTCGGCCTTGTCGTTGGCGTCTGATCGTCTGCTGGCCAGCGTGCAGTTGATTGCCGCGCTGGGCGGTGGCTGGGATGCCGCACAGCTTGATGAACAGACGCCAGACAGCCAAAACGCGCAGCCCGCCGCGACGGGCGCATCGTTGAATTAGGCCAATAGCCGGCGTATTCCCGCAAGACCGTGGGCGCCATGCTGCCGGGCAATTTCCAGCGTGTCGGCCGACTGGCCGCCTATGGCAAATACCGGCAAGCCCGCGTCGCTGAGCAATGACGCAAACTGTGCCCAGCCCATGCCGGGATCGTTGGGGTGGGAAGGGGTGTCCAGCACATGACCCAGCACGGCAAAGTCGGCCCCAAGCGCCCGTGCAGCGCCCAGTTCGGCGGCGTTATGGGCCGATACTGCAAGCAGCCCGTCAAGCTGATCCTTGATGGCGGCGCCGGCATCGGCCAGGGCCAGCGCATCGGCGGCACGCAAGTGCACGCCGTCTGCCTGTGGCCACCAATCTTCAGGATGGCAGCTATTGACCAGGCAACGGGCGCCATGCTGGCGGCATAGCTGAACCACCTGCCGGAAGGCGGCATGAAGTGACGCATCATCACCCTCCCAGTCAGGCTCACGAAACTGCACCAGCTTCAGGCCGTTTTGCAAAGCGCGTGTCAGCGTGGCCAGATAGTTGTCCAGCGCCTGGCTGTTCTGTATCGACGTAAGCAGATAGCGGTCCGGCAGCCGTATCCAACGCAGCGGCGGTTCGGTGGCAGGCAGCAGCGGGCCCACATTCAGTGGCGCATGTAGATTCACCCAGGCCAGTTCCTGGCCTTCCACCCCCGTGGGCTCGCCGTTCCAGGCAGTGACCCGGCAAAACGCCAGCCGGACGATATTCTTGGGATACTCATGGGTGTAAGTCACCCAGGGCGTGGCCTTGGTAACGTCGATATCCAGCTCTTCCTTCAGCTCGCGCGCCAAGGCCTGCAGCGTGGTTTCGCCAGGCTCCAGCTTGCCGCCGGGCAACTCCCACCAACCCGGCCAGGGCTTGTCGGCGGGGCGCTGGGCCAGCAGCAGCGAGCCGTCGGGCTGCATGATCAGGCCGGCGGCCACTTCAATAAAAGGTTTGCTCATGATGGTTAGGCTTGTAAATCTATAACAATTTGAGTTTGGCCAGCGGGATCAGATGTGGCGGGCGGCCCAGTCGCGCGCAAACTGGCGGGCGACACGGCCCGAACGCGATCCGCGCTCCAGCGTCCATTGCAGCGCCTCGGTGCGCGAGGCGGCAATATCGGCCGCCGAGCAGCCGTGTTCGGCAAGCCAATAATTCACGATGTCCAGATAGTCGTCTTGCTTGAACGGATAAAAAGACAGCCACAGGCCAAAGCGCTCCGACAACGAGATTTTTTCTTCAACGGTTTCGCCAGGGTGGATTTCGCCATCAGTCTGGTGCTTGGCGCCCAGGTTCTCGCTCATGTACTCGGGCATCAGATGGCGTCGATTCGAGGTGGCGTAGATCAGCACATTCTCGCCCGATGCGCTGATGGAGCCATCGAGTATGGACTTCAAGGCCTTGTAGCCCGCTTCGCCCTCTTCGAACGACAAGTCATCGCAGAAAATGATAAAGCGTTCGGATCGGGTGCTGACCAGGTCAACGATATCGCCCAGATCGCCCATATCGGCCTTGTCGACCTCGATCAGGCGCAAGCCTTCATCGCCGTAGGCGGCCAGCATGGCCTTGACCAGCGAGCTCTTGCCCGTGCCGCGCGCACCTGTCATCAAGACATTATTGGCGGGCTTCTTGTTCAGAAAGTGTCGAGTATTGCGGTCTATGATGTCTTTCTGGCGCTCTATGTGCTGCAGGTCTTCAAGATGAATGCTGGACACATGCTGAACGGCATCAAGCCAGCCTCGCGATCCGCGCTTGCGCCACCGAAAGGCGTGCGCCGACCAGTCTATATCGGGCGGCGCAGGCGGCAGCCAGGCCTCAAGTTGAGTCAAAACACGCTCGGCTCGGTTAATCAGCGTACTCAGGTCTTGAACCGTCACGGCATTCTCCAGGAATCAATTGCAGGCAAAACATGCATTATCGCCAATTTATGGCCGGCTATGCCTTGTGCGCGTCACGTATAATGCTCGGTTGATCCGATTGATCAACTTTTTACCAACCTCAAGCCCGGACCTCGTTTTGAATCTCTCCGAGTTAATTGCACCCATAGCAGACGACATGAAATCGGTCGATGCGGTCATACGCGCCCGCCTGGATTCCGAAGTCGTCCTGATACGCACCATAGGCGACTACATCGTGGGCGCCGGCGGAAAACGCATGCGGCCGGCCATGGTGCTGATGATGGCCAAAGCGCTGGGCTACGAGGGGAGCAATCACCACCTGCTGGCCGGCGTGGTCGAATTCATACATACCGCCACCCTGCTGCACGACGACGTGGTCGACGAGTCTGACCTACGCCGAGGGCGCAGCACCGCCAATGCAGTCTACGGCAACGCCGCTAGCGTACTGGTGGGCGACTACCTGTATTCACGCTCGTTTGAAATGATGGTGCAATCCGGTTCCATGCCCGCCATGGCGGTCTTGTCGGCCGCCACAACCGTCATTGCTGAAGGCGAGGTTCTGCAGCTGCTGAACGTGCACGACCCCGACGTCTCGCTCGATCGCTATCTGCAAGTCGTGCGCTATAAAACGGCCAAGCTGTTCGAAGCGGCCGCCCAGGTGGGCGCCATAGTGGGCGGCGCCACGCCCGAACAAGAGTCGGCTGCGGCTGCCTATGGCCGTCATGTCGGTACCGCCTTCCAATTGATCGACGATGTGCTGGACTACAGTGGTGGCGCCGACACGCTGGGCAAGAACGTGGGCGACGATCTGCGCGAAGGAAAACCCACCATGCCGCTGATCCGCGTCATGGAAGTCGGCACGCCCGAACAGAAGCAACTGATCCAAGATGCCATCCGCACGGGCGAGGCCGATTTCGCCGCCGTTGCGCAGGCCATACAAGATACTCAGGCACTTGAATACACGCGCCAGGCGGCTGTGGCTGAGGCGGCATTAGCTCGTGAAGCCTTGTCCTGCCTGCCTGTTTCCGTTCACCAGCAATCTTTGCTAGAATTTTGTTCTTTCGCGGTAGATCGCGATTATTGAATCCCGAGTTCCGGGCAGGCGCACAGCCAGCCGGGAACAAGCGCCACAAGATCGGGGCGTAGCTCAGCCTGGTAGAGTACTACGTTCGGGACGTAGGAGTCGCATGTTCGAATCATGTCGCCCCGACCAACTCCTTGCGCAGGATTTCTGCACCGTGTCGCCGGGCGGGGTCTCTAGGCTCGGCTCTTCCCATTGTCATCGTTAATATCAATTTGCGGATTGGATAAGCCTCCTTCGTTCTCCCAGCGTTCGGCACATCCGCAGGCGTAGACGGGTTGACCGCATTCCGTGCAGATTTCAGGTTTCTGCTTCGCAGGCTCCTGATTTTTTCGGCTACGGGTTGAGTTATGCTCAGCCATAATAGGCTCCTTCTGATGCGCGACGATAGCTGCTGACGCTTGCCGGTCAAATGCCACTCACACGGTCCGGTTGATCATCAGTTGCTTGATCTGCGAAATCGCTTTGGCAGGATTCAGCCCTTTCGGGCAGGTGTTGGTGCAATTCATAATGGTGTGACAACGGTAGAGCTTGAATGGGTCCTGAAGATCGTCCAGCCGTTCTCCGGTCGCTTCATCGCGGGTATCGGCGATCCAGCGGTAAGCCTGAAGCAATACCATAGGACCCAGGAAGCGATCAGGATTCCACCAGGAGCTGGGACACGCTGTAGTGCAGCACGCACACAAGATGCATTCGTACAGGCCATCCAGTTTTTCCCTATCTTCGGGCGACTGCAGGCGTTCGCGCGTACCAGGCACACTGTGAGTCTGTATCCATGGCTTGATCGATCCGTATTGAGCGTAAAGATGGGTGAGATCGGACACCAGATCCTTCACCACCGGCATATGCGGCAGTGGGTACACGCTGACATCGCCCCGTGGCAGTTCATCTAGCCCTTTGGTGCAAGCAAGGGTGTTTTCACCGGCGATATTCATCGCGCACGAGCCACACACACCTTCGCGGCACGAGCGACGCAGCGTCAGTGTAGGATCAGTCTCGTTCTTGATCTTCAACAGGATGTCCAGGACCATGGTGGAACCGGTGACATCAACCTGATAGGTATCCACACGCGGATTGCCGCCCACATCAGGGTCCCAGCGATAGACACGGAAGGTACGAGTGTTCGTTGCGCCCGGCATGGCGGGGTGATTGATGCCCTTCTGTATTCTGGACATTTTTGGCAACGTGAATTCAGCCATGTTTTTCTTCCTTGTGCTCAATACACACGCTTGGCCGGCGGGACGGTTTCAACTTCGTCAGTCAAGGTATTCGTGTGGACCGGTCGGTAGTCAAATGAACAGGCCCCTTTTTCGTCGACTTTGACCAGTGTATGCTTCATCCAGTTGACGTCATCGCGTTCGGGAAAGTCCTCGCGTGCGTGCCCGCCACGGGTTTCTGTACGCTGTGCTGCCGAGTGCATGGTGCCGACTGCCTGTCCCAGCAGGTTGGCCAACTCATAGGTTTCGATCAGGTCGCTGTTCCAGATCAGCGAACGATCTGTCACCCGGATATCGGCCAGCCGTGCGTTGATCTCATCGATTCTTCTGCAACCTTGCGCCAGTGTGTCGGCGGTACGAAAAACAGCTGCGTCGGCCTGCATGGTCTTTTGCATCTGTTGGCGCAACAGCGCGGTTGGCGTAGCGCCACTGGCGTGCCGTAATAGGTCGAGGCGGGCCAATGACGGTTCCAGAACATCGGAAGGCAGATCGCGGTGCAGTGTGTTGGGTTTTACGATTTGGGCGCAACGATCGGCAGCCGCACGCCCAAATACCACTATGTCGAGCAGGGAATTGGTGCCGAGGCGATTGGCGCCATGTACCGAAACGCAGGCGCTTTCGCCGATAGCGAATAGGCCGGGCACTACCGCATCGGGATCATCGCCGACCTTTTGCACCACTTCTCCGTGGTAGTTGGTTGGGATGCCACCCATGTTGTAATGCACCGTTGGCAGAACCGGAATAGGCTCTTTCGTGACATCGACCCCCGCAAAAATGCGTGCTGTTTCCGAGATGCCGGGCAGGCGTTCGTGCAGTGTTTCGGCGCCCAAATGTGCAAGATTGAGGTGGATGTAATCCGCGTGCTGGCCAAGGCCGCGGCCAGCACGGATTTCCATGGTCATGGCGCGACTGACCACGTCGCGCGAGGCCAGGTCTTTGGCATGGGGAGCATAGCGTTCCATGAAGCGCTCGCCATCAGAATTGGTGAGAAACCCTCCTTCACCGCGTACGCCTTCGGTGATCAGGCAACCGGCGCCGTAGATGCCCGTAGGGTGGAACTGAACAAACTCGAGATCTTGCAGTGCCAGGCCAGCACGCAAGGCCATGCCGCCGCCATCTCCCGTTTGGGTATGCGCTCCGGTGCAGGAAAAATAGGCGCGTCCATAGCCTCCGGTGGCCAGCATGATTGCGTGGCCCCGAAAGAAATGCAGGCTGCCATTGTTCAGGTCCAGGGCAAGCACACCCTCAATGCGGCCATCGGCTGGGTTTCTTACGAGGTCGGTGGTGAAATATTCGACAAAAAACTTGGCGTTATGCTTGAGCGCCTGGGTGTACAGCGTGTGCAGGATTGCATGACCGGTACGATCGGCTGCAGCACAACTGCGTTGCGCGATCCCTTTGCCATAATGTGTTGTCATGCCGCCAAATGGACGCTGATAGATCTTGCCGTCTTGCGTTCGGGAAAATGGTACGCCGAAATGCTCCAGTTCGATGACCGCCGGGATCGCTTCGCGGCACATGTATTCAATCGCGTCCTGATCTCCGAGCCAGTCACCGCCTTTGACAGTGTCATAGAAATGATAGCGCCAGTGATCTTCGCCCATATTTCCTAGCGCAGCAGCGATCCCGCCTTGTGCCGCGACGGTGTGCGATCGTGTGGGAAACACCTTGGTGACACAAGCTGCCGACAAGCCTTTTGCAGCGAGTCCCAAGGTTGCGCGCAGCCCCGCACCGCCAGCGCCAACCACTACCACGTCGTATTCGTGCGTCTGGACTTTGTAACTTTGTACAGGCATGGACCCTTTCCTTGTTTGGACGGCGTTCAATCTCAGTTTGGGACGAGGCCCAGCCAGATCACAAGGACCGCGAGCACGCAGGCCAACGCCGTGAGGATGGCGCCAAAACGTACGGCGATCTGCAGTGTGAGCTCCAGCCAGCGTGTGTGTACGTAGTCTTCAATGATGACCTGCAGGCCAAGTGCGCCATGCCAGAAAATGCACAGGCTCAGCACGATAAGCGAGAACGCGTGCACCGGTTGCGCAATTAAAGCCAGCACCGTTTCGTAGCTGACGCGCATCAAGGAACTGATGAAGAACAGAAACCAGATTGAAAGTGGAATCAGTGCGATCGCGGTGAGGCGTTGCAGCCACCAGTGATGGACACCCAACCTGGCCGAGCCGAATCTGCGTGCGACCTTGAGCGGCGTTCGAAGCGAATCCTGTCCCGGATAGGTACTCATGGTGAACCTCCCGCTTGTAAAGTCAAGATTACCCACACCAGCATGGTCAGTATCAGACTGGCGCCAATAACCATCCAGCCGGCGGACCAGTAGACGGGTTTATGGGAGCGATCGCGCGTTGAGGGACCGAAGTTCATGCCCATGTCGCGAACCAGGTGCTGGATGCCATTGCACAGGTGAAAGAGCAGCGACCACGTCCACAAGACCAGCAGCAATACACCGAACCAACTGCCGCAAAATCCCGCAAATACGCGCCATGCCCATTGCCCGGTTCCTGCTGCGATCAAGCCCCATGCCATCAGCAATGCACCAAGGCACAAAAATAGACCTGTAAGCCGGTGCAACACAGACTGCAGCATGTTGACGCGCCAACGATAGACGCTGAGATGGGGGGATAGTGGTCGAGTGCTGGACATGCCTGAGCTCCAAGGGCTGCTCATGAAACACGATTTCAGAGACGCATCAATGAGACGGATATGTTACGGCTTGCAAGTAACTCACTATACGCTGGCGGTGTTTGCTGCGTCTACCGGGATTTATACATGGGAAAATCTGGTTCAGCCCGGCCGGTTCCGGGTGTACCATCTGTATCTAGGTATTGCATCGGCAACGCCGCCTGCTTGCCGCAGCAGTCCTTCCGAACATTTGTTCACTAACTATGAGATGGAAACATGACGCTGATTACCGCCATGCTGCCTGTCGCCCGTAGACGGCTTGTGACCCTGGATGTCACCGCCCCGGTGATCCAAGCAGCAAAGCTCCTGAGTGCTCCCAATACCAATCTCGTCATCGCCTGCGATCCCGACGGTCTCATGGTGGGGGTATTGACCAAGGCAGACATCGTCCAGCAAATCAGTCGCTGCACCGGGTGTAGTTGTGTCACAGCCGTTGCCGACATCATGACACGCGACATCATCAAGTGTTGCCCCGAGGATCGATTGCAAGATATATGGGGTGTCATGAAAAGCAAGGCGTTAAGGCAGATTCCGGTCAGCGACCAGCAATCCAGGCCACTAGGCCTGCTTGATGCCAGCGATGCATTGCAAGTGCTGTTGAAAGAAGTCGAATACGAAGAAGACTTGCTGCGCGATTACGTGATGGGTATTGGTTACCGCTAGGCTGCGGACCCCATCTGCGCCTGCTTGTAATTCTGCAAGCCTACGAGCTCGATCAGGCGCAGCTGCTTTTCCAGCCAGTATGTGTGATCTTCTTCCGTATCGGTCAACTGAGCCTGGAGCAGATCGCGCGAGGTGTAGTCGTGCAGCGACTCGCATAAGGCCATGGCGGTCTGCAGGTTCTCGCGCACCTGATATTCAGTGGCCAGGTCTTTACGCAGCATTTCCTGTACCGTGCCGCCGGGAGTGAATTCGTGGGGGCGCATGTCGGGCTTGCCGCCCAGGAACAGGATGCGGCGCAGGATGACGTCGGCATGCTGGGTCTCTTCTTCCATCTCGTGACTCATGCGCTCATAAAGACGCAGGTAACCCTGGTCTTCGTACTGGCGTGAATGTATGAAGTACTGATCCCGCGCGGCAAGTTCGCCGCGCAGCAATTCTTTCAGGGATTCGATAACTTGGGGATGACCTTGCATGGACAGCTTCCGGATTCAGTGACTGATAAAGATGGATAAGTATAGTCTGCGATTATAGGAAAGCGCCGTTTGGCGCAGTATGATTCAGGCCTACATCAACAGGAGCGAAATCATGGCCCGAAAGCGTGAAAAACTGGATCCGGACGAAGTCGCCCTGATTCAATGGTGCACCGAAATTGAAGAGCTGTTCGTGGCGGCGGGTGCGTCGCGGGAAGAGGCTCAGCAGCATATCGAAGACGAGGCCGAATGGTTTACCGATATGTTTTACGAAGGCCTGAGCCCGGTGGACGCGGCCAAGGCTGCCTTGAATTAAGGCGCTGACTGTTGGCCGCATGTGCCAACAGTCAGCGCTGGCCCAATGGGCAAGGGCGGTAGAATGCAATCATGGTTTCCACGGAAACCCGATTTCAACACGACAGGAACTTGCACCATGACGATAAAAGCTTACGGAGCCCATGCCGGCGACCGCCCTCTGGAATCCATGGATATCACCCGGCGTGCGCCCGGTGTGCACGACGTGCAAATAGAGATCGCCTATTGCGGCGTATGCCACTCCGATCTGCATCAGGTTCGTTCCGAGTGGGCAGGCACACTCTTCCCTTGCGTGCCAGGGCACGAGATCGTGGGGCGTGTGTCGGCAGTGGGCGCGCATGTGTCGGGCTTCCAGCCAGGCGATCTGGTCGGTGTCGGCTGCATGGTAGATAGTTGCCAGCACTGCGAAGAGTGTGACGCAGGGATGGAGAACTACTGCGATGACATGGTGGCCACCTATAACAGCCCCATTTCCGACGCACCCGGCCATACATTGGGCGGCTATGCCCAACAGATCGTCGTGCACGAGCGCTATGTACTGCGTGTGCGCCATCCTGAAGATCAACTGGCTGCCGTGGCTCCGCTGCTGTGCGCGGGCATAACCACCTACTCGCCGCTCCGTCACTGGAAGGTAGGGCCAGGCCAGAAGGTAGGTGTTGTCGGAATTGGTGGCCTCGGCCATATGGGCATCAAGCTAGCGCACGCAATGGGCGCGCACGTGGTGGCCTTTACCACGTCTGAATCCAAACGCCAGGAAGCACTGGCGCTGGGGGCCGATGAGGTTGTGGTGTCGCGCAATGCCGACGAGATGAAGGCCCATAGCAAGAGTCTGGATTTCATTCTGAATACCGTGGCGGCGCCGCACGATCTGGATGCCTTTTTTGTGCTGCTCAAGCGCGACGGCACCATGACGCTGGTGGGGGCGCCGGCTTCGCCTCATCCTTCGCCGCAGATCTTCAATCTGATCATGAAGCGCCGTAGTCTGGCCGGCTCTTTGATAGGCAGCATTCCCGAAACACAAGAGATGCTGGATTTCTGCGCCGAGCACGGCATAGTGGCCGACATCGAAATGATACGCGCCGATGAAATCAACGCCGCCTACGAGCGTATGCTCAAGGGCGACGTGAAGTACCGCTTTGTCATCGACAGCGCGACCCTGGCGTCCTGATCAGGACGCCAGGTTTGCAAAGCCCTAACCGTCGGCCATGGCCGTAATCGGTTCGAGGGAAGTTTCAAGCGCGCTTTCCGGCAGGCCATCTTTCCAGGGGATGTCTACCGGATACGGCTTGAGCAGGCAGTCATCAGGCAACAATTCTATGGGGGTGAAATCGCGGTGCGCAATGTATTCGGGCCGTTTATAGCGGCGGATATGGTTGCTGACGGTGCACAGGCTTAAGTACACGGCCACACGATTGAAGGGCGACAGATTGCTGCCCGAAGCATGAACCAGGCAGCTGTGAAACAGAATCATCGAGCCGGCCGGACCTTTGGGAGCGACCATGCCACCATTGCGGCCACCGGCGCGTTCCACCAACTGGCGGATTAGCGCGTTGTCGACAGTCCAGAGTGGATAGCTGGTGGTGGTCAGATCGTGCTGGGCGTCGATCACCCCTTTACGGTGGCTGCCGGGGATGAACATCAGCGGTCCGTTGAATTCGTCGACGTCATCCAGAAATATGGCCACATTCATGGCGCGCTCGGTAGGCATCTGGTCGTCGTTAAGCCAAGTGCCGTAGTCTTGGTGCCATTGCCAGACATCGCCTTCGAAGGCCATCTTGCCGTTGATCTTGAACTGATGCATGTAGACCTCTTCGTCGAAGAGATCCATGACGGGTTCGACCATGCGGGGGTGCCGTGCCAGTTTTGCAAATGGCTCGCTATGCAGATGTGCCGCAAAATTGGTGCGTACCGCGTCGGAGTCTTTTTCGCGTATGTTCCAGGCCTCGCGTTTTTCATAGATGGCGGGAACCGCATCGGTCAGTACGCGCGTTTCTTCGGCGGAAAAGTGTCCAGGAAAGAATAGGTACCCATCCTGCTCAAATTGCTGGCGTTGTGCTTCGGTTAGCTTCAAGATCGGTCTCCTTGCGCACGGGGTGCTAAAAGTTGAGTCAGCTTGTCGTCCAGGGCCTTGCTGGCCCTGATGGTGTGGTCGTCACTTAACTGGGCAGCCTGCACGGCATAGCCGTCTGCAATGGCCAGGGCAATGCCTTCGTGTTCGTCCCAGAGCGTCTCGTGGTGGGCCTGCGAGCGCAGGACGGCGCCCATGGCCCGGCGCAGGTGCATCCAGTGCCGCTCGGCGCTTTGCACGATGAGCTCATTTTCCGAGGCCATGTAAATGGCCGTGTGGAAGGCCATGTCGGCGTCTATCATGGCCTGGACATTGCCGGTATACACGGCGTGCCGGCCATTTTCGATGAGCTGCACAGGAACTTGAAAGCGTCGTTGGGCAGCCAGCCTGGCTGCCAGGGCATCGAGGGCGCCGCGCACTTCATAGACTTTGCGCATCCTGGCGGGCTCAAGGGGAGCGACCTGTACCCCGCGGCCGGGCGCATCTTGCACGAAACCGTCTTTTTTCAGTAGCCGCAGTGCCTGTAGCACAGGCTGACGCGAGACATCCATGCGCAGCGCTATATCTTCCTGTGCCAGGCGCTCGCCGGCTGCCAGTGCGCCATCGCAGATGGCATCAAGCAGGCCGCGATAAACCTGGTCGACCAGGTCGGGGGCCGGGGCAATCTGTATCAGGTGGGCGGGCATATATGAGTACTTCCAACACATTGAATACTGTATACAGTACTTGTGGCCGGCAAGTTAGTATCTAGGGGTTTTTGCTAGGTGCCCCGGTGGACGGCCTGAATCAGCCCCGAATCTCGACCCCTGCCCATGATTCAACCACGCGGCATATCGAGGTGTAGTCTGAATCCGCTCCGTACACAGAGTTGGTAATGGCCAGCATTTCACGCACGGCGGCGCCTACGACCATGGGTACGCCCAGCTGCTCGGCCTCGTCTATGCACAAGCGTACGTCTTTGTAAGCCAGGCCTGTGCCGAATCCGTAATCGAAGGTTCCCGGCAGAATCGAGCGTGGGAACTTGTCTTGGGTGGCACTATTGCGCCCCGATCCCGCGTTGATGACTTCCAGCATGACGCGCGGATCCAGCCCACCTTTTACCGCCATGGCCATGGCTTCGGACGAAATGGCAATGGCCGCGGCCGACAACAGGTTGTTGGCAAGCTTGGCGGTCTGGGCCTGGCCGGGCTTTTCGCCCACATGAATCGGCTTACCCAGAATCTGCAGCAGGGGCAGCAATTGCTCATGCAATGCAGTGGGACACGAAACCATCAGTGCCAACGTTCCTGCGGTTGCCCCGGGTACCCCGCCACTTACGGGGCAGTCGATATAAGTGCAATCGTTTTTTCCAAGGATTTCGGCGACCTTGACGGCGGCACCCGGCCCTATGGTGGAAAAATCAACGACGCGCTTGCTCAGTTTGCCTGTTGCCAGTTCCTGGGCAACAGTCTGCACGATGGCCGGATTGGGTAAGCTGAGCAAGACGGTGCTGGCCTTGTTGGCTACGTCAACCACCGACTGCGCTGGCTGCGCGCCGCCCTGCACCAGCGCCTGAACGGCTGCCTCGTCAAGGTCATAGACGATCACGTCCCAACCGGCGTTCAAGAGCCGTGTGGCCATGGGCCGGCCCATATTACCCAGGCCGATAAAACCCAGAATTCCTTTGTTCATGTGTCACCTCGCGTTCTATAGCCGAACAATTATGCGGGACGGGGGCGGGACACACTATTTGTATTTGCTGAATTTCAACTTCAGGCGGTACTAACCGTGCTTTCCGCGTTGTGCAGCATATCGACCAGCCGCTGTACGAACAGGGGCAGCGCCTCGGCACTGCGCACGCAGATCCATGATGGCCGGGTAGACCAGTCATCACGAAGCACGGCTATGCGAATATTCATGATGTCGGCGTAGCGCCTGGCCACCGAAGCCGGCAGGACGCTGATGCCTATATCGGCTTCAACCATGCGACACACCGCATCGAAGCTTGCAGTATGAATGCGGACATTCAGACTTTTACCCAATGACTGGGCATGTTTCTTGAGAAACATGCCTATCGCGCTGTTTTCGTGCAGGCTGACATAGCCATAGTCCAGCGTGTCTTCAAACCGAACGGGTGTGTCTTGGGCCAGGTCGTGGTGGGCGCAAGTCACCAGCACGAGTTTCTCACGTCGGTAAGGGATCAGGTGCAGTCCTTCGGCGTGGGTGTTTTCGGCAACGATGGCAAGGTCTACCGTGCCGTCTGCCACGGCCCTGGCGGCGTCATCGCTGAGCTTCTCGCTCAGGCTGATGTCGATGTTCGGATACGCGGCCAGGTATTGGCGCAATATCAATGGCAGTGTTGCATTGATTGATGTTGCATTGGCCGCCATGCGTATGTGGCCACGAAACCCTTCCACGTGCTCGTGCAGATCGCCGCGCAAGGCTTCCAGCTGATTCAGCACGATTCTTGCGTGTTTCAGGACGGTATCGCCCGTAGGTGTAAGCGTTACGCCCTGCTTGCTGCGAATCATGAGCTTTCCGCCTACGGCCTCTTCAAAGAGTTTGATCCGCATGCTGGCTGCCGGCAAAGACAGGCTGGAGCGCTCGGCCGCCCGGGTCAGGCTTTGCTCTTCGGCAATATAAACCAGCAATTGCAGATCAACCAGATTAAAGGTGGCGCGCATTCCTACAGTCCTGTCGTGTTGGCGAACTGTACGATTGTGCCTTAATGCCGGTTTGCGCGAGCAATACTATTTTTTTTATCCAGGCGAACCGAGAGCAGGAACAGCAGCAAGCCGCCCAGCGCCAGAAGGGCTCCCACCCAGCCCGTCGATGCCCAGCCATAGCCGCGTGCGATTGCCATGCCGCCCAACAAGGGGCCCAGGGCATTGGCAAAATTGAAGGCCGAATGGTTCAGGGCAGCGGCCAGGCCCTGGGCGTTGCGGGCAATGTCCATCAGGCGGGTCTGGAGTACGGTGCCCAGGGCACCGCCCATGCCGATGAGAAATACCGTGACGGAGATCCCCCACATGCTGGCTGCCGTGAAGCTGAACAGGGCTGTGGTGGCGGCGCTCCAGACCAGCACGCCGCTTATCGTGGGCATGAGCGCATGGTCAGCCAGCTTGGGCACCAGAATATTGCCCGCCGTCATGCCCAGGCCGAAAATGCCCAGCACCAGGGGCACTGTTTCGGGGGAAGCCATGGTGACTTGCATCAGGGTGTCAGCAAGGTAAGTGTAGACAGCAAACAGGCCGCCAAAGCCGATGGCGCCTACGGCCAGCGTCAGCCAGACTTGGCCGTGCTTGAGCGCACCCAGTTCGCGCAGCGGGCTGGCTCCTGCCGCGGCAGGGGTATTGGGGGCCAACAGGGCAAGCAGCGCGACGGTCAGCAGGCTGGTCAAGGCAACCAGTGCGAATCCCCAGCGCCATCCTATCGACTGACCCAGCCAGTTTGCCAGCGGTACGCCAATAATGGTGGCTACGGTAAGGCCAAGAAACATTTGTCCTACAGCCTGATTGCGTTTGTTCAGGGGCACCAGTGATACTGCGACCAAAGCCCCGATGCCAAAGTAGGCGCCGTGCGGCAGGCCACTGAGAAAACGCAGGGCCAGCATCCATTCGTAGCTGGGCGCGAAAGCTGAAAGGCCATTGAAGAGGGCGAATGTGGCCATGAGCCAGATCAGCATGACGCGTCGTCGCACGCGCGCGCCCGCCACCGTAAGGATGGGGGCCCCTACGACCACTCCCAGTGCATAGGCACTGATCACATGTCCGGCCGTGGGCGCATCGATGCCCAGGTCCTTCGCAAAATAGGGCAGCAGGCTCATGGTGGCGAACTCTGTTGTCCCAATGGCAAATGCTCCAACCGCCAGGGCGAAGATGACCCAGCCGGGTGTGCAGGTTTTGTTTCTTTGCGGGAAGGTGGGCATGATTCAGCAGCTTGCTGTGGATCAGGGTAAACCCTGCACTGAGGTGATCGAGGATTGTACCTGAAGGTTGTGGTTCCATCCCGCTTTGAAAGGACAGAAGCAAACCCGGATCATCGGCTTGTCTTAGTAGGCGTCGGGACTGATAATGTTCAGATAACTAAACATACTCCGGAGGAAAGATGACCCAAGATTTGGCCGGGACGCGGGCTGGCGCCGTCCAGAACACCATCAGCAGCATAAAACACATTCTCGAAAAGCAGACGCTCGACAGGGAAAAGCTGGCGCGGGTCATGGATCAGGTAGTGGCGCTGGCCGGCCAAACCGAGCTCTGGACTGCATCCAATTTTGCCGAACCTGAAGGCGACGCCCGCCAGGCCCGCTACATGATCCACGAAGAACCAGACCACAGCTATGCGCTATATCTGAACATCATGCTGCCGGGCAAGAAGATAGTGCCGCACAATCACACTACCTGGGCCTGTATTGCCGCAGTGCAAGGAGTTGAAAACAACTTTGTCTATCGCCGCACCGATGATGGCCGCACACCGGGCGTGGGCACACTGGAACTGGATGAAACCGTAGTGGTTGGGCCGGGCAAGGGCATCGCCCTGATGCCTGATGATATTCATGCCGTACAGATCGAAGGCGAGCAGCCCATCCGCCATCTGCACATGTATGGCAAGGCGCTGGAAACCCTGACCGACCGTATCTGTTTTGACCTGGATGCGGGCCGCTGCGAGCCCATGTCGATAGGCGTTAAGACGCGCCGCGCCTGATCATTGCGCGCCAGGCCGGGCCATGCTTGCTTGTGCGCGATGCCGTTCTTGGCGCCCTAGAACCCGCAAAGCGCTGCAAAGTTTGCCCATTGCACCCGCATTTCCGGTGACAGGTAGCCGGCAAATGCCAATGCCATCACGACCAGCAGCGCCGCAATACCCACGTAGTGCCACGGCCCTTTCCTGTGCATGGGCGCATGGGTTTCACGAGTAGGGTGCTGTGCGGTCATGGTGGACTCCTTAGGCGGGAACAGGCAAGGCCCTGGCTTGTTCTTTGATAGGCAGGCAAAGCACGGCGGCAACAACGGCCAATACGATGCCAGCCCACCAGACTATTGTATAGCTGCCGGTCGTTTGGTACACGTAGCCGCCCATCCAGACGCCGATAAAGCTGCCTATCTGGTGTCCCAGGAAGACTATGCCTGATAGCGTGGCCGCGTAGCGCAAGCCATATATCTGGCCGATCAGCCCTTGTGTGAGCGGAACGGTACCCAGCCAGAATACCCCCATCCAGGCAGCGAATGCATAGGCAACCATGGGGGTGGTAGGCAATGCAATCAGGAAGATAATGCCGAAGGCGCGCAGGAAGTAGACGGCGGCCAGCAGCGTTTTCTTGCTGTAACGCTCGCCCAGCCATCCTGAGTAGTAGCAACCCAGAACATTGAACAGGCCGATAAAGGCAATGGCCGTGGCGCCATGAGTGGCCGTCAACCCGCCATCGACCAGAAAGGCGGGCAGATGCAGCGTGATGAAAGCCGTATGGAAGCCGCAGACGGCATAGCTCCAGAACAGAAAATGAAATGACCGGTCTGCCACGGCGTGCCGGATAGCGGCCTTCAGGCTGTGCTCGCCCCTTTGGGCTTCCGGCTTGCCTTTAAGGAAGTAGGCCAGCGGTGCGCCAGCGGCGATGAACAGGGAAAGTATCCAAAGCGCGCCCGTCCAATCCGTTTGGCTGATCAGCAACTGACCGGTCGGGACGACGGCGAACTGGCCCAGCGAACCGCCCGCACTGGCTATGCCCATGGCAGTGCTGCGGTAGGCTGCCGGAACGGCCCGGGCCACGACGGGAAGAATAACCGGAAATGTCGTGCCGGCCTGGCCCAGGCCAACCAGCACGCCTGCCGTCAGGTACAAGGACAATTCGTCGGTCGACAAGCGCATGCCGATCAGGCCCAGTGTGCCCAATATGGCGCCCAATACTATGGTTCGTCCGGCGCCATAACGGTCGGCCATCATGCCGAAGAAAATGCAGCCTATGCCCCAAGTCAGGTTCTGTATGGCGAAAGCCATGGAGAATACGTCCCGGCCCCAGCCATGGGCGGCCCCCATGGGTTGCATGAACAGGCCGAAGGTGGCTCGTACGCCCATGACCAGCAGGACGATAAGCGCGCCCATCAGCAAGGTGCGCATATAAGGCGTGGGAGTGGAAGTGGACATGCGGGTGAGCCTGAATGAGCCCCGGGGTGGGGCGCCTGCCAATTAAGAACGCTCGATATTAGCACCAGTCATTGAAAAAGGTATTGGTGCCCGATGAACACCAATACCTCGAAATCAAGCCCAGGCTTGTCGCTGGCAATTACTGCTTGGGGATGTCTGCGGCTTTTGCTGCGGCGCCCCAGCGCTCTATTTCGCTGAGCTGAAATTTGCCCAGCTCTTCAGCGCCGGCGGGAAAGGCGAACCAGT
Organism: Alcaligenaceae bacterium; assembly: GCA_013416405.1. Lineage (GTDB taxonomy): Bacteria > Pseudomonadota > Gammaproteobacteria > Burkholderiales > Burkholderiaceae_B > Pusillimonas_C. Next base: position 195,646 of record JACCET010000002.1, read on the forward strand.
TGGTTCTATCCAGAAACTCCTGGGCTTCCGCCTCTTTGTAGATCTCGACAAAATGCTCGGACAGCATGTTGACGATGGGCTGAGGCGTACCTGCCGGAGCAAAGGCGGCGGTCCAGTTGATCATATAGTAGTTTTCAGTGCCTGCTTCTTGCAGGGTGGGTACGTCGGGTACGCTTTTGACACGCTCGTTGCCGGTGACTGCAAGTATGCGCATATTGCCCGACTGCTCAAAGGGTATGACTGCGCCCAGATCGGCAAAAACAAAGTCCACGTGGCCGCCTGCGAGGTCTGTCAGGGCAGGCGATGCACCCTTGTAGGGAATGAACTCCGCTTTGATGCCGTTTTGCGTCAGGAAGAGTTCGGTGGCTATGCGATAGGAAGCGCTGCCACCGCCATAGTTAAGCGAGTTGGGGTTGCTCTTGGCCGAGTCCACCAGATCCTGCACCGTTTTGAACGGCGAGTCCTTGTGCACCGCAAGCGCCATGGGCCCATACGCCAGCTTGGCAATCGGCGTCAGTTGCTTGACGGGGTCATAGGGCAATTTTTCGAACATGACGACGTTGGTCGTGACGGGCGAATTACTTGCAAGCAATAAGGTGTAGCCATCGGGTGCTGCGCTCACCACGGCTTCGGCGGCGATAAAGCTGTTGGCACCCGGCCGGTTCTCCACCACAACGGGCACGCCAATTCGTTCGCTCAGCTTCTTGGCGGCGTAGCGGGCGTTGGTATCGGTGCCGCTGCCGGGAGGGAAAGAAACCACCATGCGTATGGGCTTTTCGGGGTAGGCGGCATTGGCAATGCCTGCCAGGGCCAGGCAAGCGCCGGCGCCTATGAGTATTTTTTTGAATAATGTATACATTGTATCCTCCAGGGTTGACCAGCGGGCTTGGTGTAAACCGCGACTGGCTTGTATTTGAATTAAGTACGCGGTTTGGACCGCTTTTCCATGAATGCCTGAACCGCCTGGGCATGGTCGTCTGATTTGTGGGCCATGGCCTGGAATGCGGCAGACAGCTCCAGCAACGTGTCAAGACGGCTATGCTGCCCTTCGCGAAGCAGGCGTTTGCTCATGCGTACGGCTTCAGGTGGGTTGGCCGCGATCCGCATGGCAACCTTGCGACTTTCGTTCAGCAGCTCGTCGGCGGGTACGACTTTCGACACCAGGCCCCACGCATGGGCTTGCTGGGCATCTATCATGTCGCCGGTCAGGGTCATTTCAGCGGCGCGCGACATGCCGATCAAACGGGGCAGGAACCAGGCTCCGCCGTCACCCGGAACGATGCCGAGCTTGACGAAGCTTTCAGCGAACTTTGCGTGTTCAGAGGCGATGCGAATATCGCACATGCAGCTCAGGTCGAAGCCGGCACCGATGGCCGCGCCATTGACTGCAGCGATCGTAGGCACTTCAAGCCGGTGCAGAGCCAGAGGCAGGCGTTGTATGCCTTCGCGGTATTCATGGCGCAATGCCATGCTTTCGTATTCGGGTTTAAGCTGGCGCTCCATTTCGTCGATGCTGCCGCCTGACGAAAATACCTTGCCGGCGCCAGTAATGATGACTACGCGAGCGGTATGTTCGGTTTCTATGCGATGGAATGCAGCCAGGAACGCATCGACCATGGTGTTGCCCGTCAGTGCATTGCGGGTGGGCGGATAGTCCATGGTCAGCGTGACTATGCCGTGCTCGTCCTGTTCGAAATGTAGTATTTGATCCATGTCTCGCTCTTTGTAAGTTCTTGCCTAACTAAGTAAGTGTAAAAGTCTGGATCATGCCTATCCAATATTATTTTTCTTCTCAGCGATATATATTTGATATCGCTTGTCCAAAACTCTATTGATATTCAATTGATATCAGCTTTCAAACAAATAATATTAGACAGATTGCCAGCTAACCGTTGATAGTAGCGGTCATTATCTGAACAAAACGAGAGCAGACCGCAATGATGATAGCTAAGCTTGAGCTCACAGAGATTCCGGCCGAAGATGAAGCCTTACGTGCCGAGATTCGCGCTTTCCTTGCGCAGACCGTGGGCCAGCTGGAACCGGATATCCGGGCCCGTTCCTGGATGGGCTTTGACGCGAATTTCAGTCGTAGCCTGGCTGAGCGCGGCTGGTTGGGTTTGACCTTGCCAGCCCGCTACGGCGGTGCTGACAAAGGCCCGTTCGCCCGGTTTGTGCTGTCCGAAGAGCTGTTGGCAGCCGGGGCGCCGGTGTCGGCACACTGGATCGCCGACCGCCAAAGCGGGCCGCTCATCCTCAAGTACGGTACCGAGGCGCAGAAGCAGTTTTATCTGCCCCGCATCAGCAAAGCGGAAGCGTTTTTCTGCATAGGCATGAGCGAGCCGAATTCGGGATCGGATCTGGCAAGCATTAAAACCCGTGCCACGCATACCGGGCAAGGCTGGACGCTTAACGGCAGCAAGATCTGGACGACCAATGCGCAGCACTCGCATTACATGATTGCCTTGGTGCGTACGTCTGGGGAAGCGGCCGATCGTTACAAGGGTTTATCGCAAATTATTGTCGACCTGAGCCTGCCGGGCGTTACTGTGCGGCCGATCAAGGATATGGCCGGCGATGCGCATTTTTCCGAAGTGTTCTTCGAAGACGTGCAGTGTGCGGCCGATGCCTTGATAGGCACCGAGGGCGATGGCTGGGCGCAAGTCAATGCCGAGCTGGCGTTCGAGCGTAGTGGTCCCGAGCGTTTGTACTCCAGCATGGTGCTGCTGGAAAGCTGGCTATTGCATTGCCGCCAAACGGGGGCAAATGATGCGCAAACGGCTGCAGCGCTAGGCACGATAGTATCGTGGCTTGCTGTATTGCGATCCATGTCCATTTCGCTGACTGCCAAGCTGGCTCGTGGCGAAAGTCCCGCCATAGAGGCAACCCTGGTCAAGGATTTGGGTACAGAAATCGAGCAGGCTATTCCCAGAATTATCGGTGACGTGCTGGGTACCACGCCAGATGTCGAAATACCTGCATCTTTGCGTAGAACGCTGGTCTATCTTGAGCAGTTGGCACCTTCGTTCTCGTTGCGTGGCGGTACTCGTGAAATTTTGCGTGGCATCATCGCACGCGGCCTGGGATTGCGATAGGAGCAAACATGGATAACTTGTTTACAGATTCGGTAGATCGCCTGTTTGCCCAGGCCGTTACGCCGCAGGTCATACGCGCCATCGAGGCGGGCGGCAGCCGTGATGCGCTTTGGCAGGAGCTGGAAGAGTCCGGGTTTTTGGATGCCTTGTTGCCCGAAGCATCCGATGGCGCCGGTTTGTCGCTGACAGACGCCTTCCCCCTGTTTTTGTTGGCGGGGCAATATGCCGTGCCCGTCCCCTTTGTGCAGACCATGCTCGCCCGCGCCTGGCTCAATGCCGCTGGCGTAAAGGCTCCGGCGGGTGCCATCACCATAGCGGCTTTTGGTGTTCGCAAGGATGCACAATCACTGAACGCTGACGCCGTGCCGTTTGGGCGTGTGGCTGATTGGGTGCTGACGCATAACCAAGACGGGTGCGTGTTATTGCCGGTGGCCGCTGCTCAATCCGTCTCTGTGGCTAGTCACGGCAGCCTTAACGCGAACTTGCGCTGGAATCAGTTGCCCGCCGATGCCGTAACGATTGCGCCCGCTGCCTTGCCAGACATCGACCTGGCCGGCCTGGCGGCGGCAAGCTATGCGCCGTTGCTGGCGGGCGCGGCCAATCGTGTATTGGAACTGACGCTGGATTACGCCAATCAACGTGTTCAGTTCGGTAAGAATATAGGCCGTTTCCAGGCGGTGCAAAGCCAGATCAGTGTGATGGCTGAACGTACTTGGGCTGCGCGTATGGCCGCAGCACTGGCGTGCCAGGGCAACGGTTGGGCTCCCGGCCATCTGGGGGCGGCTGTTGGAAAATGCCGGTGCAGCGAAGCGGCGGTTCATGTTGCCGATATCGGTCATGCCGTGCATGGTGCAATTGGAATTACCGAAGAGTACGACCTGCAGCTATACACCAGACGCTTGCGGGAGTGGCGTATGGCGGCGGGCACGGAAACCTACTGGGCTGGTCAGATCGGAGCGCGCTTGTTGCAGCAATCCGGGCACACAGCGCTTTCCTTTATTTGTGCCGAGCTCTCGGCGGTGCAGGCATGAGCCATCCTGCAGGCCATAACGATAATCAGCAAGGCCGGCCGGGGCCGCTGGAAGGCATACGTGTGCTTGACCTTAGCCGGGTTCTGGCAGGTCCATGGTGCACGCAAACCATGGCGGATCTTGGCGCCGAAGTATGGAAAATAGAGGCACCAGGGCAGGGCGATGACACGCGCACTTGGTTGCCGCCCGATCTGGACGGTGAGTCAACGTACTTCATGTGTACCAATCGCAGCAAGCAGTCCATGGCGGTCAACTTCAAGCACCCGGAAGGGCAAGCCCTGCTAAGGCAACTGGCACTGCAGGCAGATGTGTTAGTAGAAAACTACCGCTTGGGTGCGCTGGCAAAGTTCGGGCTGGATTACGACACGCTGTCTGCACTGAACCCGCGCCTGATTTATTGTTCGATATCCGGTTATGGACGCACGGGGCCGCGGGCTTCCGAGCCAGGCTACGATTTTGTGATTCAGGCCGAGAGCGGACTCATGTCCATTACGGGCGAAGAGCAGGGTGATCCCATGAAGCTGGGTGTGGCCATCACAGATCTGGTCACGGGCATGAACGCGGTTCAGGCAGTCCTGGCGGCCTTGTTTGCGCGTGAACGCGACGGACGTGGTCAGTTGATAGACTTGGCCTTGCTTGACGGAGCCGTAAGCGTTCTGGCAAACATCGGCACCGGCTATCTGGCGGCAGGCCATCACCCCGAGCGCTTTGGCAACGGGCATCCCACCGTCGTGCCATACCAGATCATGTCTACGGCCGATGGCCGGTTTGCACTGGCGGTGGGCAATGACAGGCAGTTTGCCGCCTTGTGCTCAGTACTGGCCTGCCCTGAGCTTGCCAGTGATGCACGTTATCGTACGAATCGTGCCCGCGTGCTGAATCGAAAGACGCTGATCCCTCGGCTTGAGGGTATTCTGGCAAGCCAGCCCAATGCCTATTGGTTGGAAAAAATACGCGCTGCCGGCATCCCGGCAGGGTCGGTGCGTAGCGTTCCCGAAGCGTTGGACGCGCCTGAAATTGCGGCGCGAGGACTGATTGCCGATACGCCCGATGCGCGCCATGGCAGCGTTCGTCTGATGCGATCGCCTTTGAATTTGCGTGGCACGCCACCTCGTGCACCGGTGGCACCGCCACGCTTGGGCGAGCATACCGAGCACATTCTGCACTCTGTGTTGAATAGCTCACAAGAGCAAATCCAGGCGTGGCGTGACGCCGGAGTGATTGCCTGATTCTGGCCATGATTTGATCCACGGCCTTGATGGTTGTGATGAATGTAATATTGATGTCTATCGTTTTGATATGATTTTCGTATTGATATCGCATTCGGGCGCCACAAACCATGGATTTCCGTCATCTTAAGCAATTTGTCGTCCTTGCTGAAACCCTTAACTTCCGCAAGGCGGCAGAAAAGCTGCACATGTCTCAGCCGCCGCTGTCGGTATCCATACGCAAGCTCGAGGCCGAACTCGGCGTAGAGCTGTTTTTGCGTGGAAAAGATGGCGTCAAGTTAACGGAAAGCGGCGAAGCTGCTCTGGCGGACGCCCGTCGTGCACTGTTCCATGCCGGGCAATTCAAGCAAGCCGCCGTTGCGGCGTCCACCGGCGAAGGCGGAGTTTTACGGGTGGGCTTTGTGGGTTCGGCCACACACGCGATTTTGCCCGACATTCTGTCGCGGTTCAGGCAGCGGTATCCGAAGGTACAGCTGGTGTTGCGAGAAGCCACCTCGATACGCATCGTGCAGGAACTGGCAGACGAGAGTCTGGGTGTGGGTGTGGTGCGTGTGCCGGTTTCCACCGATTCTCGTATACGCTTATTAACTTTGCTAACCGAGAACTTTGTACTGGCAATGCCCAAGTCGCATCCTCTGGCGCAACGTCAAACGCTAAGGCTCAAGGACTTGGCCGAGGAAGATTTCATCCTGTATTCGGCGTCGAACGCGACAGGTTTGCGCATGGCTGCGATCCATGCTTGCCAGTTGGCGGGGTTCACTCCACGGGTAGCGCAAGAAGCGGTACAGGTTCAGACCGTACTTGGCCTGGTCGAGGCGGGTTTGGGACTTGCGCTGGTTCCATCCATTAGCCGTCGATTCACCAGCAAGCAGTTGGTCTACAAAACCCTCGACGATTTTCCGGCGAGTGCCTCGATAGGCATTTCTTTGGCCTGGAATCCTTTGACAGACGTTGCGGCTGTCAGAAATTTTCGCAACGTAGCTGCAAAACTGTAGTCAAGTGTGGGCCATCAAGGCAGGTTTTCGTTCAACACCACGCTGATATGCATGGGTTCGACCCCGGCCATGGCATCACGTCCGGCACGAAGATTGGCAAAGATACGCACGCTGTTCATGATGGTGGAGTGCAGATTCTGATTCAGCAGTGCATCGAGCGAGCCGTCGACCAGCAGGGCGCGGGTATCGGGTGTTAAGCCGTGCCCGATGAAAACCGTATTCTGGTCGCGCCCGGCTTCTTTCAGGGCTTGCGCCACGCCGTCGGATGCACCACCGATGTTGTAGATGCCAACCAGATCGGGGTATTGCTTGAGCAGTTGTTTGGACTGGCGATAATTGATGCTTGCGTCGTCGTGCCCTTCGCGCAGGCCGACGACGGTCAGGTTGGGAAATTTTTCTTCAAGAATATGCTGGAAGCCCATTTCGCGCTCTTCGTGGCCGCGATAGTTGCGGCTGCCCGCGATCATGGCGACTTTGCCTGCGCGCGGCCCGACAAAGCGGCCCATTAATAGGCCGGCGCTGCGGCCCGCAGCGCGATTATCCAGGCCAACATAAGCGGCGCGGCGCGAGCTGGACAAGTCTGAAATCAGGGTCAGCGTGTGCACGTTCTTTTCAGCCAGTGTGTTGACGGCTTCGCGCACCAACGGGTGTTCCAGCGCCATGAAGGCTATGCCATCGGCGCGCCGGCTTTCGCGCAGCAGGCTTTCGACCAGTATTTGCGGGTTGAAGCCTTCAATGTAGCGGCATCGACATTGCACGTTGAAGGGTTCGAATTGATCGTGTGCGATGCTGACAAAGTCGCCCAACATATTCAGGAAGCGGTTGGTGCCGGCAGGCAACAGAAATACCAACCGCATGGGCTGCGGGCGTAATGCCCGATAAAGATCGTCTTGTGGCAGGTAGCCCAGATCGGCGGCTGCTTTCAGCACAGCCTGAACGGTGGCTGGCCTGACGCCTGGCCTATGGTTCAGCACCCGATCAACGGTCGCTGTGGATACGCCCGCGCGTGCGGCGACTTCGGCGATGCCTATGCGTGATTTTTCGCTGCCGACTTTCATTCCATCATATTCCATCATGTGAATATCTTGCCATCTAGTATGCCTAAAATTTTAGGCATTGCAATACGTAGATATAGAATTTGATGTTTTCTGTAAACCATCAAAAAACATCATTTTTGAATCTGGACATCAATCAGGCATGCAGCTACCATGATCTACCGATAAACAAAAATATGCAGTCGGAACCGAGACAAAACCTGATATCAGCATGAATTACGAATTCGATTTTTCATCCGTATTGGCCCAATGGCCAGTGTTCCTTGAAGGAGCCTGGCTGACCATACAGCTGTCGGTTCCGGCCACGATAGTGGGTCTGGTACTAGGTACGCTTTTCGCCATAGGCCGGCGCAGCACCATACGTTCGCTTTCCCGGTTCTGCGGTTTCTATGTCGAGATCGTGCGCAACACACCTTTCCTGGTGCAGATATTTCTGGTCTTTTTTGGCATGGCCAATCTGGGTTGGAGAGTCTCGGCATTTGCGGCGGGTTTGCTGGCCCTGATCATTAACGTTGCAGCATATACCTGCGAAATCATGCGAGCAGGCATGGACTCGGTTCATCCAGGGCAGATCGAGGCCGCCGAATGCCTGGGGCTGACGAAAAGACAGGTTTACTGGCATGTTATTTTGTTGCCGGCCATGGAAAAGGTCTATCCCGCCCTGACCAGCCAGTTTGTGCTGCTGATGTTGGCCTCATCCATTACGTCGCAGATCTCGGTCGAAGAGCTGACGGCCGTCGCCAGCCGGGTGCAGTCCGAGACCTTCCGCCCCTTCGAAGCCTATATTCTGGTAGCCGTCGTCTACCTGGCGCTGTCGCTGCTGATGCGTATAGGCATGTGGGGATTCGGGCAGTTGGTGTTTGCTCGTCGTCGCCGTTTGAAGACTACAGGGTGAAGCCATGATATCCGGTGGATTTACATACGCGCATTTCGAGTTCCTGCTGCAAGGTGCGGTCTGGACGATATGCCTATCGCTGATCGCCTTTATCGGCGGCGGGGTGGCCGGCGGCATAGTAGCCTTGCTGCGCATCAGCTCCATGGCTCCGGTCAGATGGCTGTCTTATCTTTATGTGCAGGTGATACAGGGCACACCGTTGTTGGTGCTGCTGTTTGTGGCGTACTTCGGTTTGAGCATAGCGGGCCTGACCCTTACGGGTCTGGCCGCAGCCGGCATTGCAATGGTGATTTATGTCAGCGCCTATCTGGGTGAAATATGGCGTGGCTGCATAGAGTCGGTTGCCAAAACCCAATGGGAAGCAGCCGAGTGCCTGGCACTGTCGCGCAGCCAGCGCATGCGCCTGGTCATTTTGCCGCAGGCCATGCGTATTGCCACGCCGCCCACGGTGGGCTTCATGGTGCAAATCGTCAAGAACACCTCGCTGGCTTCCATAGTGGGCTTTGTGGAGCTGGTGCGGGCCGGGCAGTTGATCAACAACTCCATTTTCCAGCCCTTCCTGGTCTATGTCTTGATAGCGCTGTTTTATTTTGCGATGTGCTATCCCTTGTCGGTGTGGAGCCGCAAGCTCGAACGCAAGCTTCAGTACGGCGCACGTTCCACACTGAGCGCATAAAAGGAAAAACTATGTCGATAGTGGTTGAACTGAAAGACGTTCATAAAAGCTTTGGCGCCAACCAAGTGTTGAAAGGCGTGTCGTTTGAGGTTGCCAAGGGGCAGGTCGTGGCCATCATCGGGCAAAGCGGCTCAGGTAAAAGCACGGCTTTGCGTTGCATAGACCACCTGGAGGTCATCGATCAGGGGCAGATCAATGTATGCGGGCATCGCGTGCACGATGACGGGATCAACCTGCGTTCGTTGCGTACCGACGTGGGCATAGTCTTTCAAAGCTACAACCTGTTCCCGCATCTTACGGTTGCACAGAACGTAATGCTTGCTCCGCGCGCGGTCAAGAAAAAGTCCAAGGAAGAAGCGCTGGCTATCAGCAACCGCACCCTGAAGCAGGTGGGCCTGCTGGAAAAAGCGGATGCCTATCCCGAGCAGCTCTCGGGCGGACAGCAACAGCGCGTCGCGATTGCACGGTCATTGGCCATGGAGCCCAAGGTCATGCTGTTCGATGAGGTCACGTCGGCGCTGGATCCGCAACTGACGGGGGAAGTCCTACGTGTTATCGAGCAACTGGCCGCCGAAGGTATGACTATGGTGCTGGTTACCCATGAAATGGAGTTTGCGGCAAAAGTGGCCGACACCATTATCTACATGCACCAGGGCAAGGTCTGGGAAACGGGCAGCGGCGAGATGCTGCGCAAGCCGCAGACGGCCGAATTGCAGGAATTTCTGGCGTTTGGGCTGTGAACACAGCGCTACGCCTTTTTTACGTGACATCACTTTATGCTAGAGCAACGGAGACAATCATGAAACTGAAAAAAATACTATCCCTGGGTACGCTGGCGCTGTGCCTGGGTGCCTTTACCGGCGCGGCTTCAGCCGATGCGCTGGCCGATATCAAAGCGGCCAAGAAAGTGCGGGTCGGTATCGATCTGGGTGCGCCTTTTTACGGCTATATCGATGGGAAAATGCAGGCGGTCGGTTCCGACGTCGAGGCTGCGAAATTGCTGGCCGAAGATCTGGGCGTTGAACTGGAAATTGTTCAAACGACCAACTCTGCACGCATTCCCAATCTTCTGTCGAACAAGGCCGATCTGATCATTTCGTCACTGTCCATTACGCCAGAACGTGCCAAGGCGGTTGATTTTTCGATTCCTTACGGCGCCATTCAGGCAGCGGTTGGCGCGCCCAAGAGCCTGGATATCAAGGGCATGGATGACCTGGCCGGCAAGTCGGTTGCGGTGACCCGTGGCGGGCCGCAAGACAAGCTGGTTTCTGAAGGCGCGCCCAAAGCCAAGGTCGTACGCTTTGACGACGAGGCCGCTTCCATCACAGCCGCTGCTACCGGACAAACCGATATCGTGGCAATTACGCCACCCATTATCAGCGCCATCAGCAAACGCAATCCCGAGCGCGAGTTCGAGGTCAAGTTTGTCATTCAGTCTTATCAACTGGGTGTTGCCATGCGCAAGAACGAGCCGCAACTGAAGGAATGGGTTAATGAATGGATACGTACCAATCTGAAGAATGGCAAGCTTAACGACATTCATGTGAAGTACGCCGGCGTGCCTATCCCCGAAGAAATCGTACAAGGCACCAACTGATAGTCGGCTATATGGAAGCAAGCCCGCCATGTCGCATGATAGGCGTTCAGTCGGGCCACTAATCTTTAGGAACAGGAATGAGCAAGTTTTTTGGCGAGATTCGTCAGTTGGGTTATGTCGTCAAGGATATCGAGGCGGCCATGGAGTACTGGAGCAACACCTTGGGTGTCGGCCCCTGGTATTACAACCCCAAGGTGCCTATCAAGAATTACCGCTATCGCGACGAAATCTACGAGCCGCATAATTCCGTGGCGCTGGCCAATTCAGGTTTTGTGCAGGTCGAGCTGATTCAATGCCGCAACGACGTGCCATCGATGTACCGCGATTTCCTGCAGGCCGGCAACACCGGTTTGCAACACGTGGCTTACTGGACGGAAAGCTATGACAACGATCTTGCCAGGCTGGTGGCGCAGGGCTTTCGCCCGGTCATGAGCGGTGAAGTGGGCGAGCGCGGGCGCTTTGTGTACTTCGATACCGAATATCACCCGGGTACGGTCATCGAACTGTCGGAAGTGGCCGGGCCCAAGGGCAAGCTGTTTGACCTGATCCGCAATGAGTCGCAAGAATGGGATGGTCACGATCCCGTGCGTGCTTTCCCCGATCTGAGCACACTGTAGCCTGCTCACAGGCCCCGACTTCCTGAATATGTCCTACTTTTGCGCACACCTATGAATTCAGAACGCTTTCATGCCACCTATCTAATAGAGACCCCTCTGGATCCAGCCAAGGTGGCGAATGTCATGGCCGGGGAACAGTCTTGCGGCACGTTTACACGAGTGCATGGCGAGACCGATGAGTTGCGGGAACGGGCCCGCGCAACCGTAGAGCAGCTGGACGTGCTGGATGTGTCAGATAGCCCTGCGCTGCCTAATGCCTGGCTGGACAGGCAAGGCAACAAAGGGCCCTGGCAGCGTGCCAGGGTGCGCATTTCCTTCCCGGTGGACAATATCGGAGCCAATCTGCCCACGCTGGCGTCTACGGTAGCAGGCAATCTGTACGACCTGGGCGAGACCACGGGCATGCGCCTTGAAACGCTGCATTTACCCGCCGCCTATCGCCAGCGCTTTGACATGCCCAGGCACGGGGTGGCCGGTACGCGCCGCCTGGCCGGTGTGGAACAAGGCCCTTTGCTGGGTACCATCATCAAGCCCAACGTTGGCTTGTCGCCGGCTCAGACAGCCGAGTTGGTCGGGCAGCTATGCCAGGCTGGCGTTGATTTCATCAAAGACGATGAAATCTGTGCCGACCCGGTGCATGCGCCGTTGGCCGAGCGCGTGGCCGCCGTGATGGCGGTGGTGCGCGAGCATGAGCAGCGCATCGGCAAGGCCGTCATGGTGGCATTCAATATCACCGACGAAACCGATGCCATGCGTCGCCATGCCGAGTTGGTGGAGCGCGAAGGTGGCAGTTGCGTCATGGTCAGTCTTAATTATTGCGGGTACTCTGCGGTGCAGACCTTGCGCCGCAGTACCTCTCTGGTTTTGCATGGCCACCGCAACGGCTACGGCGCCATGGCGCGTCATCCCTTGCTGGGTATTTCGTTTCAGGCCTACCAGACGCTTTGGCGTCTGTCCGGTGTCGATCACATGCACGTTCATGGCCTGCAAGGCAAGTTTTCCCAGGAAGATCAAGAGGTCGTGGACTCGGCTCGTGATTGCCTTGCGCCGCTGGCCGACGGACTTGACGACCAGGTCATGCCAGCATTTTCATCCGGGCAGTGGGCGGGTACGGTGCCGGCCACATTCGATGCCGTAGGCAGCGATGACTTGCTGTTCATGTCGGGTGGCGGCATATTGGCCCACCCCGATGGTCCTGCCGCCGGGATAGTCAGCTTGCGCCAGGCCTGGAGCGCGGCCCACAGCGGCGTGCCGTTATCCGACTACGCCGTGAACGCGCCGGAATTGCGTCGCGCGCTGGAATTCTTCGGCGGCAGGTAAGCGCATGGCGCGGCACAAAACCCGACTGGCTTTCTACGCCGACGATTTCACCGGCGCAACCGATACCTTGTCGACGGTAGCCCGCGCCGGTTATCGCAGCATGTTGTTCCTGCGCCTGCCGACCAGCCGGCAATTGCACGATGCCGGTGCGCTGGATTGTCTGGGTATTGCGGGTGCTGCCCGTTCCATGCACGAACCAGAGCAAGTCGCGGAGCTGGAGTCGGCGGGTCGGTTCTTGCGCGAAGTGGGCGCAAGCGTTACGCATTACAAAACCTGCTCCACCTTCGATAGTTCGCCTGACACGGGCAGCATAGGCCGTGCCGTTCAGACGTTGCGCAAGCAACTACGGCCGGTGCAGTTTATGCCCATAGTCGGGGGGCAGCCCAATCTGGGTCGATACTGTGTGTTCGGCAATCTGTTCGCGGCCTTTCGTACGGGGGACGCGGCCTTTCGCCTGGATCGCCATCCCACCATGAGCCGGCATCCCGTGACGCCCATGCACGAGGCCGATCTGCGCCTGCATCTGGCACAGCAGGGGCTAGAGCAAGTCGGTTTGGTGGAATATCCCGCCTATGCATTGGCACCGGCGCAATTCCATGCCTTGTTGGATCAGACCATTACCGAACATCCCGACGGCGTTCTGTTTGACGTGGGGCAGTCCGAGCATCTGGCCACGGTGGGCCAAGCCATCTGGCGGCATGCCCGCAATCAGCCGCTGCTGGCCGTTGGGCCCAGCAGCGTGGCCCAGGCGCTCATTGCGCATTGGAATGAATCCGGCAAGGGCGCTGCGCAAGCTCAGGCTCACGCCATGGTGTCAGCGCAAGACCCCGTCTTCGTCATGTCGGGCAGTCGCTCACCCGTGACGGCGATGCAAATCGCAGCCGCGAACTCTTATGAGCGCATCCCCATGAATGCGGCACTTTTGTGTGCAGGGGCGGGCGATGCCTATGACGCCCTGCTGGGCCAGGTCGTGGCCGGTTTGGCTGGGGGCAGGCATGTGCTGACCTACGTGGCCGACGAGCCGCAGCAGGCGCGCCCGGTTGCGGCATCCGTTTTGGCTCAGGCTTGCGGGCGCTTCCTGGCTCGGGTGCTGGTGCAAGGCCGGCCGGCCAGGGTGGGCGTCGCCGGCGGTGATACCTCCAGCCTGGCATTGAAGTCGCTTGATGTATGGGGTTTGTCGTATATGGGCCAAGTGGATCCGGGGGCAGCTCTGTGCCGCATGCATTCTGATCTTGACTACCTGTCGGGCGTGGAAGTCATGCTCAAGGGCGGGCAAATGGGTTCGGAGCAGGTATTCGAGAAACTGATTGCGCCCGATCGGGCATGCTAGCATCGTAGCCATTCTGTCTCGAAAGATGAAAGACTCATGCTTAGGTGGCTTGCGGGGCGTGGCGCCTCTTCCCGAAAAGTATCGAACGAACTGGCGAAAATCTCTTCTGATACCTGGCAAACGGTGGTTGGTGGCCTGCCTTTTCTGGCCGGTCTGACACCCCTGGAAAACCAGGCACTGCGCCATCGGGCGGCATGGTTGTTGGCCAGCAAGAATTTCAGCGGCGCGCAAGGGCTGGTGCTGACGGATCAGATCATGCTCTCGATTGCCGTGCAGGCCGCATTGCCTGTGCTCAATCTGAACCCCACCTTATACGAAGGCTGGATAGATATCATTGTCTATCCTGGCGGGTTCGTGACGCCACGAGTTGAGGTCGATGAAAGTGGTGTCGTGCATGAGTTCATGGCTGAAGCCAGTGGCGAGGCATGGGAAGGCGGGCCTGTCATCCTGTCCTGGGAAGACGCTGGCCCTGGTCGTGGGCAAGCCGATAATGTGGTCATTCATGAGTTTGCACACAAGCTGGATCAATACGGCAGCGATATCGATGGCATGCCCAACCTGGCCACTCATCCACAGCTGAACCCCCGTCAGTGGAGCAGAGTGCTGGATGAGTCGCTGGAGGCATTCAGCCAGGCGCTCGATGCGGTGGAAGCCGCTATACCGGGCGATGTCGATCCCGAATCCGAAGAAGGACAGGTCTGGTTCGATAGCTTGCCGCTGGATCCTTATGCGGCTACGGACGAGGCCGAGTTTTTTGCTGTTAGCTCGGAGGCCTTTTTTGTAGACCCGCAGCGGCTGGCCAGCGGCTTGCCGCAATGGTATGCCCTGTTGATGCAATACTATCAGCAAGACCCGCTGCGCAGGCTGTAGCTAGGGCCTAGCCGCGTCCGACGAACGGCATTTTTGTGGCCATAACGGTCATGAACTGTACATTGGCATCCAGCGGCAGACTGGCCATGTAAAGCACGGCGTTCGCAACGTGCTCAACATTCATCAAAGGTTCAGGCCGGGTCGAGCCGTCGGCCTGCAGCACGCCACGGCCCATGACTTCGGTCATCTCGCTCGCGGCGTTGCCGATATCGATCTGGCCGCAGGCAATATCATATTTGCGCCCGTCGAGCGAAGTGGCTTTGGTCAGCCCTGTGATGGCATGCTTGGTTGCTGTGTACGAGACGGCGTTGGGGCGCGGCGCATGGGCTGAAATAGAGCCATTGTTGATGATGCGGCCGCCTTGCGGCTGCTGTGCCTTCATCAGGCGAAAGGCACCTTGCGTGCATAGAAAGGCACCGGTCAGGTTAATGTCGACGGCCGCCTTCCATTGCTCGTACTCCAGTTCTTCGAGCGAGACCGAGCGGGCAAATATACCGGCATTGTTGAACAACAGGTCAAGCCGGCCAAAGTGTTCCGAAATCTGTTCGAAAAGGTGTTGAACCGCGGCGGGGTCGCTGACGTCGGCGGGCACGACCAGTGTGCGAACGCCGTGTGCCTGAGCCTGCTGCGCCGTGGCTTCCAGGGGTTCTGTTCTTCGCCCGGTCAGCGCAACGCAGTAGCCCGCGCCGGCCAGCGCCAGGGCGATGCTTTTGCCTATGCCTGAGCCCGCGCCGGTAATCAGTGCGAATTTTTCCTGTGTACTCATTGCCTGCTCCTGTGGCTTTTATTCCATTCCCAAATCAATCGTGCGCTTTGTCGGCTTTGCTTGCCTTACGCTAGTAATGTCTGCGCTTCGCCTTCGCGTTCACGATTGATCTGGAAATGGAATTATACGTGTGGACCCACCCTTGAAGACGCAATCAGCGCTGTGCGGGCGGTTTCATGTGCTGCGACCATTCCCAGGCGATGTCGCGGCGTGCATGCCTGTTGATGGCAGCGGCAGTAAGCATGGCCAGCAGCGCGCCTAGGGCGGCCAGTCCCATGTCTTTGTGAGCGTCCCAGATGTCACCCTGGGTGCCCAGATAGTGCATGCCCAGATCGCCGCCGAAGACCTCGGCCGCTCCCCATTCAATCAGTTCGTATAAGGCCGACGTGCTCAGCGTAAAGTCCAGTGGCAGGAAGTAAGCCCAAAAGCCGCGCACTTCGACGATGCGCAAAAAGAATTCGCGTATAGGATACGCCAGCAGCAGTCCATATGAAAAGTGCACCAGCCGGTCGTAGTGGTTGCGTTCCCATCCGAATACGCTGTTCAGGGTATGGCCAGTCAGGGCTTGCCACCATTGATCGTAGGGGACTTCGGAATAGGTGTAATGCGAGCCTAGGGTATGCAGAGACAGAAACAGCAGTATCAGCAGCAGCGAGGCGTTCGAGAACCGGAACTGGCGCCGGATGAACCACAGCAGACAGAACAGCAGCAGGACCAGCGCATTTTCCAGGAGCCAGGCGGAGCGGTCTGCAGGATTGATGGCCAGAACCGTCCACAGCAGGGCGTAGGCGGCGGCTGCGATCATGGTGGCGGTACGGCCTGCCGGGCGTTCAAGTGCTGCTGACTGGGCCTGGATTGACATGCTTGTCCTTTGGGGCTGGTGTTCCGACTGTGTATGCCAGGGGGGCGTGGCGGGGCACTGAAGGATTGTCGCAGAAAAGAGTGGCAAAATACGGCATGGCCTGCTTGACGTCGCTGCGGATGGCCGCCGACCAGTATGGGCTTGTTGCACACATGACTGAAACTCCCTTTCGGTGGCGCCAGATAGCCATTCCCGCCTTCGGCCCGTCTTTGCTGTTTGGTATCGCCAATGGCGCCATTCTTCCGGTTATTGCCCTTAGCGCCATCGCGCTCGGCGCTTCCCATGCCATGTCGGGGGTCATTGCGGCGCTGATAGGCCTGGGTTCGCTAATGTGCAATATTCCGGCGGCCATGATTACGTCGCGGTTTGGCGAGCGGCACTCGCTGATAGGCGCGGCTGCCGTCAGTGTGGCGGCGCTGATCATCTGCGTGCTGGCCAGGCATCCGGCGGTGCTGGCAGCGGGTGTCTTGCTCATGGGCATGGCGACAGCCATTTTTTATCTGGCCCGGCAGGCTTTCCTGATGGAAGCGGTGCCGGCGCACATGCGGGCGCGGGCCTTCGCCACGTTGGGCGGCACGCAGCGCATAGGCATGTTCATAGGCCCCTTCGCCTCGGCCGGCCTGATGCACTTCATGGGCTTGAGCGGCGCCTATGTGGTCGCTATCGTGGCCTTGGCAGCGGCGGGTGCCTTGTCGTTTGTCTTGCCGGAACTGCAGCCGCGCACGGAAGGAGATGAGGCCAAGGCGATACGCCCCAGCGTGTTGGCCTTGGCCGTCGAGCACAAGCGGGCCTACCTGACTTTGGGGCTGGGTTGCATGCTGATCGCCGCCATGCGGGCGTCGCGCCAGGTTGCCATACCCTTGTGGGCCGACGCCATAGGCCTGAGCCCCACCGCCACAGCCCTGGTCTTTGGCTGCGTGTCGGCAATAGACATGCTGGTCTTCTATCCGGCCGGGAAAGTCATGGATCAATATGGGCGCCTGTGGGTGGCCTTGCCTTGCGCCCTGACACTGGCCGTGTCCTTTATTGCCATACCCCTGACCACAGCGCTGGTGCCATTCGTGCTGGTCTGCCTGCTTATGGGCCTGGGCAACGGCATAGGTTCGGGCATAGTAATGACGCTGGGCGCCGATGCCGCGCCGGTCAACGGCCGCAATGAGTTCCTGGGTATCTGGCGCCTGATCACCGATGCGGGCACCAGTACCGGCCCATTCATGCTGGCTGGCCTGACTGCCGTGGTGTCGCTGGGTGCCGGCATTGCCGCCACCGGTGCCTTCGGGCTGGTGGCGGCGGGCATTTTCTGGTGCAATTTGCCCCGTACTCGCAAACAGGGCGACCGCGTAATCTAAGCAGCCTCGTTTGCTGGCACGGCTGTTGGCAAGCAGGACACTAGCCGGAGTTTCTCAGGCCGGCGGCGATGCCATTGATGGTCATGTGTATGGCACGTTGACTGCGGCTTTCTTCTTCGTTGCTCTGGTTTTCATGGGCAAGCCGGTGGCGCCGCAACAGTTCGACCTGTAAGTGGTTTAATGGGTCGATATAGGCAAAGCGTTCGCTCAGTGCTGCGCCCAGTAGTTCGTCTTTGGCCAGCAATTCATGCTGGCTTACCTTCTTGAACATATCCAGTGTCAGGATAAATTCGGCCTCTATGCGTCCGAAGACATGCTTGCGCAGTTTTTTGTCGAGAACCAGGCTGGCATAGCGTCGGGCGATATCCAGATCGGTCTTGGCCAGCACCTGCTCCATGTTCGAGAGCAAAGTTTTGAAGAAGGGCCAGACTTGTGCCATTTCACGCAGTTGTGCCAGGCGTAGCTTGGCTGTCGCGGGGCTGCCGTCGTGGCCTTTTTCAATATAGGCCTGCAAGGCCGAGCCCATGCCATACCAGCCGGTTAGCATCAAGCGGCATTGCGCCCATGAAAAACCCCAAGGTATCGCGCGCAGATCTTCGATCTTCTGGCTGGATTTGCGTGCGGCGGGACGCGAGCCGATGTTCAGGCCGGAAATTTCCAGTATCGGGGTAGAGGCAAAAAAGTACTCGTTAAAGCCTGGGGTCTGATAGACCAGGTCGCGGTAGCTTGCTTGTGCAATGTCCGACATATAGCTGACGGTTTTGCCGAACCGCGCCATGTTCTTGTCCTCGGTTTGCGAGGCATTGGGTCCTGTGGCCAGACTGGTTTCAAGCGTGGCGGCCACAAAGTTCTCAAGGTGCCAGCGGCCTACTTCAGCATCTTTGTATTTGCCCTGTATGACTTCTCCTTGTTCGGTCAGGCGTATCTGCCCATTGACCGTGCCCGGCGGCTGGGCCTGTATGGCTTCGAAGCTGGGGCCGCCGCCTCGGGCAACCGAACCGCCACGGCCGTGGAAAAGTCGCAGCCTGACCTTGTGCTTCTTGAACACCTGCACCAGTTGGCGTTCGGCATAATATAAAGACCAGTTCGACGTCAGGTAGCCACCGTCTTTATTGCTGTCTGAATAGCCCAGCATGACTTCTTGTATGCCGTCCTGGGTCTGCCGCACGCGGGTGTTGATTTCGGGAAGACTGAGCCAGGCATCCATGATTTCGGCGCCGCACATCAGGTCGGGTATGGTTTCAAACAATGGCACAACCATCAGGCCCGATGCTGTCGTGCCGCTGCCATTGGCGACGTCGGGAGCGATCAGGCCGGTTTCCTGCTGCAATACCACTACCTCAAGAAGGTCGCTGAGCGTTTCGGTGTGCGACACGATGGACTGCCGGATGGCGGCTGCGCCGTATCGGCGTCGACATTCGGCTGCCATGCGTAGTATGGCCAGTTCTTTCTCGGTTTCATCCGAATAGCGTATCCATGGAGAAACCAGCGGGCGAATTTGTTTGACCTCGTTGCGCAACAAGGCAACGCGCGCTTCTTCGGACAGCTCGCCATAGTTAACGGGCTTATTGTCCACGCGTACGTCGGCTGCCATGAAGAGCTCGGTCAGTACGCGTTCGTGCACGTCAGAACTTTGCCGTAGGTCTACGGTGGCCAGGTGGAAGCCAAAGATGCTGACGGCCTGCAACAATCCTGACAGCCGTAGCTGGGCAATCAGATTGCCATGATGCTGATCCAATGAATCGGCAATAACTTGCAGGTCGTGCCGAAATTCTTCGGGTGCGGCATAAGGCGGTGCCTGGTAAGTGGGTCGCAGTGCTTGTTGCTGCCCGGTCAGTACCACAGAGGTGGCGGCAAGTCTGGCATACACGTGTATGAACGCACGCCGATAAGGTTCGTCGACCCGGTGCGCCGAGTTATCTTGGCTGACCAGCGACAAGGCCTGCAGCTCGGGGCTGATGCTGCCCAGCGAACGTGATAGCGAGAGTTCGGTACCCAGCGTTTTGACTTCTTGCAGGTAGTGGCGCAGCACATGCCTGGATTGGCGCAGCAGGGCTTGCTCCAGCGTGGATGCATCGACTTTGGGATTGCCGTCGCGGTCACCGCCTATCCAACTACCCATTTGCAGGAAGGCAGGCAGCGGTTTGGTCTGCGTGTCGAAAAGCTTGTGGCCTGCTGGCTGCAAGCGTGTTGCCAAGTCTTGATACAGGCGCGGGATGGCAGTCAAGAAGGTGCTGGTGTAGTAGGTCAGGGCGTTATCGATTTCGTCCAGTACGGTTAGCTTCTCGCGGCGTAGCATGCGTGTCTGCCAAAGTGTGGCAACCAACCCGGTCAGGGTCTGATCCAGCAATTTTTTCTCGGAAGCCGTCAGGTTGGCATCGCCTTGCGCCAGATGATGCGCAATGGCGCGATGCAGATCCAGCGTGCTTTTGCGCTGGACCTCGGTGGGGTGGGCAGTCAGCACCGGCACGATGCAGGCGGTTTCAAGATAACGCAGCACTTTGCGGCTGTTGACGCCCTTGCTGTGCAAGAGGTTTAGCGCATGCTGCAGGCTGCCGCGCATGGGCGTATCGGAGTGCAGCTCGTGGTGCCGCTGGCGCCGGTTCTGGTCGCGGTCTTCGGCAATATTGGACAAATGCAGGAAATAAGTGAATGCTCGGGCAACCGAGTTCGACTCTTCGTCGGGGAGCTTGGCGATTTGCCGTTCCAGGACGCGACTGTCGGTATCCAGGCCTTCACGACGAAACTTAACGGCGGCACGCCGCAGCTTTTCGATGACATCGTAGATCGCTTTGCCTTCGCATTCCTTGATTACATCGCCCAGTGTTTTTCCCAGGTGCCGGATATCATTGCGCAAGGAAGTCGATTCCATGTCGGGTGCTTCGGGGTGATTCACAAAGTCTCCTGTCGTGTTGCGGTTATAGGGCAATATTAGCAATTCGAGGCGTCGCCGAAGCCACTGGGCTGATTTTCGTGTCAAGAACCGTCAATTTCGGGCATGCTGAACCAAAATGTAACACTCCTGGCGATGGCTGCTTGCTAGCATAAGCAAGCAGTCATCACGTCTGCTGGAAAAAAGGAATAGGGAGAACTACATGAAAGTATCCATGCGAGCAGGAAGAATAACTACCCTCGTTGCCGTTGTGGCGCTGATGGCGGGTTGTGCCAATATGAACGAAATGGGCACTGGCGGCAAGACGGCTATGGGCGCGGGTGCTGGCGCCGCCCTTGGTGCTGGCCTGGGTGCACTGATAGGCGATAGCAGCAAGGCTGCTGCCATAGGCGCGGGCATAGGCGCCGTTGCTGGCGGTATCGCCGGCTATAACTGGAAAGGCGTGAAGAACGACGTTGAAAAATCGGGCGCCAGCAGTCTGGGCGTCGATGTGACAGAAATGCCCGATGGCACCTTGCGCGTGAATATTCCCAGCCATGTGTCGTTTGACACGGGCAAGTATGCGCTCAAGCCAGCCTTGCTGCCCGTGCTCGACAGCGTAGCCCGTGCCTTGGTGCAACATCCCGAGTTGCGCGCCAAGTCCATAGGCTATACCGACAGTACTGGTTCCGATCAGGTCAACCAGACGCTTTCGGTTAATCGTGCTCGCGCTGTGGGCAACTATTTGTCGCAGCAGGGCGTGCCAGTGGGCAACCTGACCGCTGAAGGCCGCGGCCCCAGCAACCCTGTGGGCGATAACGCCACTGCAGAAGGTCGGGCGATGAATCGTCGAGTCGAACTTTATCTGTACGCTGTACAGCAGTAAACGCGAAGCAGTCTCAAAAAAATAGGGCGACCTTCTGGTCGCCCTATTTTTTTGGGTATTCCTGATGAAAATAATGCTTGCAAACGTTATAATCAAATGTAAACTAACGTAAAAATTATATTCATAACGTTAATTTATTCTTACGATTGGGCATGTAATAAATCTATCTGCCCGAACAGGCATCCGTGTATCTTCCGGAAGCCTGTTCGTTATCAAGATGAGGTCGATTAGACCCAATAGGACACCTCATGAAGCAAGGCCTGAACGTACTGTTTTTTGCACCCAAAGCCCCGGCCGGTACAGCACCGGCAAGCAGCGACAGGGTCAGGGGTTTGCAAGATAGCGGCTTCCAAGTGCAGCGCTGCGCGACCATCCCAGCCCTGCATAAATGCATACAGGCGAATGTGTCGGCCGATATGCCGGCGGCCGTAGTTCTTGCCGGCAGTCTGCCTGAAAACTGCTCTGCCGCCACGTATTTGCGCACAATGCATCCCGATGCAGGCATTGTCGCACAATCGAACGGGCTGCAAGATGCCGATGTTATCCGGCTGCTGCAAAGCGGGGTCGACAATTACTTCGGCCACGATGCATCGCATGATTTGCTCGCCGCCATTTTGTTCCGCCTGTTTTCCCGGGCCGACAACGGACACGATCATTTTGCGTCTATGCCGGAAGGCACGGCAGCCGCTGGCTGGTCGTTACAGGATCAGGCCTGGAAGCTCAGTAGCCCCGAGGGCACGCGCATTACCCTGACAACAGGCGAAAGAGCTTTCCTGATGGTACTGTTCAACGCGCCCGACCGGCGTGCAACACACCGCCAGCTTGCCGATGCAGTTAATCAAGACTACGCCCTGGCTGCGTCCCAGGCGCCCCAAGGGCGGCTGGGGGTGCTGGTCAGTCGCTTGCGGCGTAAGTGCGCAAGCCAGGGCGAGCCGCTGCCGCTCAAGTCGCTACATAACTGGGGTTATATGTTTACCGGGCCTGTGCAGGGCTAGCTGCAGCGCAGCCTGCCTGCTTACTGATACCTAAGTACCGACAAATCTTCGCTGCGTATGGCGGTGGGTTTTCCTGAAACAATATCTGCAATCAGCTGACCGCTGCCGCAAGCCATGGTCCAGCCCAGCGTGCCGTGCCCGGTATTCAGGAATAAATTCGGCAAACGTGTAGCCCCAACTATCGGAGTGCTGTCGGGAGTCTTGGGGCGCAGACCCGTCCAGAATCCAACATCGCCTGCTTTGCGGCTGCCCGGGAACAGGTCGTCCAAAACCATTTCCAGCGTCTTGCGGCGTCGTTCGTCCAGGCGTTTGTCGAAACCGACGATTTCGGCCATGCCACCCACGCGTATGCGCTGATCGAAACGGGTCACCGCGATTTTGTAGCTTTCGTCAAGCAAGGTAGAGATCGGTGCGCAGCTTTCGTCGGCGATGGGAACGGTGATTGAATAGCCTTTCAGCGGGTAGACCGGCAGCTTGCCTATATGCTTGAGCAGCGGTGTCGACCAGGAGCCCAGTGCGACCACGTAGGCGTCGGCCGTCATGAGCCCGGCGTCGGTTTCCACGCCACTTATGCCCGAGCCATCGGCATGCATGGCTTTAATGGTGGTGTCGTAGCAAAAGGTCACGCCCAGTTTTACGGCTTCGGCCGCCAACTGGGTGGTGAACAGATTGCAGTCGCCGGTTTCGTCGTTGGGCGTGCGCAGCCCGCCCATCAGCTTGTTCTTGGTGCGTGCCAAGGCCGGCTCGGCCTTTTCCAGCTCATCCCGGCCCAGCAGTTCGTAATAAATACCTGCATCGCTCAGTACTTTCATATCCTGCCCAGCGGCATCGAGTTGTTGCTGCGTGCGAAATACTTGCAAGGTGCCTTGGCGGCGGCCTTCGTATTGAATGCCCAGCTCGTCGCGCAGCGCATCAAGGCAAACACGGCTGTAGCTCGAGAGCCTGAGCATGCGCTCTTTGTTGGTGGCGTAGCAGCTGGCCGTGCAATTGCGCCACATCTTGTACATCCATTGCAATTGGAACAGGGAGCCATCGGGTCGTATGGTCAGGGGCGGGTGCTTGGCGAACATCCATTTGATGGCCTTGAGCGGCACGCCTGGAGCAGCCCAGGGGCTGGAGTAGCCGTAAGATACTTGTCCGGCGTTGGCAAAGCTGGTTTCCAGCGCAGGCCCGGCAAGGCGATCGATGACGGTGACTTCATGGCCCTGGCGGGCCAGATAATAGGCGCTGCTGATGCCGACGGCGCCAGCTCCCAACACGATGATTTTCATATGATCCAGAAAAATATGGCTTAATCTAGGCATGGTAAGACAATAGCCCCGGAACTTTTTTATGAAAAAATCAGTTTTCCCATGTTTTATCCTGCCTGCGCAGCAAAGCAACAGGATTTCAGCAATAATTGCTGGTATGGGGGTTCTGCCGTAAAAATCACCGTTACGGCATGCTTATCTTCAAGGAAAACAGCATGAGAATACAGCGCACGCCTGTATCTACTTTAGATAAATTAGACCGGCATATACTGGATCTTTTGCAACGCGATGGGCGCATGTCCATGACCGATCTTGCCGATGCCGTGGGCCTGACGGTAACGCCTTGCATAGAGCGTGTGCGGCGCCTTGAGCGCGACGGCGTGATCGCAGGCTATCATGCGCGCGTATCGCCCGAGGCGCTGGATGCCGGCTTGTTGGTGTTCGTGGAAATATCCATGTCCAGCAAGTCCGATCGCACCTTCGATGACTTTCGTCGTGAAATCCTGTGCATACCGCAGGTGCAGGAATGCCACCTGGTTTCAGGCGACTTCGACTATCTGGTCAAGGCCCGCATCAAAGAGATCAGTCAGTATCGTAACTTGCTGGGCGACATCTTGCTGCGCCTGCCGGGTGTAACCCAGACCAAAAGCTGTGTGGTCATGGAAGAGATCAAAGAGACCCTGTTCATTGCGGCACAGAAGTAGTGCGCCAGCGTATCAGACGGATGTCGTGCCGGTTTTTCGCGCGAACACCATATTGTCGCGATGCATGAGCTCGGGATCCGACATGGATCCCAGTATTTCAGCTATACGATTGCTGGGCTGGCGCATGATGCGACGGGTATCGGCAGCCGAATAGTTGATGAGCCCTCGCCCGCATTCGACCCCATGCTGGTCTACGCAGGCCACCACATCGCCGCGCTCGAACTCGCCTTCTACGGCTATTACACCTATAGACAGCAGGCTCTTGTGGCCTTGCGTCAGGGCCTTTACGGCGCCGTCATCAAGGGTGACGCGCCCGCGCAAGCGTAAATGGTTGGCCAGCCAGCGCTGGCGCGCCGAACGCACAGGCAGTATGGCGCGCAGTTCCGTGCCGACTGCTTCGCCCTCGGCCAGCCTGAGCAGGACATTGGGTTCGCGGCCCGACGCAATAATGGTGTGGCCACCGCTATTGGCCGCCCGCTTGGCCGCCAGTATCTTGGTCAGCATGCCGCCGGTGCCTATGTTGCTGCCTGAGCCGCTGGCCATGGCTTCCAGGGCGGGGTCGCCTGCCTGTCCGTGAGTGATGAACTGCGCATCGGGATGCTTGCGTGGATCGGCGCTGTACAGGCCAGGCTGGTCGGTCAGGATGATCAGGGCTTCGGCTTCGATCAGATTGGTGACCAGGGCACCCAGCGTGTCGTTGTCACCCAGCCGGATTTCATCCGTTACTACAGTGTCGTTTTCATTGACGATGGGCACCACGCCCAGGCCGAGCAGGGTATACAGCGTGCTGCGCGCATTCAGGTAACGGCGGCGATCGGCCAGGTCTTCGTGGGTTAGAAGAATTTGTGCCGTGCGTATGCCATGGTGTGCAAAAGCAGCTTCGTAGGCTTGGGCCAGGCCCATCTGCCCCACGGCTGCCGCCGCCTGCAGCTCATGCATGGCATTGGGGCGGCGCGGCCATCCCAGCCTGGCCATACCCTCGGCAATCGCGCCGCTGGATACCAGTACCATTTGCTTGCCTTGTCCGTGCAGTTGGGCGATTTGCTCGGCCCATTGCTCGACGGCTTGGGTGTCTATGCCCTTGCCCTCGTTGGTAACCAGCGAGGAGCCTACTTTGACGACCAGACGTTTGGCGTGTGTAACAGCAGAGGATGAAGCTTGGATGGCCATGGAGCGATCAAGTCAGGATTCAGTGGAGTCGGAGCGCGTATCGTCGAAACGGGGATCCTCGGCAACGTAGCTGCCATCGGCCTTGTCCTGGGCCAGATTGGCTTGCTCACGCTCGGCGTCCAGCCATTCTTGCAGGCGCCAGATCAGCTCTTGTGCGCCGTCGCCGGTCAGGGCAGAGATGGCGAAGACAGGGCCGGTCCAGCCCAGTGCCTCGCATAGGCGTTCTTTAACATCTTCTGCGTTCTCGACCATGTCGAGCTTATTCAGCACCAGCCAGCGCGGTTTGTCGTACAGGTCTTGGTCGTACAGACGCAGCTCTTCGGCAATGGCGCGCGCGTCGTTGGCTGCCTGCTCGACGGGGTCGATGGAGGGATCTGGAGAGGCGACATCGACCAGGTGCAAAAGTACACGTGTGCGTGACAGATGACGCAAGAACAGATGCCCCAGGCCGGCGCCTTCGGATGCGCCTTCGATCAGCCCAGGAATATCGGCAATCACAAAGCTGTGGGAAGGCGAGGTGCGCACCACGCCCAGATTGGGATGCAGGGTGGTGAAAGGGTAGTCGGCGATTTTGGGTCGCGCGTTGGATACTTTGCTGATCAGTGTGGACTTGCCGGCGTTGGGTAAACCCAGCAGCCCGACATCGGCCAGCACTTTCAGTTCCAGTCGCAGCTTGCGCTGCTCGCCTTCCTGGCCGGGTGTGAACTGGCGGGGTGCACGGTTGGTGCTGGACTTGAAATGCAGATTGCCCAGGCCGCCGTGGCCGCCTGCTGCCAGGGTAACGCGCTCGTTGTGGCGATCAAGGTCGAACAGCTGTTCGCCGGTTTCGGCGTCGAACACGGTGGTGCCTACAGGCACGCGCAGTGTGATGTCGGTGGCGGCGGCGCCATACTGATCGGATCCACGACCGTTTTCGCCGTTTCTGCCTTTGTGCAGGCGGGCAAAGCGATAGTCCACCAGTGTATTAATGTTGCGGTCGGCAATAGCGTAAATGCTGGCGCCCCGGCCGCCGTCTCCGCCATCGGGCCCACCCCTGGGAATGAATTTTTCGCGGCGAAAGCTCGCCGCGCCATTGCCGCCTTTGCCGGCGATGACTTCGATGGTTGCTTCGTCTACGAATTTCATTTTCTGTGACTTATAAAGTAGGGAGGGCATCCTGGCTTGCGCGGTGCCCGGCAGGCTGGGGCCCGGTGCGAATGCCCGGGGTTTGCCAATCTATTCTAAAACAAAAAGCCCCGCCTCAAGGGCGGGGCTTTGCGGGGATGTGCTTGCCGGAGATTACTCGGCCGCAACCACCGATACGGTGCGCTTGTTAAGTGCGCCCTTGATGGCGAACTTGACAGTGCCGTTTACCAGAGAGAACAAAGTGTGATCTTTGCCTATGCCGACGTTCACACCGGGGTGGAACTGCGTACCACGCTGGCGAACAATGATGGAACCAGCCGAGATGGCTTGACCACCGTAGGTTTTCACACCTAGCCGTTTCGATTCTGAGTCGCGGCCGTTACGCGTTGAGCCGCCGCCTTTTTTCTGTGCCATGTTTAGCTCCTGCTATACAAAACCGTTGAGTCTATCGTTAGGCCGTGATGGCTTCGATGCGGACTTCGGTGTAATTCTGACGATGACCTTGACGCTTTTGGTAGTGCTTGCGACGGCGCATCTTGAAAATCTTGACCTTGTCGTGGCGGCCTTGTGCAAGAACGGTTGCCTTAACCAGGGCACCGGCGACCAAAGGCGTGCCAATTTGCAGCTGCTCGCCTTCGCCAACCGATAAAACCTGGTCTAGCGTGATTTCTTGCCCAATGTCTGCCGGTATCTGTTCTATCTTGAGTTTTTGACCTGCAGCAACACGATACTGTTTGCCGCCGGTTTTTATGACCGCGTACATGTGGGAATTCCTAAAATAAATCCTGGCTAAAATGCCAAGCTCATGATTCTACCGTGTTTTATTGAAACCAGTCAAGCAGTACCAAGGTGCGGGCTAGGATCGGTAATCGGCGTTGATGGTGACATATTCATGCGAAAAGTCGCAGGTGTAGACGGTTTCGTGGGCGTCACCCCGGCCCAGAGCAATACGCATGGGAATTTCGGCTTGCTGCATAACGCGCTGGCCGTCTTCTTCTTTGTACTGGGGGTGGCGACCGCCCTGACTGGCTACCATGACGTCGCCCAGCCATAAGTTGACACCGCTGACATCCAGGTCGGCGATGCCGGCATAGCCTATGGCGCACAGAATACGGCCCAGGTTGGGGTCGGAGGCGTAGAAGGCGGTTTTGACCAGAGGGGATTGGGCCACCGAATAGGCAACTTGCAGTGCTTCTTCAGGCGTTTTGGCCTGCTCGACACGTATGGTCATGAACTTGGTGGCGCCTTCGGCATCGCGCACGATTTTTTGGGCTAACTCGGTGGCGGCTTCGGCCAGGGCCTGGTACAGGGGCGCATACAGCGGATCGGATACGGACTCGATGCGTATGGGGCTTGCGCCCGTGGCCACAATGATGAAGGAATCGTTGGTGGATGTGTCGCCGTCGACGGTAATGCGGTTGAATGACAGGTTGGCAATGCTGCGTGCCATATCCTGAAGCAATTCAGGCGCAACGCCGGCGTCGGTGGCCAAAAAGCCCAGCATGGTGGCCATATTGGGCCGTATCATGCCCGCGCCCTTGCTGATGCCGGTGATGGTAACAGTGTGGTCGCCCAGGGTTATGCGGCGCGACGAGATTTTTGGCTGTGTGTCGGTGGTCATGATGCTGTGGGCAGCCATGAACCAGTTGTTGTCGGCGGCGTCGGCAACGGCCTGGGGCAGTGCCGCCGTCAGGCGGTCCAGTGGCAGGGGTTCAAGAATGACGCCGGTCGAAAACGGCAGTATTTGCTGCGGTTTTACCTTAAGGATGCCGGCCAGCTCCACGCAGGTTTGGGTAGCGGCCTGCAGGCCGCTTTCACCGGTGCCGGCATTGGCGTTGCCGGTATTGATGACCAAGGCGCGTATGCCCTGGCCTGCGGCAAGATGGGTTTCGCACACTTGCACCGGCGCGGCGCGAAAGCGATTGAGCGTGAAGACGCCCGCAACGTTGCTGCCTTCGGCCAGGCGAAATACGGTCAGGTCGCGATGGTTGGCCTTGCGTATGCCGGCTTCGGCGGCGCCAATCTGGACGCCCGCGACGGGGTGGATATCTGATTCCAAAGGAATGTTTAGATTGACGGCCATAAAATACGCTTAGCAGTAAGGGTCTGAAAACCCTGATTTTAACCTGATAGTACGCCTATGGCTGGTTCCGGTCAGTGTCTTGTTTGGGCACTAGAGCGTGGCGAATACCTCTTCGGCCGCATCCAGCGTGGCCTGAATGACGGCGTCGTCGTGCGTGCCCGATATAAAGCCGGCTTCGAAGGCAGACGGAGCAAAATACACGCCACGGTTCAGCATGCCATGGAAAAATTTCTTGAAGCGCTCGGTATTGCAGGTCGAGACTTCGTCAAAAGAAGTGGGTACTGAGCCGCAGAAATACAGGCCGAACATGCCGCCTACGTAATCCGTGCACATTTCTATGCCGGCGGCTGTGGCGCGCTGAGCCAGACCTTCGGTCAATTTGCGGTTCTGCTCTGACAGCTGCTCATAAAAGCCGGGTTCGGCCAACAGCTTCAGGGTGACCAGCCCCGCCGCCACGGCCACGGGGTTGCCCGACAGCGTGCCGGCCTGATAGACGTCGCCCAAAGGCGCAATATGATCCATGATGTCGGCGCGTCCGCCAAACGCGCCCACGGGCATGCCTCCGCCTATGACTTTGGCCAAAGTCGTCAGGTCGGGTGTGACCCCTGTCAGGCCTTGTACGCCTTGTGGCCCCGCGCGAAAACCTGTCATGACTTCGTCGAAAATCAACAAGGCGCCGTATTGGGTGCACAAAGCCCGCAA
The DNA here is from genome assembly GCA_013416405.1 of Alcaligenaceae bacterium. Taxonomy (GTDB): domain Bacteria; phylum Pseudomonadota; class Gammaproteobacteria; order Burkholderiales; family Burkholderiaceae_B; genus Pusillimonas_C. Next base: position 225,117 of record JACCET010000002.1, read on the forward strand.
CCCTTCAAGAAAGCCCGGTACGGGCTTGATCAAGTTCATGTTGCCGGCTATGGGTTCGACAATAATGCAGGCGATATCCTGGCCATGCTCTTTAAATGCCGCTTCCACTGCATCGAGCTTGTTGTAGTCCAGCACCAGCGTGTGTTTGATGAACTCCGGCGGCACGCCGGCCGATGTGGGATTACCAAAGGTCAGCATGCCAGAGCCGGCTTTGACCAACAGGCTGTCGGCATGACCGTGGTAGCAGCCTTCAAATTTGATGATTTTGGAGCGGCCGGTAAAACCGCGTGCCAGCCTGATGGCCGACATGGTGGATTCGGTGCCCGAGCTGACCAGCCTGACCTTTTTTATGGAAGGCAGGCGCGCGGCAATAGCTTCCGCTATTTCGATTTCGCCTTCTGTGGGGGCGCCGAATGACAGGCCGTGAACAGCGGTTTCCTGCACGACGCGCACGACTTCCGGATGGGCGTGGCCCAGAATGGCGGGGCCCCAGGATCCTACGTAATCAATATATTGCGTGTCTTCGGCATCCCAGATGTAAGGCCCTTGCGCGCGCTTGATGAAGCGAGGGGTTCCGCCCACCGAGCGGAAAGCCCTGACGGGTGAGTTCACGCCACCAGGTATGGTCTGGCAGGCTCGTTCAAATAATTGTGTATTGCGGGACATGATTCAGGACTCTTTGCGGAATATGAGGATCGTGGGCTACAGGATAGCAAGTGCCGGTGGATAGTGTTCTAGTCGAATAGCGCCGCGCACTGTGCTGCGGTCGCCTGTATGTTGCTGCTCTCGAACAGGCCACTGATCAGCGCAATGCTGTCTGCTCCGGCATGTACGAGCGGGCCGGCATTGTCGGCGGTAATGCCGCCTATGGCGACCACGGCGGCGCGTGGCCGTTTGCCGCCGCCCTCGGCCAGCATGCGGCCTTGTTCGATATGTTCAAGCGTGGCGCGCACCGCGTCGGGTTTCACCCGTGAAGGGTACATGGCGCCGAAGGCGATGTAGTCTGCCCCTGCCGTCAGGGCCTGTTTGGCCAGTGCCGGCTGGTCGTAACACGAGCAGCCTATGATTTTTTCCTGGCCTAGCGCCTGGCGGGCCTGAACCAGACTGCCATCTTCGCGCCCCAAGTGTACGCCGTCGGCGTCAAGCAATTCCGCCAACTTCCAGTCATCATTGATGATGGAAACGACGTTCAGTTGGCGACAGGCCTGAACCACTTGCCTTGCCTGGGCCAGGCCAGCATCGGGCGTGGTGGTTTTGCGGCGCCATTGCAGGGCTTTCATGCCCCCGTTGGCTGCGGCGGTAATCGCTGCAAGCAGCTTGTCGGTATCGTCCCATTCGGGGGTTACGCCGTACAAGCCTTGTGGAAATTTTAACGTCGTCATGGTGCGGATCGATTGATAAGGCGTTGTCCCATACCGGGTTGAAAAGTGCGCGTCGCCAGTGGGGCGGCTGCCGCAATAGCGGCTTCGACAGCTTGCGGAACAGTACGGCCCAGCGCCAGTTGGGCCGTAATCGCACAGGCCAGCGGGCCGTCGGGGTCGGCCAGGCGTGTGGCGGGCGGCTGCCAGCTCCAGCTGGCGGTTTCATTGCCCGGCCCTTGCAGAAGATGGCTGCCATGGCCGGGGCGCAGGGGTGCACCGGTGGACAATACCCATGTGGCGCCATACTGCAACAGCGACTGGGCCGGCGTGCCTGCGTGAGCCAGAACTCCCTGCGCGTCCCATTGCTCCAGCAGATGATGGTCAGCGACGACGATATCGGTCTGGGGCAGCAGCAGATCCAGTATTGCAAGCTGCAGGGTTTCGGCGTCCAGATCCTGAAGCAGGGACTCATCGGGCGTTGGCGCCAGGTGCAATACCAGCGGCACGTGGTTGTAGTCGGCTGCGATCTGGGCCAGCACGCTAACCGCCTCGGGCGTGTATACGGGTCCAACCTTGATGGCCTGCACGTTCATGTCTTCGAGCAGGCAGCGGGCCTGGTCGTCGATCAGTTCGGCGGAAAGTGGCTGAATGTCTTCGATTCCGGCGGTGTCTTGCACCAGCGTGGCTGTCAGGGCGGCCAGCGGGTGGCAGCCCAGCGAAGCACAGGTAACCGCGTCGGCGGGCAGGCTACTCGAACCGCTAGGGTCGAAAGGGCCGAAAATAAGCACTAGTGGTGGATTGGGAGCTGGCACAGCAGGAGTAATCACACAAGAGCATAGTCATATTTGGTTAATATCCAAATGTATGGCTATTGGGTTTAGTAATATAGCCCCCATTCTAATAGAAGCTCAGGGAATCCGTCGGGTTCCGGATTTATACTTTTCAGTGAGTAACAAGATATGCGTACATGGATGTGTCTGATTTGCGGTTGGATATATGATGAGGAAGCGGGACTGCCTGAAGAAGGTATTGCGCCGGGCACCCTCTGGGAAGATGTCCCGCCCAACTGGGTGTGTCCTGAGTGTGGGGCGCGCAAGGAAGATTTTGAATTGATCGAGGTCTAAGCCTATAGCAGTGATAACGGATGCTTTGTTCCAGGAGGGCGCATCATGAGCTCGTCAGTCAATCGGTCCGGTTCCGAATCCGGCGTCAATTTGTCCCAGCAACTGTTGCTGGCCATGCCCGGAAAGGTGTCTGGCAACCTGGCCAATACCGTTATCTATCTGTGCGAGCACACCGACCAGGGAGCTCTCGGGTTGGTCATCAATCGGCCCACCGACCTTACGGTCAAAGACCTCCTGAAGCGCATCGACCTCGATCTCTCGCTCGAGATCGGGCCAGTCCAGGATGCGCCGGTATATTTTGGCGGCCCCGTGCAAACCGACAGAGGCTTTGTGCTGCACGCTCCTACGGGCGGCTACAGCTCCAGCATTCAGTTGGGCGAGGTGGCGCTGACCACTTCGCGCGATGTGCTGCAAGACGTAGCGCAGGGCAAGGGCCCCGCGCAGTTGCTGGTCACGCTGGGCTATGCGGGTTGGGGAGCCGGGCAGCTGGAAAGCGAAATATCCCAGAACGCATGGCTCAATGTAGACGCCACCAACGATATCCTGTTCAAGACGCCTTGCGAAAACATGTACCAGGTGGCATTGGCACAGTTGGGCATAGACCCGCTTATGCTGACGGGTGCGGCGGGCCATGCCTGACAGCACCTTGTTGGCCTTCGATTACGGCACCAAAAAAATTGGTGTAGCCATAGGCAATACCCTGACCGGCCTGGCCAGGCCACTCGATATCCTTTTCCCCGTCACGCGGGTGCAGCGCTTTGCCGCCATCGAGAAACTGCTGCAAGAATGGCAGCCCGACAAAGTGGTGGTGGGTCTACCTCTGGCCACCGATGGCTCGGAACAATACGCCAGCCTGCGTTGCCGTCGTTTTGCGCATCAGCTGCACGGACGTTTTGGCGTTGAAGCCGTGCTGGTCGATGAGCGGGGATCCAGCATGGAGGCCCAGCAAATGCTGGGCAACAACGACCATGACGATGCCGTAGCCGCAGCCATTATTCTGCAGCGCTATCTCGACGGGCTTGCTCCGGAACACTAAAGAGAGACGAATTTGGGGATACTGCTTTTTGTGTTGCGTGCATGTTGTGTCGTGTTAATGCTGATTTTCGGTTTGCTGTCCGTCGCCGTGATTTTTCCCCTGGCGTCCTCAGGCGTGCGTTCGGCCATGGGCATGTACTGGTCGCGCCTGCTGATGTGGTTCTGCGGTGTGGGTTTGCGTGTGCAAGGTAAACCGGCGTCGGCGGGTGCCGCGTTGTGGATCGTCAACCATGTTTCATGGGTCGATATTTTTGTACTGAACAGTGTTCGCACGACGGCCTTTGTGGCCAAGAGCGATATCAGGCGCTGGCCGCTTATCGGCTGGCTGGCTGTGGGCATGAACACGGTATTCATTGAACGAGGCAATCGCGCTGCCATCCGGGCGGTCACCGAGCAAATGAAGAGCTGCTTCGGTAAGGGCGAGGCCGTCAGCCTGTTCCCCGAGGGAACCACCTCCAGCGGCCGGGATGTCGGCCCCTTTCATTCCAGCCTGTTCGATGCCGCGCTACGCGCGCAGGTCGATGTGCAGCCGGTGGCCTTGCGATTTTTTCATCGCGGGCAGCGCAGCGACTATGTGGCATTCGTGGGCGAGCAGACGCTGGTGCAGAACCTATGGTATTTGCTGGGCACGACTGGCGTTCAAGTCGAGGTCGTGTTTCTTGAGGTGATGTCGGCGCAATACTGTGAACAGTTGGGGCGCAGCCAGGTGGCGGCCCATGCGCATCGCGTCATACGTCAGGCGGTGACTGGCGCAGCCGGTCAGTGACGCCCTGGACTCTGGTATTGATCGCAGGCGATTTGCAGTACTTTGTGATCTTCCAGGCGGACGGCAGTCAGTTGCCTGCCCCATACACAACCCGTGTCCAGACAAATGGCATCGGGACGCAGCATCAGGCCTAACGTAGACCAGTGTCCGAATACGACGGTGGTGTCGTGCATGGCCCGGCCGGGTACGTCGAACCAGGGCATAAGGTCAGGGTCGCCATTGGGCGCACCCTTGTGCGAAAACTCCATATGCCCCTGGCTGGAGCACATGCGTATGCGGGTCAGGGCATTGATGATAACGCGCAGCCGTGCGTGGCCGCGCAGCGCATCATCCCAGTACGCCGGTTCATTGCCATACATGTGCTCCAGCGTGTTTTTCCAGTCTGGGCCTTGCAGCGCCGCCTCTGCCTCGACGGCCAGCGCAAGGGTTTTTTCCAGGGTCCAGGCGGACAGCACGCCTGCATGCACCATCAGATGTCCCTGTTCGTAGTGTGCCAGCGGACGGTGGCGCAGCCAGGTCATCAGCTCATGGACATCGGGTGCATTCAGGATATCGCTGATCGTGTCCGATTTTCCCGGCTTCCTGATCCCGGCAGCGATTGCCAGCAGATGCAAGTCGTGGTTGCCCAGTACGACAGATGCCCGGTCTTTCAGCGCCATGACTGCGCGCAGGGTGCCCAACGAATCGGGCCCGCGGTTGATCAGGTCGCCTGCGAACCAGAAACGTGCGTTCGGGTCGTTGGCAATCTCGGGGTGCGCCAGCAAAGCCTGCAAGGGCGCACAGCAGCCTTGCAGGTCGCCTACCATCCAGATGCTGGAACTGCCGGTTTCCACAGAGCTCATACTGAGGACTTGCTCCAGGGCCAGCGCGTTTGATTAAAGCGCCGCACGTTATGCTGATTCTCCATGAGTGTCAGTGCTCCCAGCGCCAGGCACAGTGCGCCCAGGTTGGGAACAAGCGCCGTCACCCACGGAGGCCACTGATTGAGCATACCCACGTTCAGTGCGAGTTGGTTAAGCATGAAAAAGCCCACGCCCAGCAAAATGCCTATGAAGACCTTGCTGCCCACGCCGCCGCGCCGTGTCTGCATGAAGCTGATGGGTGCGGCAATGGTGATCATGACCAGTAATGTGAAGGGGTAGGCCATTTTCCGCCACAGGGCGACCACTTGTCTTTCAGTCTGCAGGTGATTGCTTTTCAGATAACCGATATAGTCCAGCAGCACACGTATGGACATGCGTTCGGGCGTAAGAATACGGGCAATCAGCCTTTCGGGTGTCAGGCTGGTTTGTACGGTGCGCTCGGGCAGCGTCTGGATACTGGTAAGGGGTGTGTGGGGCTGGACGGCGTCGGCCAGGGTCGAGATGGAGTTGACCTCTATGGACGTTTGCTGCACTTCGCTCAGCACCAGTGAGTTATTGGCAAAATGCCCTTGCTTGGCAACCGAGTAAGTGGCCAGCTCTTGCCCATTCTTGAATTCATACAGCGTGACGTCGGCAACATTGCCGCCAGACTTGAGCTGCGCAATATTGATGATGCGAGTTCCGCCGTGATCGTCGGATTCCTTGAACCAGTAACCGCTGTTCAGGCGACCGCCCCCCGCTTTGCCCAGTAGCGTCAAGCTGGCTTCGCTGGACTTGATCTCGGCGGCTGGGGTAACGATTTCGGATAGCAGGAAGGCGCCAAACACCAGGGGTATGGTCAGTATCCAGAGCATGGCCAGCAGCTTCATTCCACTGACACCCGAGACGCGCAAGATGACCAGCTCGTTGCGCTGCGCCAGTCCGGCCAGCGCCAGGATGGCGCCTATCAGCAAGCCTATGGGCAGAAGGTCGTACAGTGTTGTGGGCAAGGCCAGCGCCTGCATGTAGAACAGATTGAGCAAGGTGAACTGATTGCTGATGTTGTCCAGTTGTTCGATCAGGGCGAAAAAGGTGAACAGGCCGATCAGCGCCATCAGAACGACTGCGGTGGATCGATAGATTTCTTTGGCAAGGTAACGGCGAGCTGTACGCATTGAATTGATTTTATGCCTGAACAGGACAGCACTGGTGAAACCGCAAGCTTAACATTTGCCGGCTTACGGAATGGCTACCTGGTGCATGCGCTTTTGTATGGTGCCGGTGCGCGAGCCCAGGTACGAGGTGTTGCGATGTTTGTCGTAGTAAGCCGGGTTGGGCAGCATGGCGGCCAGTCGGGCTGACTGGTATTGGCTCAGGCGGCCGGCGCTGGTCTTGAAATAATGCCGCGCAGCCGCTTCGGCGCCGAACGCGTCAGTACCCCATTGGGCAATGTTCAAGTAGAGTTCGAGTATGCGCTCTTTGCTCATGACCAGTTCTATCATGTAAGCCAGAACCAGTTCCTGGCCCTTGCGCAAATAGGTGCGTGATCCGGATAGGAACAGGTTTTTGGCCAGTTGCTGTGTAATCGTTGAGCCTCCGCGCCTTTTGCTTTTGCCTCGATCAGCTTGTTTTTGATTGTATTCCCAGGCCTTGCGTATGGCGTCCCATTCAACGCCTTCGTGCGCGACAAAGCCCGAGTCTTCCGATGCCACCACGGCACGCTTCAGATTCTTGCTGATTTGATCGTAGGGCACCCATTGATATTTGATGGATGCCTGGGGGTCGGACGCCCTGAGTTCGTTCAGGGTGGCTTTCATGAAGGCACTGCTGCTTGGGTTCTTCACGCTCAGCCACAGCACCATGACTAACAAGCCGAACAGATACAGCAGACTTGCGGCCACTGCCGCCAGCAGAGCCACTCCCACCACTTTGGTCTTGTTGATTCTTCGGGCACTCATGGCTTAAGTATAAGAGGCCGAGCCGCGCAAGGCTTGAAGCACAGGGGTCATGTCGGGCCGCAGGCCGTGCCAGATGGCGAAGCTGGCGGCTGCCTGGCCTACCAGCATGCCCAGCCCGTCGGCCACACTGGCCGCGCCTTGTGCCTTGGCCTGTGTCATGAAGGGCGTGTCCTGGCTGGCATACATCATGTCGTAGGCCAGGGCATCGGGCGTGTAAAGCCCAGCCGGCAGGTCGGGAGGACTACCGCCCAGGCTGCTGGATGTGGCATTGATGACGATGTCCCATGGGCCTTGTGCTTGGCTCAGTCCGCCCGCCGTGAGCCTGGCAGCGAACTCGGGCAGCTGTTCAAGCACATGATCCAGCAACTGGGTGGCGCGATCAGGACTACGATTGATAATGCGTAGCCTGGCGCAGCCTGCGTCCAACAAGGGAAAAACGGCCCCTCGGGCTGCACCGCCTGCGCCCACCAGCAATACTTGCTTGCCGGCAGGGTCGTGGCCCAGGCGCCTGAGGTCGTTCAGCAGGCCCTCGCCATCGGTATTGCAACCGTGTATGTGGCCATCTTCCATCCACAGCGTATTGACGGCGCCTGCCAGGCGTCCACGCGTCGTCAGGTGGTCTTGCGCCAGCGTGTAAGCCTGCTCCTTGAAGGGCACGGTGATGTTCAGGCCCGAGCCGCCTTGCTGAAAAAAATCGTGGCAGGTGTGATCGAAGGCGTCCAGTGGCGCCAGGATACGCTCGTAGTGCAGGGCGATGCCGGTCTGGGCGGCGAATGCTTCGTGTATGGAAGGCGAGCGGCTGTGTTTGATCGGGTTGCCGACCACGCCAAAGCGCAGGGGAGATGTCGTCGTCATGGGGAGTTTGTGGTCAATGTCTCGTTTTCGAAATGCCATGTGCGCGTAATGGCCAGCACATCGGTGTGGGCGGTAATGGATGGTGGCAGGGGGGCGAAAGGGGCCGCCAACTGGACTATGCGCGCGGCCGCCAGGTTCAGGACAGCATGGCTGGACGGCTGGTCGATCTCCACCTTGAGCAGCGAGCCGTCCTGTTGTATGTAGACCGTCAGTTGCAGGCTGCCATACAGTTTGCCGCGTGCCTCGGCCGGGTAATGCTCGGTGCCCAATAGCTGTATTTTGCTGCGCCAGGCCTCAACATACTCGGCGTAGTCCACCGCCCGCGTGGAAGGCCCCGTGAATTGTCGCCTGGGTTGTGCGTTGTATTGTTCTATGCGCTCTTTGATGGCGCTGATTTGCGCATTCAATATAAGGCTGTCCTGCTCCAGGTCGTCATCGCCCAGCTCGGCAGCCGGCTCATTCAGGCCCGACTGCTGGCGCTCGGGCAAGGTCTGCTGACGTGACACCAGCAATGTGTACAAGCGCTGCTGTTCTTCTTCCAGCGCTTGCTGACGCTTGCGCAGCGCTGCCAGAACAAGCTGGTCGGCCGATTCGGTCGCGGTGCGCGGCAGCGGTGACGCGGCCTGTCCGGTTTGGGCTTCACCGCCGCCATGCAGTTGGTTCTGCGCCAGCATTTTGGGCTGTAACGGTGCGGCTTCGGACTGTGCGTTGACCAGCGTAACCTCCAGCGCTGTGGCTGCCGGCGGCACCGCCTGCGGTAACGCGAACTGCAGGGTCAGCAGCAACGCGTGTATCGCCAGGGACAGCACCAGTGCGATGCGCAGGTAGTCGTTCCGGGTTGGCGGTATCCGCAGCAGGGTGGCAAGGGCTGGCGTGGTCGGCATACCGGTCTGTGTGGCGCCTTAGGCCGCAACGACTTCACGCAGTCGGCAGTCCAGTTCCAGAGCCAATTCGTCGACGCCCAGAATGTCCAGACTGACGATCTGGCCGCGTTCCAGTTCCGGCATGGAAGCTACCCGGGTCACAAAGGGCGCGCCGTCCAGGCGTACCAGGTCATCACGAATGATGCTGCCCTGGATGGTGCTGATGCCCTGTTGCTGCATCCAGCGCAGGCACCAGTAGCGTTCCATGGCCGACTGATAGTCGCCCCAGGCGGTGTACTGTGATTCGAAGGCGCCGATAATGGCGTACAGATCGGCATCTTTGGGCTTGAAGGGAGCGACCAGGCGGGCTGAAACGCCATGCTCGGCTGCCGCCAGTATCTGTCCCTGGTTGATCAGGTCCACATAGCGCCTGAGCGGCGATGTGGACCAGGCGTACTGGGGCACGCCTATGGCTTCATGCGGCAGGGCCTGGGTAGACATGCGCACACGGCCAGTTTGCTGCGAGCGATAGATGCCGGGTACGCCATGCTGGGCCAGCAGGCCACCCCAGGTGTTGTTGGCAAGTATCATGTACTCGGCCACCAGCCTGTCCAACGGCGCATTGCGCCGGCGCGGCACCAGGTGCACGATGGATGCGGGGTCGTCATGTGGTCCGTCGAGCACAAACGAATACTCGACCCGGTTGTTGTTCTCGGGCTTGCCACGCACCTGCTCGCGCTGTGCGGCCAGGTGCATGGCCAGACGCCATAACGGACGCAACCATTCGCCGTAGGGCAAGGCAGCCTGCGGATTTTCCAGCGCTTCTTCGGTAACCTGCTCATCCAGCGTGTTGTGGCGCAGGTTTTCTTTTACCGTGATCCGTTCCAGACGGGTTTCGGAAGACAGCAGTTCGCCGGTCGCCAGATTGGCCGTAACGTATAGCGACAGCGCAGGGCGGAGTTGTCCGGCATCGAGCGAGAAGGCACTGATTAATTCGCCCGGCAGCATGGGAATCTTCAGGCCGGGTATATAGACGGTGGACATGCGGCTGCGGGCCAGCTTGTCGAACTCGTTGTCGCGGCTTATGGCCAGGCCGGGCACGGCAATGTGTACGCCCACCTTGACGATATCGCCTTCCATGGGCGTAATCGACAAGGCATCGTCGACCTCGATGGTGCTGGAGTCATCAACCGAATAGGCGGTAACGTCGGCCAGTGGCAGATCATTGCCGATCTCGCCCAGCGATATCGGGGCGAACTGCGTGCCCTTGGGGAAGTGGGTGGATAAAAACTTATGCTGATGCAGGGCCAGGGCGTGTGGCCAAGCCCCTAGCGACAACAGCAGTTTTTCAGGACTGGTGCCGACCTTGTCGACGGCCGCCTCGAAAGCCTTCCATTGCATGGAGTTTTTGTCGGGATGAGTCAGCAGCGTGCTGGCCACTTCAGCGATGGGTTCGGGCAGCGCGCCGGCCACCATCTGGTCTATCCATGTCTGTTGCAGGGCGGCCTGTGCCTGTTTCTTTTCGATGGCGGCCAGCGCGGCAGCCAGTATATCGGGCGGTGCAGGCCGGTAGCAGCCTTTCCCGCGCCGATGGAAATAGGCGGGGGCGCTGTTCAATGCAAAGATTAGCGCAGCCTTTTCCACCGCATTGGGCACGTGGCCGAAATATTCTTCGGCGAAGACGGTGGCCTCAAACTCTTCCTGTGGCGCGCATTCCCAGAGAAAATCGATCTCTAGTGTTTGCGACAATGCCTGTGCCTGCTCGAGCAGTTCGGCGGGTGCGGGCTGTTCGAAGTTGAACAGCACGGCGGTGTTTTTTATTTTGCTGCGCTTGCCCGACTCCGACTCAACCTGCATGGTGGAGTCGCTTTGGGAGAAGACTTTCTGGGCCTTGAAGCTGCCGCTTTCTTCGTAAAGAACGTACATAATGATCCGATGGGATACGCGTGGCTGCGTATCGTTGGGTAAAGGTTTTATTTTAGTGCGGGAAGTTTTTGCGGGTGCAGCGCGAACGCCAGAACATCAGGCAGATGCTGATCGAAATCTGAAATGCCGTGATCGCTGCCTTCCAGGATGCGGCCCTGAGAGCCTTGATACCAGTCGGCCATTTCATGCCAGTCCAGCACTTCATCGCCCTTGGCCGCCAGCAGATAATATCGTTCTGGGTGCCCTGGCTTGCCGACGGCCATGGCGGCCAGTTCGTCGACGTGCTCGGGCAAAAACACAAAGGGCGAGTCCGAATGATACATGGTGTGCTCACCCACCTGGGTAGCCAGATCGCGTGAGGCGTACACCACAGGATTCATGACAACGGCCCGGGATTTCCAGTGTTCGGCCAGGCAGGTGGCGTAGTAGCCGCCCAGCGACGAACCGGCAACGACCAGATCTTGCGCGGGCCGCAGGCCGCGAGTTTGTACCGCCTGCTCTATAAGATGGTGGCACAACGCCAGCGCGCGCTGGGGGCTGGCCGGCAGTTGCGGACAGACCCATAGGTCGGCCAGCCCCTGGTCGCGCAGGGCCTGGGCCATCAGGGTGGCTTTGTACGACTCAGGAGAAGAGCGAAAACCGTGCAGATAGAGAATCATGGCATGCCTGTCGTTAAGGAAGGGCCCAAGTCCGGGCTTATAAACGGTTCAACAGTTTCTGGTGTATGCCGTCGAAGCCGCCGTTGCTCATGACCAAGACGGAATCGCCAGGCTGGGCCGCCTGGCAGATGGCACCCACCATTTTATCCAGATCGTCGTAGCTGGAAGCCCGGGCGCCCAATGGGGCCAGTACCTGAGTCGGATCCCAGCCCAGCGCATGCTTGCCGCTGGCGGCGCCAAAGCAAAATACCAGATCCGCCTGGTTCAGGGCCTCGGGCAGGCGCGCGGCCATGGCACCCAGCTTCATGGTGTTGGATCGGGGCTCCAGTACGGCCAGGATGCGACGCTGGCCCACCTGCTTGCGCAGGCCGTCCAGCGTGGTGGCAATGGCGGTCGGATGGTGAGCAAAATCGTCGTAGACATCGACTTCGCGCATGGTGCCGCGCAACTCCATGCGTCGCTTCACACCCTTGAATGCCGAGAGGGCTTCGGTGCCGGCCTCGGGCGCTATGCCCAGGTGCTCGGCGGCTGCCAGGGCGGCCAGGGCGTTCATGCGGTTATGTTCTCCGGTAAGCGCCCACCTGACCGAGCCGACACTTTTATCTTGACGCGTCACCTCGAAATGACTGGCGTGGTCGCTGCCTTGTGCCTGCCATAGACCTTCCGGGCCAAAGGTATGCACTGGCGTCCAGCAGCCGCGCGCCAGGACGCTGTCCAGTGCCGCGTCGGTGGCAGGACGTATGATGCGGCCCTGTGCCGCAATGGTGCGCACTAAATGATGAAACTGAGTTTCGATGGCGGCCAGGTCGGGAAAGATATCGGCGTGGTCGAATTCAAGGTTGTTCAGGATGGCCGTGCGGGGACGATAGTGAACGAACTTGGAGCGCTTGTCGAAGAAGGCCGTATCGTATTCGTCGGCTTCGATCACGAACAGCGGCTTGTTGGGCTGGTAGCGTGCCGAGACCTGGAGGTCGTCGGCAATGCCGCCGATCAGGAAGTTGGGTTGTCGGCCCGCATGCTCAAGTATCCAGGCCAGCATGGAACTGGTGGTGGTCTTGCCGTGTGTGCCGGCCACCGCCAGTACGTGCTGGCCGTGCAGCACATGCTCGCCCAGCCACTGGGGCCCCGAGGTATAGGGCAGCCCCTGATCCAGGATAGCCTCCATCAGGGGATTGCCCCGGGTGACCACATTGCCCACCACGAACAGGTCGGGCTTGAGCGCAAGCTGGTCGGCCTCGAAGCCTTCCACCAGTTGTATGCCCTGTTCCTGCAACTGGGTGCTCATGGGAGGGTACACGCCGGCGTCGCAACCGGTTACGGTATGCCCCGCCGAGCGGGCGATCAAGGCCAACCCACCCATAAAGGTGCCGCAGATCCCAAGTATATGTAGATGCATTTCTATCCTCCGGGGTTTATTGTAGTGATTCTGGCTGGCCCGTTGAGGCGGTGCTATCATGATCGGGCTATTTGACCCTTACCGGACACCTATTACCATGATACGGCGAGTATTTCTGCGCCAAGCCGCAGCCACTGTGGCAGGCGCTGCCGGGCTGCTCGGGCCCGTCTGGCAGGCCCACGCAGCCACCGACCCCTTCTATGGCCATACCTACCCCGATCTACAGGGTGGGGAAGTCGAGCTCACCCAATATCTGGGCAAACCGCTGGTGCTGAATTTCTGGGCCACCTGGTGTCCGCCTTGTGTCAAGGAAATGCCCGATCTCGATGCCTTGCACAAAAAGCATACATCCGTGCACTTTGTTGGCCTAGCGGTAGATACGGCCAAGAACGTTGATAAATTCATCGAAAAGGTGCAGGTCAGTTACCCTTTGCTGGTTGCGGGCCACGGGGGTATCAAGCAAATGCGCGATTTGGGCAATAAAACCGGCGGCCTGCCTTTTACCGTGATTTTCGACGAAAAAGGCCAGATCGCCACGAAAATACTGGGTCAAATCAAACCCGACGAACTCGACAGCTACCTTACGGGCATGCGCTGACCTTGCCGGTAGTGCTCACGGTGGATTCTGGTGTTTTCCAGGGTAGCTCTGTCCTAAAAATCGACGGAACGCAGCTTGAATTTACTTGGCTTTAATGGACAAATACCGCTATTTAGCGTAAAAAGACGATCTGTCTTCACAAAAAATTTGCCATGGCGCAGCACATCCTCGTTTTGCACGGCCCCAACCTGAACCTGCTCGGCACGCGCGAGCCAGCTATCTACGGTCGGCAAACCCTGGCGGATATCAATCATCATTTGGCACAATTGGCCACAGAAAACGGCGCCGTGCTTACCGCTTTCCAAAGCAATCACGAAGGTGAGTTGGTTGACCGGGTGCAGGCTGCCCGCCAGGATCAAACCGATTTCATCATCATCAATGCTGCGGCGTACACGCATACCAGCATCGCTTTACGCGACGCCCTGGCTGCCGTAGATGTTCCTTTTGTCGAAGTACATTTGTCCAATGTACATAAACGGGAATCCTTCCGTCACCATTCCTATTTGGCCGATACGGCACAGGGCGTGATCGCGGGGCTGGGTTCTTTCGGATATGAAGCGGCCTTGCGCTATGCTTTAAGCAATTAGCCACAAGAACGCATTTTAATTTTTCAACTATCAACGCTCACTCTGTGCCATGGCGACAGTGTGATGTCACGGGAAGTTCGTATGGATCTTAGAAAACTGAAAACCTTGATTGACCTCGTTGCGGATTCGGGTATTGCCGAACTCGAAATCACCGAGGGCGAAGGCAAAGTCAGAATCGTCAAATTCTCGCAGTCCGTGCAGCCTGTTGCCTATGCCGTTCCCGAAGCAGCGGCACCTGTTGCGGCTGCGCCGGCGGCACCCGCTGCGCCAGCCGCTCCATCAGGTCACGCCGTCAAGGCACCCATGGTGGGTACTTTCTACCGCGCGCCCAATCCTGGCGCATCCCCCTTTGTTGAAGTGGGCCAGGCAGTCAAGGAAGGCGAGCCACTGTGCATCATCGAAGCCATGAAGCTGCTCAACGAAATCGAAGCCGACAAGTCGGGCGTGATCAAGGAAATCCTGGTTGAGAACGGCGAGCCCGTTGAATATGGCCAACCCCTGTTCATTATTGGTTAATCCATGTTTGAAAAAATCCTCATAGCCAATCGCGGCGAGATCGCTTTGCGCATTCAGCGCGCCTGCCGCGAGCTGGGCATCAAAACGGTGGTCGTCCACTCCGAGGCTGATCGCGAAGCCAAGTATGTGCGCCTGGCCGATGAGTCGGTGTGCATAGGGCCGGCCCCGGCACGTGACAGCTACTTGAACATGCCTGCCATTATTTCGGCGGCCGAGGTCACTGATTCCGAAGCCATTCATCCCGGCTACGGTTTCCTGGCTGAAAACGCCGACTTCGCCGACCGTGTGGAAAAAAGCGGCTTCGTCTTCATTGGACCTCGTCCGGAAACCATACGCACCATGGGCGACAAGGTCTGCGCCAAGAAGGCCATGATAGAAGCGGGCGTGCCTGTCGTGCCTGGTTCCGAGGGCGCCTTGCCGGAAGACCCAGAAGAAATCATGCGCACGGCGCGTGAGGTCGGCTATCCCGTCATCATCAAGGCCGCAGGCGGCGGCGGTGGTCGCGGTATGCGTGTCGTCTACACCGAGGCTGCCCTGCTCAATGCCGTCGCCATGACGCGCAACGAGGCAGGCGCTGCATTCAACAATCCTGAAGTCTATATGGAGAAGTTCCTCGAGAACCCGCGCCATATCGAGATTCAGGTGCTGGCCGATGGCGGACGCAATGCCGTCTGGTTGGGCGAGCGCGACTGCTCCATGCAGCGGCGTCACCAGAAAGTCGTCGAAGAGGCTCCGGCACCCGGTATCGCCAGGCGCCTTATCGAGCGTATAGGTGAACGTTGCGCCGAGGCCTGCCGCAAGATGGGTTATCGCGGTGCGGGCACTTTTGAATTTCTGTATGAAAACGGCGAGTTCTTTTTCATAGAAATGAATACCCGCATCCAGGTCGAGCACACGGTTACGGAAATGATCACGGGGCTGGATCTGGTACAGCAGCAGATCAAGATCGCCGCCGGCGAGAAGTTCCTATTGCGCCAGCGCGACGTGGTTTTTCATGGCCACTCCATAGAGTGCCGCATCAACGCCGAAGATCCGTTCAAGTTCACGCCCAGCCCGGGTCGCATCACCAATTGGCATACGCCGGGTGGGCCTGGTGTGCGTATGGATTCGCACGTTTTCACGGGTTACACGGTGCCGCCCAACTACGATTCCATGATAGCCAAACTCATCACTTACGGTGACTCGCGCGAGCAGGCGATCGCCCGCATGGAAATCGCCTTGTCCGAGATGGTTGTGGAAGGGGTGCAAACCAATATTCCGCTGCATCGCGAACTTATGCAAGATGCGCGCTTTATCGAAGGCGGCACCAGCATTCACTACCTGGAGCACAAGCTCTCGCAGCGGCCGTAAGGAAGAACACCATGCGCGAACTCGTGCTCAATTGTCCCGAGGCGCAGGCCGAGGCTTTGTCCGATCTTTTGCTCGAGGCCGGCGTGCTGTCGGTTTCAGTCGAAGACGCCGACGGCAATACCGACGCCGAGCGTCCCCTCTTTGGCGAGCCCGGGCTTGAGCCCGAAGTGCAAGCCTGGGATAGAAATGTGCTGGTGGCGCTGCTGCCCGATGGGCTGGATCCGGCGCAAATCATCGAGCAACTGGGCGACGCCGGCTACGCCGATTACCAGGCAGGGCAATGGAGCATGCGCGAGGTGCCCGATGCAGACTGGGTGCGCCTGACGCAATCGCAGTTTCAGCCCATACAAGTGGGCGAACGCATCTGGATCGTACCCAGCTGGCATCGCGACAACCCCGATGTGCCGGCCAGGCAAGATGATGCAAGCGCCGAAGGCGCGATTCATATTGAGCTTGATCCCGGCCTGGCCTTCGGCACAGGCAGCCACCCTACCACCCATCTGTGCCTGGAATGGCTGTCGACTCATGTGCAAGGCCAGGAAACACTGCTTGATTATGGCTGTGGCTCAGGCATATTGGCGATTGCAGCCAAAAAACTGGGCGCGGGCGATACCCATGCGGTCGATATCGACGAGCAGGCGGTGCAATCAACCCGCTACAATGCACAGGTGAATCAGGTGGCGCTGGAAGCCATGCTGCCTAACGATCTTTCCGATGGACAGTATCAACTGGTCGTTGCCAATATACTGTCCAATCCGCTGAAGTTGCTGGCGCCCATGCTGTCTAACCGGGTCTTGCCCGGAGGCCACCTGGTGCTCTCTGGCGTCCTGGAGCGCCAGGCCCTCGAGGTTGCGCAAGCCTATGCGCCTTGGTTGGCCATGGATGTCTGGCAGGCCCGCGAAGGCTGGGTATGCCTGCACGGACGCCGTCCTGCCTGAGCGCCGCTCATTTTTTACGCTTATGGACCTGACCACGCGCTGCCCTGAATGCGGCACTACGTTTTCCGCCAGTCTTGCGCAGCTGCAGTTGCGCAAAGGCTATATACGTTGCATCAAGTGCGCTCATATCTTTGACGGCTACGAGGCAGTGGTGTCTGCGGGTGTTGGCGCTGTGTCCAGCGAGATATCGACTGAGCCGGCAACGTCTGAGCCGGTGCCGCAGAAGAGCGTCGTGAACCAAGAACCCTCTCTGCCTCCGGTGCTGACTGTGCCAAACGCGCCAGACGCGCCAGACGCGCCGCAAGAGCCGTCCGTATCCATGCCCAGTGTTTTAAGGCAACGCCCTAGGCCGGCCAATGAGCCGGTGCATCATATATCAGCTGCCCAGACAGGCCCCGATCCGGCATTCACCATTTCAACACAAGCCGTGGCGTCAACGCCAGCCTCTGGGCAGGCTCGCACCTTCCATCTGGGGCAGGGGCATACCCAGGCCCGGCCCGAGCCTACGTTGGGCGCTGCGCGCACCGAAGCTGTGGAGCCCGTGGTTCACAGCACAGATACCGGCCATGATGTGCGGGCGTCCGGACTTTATGTCGAACCCAGGTCTGGGGTTGCGGGTAACCGACCCGCTGATAACGCCCGCAGCGTCGGTGCGCCTGAGCATGGCGGTGCTGCGCAGGGGAGTATGGGCCGACTGCTGTGGGGAGGTCTGGTGTTTCTGGGCGTGCTGCTTTTGCTGGCGCAGCTGGCTTATATATACCGCGCGCAAATAGCGAACAATGTGCCTGCCTTGCGTCCGGTGCTCGAGCGTGCTTGCATCCCGCTGGAGTGCCAGATTCCTTATGCACGGCAGATAGATCAAATTTCCATTATGAGTTCTTCCTTGCGCTCGGGCGCCGAGGCCGCTGCGGCAGGCGCAACTAAGCAGACCCCAGCCGCCGATGGGCAGACGCCGGCCACCATGTTGTTGCAGCTGACCATGCGCAACAGCTACGACAAACCGCAGGAGTGGCCCACGCTGGTGCTGGACTTGACCGATTTATCAGGTACCCGGGTGGTCAGGAAGAACCTACCGCCTCAAGGCTATTTGCCGGCAGAGGTCGTGGGCCAGCCTTTCAAGGCGGGTAGTGAAATCACGGTAGAGGTGCCGATAGTGATGAAAGATGTAAAAGTAAATGGCTACCAACTCGACAAATTTTTTCAATGAAGCAAGCTATGTCTGACAAAGTTCTTATTTGCGGTTCGGTGGCTTTCGACACCATCACGGTGTTCGAAGGGCATTTCAAAGATCATATTCTGGCCGACAGCATACAGTCGCTCAGTGTTTCATTCTTGGCGCCCACTATGCGCAAAGAGTATGGCGGGTGCGCCGGCAATATCGCCTATAACCTGAGCCTGTTGGGCGGCCATGCGGTGCCGGTGGGCACGGTAGGATCAGACGCGTCGGACTATCTCTTGCACCTGCAGCAGCTGGGCATAGATACCAGCATGATTCGGGTGCTGCCCGACATGTATACGCCCCAATGTTTTATTACGACCGATCTGGACAACAATCAGATTGCGTCGTTTCACCCCGGTGCCATGATGCGCTCAGCGGAAAACGACCTGAGCGGGCAAAGCGCGGCATGGGCCATCGTGGCGCCTGATTCCAAGGACGGCATGTTTGCGCATGCCCGCCGCCTGCATGCTCAGGGCACTCCTTTTATCTTTGACCTGGGCCAGGCCATGCCGCTGTTTTCGGGCGAAGACTTGGAAGAGATGCTGCCGCTGGCCCAGATACTGACGGCCAACGACTATGAAGCCAGCGTCATCGAACAGCGTACCGGACGCAGCATGGCCGATATTGCACTAGGCATGCAGGCCGTTGTGGTGACGCGGGGGGCGGAAGGCGCCACACTTTATACGGGTGATGCCGAAACCCACATAGCGCCGGTCAAGGCCGAAAGCATTGTCGACCCCACTGGTTGTGGCGATGCGCATCGCGCTGGCTTGTTATATGGGCTTACCAAAAACTGGTCACTGATAGATGCATGCCGTTTGGCTAACGCTATGGGTAGCTTTAAAATTGCTTCCAGAGGGCCGCAAAATCATCACCCCAGTCGTGAAGAGATCAGCACGACCCTGAAGCAGTACTATGGCCTGACATTTAAGGAGTGATTCCATGAGTTCATCTTTTCTTTCGCCCGCAGGCGGGCGTCCTGCTCGCCTCCTTGCCATGGCCGCGCTTGCCGGTTCCCTGACGGTGCTCGCGGGTTGCGCCAATGATACCGCCTCGTCATCTGTGTACAGCTACGGCCAGGCTCAGCGTGAACAGATAGTCCGTTTGGGCACAGTCGATGCGGTACGCTCGGTCACCATCCAAAACGACCGCTCCAGCGGCGCCGGCGCTCTGGCGGGTGGTGCACTGGGCGGTGTGGCCGCCAGCACCATAGGTGGTGGCACCGGACAGGTTCTGGCAACCATAGGTGGTGGCTTGCTGGGTGCCATGGCGGGTAATGCAGTTGAAAATAATATGGGGAAAAGCCAGGGGTTGGAAATAACCGTCAGGCTCGACAACGGCGAGACCCGCGTGATTGCGCAGGCAGCCGATGTTGCCATCAGCGCGGGCCAGCGCGTACGCGTTATCAGCGGCAACGGCCCGACACGTGTCGTGCCCATGTAGCCGCGTCCCCTTTGCGGCAGGTAAAACAACAGGCGCTCAGGCGCCTGTTGTTTTACCTGCGTTTTGCGCAGCGCTATACGCCGAACAGTGAGTAGGCGAAACGCTGAACCACCATCATGGCCACCTGTGCCAGCACCAGCAAAACCAGCGGTGAAAGATCAAGCCCGCCCAGGTTGGGCATGATGCGACGTATGGGATCAAGCAAGGGTGCTGTCAAGGTGTGCAGCACCGGCATGATGGGCGCCATGGGGTTCACCCACGACAATATCGCCTGTATCAGGGTCGCCCACAAAATAAGATTGAATGCCCACTTGAGCATGGTCAGGAGCGCAGCCAGCACTGCCGGCAGCAGGCTTTGCACAGCCGGCAGGGCGCCAGTCAGCAGGAACCAGGATAGCAGCAGGAAGATCAGTGCAGTCAGCCAGCACGCCAGCAGTGTGGGCCAGTCTATTCGATCGCCCGGGCCGAGGATTTTGCGCAAGGGCTGAACCAGCCAGTTGGTTAGGCGCAGCACCGCCTGCGAGTAGGGGTTGAATGGATGCAGGCGTATTGCATACACCCAGGCCCGAATAAGCAAGGCTATGCCGAACAACGAGAAAACAATGCTGACAATGAAATGAAGGATATCACTTAGCATGGGGTTGGATTGCGTGTAATTTCAAACGACCATTGTCGCATGCCTGGCTGAAAAATATTAAATTGGCCGCCCAAAAGAGAACTGCCCGACGATGTCGGGCAGTTGGGTCAAGCACTTATGAAAAACACATTACACGTTAGGGGCGGCCGCCTGTTGGGAAGGGCCACGATGCTGCCGGGTTAATGGTTTTCTTTGCGTCAGAAGCAGGGTTGTTGGCCTTGGCTGCTTTGGCTGCCGCTTTGGCGCTAGGCTTTTTGGGCGCTGCCGCTTTCTTGGCAGGAGCCTTTTTGGCTGGCGCTTTCTTTGCGGGTGCTGCCTTGGTTGGCGCAGCTTTCTTTGCTGGTGCGGCCTTCTTGGCTACTGCCTTTTTGGCCGGGGCTTTCTTAGCTGGTGCTTTCTTTGCAACGGCTTTCTTTGCAACGGCTTTTTTGGCAGGCGCTTTCTTGGCAACGACCTTCTTGGCTACTGCTTTTTTTGCAGGTGCTTTTTTAGCGACGACCTTTTTGGCGACGACTTTTTTCGCAGGTGCTTTCTTTGCAACGGCTTTCTTGGCTACCGCTTTCTTCGCTACTGCCTTTTTAGCAACCACTTTCTTTGCGGGTGCTTTTTTGGCTACTGCCTTTTTCGCAACGGCTTTCTTTGCAGGCGCTTTCTTGGCAACGACTTTCTTTGCCGGTGATTTTTTAGCTACTGCTTTCTTGGCTGGTGCGGCTTTCTTGGCAGCAACGGCTTTCTTTACAGCGACTTTTTTAGCGGGTACTGCCTTCTTGGCGGGTGCAGCTTTTTTAGCTGCCGCTTTCTTGGCGGCCTTTTTGGCTGTTGCCATAGTAATGCTCCTTGAGGTCGAGTCTAAGAGGACGTCCACCCATTTGATATAGCCCCCACGCAATGTGTGCGACCCATCTCAAATGGCGCAAGCGTGCAAAGCATATAGCACCTTGCACGCCTAGAGTCTAACGTAAGCTTTTACTATCTTCCAAGCATTATTCCCAGCTTAATGCTCCGCCGGTCTGATATTCGATGACTCGCGTCTCGAAAAAGTTGCGCTCTTTCTTCAGGTCTATCATTTCCGCCATCCATGGAAATGGATTCTCTTCTTGTGCAAAAAGAGGCTCGAGACCGATTTGCTGGCAACGTCGATTGGCAATAAAACGCAAATATGATTTGAACATTGACGCGTTCAATCCAAGCACGCCGCGAGGCATGGTGTCTTCAGCGTAAGCATATTCAAGGTCTACGGCCTTTTTGAACAGTTCACGCAACTCTTCGCGAAACTCGGCTGTCCATAAATGCGGGTTCTCGAGTTTGATCGTGTTGATGAGATCGATGCCGAAGTTGCAGTGCATGGATTCATCGCGAAGTATGTACATGTATTGCTCGGCGGCGCCCGTCATTTTATTTTGGCGACCCAACGCAAGTATTTGCGTAAAACCAACATAAAAGAACAAACCTTCCATCAGGCAAGCAAAAACAATCAGCGATTTAAGCAAGGTCTGATCGGCTTGTGGCGTGCCTGTCTGGAAGTGAGGGTCGGCAATGGCGTCGATGAATGGAATCAGGAATTCATCTTTGGCGCGTATGGATGGCACTTCGTTGTAGGCGTTGAAGATCTCGGCTTCATCAAGATCAAGACTTTCAACAATGTACTGGTAAGCGTGCGTGTGTATGGCTTCTTCAAAGGCCTGGCGCAGCAGGAACTGCCTGCATTCTGGCGCGGTGATGTGTCGGTAAGTGCCCAGAACAATATTGTTGGCGGCCAGTGAGTCGGCGGTGACGAAGAAGCCCAGGTTACGCTTGACGATGCGGCGTTCGTCTTCAGTCAGTCCGTTGGGATTTTTCCAAAGCGCGATATCGCGCGACATGTTGACCTCTTGCGGCATCCAGTGGTTGGCGCAAGTAGCCAAATACTTTTCCCAGGCCCATTTGTATTTGAAAGGCACTAGTTGGTTGACGTCGGTCTTGCCATTGATGATGCGTTTGTCGGCGGCCCGCACGCGGCTGGTGGCGTCGGGCGATGCACTGGCGGCAGCGGCTTGCGCCGGTGCCAGAGCGTTGTTGTCCAGCCCTTGCTGCTGCGTTGCAGTGCCATGGCTGTTGGTGGCCGTGGTGGTGGCGGGGGTGTCGTCCCAGTTCAACATAATGATTTCCTGTATTCGTTTATTGGCAGGCTTCGCATTCTTCAAAGCCATCGTCACCGGGCCGCATGGTGCATACGGCGCCTAGCACTTCGGCTTCGGGCAATGCGGCGACAGCGGGTGCTGCTGCGGCTGCGGCGACCGGACTGGTGCTGCTGCCTGACGACACTGCATTCAACTCACCGCCACGCCCTGTGGATTTCTCGGCATTGGTGGCGCCGATGGAGCGCAGGTAATAAGTAGTCTTCAGGCCGCGTACCCAAGCCAGCTTGTAGATATCATCGAGCTTCTTGCCCGAGACACCCGCCATGAAGATATTCAGCGATTGAGCCTGGTCTATCCATTTGGATCGGCGTGCCGCGCATTCAACGACCCAGGTAGGATCGATTTCGAAGGCGGTTGCATAGAGTTCGCGCAGGTCGGCCGGAATGCGGTCGATGCGAGCCAGGCTGCCGTCGAAATACTTCAGGTCGGCGACCATGACCTCATCCCACAGCTTGCGTTCCTTCAGGTCGCGCACCAGGTAGTCGTTGACCACGGTGAATTCGCCCGACAGGTTGGACTTGACGTACAGGTTGCGGTAGTTGGGTTCTATGCATGGCGAGACCCCGATGATGTTCGAGATGGTTGCCGTGGGGGCAATTGCCACGCAGTTGGAGTTGCGCATGCCGTGCTGCTTGATGTGCGCGCGCAAGGAATCCCAATCGAGCGTGCTGCTGTCGTCTACTTCGACGTAGCCGCCACGTTCCTGGCTCAGCAAGGCCAGTGTGTCTTGCGGCAGAATGCCGCGATCCCACAATGAACCCTTGAAGCTGGCGTAGTGGCCGCGCTCGGCTGCGAGCTTGCTGGAAGCCCAATAGGCGTAGTAGCAGGCGGCTTCCATGGAGCGGTCGGAGAACTCGACGGCCGCATCGGAGCCGAACGGCACGCGCATCAGGTGCAGGCAGTCCTGAAAGCCCATGACGCCCATGCCTACCGGACGGTGGCGCACGTTGGAGTTGCGAGCCTTGGGCACGGCGTAGTAGTTGATGTCGATGACGTTATCGAGCATGCGCATGGCAATGGTAGCGGTGCGTTCGAGCTTTTCGTGATCCAGGACATATTGCCCGTCGGCATCTTGCTTCAGGTGCGCGGCCAGGTTGATGGAGCCCAGGTTGCACACTGCGATTTCACTATCGTTGGTATTGAGCGTAATTTCAGTGCACAGGTTGGAACTGTGGACGACGCCCACATGCTGCTGGGGCGAGCGGATGTTGCAAGGATCCTTGAAGGTGATCCAGGGGTGTCCGGTTTCAAACAGCATGGACAGCATCTTGCGCCACAGCGAGTTGGCGGGAATTTTCTTGAACAGCGTCAGTTCGCCGCGCGCAACCTTGTCTTCGTAGCCCAGGTAGGCTGCTTCGAATTCCTTGCCGTATTTGTCGTGAAGATCGGGCGCGTCGGAGGGTGAGAACAGCGTCCATTCACCGTTTTCCATGACACGTTTCATGAACAGGTCGGGAATCCAGTTGGCTGTGTTCATGTCGTGCGTGCGACGGCGTTCGTCGCCCGTATTCTTGCGCAGTTCCAGGAACTCTTCGATATCCAGGTGCCACGATTCCAGATAGGCGCATACCGCGCCTTTGCGCTTGCCGCCCTGGTTGACGGCAACGGCTGTATCGTTCACCACTTTAAGGAATGGCACGACGCCCTGGCTTTCCCCATTGGTGCCCTTGATGTGGCTGCGCAGGGCGCGCACAGGCGTCCAGTCGTTGCCCAGGCCGCCGGCGTATTTGGCCAGCAGAGCGTTTTCCTTGATGGCGTCGTAAATACCGGCAAGGTCGTCGGAGACTGTCGTAAGGTAGCAGGACGACAGTTGCGAATGCAGGGTGCCCGAGTTGAACAGCGTGGGCGTGGAGCTCATGAAATCGAAGGACGAAAGGATTTCATAGAACTCGATGGCGCGCGCTTCGCGATCGATTTCGTTCAGTGCCAGGCCCATGGCCACGCGCATGAAGAAAACCTGTGGCAGTTCGATGCGACGACCGCGCAGGTGCAGGAAGTAGCGGTCGTAAAGCGTTTGCAGGCCCAGGTAATTGAATTGCAGGTCGCGCTCGGCCTTCAGGGCGGCGCCCAGTTTGGGCAGGTCGAACTGGCTTAGCTTTTCATCGAGCAGTTCGCCTTCAATGCCGGCTTGCAGGAATTTGGGGAAGTACTCGGCGTAGCGGGTGGACATCTCGGCTTGAGAAACCTCTTCACCCAGGACTTCTTTGCGGATGGTATGCAGCAACAGCCTTGCCGTAACCTGGCTGTACGAGGGGTCGTTCTCGACCATGGCCCGCGCTGAAAGTATGGCCGACTTGAAGACTTCGTCGACAGGGATGCCGTCGTAAATATTTTTTACGGTTTCCTTGAGAATGGCCTCGGCATCGATGTCGTGGGGCAGATTCTGCCCGGCTTCGGTAATAGTGGTGCGCAGCTGGGCCAGATCCAGCGGACGCTGAATGCCGTTATCGGTGACATTGAGTGTGGCTTGTGCAGTAGGCACCGGCGCGGGCGTATTCTGCGCGCGCTCTTGCGAGCGCTTCTCGCGATACAACACATAGGCGCGTGCCACGTCGTGCTCGCCCGAGCGCATCAGGGACAGTTCGACCTGATCCTGGATTTCTTCTATATGAAAGGTGCCGCCGCTGGGACGGTTGCGCACCAATGCATTGACGACCTGCGCCGTAAGCGTTTCAACCAGCTCACGCACACGTGCAGAAGCGGCGCCTTGCCCGCCATTGACGGCCAGAAAGGCTTTGGTCATGGCGATGGCGATCTTGCCGGGTTCGAAACCAACGACCACTCCGTTGCGACGGATAATATGGAAGTTATTCCATTGCTTGTCGCTGCCGTTTTCGGCAGAGGCCGGCGTCGTTGGTTGACGAAGAGCGGCAGTGCCGGACTCGGGTGCTTGAGTAGTTTGCATTAATGCTCCTGGGATGAAAATGACGCGCAAAAAGGCGTACGTTCAACAGCGTTTTATTTGGTGGCAGCTGGCAAACTGAGCGGTTTGCCATGGCGTGGTAAAGCTTGGGTTTTGTAAGCTCTGACCACAATATATTGTGGTTCTTGATTGGTTGAGCACTAATTGTAGTGAGAGCCCGCAAAGCACGCAAGCCCAAAAAGTACTTGATTTTTTATTTTTTTGTGCTTGTGCAGGGTCCACAGACAGGGCGACATCGCACGATGCCTTACTGGCCTTGGTTTGCCCGCGTGGTGAGCGGCTCAGGCTCGAAATCGTGAAATATTGTTAACGGGACTATCGGGCCTGTTCAGGCGTTCCGTCAGGGCCTGCAGACGCGTATGAAAGGCCTGGATGGCGGCCATCTTGATATGGCCGAAGCCGCGCACCGTTTCAGGCAGTTGCGCCAGCTCAAGCGCCAGATCGTAGTTGCCGGCATCGAGTCGGCCCAGCATATCCTGTATTGCCGCCCGATATGCGCCGATAAGCGCTCGCTCCGTCTTGCGTTCGTCCGTGTACGAAAAAATATCCAGCCAGGTTCCGCGCAGGACTTTGCCGTGGGCCAGTAAGCGGAAGAATTTTTCGGTGGCGGGACCCAAACTGATTTTGCGTGGAATGCCGGTGCGCGGGTCGCGGCGCGCCAGCACAGGCGGGGCCAGGTGAAAGCGCAGTGAAAAATCGCCTTCAAACTGCTCATGCAATGCCTTCCGGAATGTACCGTCGGTAAACAGGCGGGCCACTTCGTATTCATCTTTATATGCCATGAGTTTGTACAGCGCCTGGGCGACCGAGATCGTCAGGCGTGGCCGGCCCTGTGGCTTCAACTTGCGTTCGGCGACCAGAACCTGGTCGACCAGGTCGCTGTACTGGTTTGCGTAAGCAGCATCCTGGTAATTGGTCAGTGCGGCTTGGCAACGCGTCACGATATCGTCGAGCGGCTCGGGGAAGTGGATGATGACTGGTTGTGCCGATGCGCCACTTGCCAAAGCGATCGCCTTGGGATTGGCTGCGGCCAGGCGGCCCATCTGAAAGGCGTTTTGATTAGCCTGCACGGCAACGCCATTCAGCTCCAGCGCACGCATGATGGCCTGCAGACTCAAGGGAACTGCGCCGTGTTGCCAGGCAAATCCCAGCATCAGCATATTGGCCATGATGCTGTCGCCAAACTGTCTTGTTGCCAGAGCGTGTGCGTCCAGCAGCTTGCTGTTTTGCTCACCCGCAGCCCTGCGCAACTGTGCGATCAAACCCTGGCGATCAAGATGGGCTTGCGGATTCCGGGTGAACTCGGGCGTGGGCGCCAGATAGGTGTTGATGACGGCCAGAGTCTGCCCCGGGCGCAGTGTTTGCAGAACCTCGGCCTTGCCGGCCGCCACGGGATCGCAGAGTATGGCAACATCGGCTTGCTGACTGCCGACGCGTACGGTGCCTGTCTGATGTGCATCGGCAGACAGGCGGATATGGCTGATGACGGCGCCGCCTTTTTGGGCCAGACCGGTTATATCCAGTACCGAGGCGGCCCGGCCTTCAAGATGCGCCGCCATGGAAACTATGGCGCCTATGGTGATGACGCCAGTGCCCCCTATGCCGGCGACCAGAACGTTGCAATGGCGCTCGTATCGCAGCAAGTCAGGTAGCGGCAAGGCCTTGGTTAGCGCCTGCAGGCGTTCGCGCTCGGCCTGCGAGGTATCGGCGGCCTTGCGTGGCCTTCCGCCCACCACCGACACAAAGCTGGGGCAAAAGCCATCGACGCATGAATAGTCTTTATTGCAGCTGGACTGATCAATGGCACGCTTGCGGCCAAAAGGCGTTTCCACGGGAGTCAGTGACAGGCAATTTGATTGGGTGCTGCAGTCGCCGCAGCCTTCGCAGACGCTGGTGTTGATGAACAGGCGGCGGGCAGGATCAACCAGGGTTTTCTTTTTCCGGCGCCTGCGCTTTTCGGCGGCGCAGGCCTGATCGTGTATCAGCACGGTAACGCCTTGAATTTCTCGTAGTTCACGCTGCAGGGCGTCCAGTTCGTGGCGGTCGTGCACGGTGACGCCTTGCGTCAGCACTACGCCGCGATACTTTTCAGGCTCATCGGTCGTGATCACCACGCGCCTGACGCCTTCGCCCAGCATTTGTTGGCAGATTTGTGCAACGGAAATCTGCCCATCGACGGGCTGACCGCCGGTCATGGCCACTGCGTCGTTGAATAGAATCTTGTAGGTCATATTGGCCTGGGCGGCGACGGCTTGCCGTATGGCCAGGTAGCCTGAATGGAAATATGTGCCCTCGCCCATATTTTGAAAAACATGTGGCATGCGGGTATAGCGCGACAGCCCTATCCAGTCGACGCCTTCGCCCCCCATCTGGGTCAGCCCGCTGGTATTGCGATCCATCCAGGTGGCCATGTAATGGCAGCCTACGCCGGCATGCGCCTGGCTGCCCTCGGGAACTTTGGTAGAGGTACTGTGCGGGCAGCCTGAACAGAAATAAGGGCGCCGGGTCAGCGCGGATGTGGTCACGGGTGTTTCGGCTGCCGGCATGTCGATACCCGGACCTGGTGCGGCACTGGGCTCTTCTGTTGTAATGCTGTTTGTCTGTTGCAACCAGCGGCGCAGCACAGAGGCTACGCCGGCCGGACAGAGCTGCCCTTGCTGTTGCACCAACGCCTGATGGTCAAGGCCACGTTTGCCTGCAATAGAAGGCCGTTTTGCCTGGTTGTACAAAATGTCTTTGATCTGGCTTTCTATAAAGGGGGCTTTCTCTTCGATCACCAGTATGTGATCCAGTCCTTGAGCGAATTGCAGGAACCCGGCTGCGTCCAGAGGCCAGCTTAGGCCCACTTTGTAGTGGCGCAGCGAAGGTAGTGCCAACTCTGGGTTTTGCCGCCCCAATTGCGACAACGCGTCCTGCGTATCCAGAAAGGCCTTGCCGGTTGTGACGATGCCCAGCCTGGCATCGGCTGCGGGGTTCACCATCCGATCCAGCGGGTGCCGGCGCGCAAAGGTTTTGACCGCCTCCAGACGCTCGGCCATACGGTGCTCTATGGCCGGCGTGAGGAAATCGCGTGCGCTATATTCCGGGCCGGCGCCATCCTCATCAAGGGCAGGCGGGCCCGATGTTGCCGGCAGCGTAAAGGAACGGCCGCTTTCAACCGTTTCGGTGACCGCCTTGAGGGCCACCCACGCACCGCTATAACGGGAAAGCGCCCAGCCCCACAGGCCGAACTGCTCGTACTCGTCGACGGAAGCCGGGTGCACAATAGGTATGCCCCATGCTTGCAGCGATGTTTCACTGGCATGCGGAATAGAGGAAGATGCGGCGGTGTGGTCGTCGCCCACTATCATCAGGACGCCACCTTGGCGCGAGGCGCCCGCAGCATGGCCATGGTGTATGGCATCGCCGGCACGATCCACGCCTGGCCCCTTGCCGTACCACATGGCGAATACGCCGTCGACCTGGCGATCTTCGCGCACCCCTGCCTGCTGTGTGCCCATGACCATGGTTGCGCCCAGGTCTTCGTTGATGGATGGCAGGAAGCTGATCTGGTGCTGATCCAACTGCGACTGGGCCCGCCACATGGCTATGTCGACTCCACCCAACGGGGAGCCACGATAGCCTGTGACGAAGCCGGCGGTGTTCAATCCGCGCGCCTGGTCGGCCCGCCGCTGCGACAAAACCATACGCACCAGCGCCTGGGTTCCGGTCAGGAAGATGCGGCCTGTGGTTGCGGTCAGGCTGTCGTCCAGCTGGTAGTGCTGGTCAATCAGAGGCTTTGCCATGCTTGTCTTCAGTCTTCATCATGTCTACCATGATAGAGATCAGTGAGAGGTGTTTTATTGCTATTTCATCGCGTAGAATCCCTAGTTAACGCAATATATGTTTCGTTAAAGCCAATATATGGACAAGATTGATGTAAAAATTCTGCAAGCGCTGCAGCAAGATGGCAGGGCTTCGGCGCAGCAGCTGTCAGATAGGGTGGGATTGTCGACCGCGCCGGTATGGCGCCGGGTAAAGGCGCTGGAAACCGCAGGGGTCATACAGGGCTATCACGCGCAGGTCGACCGCCGCAAAGTGGGTCTGCCAGGATGCATGTTCGTTCAGATCAGTCTTGAACGCCATTCGGCCGATATTGTCGAAAACTTCGAACGCTCGGTGCGCGATGCGCCAGAAATCCTGGAGTGCTATGCCGTGACCGGCGATGCCGATTTCCTGCTCAAGATACTCGTGCCCAGCCCTGAAGACTACGACCGATTCCTGCATCGCTTTCTGTTCAATCTGCCTGGCGTGCGCCAGACTCGAACCATCGTGGCATTGCGTGAAATCAAGCATGAACTGAAATTGCCGTTGTAAGAGTGCCCGCAACAAAGCGGCTGGCAGGCCCCAAGCATGATCAGTCTGTTGTCGGCATGGCCCGGGGCTGTTCAGGTAGAATTATTTCTGACTCCAGGTTTTGACCACAACTGCTTGTGGTTTTGAAAGGACGCACCATGCATATTTTTCTCTTCCGTCCACGTACAGTCTGTGCGAGCCTGTTTGCAGCGGCGCTGCTTGCGGGCTGCGCTGCGCCCAGCGCGCCTCCTGCCCCCAAGCCAGAGCCGCCTCGCTGCCAAGCTGCCGCTGCCGGCGAAATGTTGGTGGGTAACTGGCTGAGCGTGCGCAAGCAAAAAGGCGTGGCGGGCGAACTGCGCACGCTGTTCACCCTGCATCCGGATGGCACCATGGCCTATACCGAGCAGCTTAAGCGGGGCAAGCAGCCGTCGCAGGGGCTGGCGGAAGCCGGCTGCTGGGAGCATGATCAGCAAACCCTGATCCTGCGCACGCTGGAATCAAATGGCGCGCCGGTCAGCCTTGATGATCCCATTTATACCAATCGGTACCAGATCATATCGGCCACTGACAAGGCTCTGTCTCTGAAAGACGCCGACGGCACGGCCGTGACCGCGCGACGCATGTCGCCCGGCTACCGCTTGCCGTTTTAATAGGCGTGTTCAGGCGTTTGCCAGGCGCTCCAGCACCAGGTCTCGTCCAAGAATAGCCAAGACGGCGCCTATGGCCGGAGTCTGCTTCTGGCCTGTTGCTACCAGGCGCAGCGGGATGGCCAGCTTGGGCATCTTCACCCCGTGCTCGACCAGCATGGCTTTGATCAGTGCGTCCAGGGCTTCTGTGCTCCAGTCGGGCAGGGCTTGCGCTTTCCGGGCGAAGTCGGCCAGCAGCAAGCGCGCGGCATCGTCGACATGCTCGGCCAACAGCTCGGGGCTGGCGGGCGCGTAGGCAGCGCAGAACAGCATGGCGCCGTCGGCCAGTTGATTCAGCGTTTCGGCGCGGTCTTTCAATAGGCCCATGACGGCCTGCAGATCGACAGCGTCGGGGTTGCCCTGCTGCGCACGGATGCGGGGTGCCACGCGCTCGGCCAGGTCTTCGTCGCTGCTGTGCTTGATGTAGTGAGCGTTGACCCAGTTCAGCTTTTTGGGATCCCATTGCGCCGCGGATTTGGTAAGGTTGCGCGTCTCGAACCATTGCACCAATTGCTCGCGGGTGAACAGCTCGTCGTTGCCGTGGCTCCACCCCAGGCGGGCCAGATAGTTGATCATGGCTTCGGGCAGATAGCCGTCAGTGTCGTATTCCATGACGTTGACGGCGCCGTGGCGCTTGGACAGCTTTTCGCCATCCGGGCCCAGTATCATGGGCAGGTGGCCATATTCGGGCAAGGTGCCGCCCAGCGCGCGTAAAATATTGATTTGCCGGGGCGTGTTGTTGACGTGGTCGTCACCACGCAGCACATGGGTGATTTTCATGTCCCAGTCATCGACCACGACACAGAAGTTATAGGTGGGCGTGCCGTCGGGCCGGGCAATAATCAGGTCATCCAGCTCGCTGTTGTCGAAGCTGATGGGGCCTTTGATCAGGTCGTTCCAGCCGGTTGCGCCTTCGGTTGGATTTTTAAAGCGCACGACAGGCTTGCGATCGGCGGGAACGGCGGGCAGGGTTTTGCCCGGTTCGGGGCGCCATGTGCCGTCATAGCGGGGCTTAAGCCCGGCGGCACGCGCCCTTTCGCGCATGGCCTCGACTTCCTCGGGGCTGCTGTAGCAGTAGTAGGCGCTGCCATCCTGAAGCATCTGGGCAATGACTTCGCGGTAGCGGTCCATGCGCTGCATTTGATAGAAAGGGCCTTCATCGGGTTGCATGCCCAGCCACTGCATGCTGTCCAAAATGGCCTGGACGGCTTCGGGTGTCGAGCGGTCCAGGTCGGTATCTTCAATGCGCAGCACGAAAATTCCCTGATGGTGGCGGGCAAAGGCCCAAGAAAACAGGGCGGTTCGGGCACCGCCCAGATGCAGGTATCCGGTGGGAGATGGGGCAAAACGGGTGCGAACGGTAGAAGAGGTGGACGAGGTCATGGTTAGTCGTTAGGCTTTAGCAAGTAATCGTCCTATTTTAGAGTACAGATCAATCAGTGTTGAAATTCGGATAAAACATGCCGCGACATCGCCTTGCCGCACTATTTGAACCCACCAGTGTCTTAGTGCTGGCCGACCACTCCCTGCCACTGGAGCAGGCTGTGCCGCCAGGCTTGCACAAGGTCATCACCTTCGTTGATGCCGGCGACAGCGGGTCTGTTGTCTTGCCCGATAGCCTGCCCGGTGTGGCCGGTCAGCGGCTGGATCTTGCCGTCGTGTGCCTGCCTTCGTCCAGGCTGCCCATGGCTCTGGACGCGCTCAGGCAGCATCGTCCCCGCGGTCTTATCCTGTTGTCACATACGCTGGCATCGGACGATCCGGTGGAAGACATGGTGTATTGCCGAAGTTGGGGCAATCTGAACGATTGTGCCGTGCTGGGGCCGCGCGCATTCGGAGTGCAAAGACCGCACCTGGGGTTCAATTTCAGCCATCAGCCCACGGTTGCATCGACCGGGCGGGTTGCCCTCATAGCGCAGTCCCGTTCCATCACCGCCGCAGTGCTGGATTGGGCCCAAGACATCAGCCTGGGATTTTCCGCCGTGGTGTCGTTGGGCGACGAGGCTGTTGTAGATGTAGCCGATGTGCTTGATTATCTTGCCATGGATCCGCGCACCGACAGCATCGCACTTTACCTGGAAGAGGCCTCGTCCTCGCGTCGCTTCTCCAGCGCACTGCGTGCGGCGGCCAGTATCAAGCCGGTGGTGGTGCTCAAGGTGGGCCATGGCAGCACGCAGGCTTGCGCGCAGGATGCGGTGTTCAATGCGCTGCTGCGCCGGGCGGGTGCGGTGCGCATACAATATTTCGTACAGCTGTTTTCCGCCCTGAAGGTGATGGTTTATACGCGGCGCCCACGCGGGCGCAGAATTGCCCTGTTCTCGAACGGGCAGGGGGCGGCGCAGTTGGCGCTGGACGTCATCAGCGGCAACGAGACGGTGTTGCCCGCAGAGCTTGCTGCAACGACGGTACAGGCCTTGGGCGCATGCCTGGAACCCTCGGCCGAAATTGGCAATCCTATTGTGACCTATGCCAGGCTCACGCCTGATGTTACCCAGCGTGTCACCGATATTTTGCTGGCTGATCCGGGTGTCGACGGCATACTTGCGCTGCTGTGCCCCGATCCCTTGTCGGATTTGCAGGGCGCGGCACGCCAACTGGCGAGCCTGGCGACCAATGCGCGCAAACCCATAGTGACATGTTTTCTGGGCGATGCCGGCATGCGGCCCTTGCGTCATATGCTGGATGACATCGGCACACCGGCTTTTCGAACGCCCGAGTCCGCCGCCAATGCTTTTGGTATCTTGAGTTCCTATCATTACAACCAGACCCTGGCGCAGCAGATCCTGCCGCCCGAGCCGCTGGGCAGGCCGCCCAGGCTGGAACAGGCGCGTGCCCTGGTCGGCCGGGCCCAAAGCGAACGCCGTGCCAACCTGAGCCAGGCCGAATGCCGGCAGTTGCTCGATTGTTTTCACATACCCTTGCAGTATCCCGAATCCGATATTTCCTACGCCGACGATCTTGGCTGGCCCATGGCCATACGTGTTCAGCGCGACAGCAAGTTTGGCCCTTACATCATGTTTGGATCAGGTGGGCAGCCTGCACTGATAGCCAATGCCCACGAGGCTGTAGAGCTGCCGCCACTGAACAGCTATCTGGCTCGCAAGCTGGTCTTGCGCAGCAGCTCTTGGAACCGTGTGCTGTCACGCCAGCTAAGTTCTGCGGCATTCGAGTGCCTGCTGGATGTACTTGAGCGCGTCTCTGAACTGGCCAGCGAGCTGCCAGGGCTGGAGTCCCTGTTTATAGATCCCTTATATGCCGACGACACGGGTCTGTCGGCGCATGCCGTCAGCGTGAAACTGACCAGTTCGTCCATGTTGGTGTCGCCCGAGACCACCGGGTATCGCCACATGACCATCCATCCTTATCCGCGCCGTCTGGTGCAGTCCAAGGTATTTTCCGATGGCACGCCCTGGATGCTCAGGCCGATAAGGCCGGAAGATGCAGAATCTTTGCAGACATTCATACGCGGCTTGTCCGACCAGTCGCGCTATATGCGTTTTGTTTCCATGATGCGCGAGCTTACGCCGCGCATGCTGACGCGTTACACGCACATAGACTACGACCGTGAGCTGGCTCTGGTGGCGACCATACAGGTGCCCAACCCTGAAAACCGTGGTTTTCCGCAAGAGCATATCGTGGGCTTTGCCCACTATTTGCGCAATCCTGACGGGCGAGGGGCGGAGTATGCCCTGGTGATAGGCGATGACTGGCAGCGTCGCGGCCTGGGCGCGCAGTTGATGGGCGGCCTGATAGATGCAGCCCAGGAGCAGGGCCTGACCTACATAGACGGCTTGGTGCTGGCCAATAACCACCCCATGCTAAGCCTGATGACGCATCTGGGGTTTCAGGTTGACGGCGACCCCGAAGATCCAACCATGCGGCGCGTTTGGCTGGATTTGGGCGAAACCCGGCAGTACAGCTAGCAGTCCGACAGACTGCTAGGTCAGCGTCTTGCGCAAGAAGGCAGCGACGGCGTCGATTTCTTCCAGGCATACCGAATGCGGCATGTTGTAGGTATTCCAGATGGGTGCATAGCCCATGTCTTGCAAGGCCTGGCGCGAGGCTTCGGCTCGGGCCAGCACCACAACGGGATCCATGACGCCATGGGCCAGAAAGATAGGGGTGTCCTGGTTGGCTGGGTGGCGTTCCTGGGCGACCTTGTCGGCCAGTGGCAGATAGCCCGACAGGCCGATCAGGCCAGCCAGTTTCTGAGCATGGCGCAAGCCGGTCTGCAGGGTCATGGCGCAGCCCTGTGAAAAACCCGCCAGCACGATTTGGTTTGCGGGAATGCCACGCTGGTTTTCGCGTGCTATCAGGGCTTCGACGGCCTGTTGCGATTGGCGCAACCCGGCTTCGTCTTCGCGACGCGCCAGGTCGGGGGTGAATATGTCGTACCACGCTCGCATGGCCATGCCGTTGTTGATGGTGACCGGGCGCACCGGAGCATGTGGAAAGATGAAGCGAATGGCGGGCATATCGTTCAGCTTGAGTTCGGGTACCAGTGGCGCAAAGTCATTGCCGTCGGCGCCCAAGCCATGCAGCCATATCACGGCACGGGTTGGATTGGGGCCGGTTTCCAGTTCTATGCATTCCAGCAGTTCAGTGGTGCTCATTGTGGCTCCGTGTCATTAAGCGATTTGAGCGCCTGGAACAGCGCGCGGTAGTGTTTGCGCTGAGGATCTTGCCCTGGCTGCAACAAGGTATTGGCCTTGGCTTCCTTGCGTCCTTCGCGTATTAGGGTACGCAGCTGCTGGATGTCGGCGCCGGGGTACTCGTTAAGCAAGCCGGTTAGGGCGTCATCGTCGGTAAGCAATAGGTCGCGCAGTGTTTCCAGGCGATGCATGGCGCGTGTTTGTTCACGCGAGCCATTTTTCCAGATATCGAGTTGTTCGCGTATGGCGTCGGCATCGGCTTCGCGCATGAGTTTGCCGACATAGTGAATCTGCCGTCGCAGTCCTTCGCGGCTGGTTGTGCGTTGCGCCAGGCGCACCGCATCGTGGAGTCGTTCTGACAGGGGTAGCTGCTTGAGCTGATCGGACGAGAGATCGACCAGCTGCTTGCCCAGGTCTTGCAGCGCAAGCATGTCGCGCTTGACCTGCGACTTGCTGGGGCCGTCGTAGCCGTGGTCGGCATCTTCTGGGGTATCGGTAGGAATATTTGACATAAGAATGGAAGTGAGCGCGATGACCGGGTGTCTTTTCTGCACGCAAGGAATATAAGGCGTATCGTATCTTAATCCTGAAACCGCGCCCAATTGAAGGGTGGTACTGCAGGTACAATTCCAGACTTAGTCTTTTGCTTGAGCCTCCATGAGCGACCAATCTGCCTCTTTTCTTCCTATCGCCCAGAACCAGGCGCGTTTTCGCGAACTAGTCAGCGACGCGTTATCCCATGCCAAAACCCTGGGCGCATCCGATGCGACCGCCGAAGTCTCCGAAAGCCGCGGGCTGTCGGTATCGGTGCGCAACAACGATATCGAAACCGTCGAGCAGACACGCGATCGCTCGCTCGACGTCACTGTATTTGCCGGTCAGCGGCGTGGCTCGGCCTCCACTTCCGATTTTTCTCCTGAAGCGCTGCGCGAGACCGTAGCCGCTGCCTGGCATATCGCAAGCTACACCGCCGCCGATCCGGCAGCAGGCTTGCCCGAGGCCAACCTGCTTGCCACCGAATTCCCCGACCTGGCCTTGCATCATCCTTGGGATATCTCGGCGGAAGCTGCGGCGAAACTGGCCATTCAGGCCGAACGCGCAGCCAGCAAGACCAGCAAGCTGATCACCAATACCGACGGTGCATCGGTCGATACCTACGAAGGCCATTTTGTGCTGGGTAACAGTCGTGGCTTTATGGGCGGCTATCCTTATTCCCGTCATAGCCTGTCGGTGGCGCCGATTGCGGGGCGTGGCGCCAATATGCAACGCGACTACTGGTACACGACGGCGCGTGCCGCAGGCGATCTGGCCGATCCAGGCGCCGTCGGGCGCTATGCGGCCGAGCGCACGCTGGCGCGTCTGTCTGCCCGGCGCATCAAGACGGGCCGTTTCCCGGTACTGTTCGAGGCCCCGTTGGCTGTAGGTCTGCTGGGCGCACTGGTGCAGGCCACCAGTGGCGGCGCGCTCTACCGTAAGGCCAGTTTCTTGCTCGATTCGCTAGGCAAGCAGGTATTGGCCGATCACCTTGATGTCTCTGAAAATCCGATGATCCAGGGTGCCATGGGTAGTTCAGCCTTCGATAGCGAAGGGGTGCGCACCTCTTCGCGCGATGTGGTCGTGGCCGGGATGCTGCAAGGTTATTTCCTATCTACCTACACCGCGCGCAAGCTGAACATGCAAACCACCGGCAACGCGGGTGGTTCGCATAATCTGCACTTCACGTCGCGGCTGACCAGGCCTGAAGACGATTTCCAGGCCATGCTCAAAAAAATGGGTACGGGTTTTCTGGTGACCGAGCTGATCGGGCAGGGGGTCAATTACGTGACCGGCGATTACTCGCGCGGCGCCTTCGGTTATTGGGTGGAAGGCGGTGAAATCCGCCATGCAGTGCAGGAAGTCACCATTGCCGGAAACCTGGTCGACATGCTGCGTCAGATCGTGGCCATAGGCGCCGACAGTATTACCCGCGGCTCCAAAACCACCGGATCCATTCTGATCGAGCAAATGGCTATCGCCGGGCAGTAATTGGTTACAAGCAGTGTCTCACGGTGTAATATCGTGGCTGTCGTACTTCTGCAAAAATATTTGAATGCCGAAAGGAGAGCTTTACATGCAGCGTCGTTCATTCCTAAAAAAAGCGGGTTTTGGAGCTGTGGCCGGTTCCGCTGCCGTTGCCGCACCCGTCTTTGCGCAAAGCAACCCCAAGATCAATTGGAAAATGACTTCCACTTACGGGCCTTCGCTTCCCCCTCTTTTTTCCACGTCAGAAATGTTCTGCAAAATGGTCGAAGAGGCATCCGATGGCAACTTCTCCATACGCCTGTACCCGGCCGGTGAAATTGTTCCTGGCTTCGGCGTCATGGATGCCGTTGGGAATCGTACGGTAGAGTGCGGCCAGACCGCTTCGTACTATTACTATGGCAAAGATCCTTCATTCTGCTTTGACACCGCCGTTCCCTTTGGCCTGAATGCCCGCCAACTGAACGCCTGGATGTACGAAGCCGATGGCCTGAAGCTTATGCGCGAACTGTTTGCGCCACGCAACATCATCAACTTCCCCTTCGGCAATACCGGCACCCAAATGGGCGGCTGGTACCGCAAGGAAATCAAGTCCATCGCCGATTTGAACGGCCTGAAGATGCGCACGGCCGGTTTTGCGGGCGAAGTGCTTTCCCGCATGGGTGTGGTGCCTCAGCAGATTCCTCCTGGCGATATCTACCCATCGCTGGAAAAAGGTACGCTCGACGCCGTTGAGTTCGTGGGTCCGGTCGACGACGAAAAGCTGGGCTTCCAGAAGGTCGCCAAATACTATTACTACCCGGGTTGGTGGGAAGGTTCCGCACAGCTTTCACTGTACGTCAACGATGCCGCCTACAACGAATTACCCAAGCAGTATCAGTCGCTTATCGATACGGCCACGCGTGCCGCAGGTGCGCGCCTGATCAGCAACTACGATGCGAACAATCCGGCTGCGCTGCGTCGTCTGATCGGCAGTGGTGCCGTGCTCAAGGCATTCCCGCGCGACGTCATGGACGCTTCATTCAAGGCTTCCAACGAAGTCTATAAAGAATTCTGCGACAAGAACGCAGGCTTCAAGAAGATCCACGACAGCTACATGGGATTCCGTGACGGCATCGTGCCTTGGTTCCGTGTTGCCGAAGGCTCTTACGATAACTATCTGGGTCTGGCCCTGGCCAACCAGAAGAAATAAGTTCCTTTTGCCCAGGCCCGGGCAACCGGATCGCAAACCCCCGCAAAGCCAGGTGTCCATCTGGCTGCGGGGGTTTTTCATGCTGCAAAGTATGGGGGTGTACCGGTTTTGTGGCCGGACAGCATCGTTTTGTCGTCCGGCTTGTGCTTTGCCTTGGTCGCGAACTGGCAAAAAGCGGCTAATGTGTTAAGCTTATGGGCTTTTCTGGCTAATTGCACGGGCGAAACACAACGCTTAGGCAGGTTGGGGCGCAAGTTCCGGCTAGAAAAATCCTTAGTTTTTTGCTGAAAACCCGGCAAAAAAAGTTTGTACAGCGCCTTTAGGGTTGCCCCAGGCACCGGGCGCGCAAACTATTTTCTTCTATTAGGAACCATCATGAAGACCTTTGTGGCCAAGCCGCATGAAGTCAAGCGTGACTGGTACGTGATTGACGCCAAGGGCAAAGTCCTCGGTCGTGTGGCCAGCGAAGTCGTACGTCGTTTGCGCGGCAAGCACAAGCCAGAATTCACGCCCCACGTTGACACCGGCGATTACATCGTCATTATCAATGCTGCCGACATCGTTGTAACCGGTAATAAGTCGCAAGACAAAAAATACTATCGCCACTCGGGCTACCCCGGCGGTATTACCGAGACCAACTTTCAGAAACTGCAAGAGCGTTTCCCCGGTCGCGCCATCCAGAAAGCCGTCAAAGGCATGCTGCCCAAAGGGCCGCTGGGTTACGCCATGGCCAAGAAGCTCAAGGTTTACGCCGGCGCCGAGCACCCTCACAGTGCTCAGCAGCCCAAACCGCTGGAAATCTAAGGATAGGTCATGATCGGTAATTGGAACTATGGAACAGGGCGCCGTAAAACGTCGGTCGCTCGCGTGTTCTTGAAAAAAGGCTCGGGCAAGATCGTGGTAAACGGCAAGCCTGTTGATGAATACTTCGCTCGCGAAACCGGCCGCATGGTCGTACGCCAGCCGTTGGAACTCACCAACCACCTGGAATCGTTCGACTTTCACGTCAACGTTCACGGCGGTGGCGAAAGCGGTCAAGCCGGTGCAGTGCGCCACGGTATTACCCGTGCACTCATCGACTACGACGAATCGCTCAAGTCGCCCCTGAAACAGGCTGGCTTCGTTACTCGCGATGCCCGTGAAGTCGAACGTAAGAAAGTCGGTTTCCACAAAGCACGTCGCCGCAAACAGTTCAGCAAGCGTTAATCTGCTGTACTGGGGCCTGCGGGCCTTGCAACACAAAGCCCTCAGCCCTGCTGGGGGCTTTTGTCTTGGGCGCCAGGCAACAAAGTGCACGGTTGATTTAGAAATGGAATAAGTTTGTGCTGCGGGAATACCCCATATGCTTCGGCTTGTTGCATAATCTTATTGTTGATGAACGTTATTTGGAATTGATTATGACCTCGGCAGCGGTATCTCGGATCAAAGTGGGTATTGTGGGTGGCACAGGCTATACGGGCGTCGAGCTCTTGCGCCTGCTGGCCCAGCACCCCTATGTTGACCTGACGGCCATTACCTCCCGAAAAGAAGACGGCATGCCGGTATCCGACATGTACCCCAATTTGCGCGGGCACGTGAATATCAGCTTCCAGTCACCCGATAAAGCTGCGCTTGAAGAATGCGATGTCGTGTTTTTTGCCACGCCCCACGGGGTGGCCATGAGCCAGGCCGAACACTTACTCAAGAACAACGTCCGCATTATTGACCTGGCCGCCGATTTTCGCCTGCAAGACACACAGGTATTCGAGCGCTGGTACAAAATGCCGCATTCCTGCCCCTCGGTGCTGGCCGACTCTGTCTATGGTCTGGTCGAACTGAATCGCAAACAGATCGCCGATGCCCAGGTCATAGGCAATCCGGGCTGTTATCCCACCACGGTTCTGCTGGGCCTGGCGCCTGTGCTCGAGGGCGGACGCAAGCTGGTCGATACCGCGAACATCATTGCCGATTGCAAATCGGGTGTGTCGGGGGCGGGTCGCAAGGCCGAGGTCAGCTCGCTGTTTTCCGAAGCCAGCGATAATTTCAAGGCCTATGGCGTGGCTGGCCACCGTCATCTTCCTGAAATTTCCGAGCAATTGCAGCGCCTGGCCGGAGAGCCGGTAGGGCTGGTGTTTGTGCCGCATCTGGTGCCCATGATACGGGGCATGTTTTCTACCCTGTATATGCGCATTTTGCCGGAAGCCCGCGATACCGACTTCCAGGCGCTCTTCGAGCAGCGTTATGCCAACGAAGCCTTCGTCGATGTCATGCCTTCAGGCAGCTTGCCGGAAACGCGCTCGGTGCGCGCCTCCAATCAACTGCGTATTGCGGTGCATCGTCCCGATGGCGGCGATCAACTGATTGTTCTGGTCATACAAGACAACCTCGTCAAAGGCGCCTCCGGGCAAGCGGTACAAAACATGAACCTGATGTTCGGCTTTCCAGAGTCGGCCGGGCTCACCCA
The DNA here is from genome assembly GCA_013416405.1 of Alcaligenaceae bacterium. Classification (GTDB taxonomy): domain Bacteria; phylum Pseudomonadota; class Gammaproteobacteria; order Burkholderiales; family Burkholderiaceae_B; genus Pusillimonas_C. The sequence goes on from JACCET010000002.1 coordinate 265,620, forward strand.
TGTGGCTGTCCTGCCGTAACACCTGATTTCCGTACGGCGGGAACTCACGTTCGCATAAGCAGTCTGTTCCTGCATGAGTCAGAAAAATTACGCAGTACACGAAGGTCAGGCAACCGCTGCTCCCCATCGCTCGGGGGCAATGCTGCTGGCTGTGCTGACCCTGCTGTTGGGGTTGGTCGTGGGTGCCGTGGGAGCCAGATACTGGCTGCAAACCGAGGCCAGCCGGGAATACAGCGCCATGAGGCTTAGCCTGCAAAGCCAGCTTGATGCACGCAATAGCGAGTTGGCAGTCGCGCTTGCGCAGGCCGATGCCTTGACCGGTCAGCTGGCGGTGGAAGAGAGCACACGCAAAGGCCTGGAGGCAAGCCTGCAGGCCGTCCAGTCCGAGTTGGGCGCCGCACGTGATCAGTTGGCGTTCTTTGATCAACTGCTGCCGCCAGGCCCCAAGGGGGCGGTCAGCATACGTGCTCTTGAAGTCCAGCAGCTTGGCCCCACATTGCAATACAAGGCATTGCTGATGCGCAATGCGCCAAATGGCAGCTTGTTCTCCGGAGAAATGCAATTTACGGCCAGTGGGAAACAGTCTGATGGGAAAGAGGCCAAAATCATATTGCGGGCCGTGATGGCGCCCGGGCAGGAGCCCGGCGTCGCCGCAGATACGGCCTCTGATGACGGCAAGTTTGCCATCAGCTTCGACGAGTTCCAGCGTTCGAACGGATTGCTGAGCGTTCCGCAGGGATTTACACCCAAAAGCGTAACCTTGAATGTGTTGGAAGGAAAAAAAGTGCGTGTGTCGCGCACGGTGAACTTGCCTGCTCCCGACCTGCCTGCGTCTGATTAGCGCGGATAATCGTTCAGGCCCCGGAATATTTCATCATTGGTGCTATGCCCTTATCGGCATTGGTTTTTCGCCAGTGGTATAGTAGTTTCATATCTAGCAGCCGCCCTATGGTTGCCACGGAGTACCAAATGATTGCTCAAACCCAAACCGTTGACCTGCAAGCGCCGCCGTCACCCCTGATTTTCACTGACGCGGCAGCAAGCAAAGTCAAAGAACTCTTGGCCGACGAAGACAACCCCGATCTTAAATTGCGTGTATTTGTGCAAGGTGGTGGTTGCTCGGGCTTCCAGTATGGCTTTACGTTCGACGAAACCACCAACGACGACGACACCACTATCGACAAGGAAGGCGTGCAGCTGCTGGTCGATCCCATGAGCTTCCAGTATCTGGTCGGTGCCGAAATCGACTACAAAGATGATCTGGAAGGGGCCCAGTTCGTTATTCGCAATCCCAACGCCAATTCCACTTGCGGCTGCGGCTCGTCGTTCGCGCCCTGATACACCCATCAGGATCCCGGTCTAGGCCGGGTATCTGCACCCCAGCACCGTAGCCTGACTGGCCCCTGTTACTGCAGGCAGGCCGGCGGCTTGCCCGTGGTCGTGAGCCCAGGCCAGCCAGGCAAAGGCCAGCGCCTCCACCAATTGCACCGGTACACCCAGATCCGAGCTGGGATGGACACGCGCTCCTAGCAGGCCTTGCAGATCCTGCATCAGTCCTGTGTTCAGCGCGCCCCCGCCACAGACGATGACTTCGCGGGTATCTGGCGCATGATGATCAATGGCGTGGGCAACCGTGCTGGCGGTAAGTTTTTGCAGCGTGGCCTGAATATCCTGATCGCTTAGCTCTTGTACTCCAAACTGCTCCAGGCGTTGTACCAGCCAGGCCCAGTTGAACAAGTCGCGGCCTGTGGATTTGGGCGGGGCAAGCTCGAACCAGGGCTCACTGCTCAGCAAGTGCTCGAGCAAGGCCTGATTGCAGCGGCCTGTGCGGGCCCATGCGCCATCCGCGTCATAGGCCCGCCCTGTCCTGGCATGCACCCATAAATCCAGCAGTACATTGGCCGGCCCGGTGTCGAAGCCGCGTATGCCGCCTGCGCCATCGAGCAGGGTGACATTGGCGATGCCGCCCAGATTCAGCACGGCGCGAGGCTGTTCGCCTGAAAAAATGGCATGATGAAAAGCAGGCACCAAGGGTGCGCCCTGGCCCTGTGCCGCCACATCGCGCGAGCGGAAATCGGCAATGACGGCAATACCGGTGCGTTGGGCCAGCACGGCGGGTGCGTTGATCTGTATGGTGTAGCCGGCTGCAGGGGCGTGACGGACGGTCTGGCCGTGCGCCCCTATGGCGCGAACTTGTTCCGGCCTGACGCTGGCTTGCGCGAGCAGCTCCAGGCTGGCCTGCGCATAAAGTTCCGCCAGCGCATTTCCCGCCAACGCGGCTCGTTGGAGCTCATTGGGGCCAGCGATATTCAGCGCCAGAAACTGCTGGCGCAACGCTTGCGGCATAGGCAACGAGACCGAGCTCAGGGTAGTGGGCTTGCTGCTGACGGCAAAGTCGGCCAGGACGGCATCTACGCCATCCGTGCTGGTGCCCGACATCAGGCCTATGTACAGCAAGGGTTGTGCCATGAGGAAAAACGCTGCGCAGTGGCTGAGCTTAGTTGCTGGCGACCTGAAGCTGCTCGCTTTGCATCTGGGCCAGGAAATGGATGTGGTCTTTGTACTGCGCCACGGCCTGATCGAAGGCTTGCTTTTGCGCCGGTTCCAGCGTGCGCGCAACAGGCAGCTCGACCGAGAGCGGGTCGATAGGTTTGTTGTTGACGCGGAATTCGTAGTGCAAATGAGGCCCTGTGGCCCAACCTGTGGAACCCACATAGCCTATCAGTTGCCCCTGGCTGACCTTGTCGCCTTTCTTCAGGCCTTTGGCGTAGCGGCTTTGGTGTGCGTAAAGCGTGCTGTAGCCATTGTGATGCTTCAGGATAATGGTGTTGCCATATCCCCTTTTCGACCCTTTGAATTCGACCACACCGTCGGCCGTGGCGTGTATGGGTGTGCCACTGCGTGCGGCATAGTCAACCCCGCTGTGCCCGCGCCATACCCCATGCACAGGGTGTTTGCGCATGCCGAAGGTGGAGCTGATGCGGGTGAATTTAAGCGCAGTACGCAAGAATGCGCCTTTCAGGCTGGCGCCGCCGAAATCGTAGTAGCTGCCCGACTGGCCTTCGGGTGCGAACCATACCGCTTCATAGGTTTTATTACGGTTGGTGAACTCGAGCGCCAGGATACGGCCCGCACCGACGTCACGGCCTTCGTGAGAGTAGGTTTCGTAAATGATGCGAAAGTGGTCGTTGCCGCGCAGGTCACGGATGAAATCAATCTTGCTGCCCAGGATTTCAGTCATTTGCATGGTGATGGCATCAGGGATCCCGGCCTCGTCGGTGGCACCGAACAGGGAATTCTTGATGGTGCCTTCGGCAATCTGTACTTGTACGCTGGCGGCCTGGGTTTGCTCGGTGGCTGTGAAGCCGCCTTGCTGATCTGGGGTTATTTCCAGCCAGCGTGAAACAGGCTGCCCATTATCCGTGGCATACGGCGTGTGCTGGTAACGCAGCCAGGTCAGCTTGCCATGCTGGTCGTGGGCGGCTTGCACGTTGCGCCCCGGGTAGAGCTTGTAGATGGAGCGTGCGTCTTTATCCTGGATCAGAAAAGGCAGCAGGCCTGGCTCCTGCACCCGCAGCCGTTGCAGCAGCACTGCCAGCGTATCGCCCGAGCGGATCTCGGTCTGGCTGACGAATGGAACGGCAAAATTATTTTGAGCTTGCGGGAAGGGCGTGGGCAGATCCAGGGTCTGCCGGGCTTCGTAAACGGCAGGCGCCTCGGGTGGTTGCACCACAGCCAGGGCCGCTGCAGCGGCAAACAGAGCCAGGGCAACGAAAACAAGGCCGTTGCGGAACAAGTGATGCGGGCGGTGGTTACGAACAATGGTTCGATAAGAGGGAGTGGTCGGGGTCCCTTTCTTGAACATAAAGCAAAACCTAGAAATGCGCTGCTGAATTAGACGGATATTGCGCTGGCACGTTATGCTAGCGTATTAAGCCTGATTTTTCGAGCATTTTTTTAACTTTCCCCTTTTTGAAACCTCTTCTTATGTCGTCAACCGTAGCGCCCATTACCCCACAAACCGAAGAATACCTGCGTATTGCCAAAAGAGGTTGCGACGAATTGCTGGTCGAGTCCGAGTTTGTCAAAAAGCTCGCTCGCAGCGAGAACACCGGCACGCCCTTGCGCATCAAGCTGGGGCTGGACCCTACCGCGCCTGATATTCACCTGGGCCATACGGTCGTGCTCAATAAAATGCGGCAGCTGCAAGACCTGGGTCATACCGTGATTTTCCTTATTGGCGACTTCACGTCCATGATAGGAGACCCCAGCGGCCGCAATGCCACACGCCCGCCGCTGACAGCCGAGCAAATCCAGGAAAACGCCAAGACCTATTATGCCCAGGCCAGCCTGGTGCTGGATCCATCGCGTACGGAAATCCGCTACAACTCCGAGTGGTGCGACCCCTTGGGCGCGCGTGGCCTGATCCAGCTGGCTTCGCGCTATACGGTGGCGCGCATGATGGAACGCGAAGATTTCACGCGGCGCTTCAAGGGTGGCATACCCATTTCCGTCCATGAGTTCCTGTATCCCCTGATGCAGGGCTATGACTCGGTCGCCCTGAAGGCCGACCTCGAGCTCGGCGGCACCGACCAGAAGTTCAATCTGCTGGTGGGCCGCGAACTGCAAAAAGAATACGGGCAAGAGCCGCAATGCATCCTGACCATGCCCTTGCTGGAAGGCACCGACGGTGTGGACAAAATGTCCAAGTCCAAGGGTAACTACATAGGCATCACCGAGGCGCCTGAATCCATGTTCGGCAAGCTCATGTCCATATCCGATACCTTGATGTGGAAATATTTCGAGTTGCTCTCCTCCAAGTCGCTGGATGATATCGCCCGGCTGCAAAATCAGGTAAAAGAAGGCATGAACCCACGGGATGCCAAGGTCATGCTGGGGCAGGAGATCGTGGCGCGCTTTCATACGCAGCAAGCAGCGCAAGACGCACTGGCTGCATTCGAAGCACGCTTTCGCGATGGCGTCATCCCTGAAAACATGCCCGAAGTACAGTTGGGGGCCGCTCCGCTGGGCATACTCAAGGTTCTGCGCGAAGCGGGGCTGGTTGCCTCGGGCGCCGAAGCGCAGCGCAATGTCGAGCAGGGTGGTGTCAGGGTCGATGGCGATCGCATCGAAGACAAATCGTTGCAGCTGCCGGCCGGCACCTACGTAGTTCAGGTGGGCAAGCGCAAATTTGCCCGTGTCACATTAACTGGCTAAAACGCCAACAGGCGCAGCCGCCATAGGAGTTCACCATGAAACTTACCAGTGAATCTTTTGTAGACCAGGGAAACATTCCCGAGCGCAATGCCTTCGGCAAGATCGACGGGCAAAATCATGTTGCGCTTGCGGGCAATGCCAATCCGCAGCTTGCCTGGTCAGAAGCGCCTGCCGCAACACAATCGTTCGTCGTGATTTGCCACGATCCTGATGTGCCCAGCAAGCCCGACGACGTCAATCAGACCGATCGTGAAATCCCCAGCACCTTGCCGCGTGTCGATTTCTATCACTGGGCCCTGATCGATCTGCCCGCCGCAACCACCAGCATCGCCGAAGCCGCTTATTCCGACGGCATCACGCCGCGCGGCAAGGCCGGCCCGCTGGCGCTCGATGGTACACGTCAGGGGGTCAATGACTTTACCGTTTGGTTTGCCGCCGATCGCGACATGAACGGCGACTACTTCGGCTATGACGGCCCCTGCCCGCCCTGGAACGACGGCATAGTGCATCGTTATATTTTCACGGTATACGCGCTGGATATCCCCGAGCTGCCCTTCGAGGGCCGGTTTACCGGCGCAGATGTCATCAAGGCCATACAGGGGCACGTATTGGCTCAGGCGGCTATCACCGGCATCTATACGCTGAACCCCCGGCTGGCCGGCTCCGCCGCTTAAGTTCATGAGCGCGTATGGCCCCAGTGCGCTGTCAAACAGGGCGCTGGGGTATTCAAGCTAAAATAAGCCCTTATTCTTCGCCATACGCGCACTAACCTTCAGGATACCTCCATGTTTGACCGTACTCGTACTCTCGATCTCGTCGATGCCGACGTCTGGGCCGCCGTTCAAAAAGAAAACGTTCGCCAGGAACAGCATATCGAACTGATCGCGTCTGAAAATTACACCAGCCCGGCAGTCATGCAGGCGCAGGGTACGCAACTGACAAACAAGTATGCCGAAGGCTATCCGGGCAAGCGCTATTACGGTGGGTGCGAGTACGTCGACGTCGTCGAGCAACTGGCCATAGATCGCCTGAAGGAAATCTTTGGCGCGGAAGCTGCCAACGTGCAGCCCAATTCGGGTTCTCAAGCCAACCAGGGTGTATACATGGCTGTGCTCAAGCCCGGTGATACGGTATTGGGCATGAGCCTGGCCGAAGGCGGCCATCTTACCCACGGCTCACCGGTCAATGCGTCGGGCAAGCTCTACAACTTTGTTTCCTACGGCCTGGATGCCAACGAAGAGCTGGACTACGACCAGCTTGAAAAGCTGGCCAAAGAACATAAGCCCAAGCTTATCGTGGGCGGTGCGTCGGCCTATTCACTGCGCATAGACTTCGAACGCATGGCACGCATCGCGCGTGAAAACGGTGCCTTGTTCATGGTCGATATCGCCCACTACGCCGGCCTGGTGGCTGGCGGCGCGTACCCCAACCCTGTGCCGCACGCCGACTTTGTCACCTCGACCACGCATAAATCGCTGCGCGGCCCGCGCGGTGGCGTCATCATGATGAAGGCCGAACACGAAAAAATCGTCAATTCGGCCATCTTTCCCGGCATACAGGGCGGCCCGCTCATGCACGTGATCGCTGCCAAGGCGGTTGCTTTCAAAGAGGCGCTGTCTCCCGATTTCAAAGACTACGCGGCGCAAGTCGTCAAGAACGCCGACGTACTGGCACGCACCTTGGTCGAGCGCGGCTTGCGCATCGTGTCGGGCCGTACCGAAAGCCACGTCATGCTGGTTGATTTGCGTGCCAAGGGCATTACCGGCAAAGAAGCCGAGGCCGTACTGGGCAAGGCCCATATCACCGTCAACAAAAATGCCATCCCCAACGATCCCGAAAAGCCCTTTGTCACCAGCGGCGTGCGTTTGGGCACCCCTGCCATGACCACCCGGGGTTTCAAGGAAGCGGAAGCCGAGCTTACCGGTCACCTGATTGCCGACGTACTTGATAATCCGCGTGACGAAGCCAGCATTGCCGATGTGCGCAAGCGTGTAAATGAACTGACTGCGCGTCTGCCAGTCTATCGTTAATACCAGCCCATGAAATGCCCATTCTGCAGCAGTTTCGATACCCAGGTCATAGACTCCCGGGTATCGGAAGAGGGCGACACCATACGCCGCCGTCGGCGGTGTACGGCATGCGACCGGCGTTTCACCACCTATGAGCGGGCCGAACTCGTCATGCCGGCGGTGGTCAAGCGCAATGGAACGCGGGTTGAATTCGATATCAACAAGCTGCGCGCCAGCCTGAGCCTGGCGCTGCGCAAACGCCCGGTCAGCACCGAAGACGTCGATGCTGCGGTTGCCCGCATAGAAGAAAACCTGCTGGTCAGCGGCCTGCGCGAGGTCGAGTCCGGCAAGGTGGGCGAACTGGTCATGGCTGAACTCAGAAAGCTCGATCAGGTGGCCTATGTTCGGTTTGCGTCGGTGTACAAAAGCTTTGAAGACATAGGCGAATTCGTCAAGGCCATCGACGAAATTCAGGTTCCATCCAGGTCGTGACGCCGGAACAGACCGTATGTGATGAGCGCTGGATGCGCCAGGCCCTGAAGCTGGCCGAGAGCGTGTTGTACATCACGGCACCCAATCCGCGTGTGGCCTGCCTGATCGTGCGCGACGACCAGTTGCTGGCATCGGGCGCTACCCAGAAGGCCGGCGGCCCGCATGCTGAAGTCATGGCGCTGCGCCAGGCTGCAGAGCAGGGCGTAGCTATGGCGGGCACCACCGTCTATGTCACACTCGAGCCCTGCAGCCATCATGGTCGTACGCCGCCTTGCGTTGATGCCCTGATCGCCGCCAGCCCGGCTCGCGTGGTCATTGCCATGGGCGACCCAAATCCGCTGGTGGGCGGCCAGGGTGTGGCCAGGCTCAGGGCGGCAGGCATAGCCGTCACCACCGATATTTGCACTGAAGAGGCCCTGGCGGTGAATCCGGGTTTTGTCGCACGCATGACTCGCAAGACGCCATGGACCTGGCTCAAGCTGGCGGCTTCACTGGATGGCCGCATTGCGCTGGCCAACGGCGAGTCGCAGTGGATTACTGGCCCCGCCGCACGGGCCGACGGCCATCATTGGCGCGCGCGCAGTTGTGTGGTGCTGACGGGCGTAGGCACTGTGCTGGCCGATGATCCGCAGATGAACGTCAGGCATGTGAAGACGACCCGGGCACCCATAAAGGCTATAGTCGATACCCGGTTTCAAGTGGCCGGGCAGGCCAGGATTTTCGATGGCACGCCGACCTGGGTGTTCACGTGCGCCTCAAATCCGGAAAAGACCGCAAGGCTGGCCGATCGCAACGTTCAAGTGATAGAGCTGCCGGCTGCCGATGGTGGGGTCGACCTGCATGCCATGATGCGCTGGATGGGCGAGCACGACGTCAACGAGGTGCACGTCGAAGCCGGAGCGCGGCTGTCCGGTGCTCTGGTGCAGACGCAATGCGCCGACGAATTACTGGTTTACATGGCACCCATGCTGCTGGGCGAAGGCATGGGCATGGCCACTCTGAAGCCCTTGCAGCAACTGACGCAGGCCCAGCGCTTTGAGTTCATGGAAACCGTCAGCCTGGCCCCCGATATGCGCATAAGGGCGCGCCATATCGACCACTGGAAAACTTTGCTGCAGGCGTTGCAGCGTTCGAATTGAAAGGTAAGGCATGTTCACTGGCATAGTGGCTGCGGTCGGCAGCATCATCGAGGTTGTTCCCTTCAATGACGGTCAGCAAGATGCGGGTGTTCATTTGAAGGTTCAGGCGCAGGAGTTTCTGCGCGACAGCACCAAGCTGGGCGATTCCATCGCCATACAGGGCGCATGCATGACGGTGGTGGCGATGGCGCAAGACGGTTTCAGCGTGGATGTGTCGCGCGAAAGCCTTAACCGCACGGCAGGCCTGGACAGTGTGGGAGAGGTCAATCTTGAACACGCCTTGCGCCTGGGTGACACGCTGGACGGCCATTTGGTGTCGGGTCATGTCGATGGCCTGGGCCAGGTCAGCCGTTTTGAGCCCGTAGGCGAGTCCTGGGATCTGCGCATCAAGGTGCCGCAAAACCTGGCCAAGTATATGGCCTACAAGGGGTCGGTAACCGTCAATGGGGTCAGTCTGACGGTCAATCAGGTGGACGACATGGCCGACGGCTGCGAAATCCGCATCAACCTCATTCCCCACACGGTGCAAGTCACCACGCTCAAAAACCTGGTTGCCGGCGCGCCGGTGAACCTGGAAATCGACACCATTGCGCGTTATGTCGAGCGCATGGTTGCGCTGGGGCGCGCAGGCGGCGCCTAAGCGTTAGGCCAGACCTGCTCAAGCGCCATCAGGGCCGTCGCCACAGCAGGATCGTCTGCGCGTTCGCGCAGGCAAACGAAACTGAGTGCGCAATCGAGACTTACCCGGTTGGCAATCGCCAGCCCATGCGCTTGTGCTTCACGCAGGGCGATATGGTCGCGTACCAGACTCAGGCCAACGCCCGATTTGACCAGGTCCAGCATCGAGGCTTCCTGGTCGACAAGGGCCACATAGTTTGCTTCTTGTCCCGTCAGGGACTGCGGGCCAAATACCAGGGCGAGCAAACGGTGGTGGGCGGAAGCCGTGGGCGTGGCCAGCCAGGGCAGGCCGGCCAACTGCCGCCAGTCTTTGTCCCGAACTTGTGATGCCCAGCCTGCCGGCGCCAGCACCTTGTACGAGAAATGGGTCAGCGTCTTGCACAACACGTTATCGGAGCCGGTCAGTGTGTCGTCGGGAATGCTCAGGTAAAAGCCTGCATCGAGTTCGGCCCGCATGACTTGCTGCAGTACATCGCCACTCATGCCGTGGGCCAGCACTATATCCAGGCGCTGGGTGTATCGTAGAAGTTCTTTTAATAAGGCGCCCAGCCGCAGGAACTCGGGATCAAGTATGGTTCCTATGCGAAGCTGGCCACGTATTTCCTTGCTCAGCCGATGTGCCGCCGTCTTGAAGCTGGCCTGGGCCTGCAGTACTTTCTCCGCCAGCGGCAAAAGGGCGGAGCCATCGGCTGTCAATTCCATGCCCTGTGCAGTGCGGGTCAGCAGACGCAGGCCGGTTTGTGCCTGCAGATTCCGGATATGCAAGCCAACGGCGGGCTGGGTGATGTGCAGCCTGGTTGCGGCGCGGGTCAGGCTGCCTTCTCGGGCGACAGCGACAAAGGCGGCCAGGGTTGGAATATTCATGCCATCATTATTAGGTTTTCTTATATTCAATGCAAGAAAATCTCGATGGTGTTTCGCCGCCAGCGTTGTTACAGTAGCAGGCAAAAGGAGACAAGATGCCAGAACTGGAATTCGACTACGTTATTGTGGGAGCTGGAACCGCGGGCTGTCTGCTCGCCAATAGGCTGAGCGCCGATCCGTCGAATCGTGTTTTGCTGATCGAGGCCGGCGGTAAAGATAATTATCACTGGATACATATCCCCGTCGGCTATTTGTACTGCATAGGCAACAAGCGTACCGATTGGCTCTATAACACCGAGCCGGATCAGGGCCTGAATGGCAGGGTGCTGCGATACCCTCGCGGCAAGACACTCGGTGGCTGCTCCAGCATCAACGGCATGATTTATATGCGAGGCCAGTCCCGTGATTATGACGGCTGGGCGGCGTCCGTAAGCGATGACGCCTGGTCCTGGGAAAGTTGCCTGGCTGATTTCAAGGCACATGAAAATCACTACAAACTGGATCATGGCGGCAAGCAAGCGGCGGCGGAGTCATTCAGTCAATTCCATGCTTCGGGCGGTGAATGGCGTATTGAAAAGCAGCGCTTGCGCTGGGATATTCTTGATGCGTTCTCGGCTGCGGCGCAGCAAGCGGGTATCGCCGCAACCGATGACTTCAACCAGGGCGATAACGAAGGTGTGGGCTACTTCGAGGTGAACCAGAAAAACGGCTGGCGCTGGAATGCGGCGAAGGCGTTTCTCAGGCCGGCTTGTGCGTCGCGCGCCAACTTTACCGCCTGGACACACTCGCAAACCGAACGCCTGCTGTTCGAGCGCCTGCCGGATGGCAGGCATAAATGCGCGGGCGCTCTGGTGCGCCGTAACGGCGAAAGCGTTACCGTAAAAGTTAGAAAAGAGCTGGTGCTGAGCGCGGGCAGCATAGGCACGCCTCAGCTGCTACAGTTATCAGGCATAGGCCCAGGCGCGCTTTTGCAGCAACACGACATCCCGGTGCTGGCCGACCGGCCTGGTGTGGGCGCAAACCTGCAAGACCACTTGCAAATACGCACCGTGTTCAAGGTTGAGGGCGTAAAAACGCTTAATGACATGGCATCCAGCCTTTGGGGCAAAGCCATGATTGGGCTGGAATATGCCGTCAAGCGCAGCGGTCCCATGAGCATGGCGCCATCCCAGCTGGGTGCATTCACGCGCAGCGATACGGCGCAGCCCCACGCCAACCTTGAATACCATGTCCAGCCCTTGAGCCTGGAGGCTTTTGGTGAGCCCTTGCATCGCTTCAACGCCTTTACCGCCAGCGTCTGCAATCTGAATCCCGATAGCCGCGGCAGTGTGACCATCAAGAGTGGTCACATAGATGACGCGCCGGCCATCGCACCCAACTACCTGAGCACGGACCAAGACCGTAAGGTGGCTGCCGACTCATTGCGCGTGACACGCAATATTGTTGCCCAGCCTGCATTGGCAGCGTATCAACCACAAGAGTACAAGCCCGGCGTGCAGTTTCAGACCGACGATGAGCTTGCGCGGTTGGCGGGGGACATTGCCACGACCATATTCCACCCGGTGGGCACGGCGAAGATGGGCCGACCCGATGATCCGGCCGCAGTGGTCGACTCCCACCTCAAGGTATACGGCGTGGAAGGATTGCGTGTGGTCGATGCCAGCATCATGCCGACCATCACCAGCGGCAATACCAATAGCCCGACGCTGATGATCGCTGAAAAGGCCGCAAGGTGGATACTGGCGGGGGTGTAAGGGAGTGCGGCTGGGTGGTCAGCCGAATCTGTTGAGCCTAAGTGGTTCAATCATCCTGGTCGTCAGCGGGTGCAGGCGCTGCATCCTGCAGCAGTGGTGATCGCAGGATAATCTGCGCGGTGGCCAGCAGATGCTTCTCCAGTTCCTGCAAAGCGGCTGCCTGATCGCGTCGTAACGCGGCATCCATGATGCGACGATGTTCTTCGCGTACGTCGCGCTGGTCGGTGTCCAGCGGCACCGACAGCCTGCGATAGCGTTCGCTTTGCTCATATAAAAGCATGCGCATGCGGTGCAGCCAGGCGCTGGGGCATGCGCTGACCAGCGCTTCATGGAATTCGCCATGAGCCTGGTTCCAGTTATCACCCATGCGCGCAACGGGATCGGAGGCCGAGTGCTGCAGACGTTCCATGCGATGCGCTGCGCCGACGATCCTGGTTTCCCATTCAACATCGCCATTGCTTATGGCTTTGCTCAGGCACAGTGACTCTATTTCGATCCGGGTCTTGGTCAGATCGAGTAATTCTTCCCTGCTGACAGTGCTGACTCGGTACCCCCGGTGAGCTTCGGCGCTGACCATGCCTTCGGCGCTCAGGCGCGACAAGGCTTCCCGTATGGCGCCCAGGCTGACATCCAGCCGGCCTTCGAGCGACCTGATGTTCAGCTTTTCACCCGGTGGCAGGCGGCCGTCAAGGATTTCCGCGCGGATCAGATGGCGTACGGTTTCAGCCTGGGTAAGTTTGCTGGATGTTTTCATAATAATCTATATTCTATACGGGTTTGTTCTAACTAATAAATAATATATTTTTTATCTAAAAATAGATAACCAGTGATATAGTAGCTTCAATGTTCAAAGATGGAGCTCTTAAATGAAGGTTTCCCGTTATCTGTCTGGTGGTCTCGAGGGCTGGGCGGTCGCCAATCCGGCCACCGGCGCCTGGCATGGCTGCACTGAAGACCACGCAGCCTATCCCGGCCCGCTGGATGCATACATAAAAAATGGGGTATATGCCCTGGCAGGTGCCGCCCAGGAAATGCAGCGGCAAGCTGTGCTGGATCTGCATGCAGTGCGGTGGCTTCCGCCCGTTGCGCATCCGCCAAAAATCATCTGTGTCGGCCTTAACTACATAGACCACACCGCTGAAAGCGGGTTTGAGCAGCCGGACTATCCCACGCTGTTCTCGCGCTTCACCACCAGTGTCATCGGCCATGACGAGCCTTTGCATTATCCTGTGCTGTCGCCAAGCTTCGATTACGAAGGCGAGCTGGCCGTTATCATAGGCAAGGCCGGCAAGGCCATATCCCGGGATGACGCCCTGAATCACGTCCTGGGCTATTCGATCTTCAATGACGGCAGTGTACGGGAGTACCAGTTCAAGACGCCCCAATGGATCATGGGAAAAAATTTCGATGGCAGCGGAGCGTTCGGACCCTACCTGGTTACGGCCGATGAGCTGCCTCCCGGTGCGCGCGGCCTGCAACTGGAAACACGCCTGAATGGGGTGACGGTGCAGTCGGCCAACACGCGCGACATGGTCTTCGATGTGGAATCACTGATTGCAATCATCAGTGAGGTCATGACCCTGGAAGCGGGCGACGTCATTGTCGCGGGCACGCCGGCCGGAGTCGGGCACGCCCGTGAACCCAAGCTGTACATGCAGCCGGGTGATCTGTGCGAAGTCGAAATTGAAGGCATAGGCCTGTTGAGCAATCGCGTTCAGCAACCTGATTTGGCGTAAGGCAAGCAGTACCTCACAATTACAATCCTAGGAGACAAGAAAATGAAAATAAAACGTATCTTGGCCGTGACCATGATAACGGCCGTGGCGGGTATGACGGCCATGAGCAGCGCGCAATCGCAAGAGTTCCAGGCCCGCAACCTTCGTTTCGGCCACGGCATGGCTGATAACCATCCGGCCGGCATGGCCGCGAAGCAATTTTCCGCAGACGTGCAGGAGGCGACAGGCGGAAAAACAAAAATCACCGTGATCGCGAATCAGGCCCTGGGGCCTGATCCACAGATGCTGGGTGCCCTGCAGGGAGGCGTGCAAGAATTCTATACAGGCAGCGTCCTGGCCATGCTCGGGCAGGTCAAGGAACTGGGTTTTCAAGACGTGCCCTTTCTCTTTGAATCCGAAGCTGAAGCGCATGCGGTGTTCGATGGACCCGTGGGTGATTATCTGAATCAGAAGCTCAGCGCGGCAGGCATACACGTACTGGGCTGGTGGGAAAATGGCTTCCGCCACATCACGAATTCGCGCCGTCCGGTCAATACGCTGGCCGACCTTGAAGGACTGAAGCTGCGCACGCAGCCCAATCCCTTGACCCTCGACGCGTTCAAGGCCCTGGGTGCCAATGCCGCACCCCTGGCCTGGTCCGAGCTTTTCGTGGCCCTGGAAACCGGGGCGTTCGATGGCCAGGAAAATCCCGTGGTCCTGATGAATACTCAGCGATTCTACGAGGTGCAGAAATACATGACCCTGTCAGGCCACGTCTACTCGCCTCTCATTTTTGCCGTATCCAAGAAATTCTGGGACGGCTTGACTCCGAAAGAGCAGGAGCTCATGACGGCGGCGGCCAAGAAGGCAACGACTTATCAGCGTGAGCTGACCGCAAGCGAGGTCGACGTAGCCCTGCAGCACATGAAGGACGAGGGCATGCAGGTTACGCGCTTTTCCGAGGCCGATCTGCAGAAAATTCGCGACCTCGTACCGCCCGCAATCGAGCCTCATCTTGAAAAGATAGGCCCCGAATTCATGACCTTGCTCCGTAGCGAGATTGCCGAGGTGCGTGCGGAAAAGAAATCATGATGCAACCGAGCGGGCTAGCTGCGGCGTTCAGTACGCGCATGGCCCACCTGCTGGCAGATCGATACTCTGTCAGCATCCCCCTGCGCGAGCATCATGGCCGTGACGAGTCCATCTTCACGGCCAGCTTGCCCGATGCTGTGGCATTTGCACGCAGTACGGCCGAAGTAACCGAGATCGTCAAGCTCTGCAACGAATTCAAGGTGCCACTTATTCCGTATGGCGCCGGATCCTCGCTGGAAGGGCATACTTTGGCGATACAGGGTGGGCTGACGCTCAATCTGATGCAAATGGACGGCATACTTGCCGTCAATGCGGAAGATCAAACGGCAACCGTGCAGCCTGGTGTTACCCGCGAGGCCCTGAATTCGGCCTTGCGCGACACCGGCCTGTTTTTTCCGGTCGATCCGGGTGCCGATGCCAGCATAGGCGGCATGTGTTCCACCAGGGCCTCGGGCACGAATGCGGTGCGATATGGCACCATGCGCGAAAACGTCGTGAACCTGACGGTGGTGACGGCCGACGGCGAACTCATCAGCACCGGCCGCCGCGCCAGGAAGTCGGCCGCCGGATACGACCTGACCCATCTGTTCGTAGGCGCCGAAGGTACGCTGGGTGTCATTGTGGAAGCCACCGTAAGATTGCATCCGCTACCGGAAAGCACGATGGCAGCCGTTTGCGCCTTTCCCGATATCGATGCCGCCGTTCAGGCTGTGGTTCAGATCATTCAGCTGGGTGTGCCCGTGGCGCGCTGCGAGTTTGTCGATCCGGTCGCCATCCGTGCACTGAATCTCTACAGCAAAACCGGCCTGCCTGAACAGCCCCACCTGTTCTTTGAGTTTCATGGCAGCGCATCGGGGCTGGAAGAACAGATTGCGCTGACGCAGGACATCACCGGACAGCTGGGGGCGGCCGGTTTCGTTTGGTCGGCAAGTCCCGAAGAGCGTAGCCGGCTTTGGGCAGCTCGTCATAATGTGTACTTCGCCGCATTGCAGCTGCGCCCCGGCGCGCGCTCCATAGTCACCGACGTGTGCGTGCCCATTTCACGGCTGGCCGAGTGCGTGAACCAGACCATAGATGATTTGCGTCGTTCACACATGATTGCGCCTGTGGTGGGTCATGTGGGCGACGGCAACTTTCATGTTCAGATGCTGGTTGATGGCAATTCCCAGGCTGAAATCCAGTGCGCGGAAGCTATCAACGCGCGGCTGGTAGCAAGAGCCCTGGCCATGGATGGCACCTGCACGGGCGAGCACGGCATAGGGCTGCACAAACAAGGCTTTCTGATTGACGAGCTTGGCGCCGCGTCGGTGCGCGTCATGCGCCAGCTCAAGCAGGCGCTGGATCCCCGGAATATCATGAATCCGGGAAAGATTTTCTCGTTATGACTGCGTGCGCGTCGGGCCGTTCGCCACGGCGTCCTTTCCAGGAAATGTAGATGAAAAAACTGACGAACTGGTATTTCAGGATACTGGAGCTGATGATGGTGTTATGCCTGGCTGCCATGTGCCTGATGGTCTTCGGCAACGTGATCCTGCGTCACTTCTTCAACTCGGGTGTGAACGTAGCGGAAGAGTTGTCCCGCTTCATGTTCATCTGGCTCACATTCCTGGGTGCCATTGTCGCCATGCGCGAAGGCGCGCACCTGGGTGTCGACGTCCTGGTTTCCCGATTGTCGGGCAAACCAAGATTTTTCGCAGCCCTGCTGGGCCAGGCGCTGGTGCTGGCGTGCTGCGGCGTACTGCTCTGGGGCTTGCTGATGCAGCGCCAATTGCACCTTGCCAATGTCGGGCTGGTAACCGGTATTTCAATGAGCGTGGTTTATTCAGCAGCCTATCTGTGCGCGATATCGATAGGCGTGCTGTCGGCGGTCAATATCGTCAGGCTGGCCACCGGTCGGGTATCGGTGTCAGCGCTGCTGCCTTCCAACTATATTGACTAGCGGAATAAGACGATGCTGATCGCAATTTTTGTGGGTTCGCTGATGGCAGCCATGGCCCTTGGGGTGCCCATCGCTTTTTCCCTGATGGTTTGCAGCATGGCCATGATGTGGTACATGGACTTCTTCGACGCCCAGATCATGGCGCAGAACATGCTGTCGGGCGCTGATAGCTTCCCCTTGATCGCCATACCGTTTTTCGTCCTTGCCGGCGAGCTCATGAATGCGGGCGGCATCTCACGCCGGATAGTTGAAGTGGCCGGTGCCTGGGTAGGCCATTTCAAAGGTGGATTGGGCTACGTGGCCATCTTTGCCTGCGTCATCATGGCTTCCCTTTCCGGGTCGGCCATTGCGGATACTGCCGCTGTGGCCGCATTGCTCATCCCCATGATGCGCAATGCCGGTTACGACATTCCGCGTGCTTCCGGCCTGATCGCCTCCGGCGGAATTATTGCACCGATCATTCCACCGTCCATAGGCTTTGTGATGGTAGGGGTGGTGGGTAATATCTCGATCACCAAATTGTTTATTGCCGGCATAGCGCCGGGTTTGATGATGGCGCTGGCGCTGGTTGCCACATGGGCTTTCCAGGCCAAACGTGACGGCATGCCCCGCGGTGAAAAGAAATCCTCGCGCCAGCGATGGTCGGCAACGATGGCGGGCTTCTGGGCACTGCTCATGCCGGTCATCATCGTCGGTGGTTTGAAATCGGGCTACTTCACCCCCACCGAGGCCGCGGTTGTGGCCGTGTTCTACGCCTTGTTCGTAGGTTTTTGCGTGTACAGGGAGCTCAAGGTCGAGGCGTTGTATGGTCTATTGCTGTCGGCCGGCAAAACGTCTGCTGTCGTCATGTTTCTGGTGGCCGCGGCACAGGTCTCTGCCTGGTTGATTGCGGCAGCCAATATCCCCATGATGGTCGCCGGCATCCTGCAGCCCTTGATCGATAGTCCGGTGCTTTTGATGCTGGCCATCATGTTGCTGGTCTTTACCGTGGGCACCGTGCTGGACTTTGCGCCAACCATACTGATTTTGATCCCGGTCCTGATGCCCACCGTCAAAATGGCCGGTATTGACCCGGTCTATTTTGGTGTGCTGTTCATCATGAACAATGCCATAGGCCTGATCACACCGCCGGTCGGCACGGTGCTGAATGTGGTGTGCGGCGTGGCCCGGGTACGCATGGAGCCGGTCATACGTGCCGTCATGCCTTATTTTCTTGCGCAGTCGGCGGTATTGTTGCTGCTGGTGCTGTTCCCGCAGCTGGTTCTGGCGCCACTGCATTTCATGACTCGCTAGGTAAGGGAAAGCGCCTTGATATCGATCCCGCATGCACAGGATGGCCAGATTCTGATAGAATGGCGGACTTCGCTTTATCTTGTCGCAAAGATAAGCCAGAATCAGGACAGGTGGCCGAGCGGTTGAAGGCGCACGCCTGGAAAGCGTGTATACGTGAATAGCGTATCGGGGGTTCGAATCCCCCTCTGTCCGCCAAAGATAATCCAAAAAGCCCGCATGAATATTAATTCTGCGGGCTTTTTGGTGTTTGACCATTTCTGGTCAGAATAGGCTCCTCTACATTAATATGTCGATATATTGGAATATTGTCGACATATTAATTAGATCTGTCGATGCGGCGTACATGTTGGTGTTTCATGTACATAAAATTCGAAAAAATCGACATTTAAACAAGAGGCGTTTAAAATTCTTCTCTTTGTCGACATGTTCAAGGTGTCAGCATGTTCAATGCAAACGTTCCATACAATGATCTGCCTCGCTTACCTCCTAAGGTAGACATTGAGACCAAGTCCGTTTTGAAGGCCTGCATTAAAGCGCGGGCTTCACTTGCTGGGTTGCGGGGCATGGCTGGCCGTATTCCAAATCAAGGAATGCTAATCAATATTATCCCTATGCTGGAAGCGCAGGCCAGTTCAGAGATAGAGAACATTGTGACGACGGCTGATCGTCTTTTCCAGTATGAGGATGCAGAGCAACAAGCAGATCCTGCTACTAAAGAGGCATTACGTTATCGGACGGCTTTATACAAAGGGTATAAATCTCTTGCTAAAAGACCTTTGACGACAGCTACCGCAGTTGAGGTTTGTCGAACGATTAAAGGGGCTGAGATCGATATACGTCGTATCCCTGGCACAGCTCTTATGAACGATGCCACGCAGCGAATTATCTACACCCCACCTGAAGGTGAGTCCACGATCAGAGACTTATTAGCGGACTGGGAGCGTTTCATTCACACGCAACCGGACATAGATCCGCTTGTGCGTATGGCAGTGATGCATTATCAGTTTGAGGCGATTCATCCGTTCAGTGATGGCAATGGCCGGACAGGCCGTGTGTTGAATCTCCTTTTTCTTATTTCAGAGAATCTGCTGGAATTGCCAATACTTTATCTCAGCCGTTACATCATCCAGAATAAGCAGGAGTATTACCGCCTACTTATGACGGTAACAGCCGAGGGTGCATGGGAAGAGTGGGTGCTTTATATGTTGGAGGCCGTGCATAGCACTGCTGAATGGACATCAGCGAAGATCTCGGCGATCTGCGCCTTGATGGAGCAAACCAGAGACCAACTCCGTCTAGAAATTCCAAAAACGTACAGTCACGAGCTTGTCGAGCTCATATTCATGCAGCCGTATTGCAGGATTGCCAATCTGGTCGAGAGGGATATTGCGCAAAGGCAGACCGCATCCAAAATGTTGAAAGAGCTTGTCTCTAAAAATGTGCTTCGAGAAGTCACAGTAGGGCGAGAAAAAGTCTTTATCAATATAGAGCTGATGAAGTTGCTAACACGGGATCATGGCACGGCATAACGCCGCAAGGGCGTGTTATTTGAGTTTGGGACGCTTTGCTGCTATTCCCCAAGCGCCTGCTTCAGCTGTTCCGATTGCGCTTTCAGTTCCTCGTCCGATGCGCGTGGCGCTGTCGCGAAGGTGAGGTCTTTCTGTTCGATATAGGCCACAGAGGTGATATCCGTGTTCGTAAACAGCGGCACCAGGTGCGCATGCACGTGCGCGACGTCGGTGCCGGTGCACAGGAAGCCTATGCGTTCCACACCATGTATGCTTTTCATTGCCTTGGCAAAGCGCTGGCTCAGTTGTATCAGGCGGGCGGCAAGTGCTGGCGGCAGATCGTCGAAATAGGCGTGGTGCGCCCGCGAAACGATCAGCACGTGCCCGGGACGTATGGGGTGGATGTCCAGGAAAGCCGTGAAATCATCGTCCTCGTAAACGATATTGGACGGAATTTTCTTGCTTGCTATGGCACAGAAAATACACGATTTAGGCGGGGCTTCCTGGGCATTGGTGGCGGCTGATGTCATGGCGGCGGCTTCCTAGTATGTGCATGAGTTTGTTCAGCACTTTACCAGCTTGCGTGCTGCCCGGCAGCACGCACCGCTCCTGCCTGCAAGAGTGCAGGCCTTACTTCTTGCCGGTGCACGTGGGTGAGGCGTTCTGCTGCTTCAGATAGGCGATCAGGTCGTTGCGTTCCTGGGGGTCAGGAATACCGGCATATCCCATGGATGTGCCTGGTACCACCTTCATGGGTGCTGCCAGAAATGCGTTCAGCGTTGCTTCGTCCCACATAATGTTGGCATGTTTCATCGCCTCGGAATAAGAGAAGCCGGGCACGCTGCCGGCATGTCGGCCAAACAGGCCGCAGTGTCTTGGGCCGGTACGGTCATAGGCCAGTGCATGGCAGGCCAGGCAGCGCGAGTAAAGAGTTGCGCCACGTATTGCATCGCCTGTCGCCTGCGCCGGTGAAGCGACGCTCAGCCCTGCGAGCATCAAGCCTGCCAGCAAGGCTGCCCCACATGCGGACTTCATGACATGAAGGCCGAAGGAACAGGAGGTTCGCCCACGGCGTGGCGCAGGACCGCCCAATGCATGGCTTCGTCGCCCAGAATGCTGGCGGCTGCCTTGGACAGGTCTCGATTATCGAATACGGGTACGGCCCCCAGGTATGCGCTGACCGCGCCTTTCTCGAGCATGGCGGCAAACTTCAGTACATCGGCTTGCGACTTCAGCGTTTCGACCGGGAAGGTGTATTTCTCCTTGGCATCCACTGGCTTCCCGCCCAAGGTTTGAATGGTTTTGGCAAGCAGGTCTGCATGTTCTTTGTGATGCCCCTGAAATACAAGGGCCAGATCCAGCACGGGCTTTTCCAGCAAGCCACTTTCTGCTCCCAATTGATATGCCGCGATGGCTTCCAGTTCTGCCCCGAGTGCAGTATTAAGAATACGGGCATCGGAGTCGCCTGTTGCCTGGCCTTTTGCCAGGACGTCGCGTCCTGCCATCAAGGCCACCGCGGCACCAGACAGCAATAGACCCGACTGGCCCAGAAAGGCTCTGCGGGCATGCCGCGTATAGGGATCGTGTACAAAACTCATGAACGACATGGCACTTCTCCTTGATAGGCGGCAAGTCAGGGTGGACGGGTTTCGTCCGCCAATAACCGTCAGCCATTGAAAAAAGTTCAGTTGCCGTATTAGAGAATGGGTGTGTGTTCTGCGTTCCCGCCGTGTGTCTGTATGCGAGTTAAAACGGTGGCTACGATGCGATCGCAGCGATGGCCGGCGAAGGAAAACACGCTGTTGATTTCGTCGCCCATTTCATGCCTTAGTGACTTGCGTAGCAAGGCGCGTGAGCGAAAGTAGCGTGTGCGTACGGTGGCGGGCGGAATGCCCAGACAGTCCGCCGTTTCTTCCACGCTGAATTCTTCTACCGCACGCAGTACGAATACGGCGCGAAATACGTCAGGCAGACGGTCGATGTGGTGTTCAAGGGTATGGCGTGTTTGCGTACGCCATAAGCTGATTTCGGGCTGGTTGCCGGTATTTTCATTCATGGTAGTGTCTGCCGTGATTTCGTCCTTTGGCGCATCGCTGCTGAATTCCAGCCAGGTGGAAAGCCGGTTGATTTTGCGTAGGCGTTTTTTTGATTCGTTCACTACAATTTGCACCAGCCAGGTCGATAAGGCTGCCTCGCCCCGAAACTGGGCCATCGCCCTGTATGCGCAATAAAAGGCTTCCTGCACGGCCTCTTCGGCATCCGCATCATTACGAAGAATGCTGCGGGCCACCCGATACATGCGCTGGTTGTAACGGCGCATCAGTTTTACGAACGCATCCTGGTCGCCTGCGGCAATGCGCTTGACGACATCGGCATCGGCGTCGCGTGGGATGACAGTTTGTACCAGAGCTAAAGACATGATCGAACCTGACAAATGAGTGGGTTGTCCGATTAGAGTCGGCAAACGCCTAGTGCGTTCCCGGGTTTACCTTGCCCCGCATGCGCTTGACCTCGCCACGTACGGTTTTGTGCTGTAGGCGCCTGCGCTGTGATCCCAGGGTGGGTCGGGTCGGCCGGCGTGGTTTGGGCGGTGTGGAAACGCTGTCTATCAGTTCCTGCAGGCGCGCAATGGCCTGAATTTTGTTTTGTTCCTGGCTGCGGCTGCTTTGGGCCTTTATGATCACCACTCCCTCGGCCGTGATGCGGTGGTCGCGCAAGGCCAGCAGTCTTTCCTTGATGGCCTCGGGTAGCGAGGAGTCCGGAATGGAAAAGCGTAGATGGATTGCACTGGATACTTTGTTGACGTTTTGCCCGCCTGCGCCTTGGGAACGTATGGCGGTAAAGACAATTTCCTCTTCAGAAACAGGTATCAATGGCGTGTGCATGGCGTGGGCTGCTCAAGGCAGGTCGCGTGGTGACGATACGGGCAATTCAGTCATCTTCTGCTCCCAGTGCGCCAGCGGCAGTGGCGGCTCCTGTTGCCAGACGCGTCGGATGACGGGGCCAAGTTCGGCCATACCACGCTCGCGCGGCCAATATATCGGGGTGATGGCCTGCCAGCCGTGGTTGGCGCCAGTGCGCTTGGCCATTGCAAAGCGGAATGAATAGTGGCCGGTACCCAGTCCCATGCGCAGATCAGAGGCGACCATTTGGCCGTTTATGGCATCGTAACGCAACCAGTCGCCGGTAAACCAGCGCAAGCCTGCCAGTTGTGTAGAACCGGACAAGCCATCGGCCAGATTGGTGTTCAGTGGCAACTTGATGTGTTCAGGCGCTGTGCGATCCAGCAGGCTGATGATGGTTTCTATGTAATGGTCGTCCGCCGTTCGAACCACGACTCGCCAAAGCAGAATATTGAAGGGTTGGGGGGTGGAAAACACCGCTACGACTGTCTCTCCGTTCTCGGCCAGCAGGTGCTGTACACGCGCTTCGATGGTGGCTTTGGCGACGACGGAAGCGGCCAGGTAGCAGGTGCTCAACCCCAGGCCCCAGCACAAGGTGCGCGTCAGCGCGGGGCGTGCACCCATGACCAGGCCGGCAAGAAACACCAGAAGCAGGGGCACGGTATAGAAAGGGTCGATGATGAACAGGCTGGACCAGGCGGTGGGTGTAGGCGTCAGCGGCCACAGCAGCTGAGTGCCATAGGCGGTAAAGGCATCCAGCAATATGTGGGTGATAAATACCAGCCAAATGGTCAGGAACAGGCGGCCGGCTCCGTAGTCCGGGCAGGGCCGCCAGCGTCGGTACAGTAAGGTGATAAGCACCGCCACGGCCGTCAGCACGAATACAGAGTGCGAGAAGCCCCTATGGTTGATCATGTTCAATACGGGGTCGCCGTAATCGATCAGCACATCAAGGTCGGGTAAGGTGCCCAGCAGGGCGCCGGCCACCAAAGCCTTGCGTCCATGAAAACGGCCGAGCATGGCGCCTTGAATGCCGGCGCCAAGCACGGCCTGTGTCAGTGAATCCATACCGCCAATATAAAGTGAATGAAGGAAGTTAGCTGCAGTTTACGCTGATCACCATATCCTGCTCGTCCACGCGCAGGTTCAGCCGTTGTGGGTTGTATTCCATGGTGATGACGTCTCGGGGCCTGAGTATACGGGCCAGTTTGGCCCCCGATTGTGCCCGGTAGGTTTCCAGCACTTCGGCGTTGGCCTTCTGGCCTACTGCCGATTCGGCCAGGTCTGCATTGCAGTCCCGGCCATTGGTGCTGGATGAAGTAGCCGCAGCAGATGTATCGGGCCCGGCGCTTTGCGTACCGGTAGCACATCCGGCCAGCGAGGCTGCGGCCAGGACAGCGCCAATTAACAATATGCGTGTCATAAGCAATCCTATGAGTTGTCCAGAACGTACCAATATAGTAATGGAAACGTGGGTACCCTTAGTGTGGACGCTCGATAACGTTAAAATAGAGGCTATTGCGCCTGGTTCGTCCGGGCCAGGGCTTACGGATATCACTTTCAAGGTTATGGCTAATTTTATTGTTGCGGCACTTTATAAATTTGTGACGCTTTCCGATTTCAAGGCAATGCAGCAACCGCTGTTCGACTATTGCGAGTCGCAGCAGGTCAAAGGTACTTTGCTGCTGGCCGAAGAAGGCATTAACGGCACCATCGCCGGCACGCGCGCAGGTATAGACGCCGTGTTGGGCTATCTGCGCAGCGACCCGCGATTGGCCACACTCGAGCACAAAGAGTCGTGGGCTGAAGAAATGCCTTTCTATCGCCTGAAAATCAAGCTTAAGCGCGAGATCGTGACCATGGGGGTGCCCAATATCCAGCCCGATACCATGGCTGGTACCTATGTCAGCCCCGAAGACTGGAACGCCTTGATCGACGATCCCGATGTGGTGGTTATCGACACGCGTAACGACTACGAGGTCGCCATCGGTACCTTCAACCGGGCAATCAACCCGAACACCAGCAGTTTTTCCGAGTTTCCCCAGTGGGTACAAGAGCAATCGGGGAAAGACGGCGTGCTGGGCAAGGGCGCCAAGGTGGCCATGTTCTGTACCGGCGGCATACGCTGTGAAAAATCCACAGCCTATCTGCGCTCGCAAGGTTTCGACCAGGTCTATCATCTGCAAGGCGGCATCCTGAAGTACCTGGAAACCGTTCCTGAAGCCGAAAGCCGCTGGGACGGCGACTGTTTTGTTTTCGATGAGCGTGTATCTGTGCGCCATGGGCTGGAGCCGGGCGAATATGAGCTGTGCCGCGCTTGCCGGCTACCGTTGGGCGCCCAGGAAAAGGCCTCTGAATTGTACGAAGAAGGCGTCAGTTGTCCACATTGCCATGGTACGCATACCGACGAGCAATTGCAGCGTTTCCGCGAGCGTCAGAAGCAGGTGGAACTGGCCCGCAAGCGCCATCAGCGCCACATCGGCGTGCGCATTTGAAGCCCGTCCTGTACTCCTTCCGGCGCTGTCCGTACGCCATGCGTGCCCGCCTGGCCGTTGCGGCCAGCGAGCGCCCGTGCGAACTGCGCGAAGTGGTGTTGCGCGATAAGCCGCAGGCTTTGCTGACCGCATCGCCCAAGGCGACCGTGCCTGTGCTGGTCGATGTCGATGGCCAGGTCATAGACCAGAGCCTGGACATCATGTTCTGGGCCTTGCGCCATAACGATCCCGGCCTATGGCTGGCGCCACAGCAGGGCACACCCGACGCCATGCTGGCGCTGATCGGCGAGTGCGATGGCCCGTTCAAGCATGCGCTGGATCGCTACAAGTATCCCCAGCGTTACGACGATATAAGTGGTGCTGACTATAGGGACCAGGCGGTGCCGTGGCTAGCTAGCCTGAACGAACGGCTGGAAACCCGTGATTACCTTTTTGGAGATCGTCCGGCGCTGGCTGATATGGCGATCGCGCCGTTTGTGCGGCAGTTTGCGCACACGAATATGGACTGGTTCCAGGCGCAGCCCTGGCCAGCATTGCTGCAATGGCTGCAGGCCTGGAAGCAGAGCGGCTTGTTTGGGCAGGTGATGCACAAATATCCGCCCTGGCAGGAAGGCGCGCCGGGGCAAGCCTTTCCTTGAGAGATTTACTCCATGCCTGGAACGATGGTTGAGAAACCGCCGTCCACATGGGTAATTTCACCGGTAATGCCGGCCGCCAGATCCGACATCATGAATGCGGCTACGTTGCCTACATCTTCGATGGTGATGTTGCGGCGCAGGGGAGCGTGGGTTTCGACAAACTTCAGTATGGTGGAGAAATCCTTGATGCCGCTGGCTGCCAGGGTCTTGATGGGACCAGCCGAAATGCCGTTGGCGCGTATCCCCATGGGGCCCAGCGAGGCCGCCATATAGCGTACGCTGGCCTCTAGCGAGGCCTTGGCCAGTCCCATAGTGTTGTAGTTGGGGATGGCTTTTTCCGCGCCCAGATAGGTCAGTGTCAGGACGGAGCTGTTGCGGCCTTTGAGCATAGGCAGGGCGGCCTTGGTCATGGCCGGAAAGCTGTAAGCTGAAATATCGTGCGCAATGCGGAAATTTTCGCGAGTCATGCCGTCAAGAAAATCACCCGAAATGGATTCGCGGGCTGCAAAACCGATGGAGTGCACCAGGCCGTCAAGGCCGTCCCAGCGTTCCTGGAGCTCTTTGAAGGCGGTGTCGATCTGTTCGTCTTCGGACACGTCACAGGAAATGACGATGTCGCTGCCCAATTCGCTGGCATATTCCGTCACGCGGTCTTTGAAGCGCTCGCCTACATACGTGAAGGCCAGCTCGGCGCCTTGTTGCTTGCAGGCGCGCGCAATGCCGTAGGCAATCGAGCGGTTGGAAATCACGCCCGTAACCAGAATGCGTTTACCGTTCAGGAAACCCATATGATGATCCTTTTCTTGTATAAATATTTAACCGCGTATGCCCGTACCGGGCACGCGCAGCCGTTTACCCTGGGCCAGCTTGTCACCTTTCAGGTTGTTAAGCTTGCGTAATTCAGTAACGGAAGTGTTATAGCGTTTGGCGAGTGCAAACAGCGTGTCGCCGCTCTTGACGGTATGGGTGCGGACATTGGCGCCTCGTCGCAGGACGCGCACATCTTGTTTCTTGGTTAGCTTTTTGCCCCGCGCTGTGTCGGGGGCGGCCGGCGCCTCGAGCGATGCCAACTGAATGCCGCCCTTGGTATGGCGAGCTGGCACCAGCAATGTTTGCGCCACGGCGCGGCTTTGTCTCTTGCTCAGGCCATTAGCGGCGCGCAGCGTGCCCAGACTGATGCCGTGGCGTTTGGCGATGGCGGCATAAGATTCACCCTTCTTGCTCTTGTAGGTGTCCCACGAGCTGAGTTCGCCCTTATAGGCCAGCAGGTTGGCCTTGAAAATATCGACGCGGTCGGTGGGCAGCAGTAACGTGGGGTTGTGCTCGGCCAGAATAACGGGGCGGTTGAACGAGGCATTAAGTGCCTTGAAGTCTTCCAGTGGCATTTCCGCCAGTTGGGCGGCAACTTCAATGTCTATGTCCTGCTGTTTTTTTACGGTGGTGAAATAAGGTGTGTTGCTGACGGCAGGCAGCGTGATGCCGAACTTATGGGGTGAGGAAATAATATTCTTGATAGCCTGCAGCTTGGGCACGTAGTTGCGTGTTTCTGCCGGCATCTTGATGGACGCGTAGTCAGTCAACTGGCCTAAATTGGCGCTTTTTTCCATGGCTCGCTTAACTGAACCTTCGCCCCAGTTGTACGATGCCAGGGCCAAATACCAGTCGCCCTGGAAATCATATAGATAGGCCAGGTAGTCCAGGGCTGCATTGGTCGAGGCAATAGGGTCGCGCCGCTGATCGCGCCACCAGTCTTGTTCCAGGTTGTAGTGCCGCCCGGTACTGGGAATGAATTGCCATAGGCCAGAAGCCTTCGCGCGCGAATAGGCGGTGGGGTTATAGGCGCTTTCAACAAAGGGCAGCAAGGCCAGCTCGGTGGGCAGGCCGCGCCGCTCGAGTTCGTCGACGATGTAATACAGATACTTGCCGGCCCGCTGACTCATGGTCAGTACCGATTGCGGATGCGAGGCGTAGTACAGCGTCCATTGCTCGGTCAGTTCGCTGTCGAGATTGGGTATGGCAAAGCCGCGCCGTATGCGATCCCACATGTCGCGCGGCGGATGTGTCAGGTCTATGGTGCGCGAGGTTTCTGCCGCCGTGTACTGTTTCTTGGCCTGGCCATAAGGGTTTTGTGGATTTTGGGTGGCGCAACCCGCCAGTACTGCTACGATAAGCAGAACAAATAGTCGTAAGCAGTTCATTGGCAATTCATCAGAAATTGTTTTTCCATTCGCGCAAACAGGCAAAAATATCTACGGGCGTGTCCAGCCTTGCCTTTGCATAGCCGGCTGCCGCCTGTGCCACAGAAGTTTGCGATACTCTTAAAAAAGGGTTGGTATCCAGCTCAAGCGCCAGGGTCGACGGCAGTGTAGGCACGCCTTCGGACCGCAACTGCGAATCTGCTTTCCACCTTTGCTGCAAAACCGGATTGCCAGGCTCTACCTGCAAGGCCCAGCGCAAATTTGCCAGGGTGTACTCGTGGGCACAGCACACAAGTGTCTCGGGCGGCAAAGCCCGTAGTTTACCCAGAGAATTCAGCATTTGGGCAGGCGTGCCTTCAAATAAACGGCCACAGCCTGCTGCAAACAAGGTGTCGCCACAAAAAACTACGGGTTTACCCGTAGATAATGTGCCGAAATAGGCGATATGCCCCGCCGTATGGCCGGGAACATCAATCACGCTCAGTTGCACCCCAACAGTGGGAAATTGTACCGTATCGCCTTCTTTGAGTCGGTGGTCGCAGGCGGGTAGCTTTTCCGATGCCGGACCATAGACGGCGGCACCGGTTCGCTGTTGTAATGCCAGCACCCCGCCGACGTGGTCTGCGTGGTGGTGGGTCAGTAAAATGGCGTCCAGTACCAGCTTGTGCTCGTCCAGGACCGCCTGAACTGGGGCAGACTGGCCAGGGTCGACCACGACGGCATGGCCGTCTTTGCATATCAGCCATATATAGTTGTCCGCGAAGGCGGGTACCGGGATAAGTTCAGTAGTTACCATATAGATAAAGCCAGGGAGTCAATGTGGTGGATCAACCTCTTATTTTAGAGCTTGCCGAGTGGCTGGATACGCCACCCGGTTTGTATGTGCGAGGCTGGGAGCAAAAGCAGATAGACGCTATGGTCTGCAATGCTTTTGGTTATCATGCCATACAAATTGGTCTGCCACAGTGGGATTTGCTGCAAGCCAACCGCATTCCCTTCAAGGGGCGCACCCGTGTGCTTTTCGAGCAGGCCACAGAGCAGGGCGCGGTCGTGGTGGCTAACCCGGAGTCCCTGCCATTCGAGTCGCAAAGCATAGACTTGCTGGTTTTACCCCATGCGCTTGAGTGTTCCACTGATCCTCACCAAATCCTGCGCGAAGCAGAGCGTGTGTTGGTGCCCGAAGGGCGTATCGTTGTATCGGGCTTTAATCCATGGAGTTTGTGGGGGGCCAGCGATCGTATTCCCGGACTTGATCCTTTGCTGCCCATACCCGCGCATCAGCAGGTATCCCTGCACAGGCTGAAGGATTGGTTCAAGCTGTTATCCTTCGACCTCGACAGGGGCCGCTTCGGTTGTTATGCACCGCCGTGCAATGAACAGCTTTGGCTGGATCGCTGGTCGTTTATGGAAAAGGCGGGTGACCGCTGGTGGCCGGTATGTGGTGCGGTCTACGTGGTATCTGCCGTGAAGCGGGTGGTGGGCATGCGCCTGGTAGGCCCAAAATGGAAAAAAGCCAAATCGAAACGCGTCAGGCGTCAGGCGGTCGTGACAGGCCGCCATTTTTAGCAAGCAGCATAGCAATGAACAATAATCAAGTTGAAATCTGGACCGACGGTGCCTGTAAAGGTAATCCCGGCATGGGGGGCTGGGGCGCCTTGCTGCGTCAGGGCCGTCACGAAAAAACCCTGTACGGCGGCGAACCCGGCACGACCAACAACCGTATGGAATTAATGGCCGTCATTCAGGCGCTGAAAGCCTTGAAGCGACCCTGCCAGGTTACGGTACATACGGATTCCCAATATGTGCAAAAGGGTATGAGCGAGTGGCTGGCGAACTGGAAACGGCGCGGCTGGCGCACTGCCGATAAGAAACCCGTGAAAAATGCCGATCTGTGGCAAGCACTGGATGCCGAGGTAGAGCAGCATGACCTGACCTGGCGTTGGGTGCGCGGGCATGCAGGTGATCCGGGTAATGAGCGGGCTGATGAGTTGGCCAATCAGGGTGTTGAGCAGGCGCGCATGCAGCAAAGCAAAAACATCGCGTAACAATGATGCAAAAAGATTCAATCCAATGCTAAAGTCATCAATTGTGTTGGCTTAACCCTCTCATTTTCCTGATGAAAAATTCCATTGTTGGTTTCCTTCTGGTCCTGGTTGCAGGACTGGCGATAGGCGCCGCCGGCTTGCGCTGGTACGAAGGCCGTACCGATTCCGCGCCCAAAGCCATCACACCGGTTGGCGCAGCGCCTGCCCCAACAAGCAAGGCCATGGTTGTCGAGGTGGCAACGGTAAAGCAGGTTCCGCTGGCACGTGGCGTATCGGCGGTGGGTACCTTGCGCTCCGAAAATTCCGTCATGCTGCGCCCCGAAGTGACTGGCCGCATAGTCGAGATCAATTTTCAGGAAGGCGGTAAAGTCAGCCAGGGCCAGGTTTTGGTGCGCCTGGACGACAGCGTGACCAAGGCTCAGCTGCAGCAGGCTCAGGCCAACCTCAGCCTGGCTAGCAGCCAGCACCGACGCGCACAAGAGCTGACCAAGCAGGGATTCATCAGCAAGCAGGCGCGCGACGAATCGGCCAGCCAGCTGAAAGTACAGCAGGCCGCCGTTGCCCTGGCCAAGGCGCATCTTGAAAAAACCGCTATTCTTGCGCCTTTTGACGGCATGATAGGTCTACGCAATGTGTCGGTCGGTGATTATGTCAGTCCGGGTATTGATCTTGTTCCTATCGAATCCGTTGATCCGCTTAAGGTCGACTTTCGGATTCCCGAACAATTCCTTGGGCAGGTGCACGTCGGCGCCAAGCTTGCGCTCAGCTTTGACGCGCTGCCCGGGCAGCAACGGGAAGGTGAAGTGGGGGCCATCAGCCCCCTGGTCGATGTAGGGGGGAGATCGCTGTTGCTGCGTGCCCAGGTGCCTAATAGCGACGATCTGCTGCGGCCCGGCATGTTTGCGCGCGTGCGCCTGCAGTTTGCCGATGCGCAAGGGCTGATAGTGCCCGAAACTTCGCTGGTACCGGCGGGCGAAGAACAATTTGTATATCGTGTTGAAGATGGCCATGCCAAACGTGTGGTGGTCAAGCTGGGCCAGCGGCGCGGCGGTCAGGTCGAAGTACTTGAAGGCCTGCAGGCTGGCGATCAGGTGCTGACGACAGGACTGCAGAAGGTGAGCGACGGGGATCCCGTCCAGGCCCACGCTGCGCCTGAATCGTCCGTCAACACGCCCGCCAACACCTGATCGGCGAACACAGCCATGGTCTTATCTGAAGTTTGTATCAAGCGGCCGGTCTTTGCCACAGTGCTGTCCCTGATCATTGTGCTGATCGGGCTGATTTCCTACGACAGGCTCACGGTACGCGAATATCCCGCCATCGACGAGCCGGTGGTCTCGGTGCGCACTGACTACAAGGGTGCTTCGCCCGAAGTGGTTGAGTCCCAGGTGACCAAGCCGCTGGAAGACCAGTTGGCGGGCATAGAAGGTGTAGACGTCATGACCTCGCGCAGCCGGTCGGAGCGCAGCTACATCAATATCAAGTTCAACCTTACCCGCGACCCCGATGCAGCGGCCGCCGATGTGCGCGACAAGGTATCGCGCGCCCGGCGCTACTTGCCCGATGAAATCGACGAACCCATCATCAGCAAAGTCGAAGCTGATTCCTCCCCTATTGTTTATGTAGGGGTAGGCATGGGCACATATAGCCAGCTCGAGGCGTCCGACTATATCAACCGCTATATCAAGACGCGCCTGTCGGTGTTGCCCGGCGCGGCCGAAGTACGCATCTATGGCGAACGACTGCCATCCATGCGCATCTACATAGACAGGGCCAAGCTGGCGGCCTATGGTCTGATCGTGCAGGATGTGGAGTCGGCGCTGCGCCAGCAGAACGTGTTGATTCCAGCCGGGCGTATTGAGTCGCAGCAGCGCGAATTCACGGTGACCTCGTCCACCGACCTGCAGTCGACCGAGCAATTTCGCAATGTCATTGTGGCAACCGTGAATGGCTATCCGGTACGTTTGTCTGATGTGGCCGATGTGCAGATAGGGCCGCTGGACGACAGGGTGCTGGCGCGCTTCAATGGCCAGTCCAGCCTGACCATAGGTATCACTAAACAGGCCACGGCCAACCCGCTGGAGTTGTCCAGCTATGTGCGCCAGGAAGTCGAGGAAATCAACAAGAACATGCCGGCCGGCATGAGCCTGGCCGTGACTTACGACTCGTCGGTGTTTATCCAGGAGTCCATCAAGTCGGTGTATGCCACCGTGGCCGAAGCCATTATTCTGGTGGTACTGGTTATTTTCTTTTTCCTGCGCAGCCTGCGGGCCAGCCTGATTCCCATCGTGACCATACCCGTGTCGCTGATCGGGGCCTGCGGCATCATGTATTTCATGGGCTTTTCCATCAATACGCTTACCTTGCTGTCCATGGTGCTGGCGATAGGCCTGGTGGTGGATGACGCCATTGTGATGCTGGAGAACATCTTCCGGCATATCGAAGAGGGCAAGACCCGTATAGAAGCCGCCTTTCTTGGCGCCAGGGAAATCGGCTTTGCCATCATCGCCATGACCTTGACACTGGTAACCGTGTATGCGCCCCTGGCCTTTGCGACCGGCCGTACGGGACGCCTGTTTATCGAGTTTGCCCTGACCCTGGCCGGCGCCGTACTGGTGTCCGGCTTTGTAGCGTTGACCCTTACGCCCATGATGTGTTCGACCATGCTGCGGCATCAGGCGGGCCATGGGCGCTTGTATTTGCTGATAGAACGCTTTCTGGTGTGGTTGACCAACAGCTACCGCAACGGCCTGGCACGCGCCTTGCGTCATCGCTTGCTGATTGTGCTGCTGGGGCTGGCAGTGGCCGCCTGCAGCGGCGTGCTGTTCAAGGTGGTGAAAAGCGAGCTGGCGCCGCTGGAGGATCGCGGTGTGATCTACGGCATGCTTAGTGGCCCCGAAGGCGCCACCATCGATTACATGATGCAAAGCGTGGAGCGTGTCGAGCAGCTGTATGAAACGGTGCCGGAAATGGAGGCCAGCCAGGCCTTCGTTGGTTTTCCTACGGTCACCGACAGTATTGTGATCATGCGCCTGAAACCCTGGGATCAGCGCGAGCGTGCCCAGCAAAGCATAGCCAGCGAGCTGCAGCCCCATCTTGCTGCCCTGTCAGGAGTAAAGGCTTATCCAGTCAACCCGCCTTCGCTGGGGCAGCGCTCCACGTCCAAGCCCATAGATTTCGTCATCATGAGCCAGGTCTCTTATCCCGAAATGGATAAGATGGTTAACGAATTCGTCAGTGTGCTGCGCGATTACCCCGGCTTGCAGAATATCGATACCGACTTGCGCCTGAACACCCCTGAACTGCGCGTGGAGGTCGAGCGCGATAAGCTGGCCGACGTAGGCGTGGACGTGGGCGACGTAGGCCGAACACTGGAATCCATGCTGGGTGGGCGCCAGGTAACCCGTTTCCGCGACAGCGGAGAGCAATACGACGTCATCGTCCAGGTAAAGAAACAGGATCGCGCTGACCCGGCCGATATATCAGACATCTATGTGCGCACAGCAGAAGGGGGCATGGTGCAAATGTCCAACTTCCTGAACGTACATGAAAGCGTATCGCCCCAATCCTTGAATCACTTCAACCGCCTGCGTGCCGTCAAAGTACAGGCGTCGATTGCCCCCGGCTACGCGCTGGGGGAAGTGTTGGAGCACATGAATCAGGTGGCCCGCGACACCTTGCCGGCAACGGTGCAGCTGGATCTGGACGGGCAGTCACGTGAGTTCCGCGATTCGGCCGGCAGCATCTACCTGGTGTTCGCCATGGCACTGGCCTTCATCTACCTAGTGCTGGCCGCCCAGTTCGAAAGCTGGCGCAATCCATTCATCATCATGCTCTCGGTACCGCTTTCTATGACCGGGGGGCTGCTGGCCCTGTGGCTCACGGGCGGAACCTTATCCATATACAGCCAGATCGGACTCATCACCCTGGTGGGCCTGATTACCAAACACGGGATCCTGATCGTTGAATTCACCAACCAGCTGCGGGCCGAAGGCGTGGAAAAGTTCGAGGCCGTTGCACAGGCCTGCGTCATGCGGCTGCGGCCTATACTGATGACCACCGGCGCCATGGTGCTGGGTGTATTGCCACTGGCATTTGCCGCCGGCGCGGGTGCCGAGTCGCGCCAGCAAATAGGCTGGGTGCTGGTGGGCGGGCTTAGCCTGGGCACCATACTCACTTTGTTTGTGGTGCCAGTGGCCTACACATTGATAGCCGGGCCGGTTAAACCCAAAGCCACCGTTGCGGTGGCTGAGCACCCCGTCGAGCCACAGCCCGAGTCGTCCGCCCACTGATTCCATTTCTAAATCAATCGCGCACTTTGCCGGCGTCGCTTGCCTTACTCTAGTAATGTCTGCGCTTTGCCTTCGTGTTCACAATTGATTTGAAAATGGAATAAGCTAGGGGCCTTGCGAAAATTGATAAAGAAACAGGATTTTATGCGTCAGATAATGCTTGATACCGAAACCACCGGGCTGGATCCGGCACAAGGCCACCGCGTTGTCGAGCTGGCTTGTGTCGAAATGGAAAACCGCATTCTGACAGGCCGACATCTGCACCTATACCTGAACGCCGACCGTGACAGCGATCCTGAAGCACTGGCGGTGCACGGCCTGACTACCGACTTCCTGTCCGGCCATCCCCGCTTCGAAGAAGTGGCGCAGCAACTTGTCGATTACGTGAAAGGGGCAGAAGTTATCATTCACAACGCGGCCTTTGACGTCAAATTTCTGAATGCCGAGCTGACCCGTGCAGGGCTGCCGCCATTCAACACCCTGTGCGGCAAGATCACAGATTCGCTGCTGTATGCGCGCGAGCTGCATCCGGGCAAACGCAACTCGCTGGATGCCCTGTGCGAACGTTATGGCATATCGAACGCACATCGCACCTTGCACGGCGCCTTGCTCGACTCCGAGCTTCTGGCCGATGTCTGGCTGGCCATGACACGCGGACAGGATGCCCTGCTGATGGATTTTGAAGACGACGGCAGCGCGGGTGCCAACGGCATACGGCTGGAACAGTTCGATGCGTCAGTGCTGAAGGTGGTAATGGCTGGTGAAGTGGCCTTGCAAGCGCACAGCGCTTACCTGGATGCGCTGGATAAGGCAGCGGGGAAACCCTGCGTATGGCGGGGTGCGGAACAGGTGGAATAGCTGGATATTACTGTGTGGGAAGACTGCGCTGCACTTGTGATAAAATTCTGCCTCTATTCTCGCAAGCTCGTATTCTTCGCGCTTCGGGGCGGTTAGCTCAGTGGTAGAGCACTGCCTTCACACGGCAGGGGTCACTGGTTCGAACCCAGTACCGCCCACCATATAAAACAAGCACTTAGGCCACTTTTTTGGGTGGCTTTTTGCTGTGTACGGAATCTGTACGGAATCGCGTTTTGGGAAGATCCTGGTTATGCACCGAAGTGGACCCCGGTTCCTAGGCTCCTACCCATAGCCGGAGGAACATATCCCTTGGAAAGTGGGTACCAGTCCAGTCTGTTGTCTCGCTTGCGGGGGCGACTCGTGGCTGCGGGACATTGCTACTTCTGAGGACCGTTCAGAATGGGCCTCTGGCTACATTCAATTTTTGTTGTATGGGGACTTAGTAACGCCTATTCCGAGGCTGCGCCACTTGAATGATTCTGGGGGGGAAACTAATTTGGATTTCATTGATTCAGCTTCTTCGGCGGTGATGGAACCGGCCGTTAATTGATCCTCTATTATGCGCAATCGAGAATCTCTCCAGTTACTATTAAGATTGCGTAACCTGGAAAAAACCTCGCAAAGATAAATTCTCAAAGCACCAGGCTCCATCGAGTCATAGTGCAGATGCAGCTCCCCAAAGTTCGTAGTGAGAGCGATCAAGGTATGAATTTTCTTTTTTGTTAACAAGGCATTTAATACACCTGCGAACATCATGCCTTGTAGCGCACCACTGACGCCGAATCCGCCCCCTATAATTCCGCCC
Source organism: Alcaligenaceae bacterium (assembly GCA_013416405.1). Classification (GTDB taxonomy): domain Bacteria; phylum Pseudomonadota; class Gammaproteobacteria; order Burkholderiales; family Burkholderiaceae_B; genus Pusillimonas_C. The sequence continues at coordinate 301,554 of JACCET010000002.1, forward strand.
CCGGTGACGACCGTACCAGGGCCAGAAATCGAAATGTTTTCCAGCTCGATCAAAGAGAACTGCATACTATGGGTTTTATGTTGACAATTGACGATATTTTCATTGAATTCGATATCGATTTCGTCACCAGGAGAAAGAGGAAATCCAGCTGCTCCAAGGACGGAGCATTGGATCAAAGCCAGATTTTTCAATGGTCGGGTTGATGTCATTACTCACCAATACTCTAGGATTTTCCGAACTTAATAGGTTCAGATTGAACTTCACGGCGTGAAAGCTAATAAACGATTGGCCCTTTAATATCATTGGAAAATTCCAATAAGCTAGGATTAGAACGGAGCTGCTCTCGGTAGGGAGTTAACATCGAGAAAGCGCGCCGGGGAAATAAACTCGCAAGCGGCAGAGCCGCCATCCATCTTGTTTCCGATCGTGGTGCATAAAACGACGATGTCGTTGCCATCGTGTTTTTCTATGTACCAGCATGCTGGTGTCTCTCTTGGCTGCATGGTGAGATAAACAATGGCCCCAACCTTGGCTGAATTTGGTGCGCCTGCCGCGGTACAGCCTCGTTTAGAAAGAAGAAATAGTGAAGAGGGGATGGTCACTCCCTGAGTATATCTTCCTCGCTTTTCAACATAAGCAAAGTATTTGTTTGTGTCCACCGTATAGGCTAATGCTTGGAGCGATGTCAAAGCGACTGCCATAAAGACGAATACTCGCCACAACCATTTCATATTGCACCGCTCTGTTCGTAGGACTGGCCTGGCTGGCCATGGAGGTGAGGGGGCGTTTGTGCGCACGCTATTGAGGTCCATGCCATCAGGACAAACACTGTATAAACACTCTTTTTAGTCATAGGATCTATCCACTCTTACATCCCAAGTGAACGCCGTAATGCCATTGATTATTGATTCATAATACAACAAAATGATACCAAATATATATCTGGAGCAATGTCATGTGGCTACTCACCCCGCTAGGATTCTTTTCTATCGTGCAGAAGGCCGGCGATCAAGCGCAGGGGACACTCACGGTGCGCGCCCGCGTTGCAAGTGACCTGGATAATTTACGCCAAAGCGTACTGTCGTCGCTGTCAGCCACTATCACTGGTGCAGGAACCGATTACCAGTTCAGGGCCAGCGCGCCACGAGAAGACGTCGCTCGCGCCTTGGGCGAACTGGCCCTGCATACCTCCTACAGCAACTTCAAGAACGAAGTGGCCAAGCGCCAGGGCAAAGCTCGCGCAGCCCTTTATCACGATGTGTGGGATGTTCTATACCGTTTGCAAAGCGCGCCAAAGGCTATGGTTGCGGGCCCGGCTTATCATCCGCGCAAGGACGAACACGGCAAACCAGCAGCGCCATAAGCCAACACCCATTCAATTCAAAAAGGTGTCTTTCCTGGAGGGTGCCTGCGGTTTGCTGGCGCTTGATGCGCGGGGCTTTTGTGATTTTTTCGCGGGGGCCGACGCTGCCGGCACCTTTTTGTCGGTTGCGCGTACGATGTATTCGCCGTTCGCATCGAGGACGCCCGTGGCCATTTTCAAGAATGAAAATTTGGGCTTGACCTCGGTGATCTTGCCGATGCCGACCTCAACTTCCAATGAACCCAAGGACTCGCCGCTTCGCGGATCGGTGAGTTCTTCGCCTACCTGGAAAACGGCATAGGTTTGGCCAGCCGCAGCACCGCCTTCGCCCCGATTGATAATAGCGATGTCACCCATTACCTTGACCACCCGTATGGGGTAGATGCTGGTCACTAGCTTGCCCATGAGTTTGTCGGCAGCGTCACTGATAAGCCGGGTAAGCGTGCCCGTGCCAATGCTGCTGACATCTTCGTAGGTGCCGCCAAACGTCTGCGATGACGACCACTTGACCTTGCGTGAAGCAAATTCAATTACCTGCAGTCGCAAGGCGCCGCTGACCGCGCTTTTAACCAACACTTCGCCCGTCATTTGTATGGTTTCGCGCATGTTATTACTGATGCCCAGGCTCTGCAGTTCGGCAACTACCAGGTAATCGGCGCCGCTGGCCTGAGAAAGGCGCGCCATTTCGGCGACAGCGGTATCGTCACCCAGAATGAAATCTTTTTCGGCTTCGAACAGGCTGTTGTTGGCGCGGTTGAGCACGTCGAAACGGCGCGAACCGACCAGTGCTTCGCTAACCGTATTGGTGAGCAATTCGCGGTAACGCTTGTTGTTCGTGACGACAATAACGCTACGCCGGTTGGTGTCGGCACCTAGCCGTTCAAACCTGGCATAGCGCAGAGTGACCGTGGCCTCCCACCCGTTGTCAGCTGTCTGGACGGCATGATTGACGTCAAACCCCAGGATCGGCGAATTCTGCGGCGTATTAAGAGTTTGCTGAATATTTTTATTCAGGGCACTGACCAGTACCGAATGGTCTTCATTATCGACAGAAGCGTCTATCGACGTGGTCTGCACCAGTGATTGTGCGGCCAAGCGCACCCCAAATGCTTGACTGGCCGCATTGACCAAGGCCGACTGGATGGCCTTGTCCTGACTTAAACCTTGGCCTTCTGCGGTGACCGTGGCTTCAGTGACTTGCGCCGCGACCGGCGACAGCGCAAAGGCCAGGGCAATAACCAGCAATGAAAAGAATGCTTTCATGGAGTAATCCTATAGGGGTGCCCTTCATTGACTTAAAAGTCGTCTTTGTTGTTGATGGCTTTGGAGACCCGCGACGGGTTGCCCGTCGAGCCCTTGGTGGCACCCTGCTGAGCATCAACCGTACGCGCCGGGCCATCGATGGCGTTTGCGTTATCGAGCTGGCGGTATGTCCAGCCGACTACGGTGCCAACATGCACGACGCCATTGGCATCTTTTTCGTCCCAGCGCTTCAAGATGGAGGTCCCACGCAGATCACCGGCCGCTGTCGCAGTACCCGATCGGAAGAATTTTTGGGTAGTTTCCCGGATCTGCTCTTTGGTTTGCTGGACTTCGCCCGGCTTACCGTTATTGACCTCGGTGATCTGTCGTGCCAAGTCTTCAGCCACGTCGCCCATATCGGTCGAGCTGGACACCTTGAGGTTGGTGCTCATGAATTCGACAATGTTGGCCTCGGCCATGGCCTGTGCAATGCTCTGGGCGTTTTGTTTGGCGCGTATGGCGCGTGATGCGCTCCAGTCGGGGGTCATTGGCACGGAAGTACGGCCATAGGCCAATAGCATCGGGCGTCCGGACTCGTCATAGGTATAGCGCAGGCCGATCTCATTCAGATAGCCCGTTTTGTTAGCCGGCAACACGTCTTTCAATGCCTTGGGGTCGCCCTTGACCAGCGTCGGGCGCTTGCGGGCAATATCTTTGGCAAACTGGCGGGTCTTTTCGGATTGCACAGCGATAATCCCCACGACCATGGTCTTCTTGCCATTTGCTTCCATGGGGAAAATGCGTGTTTGCACTGGCACCAGGCCCTGCATGTTCTGATAGGCGGATTTCAACATCTGCTTGTTCAGATTATCTTTAAACAGTTCTTTTTTCTGTTCGATCGACATTTTCTGGATGTCTTCAGCCGGCACGCCTTCGTCGACCAAGGCATTATCAAGCTTCTTATCGACCAGCGTCAGGGCCTTGTCGAGCATAACTTCGAAACGCCCCCCGCCCGCTTCGGCCGCCTTATTGAATTCCACCGGATCGAAGGCGTCGTTGTTGCTGGATTGATCTTCAAACAGCGTACGCACGGTTTTGATTTTTAGGCGGCCATAATTTTGCAGAATGTAATCGGCTTGCATATCGAACATGGCGCGTTCATAGGCCAATGCCAACTGCGACCCATAATGCGCATCGGCGGCACTGTCATTGGAAATCGTGGCAAAGCCCGAATAGAACACACGGCCGTTCTGCGCCACGTTCATGGCCTGGCCAAACTGCGCTTCGAAATCGTCCAGCCAGTCTTGGTGGCTCTGGACAGCTTGGTTTAGCATCGCATCGGCCGACGTCGCGGTCTCGAGCAGGGTTTCGGACGCCTCGGCGACAGGCGCTGCGGCATCCCCTGCCTGCGCCAACGTGACGGTCTGAGCTTGGGCGGGAACCAAAGTGCCCTGCGCATGGGCGATCTCCGTTATCATCAAGCATAGGGCCACAGCCAGCGGTGTGAATTTAAACATAAGCCTCGTCCTTTACCACGCAAAATTCTGATTGGAACCCAGCTTTTCGATGGGGATGAAGGCCTGGAAAATTTCCAGACCGGTGTCGCGCTCGACCACGCGGAAGTCGAATTCGTATTCAAGTTGTTGCTGCCGTTGATCGGCGCCAACCAAGGTGCGCTGACGAATGCCGCCCAGCATTTCAAGGTCGGGGGCGATCACGGTGCCATTGCGGGCGACGGTTTTCTTGTCGAACATTTTGGACTTGCTTAGTTGGCGCGAGTCGCCGACAAAGTCGGTGCGCTCACGACCCGTGGCGCCGGTAAAAATGAACTGACCGGTCTTGGTCATGCCAATTTTCATGCGCGAGGTCATGCTGGCGGTATCCAGGCGAAAGGTAGTGTCGTTAATGACTTCGCCCATTTGCACGACCCATCGGCCACCGCCAGGCTTTTTGGAAAATGGCGACTCAAGGAATTCTTGTACGGCCTTGTTGGCGGCGTATTCAAAGTCGGTGCTTTGCAGGCCGAAGGACACCATGCCGGGTTTTCCGGTGCGGCTAAGTTCGGCATTGGGGTTGCTGGAACTAATGGGCATGGTTTGGCAACCCGCCAAGGCTGCGGTAGCCAGGATTGCGATGGAAATTTTTTTCATAGTTCATGTTTTCCCAAGGGGTTCAATTATCGATATAGATGTGAAGGACAGCCCGTGTGGCGGCGGGATCCATCGCGGTCGACTGTATAACTTGGTACTGTCGAGGGCTAAGCGCTAAGCCGTCTAGGGTGTTGGCGCCATTGGTCAGCCGGCGACCGCAGTCGTCGGACCAGCTAACCGTGTAGCGCACCTTAAGAATGCGATCCGAAGGGATAAGCCGCTTGGCATACCGCACTGCAAACTGCACGGCTTGCATGCCGTTGGGCAAGGTGATCAGAGCGGGCTCTTCGAGCAGAGCACCACCCAGGCTGGCGTTGTCTTCAATGCGCAAAAAAGGCTGAGACGCGATAGTGGTGTCGCAGGTGTACACCCGTAAGGTGCTATTCTGGGCGTTGGCCGTTGCACTGATGCCCATGGCAAGCGCGGCGGCGGCCAGGATACTAAGCACTTTCATCACAGCCCCGCAACCAGCGTCTTGGCGGGTAGTTCTTGTTTGAATATGGCCGGTTTGCCGGGCGTGCCTGCCGCCTTGACCAGGATTAGCGTGTTGACGCCCTTAGTCAGTTCGATGTCGGCGATAGCTTGGCCGTTGGCGCCGGCAATGGGCAGGACGCCGTTAATGGGCCGGTCTACAATGGCCATTTGTATGGTGTTGGGCAGGTTCACCCAGGCGCGCGTGTCGGCTTGGGTTAGTGCGTACTGTGCCGCGCCCGTCCCTATTTTGAGCAGGGCGCCCACCAAGCCAGGGGCTTCTTTGTCGATTTGGTGATTGATAACCGCCTGCGCCGCTGTCTTGACTACGGTTGAAATCACCGCCTTGGCGACAATGCCTTTGTAGGCAATGTCGAACTCTAGGGCGGCCAGTTCATTCAGGTTGGTTAACGTGGAGGTTTCGACCTTGGCCTTGCCGGTGCCGATATTCAGGCTGCCGAAAGCGGGCTGGCCCGGCTGGAACTGAGGCAGCGCCATGCCAGCATAAGTGACTTTGCTGGTGACCAGGAACAGGGGTAGATCGATACGGAATTCTTTAAAGCTGGGGCCCATGCCGTCTTCGTAAATGACGATTACCTTGTCTTTAAGGGCGCCGTTGCCGGAACGAATTTCCTTGCCCAAGTAGGCGACCATGGCGTTTCCGCCACGCGTTGAGCTGGCCTGACCGGCGCTTTTGAGCAGGTCGAGAGAAATATTGGCACGTTTATCGGACTGGGCTGACGACGTAACGCGGAACACCGCGCCCATGACATCGCCTGCGGCAAGACGTATTTTTGCCTTGGTCAGGCCGCTGGGCAAGTCTTTAATGCCGTCAGCGACCTTGGGGCCGACCTCGCCAAGGCTTGCTTTAGCCTCGGCGCCTTTTTCGTCCTTCAGGCCATCTTTAACCGATTTATTGATGGTTAAAGCAAAAGCGTTAAGTTGCGTAACGGCGTTGTCTTGGCGTACTTGCAGGCGGTTGAAATCAACGCGGGCGTCGGCTTCACGGCCCAGCATCAGGTTATTGATGGCCTGGTAGTAGTCGATTAACGCGCCTTGATGGATACGGCCCTGGTAGGTGCCAAAGGCATCGCTGGTTAGCGTGGTACCCAAAAGATTAGCGACTTCAGCGGGTGTATCAACCGTGTCTTCTTTCCACTGCAGCAGCTTGCCTGCGGCTTCGAATGCGACGAGGCTGTGTTCCCACATGCCCGTGTCGTTGAATGCCTTACCGGCTTCAAGGGTGTCGAGCAGGCTGGCGGGATCGTATTTTGGTTCGCCCTTGCCATCAAGGAACTGGCTTGCGTAGGCCTTGTAGTCTGAATTTTGCAGAAATAAAGCGGCTGATTTTTCGTCAACGGTGCGTGTACCCGCACAACCCGCCAATAGGGCAATACTGACCGCCACCGCGCAATACCGGCTAATTTTTTTTATGAGCTGCATGGATGGCTTCTCCCTTACTTTTATTACAAAATAATTATTTGCTTACATTGCGGAGGTATTCTAGCCCATAAAAATATCTAGGTACTTGTAAATCTAGTGATGAACGATGATTCCTCGGGACTGCCCTGCAGTAATGGCGAACCCTAGCCCAGATGTGCGCGTCATGGAACATAGGTTCGTGGGTCATCCTGCTAAGCAGTAGCCTTATCCAGCTCGGCTTTCAGCGCCTGCGCATACGCGGCCCTGGCGGCCTTGAAAATAGTCAAACGCTGTTCAGTCTTGGCAATCTCCCCGTCGACCACGCGCAGGTTGATGATTTGTGCGCGTGCGTGTTCGGTCAATTGGTCTAGTTCGTACGGCTGATTGTCGATAGTGATAGTTTTTGGTTCGGCCATTAGGAAGTTTCCTTGTCATTAAAAGTGAATTGGCTGGACGGCTAAGCGGTGCCAGAGGGATGGATCGCGCCTTGGCGCTTAACCGGCAACAGTTGCCACACATAGTAAAAAGGGGAGCCGAAACTCCCCTTGTCTCGCTACCTAAATCCGAGATGGATTAAGCATAAAGGATATTGAGAAGACCCAGGTCAGCGCCTTGGCCAGCTGCGCCAACAATGGTGATGGAGCCGCCAAAGTCATTGACCAGCCATGTTGTCGATGCCCGGCAGCAGGACCGCCAACGCCGCAGGGTTTGATGAGCGGCGGCTAAAGCGCGAGATGGCGGGCATGAAGGCTGACTGTTCCAAAGGAAGCGGCAAGCCTTCGCGCGCGTTTTTTTAAAGGAGAAGACGAGCTTGGCATGAAGCGGTGTCACTTCTGCCTTTAAGCATCATTATTGCGGGACCGTCTCTAGCACGCAGGCCTTTAACCACATGATGTCGGCTGTATCCGAACTGCCGATCACGGGGATACATATAGTCGGGTTCCAATGTGCGTGATCCGTGGGAAGTACGTCGGTCGTCCAGCCCGCTGCGTGTAGGTGCGCCAGCGTACGATCCACTTCTTCTGGGTAGCAGTCAGACCACACCAGCAACGAACCATTTGGCGTGCGCCACCATGTTGGGTGTGCAATGCGTATGATGGGATCGCCTGGTTCAGGGGAAGAAGGAAAGAGCGCCTGCGGCCGATCGTCGGGGATAAGGCCCAGGTCGATCAAGTCGATAGCACCCTGTAAGCAACAATGATACTGTTCCAGATCATCTAGATTGTTGTAATGGCTGGTGAATTGGAAGGCCTGCCCATCATACCGAGGCATATTGGCCCAGCGAGCCAGGCTCTTGGCCGGTGTTTTATGGGTGGTCGTGCGCACAACTTGGCGACCTGCCGCGTAACCAATGATCTTGGTTTCAAAAGTGTAAGTGATCCACGAAGCACATTCTTTCCATCCCTTGCTGAATAGGTCAACCTTCAGTCTGTTCAATTTTGGGAGCAGACAGACATGTCAAAGGGAATGCAGTACTGGTCGGATCACTTGTCGGCAATCGCTGCCGAAGGTGTCCAGACCAAGGCGTATGCCAGGCGCGAGGGCTTATCGGTGTCGGCACTCTATTACTGGCGAAAACGGCTGAAGGCCGAGCAGTCCATGCAGGCCGGCGCGGTGTCGGTCACGTCGTCGACGCGCCCGTTCATTCCCGTGCAACTCAGTGATGCTGGCGCCCTCGCACCGTGCTCACTGCTGCTGGCGCCGGGCGTGCGCCTGGAGCTGGCACAGTTGCCCAGCGCCGAGTGGCTCGCCGCGCTGGGCGCGGCGGTATCGCGCCAGGTGCGCTAAGTGCACCCGGGCAGTCGTATCGGGGCGGTGTATTTGTGCCGCGCACCTGTGGACTTTAGAAAGCAGATCGATGGCCTGGCCGCGCTCGTGGAGCAAGAGCTGCGGATGAATCCATTTGCTGATGCGCTCTTCGTGTTCGTGAACCGCCATCGCAACAAGATCAAGGCGCTCTATTGGCATCGAAATGGCTTTTGTCTATGGCAAAAACGGCTGGAGAAACAGCGCTTCGCATGGCCCGAACCGGGCTCGGACGCACTGACTCATCGCCTGACATTGCAGGAGCTGGAGTGGCTCTTGGAAGGCTTCGATTTATGGGCAAATAAACCGCATAAAACCCTGAATTATCAGGCCGTTTCATAGGAGAATCGGGTAAAATACGGGCATGCCGTTTCACGCCCCAAAGTCCTCCCGCGAACCGTTAAAACCAAGCCTTTCTGTGCCGGGGTCGCACACTGCTTTGCCGACAACGCAACGTGAATGGGAGGCGCTGCTGCGCACCGAACGCGCACGCCCTCCGACCGACATACACGCCACGATCGAAGGCGATATCGCCACCCGAATCGAGGCGGAGGTGGCCCGACGAGTCCAGCTTGAGGTGGCCCGCCAAGTTGAGACTGAGGTGGCTAGGCGGGTGACGGCAGAAGTCGATCGCCGGGTAGCCATCGAAGTGGCCCTGCAAGTGCAAAAGCTTCTCGAGGAGATCCGGCTGGCCCGCCACAAGATGTTTGCCGCCAGCAGCGAAGCGCACCTGGGCCAGGGGTTGCTGTTCAACGAAGTCGAGGCGTTGGCTGATGCCAGCACCGATGCGCCCGATCAAGAGCTCGACGACGGCAGCGACGAGAATAATCAGAAAAGCGGCGCAGGCTCACGCTCCTCGGGTCGCGGCAAACGCCGCCCCTTGCCCCCCGAACTGCCTCGCGTGGACATTATCCTGGACGTGCCCGAAGCGCAGCGCTTGTGCGCCTGCGGCAAGCACATGGTCAAGATTGGCGAAGAAGTCAGCGAGCAGCTGAACATCATCCCGATGCGCATCGAGGTGCTGCGCACAATACGGCCTCGGTATGCCTGTCCGGGGGGCGACGCGGCGCCCGTGATTGCGCCCGTGGCGCCCACGGCGCTGCCGCGTAGCAACTTTAGCGCCAGCTTCCTGGCCATGCTGCTCACAGTCAAGTATGTCGATGGCCTGCCGCTGAATCGTTTTACCCGCGTGCTCGAGCGCAGCGGTGTAGAGATCCCGCGCCAGAGCCTGGCGCGCTCGGCCATCAACGTGTCCAAGGTGCTGCAACCCTTGCACAATCTGGCACGCGACGCCTTGCTGGACTCGGCTGTCATTCATATGGACGAAACCACCGTCCAGGTGCTCAAGGAACCCGATAAGGCGCCCACCTCGCAAAGCTACATGTGGGTGCAGCGCGGCGGGCCGCCGGGCAAACCGGTGATCCTGTACGACTACGACCCGAGCCGCTCGGGGCAGGTGCCGCTGCGCCTGATCGAAGGCTGGCGCGGGTATCTCATGACCGACGGCTACGATGGCTATAACGCCGCGGTGCGCGCTGGTGGCATCGAGCACCTGATTTGCGCCGTCCACGCCCGACGTAAGTTCGTCGAGGCCAAACGGGCCCAGACCAAAGGGAAACGGGGCCGTGCCGACCAGGCCATCGAATACTTCGCTCGCCTGTACCGTATCGAGCGCGAGTGCAAGGACGCCACTGACGACGAACGTTTGCAAGCCCGGCAAGCGCGCAGCCTGCCGGTGCTGGCCGCCTTGCGCGAGTGGCTGGATGCGGCGCTGCTGGTGGTGGCCCCGAAAACAAAACTGGGCGAGGCGCTGGCGTACCTGAATAAATACTGGTCGCGCCTGGTGCGCTACACCGAGCGCGGTGACTTGCCACTGGACAACAATGCCGTCGAGAATTCCATCCGCCCCTTCGTGATTGGAAGACGCGGCTGGATGTTCGCGGACACGCCGGGCGGCGCCCACGCCAGCGCGGTCGTCTATTCGCTGGTTGAAACGGCTAAGGCGAATGGTCACGAGCCCTACACTTGGCTTAAGTACGTGCTGGAACGGTTGCCGCTGGCAAAAACGGTTGAAGACATCGAGGCCTTGCTTCCATGGAATGTAGATAACCAACAGGTTGCCATGGACCTCGCTGCCTGAAAACCTTGTGCTTCATGGATCGCTTACTCAAAAGTTGCCAGTCTTGGCTCCTTAAATGCCGACGGTTGCCCGAAACCCGTTCCCCTAGAGATAGGGGGAAACGGGATGTTTTTTCGGGACACATAGCCGGCTGGCTGGTAAATTCCCGATTGTTCCGTTTTCGGGATCATTCGGGATTTTGGGACTCTCAGGATTTCCTGACAGTCACAAAACTTTGTTGTTGGACGCCTTGCTCGTCCACGAGGGAAGCCACACACGGCCATCCTGGAACAGCAATACGTTGGCCGCTGCCATCGGATTAACCGCTGAACGCACGCGCTCGGGTGCACGACGAGGCTCGCAGGTCAGTAAACCGGCGGCGCGTTCGATAAGCTCATCGAGCGACACCGATGGGCGATCGTCTGGTGCAGGCTTGATGCCTGGGCGTCCGACTTCAGGCAGCATGTCCCACAGCGCCTGAAACACGCGCCTCTGATTGGCGCCAGAAGGCTTGGGTGGCGGTTCAAAGCGCCCGCTTGCATTGGTCAGGACGGTTGTCAGCACGCATGAGGTGATTGCGTCTCCATCGGCGTCCAGGCCTAGCTCGACGGTCTTTAGCTCAAAGTCGATCTCGATACCTTTGCCGGCATCGCGCGACTTATAGACACGCACCGTGCGCGAGCCACGTTCTTGGCGCACTTCCAGCACCTGGTCGGCCGCCCCAAGCAGCGCAGACGAACCGCGCATGCCTGCATCTTGGTTCTTGCCACTGTGATGGATAACCAGTATGCAAACACTCATCGCGCGCCCCAAGGCGGTCAGATTCTCTATAAGCTAATGTCTTCTTGTTATTCTTCTTCTGCTCGCATGGCTGCCCACACCCGGCCCACCGTGCGCACGCTCACGTTGTACTCAATGGCTACGCTCTTTAACAGGCCGCCGTTTCGCTTATAAAGCGCACTTCGATTAGCTTGCAGGGCTTTTCTGATTTTTTGATGGCGCTCTGCGGCCTTTTGCTTGCGCACTGACGCCGAATTGGCTGCTGCCTGCAAGGCACGACGCTGCTTCTTCAGGCGAACGAGTTCCGCATCAAGCGGTGCAATATTAGCTTCCACTTCCCGGATTTTTTGTTCCAGTTCCTGCACGTTCATCTCAGTCCTTTCATTACCCTCGAGAAGCGCGTCCCCAAACTAGAGGACGCGATAAAAGACATTTTTGTGTCTAACCATGCACCATGGCCCGATTCGGCTGCGTAGTAGCTGGAAAGCCTTGATCGGTAATTGCCTCGCTGAGGCATGAGCGCCTTCAGAGTGTCAAACACTTTCGCATTTTGGACGCCTACATTCAGGGGAAGGTTATCTTGCGTCGAGATACCCGCGTGCCGGTTCGGTAGGTGACGAGCTACAGCAGAATCGCCAGGCAAGAAAAAACCTCACAACCGAAATTGTGAGGCTCTTCGTGCCGGCGCAACGTCATTATTCCATTCGTGCTGAGACTCAGAACGCCCAAGTGGGCTTCATTCGACAGCACTGCAGAACCAATTAGGGTTGAAGCAGCCTTTTTCTAGGGTGTTTGCCGCTGCTTTCGCCTGAACCCACCCCCCGGAAGGGGAGAGGTTCAGGTTCGAGCTGCAGACAACTTTGCCTAGTTATCCTGGCCCGGATTAGGCAAAAATAATGTTGAACTGAGCCAGCTCAGTGCCAGAGCCACCCGCACCGATAATGGTGATAGAGCCGCCAAAGTCACCAACGCCACCGGATAGATCTTCGATGACGACGTTACCGCCCACGCCCTGATCAGTAATTGCCAATTGACCAGCTCCGTTCGCAAAGGCCGAAAGGTCAAGGCGATCACCTGCTGTCGGATCAGCACCCCAAGTAAAGCCATTGATCACCACTTCGCCGATATCGGCGCCAGCGAAGTCGTAAACTTCACGAGCAGCGTTACCAGTGAAGTCTACGTCGGTGGTCAAGTCAATACCATCGCTGGTTGCGCCGATCGAGTACGTGATGAAGTCGCCCGTTGCCAGCGAACCGAAGTCAGCACCAGAGGTGTCGGCTACGAGGTAGTCCGACACATTCAATACGTCCAGCGTGTCGAAGCTTACCAAGTTGTCTGCGAGCGTGATGTCAGCTGAAACGGATGTAACGGAAATGGTTGTCAGCAGGCTGTTGCCAACGGTATCGCCTGCGGCATCGATGTCAACATGTGCTGCAGCGGCCGTGACCGAAGTGACCCCGGTATTGTAAAGGTCGATCCAAGCATTCTCGGTAGCCGTTACATTAACGGTGAGACCATCGTCGCTGCCATAGACATCGGTTAGCTCAACGTCGGCATCGCCATCCTGTGCATCGACGACAACATCAGTCAATGCCTCAAAGCCGGTACCGGATTCCATGGGTACTTCTGCTTCACCGGCAACATTTGCGCCGGGATTTTGGGCTGCAGTTACGGAGCCTTGAGTAGCACTTGTGAGGGCGGCAACGAGATTGATAGCGGGGTGCTGTTCGTCACTGGCGTCATTCCAAGTCAGAATGATTTCGCCTGCTGCGTTGCTGGAAGCAGTGAAGCCATAGTCGACAGAATTCAGCTCAGCAATAATGTCCGCAATTGCACCTGCTGTATGGTTCGCAGCGGTATTGGACAAACCAAACAGACTGTTTACAGTGGTTTGATAAGGAATCGTCAGAATACCACCTGGGAACAGGTCACTAGCGAAAGTTACCTGACCAGAGGTGCGGTATTGGGGCCAGCCGATCGAGACGCCCGCAGACGTGCTGAGGCTAAGCCCCTGAATCTGCTGCACACCAGCTTCGTATACGACGCCATCAGCGCCTTCCAACACGACTTCAGCATCAGAGCCTGTGGAAGTAACTTTGACCGAGGTCAAGCTGTTGACGTCGGCATCTACTCCGCTTGCATCGATTTCAACAGAAGCGCTTCCTGTGGCCGTCGAGGTGATGGTTTGCAGGTTGCTTATGTCGTGGTCGGCGTCGCTGGTGATGTCCAGCGCACTGTAAGAAGATACTAATGGATCTGCTGTCTGAGTAAGCGTAAGCGTTTCGAGCTTAGCGTCGACCGCGACACCGTCGACATCGGGCTCTTTACTGCTGAGTTGATCGATATCCAGATTGCCGCCAGTAACGTTAACCGTCAAATTGGTAATGCCGTTTGTGTGTAGATCGACGTCTTCGAAGCTGTCATTAGAAGCCAGCGTCAAATCAGCATTCGGGCTGTTGACGGCCAACTCTTTAGCATAGCCATCAAGGCCTTCGTCGAACAATACGGTGCTTAGGTTTTCGTCAAAGCCAGTCAGATCTAAGGAAGCATCGTTGGCCAAGCGGACGTGGTTGACCAGCTCCAGCGTTTGCACGCTCTCGACTTTACCGTCAGTGTCAGTACCTGCGAATTTCAGGTTACTAAGCCGCGTAGCACCAAAGACGGGCGAGCTACCTGAATCAATCGCCAGGATATTTTCGCCTTCGCCCATGTTGACGACCAAATCGCCGTCTGCCGCATTATGATGAATGACAACGCGGTCATCGCCCGCTCCGGTTTTGACGCTTTCAAGGACTTCGCTGCCGGACACGTCAAGATCGAGGTCGCCAGTGTACTTGGTGCTATCCAATGTTTCGAGATAGCCGAAATCGCTGTTGCCTTCGAGTTCGAGTATGCCGGAGCCGCTGATGTTCAGGTTCTGGATGCGATCCGCGTCGCCCTCGAGGTCAAGGTACACGCCGTTGGATACGTTGAGATTCAAGGTTTCAATACGACCACTGTCGACATCAATGCGCAGGTTGGCATCGTCGTCGTGCAAGCCGACTTTGCTTGCAGTGACGTTTTGTACCGAGACGCTGTCAACTTCGTCGTCATAAGTGACTTCGGTGTCGCCGCGCACCTTGGTCAAGGCGATAGTGGGCGCTTTGCCGTCTTCGGAAACGTTAACATTACCGAGGTAAAGATCGCCGCGCGAATCGATGTTTTGCAGCGTGTCGTAGCCGCTGGCGCGGGCAAGGTCCACACCGCCATGAGCGCCGTCTTTAGAAACCGTCAGGTTGTATTGCTCGATATTTTTAATTTCGGGGTTTTCAGCGTCGAACAGACCACTGAAGCCGTTCAGATGGGCGTTAAGCGTGTCACGGCCGGCGCCACCGTCCAACGAGTCAATGCCTTGCAGTTTTTGCTCGGTAACAGGCAGTTCACCAGCCCTGCCCAGAGTGGCATCGAACGTGTCATCGGCATCAGTACCGGTAAAGTCTGGGCCAGTATCAGCACCAGTAGTGAGTCACCAAGTAGTACTGAAAGTCTTGTCGTTGGAAATCAGGCGCTTAAAGACATTATTAATGTCGATTTCGGCATGTCCTATGTCTATCCTATTCCTGTGCAGCCATTGACGTTGTAGGCGCGACCTACATTCTCCGCCCAATAGAACCATAAGCCTTTGATCCGACGTAGGTTTATTCTTCTGGCACAGGAGCATCTTCACCTACCACTCCCCGCTCCAGCGTGCCCTGCGCGTGAATCATCCCCTCAGGCGACATCGTCAGCGTAAAACCGCCCGGAGGGTGATCATCCGCAATCCGTACCCCCGCCGCGTCAATCGCCGTCTTGATCTTTGCCACCGTCGACAGGCGCGGGCTGGTCATGCCGGACTCAAGACGGGCCAGCGAGACGAGTGACACCCCGGCGCGTCGGGCCAATTCCGGTTGAGCCCACCCTAAAGCAGCTCTTGCTGCACGAATAGAAGACACGATTCGTGTCTCTTGTGATACGATCACACTTTCAGTGCCAGTAGACATAGTTTGTGTCTCTTCCTGTTTAATTAATATCTAAGGGTACATTATGCCTGTCACGACGCTTTCCCAAAAGATGCTTAAAGTCCTCGCCTGCACGCGAGGGCAGGCCAAAACCGATTACCACGATGCGGGTTGCAAAGGCTTGATGATTGAGGTTCGCGCCACCGGGGGGCGTACCTGGTATCTGCGTTACCGGGATGCCCGAGGCAAGCAGCGACAGTTTCGCATGGCAGATGCTCAGGACTTGTCCCTGGACCAAGCCCGCAAACGGGCTGATGAGTTGCGAGGGCAAGTCGCTTTGGGCAACGACCCGGCCGAGCAGAAGGCTATATTGCGTCAAGTGCCAACCTTTGCTCAATTCGTTGATGAGCGCTACCTGCCTTTCATTAAGGGCTACAAGCGGTCTTGGGATACGGACGTTTCGTTGCTCAATAACCACCTTGTTCCCCGCTTTGGCAAGCGCCATATGGACGAAATTTCCAAGCAGGACATTATTGCCATGCACCATGGGCGCCGAGCGGACGGCGCGGCACCGGGTTCAGCGAACCGGCTGCTTATCCTGATGCGCTACATCTTTAATCTGGCGCTTAAGTGGGAGGTGGCCGGGTTGATCAAGAATCCGACGGCAGGTGTGCCACTTTTCGAGGAAAACAACAAAAAGGAGCGATATATCACCCAGGAAGAGGCTGCGCGCCTGTATGCAGCGCTGCAGCAAAGCGAATCCGAGATGCTGCAGCACATTGTGCCGATGCTCATTCTTACCGGTGCCCGTAAGCGTGAGGTGCTTGATGCACGCTGGAGCGACTTTGATTTGCCCAAACGGCTATGGCGCATTGCCATCTCCAAGTCCGGCAAGGCGCGCCACGTACCGCTCTCCGAAGGTGTCATCAAGCTGCTCGAGCGTGTGCCTCGGTTCGATGGCTGTGTTTGGGTATTTCCAAACCCCAAGACGCGCGCCCCCTTTGTGACGATCTTCCGCTCCTGGGATACGACGAGAATCCGTGCGGGCCTGCCTGAAGTACGCATCCATGACCTGCGCCACAGTTTTGCCTCTTTTCTGATCAATAACGGGCGCAGTCTGTATGAGGTGCAAAAGATTCTGGGCCACACGCAGGTGCGTACGACGCAGCGCTACGCCCACTTGTCCCAAGAGACGCTGCTCGATGCGGTGAATACGGCGGTCAATGCGCTGGGCGATGCGTTCAGCCCGCCAGCGGTGGTGCTCAAGACCTCGGACGTTCATCCGCTGCTGGCCCATGCGTAACGTCGCGCCAGAGCTCTCGATCTCGCCAGTTGTTAGGAAAGCCCAGCCGCGCCCCAGGGATGGCCGGATTGGCGGCCAACAGTGAGGAAAGCCTCCGTCCCCAGCCTGAGTTGGGAGAAATGACGCTTAATAAGGCTTGGATAAGAACCATCTGGGCATAGAGCCGGCTTCCATTTTGCAAGTCCTTCGCGTATCGTTTCGCTGCAATCGGCTTAATGGTGTAGGCACGGTTCCAAAGCCGTTGATGATGAGCGGCTAGGTTACGCAGGTAGGAAAGGGCGTGTAGCCAGGAAGCCAGTATTTTCGGGTCCAGCCCAAGCGCTTTGGCGATAGGCTTTTGCTTCTCGCGGGTCAGATGGGTATACGCTTGGGACACCGAGCCAAACGACAATGCCTCAAAAGTCATCCATGAGGCAGGTAAGTCAGGCTCCGTGTATTTGTCATAATAGTGTTTGATGAAGACCGACCGAACCTTAGCCCGGGCTGGGTCATGACCAATGTCGGTTTTCACGCGTTCGATGAACCGGTCGTGCCACGGCTTTGACGTAAAATGGGACGCATCCATGAACCAATGGGGACCATGCTGCTCGCTCAGCGTTTGCGAGACCAGCGCCCGAACCGCCACCTCGATGCGCTCAAGCGCATCCATTACTGCGAGGCGCAGTTTGCGGTCAAAGACATAAACGTTCAGGATGTCTTCGAGCGTGGTGCCTGCGCAAAACCGATGCGTACCGTCGGCGTTGTAGTTGACCTGAAAAGGCAGCGCATAGCCCGCCAGACGATAGTAGCCAACGAACCGTAGGTAATGACGAGCTCGATCTTCATCGGGAATTATCAGCCCTCGGCTGCGAAGCAACGCAAGCTGGGCGTCCAGATCGATGGCGGGTTTGATGAAGTTCATAGGCAATAAAAAACCCGCCGGGGTGCGCTTGCAAGCAGAGGCGTGGCGGGTGTTGTTACGTACATTGTATGGGTTTACGCGCTCGCTCGTCAAGAGCGAGGTGCGCCGCGACGCTGCTGGCATCTTCGGGCTTTCTGTGCCATCGTCCTGACAACTACGATTTTAACCGCCAAATATAGGAAACAACAATAATGTGGCTACTGACCCCAGCGGGCTTTTTCTCAATCGTTCAGAAACCATCGGATGTCGCCGCCGGTACCCTAACTGTTCGTGCGCGTGTGGCCGGCGACTTGGATAACCTGCGTAACGGCGTGCTGCCCACCTTGACCCGCACGGTGGCGGGCAAAGGCACTGACTATGCTTACCGGGCCACAGCGCCAAGGGAAGACATTGTCAAAGCGCTGGGAGAACTCGCCTTACAAACGACCTATAGCAACTTCAAGGACGAAGTCGCCAAGCCCCAGGGTAAGGCACGAGCAGCCCTCTACCACGACGTTTGGGACGTCTTATACCGTTTGCAGAGTGCGCCAAAAGCAATGGTAGCAGGCCCGGTATATCATCCGCGCAAGGACGAACACGGCAATAAGGTGGTACTGAAAAAGCCCAGCATCCCTACGGCGCTGTCCGCCTGGAGCGATCCGTCGTCCATCGCCTGCATCGTGCCCGATGGCATGAGTCCAGCGCAGATAAACGGCGTGGCGGTGGCGTCATGGGCTGATGCGCCAAAAAGCGACAAGGGCTGGGAGGCCTTGGTGGCCCAGGCGTCGATTGTGGAGCCTGCGTTCAATGCCCCGTCAGGCTATAAAAGGGCCGCTGGCGTCGTGCTGCGCGAATCCGATGGTCGCGTGTGGGTTGTCGCGCCCAGCAACGGCTTTGCAGGCTATGAGGCTACCTTTCCCAAGGGCACGATGGATGGCAAGTCGGCGCAGGCTACGGCCTTGGTCGAGGCGTTTGAGGAGTCCGGCCTGAAAGTACGGTTGCTGCGGCACCTGGTGGACGTAAAGCGCAGCCAAAGCTACACGCGCTACTTTCTGGCTGAACGCATCGGTGGCGATCCGGCCGATATGGGATGGGAGAGCCAGGCAGTCTTGCTGGTGCCCATAGAACAACTGAATAAGGTGCTCAATAACAAAAATGACCAACCTATCATCGACGCGCTCGCCCAACTCTGAGCCATCCTCGCCCGGCCCCTGTCATGCATGTAGCACGCTGTTGGACACTTCCCATCAGGCGTTCGCATTGCAGCATCACGCGATCGACTACAGTTTACGCGGACGCACGCTTGACGAGCAGGCGTATCTGACGCTGGCCGCGACGAACGTGATTGCCAGGTTTTGCTCCAGCACGTGTTGCAAGGCCATGCTGGGCACACTTTTGAAGGCCCAGGGGCTGGCAGAGAAACATCAACACAATAGGATAGAAGCTGGCCCCATCCACCCTTGCGCCAAGTGCAATAAGCCGGTCGACATGACGCAACCCCATGGAGCATGGGTGCGTTGTAAGCAGACAGCGATTTGGGATGGCGCTCGGTGGTGCGATGATGAGCCGGACTGGTTTGACGTGCTGGCGGTCGTATGTGCCGATTGTATGGGTCTATCCGATACACAGGCCGCCGATCGAGCATGCCATGCTGTTGGCGAGAGTGGTTGAGCGACTAGCGCGCTGCTTCACCTGGTGCAAGGCAAGCTGCACCAGGTGAAGCAGGCGCCTCGCGCGCGCTTTTTTTAAAGGTATGCCCGCCAGTTGCTAAATTATGATTCAGGCCTGTCAAATTCTGGCGGACTTTTTTTGTTTTACATCGGGTCGTTTTAAGCTGCCTGAGGCGGGCCGGAACAGAGCACTGTATCCTTCAGCCACGCTGCATCGGCCAACTGTGAGCTGCCAACGACCGGGATGCACTGCGCCCGATTCCAATGCGCATACCCGGCCGGAAGTGTCTCGGTGGACCAACCCTTGGCATGGAGTAGCTGAACAGTCTTGTCTACTTCTAACTCGTAGCAATCCGACCATACTATCAGCCCCCCGTTCGGAGCTCTCCACCATGTTGCGTGCGGAATACGCATGATGGGTTCGCCTGGGCCAGAGATCGAAGGAAAGATGTCCTGTGGTCGATCGGCAGGCGTCAAACCAAGCTCAATCAAATCGATCGTACCCTGGTCTACGCTTACGAAATGGTCAAAGTTCTGTTCGCTATCGTACTTGTCTGACTTGCGGAACGCCTTACCGTCATAGGCTGGAACATGGCTCCAGCGCGCCAGATCCTTGGCGGGCGTCCGGTGGTGGATGATTCGGACGACTTGTCGACCCTGAACGATGCCGATAATTTTTGTTTGATAGCAGGTGCTCATTGAATGCTCCTTGAATTGCGACGGTTGTCCCGAATCCCATTCCCCCTAAAGAAGGGGGGAATGGGATAGTTTTTCGGGACATGGATCCGTCTGATTGATGAATTCCTGTTTGTCCCGTTTTCGGGAACATTCGGGCTTTCGGGATAACTCGGCCAGTTACAACACGTCATTTGCGCGGCTGACCTTGGGGGGTAAATGTGCCCGATGGCAGCCACAACCGCTCGTTCTCAAAATGGACCACGCCGGACGCAACCATCGCCGTGACAGCACTTCTGATGCGTTCTGGTGCGCGTCGAGGCTCACAAGGCAACAGGGCTCGAGTATTGGCGATCAGCTCATCGAGCGAGACGGAAGGGCGATCGTCCGGTGCAGGTGCTATACCTGGTTGGCCCAGGCTCAGGAGTATGTCCCACAACACCTGGAACACTATTCTTTGGTTGTTCCCTTTAGGCTTTGGCGGAGGCTGGTAACGACGCTCCGCATCCGGCGCCTGCGCCATGACCACGCATGAGGTTATCGGCTCGCCGTCATCATCGAGTTCCAGCTCCACAACCTTCAAATCGAATGAAATGTCGATATCCTTACCGGCATCGCGTGACTTAAACACTTTTACCGTGCGGGCATTGTGCTCTTGGCGCACTTCAAGCACCTGGTCGGCCGCCCCAAGCAGCGCAGACGAACCGCGCATGCCTGCATCCTGGTTTTTGCCGCTGTGATGGATAACCAGCACGCAGGCATTTAACGCACGCCCCAAGGCGGTCAGGTTCTCAATAACGCGTGACATGTCCTTTACGGAATTTTCGTCTGCTCCGGGAGCCGCCCGAACGAGGGTGTCCACAATGAGCAGTCCTGGCCGCCAACCCATCTCAATGGTTTGAGCGAGCAGATCGTCTGCAATCCGAGTAACCCCATCGGTGCTGATGGAAAAGAGATCTAGCGCGCCGCTATAGACTGCAAAAGTGGCGTCGCGCTGCCGCGCTGTGCCATGCTCGCGTTCCCATGCCCTAAGCCTTGCGGCGAGGTTGCCTTCCAGGGCAAGGTAGATCACCCCGCTGGCGTGACATCGCTGCTCCAGCCAGTGTCCTTGTGCGCAGGCAAGCGCCAGAGCAAGGTCCAGCGCAAGAAAGGTCTTTCCGGAGTTGCTCGCACCAAAGATCACAGTCAGCCCCGCATCAGGCAACAGGCCTTTTACGAGCCAGGCGACCTGTGGCGCCTCCTTTGCGACTGAAGCCGGCTGAAGCGGGACTAGCCAAGTTGGCGCAGTGTTGGCATGATGCAGCGCAATCATGTCAGTGTGCGACAGCGCTGTACCACTCATGCTTTAGTCCTGCCAGCTTTAATGCGTAAGAGCAGCCGATTCCAGGCAGCACAGCATTGCATACGGGAGGGTTTGTCTTGCGCCCCGCCAGTGCCTTGTAATGCTGGAGTTGCGCCATTCAGACCTTGCGGATATGTGGATATATCCCTGGCAGAGGTGACATTGGCTTGGTCGAAAAGGGCGACAAAGGGATAAATTAACTTTGTTGGATGAGCGCCAGCCTTGGAGAGGTTCGTGCGTGTTTGCATGAGACACCTCAACGCCGGCGGGAAGGAAGAAGTTGTGCGCCTTCCTCGCATTGGCGGCGCCATTCGGCTGCTGCTTCTGTGCTGATAAGCGTGCGAGCGCCGACCTTCATGATTCGAGGGCCGGTTCCTTCTTTTAGCATCTTGTAGATGGTTACTTTTGTGATGCCGTGTGCATCGCAGAACTCCTTTATGGAGTAGGCGGCACGGGGGGAGGTGTTTGGGGATTTGTTCATTTTTGGCTGTTCCTGTTTGTGGAAGTCAGCCCGAATTTTCCGCTCTAGTTCATGCGCGGCAAAGAGAATCAAATCCGATTTGTTTACCTAAGATAGCGGACCGGGTCTATTGGATAAATGTTTTCAGGAAACGGTATCTTGGAATCTTTCGTCAAGCCTTTACAGATCGATTTGATCAATTCAAATCCGAGCAGGAACACTCCTTCTTCAGATTCGCTAGAAACGCTAAAACAAGCCTTTGTCCGAGCTTCACCTATATTGCGCATTCTGGTCTGGACCGTTTGGCGAACTACGAAGTTACGTAGGGCGTGATTGCCTGGTCGCCTACCGCGGCTGTCTTGTGCCCAGCCAAACGCTTCATTAGGCGACTCTCCGTCTGCAATGCGCCTCAACGCAGATAAAACATGATCCAGGATGTCATCATGGCCCACCTTGGCTTCCTTGGCGATTTCCCCTAGGCGCTCGGCAGCAATGCCGCAACTTTGGCGCACCGCTTCTTGGTCGCCCGGTTGGAGCATGTCGCCGTCTATAAAAAACTCGCTCATAGTGCTTTCACCTTGGCGAGTTGGGCCACAACCTTGTCTCGTATCAAATGGCCGTAATGCCGGGAGATCATTTCAATGGAGGTGCCAGCGATTTTGGAAACTGTCATTGGGTCCATGCCGCTGACCAGCATTTCACTGATGGCGACATGCCGTAGCGAGTACATAACGACAGTGTCTGGTAAGCTCGCAGCCTTGCGAGCGTCACGGAAGGCGTCGCGCCACTCGAATCGAGTCCAGGCAGCGCCCGAGCGCGTCAGAAGCGGCTCGAGGATGTCCCGTTGCCCTGCGGACGACTTAAGCAGCGCCAGTGCCCTTGGAGAGAGCGGAATGGTACGGCGTCCAGTTTTGCCAGTGACTGTTAGGAGGCCGGCCGGATGGAGGTCCCCGACGGTACTGCTCGCCAGCTCCCCAGGGCGGCAGCCTGTCAGCAACATGGCCTGTAAGAATGTAGTCAAATCTGGTGTCGCTGCGGCGATCAGCCTCTTCCTGTCGGCCATCGTCAGCGACACATCCCGGCGCTTGCTGACGCCCTCGTATGCCATGACTCGGTCCCATTGCGCCGTGCTTGCGATCAGTCCCATGCGATAGCCGAGGTTCAGTGCTGCTTTTAACGTGGCGAGGTTACGGTTCGCGGAGTCTTTCGCCCGCCGATCAGCATCGGGGTCGTCGTCTTCGTCGTCCCTGTTGTTGCGCTCGACCATGGCATTGCGCCAGTCCGTTATGTGGGCAGTTTTAAGGGCTGATAGTTTAATTCGGCCGAATTTCGTCCCGAAGACCAAGCGCTTAAAGCGCCCCTCTGCATCCTTGGCGGTAGCGTCACCTTTTTCGGTTCGACGGTCAGCGACGTAGCGTTTACAGGCTTCCTCGACGTCAACAGTTTCTGTGCTGCCGCCACTGCATTGTACGAACCACTCCCGCGCTGCCTTCGCTGCATCGTCGTAGGTTTGGTGGCTGCCGAGTGCGCAGTATTTCTGCGAGCCTTCCTCTGTGCGCCAGCGAGCAATCCAAGTTCCGGTTCCGTCGTTCAGCTTTCGATAGCCAAGGAAACTACCAGCCTCGATTCGGTCCCAGTATGGTTCTCGTCTGGGCAACATTTTTTTTCGACCGGCGACAGACTTGATTGAGTTAGCCAATATTTTCTCCGTACGGAATTAGTACGGAAAATTACCATGAACTTTGGCGAACTGAAATTTAATTTTTATGAGTAATATCAGTATGATATAAACTTCTATTAACTTCAGATTACCCTGTCACCCGGCCTTCACACGGCAGGGGTCACTGGTTCGAACCCAGTACCGCCCACCAGAATTAAAATTGATCAAACCCGCATGGTTCAAGGCTTTGCGGGTTTTTGTCGTAATGACCAGGGGTTGCTCTTTCTACGGCAGTTTGGCGATGACCTTGATTTCGAAATCAAATCCATATAGCCAGGTGACCCCCACGGCGGTCAAGGTCGGATGAGGCGCTTCGCCCCAATACTCGGGCACCACTTGCCAGATTTCCTCGAACGTCGACTGTGGATCGATCATAAAAACCGTGACGTCAACCACGTCGTCGAAGCTGCACCCGGCGGCCGTCAAGATGGCGTTCAAGTTTTCAAAAGCCTGTCGTACCTGCTCTTTCAGCTCTTGTTGCGGCGAGCCGTCTTCCAGGCTGCCGACCTGGCCGGAGACGAACAGAAAGCCGTTGGATTGGATGGCAGGCGAGTAGCGGTTTCGTTCATAAAGCGCTTGGCGTCCAGATGGAAAAACAACATTGCGAGTTGTCATTGAACTGACTCCTTCATTATTGGGCCGATGCCGGCTGGTGTGTCAGTGTGAAATACTAATGACTGGGGCTTAACTGATAAACTGGCCAACACACACAAGACTGTTTGTGAAACCCAAACAATGCCAGAGCCGAGGGGTGAAGATGGACCGTTTCGATGCCATGCAGGCCTTTGCCCGGGTCGTGGAAACCGGCAGTTTCACCAAGGCGGCGAATACCCTGCACTTGAGCAAGACGACAGTGTCACAACTGGTGCAGCAACTGGAGGCGCACCTGCGCGTCAGGCTGCTGAATCGCACGACACGCAAGGTCAACGTAACCCCGGACGGCGCGGCTTATTACGAACACGTGTTGCGCTTGCTGGCCGATATGGATGATGCTGAAACCAGTCTGTCCAGCGCTCTGGCGTCACCTCGGGGCAGGCTGCGGGTGGATGTGCCCAGCCCGTTTGCCAGCTTGATTCTGGTACCGGCCTTGCCGGCCTTTCATGCCAAGTACCCTGACATTCAGCTGCATCTTGGTGTCAGCGATCGTGTCGTGGACTTGATTGACGAAAACGTGGATTGCGTCGTGCGTGGGGGAGAAATTACCAACCAGTCGCTGGTGGCGCGGCATGCAGCGGATTTGCCGCTGGCAGTGTACGCGGCGCCGAGTTATCTTGCGCAGGCGGGCCAGCCCGATCACCCCAGTGAATTGGAGTTGCCGCATCACCGTATCGTAGGCTTTTCATGGGCGCGCACGCGGCGCGTATTCCCGTGCATCATGCGCCGTGAGGGCGAAAGTATTGATGTGCAGGGTCGGCTCGGCCTGGTGGTCGACGATGGCAATGCCTATCTAGCGGCAGGCCGGGCGGGGCTCGGCGCCCTTTGGCTGCCGTCCTACATGGCCCAGGCGCCCGTGACGCGGGGCGAATTGATCCCGTTGTTTACGGATTGGCAGCTTGACCCCATGCCGATGTACGTCGCGTTTCCCCAGAATAGGCATGTCAGTGCGAAGCTGCGTGTGTTCATCGATTGGATCGTTGAGTTGATGGGGCAGCACGCACCTGTCGTATCCCGACCTCCACTACGTGCCGGCGCTGGCTTCTAAAGCCTCGGCAAGCTTCGACTTGAGCGATGCACTGATCTGTAAATTGGCGGTTAGTTCGGATGGGGGGCGTTAATCCGCGTGGAACCTGCGGCGGCACTCACTGGGCGACAAACCCACAATGCGCGTGAACACCTTGCGAAAGGCACCTGGATCGCTATAGCCAACATCCCAGGCAGTCTGCTCAACCGATAGCGTGCTGAATTGCAAAAGTTCGCGGGCTTTTCCTACGCGCAACCGCTGGCAGTATTCCGTTGTCGTCATGCCCGTCGCTTTCTGGAAGCGGCGAAGAAAGGTGCGTTCCTCTAATTGAGCGTGCGCGGCCAGCGTCGGCAGCGCAATATCCTTGGCCTGTGTGGCTTGAAGCCAGTGCTGTACCTTCAGCACAGCGGCATCGCCATGCGTTAGCCGGGGTGAGAACGCGCTGTAATAACATTGCTCGCGCCCTGGTGGATCGATCAACAGCATGCGTGCTGTTTCAATCATGATGTGGGGGCCAAGGAAACGATCGACCAGCCTTAAGCCCAGATCGGTCCATGCCATGGCTCCACCTGCCGTCACGATATCCCCGTCATCGATGATGAGGCGATCGATCTCAAGATAAGCTTCCGGAAAGCGGGTCTGGAATAGATCGGTATAAGCCCAGTGCGTCGTGACTTTGCGTTTGGCCAGCAATCCTGTTTCCCCTAACAGAAAGGCGCCGGCGCAGACCGAACCCAGCATGACCCCGTTTGCATGGTGCCGCTTAAGCCAATCGGCCCAGGGCGCAGCGGCTTCCGCTGCTATCGGTTCGCTCAAGGTCGGCGGCACGATGAGCGCCGACAGATCTCCCGATGCACCAGGTTCGCTATCGAAGATGCGCACAGGGTTGGCGCCAGAGGTCTTACGCTGCCAGTGACTGATCCGCAAAGGACTGCTGTTCAGTTTCAGGTGCTCGGTCGCGATACGGCCTGCAACACCGAGCAAGTCAGTCAAACCCAGGACTGCTGCAAGTTGTGCCTCTGGATAAAGCACCAAGCCGATCTCATTGCGCTGCTTTTTATTCATTTGTCGTTATTGACCCTAAATATGTCGATATAGCCACTCGTCAGCTTAGCACAGGTGTTGCACACTTGAAGCTCAATCCTTCACCATTCCGAAATAACAAGGAACACACCATGAGCAAACGAGCCATCGTTGTCGTCGACATCCAGAATGAATACTTTCCCCAGGGAAAATTTCCGCTGGTCGGTATCGAGCAAGCCACCGTCAACGCCGCCAAAGTGATTGCGGCCGCGCGCGAGAAAGGCGACGCCGTGATCCACATCCGCCATGAGATGCCAACCCCCGATGCACCGATCTTCGTGCCTGGCACCGACGGCGTGCAGATCAACGAAGCAGTCAAGCCCGCCCAAGGCGAGCCGGTCATCGTCAAGAACTATGCGAACTCGTTCCGGGATACGCCACTCAGGCAGTTGCTGGATGAAAAGGGTGTCCAGGAGGTCGTCGTCGTGGGCGCAATGAGTCATATGTGCGTCGATGCGACGGTACGTGCCGCCGTGGACTTCGGATACAAGGCCACCACCATTCACGATGCATGCGCAACCCGCGATCTGGAGTTCGAAGGAACGGCTGTGCCGGCCGCACAAGTCCATGCCGCGCTGATGGCAGCGCTTGCATTCATGTATGGCGAAGTGATCGATACCGCCACCTGGCTCTCGCGCTAACGCTCCTTTCACAACGAAAAAGAGATAGATATATGAAATTCATCAAACTGTTGTCCACCTGACCCATTTGCACGACAACCGTCTCTAGCGTCTAAAACATTATAGTAACTATAGACTTATGAGGCAACGAAACCAAGTTTGTCGGGATTGGATATAGCCGGAGCCAGATCGCTTGACTCTGCAGCCACTAGAGGGTTTCTAATGATTCCATTCAAAGGAGAAATTCTGATGCGGTTTCATATCGAAGGCATGACATGCGGCGGTTGTGCGGGCAAGGTTGTCAAAGCAATCCACTCGGTCGACCCGCACGCGGAAGTCATCACCGATCCGCCCCCGGGTATCTCCTGGCAGGTAGAAGGTATGGACTGCGCAAGTTGCGTCGGCAAAATTGAAACGGCTTTGGCGCGCATGCCCGGTATCTCCGATATTCGTCTGAATTTTGCCACAGAGAAGTTGGAACTGACGCTGGCACCGGATTCGGTCACTCAGGTAAGCGATATCGAAAAAACTATCAAGAGCCTGGGCTTTGGCGTATCCGCGAGCGCAAGCCAACAGACCGCATCGGGCATTGATGCGGACCACCAAGCTGTCGTACGCCACCAGCGTTGGTGGCAAACCAGGAAAGGCAAGCAGGTCGTCGGACTCGGGATCTTGATGGGCGTCGCTTATGCGATGGCACTGTTTTTTCCCGCCTATGGAACCTGGCTGTTCGCTGCAGCCGTGATTGCCGGCGTTTTTCCTTTTGCACGCAAAGCGCTTGCACTGGCCATGTCGGGCTCACCATTCTCGATCGAAACGCTGATGTCGGTGGCCGCACTTGGCGCTCTCTTCATCGGGGAAGCCGAAGAAGCGGCGGCTGTCGTCTTCTTGTTCTCGGTCGGTGAGTTGCTGGAAAGTGTGGCTGCCGGCCGCGCCCGCGCCGGCATCAGAGCCTTGGCGTCACTGGTGCCAAAGACGGCGGTCTTGCTCGATCCCCAGGGCGGGCAGCGCGAGGTCCCTGCGGCCTCGCTGCGCGTTAATGACCATGTGCTCGTGCGTCCTGGTGACCGGGTATCGGCCGATGGCGTGATTATTGAAGGCACGTCCAGCCTAGATGAGTCGCCCGTGACTGGCGAATCCATTCCTCTTGCAAAGACAACAGGCGATGGTGTCTTTGCGGGTTCGATTAACGTCGACGGGGTGCTACAGGTTCGGGTGGAAAAGACCGGCGCCGACAATACGATCTCACGCATCATCCAGTTGGTCGAGCAGGCGCAGGCATCCAAAGCACCGACCGCCAGGTTTATCGAGCAGTTCAGCCGCTACTACACGCCTGCGGTAATGGCCATTGCCGCGCTGATCGTGCTTGTTCCTCCGTTGGCACTGGGAGGAGAGTGGGAAACGTGGCTTTATCGTGGCTTGGCACTCTTGTTGATCGCCTGTCCTTGCGCACTCGTGCTATCAACACCAGCCGCTATCGCTTCGGGCTTGGCTGTTGGTACGCGCCGCGGATTGCTCGTCAAGGGCGGTAACGCACTGGAAACCATCGGTAGAGTGAGCATAATCGGATTCGACAAGACCGGTACCCTGACCGAAGGCAGGCCGCGAGTAACCGACGTCGTTGCCTTTACGCAAGGAGGTGAGGACGAGGTATTGGCGCTCGCCGCAAGCGTGGAATCCGGCTCTAATCATCCGCTCGCAAAAGCAATTGTGAGCCACGCTGAATCAGCGAATATCCTTATCCCGGTTGCCTCGAACGCCTCCGCTACTGCGGGTAAAGCGGTGCATGCAAGTGTGGCTGGACGCGCGCTGGCAGTTGGTTCTCCTGTATACGCCGCCCAGGCCGCAACGCTATTGCCCGAGCACCATGCACACATCGAGGCGTTACAAGACACCGGAAAGACTGTTTCGGTTCTATTTAACGAAAAAACACAAGAAGCGCTTGGGCTGGTGGCATTGCGCGACGAGCCCAGGCGCGACGCAAAAGAAGGCGTGGCTCAGCTCAAGGCGATGGGCATACGCTCGGTCATGCTCACCGGTGATAATCGCCGTACCGGCCAGGCTATTGCACAGCACTTGGGCATAGAGTGGGAGGCTGAGCTTCTACCCCAAGATAAGCTGCGCCTGATTAATGAGATGAAGCAGCATTCGAAAGTAGCCATGGTCGGAGATGGAATTAATGATGCGCCAGCGTTGGCAACGGCGGATGTCGGCATCGCGATGGGTGGCGGTACGGATGTGGCGATGGAAACAGCCGACGCGGCGCTGCTGAACAGCCGAGTCACGGACGTCGCCCATCTGGTCGCGCTTTCACGTGCAACCATGGCGAACATTCATCAGAATGTGATTTTCGCGCTGGGCCTGAAGGCGGTATTCCTGATCACCACTGTACTGGGCGTCACTGGCTTGTGGGTTGCCGTGTTGGCCGACACGGGTGCTACGGCGATAGTCACGCTCAATGCATTGCGTTTGCTGCGTTTCAAAGGGGCGCGCGCGGCTGAGAATGGCCGGGATGAAGGCCAAACAGTTCATCCATTGGCGCCGGTTCAGAGTCGTTAACTTATTTACTGATGGGGCTGCTGACAAAAAGCTGGGTCAGCGGCTCCAGGAAGTGCTGTAACTACGCCACTTGCCTTGCTCGCCTGCATACCTTCTTGGCTGCAAAAAAGGGGGCGTTGCCCTACGAATGGTTCAAGGCATTGGGAGGACGTCGGCGGTCCAGCCCCGTCTCGCCCAATACCGCGTGGCGTAATGCGTCGTTTCGCGGTTACGCCGACTACATGGTGCACATACTAGGCGAACGACACGAGACAATGCATCCCATGACCGGGCCAGCGCGAGCCGAACTATGAGGATGATCTATACAATCACAGCAAATCAGGAGACCACAGTGCAAAGACCGACAGTTTCTCAAAAGCGTGAAGACTTCCGCCAGCTCCATAGCGATGGATGTTTCGTAATTCCTAACCCCTGGGACATCGGAAGCGCCCAGGCTCTTTCGTCATTGGGATTCAAGGCTCTGGCTACTACCAGCTCAGGCCTTGCCTGGTCGATGGGACGCCCCGATGGCAAGCTGTCACGTGAAGAAACCCTTGCCCACATGCGTATGATGGTAGAGACGAACGATCTGCCCATCAACGCTGACTTCGAGAGTGGGTTCGGCAATACTCTTGATGAACTGGAGCAAAGCGTGAAGCTGGCTGTGGAGACCGGGGTCGCAGGCCTGTCCATTGAGGATTCGACGGGACAGGCGGACTTCCCCGTTCGGGATATTGCGGAAGGGGTGGAGCGCATCCGTGTAGCGAGATCCGTGATTGACCGTGTGGCGCCCAACACTATGCTTATTGGTCGCGCCGAAAACTTTTTCGTCGGCATTCAGGACTTAGCCGATACCATCGCACGACTTCAGGCCTACTCGGACGCGGGTGCAGATTGCCTGTACGCACCCGGTATCAAGTCCATTAGCGACATCAAGGCGGTTGTGATTGCTGTGGCTCCGAAACCAGTGAACGTACTTATCGGCGGGAACTCCGAACTCACCGTGGATGCCCTTGCCGACCTCGGCGTGCGACGCATCAGCGTAGGCGGAGGCTTAGCCCGTGCCGCTTGGGGAGGATTCATGGTTGCCGCGCGAGGCATTGCAGGAAGTGGAAGATTCGACCAGTTTGGAGACGCCCCAGATGGCGCGGAACTGAACAAACTGTTCTTGGGTCAGCCAGGCGTATCCTCGTCAAACTAGCTCATGAATTGTGCGGTACTGCACAAGGCTGACACTGGTCAATTCATCCGGGAGGGTACCCAGTTTGGGATATGCCGCGATGCGGGCCATGGCGTCTTCGATTTGAGCATAGTTGCTCTCCCATACGCTCCGTCCAAAGTTTTTAATCAAATAACTTTTCAGCTCCTATAAAAGTAAACGCTGTCCTGGGATTTGGTACAGTTCCCCCTACGGAGACTCCCACCCATGAATTACCTGAAAGGCTACCCCCAAGACTTGCAAGACAAAGTGCGGCTGCTGGCCAGCCGGGGTCTGCTGGCGGACGGCTTGCGCAGCCGCTATCCCAAAGCGCACGGGATACGTACCGACAAGGCGCTGTATGACTATGTTATTGGTCTGAAGAACCAGTACATCCGCACTGGTGCGCCCATCAGCAAAGTGACCTTCGACAGCAAAATTCAAGTCATCGCGCACGCGTTGGGCACGCACGCCACGATTTCCCGTGTACAGGGAAGTAAGTTGAAAAGTAAACGTGAAATCCGTATTGCAACGATATTTCGCGCAGCGCCCGACGAGTTTTTAAAGATGATAGCTGTACACGAGTTGGCCCACTTGAAAGAAGGTGACCACAACAAAAGCTTTTATCAGTTGTGCCTGCACATGGAGCCCAACTACTACCAGTACGAGTTTGACTTGCGCTTGTATCTGCTGCATCTGGATCAACCAGATGGAGCAGGCCTGTGGGATGATTGAAAAATCGGGCATGGATGATTACCTTTCACCATTGTCCGAAAAGTACACCCGCTTTCTTGTGGGCGTTAGTACCGTGTTCCACACCTTCAAAGCTGACTGTCGTGCGTCGCTTCAGACCCGCGAACCAGGCCAATAGGCGTTCGCGGCATTCGTCTCGCACTGTGGCGTAGGCGGGATCCTGGCCCAGGTCGTGGAATTGATCCGGGTCTGCATGCAGATCGTAAAGCTGCTCGGGCTCATCCATCCAGTACACGTAGCGCCATTGGTCGGTCCGCACAGACCAGGCGCGGGCGTTTTGTGGTGTCTTGTGGGTCAGCAGCCGCGAAAGTCGGTAGCTGTAGTCCAGTTCCGAAAATACACAGTCCCGCCATTCGACTGGTTCGCCGTGCAAAATGGGCAACAGGTTGCGCCCCTCCAGTCGGTGGATGGGAAGCGGTTGTTTCAGCCATGCCAGAATGGTGGGCAGCACATCGACGGATTCCACCATCCTGGATTCGACGGTGCCGCGGGTCGCATCCGCGGCCGATGATGGGTCGACGACGATCATGGGTACACGCTGCACGGTGTCGTAAAACAGCTCTTTTTCGCCCAACCAGTGATCACCCAGGAAATCTCCGTGGTCTGCAGTAAATATGATCAGCGTGTTTTCCATGAGCCCTGCGTGCTCCATATGGTCGAACAGCCGGCCCAGATGGTCATCCAGTTGTGTGATCAGGCCCTGGTAGGCCGGTCGCACAGTCTTTATGCACTCATCCATCGAAAAACTGATGCTTTCTTCGTGTTGGCGATAGGCCTGCAGTACGGGGTGCGCATGGTGCAGTTCGGTTTCGTTGCGCACGACAGGCAGACACTGGTCAGGTGAATACATGGCGTGATAAGGATGAGGTGCAATGTAAGGCCAATGCGGTTTCACGTAGCTTAAGTGCATGACCCAGGGCTGCTCTGCCTGTTGCTGCATGAATCGTAAAGCCTGATCGGTCATGTAGGCGGTTTCGGAGTGCTCTTCCTGCACCAGGGCCGGGTATCGCGCATTTCGCATGTGCCAGCCGCTGACGGCCTGACCATTCGACCCTTGTGCAGAAATGACGAAGTCGGTCCAGGGGTCGTTCGATTCATAGCCGTGGCGGCGCAGATAGGCTGGGTAGCCGCTTTCTTTGCCGGGCTCGTGATGGCCATCGTAGCGATCAATCTCCTCGAAGCCTCCGCTGCTTAGCAGGCGCCCCAACTCGCTGCCGCCATCCAGCGCGAGGCGTTCCAGGCCGGCGTGGTCCACCATGACATGGGTTTTGCCTGCCAGTACCAGCTTGCGACCGCTTGCACGCAGATATTCGCCCAGCGTCACTTCACCCACAGATAAAGGAACGCGATTCCAGGTTGCTCCATGCGTGGAAGGATAGCGTCCGGTGTAGTAGCTCATGCGCGATGGTCCGCAAACGCCCGAATTAACAAACGCGCGCTCAAACTGTACGCCGCGCTTGGCCAGCGCATCGATATTTGGCGTACGGATATGCGGATGACCATAGCACGCCAGATGATCGGCGCGTAACTGGTCTGCCATGATGAAAAGAACGTTTTTGGCGGGGCTCATCGATCTTGCCTGATGTTAGTGGCCTACTTGGTGACGACGAAGCCTGAAGCCTTGACGACGGGTGCCCACTGAGCGCGGAATGCATCCACCAGCTTGCCGGTTTCCTGTGCATTGGCCGACACGGGAATCAAGTCGCCATCTTGCAGTTTCTTGCGTATCGCCGGGTCTGCCGTGACTGACTTGATGACGTCTCCCAGCATGCCGGCCTTGTCGTGGGACATAGAGGAAGAGGCAAAAAAGGTGTTCCAGCCCGAGGCCTTCAGATCTATGCCGGCTTGCTTGAAGGTAGGTACTTCGGGCAACGCCGCTTCACGTGCTTCACCTGATGTGGCCAGGATGCGGATACGTTTGCCCTGGTGCTGCTGGGTCAAGGCATCCAGTGTGTCGATGGCCACCGGCACAGCGCCGCCGATCAAGTCGGTGATGACGGGCGCAGAGCCGCGATAGCCGATGATCTGGCCTTCGGCTCCGATTTGTTCGGAAAGCATCAGGCCAAAGAAGTGTGGGAGGCTGCCCGTTGCAGGAACGCCGATATTGAATTGCTCAGGATTGGACTTGGCCCAGTCCACAAGTTCTTGCATGGTCTTGATTTGGCTGTCGGCCGAAACGGCGACGCCGAATCCATACTCGGTCACCATAGAGACTGGCTGGAAGTCTTTTTTTGCATCGTAGGCCAGGTTATCGAAAACGAGCGGCGCCACCACCATCACTGCGGGATTGCCAAGCAGCAAAATATTATCCTCCGGCCCGGCGTCTTTGACATGCTGTGCGGCGATACGACCGCCTGCGCCCGTCCTGTTTTCGATAACGATCGGGACTCCCAGTTTTGCCTGCAAGCCGGACGCTACGATCCGTGCCGCACGATCTGTGGCTCCGCCCGGCGCATAGCCGACGACTATTGTCAGCGGAGAGGACAGCTTGCTTGTATTGGCCTGTGCAGCGCCAACAGCGCAGCTTGCAAGCAGGAGGCAGGGCAACAAAGCTGCTCGAAATACGTTCTTGATCATGGGCTTGTCTCCTCAGACTTGATTTGTCTTAATATTAGATGGCAGCTTACCAAGCTAGGCATTAATTGTTCTAATCAAGTATCGGACTGTTACGGGAGGCATCCACTCATGGGCATTAAAACGACAGGCCCTGTGCGGAAGTCTGTCGGAGCAGCGGATTTGCCCGACTGCCTGCCGACACTTGACGAGATGCTGATGTTCAAGCTGTACCGTGCCTGGGCGGCCGGAAATCCGATCTTTACGCGCTTGTGTGAGGGTCGCTTCAATATCACTCGTCGTGAATGGCGTCTGCTGGCGATTGCGGGTCAGTACGATAGCCTGACCTCGACCCAATTGGCTCATGTCGCAGCTCTGGATGCGCCGCGTACCTCGCGCGCGGTGGGTTCGTTATGCAGTAAAGGCTTGTTGGAGCGCAGCCGAGACCTCTACGACGCGAGAACAGTTCATATCTCTGTCACGAAGCGCGGGCTGAATCTATATCGCGAGATCATGCCGCTGGTAGCTTCGCTGAATGACGTTATTTTTCAGGACTTGGGTGCTGAGGAGGTGCAAGCGCTTGGCGTCATGCTGGATCGTATCGTAAGCCGGGCGGGCCGGATGATTGAGGATGATCTGGTTAAGGAAAGGACTCATCGCAGCCGTCCCGGCGGGCATCTGAAAGATACGTTTTGAGGTCTTCAAGGGCTCTTTATCAACTTAGCGCAACCGTCGATCTGTTTAGGGTTCCAAATTGTACCGACGCCGCACCAAAGGACTATTTCATGAATATATGGGTCGATGCCGATGCCTGTCCCGCCGTCATCAAGGACATCCTGTATCGGGTGGCGCAACGGTTGCAGCAGCCACTCACTCTGGTGGCCAATCAAATGCTGCGCACGCCGCCATCGCCTCTGATCCGAGCTGTCCAAGTGCCGCGAGGATTCGATGTGGCGGACGACTATATCGTTGAACGCGCAGCCCCTGGCGATCTGGTCATTACCGCAGATATTCCCCTGGCAAGCGAGGCTTTGCAAAAGGGGGCGCTGGTACTCAGCCCGCGCGGCGAGCGTTACACCGCCGATAGCATCAGCGAGCGCCTGACCATGCGGGACATGATGGAGGAATTGCGGAGCGCTGGTGTCGAAACCGGCGGGCCGGCCGCTCTCAGTCAGGCGGACAGGCGTGCGTTTGCCAGCGCCCTGGATAAGCTCTTGCACAAGGCGCTACGGGAGAAGGCCGTCGGGCGTGCATAAGTCGCCCGGCCCAGGGCTGTGCTGACGCAGACTCAGGGCTTGGCCAGATGCCAGACGCCTCCCGCGCCGTCCCCGCTTGTGTCGCCCGGCTTTTTGTCTTTGACAAAGAGGTATAAGGGCTTGCCCTTGTAGGCCCATTGCCGTTTGCCGTCATGGCTTTCCACGAAGCTCCAGTCGCCGCTGGCTACGTCGTCCTGCCCGGCAAGAGCGGGTGGCCAATTCTTGGCGCATTTGTCGCGGCAGGCACTTTTTCCGTCGATATCTTTGTCGAAGGTATATAGGGCCGCACCACTGGCATCAATAAAGTGGCCGTTTTGGGCCTTGGGGGCTTCGGCCAGGGCCGGGCTGGATAGCCCCGCGCACAAGAGCAGCAGGAAAAGTGTTTTGTTCGGACTCATGGTGACTCCTTTCTGGGGGGTGAACCCGGCCAGTTTCCGGAGCAGGCATGGTGCTCCGGCGGACGGGCACACTATATGGACATTAACGCCCGTGACGGGCGCTTCTGAATGATATACGTTCCTGCCTGTTGAAGGTGTTACTGGATGGAAATGTTCTAGTCGCGCCAATGGCACCGGCGGCCGTGGCCGCCGGCTGGCGATAGCTATCTGGCCTGCTGCTCTGCCAGCGTTTCCAGCGCGCGCTCGCGCTGGCTTAGCACGCTGGGGCCCAGCAAAGACAGCGAATCATGCAATATGTTGACGTTGCTGATCAGATATCTATTGTGTGCACATTGGCAAAGCATGTCGTGAAACTGCCGGTTTTTTACATGAACGGCCGTGTCGTTCTCGATGGCTTCCTTGTACTGCTCGCACAAGTCTTCAAGAATGGAAAGCTCTGCGTCCGATGCATGCTGGGTTGCCAGGCGGGCGGCAATTGTATGCGATTGCAAGCTCCTGATAACACCAGCAATGTTGCCGTACGTCGGTGAAAACGCCCGTTGTTTCAAGCAAAAAAATCGTGCATAATGTTTTGCATCTATATGCATCCTTGTGCATGCATTAAAAATTACTTATTTTAAATATTGCTTAACTCGGGCATTACCCAAATGAATCAAGAACGCATCGAACAAGAACCCCTCACGGCGCTTGCCATACAGGCGCTTGAATCCTATGGTCTGAGCAAAGATCACGCCTCCAAAACGGCGCAGATCCTGGTGCTGGCCGATATGTTCGGGCTGCACACGCATGGTGTCGGACGCGTGCAGTCTTATGGCGAGCGGCTGGACTTGAAAGGAATCAATGCGCAGGCCGATATCCGGATCGAGCGCTGCGGGCCAGCCATTAGCAAGGTCGACGGCAACAATGCCATCGGTCCTCTGGTTGGGCAGGTGGCACTCGAACAAGCCATGTCCCAGGCACGTGAAACGGGCGTGGCCGCAGTATTCGCACGCGGCAGCAATCATTTCGGTCCTGTATCTCCTTATTCCTTTTTGGCGGCACAACAGGGGTTTGCCTCTTTTATCTGCAGCAACGCCAGCATCACCATTGCGCCCTGGGGTGGCAAAGATGCACGCCTGGGCAACAGTCCCATGGGGTTCGGGGTGCCGAATCCGGCCGGTGATCCGTTTCTTCTCGACATGGCCCTCAGCGTTGCGGCGCGTGCCAAAATTCGTCAGGCTCTGCAGCAGGGTGCAAGCATCCCCGATACATGGGCAACCGACCGTGACGGCCGTCCCACGACCGATCCCAAGCTGGCATTGCAAGGCTTTCTATTGGCGATAGGCGGCCACAAGGGCTACGGCCTGGCACTGGCTGTCGATTTGTTCGCCGGTCTGTTGTCCGACGCTTCTTACCTGACGCATGTGCAGTCCTGGTCAGAAAACCCCGAGGCGCCGCAGAACCTGGGCCACTTCTTTCTGTTGATCGACACAGCACGGCTTGGGTCGATGGAGTGGTTGGGCGGGCGCATGCAGGATTTCGCCCGCATCTTGCACGACACGCCGGCTGCCGATCCGCAGAATCCGGTGATTGTGCCGGGTGAAATCGAGTTGAATCGCTACCGCCAGGCGCAGCGTGACGGCGTTGTGGTGCCGCCCGATGCGCTGGCGCATCTGCGTCGCCGTGTCGGCTGACCCTGTGCAAACCCTTCTAAAAATATTGCCATGCCGATCAAAAGTGAAAAATCCCAATCGACTGCAGCCTATGCGCTGTTGAAGCAACGCATTGTCTCGGGCGAATTTGGGTCGAACGACACACTGCGTGAAATCGACCTGGCCAAGCTGCTGGACATGAGCCGAACGCCGGTGCGCGAGGCCGTGAAGCGGCTCGAGGACGAGGGTTTGCTGACTCGTGTGCCGCGCAAGGGGCTCACCATTACCAAGCTGGACCAGACCTCCATCACCGAGCTTTATGCTTTCCGGGAAATGCTCGAGTGCGGTGCGGCGCGCCTGGCGGCCCGCTATGCCGACGACATGGAAATAGAAAACATGCGTGCCATTCTTGAAGAAAGTCGCTCGCATGCCGACCCCATCCGTTCCAATTACGAGTTTCACCAGGCGTTATATGCGGCCTCGCATAATCAGTTCCTGGTAAAGGCCATCAATAGCTTGATCGATTCCACGGCTCTGCTGGGCC
Organism: Alcaligenaceae bacterium; assembly: GCA_013416405.1. Lineage (GTDB taxonomy): Bacteria > Pseudomonadota > Gammaproteobacteria > Burkholderiales > Burkholderiaceae_B > Pusillimonas_C. The sequence continues at coordinate 339,189 of JACCET010000002.1, forward strand.
AGAGCACGCTGGCACACACCGGTAGGCCCGAGATTGCGTACAAAGAGCATCTTGAACTGTTTGCGTCCATCGAGGCTCGAGATGAAAGTCGAGCCGAGGCAACTGCGCGTGAGCATATACGCCAGGCTTTGCTGGCGCGCCTCAAGCAGCAGCGTGCGGTGATGGTCAATCGCAGCACTGCACCCAATCCGATTGAGTCTACATCAAAGGAAATAACAGAATGAACACCGATTTGAACCGTGTCCGTGATGAACTGCTATCCACCGGAAAACTCAGAGCCGCCATCAACTACGGCAATCCCGTGCTCGCCCAGCGTGGGCCTGAAGGCGAGCCGCAAGGCGTATCGGTTGCCCTGGCCAAGGCCTTGGCCAGCCGGCTCGATGTCGAGCTGGAAGTGGTGCCGTTTGATGCCGCCGGCAGGGTCGTGGATGCAGCAGGGCAGGGGGTGTGGGACGTGGGCTTCCTGGCCATCGACCCCATGCGTGCGGACCAGGTTTCATTCACGGCGCCATATGTGCTGATCGAAGGCACCTATTTGCTGCGCGACGACAGCCCCCATACCAAGATAGAGCAACTGGATGCCGTGGGCACACGCATTGCTGTAGGCAAGGGGGCGGCCTACGATTTATTCCTGTCGCGTTCGCTGCAGCATGCACAAATCGTGCGGGCTTCTACGTCGGCCGGAGCCATAGATCTATTTTTGGAACAGGCGCTCGATGCCGCCGCCGGCGTGCGTCAACCGCTGGAAGCGGCTGCCCGCCAGCATGCCGGCCTAAGGGTGTTGCCTGGCTATTTCACCGCAATCCGTCAGGCCGTCGCCACACCGGCAAAGAATGTTGCGGCGCTGCCTTTCCTTAAGGCGTTCATCGAAGAGATGAAGGCTTGCGGCCTGGTTGCCCAGGCATTGCAGGACAGCGGTCAGGGCGATGCCACGGTGGCGCCAGCCGAACACTTATAAAACATAAAGGAGTCAGGGTATGTATGCAGCACCTCCAGAAGTCACGGCCCGTGTCTTTGCTTCGCTGCCGGCCGAATTGCACGGTAAGGCATCCGAGTCCGGCTGGCTGCAGCAGCAGCACAAGGGCCGCCAGCTACCGGCCTTCTTCGAAGGACCCTCTTTCGACAGGAACGGCAAGTTGTACTGCGTCGACGTGGCCTACGGCCGGATTTTTCGCATTGATCCGCAAGGTGGTTTCGAGCTGGTTGCCAAGTACGACGGCGAACCCAATGGCCTGAAATTCCATCAAGACGGGCGTGCCTTCATTACCGATTATCGCCACGGCATCATGGTGCTCGATACTCACAATGGCCGTGTGGAGCCCTATTTCACGCGGCCCATGTTCGAGCGTTTCCACGGTGTCAATGATCTGCACTTTTCATCCAATGGCGACCTGTATTTCACAGACCAGGGCCAGAGCGGCCTGCAGCGTCCAAATGGGCGCCTGTTTCGCATCAATACCCAAGGCAAGCTCGATTGCCTGCTGGACAATGTTCCCAGCCCCAACGGGTTGACATTCAACGCGGCGGGAACGGATTTATTGCTGGCGGTAACGCGGGCCAATGCCGTCTGGCGGGTCCGCTTTTTTCCCGATGGCAGCGTGGCAAAGTCGGGAATCTTCATCCAGCTATCGGGTGGCCTGGCGGGCCCGGACGGACTGGCCATAGACCAGGATGACAATCTGTTGATCTGCCATATGGGCATGGGTTCGGTCTGGAAATTCAGCCGTCTGGGCGAGCCCTTGTTGCGCATACGTGCCCCCGAAGGTCTGTTGACCAGCAATTGTGCCTTTGGCGGTCCTGACAATAAAACCTTGTTCATCACCAATTCAGAAACTGGCCAGATTCTTGCAGCGGAACTGGATGTTCCCGGGGTCAAGCCGTTTGGCCTGAGCTGAATATTCTCATCTTGTTATTTTTTCAATTCGCGGAGACAAACATGAAACAAAAGAAACAACTTCTGGGCGCGGCATTGGTCTGCGCCATGCTGGGCACGACGGCGTCGGCCCTGGCGCAAACGCCAGGCGATGCTGAATCCTATCCGTCCAGTACCGTGACCCTTGTCGTGCCTTTTTCGGCGGGCGGTGGGGTCGACATCGTGGGCCGCATTCTGGGGCAGGCACTTTCAAAGGAACTGGGCCAGAGTGTGGTTGTTGAAAACAAGCCCGGAGCAAGCGGGATGATAGGCGCAGCGGCCGTGGCCAGCGCAAAGCCAGATGGTTTGACCCTGCTGCTGGCCAGCTCCGGTGAGTCTGCCATCAATCCTCATTTGTACAAGAACATGAGTTACGACCCAGCCAAGGATCTCGCGCCGGTAAGCTTGATCGCGAAGATTCCGAATTTGGTGACCGCATCGACGCAACTGCCTTTCAATAATCCCAAGGAGTTGGTTGAATATGCCCAGAAGCATGACAAACAGATGACATATTCGTCGGCTGGGGTAGGCAACATTCAGAACATCTCGGGCGAACTGCTCAATAAATTGCTGGGCACGCATATTCTGCACATCCCTTACAAGGGATCGGCGCAGGCGCTGGCCGATGTCACTGGTGGCCAAGTGTCATTTACGTTCTCCAGCGCTGCGGCGGCGCTGCCTTATTTGCAGGCAGGAAAGGTGAAGGCGGTTGGCGTCACATCCGAGCGGCCCATGAAAAACTTCCCGGATGTCATGCCCCTGAGTTCCGCACCTGAATTGGCGGATTTCATATTGGTGAATTGGTTCGGCTTATTTGCAACAGCAGGCACGCCTGATCCTATTATCGAGAAAGTCAACCAGGCGGTCGTACGTTCGCTGAACGATCCGAAAGTGGTTCAAGCTCTGGAAGCCCAGGGTGCGGAGCCCACGCCAATGACGCCTGCCGAATTCGGCAAGTTCAGGGAACAGCAATCTGAGCTGTTCGGCAACATTATCAAGGACGCCGGCATCAAGCTCGACTGACCTCATTATGAACACTCACGATCACCCCTACTCAGGTCTGCTCTCATCCGGGGGTCGCCAATATCGCATCATTGATCTGCAGGCATGTTTCGGTCGCAGGCTGCATGAGCTGCCCGTCGTCTTGCGCTTGCTGCTCGAGAATGTCTCGCGCAATATGCGCGGTGATGAGCGCGTGGCGGCAATCGATGCCCTATTTGCCTGGCGCGATCGCTGCAGCAGCATGGAAGAGCTTGCCTTTCAACCCGGACGGGTGCTTATGCACGACACGACCAGCACACCCGCGTTGGTCGACATCGCAGCCATGCGGGATGCTCTGGCCGAAGCCGGCACCGATCCGCGCCTACTCAGTCCAACCTTGCCTGTCGAAGTGTCGGTGGATCATTCGCTGGCGGTCGAGGTCTATGCCCGGCCCGATGCCGCCGCCAGGAACATCGGGCATGAGGTCCGGCGCAATCGGGAGCGCTATCGCTTCCTGCGCTGGGCGGCCAATGCGGTCGATGGTGTCCATGTCAATCCGCCGGGAACAGGCATCATGCATACCATCAACCTGGAGCAACTGGCCACGGTAGTTACGATTGAGCATAAGGATGGCATCGATTGGGCGGTGCCAGACATGATGATAGGCACAGACAGCCATACGCCCATGATTAACGGTATAGGCGTTCTGGGTTGGGGTGTAGGAGGTCTGGAGGCCCAGACCGTGATGTTCGGCATGCCCGTCTTGCAGCGTATTCCAGATGTGGTGGGTGTGCGGCTCAGCGGAGCCCTGCAGCCCGGCGCCCTGGCAACCGACCTTGCATTGCTGGTAACGCAACGCCTGCGCGAGATAGGCATTTCGGGAGAGTTTGTAGAATTCTTCGGGCCGGGCGTTTCAACGCTTTCGGCGGGTGAACGCAGTGTTGTTGCGAACATGGCGCCGGAGTATGGGGCTACGACGGGCTATTTCCCGGTCGATCAGAACACGCTGGATTATTTGCGCCAGACGGGCCGCGACGAGCACGCCATCAGGCTGGTCCACGATTACATGCGGCATACCGGATTGTGGTTCGATCCCGATGCGCAGCCGCTATATACGCGTGTGCTGGACATCAACTTGTCTGAAATAGGCATGAATGTATCCGGTCCGCGCCGTCCGCAAGACCGGATGGATTATCGGGCGGTGCCTGCGGCATTGGCCGGTCTGGACCTGCCTGTGCATGAAGCCTCAAGCGGCATGCCGGCCTTTCCGGTGGCGCTTGCGGCGATCACAAGCTGCACCAATACGTCGGATCCGGGGCTGCTTATGGCGGCGGGCCTGCTGGCGCGCAAGGCGCGCGAGCGCGGACTGAGTGTTGCGCCGTGGGTCAAGACATCATTGGGGCCGGGGTCTCCGGCTGCCGAGTCTTATCTGAAGCGTGCGGGACTGCTGGATGACCTCTCGGCCGTTGGGTTCGACATAGTGGGTTATGGCTGCACAACCTGTATCGGCAATTCAGGCCCGCTGCCGCAAGCCGTTATCGAGCAGGCCGCCAGCGCAAGCATTCATCCCGTGGCCGTGTTGTCGGGCAATCGCAACTTCCCGGGGCGTATTCATCCGGATCTTGACCTGGGTTTTCTGATGTCGCCGCCGCTGGTCATTGCCTATGCGCTGGCCGGTGATGCCATGATCGCCTTCGAGCAAAACTCGCTGGGCACTGATGATCAGGGCAATGAGATATTCCTGCGTGATATCTGGCCCACCCGCGAAGAGATTGATTCTGCTCTGGCACAAGGGCTGGACAAACACGATTTTTCGCGTGATTTTGCCAAGGCAAGCCGCAATGCATTGTGGGAAGCGCTGGACGCGCCCGACACCCCAAGATTTCCATGGGACCAGACATCCACCACCCTGCGCCGTCCGCCTTTTGCGAGCCTGGACCAGGGCACCCAGTTGGGTAGCTACCTGGCTTTCCCACTGATGGTGCTGGGCGACGATATCACGACCGACCATATATCGCCGGCCAGCGCGATTCCGCCAGACAGCCTTGTTGCAGATTTCCTGGTCGAACGCGGAGAGGACCGCAAAGACCTGAACGTCTTCGCGTCACGGCGTGGAAACTGGGAGGTGATGCTGCGCGGGGCCTTCCACAGCAAGACGCTGGTTAACCGTTTATGTCCCGGTGCGCCGGTGGCGCACACGCTGCATATCCCCAGTGGCATCGTGCAGCCTTTGTGGGAAGTTGCCCAACGCTATCGTGAAGATGATCAGCCGCTGGTGCTGGTCGCAGGCCATCGTTATGGCACTGGGTCGTCGCGCGACTGGGCGGCCAAGGTTCAGCGCTTGCTGGGTATACGGGCGGTGTTGGCATTGAGCTTTGAACGCATACACCGCTCCAATCTGATCGGTATGGGTATTCTGCCCCTGCGTCTGCCCGACGATATGGGTCCGGACCAGTTGGCCATGGCCGCCGGCGACCGCATCGAGATCCAGGCGCCGGCGCACGCCCTGGTTCCGAGGGCGCAGATTCCCATTCGTCTTCATCGAGGCAATGGAGTGGTGCAATCGTTCACGGCCATGGCCGATGTACAGACGCAGTTGGAAGCCGAGCTCCTGCGCGAGGGAGGAGTGATTCCGTCGATACTGCGTCGAACCTTGGCGCAGGTGCCGAGTCAATAGCGTCGTGCAGATTTCATTGCATCAACAGTTTTGCAAAGAATGCCAGCGTACGCTCCTTGGCCTGCGTGGTTGCCGTAGCATTGAAGGATGCCCGTTGATTACATCCAAAGCCGTGTCCTGCCCCAGCATATGTGTATATTTCCACATCGGGTTGGGCTTCCCGGATCGATGCGACGTCTTGCATGGGAATCGATCCGTCTTCCTCGCCAAAATGCATTTGCACCGGCATTATGGGTTGGTCATCCTTGTGCTGTGCGATACCACCGCCATACCAGCACGACGCCGCGCTCAGGCGAGTGTTCTTGCACGCCGCCAACCAAGACAGCGTACCTCCCCAGCAATACCCAACGATGCCGATTTTTACATTGGGAGAAAAGGCGGCAGCGCACGCATCTATATCCATGAGTGCCTGTGATGTATCAATTTTTGCGCGAGCAGCCAGACCTTGTTGGACGTCATCTGCTGTGTATCCCAGTTCGACGCCGGGTTGAACACGATCAAACAATGCTGGGCATATCACGCGGTAGCCCTGTTGGGCGAAAGAATCGGCGACATCGCGTATATGGCTGTTGACGCCGAAAATTTCCTGCACCACGATGAGTCCGTTTTTCGCGTCTTCGGGCCCCGCTGTATAGGCGTTGAATTGGTGGCCGTCTATTGCAGTTAGGTTCATTTGTGAGCTCCTTTATGCTATGAGTTTGACTTGAAGACCTGAGTCTATGCATGACTTCATCATACTAGCGTTGCATGAGCGACATCACCGTTTAAGGCATAATGTCAGGACTTGTTGCAGGACGTTTAGGGTTTTAAGCTTTAAAGACACGATGTTTAGAAGCTGGTGGAAATCCAGCGCGGTCGCGCCACTGTTACCGATTGAACAATGATCGGAAGTCAGGCCTGAACATCGTCCTCAGTTTGTTTTTTCGGGACGCGTAATCCCAGGAGCATGACCAGAATGAATGTACAAAAAGTAGCGGGCGCCTTGGGTGCCGAGATCAGCGGCGTCGATTTGCGCGCTGGCCTGTCCACCACTCAGGCACAAGATGTCCGGCAAGCTTTGCTCGACCACAAAGTTATCTTCCTTCGCAATCAAGACCTCACCCCCGGTCAGTTTATGAGCTTCGCCCTGGCGATGGGCGAGCCTGTTGAATATCCCATGGTTAAAGGCCTGGCGGATTTTCCACAGATCATAGAGGTCAAGAAGCTGGAAACCGAAACCGTCAATTTTGGCGGCATTTGGCACTCTGATACCACGTATCTGCAAGAGCCGCCCATGGGCTCCATGCTCTTGTCGCGCGAAGTTCCGCCTTATGGCGGCGATACCATGTTTGCCAATCAGGAGCTGGCTTACGAGGCTTTGTCGAGCACCATGAAGGGCCTGCTTGACGGTCTGACAGGTATCAGCACGTCGGCCAAGGCCGATGTGTCGCGCACCCGCGAAGACCGTATCCGTACCGACGGCAAGGACGAAGCACCGGTGGACTACCTAGCCGAGCATCCCGTCGTGCGTACTCACCCCGAAACCGGGCGCAAAAGCTTGTATGTGAACATTGCCCATACCGCAGGCATCAAAGGCATGACGGATGAGGAATCCGCACCCATACTGACATTTCTTTTTCAGCATCAGGTCAAGCCGGAATTCACCTGCCGTTTCAGCTGGACTCAACATGCGATAGCGTTCTGGGATAACCGCAGCGCCATGCATAATCCGGTGAATGACTATCATGGGTTCCGGCGCGTCATGCAAAGGATCACGCTCAAGGGAGACCGGCCTCGGTAACCGTGAGTGCCCTGGCCGGCTGCTGCCAAAACATTTAACGCTTGCCCGACCAGCGCCTGTATGCCTTCTGGGCCAGGCTGTCCAGCACGAAGCCCAGGGCGCCTATCAGCACGATGACGGCCATTAGTTCTGAATAAGCCATGCGGTCGCGGGTGTCTAGAATGTAGTAGCCCAGCCCGGAACTGACGCCCAGCATTTCGCAGGGCACCAGCACAATCCAGATGATGCCTATGGCCAGCCTTACGCCTGTGAGTACCTGGCCAAGTATGCCAGGAACGATAATACGCAGCAGCACTTCGCTGCGGGTGGCGCTCAGGCTTTTGGCCAGCATCAGCCATTTTGGATCAAGCTGGCGCACGCCGGCCGCTGTGTTCAGCATAATTGGCCAGACAGCGGCGAAGGTCAGCAAGAAATAGATGGGCTCATCGCCTATGCCAAACACCATCACGGCGATAGGCATCCACGACAGTGGGGATATCATGCGCAGAAATTGAAACGCCGTGCTGCTGGCGTTTTCAAAGATGCGAGACCCGCCCACAGCCAGACCTACCGGCACCCCTATGAGCAGCGCCAGCGCCAGGCCTACGAGCACGCGCTGCAGGCTCATCCATGTATGGCTGGTGAGCTCTCCGCTGACCACAAGCTCGTACAGGCTCTGCAAGGTCGGTGCCGGAGCCAGAGAGGCGGCCAGCGGAACCCTGTCTTGAAGCAAGGTTGTGCCCAGCGCCCAGAGTGCCACCAGAACAGCCAGCCCCGCCCAGCCATATAAAAACTGGGTACGAGGTTTGAGCCAGAGCAGGAACTGCAAAGCAGTTCCTCTCGCTTGACTGCGTCCCGCGATGTGCTGTTGGGTAAGGGTAGAGCGCATGGGCGATTCCGTCTGTGTCGGGTCAGGTGGTGATGGTTTCTTGTCGGCTAAACGATTCGGGCAGACCGAAGGCCGCAGGGCCGCCGTTGGCCAGAATGGCCTGCTTCACATAGCGGTCGTCGACCAGGTCGCGCGCCACGAAGGACGGATCCAGGTCATGCAAAAACTCGTTGCGGCCAGAAACCAGCGTAGTCTTGAGCTTGCGGATCAGTTCTTCGGTGTAACTGGGGAAGGGGTAGGGCTGGAAATCTATGCGCTTTTCCTTCCAGTCTTTGTTCACAATCGCGCCGCTGCTTTCATACAGCGCGGCGTCCATGCGTTCTGGTTCCAGCACGTTGGCCAGGGCTTCGTAAGTATGCGGGGTGTATTTTTGCGGATTTTCGCGCGACAGTATGCGGGCGGTTTCCTGGCGGTTGTCTTGTATCCAGGCCTGGGCCTGAACGATGCCGTTCACCACTTTCTGCGACCACTGCGGCCGTTCTTCAAGATCCTGCTCATGCATGAGCACGACGCAGCAGGCGTGATCCTTCCAGACGTCGCCGGTGAAGCGCAGTATCTTGCCTATCTTGAGCACTTCGGCATTGGCGTTGAAGGGCTCGGCCACGATATAGCCTGCAATGCTTTTGTTGGCCAGAGCCGGAACCATGTCGGAAGGTGCCATGACGATGAGCTTGACCTGTTTTGGGCCGGGTTCGCCATCGCTGATGGGCGCGAGGCCTTCGCTTTTGAGCAGATGTTGCAATACGATGTTATGCAGCGAGTACCAGAAGGGGATGGCGACGGTGGTGCCGCCCAAATCCGTCAGGCTGTTGATATGATGCTGTACTGTCAGGCCTGAGCCTGACATATGGTTCCAGGCCACGACTTTGGCACGCGATTGGCTGCCATAACGGGCCCACACTGTCATGGGCGAAAGCAGATGCACTGCATTGACTTGCCCGGCCAAAAACGCTTCGACGATTTGCGCCCAGCTGCGGAACAGGCGTGGCTTCTCGACCTGCAGGCCTTGCTTTTCAAACAGGCCGTTGTGGTGCGCCACCAGCAACGGCGTGGCATCGGTGATAGGAAGATAACCTATACGCAGAGGCGCATCGGGCTCGGCCGCGCGGGCTGTGTTGGCCATTTGCAGCAGGGGCAATGCGCCGGCCGCTGAAAATAATGCAGACAGCTTCAACAGTTGACGTCGGGTCTGGCTGGTTGCTTCGAATTCTTCTGTGAGAGCCATTGGGATTCCTTAAAGATATATGGCAAGAAGGCCGTGGCGCTTACGCCGCGGCACGCTGGAATTGCCGCAACAGGCGCAGTATGTCCAGTCGCATTTGGCTGGGCCCAGGGGCCAGCGAGTCGCGCGGATGCGCATCGTTGATGACCCATTCCCCGATATTGCGTCCGGGGCTGTCGCCTAGCAGGATGATGCGATCGGCAAGAATCAGGGCCTCGTCGATGTCATGCGTAACCAGTACAGCTGATGTGCCGTGATGAGCGGTGATCGCTTGCAGCAAGACTTGCATGTCGCCGCGAGTGATTTCGTCCAGAGCGCTGAAGGGTTCATCGAGCAGCAAGATTTCGGGTTGTCGTGCCAGGCTGCGCGCAAGGGCCGCGCGTTGCGCCATGCCGCCCGAGAGCTCGGATGGATAAAGTCCGTAGGCGTTGCTCAGACCAACTTCGTCTATGGCTGCGCGTACGCGTGTTTGTTTGTCGGCCGGGTTGATGTTGGGCTGGTGTTTGAAGCCCAGGCCAAAGGCCACGTTCTCTTCCAGTGTGAGCCACGGCAACAGGCAAGGATCCTGAAATACAAAACTGGATCGCGGGTGTGGGCCGTTCAGCGGCTCGCCTTTAAGGTGTACGCTGCCGTGATCGGGTTGCTGCAAGCCTGCCAGCACGCGCAGCAGCGATGATTTTCCCACGCCACTGGGGCCCAGTATGGCAACAAGCTCGCCAGGCATGAGACCTAGCGAGAAATCGCGCAGGACGGTATTGGGGGCCAGGCCTGGTCGCTGATAGCTCAGGCGTATGCCGCTGGCTTGCAGCACGGCGGCTTTTTCTGCGGCGTTATGCATGGAATTAGTCGGGCATCAGATAGAAGTCGGCCTTGCCCACGCCGCAATCGGGGCATAACCAGTCGTCGGGAATATCCTCGAAGCGGGTGCCTGGCGCAAGGCCATGCTCGGGCATGCCCAGCGCTTCGTCGTAAATCATGCCGCAAGGGCCGCACATCCATTGCCGGCTCATGCTGCCCGTACCTCTTGATCTTGTTGCTCGAGCACGTGGATTTCCTTGCGCAAGTGTTTGAGTGCAGGGGTGACAATCGCTACAAATACGGCCTCGCGCTGGCGGCGCTGGGCCGGATGGCGCATCAGGTAGCCCTTGGCGCCCGCATGCAGGACCGCGGAATTGGCCGTGCGCAAGGTCAGTTCGGATGTGGCAAGACGCAGGCGTAAGACATCTAGCGCAGCGGCGTCACCCTGGTCTGCAAGCTCTGCCAGAGTTTGTGTCTTGTCTTGCAGGACTTCCAGCTCTTGCGCCAGCTCATCGTGCTGATCGTCCAGAAACGCATTGGTCAGGGACGATACGATATTGCTTTCGCGTATGGTGCGTAGTGAAGCCTGGATAATGCCCAGACCCATACCAACCTGACCCAGTACAAAGCCAGGCTTTATGCTGACCAGATAATCCTGGAACTGCTCAGGATGGGCCAGGATGTCTTCTTGTGGAATAAGGGTGTCTTTCAGGCGGACATTCAATGTTTGCGTGCCTTCCAGTCCTGAAAACTCGGGGCAGGGATGCAGACTCACTCCTTCGGCATTGCCGCGCACGGCCAGCATGACATAGCCGCCGGTGTCGACGGATGCCGCTACGATGATCAAGTGATCGTTGCCGATGTTCGATACCCAGGGTAGCGAACCTGACACGCGGTAGCCGTTATCTTCGCGACGTGCCTTCAGATGAATATTCTCGATGCCGGCCAGGTGCTTGACTGCGTTGGACATGCCTGTGCCAGATAGTATGCGGCCCCGGGTGACCGCGGCAAGATAGCGATCGCGCACCGCTGCGTTCGGGGAGCGCAGCAAATAACCGGCGCAAGCGCTTTGGCACCACACCAGGAATGCAGTGGATCCGCATTCGCGGGCAACCTGTGTGGTGACCTCGATTTGAGTGGCCAGGCCAGCGTCCAAGCCTTCGTACGACGTGGGCACGGCAGCGGCATAGCCGCCCGCCTCGCCCAGCTTGCGCAGGAATTCGACGGGATAATGGCCTTCCTGGTCTACTGCGCTGGCAATCGGTGCAAGGTCTGTCTTGACCAACGCCGCAATGGTATCGCTCAAGGTTGTGGTTTCGGATGTGGTGCTCATGTGTGCTCCCTGCATTGCCTATGCAAATGCGGTGAGCTCAGGATTCGCGAAAGGCTGGAGCTCGGGATTGATCGGTGTTTGTGCAAGGCTGTTGGCGTAGTTGCACAGGGTTGCCAGGCTGACGCCCAGCACCACTTCGAGTGCCTGTTGATCGTTGTAGCCGGCGGCACGGAAGGCAGCCAGATCGTCGTCTGACACGGCGCCTTTCTTTTCGATGACTGCCACGCTGTAGCGGGCCAGCGCATTAAGCTTGGCGTCGTCGATAGCGTCAACTTTGCGCAGTGCTTCAACCACGGCCTCGGGCATGTGCAGTTTTTTCAGCGCCAGCTTGGTATGGCCGGCCACACAAAAACCGCAATCATTCAGGGTGGCGGCGGTGATCTGGACGACCTCGCGTTCAGCCGGGCTCAGGCTGGTCCGCCCGTTGATGGCGCCAACGACCTGATAGGTTTCTAGCGCCGTGGGTGCGTTTGCCAGCACGCCTATCAGGTTGGGCAGAAAACCATTGGCTTTGTGTGCGGACTCAACGCGTTCGCGGGAAGCTTCGGGTGCAGTATCTACGGTGTGGATAGTAAGGCGAGTCATTTATATACATTTTAGAAATAAGGGGTATGCCACAGAGTCTAGTGGGAATATTTTTGAAACGGAACGAACAAAAACTAATTAGCATATTCTTTTGAGTTGGCAGGCTGCCCGGCTGCTGTCTTTTGGGGATGCAGGCCTTGTGTCTGCTACAGTAAACCCTCTGCCTGAACACTATCGGCCTTGCTTATGAAAACCCTGTTTGTGGCCATTCTGCTTGCTTTGCTGGGCGCGCTACTGATTGCCGGCCTGTACAAGCCGCAGCCGTTGGAAGCGCAACTGATGCATTTGCAACTTGAGCAAACCATGCCCGAAGCGGCGGACGAGTTGGCTGGCGAGCAGGCAGAAATCCAGGCGCTCTTTCTGGCTTACGCGTCCGATCCGGTATTGATGACCAAGGCCAGGCTGGCTTTATTGCGCCATCCCGATATGGCCAGGCCTGTTTTCCTGGCCTTCGGGGCAAGCCCGGCGTTTCAGGACGTGCTGGCCCGCTATGGCGAAGACGTTATCCTGCCCATACATTATTTCCTTAACCACGAAGTGCTTACGCTGAAACTGATGCGCGGATTAAGCGAGTCGGCCAAGTCTGCACTGAGTTCAATCCAGCGCATATGGAACGAGACGGAGCCAGCTCGCGCCACGGCTGTCGGCCCCCTGGCTGACGAGGACCGAGGCCGGTATGCCATTCAGTTCTTGCAGCTGGAAGGCTATGATTTTCTGGGTCAGTTCGTGCTGAGCCAGAGCGGAGAGGTCGGTTGGATTCAGACCGAGCGTGTGCTTGAAGGCCTGAACAGCTTTTTTGCGGGTGGAGTGAAAGGGTTGGAAACCCGGCTGCGCCGTGATGAGGCCGTCGCAATGAGCGACGTGGGTTGGGCGGCCATGGACGTTGCCATTGGCGTCAGCGCGTTCAAGCTGCTGCGCATGGGCAGGGGGGCTGCTGCAAGTGCGGGTACCCTGACTTATTCCCAGCGCTCCGCTGCTCTGGGCTCCGGTTTATGGCGCGCAAGCGTGGTGGGCACACGGCTCGTGAAATACGGCGCGCCGGCGGTGCTGGCTTATATTGCCGTCAGGCATCCCAGCGTCATCAACTCCATGCTGGGCGCGGTGGCCGAAAAGTTCGGTTTGCCGGTGCACCTTGTGCAAGTGGCAGGCTGGACGCTGGTACTGCTGCCGGTCATGCTGCTGCTCCGTTTTCTTTTGGGGCCGCTGGTTTGGGTGTTGGCGGGCGTCGTTCGGTTGCTGGCTGGTCTGGATAGGCTGTGGCGCAAACGCCGGCAAGACAGCTCGGTCATGTGGTCGCACAATGTCAGGGTAGGAGCTCGGGGAAGCTAAATCAGCGCAGCCCCACCAGTTCCTTCAGTTCATCCAATACTTGTCGGGTTGCGCGCTCCCCCTCGTCTATGGCCTGAGCGGCCCGATGGTAATCCATTAGAGCAAGATTGGCCAGGCGCGGACGTATCAGTATGTCGGCGGGTTCGCCGGCCAGGCGGCTACGGGTGATGCGTACCTGCATGATGTTCAGGCTGATGCTCAATACATCGAATATCGATGGCAGGGGGATGGTTGAAATGGGCCCGTTCTGCTCGCTTTTCAAAAGCCCTAGCTTCAAGGGTAATTTTTCCAGCATGCTGGAAAAGGTTGTCGGCTCGGGCTCCTCTGGCTCTGGGGTCGCCTGCTCCAGGTCGAAGTGACGACCGATCAGATCCGAATTCAGATCTACGGCAATGACGATGTCGGCGCCCATTGCGCGGCATAACGATACCGGCACGGGGTTGACCAAGGCACCGTCCACGAGCAGGCGTCCGTTCATCTCTACGGGCTTGAACAGGCCCGGTAGGGCGGCCGAGGCGCGTACCGCGTCTATGACGCTGCCATCGCGCAGCCAGACCTCTCGTCCCGTGACGAGTTCGGTCGCGACTGCGCCAAAAGCCTTGGACAGCGAAGTGATGTCTTTTTCACTGAAATGCGAACGCAAATAGGCAAATAGCTTTTCGCCGTGTATCAGGCCGCCAGTGATGGTGAAATCGAGCAGGCCCATGACGCTTTGCCAAGTCAGGCCGCGCACCCATTTTTCAAAAGGCTCCAATTGTCCGTCTACATAGGCTGCCCCGACCAAAGAACCTACAGAAGTGCCGCATACGATATCGGGTTTAATGCCTGCTTCTTCGAGCACGCGGATAACGCCTATGTGCGACCAGCCCCGTGCTGATCCACTGCCCAGGGCGAGTCCGATCTTGGCTTGGTTTAGTTGCATGCTGTTTCTCTGTGATTTGCGGGGCAGACCTGCCCACTATATTACGGAATTCTTTGTGCGGGCACATAAAGAACCGTGTATGAAGAGGGGCGGCTAGGCTCTTAACGGTAGATGGATGTCAGTTGTAACAGCTTGCATTTAAAATCATAAACGATAACAATTATCGTTTTGACTTCTTGCATTAATAGTAATTGTTGGCATCAAGGTCAATACATACTTCACCCGTTTTCCATCAACCTTCTACCGGACTCATCAATGTTGAAACGATTTACGCGCACGCATACGGCGATTGCTTGCGCATTTGCCTTGGCCGCGCTTGGCGCGCAGGTCAATGCAAATGCGCAATCGGCCCAGACGCTTACCCCCATTACCGTACAGGGTGCTGATGCAAATGCCTTGCCTGCGGTAGCGCCTGGCGGGCAAGCGGCGACCGGTGCGCAGTTGGGCATATTGGGCAATGTCGATATTCTGGATGCGCCCGTCAGCATTAATTCGTATACGGCGGAACTGATTCAGAATCAGCAGGCGCGCACGCTGGCCGATGTATTGCAAAATGATCCATCGGTGCGTTTTACAACCAATAGCGGCCACATGCTCGAGCACTTCAAGATTCGCGGCCTGGATGTCAACGGCCCCAGCGTCATGCTCAATGGTTTATATGGGATTGCTCCCAAAGGGCATATTCCTACCGAGTTCCTGGAGCGGGTGGAAGTGCTGCGCGGTCCCAGCGCCTTGCTTAGCGGCATGTCGCCCGACGAAAACATAGGCGGTACGGTCAATCTGGTGACCAAGCGCGCAACAGCCGAGCCTATCACCACTTTCACCACTTCGTATTCGTCGGACAGCTATTTCCAGGGCCACGTTGATGTGGGTCGGCGCTTTGGTGAAGAGCAGCGTCTGGGCATACGGTTCAATGGCGCTTACGGCTCAGGCGACACAGGGGTGGAAGACCAGAAGAAGCAGCGCCGCCTGGGTGCATTGGTCGTTGATTATCAAGCTGACAATTGGGGCTTGAAGCTTGATGCCTACAGCAGTCGCGAGAAGATCGAGAATGGCAGCCAGGGCATGTATGGCCTGGCGACAACCCGACGCAATGTCGTGGGCGTAGGCGAGCTCGTGGATGTGCCCGACAGCGATCTTAATATGTTCAGGGGCACGCACGGTACTTTTGAAGACGAAGGCTTTGCTTTGCGTGGCGACTTCAAGCTCAACGACAATTTGAACGCCTATGCCTCGGTAGGCGCCTCTAATAGCGCCGGCAAGGGCTTGATGTTCGGTACCCGTGTAATCGTTACCGAACTGGATGGCACGGCAGCCGGCTATCTTTACAACGTACACACCATATCGCGTGGCCGCGTTGCCGAAGTGGGCCTGGACGGGAAGTTCAATACAGGCAGTATTGCCCATAACATCAAGGCATCGGCGTCGTGGTTGAATCATAAGGAAGGCACAGCCAACAATCCGTTGGAAGGCTGGCCGCAGAATATCTACGATCCGCTTGATCCTCCGGCCTTTCCGGGTGACCCTGGCGTACCGGATTATTCGATAGACAACATCCTGACTTCGTTTGCCCTGGCCGATACCATGGACATGGCCGACGGCAAGGTGCTGCTGACTCTGGGCGCACGCCTTCAGCGGGTCAAGCAGAAGCTGCAAGACTATGATGAGTCCAAGCTGTCACCTTCGGTCGGTATAGTGGTCAAGCCATGGGGCGAGAACAGCTCGCTCTTTGCCAACTATATGGAAGGCCTGTCGCCTGGCCAAACCGTGCCTACTGGCTGGGGTTACGTCAACGAAGGCGAAACATTCAAGCCTTTGACCAGCAAGCAGGTCGAAATCGGCTTCAAGCAGCGTCTGGGTTCCTTCACGCATACTGTCAGCGCATTCCAGATAGACCGGCCCACTCTGGTGGATAGTGCTGATGGATTGACGATGACCGAGGGTGGCAAGCAGCGTCTGCGAGGTGTCGAATGGAATATGTTCGGTCAGATAACCCCAACCTTGAGTGTGTTGGGTGGTTTGGCCTTCATGGATGCCAAGCAGCGTGATACCGGACTGGACAGTTTTGGCGTGCCCAACTGGACCGCCAATCTGGGGTTGGACTGGGCCACGCCGGTGAATGGCCTGAACGTGGGTGGGCGTGTGGTGTATACCGGCAAGCAATGGACCGATACGGCCAACACGCTGGAAATGCCTTCGTGGCATCGCTTCGATTTGAATGCACGCTATGCGACCACGGTGGCCAGTACGCCGGTCACTTTCAATCTGTATGTCGAAAACGTGACGGGCCGGGAATACTGGTCGGGTCTGTTCAGCAGCGGCTATCTGATGCCGGCGTCTCCGCGCACGATACGCCTGGCCGCCACCTTCGAGTTTTAACGACGCAAGCCAAGTGGATGCGGCCGGGCGTCAGCGGTCCGCTTCCAGCCGGTAAACCAGTGTGTCCAGCCTTGTAAGCCCGCGTTCTTTGAACTTGGGTTCCTTATCAAGAATGGCGCGCTGGTCGATCAATCGAGCTTGGCTGTGGCCAGCATACAGGTCTTGTACCTGCGTGTCGTTAACGGCAAAGGGTGGGCCGTCCATTTCGCTTTGTTCATAATCTAGCGTGAGCAGCAGGCCACGATAGTCTGGCGCCAGTTGGCTGTAGACGTGCGTGGCATAGCGTGCGCGCATGTCGGGCGGCAGAGCGACCAGGGCGGCGCGGTCGTAAGCGCCCTGGCATGTCCCCAAGGTTGCCGCACCTATGCCAAAGATATCACCGCAGATCACCTCAATATTTCCGCTGCGGTAGTGGGTGCCTTCAGCGGTTTCGTGCACCGTTGCCTGCATATTGTTTTCAGCAAAGAATTGCTCTATGGGCTGTTGGGCCAGCTCTATGCCCAGCACCTCATGGCCTTGCTCTGCCAGCCAGATCATGTCCAGCGACTTGCCGCACAAGGGCACCAACACACGGCAGCCCGGTGCCAGGTCCAGTGTGGGCCAGTATTTCATCAGCAGGGGCGTAACGCGCTGCTGATGAAAACCTGTTTGTTCTTCGCGCCAGCGCGCCAGCCAGAAATCAGCTTCCATTGTCGTTCCTTGAGTGCATTTTATTTTATGCCTTGCAGGGCACATCGCGCGGCGGCAAGATCCCATGCGGCACAGCCTACTGTCTTGAAGACGATAGGGCGGCCAGGCGGTACGCCGTTCGTCAGGGCCGATGCCAGCGTATCAATCTGCTGCCAGTCTGCGCCAGCCTGTATAAGGTCACCTGCTTCGTGCCGGGCGCCGTCAATGTCGTCAACATAAACATGGCTGGCATGCAGGGTAGCTGGCGCGATTTCCGCTAGGTTTGGCTTGAATGCGCCCACGCCTATGATAAGTCGTCCATCTTTGGCTGCTTCCGTGTAGATCGGTGTGGCGCTGGTGGTCAGGGTGAAAACGACCTGTGCCTGACTGGGCACCTTAGTACTTGCCGTCAGGGCCAGAGGTAATTGACTATGCCTGGCTACGAAGTCCTGCGCCTTGGTCAGGCTGCTGCCCACCACCGATACGGCCAGGCCGGGATACAGCGCGGCCAGCGCCTGGGCGTGGCCATCGGCTTGCCCGCCCGTGCCTATCAAGGCCACCCTTTGTGGTGCTTGGGGCAGAAAGGTGGCCAGGCCCAGCATGGAGACCGCAGCGGTGCGTCGTGCCGTGACGGTAGGGCCATCGAGCACGCACAGGGGCTGCCCGCTGGTGCCGTCGTATACGACCACCACACCATTAATGGTGGGCAGTTGCCGTGAGCGGTTGGCGGGAACGACATTGACCAGTTTGTGGATGCAGATGTCAGCCGCAGATGCCGGCATGGACAGCATGACGCCGCCCTGACCTTCGTGCATGGGTACGACCTGGCGCTCGGGTGCAGTAATGGCGCCGCCGGCCTGCTCTTGTGCGGCCTGGGCAAGGCTGGCAACCAGATCGGAAAACGCCAGCAGTTCGGCGGTTTCGCTAGCCGAGTAGGTCGGCAGTTTATTCAACCGCTTTCACCATGTCTTCGATGACCTTCTTGGCATCGCCGAACACCATCATGGTCTTGTCCATGTAGAACAACTCGTTATCCAGGCCGGCGTAGCCTGCGGCCATGGAGCGTTTGTTCACGATAACGGTGCGCGCTTTGTAGGCTTCCAGTATGGGCATGCCGGCAATGGGCGACTGCGGGTCGTTCTTGGCGGCCGGGTTGACCACGTCGTTGGCACCCAGCACCAGCACGACATCGGTTTGCGAGAACTCGCTGTTGATGTCGTCCATTTCAAAGACCTGGTCGTAAGGCACTTCGGCTTCGGCCAGCAGCACGTTCATGTGCCCGGGCATGCGTCCGGCCACCGGATGGATGGCGTACTTGACGGTCACGCCGTTTGCCGTCAGTTTTTCAGCCAGTTCCTTCAAGGCATGCTGGGCGCGCGCCACCGCCAGGCCATAGCCCGGTACGATGGTGACCGATTCTGCATTGCTCATCAGGAATGCGGCATCGTCGGGGCTGCCCGACTTGACGTTGCGCTGGACTTGATCGCCTGCAGCCGCTGCGCCCGGCGCAGCACCGAAGCCGCCCAGGATCACATTAAAGAAAGACCGGTTCATGGCCTTGCACATGATGTAGGACAGGATGGCGCCCGACGAACCCACCAGCGAGCCGGCAATGATCAGCATCGGGTTGTTCAACGAAAAGCCTATGCCCGCCGCTGCCCAGCCCGAGTAGCTGTTAAGCATGGACACCACCACCGGCATGTCGGCTCCGCCGATCGGAATGATGATCAGCACGCCCAGCACAAAGGCCAGCGCCGTCATGAGGATGAAGGGCAGCCAGGCCTGTGTGGCCATGAACCACAAGCCGCAGCCCACCATGGCCAGCGCCAGCGCCAGGTTCACCATGTGCTGCCCTTTGAACACCACCGGTGCGCCCTGGAACAGGCGGAACTTGTACTTGCCTGATAGCTTGCCAAAGGCGATGACCGAGCCCGAGAAGGTAATGGCGCCTACAAAGGTGCCAATGAACAGCTCAAGACGGTTGCCGGTAGGAATGGGGCCGCCTGGCAACGTGATGCCAAAGGCGTGCGGCTCGGCCACGATGGCCACCGCAATCGCCACAGCGGCCAGGCCTATCATGCTGTGCATGAAGGCGACCAGCTCGGGCATCTTGGTCATTTCGACTTTCTTGGCCATGAGCGTGCCAACGCTGCCGCCTACCAGCAGCCCTAGTATCACCCAGCCCAGGCCTATGCCAGCCGTGCCGTCGGTGGCCAGGCCCACGATGAGCGCAGCGGTGGTGAGGATGGCGATGGCCATGCCCGCCATGCCAAAGGCATTGCCCCGGCGCGAGGTGGTCGGGTGTGACAGGCCTTTGAGCGCCTGGATAAAGCAGACCGAGGCGATCAGATAAAACAGGGTAACCAGATCGTGCGAGATCATGCCTGGCCTCCTGTGCTGGCTTTCTTTTCTTTCTTCTTGAACATTTCAAGCATGCGTCGGGTGACCAGGAAGCCGCCAAAGACATTCACCGCAGCCAGTGCGACGGCAAAGACCCCCATATAGCGGGCCAGGCTGCTTTCGGTCAGGGCCGCGGCCAGCATGGCGCCGACAATGACGATGGCCGAAATGGCGTTGGTGACCGCCATAAGCGGCGTATGCAGCGCGGGCGTTACGTTCCAGACCACATGAAAGCCAACATAGACGGCCAGTACGAAAATAATAAAGTTAATCAGGGTAGGGCTGATAGCTTCCATCAGGCGCTCCTTAGCACAGTGCCGTCCTTGCACATCATGCAGGCGGTAATGATTTCATCTTCTTGGGCAATGGCCAGTTCGCCTTCGGCGTTGGCGATCAGCTTCATGAAGTCCAGGATATTGCGGGCATACAGGGCCGAGGCGTCGTGCGGAACCAAAGCGGGCAGGTTGGTGTAGCCGATAAGGGCTACCCCATGCTTTTCAACGATTTGGTCTTTTTCCGACAAGGGGCAGTTGCCGCCGCGCTCGACGGCCAGGTCGACGATGACCGAGCCTGGCTTCATGCTTTGGACGGTTTCGGCGCTGATCAGTTGGGGCGCGGGACGCCCGGGAATAAGCGCCGTGCTGATGACGATATCGGCCTGCTTGCAGCGCTCGGCCACCAGTGCGCCTTGGCGTGCCATCCAGGCGGCGGGCATGGGCCGGGCGTAACCGCCCACGCCCTGGGCGATCTCGCGCTCTTCGTCGGTTTCAAAGGGCACGTCTATAAACTTGGCGCCCAGTGACTCGATCTGTTCTTTGGCGGCCGGGCGAACATCGGAGGCTTCGACGATGGCACCCAGGCGCTTGGCCGTGGCGATGGCCTGCAGCCCGGCCACCCCGGCGCCCAGCACCACGACGCGCGCCGCCTTGAGCGTACCGGCCGCCGTCATCATCATGGGAATAAGGCGCCCGTATTGATTGGCAGCCAGCAGCACGGCCTTGTAGCCGGCCAGGTTCGCTTGCGAAGACAGTACATCCAAGCTTTGCGCGCGAGTAATGCGTGGCGCGGCTTCTAGCGCGAAAGCTGTAAGACCAGCACCGGCCAGTCGTGCCAGACCTTCTTGATCGAAAGGATCGAGCATGCCTATAAGAATGGCGCCGCTTTTCATCTGGACCAGTTCGCCCGCATCGGGCGACTTGACCTTCATGACCAGTTCGGCACCCAGGGCCTGGGCGGCGTCCACAATTTGTGCGCCGGCCTGTATATAGGCGTCGTCAGGGAAGTGCGCGCGCGCGCCTGCCTCGGATTCGACCAGCACCGTGTGTTTAGCCGCCACGTATTTCTTAACTGTTTCGGGCGTCGCGGCCACGCGCGTTTCGCCGACCACGCGTTCACGTGGAATTCCTATTTGCATGTAGCTTCTCCACCTTGGGTATTCATGTTTTCTGGCAGCTACTATACCCGAACTGCTGACAGTTATTTGCAATTGGCAGGCGCTAAATCCGTTAGACTGCCGTTGCAACTACCTTAAAGGAGGCAGCATGGGACTACTTGATTCAATTGTGTCCGCAGTGGGCGGCAACGACAACCAGGGCTCGGCACAGGCAGGCCTGCTGCCGGCGCTGATGGAACTGGTGAGCAACTATCCCGGGGGGCTGGCGGGGCTGATGCAAAAGTTCCAGGACGCCGGCTTGGGTGGCGTAGTGGCTTCCTGGATAGGCAATGGTCCAAACCAGGCGGTTACTCCGGGGCAATTACAGACTGCTTTGGGCGATGACATGGTAAGTCAGTTGGCGCAGCGTTCAGGGCAAGACAGCAGTTCGGTGCTGGGCTCCTTGGCGGCTTTGTTGCCCAGCCTGGTTGATCAGGCAACACCCAATGGCGAGGCTAGCTTGCAGTCTGATCAAAACAATGACCTTTTAGGTGGCCTGTCGGGCTTGCTTGGCAAGCTTTAGTTCTGGCCTGACGGCGCAGTGAAACAGAGCCCGTTGCCGGGCTCTGTTTGCGCACAGGGCTTAGGCTTTGCTGGCCTGCAAAGCCTGGGTCAGGTCGTCCAGAATGTCGTCGATATGCTCAAGGCCTATCGACAGTCGCACCATGTCTTGGCCGACACCGGCCGCAGCCAGTTCTTCGGGACTGAGCTGGCGATGGGTGGTCGAGGCAGGGTGGCAGGCCAGTGACTTGGCGTCGCCGATATTGACCAGTCTTAATATCAGTTGCAGCGCGTCGATGAAGCGCGCGCCCGCCTCGGCTCCGCCCTTGATGCCAAAAGACATAATGCTGGCGGGCTTGCCGCCCATGTATTTTTTCGCCAGCTTATGCTCAGGGTGATCTTCCAGGCCGGCATACTGTACCCACGATACCTGGTCGTGCTGTTTCAGAAACTGCGCCACTTTAAGCGCATTGTCTGTGTGGCGCTCCATGCGTAGCGACAAGGTTTCTATGCCTTGCAGTATCAGAAAGGAATTGAAGGGCGACAGGGCTGCGCCGGTATTGCGCAGCGGCACCACGCGGCAGCGACCTATGAATGCGGCAGGCCCGAAGGCTTCGGTGTAGACCACGCCATGATAAGACGGATCGGGTTCGTTCAGCATGGGGAAGCGCTCTTTGTGCTCGGTCCAGGGGAATTTCCCGGAATCAACCACAGCCCCTGCAATGGTGGTGCCATGCCCGCCCATATATTTGGTCAGGGCGTGAACAATGATGTCGGCGCCGTGCTCGAACGGCCGGCACAGTGCCGGCGAGGCTACAGTGTTGTCGACGATCAGGGGTACGCCATGGCGGTGCGCGGCATCGGCCAGCGCCTGGATGTCAATGACATTGCCCGCCGGATTGCCTATGGTTTCGCAGAATACGGCCTTGGTGTTTTCGTCGATCAGTGCTTCGAGTGCCGCAACGTCGTCGTGCGGAGCAAACTTTACGGTAATGCCCTGGCGCGGAAACGTATGGGCAAACAAGTTGTAAGTGCCGCCATACAGCTTGGCCACCGAGACGATATTGTCGCCCGCCTGCGCTATGGTCTGAATGGCATAAGTGACGGCAGCCATGCCCGAGGCCACCGCCAGAGCCGCCACGCCACCTTCAAGTGCGGCGACGCGCTCTTCAAGCACTGCGTTGGTGGGGTTCATGATGCGGGTATAGATATTGCCCGCCACTTTCAGGTCGAACAGGTCGGCACCATGTTGTGTGCTGTCAAAGGCATACGAGGTGGTTTGATAAATTGGAACCGCGACAGACTTGGTGTTGGGATCCGGCTGATAGCCGGCATGGATGGCGAGTGTCTCGAATTTCATGGCTGCTCTTTTGAGTGATTTGAGGGGGAGCCTGTTAGCATACCGTTATAGAGTGAACAGGCGTGATTATTGCTAGAATTTTGTTTCATTTTTATATATCCTAAAGTAATAAGCTATCTTTACGGCCGGCACGTTTTTACTTTTTGTAAGCATGCGTCGGCAAAGCCTACGTCGACCTGAAAATTGCCCGTAACTTGAGTTAGCATAGCTAGTTGTTCGCCCTGATGGCTATCGGGGTGCCCCCGCAGTATTAGAGGCTGTAAATGAAAGTTTGGTTGAAACGGGTACTGATCAGTCTCGTTGTTCTGTTTATTGTCGCGGTGGTTGGCATTGCGATTTTTCTACTGACGTTTGACCCGAATGCCTATAAGAACAAGCTGGAAGAAGTAGTCTATAACCGCTATCAACGCAGTTTGACCATCAAGGGCGACATTGAGTTGTCTTTGTTTCCACGTATAGGCTTGTCGGTTCAGGATGTCTCGCTGTCAAATCGCAATAGTACCGATACTTTCGCATCCATAGACAGTGCGCGCTTTGCCGTGGCCATCTGGCCCTTGATGTTCGATCGCTTGGTCGTCGACCATGTGGCGGTTTCGGGTTTCAAGGCCTGGGTTACGCGCGATGACAAGGGTCAGCTTAACTTCCGCGATCTGCTCGACAGGCCTGGCGCCATGTTGGGCGCGGCTGCGCCTGCGCTGGCGGCCTCCAGTTTGCTGCCCGCTGTTCCGGCCGAGCAAGATGCAGTAACGTTCCCGTTGTCTACATTTCCTGCCGCTTACGCCGCCAGTTCGGTGCGAGGCACCGATTTGCAGATAGACATCGCCGGCTTGACGCTCAAGAACGGCGAAATTCATTTGTATGATCATGTAAGCGGCGCAGTAGGGCGCATCGAAGCCCTGGATGTGAATACCGGCCGCATCACGGCCAATCAGGCTTTTGATGTGGCCCTGAAAGGCAAGCTCATAGGGCAGTATCCGGTTGCCGATGCCAGTTTCGATGGACAGGCGCTGGTACTGTTCAATCCCGATCAGCGATCTTATTCGGCTCAGAAAATCAATGTGGTCGCCAAGGGTTTGCTGGGCCCGCTTGCAGCCAAATCAGCCACTTTGCGCGGTAACCTGGCCTATAGCGCTTATTCGCAGATGCTTAGTGCCAGCAATCTTGAATTAGTGGTGCAAGGCGATATTGAAGGCGATACGCCTATAAAAGGGTTCGAGACTTCATTAAGCGTGCCACAGCTTATGGCCGATCGCAGTCAGGCCGAGCTCAAGCTCGAAAAACTGGCTTATCGAGCCAAAGGGAATTTGCCCGACCAGGCCTTCGAGCTTGCATTTGATGCGCCCAGCCTTGCTATTTCGCCCGATTCGGCAACAGGCGACCCCATCGCCGGTACCGTCAAGTTCAGCAAGCCCGATAGTGTGCTGGGTGTTACGTTGGGCATGAGCGGCATCAGTGGCAATGCCAGCAAGCTGGCCCTGAAAGAGCTCAAGATAGATGCAGGCCTTAAAGAAGGCAACCGGCTGGTGCAGCTGAATATGACGACGCCGGCCCACTGGGAGGTATTTGGCAAGGTGGGAGGCTTGTCCGCCATGCGTGGCGACGTTCGCATCGAGGATGCCGCCTTGCCGACAGGCAGCTTCGAGTTCCCCTTTATCGGCAGCCTGCAAGCTAATCTGGTCAAAGATGAACTGGTCAGTGAAATCGATGCCGTATTAAGCGGCAGCAAGCTGGGTTTCAGCGTCAAGGCCACGCAGCTCAAAGACCCCAGGGTAGTCTTCGATCTATCGGCTGACAAGCTCGATTTCAATACCTTGATCCCGCCTGCGCCCGTGCCGGCCCCCGCCGCTCCAGACAACAAGTCCGGGGAAGCCTCGCAGGCGGCCACCGCTGCCGCAGCTCAGGCCAAGAAGGTGGACGAGACCTTCATCATGCCCGGCTTGCAGTTTCTTGATGCGGTCGATCTGACCGGCACCATTGCCATCGACGACCTGAAAGTCAAAGAGATTGAAGCCAAGCAGCTTGCTGCCAAGGTTCGCGCCACCGAGGGCAAGCTTCAGGTCACGGGTATTACGGCCGATCTATACGACGGCAAGCTCAGCGGCACGCTTACAGCCAGCTCCAGCAACGAAGTGACGGCCGATGTGTCGCTGGCCAAGGTCAGCATGGGGCCTTTATTGCAAGCCCTGGTCCACGAAGACAGGCTGACGGGGCAGGGCACAGTCAAGTTCAAGCTGACCAGTCAGGGTTCGACGGGTGCGGCCCTCGAGGCTGGTCTGACTGGAACGACGCAACTGAGCATTCGCAATGGCGCCATCACCGGTATTGATGTGGCCCAGACCCTGCGTGAAGTCAATGACGTGGTGCGCAATATGTTCAGCGGCCAGGTTCCCGACATAGCCACTCGCTTCGATGCAGGACGCAAGACTGATTTCACTTCGCTCGATACTGTGATTGATTTCCAGCAGGGCCAGGGTACGGTCAAGGCGCTGAAGGTTGCCAGTCCATTGCTGCGTATTACGCAAGGTAAGCCCGCCTCGCTGGATTTGGTCAATGACCAGCTCGATGTCATGATTAACGTGAATGTCGTCAACACCCGCACAGGGCAGGACGGCAAGGCGCTGGCCGACCTGAAGGGAGTGACGGTTCCTGTACGTATTTCAGGGCCTTTCAGCAAACCGGGTTATCAGGTGCAATGGAAGGAAGTCAGCAGCGAGACGATCAAAGATGCCGTCAAGGGCGGCTTGATCGATTTGCTCTCCAATAAAATCGGTGCTCAGTCATCTGGCGCGGCCGAGGCTGCACCTAAGGCGCCGGCCGACACGGTCAAGAGTATCGGAGACACACTAAAAGGATTGCTGGGCAAATGACCTCTTTTTATTTTCCGATAGTCGCCTGCGGCGGCACCGCTTCGGCAGATGCCGCCGCTTACGACAAACGCTGGCTGGTGGTGGACGCGACCGGGCACTGGCTGTCGCAAAGTCATAGTGAAAAATTGGCCGACATACAGATAGAGCTGCGACTGGGCTATCTGGTGCTGCGCGCGCCAGGCATGCTCAGGCTGGATATTCCCCTTGACGTCATTGAAGATGACGACAGTGTGCGGGGCGTAGCCACTATAGGAACACAGCAGATCGATGTGGTTGACGAAGGTGAGCTTGCTGCCGCATGGGTAACGCAATTTCTTGGCCAGCCATGCAGGCTGGCCAAGGTCCATCCTGATGAAGGCAGGGTGCTTTGGCCTGAGCTCTAAGGTTCAAGGCCCCCTGAAGACGCTCAGGAGGTCAGGGCCTGATACTTGGCCATGAGCTGATCTTGGTCTTCGGGGTGGTCAAGATCAAAGATGATGCATTCGACCGGGCATACGACCTGGCATTGTGGCTCATCGAAATGACCTACGCACTCGGTACATTTTGCCGGTTCTATTTCGTAAATTTCCGCGCCCATGTATATGGCTTCGTTGGGGCATTGCGGCTCGCAAACATCGCAATTTATGCATTCTTCGGTAATGCGCAGCGCCATGGCTATTCCTGCGTAAAGCAAACAGAGTAAAAACAAACATACCCTGC
Organism: Alcaligenaceae bacterium; assembly: GCA_013416405.1. Lineage (GTDB taxonomy): Bacteria > Pseudomonadota > Gammaproteobacteria > Burkholderiales > Burkholderiaceae_B > Pusillimonas_C. The sequence continues at coordinate 365,903 of JACCET010000002.1, forward strand.
CTGTGAGGGCAGGGTATGAGCAGTGTAGTGCAGTTTGGCTGCTGCTTGGGTATTAACCCTGTTCGCCTTGTTCCTGTTCGTCGCGCCGGATTTTCGCTTTGCTATGCAGCCAGCGCTCTACAGACGGGAAAACGAATTTGCTGACATCGCCGCCCAATATGGCAATTTCGCGCACGATGGTGCCGGATATAAACTGATATTGGTCGGAAGGCGTCATGAACAGAGTCTCGACCTCGGGCAGCAGGTGACGGTTCATGCCTGCCATCTGGAATTCGTACTCGAAATCGGATACCGCCCGCAGGCCCCGGACAATGACGCGACCGTTTTGCTCGCGCACAAAGTCTTTGAGTAGGCCCGCGAAGCTTTTGACTTCGACGTTGGTGTAATGGCCCAGCACTTCCTGCGCAATTTCAACGCGCTCGTTTATGCTGAAGAACGGCTTCTTGGCATGGCTGTGGGCAACCCCAACAACGACATGGTCAAACAGGCCGGCTGCGCGACGCACCAGATCTTCGTGTCCGCGGGTAAGGGGGTCGAATGTTCCGGGATAGACTGCAGTAATCATGCAAATTCCGAGTTTTCAAAAATTAAAAGGAGCCTGGACGGCAGTGCCAACAGTATTCATTTCGTTGGCCGCTCACCAAAACAATGCATTATATTTCAGCATTATTAACTGTTTTTTGCGTTGCAGCAAATCTTAGCAGATGAAAGTGCACGTGTCCTGCCTTACCTTGCCGCAGGACTTCGAATTGAGCGGGAGGATCCACGGCGGCTTCGGACTCAATATACAGCAAGCCGGCAGGCGTGAGAACCGCTGGAAGCAAGTCCCACAAGCGTTCCATCCAGGTCAGGCCAAAGGGTGGATCCAGCATGATCAGATCGTAAGAACCTTCGGTCATGCGCTTTAAGGCTAGTTGCGCATCGCCTGCATGAATGCGGATGTGGTCGGCTTTCAGGCGGGTTCGCAGTGCCCGCAATGCTGCAAGGGCTGCCGGATTGATTTCCACCATTTGCACATACGCCACACCGCGTGATGCCGCTTCAAAGCCCAGGGCACCTGTGCCGGCAAAAAGATCGAGTACCCGCTTTTGCGTGTAGTCGCCATCCCAGAAGTAATGCAGCCAGTTGAACAGCGTTTCCCTGACCCGATCGGGTGTGGGGCGTAGTCCGACAGCATCGATGACGGAAATCGGTGTTTTGCGGTAATCACCGCCTACAATACGTACTACGTGTTTCTTCATGCAAGATCCGGAGTGTCGGGATTCTGTGTGAACCAATTCTATTCGGATAGTGTAAATCGTATGTTCAGCTTTTTTAGAAAGAAAAACCAGAAGCCGGCGCAAGAGACCGGACAGCCGGCACAGGAAGAGCAGCTTAGCCAGGACGCCGAGCAGCCTCCCGCCGCGCCATCAGACACTGCTGATGCAGTCGCGGCTCCGGTTGCCGAGCAGGTTTATACACCCGAGCCGGAGCCTGAACCAGAGCCTGAACCAGAGCCTGAACCAGAGCCTGAACCAGAGCCTGAACCAGAGCCAGAGCCAGAGCCAGAGCCAGAGCCAGAGCCAGAGCCAGAGCCAGAGCCAGAGCCAGAGCCAGAGCCAGAGCCAGAGCCAGAGCCAGAGCCCATTCTTGCCCCTGTTGTCGCCTCAGCTCCCGCAGAGAAAGGCTCATGGCTGGCACGGCTGAAAAAAGGCCTGGCACGTACGGGGCAAAATCTGGGTGGGCTCTTTGTCGGCGTAAAAGTTGATGAGTCACTGTTCGAGGAACTCGAGACTGCGCTCATCATGGCGGATGCCGGCGTCGAAGCGACCGAAAAGCTGCTCACAGCACTGCGTGGGCGTGTCCGTAAAGAGCGTCTTGAAGACGCGGGGCAGGTCAAGGCGGCCTTGCGCGATATTCTGGCCGATCACCTTACGCCGCTGGAAAAGCCATTTCCCTTAGGCAAGGCCGCGCCGCTGATCGTCATGATTGCGGGCGTGAATGGCGCGGGCAAAACCACCTCTATAGGCAAATTGGCCAACCACTTCCAGGCCCAGGGCGCCAAGGTGTTGCTGGCCGCCGGTGATACTTTCCGTGCGGCCGCGCGTGAGCAATTGGTGGAGTGGGGCGCGCGCAACAATGTGGCAGTCATTGCACAAGATGGTGGTGATCCGGCTGCCGTGGCTTTTGATGCCGTCAATGCAGGGCGTGCACGCGAGGCCGGAGTCGTCATGATTGATACCGCCGGTCGTTTGCCGACACAGCTGCACCTTATGGAAGAGCTCAAAAAAATTAAAAGAGTCATAGGTAAAGCTGACGACGCCGCGCCACACGAAGTGCTGCTGGTAATAGACGGCAACACCGGGCAGAACGCCATTGCGCAGATACGCGCTTTCGACGCTGCCCTGACTTTGACAGGCCTGGTGGTCACCAAGCTTGACGGCACTGCCAAGGGCGGGACGCTGGCCGCAGTGGCGGCAGGCAGCCAGGGAGTGCGTCCTGTGCCGGTTTACTGGATAGGCGTGGGTGAAAGCCTAAATGACTTGCAACCCTTCGTAGCCAGAGAGTTCGCCGCCGCTTTGCTGGGTGACTAGTGTTCTAAGCCTGCGCTGCCTGCTCTACCAGATGTTGCAGTATCTCCAGCAGGCCCGACTGGAATGGCACGCTGGCTGCTAGCGCATGGCTTGCCGCAGGGTCGACATAAGCCAGGCTCAGCAGCGGTCGTAACTTTGCATTGAGCTCAGCCAGCTTGATGTCTGTGCGCTTAGAGTACAGCTTCCAGCCCGAGCGCAGGCGCCGCATGCCCGCATGCATTTGCTGGGCATACTCGGCGTGCAAGCCGGTTTGCTCATCTGTATTTGCTGCGGCGGCCAGCGGCATGGCATTACGAACGATTTGATTCAAGCAGTCGTTGGCGTATTGCAGGTAGGCCTGGCGCAGGCTCATGTGGGCCTGAAGGGCGATGGACTTTGCCTGCTGTGGCGGGAAGGGTGGCGCCGGTATGTCGGCCTGGGGAGCGTTCTGGCTTTCATGGCTAGCCATATTGGCCAGATGACCTCCGCGTTCCGCCTTGCTGCGAAAATCCAGTACTAGTTGATAGCGCTGCAGCCAGTGCTGACCTAACTGGAACAGATGGTCGACACTGCAGCCCATTTGTTCCAGCTCCAGCTCACAGACCTGGATTTGCACCTGGCCGGAGCCGATCACGCCCTGGTCATAGGCGAACTCTACAGCGCCCTCGCTACCTTCCTGGCGCAGCACCAGTCTGGTGATATCGGTTTCGTAGCGCATCAGCAGCGCGTTGCCCAGGTCGGCAAAGACGGGCTGCAGGGCAGTGTCCTGGTAAAGCGAGATATCCAGCACAGGCTCGGTACGAGGATGGTTGAGCTCCAGGCGAGTCAGTTCGTCGGGACCGGGCGCCTTGACGGTTTGTACCCACTGATCGCCTTCCAGGCGCAGGCGCAAGGCGATACCCGCCCGGGCCAGGTCCTGATCGAGCGTATCGAAATAGCGCGCACGCAGGATAATGGGGCGTGCGCCGGCATGGCGCAGCTCGGCCTCGAGCGCCTCCCTGCTGGCAGGGGGGACATAGAGTTTGAGTTCTCGTTCGAGCATTGACAGCCCCAGAAAGGTAATGGGCGAATATTACCTTTTTGTCTGGGAGGCAGCGCGGCAGGTGCCGGCCAGGCACCCGCCTTGCTGGTTAGAGCAGCGTCTTGCGAGCCCGGGTAATCACGACTTCGGCAACAATGACGATGGCAAAAATCAGCAACAGGATGAGAGCGACCTTGTCCCACTGGAAGAGATCCATGGCGCTGTTCAGTGCCATGCCTATGCCGCCTGCGCCGACCAGGCCCAGCACCGCCGATTCACGCACGTTGATGTCCCAGCGCAGCAGCACTATCGACCAGAAGGCTGGACGTATCTGGGGCCAGTAACCGTAAGCAATGATGGAACCCTTGCTGGCTCCGGTGGCGGTCAGTGCTTCGATGGGGCCGGGTTGCGCGTCTTCGATGGCTTCACCCAGCAGCTTGCCTATAAACCCGATGGAGCGGAAGGCAATGGCTATTGTGCCCGCCAGCGGCCCAGGGCCGAATATGGCGATAAACAACAGTGCCCAGACCAGGGAGTTGATGGAACGGCTGGACACCAGAATGAAGCGCGCAATGAAGTTGATGGTTCGGTTGGGCGTCAAGTTGTTGGCAACGGCCAGCCCCACGGGAATGGCCAGGAAGATGGCCAGTATGGTGCCCATCGTGGCCATATGCAGCGTTTCGATCAGGGCCTGCTGGATGGAGCCCGGAAAGCTGCGCCACGATATCGGCCACATCCGCTTGAGCAGATCGGCCATTTGCGTGGGCGCATCGTACAGGAATTCCGGGATGACATCGATGCTGCGTACTGACTGAACAATGGCCAGCACGAAAATCAGGTACAGGGCAAAGCGCAGCAAGCGCTGGCCAGGCGTATAGCGTACCCAGGTGCTTGGGAAGGTTTGCAGGTTGGCGCTCATGCCTCGTCCTCGATGGGGCGTGATGTGCGGGTCGGGCCATGTGCCTTTTTCCCGAAAATCGAGGCCAGTGATACGTTGTCAAGCAAGATAGCGCGTACGACACCGGCCAGGAGCTCGCCCACCATGATGATGGCGATGATGGTGGCCAGAATGGTGCACACGAAATCGTAGTCGAAGCGTTGAAAGGCCGAGAACAGGGTGCCGCCTATACCGCCCGCGCCCACTATGCCGACCATGGTCGAGTTACGCAGGTTGGAGTCCATCTGATAGGTGGAAAAACCGACGAAGCGGGCAAACACCTGGGGCAGCACTGCAAAAATGATCACATTGGCAAATGACGCGCCTGTGGCGCGTACGGCTTCAACTTGCTTGAGCGAGATTTCTTCTATGGATTCGGTGAACAGCTTGCCGATGAAGCCAATAGAGGCCACAGTGAGCGCCAGTACGCCGGCCAGGGCGCCAAAGCCTACGGCCTTGACGAAGATGATGGCGACGATAACGGGGTGCAGCGCGCGGCACAATGACACAATGGTGCGGGCGGGCCAGGTGGCCCAGACCGGCATCAAGTTGCGCGCGCCCAGCAGGCTTAGCGGCAGTGCCAGAAGAATGCCCAGTGTGGTGGCCAGTACGGCGATCTCCAGACTTTCGGCGATACCTTTCCACAAGACATCCAGGCGTTCTACGCTGGGCGGGAACATGCGCGACAGAAATTTCGCGCCATGACCTAGCCCGGCTTCGAATCGGTCCCAGGAGAACCCCAGCTGCGTGGAGGCAAAAATGGCATAGAGCACAAGCAGCAGCATGCCCCATTTGACCTTGGGTGATAGCGCAAATGGTTTAGTGACGGGCCCGGATACAGGTGCAACTATTGGAGCCACGACTCTCCCCCGTAGATTTCCTTGAGTACGACAGTGTCCAGGCCATCGGCCTGACCGTCGTAAACAATGTGGCCGCCCGACATGCCAACGATGCGCGAGGCGTAACGCTTGGCCAGTTCCACGTCGTGGATGTTGACGATGACGGGAATGCCGAAGGCCTTGCCCTGGTCGATAAGCAGCTCCATGATTTCGACCGAAGTTTTTGGGTCGAGTGATGAAGTGGGTTCGTCGGCCAACAGCAATTGGGGGCGCTGCATGAGCGCACGGGCAATACCCACGCGCTGACGCTGACCACCCGATAGCGCATCGGCGCGTTGATGGGAAAAACCGCCCAGGCCGACGGTTTCAAGCAAACTGTTGGCGTACTGGATGTCTTCGGGTTCGAAGTGACGCCGCCAGGCGTTGAAAGGCGAGGTATAGCCCAGGCGCCCCGTGAGCAAGTTTTCCATGACGGTCAGGCGCTCGACCAGGTTGTATTCCTGGAATACCATGCCTATGCGTCGGCGGGCCTGCCGCAGCGCGGCCCCCTTCACTTTGGCCAGGTCTATGCGTTTGCCGTCTTCTTCAAGAATGATGGCTCCCGCAGAGGGATCGATAAGCCGGTTTATGCAGCGCAGCAGCGTGCTTTTCCCGGTGCCTGACGGGCCGATGATGGCCGTCAGGCCTTCACCGGTGATGTCAAGATTGATGTTTTTGAGTACCGGCTGGTTGGCGCGGTACTCTTTGACCAGACTGCTGATGCTTAGTGTTGCCCCCATGCTGATTATTTCTTCTGGCTTGCTTTGTCGTAGGCCGAACGAGTAAAGCTTTCACCACCCGCCTTGGCAACGTCGCGCACAATGGCCCAATCTTTTTTATAGGTAACCGGATAGAAGCGGTCGGCGCCGTCGAATGCTTCCTGCATTTCTGCCGGGAAGCGATAGTCGTAAAAGCACTTGAGCATTTGGTCGCGGAACTTGGGCTCGAGATCGTAGGCATAGGCGAACGACGAGGTGGGGAATTTTTCGCTGGTGTACAGAATGCGGAAATCGTCGGCGTTAACCTGACCGCGCTCGGCCATGCGGTGGAAGACGTCGGAGGCCACGGCGGCGGCATCGTAATCGCCCGAATTCACGCCCATGATGGACTGATCATGTTTGCCCGAATACAGAAATTCATAGTCTTTACCGGGTACCAGGCCTTTTTCGGGGAACAAGGCGATAGGCGCCATATTGCCCGAGTTGGACGAGGGTGACGTATGGGCGACTTTTTTGCCTTTCAGGTCGGTCAGCGTTTTGAAGGGGCTGTCTTTCTTGACAATGAGGATGAGGTTGTAGCCTTGAAAGCCTTGTGCATCGCCCTTGACTGCGAAAGGCACGGCGCCTGCCAGGTTGACTGCAAAGTTGGTGGGGCCGGTGGAAAAGCCGCCTACGTGCAGCCGGTTCGAGCGCATGGCTTCGATTTCGGCGGCATTGCTTTGCACCTGATAGAAGACCACTTTGCGGTCTACGCATTCAGACAGATGTTTGGTGAACGGAGAGAAAATTTCGGCGTAAACGGCGGGATCTTCAACGGGGGTATAGGTAAATACCACGGTGGAAGGTGTTTTGAGCAGCGCGGGATCGGTGGGGGTATCGGCGACCAAGTCTTTGTTCGCATCGCAATACATGGTGTCAAGATCGCCACGATTCGAGCAGTTGTCTTGTGCGTAGGCCATTTGTGTGGCACCGAAAAGTGCAAATAGCGCGCCTGCGGCCAGCGCCTTGGAATATTTCATTTTAATCTCCGGGGTTGCGCTTTGCGTGCGCGTAAAAGGTGTTTATAGACAAATAGTATTTGTATATGACTAGTAATGCTATTGTCATTATTCTTTATGGCGTCAGCCCGCTTTTTGTAGTAGTAGCTAAGCGCCAGTTTGCTGCGTACAGCCCAATTGCCGGGAGATATTGGCGGCGCACTGTCTCAGGGCCATTGCAGTAGATCCATCTGGCGAGGCATCAAACAGTGTGCTGGGCCCCAGACTGGTCAGGGCCAGTGCGATATTGCCTGAATGGTCAAATACGGGAACCGACAGGGCATCGATACCCGGCAAAGGGTTGCCCAGTGCGATGGCCAGCCCCGCTTGTTTGACCTCTTCAACCATTTTCTGCAGCGCCACGGCGTCGGGGTGTACTGGCGTATTGCTGGTAACGACGGCCTGGTCGCCCAGTTCGCGCTCTATATAGTGCTGGGCGATCTGGGGCGGCAGCCATGCGACGAAGACACGCCCGGTGGCGGTGTTCAGCATGGACATGACCGTGCCGTTGCGCATGTTCACATGTACGGGATAGCTGGCCTGCGAGATATGTATCATGGTTGGCCCATGAGAGCCCAGCACGGCAATGGCCAGCGTATGACCGATTTTCATCGCCAACTGATTGACGTGAGGCAAAGCCAGGCGCACCGGATCCAGGCGCTGCAGGCTGACCAGCCCCATCTGCAGTGCAAAAGGCCCCAGTTCGTATTGGCCGGTCATGCTGTCTTGCTGAACCAGGCCCACGCGGATGAAACTGACCAGATAGGGGTGGGCCTTGGCTGATGTCATGCCCGCGCGGCTGGCCAGGTCGCGCAGATTCAGCGGCAGGCCCGCATCGACCAGCGCCGAGAGCAGCGGAAAGCCGGTTTCCACCGACTGAATGCTGCGTCGTCCGTCGTGAGCGGTGGTTGATGTATTGTTTTCAGATTCAGACATAGTAAATCGTGACTTTGCATAGGCTTTCAGCGCGATATTACCCGGCTTTGCGCGTATGGGTTGATCGGGATCGGCCTTTTCATGTTTTCAGGCGTTAAAATGGGCAAACTTTCCATAGGGCCAACAGACATGAGCAACACCCGCGATGCGGATCCGGATGCAGTGGCATCCTCCGATATCTCTCCCGTACCCGAAATTGTGGCCGAGCTGCGTGCCGGCCGTATGGTCATTTTGGTCGACGAAGAAGATCGTGAAAACGAAGGCGACTTGGTCATGGCCGCCGAACACGTCACGCCCGAGGCCATCAATTTCATGGTCACCCATGCCCGTGGCCTGGTCTGCCTGACGCTCACCGAAGAGCACTGCAGCCAGCTCGACCTGCCACTGATGGCCAACCGCAACGGCACCCGCTTCGGCACCAACTTCACTATGTCCATTGAAGCGGCCGAAGGCGTCGATACCGGCATTTCGGCGGCCGACCGCGCCCGTACCATACAGGTGGCGGTGGCCCGAGACGCCAAGGCGTCCGACCTGGTTCAACCTGGCCATATCTTTCCGGTTCAGGCCGTTCGCGGAGGCGTGCTGGTTCGAGCCGGGCACACTGAAGCGGGCTGCGACCTGACTGCGCTGGCGGGCCTGACGCCAGCCGCGGCCATTTGCGAAATTCTGAAACCCGACGGCACCATGGCCAGGCTACCTGATCTGAAGGTGTTTGCGCGCGAACACGGCTTGAAGATCGGCACCATTGCCGATCTTATCCAGTACCGCAGCGAGCACGAGTCCATGGTCGAGCGCATTGCCGCGCGTCAGGTGCAAACTCCCTGGGGCGAGTTCCAGGCAGTGGCCTACCGCGACCTGGCATCCGGCGCATTGCACCTGGCTCTGGCGCACGGCAATATCACGCCCGATGTCGAAGCGCTGGTCAGGGTGCACGAGCCCACCAGCATGCTTGATATCCTGTTCCAGGACGGCACTACGCATAGTTGGAGCGTGGCCGACGCGCTCAAGGCCATAGTGGCATCGCCTGCCGGCCTGCTCATCATGCTTAATTGCCAGGGCTCTCCCGAAATGCTTTTCGGCCAATTCGATGCCTGGACACGGCCGCTGGCCGAGCAGGCCGTTGCTTCCGATCGTGAAAGCCGTTACGGATTACGTACTTACGGCATAGGCGCGCAAATCATGCGCGACCTGAACGTGGGCAAGGCGCGTCTTTTGGCCAAACCCAGAAAAATGCCCAGTATGGCGGGTTTTTCCTTAACCATAACGGGTTACGATAGCGAACCTACTTCCACACCCTAACAGGAATTATTGACTATGAACCCTTATACCTTGTCTCCCGATCTGAACGGGGAAGGCTTGCATATTGGTATCGTGCGGGCTCGTTTCAATGAAGAGATTGGCCAGGCCGAGCTGGAGTCCTGCCTGGCTGAATTGGCCGAAATGGGCGTAGACGAGCGCGATGTCATGGTGGTTACGGTTCCTGGCGCGCTGGAAATGGGCGTCACCTTGGCGCAAATGGCTGAAACCTTCGAGTTCGACGCCCTGATCGCGCTGGGTGCCGTCATTCGCGGTGAAACCTATCACTTCGAAATCGTCAGCAATGAAAGCGCTGCGGCCATCAGCCGTGTGGCGCTTGAAACCGGCATTCCCGTTGCCAATGGCATCCTGACCACCGAGACCGAAGAGCAAGCCGAAGTTCGCGCCGAGGAAAAAGGCCGTGATTGCGCGCGTGCTGCCATCGAAATGGCCAATCTGGTTGCAGCGCTTGAGCCCGAGACCGAAGACGACGATGACTTCGACGACGAAGACGAAGACGACGAGGATGACGATTTTGACGACAAGTAGACCTCAGGGATCGCCTGCGGGCGGTGCTGCCCGCAGCAATGCCCGCAGCGCGCGCCGACGCGCACGCGAGTTTGCCTTGCAGGGTATTTATGCCTGGCTGGTGCGCGGTGACGCAGGGCTGCAAGACGCCGGCGAAATCGACGCCCACATACGTGATGACGAAGAGTTCAGCGACGCCGATGCCACCTGGTTCAAAACCTTGCTGCACGGCGTGCTGCGCGAAGCTCCCTCTTTGCGTGAGCGCTTCATGCCTTATGTCGATCGTCCGCTCGAAGAGCTCTCCCCCATAGAACACGGCATTTTGCTGATAGGCAGCTTCGAACTCATCCATCACCTCGAGGTTCCCTACAAGGTAGCCATAAACGAGGCGGTCGAACTGGCCAAATCGTTCGGCGGCACCGATGGCTTCAAGTTTGTGAATGGCGTGCTCGATAAAATGGCTGCCGATGTCCGACCCCAAGAGCTTCAGGCTGCTGCGCGGCGTTAGCCCGTACCGGGTTGCATAAGTGTCAGCCGGCCCTAAAGAGTTCGATCTCATCGCCCGTTATTTCACGCGCCCGGCGCCGCCCGGATTTCTGGGCGTGGGCGATGACTGTGCTCTGCTCCCGGTGGCTGCTGGCCATCAACTGGCCACCAGCGTCGACCTTCTGATAGAAGGCCGGCATTTTTTCTCTGATGTCGATCCCAAGGCACTGGGTCACAAGGCGCTCGCAGTCAATATTTCAGACTTGGCCGCCATGGGCGCACAGCCACTGGCCTGTCTGCTGAGCCTGTCATTGCCCGATATGAACGATGCCTGGCTGCAGGCTTTTTCCGACGGGTTTTATGCATTGGCCGATCGGGCAGGCTGCCCGCTGATAGGCGGTGATACGACGCGCAGTGCTGCGGGCATAGTCATCAACGTGACCGTGATGGGTCAGGTCAGGCCTGAGCAGGCTTTGCTGCGCGCGGCGGCCAAAGTGGGCGACGATATCTGGGTAACGGGTACGCTGGGTGCCGCCGATATTGCCCTGCGCCTGTTGCAGGGGCGTCTGCCTGCCAACGAGCGCCTGTTGGCGGCGACGCGACCGACGCTCGATTGGCCCGAGCCTCCCTGGACTTTTGCGCAAACCCTGGCGGGCGTGGCGCATGCCGCGCTCGATATCTCCGATGGCCTGAGCCAGGATCTGGGGCATATACTCAAGGCCAGCTCTTGCGGTGCTGTTCTGGATTACACTGCGCTACCCTTGCATCCGGCTTTGCAGGGTCTGGATGCCTTGCTGGTACAGGAAGCGGCTTTGGCGGGCGGAGACGTCTATCAACTATGTTTTACTGCGGCGCAAGAGCAAAGAGCTCATATACAGGCCCTGGCTGATCAGGCAAAATGTGTTGTTACCCGCATAGGCGGCATAGTGGCCGAGCCCGGTTTGCATGTGTTGGGTCAAGGCGGCGTCCCGATCAAGCAGCATATCGCCGGTTTCGATCATTTTTCCTGATATTCCCACCCCGCGCTCGCTTATGCCGCCCATGGATCCCTCCGTTAAAAACGACATTGCTCCCCAGCCTACACCGTCCTGGGTATTTAAGTCTGTGCCCAGAATCATTGCCTTTGGTCTGGGCAGCGGTCTGATTCGACCCGCTCCCGGTACCTGGGGAACCTTGCTGGGTTGGCTGCTGTGGGTGCTGGCGGTGGGGCGCTTGTCTGATGCGACGATTGCCGCGGTGATCCTGGCGGGTTTTGTGCTGGGTTGCTGGGCTTGCCAGCGCACCGGCACCGAGATGGGGCGGCCTGATCACGGCGGCATGGTTTGGGACGAAATAATAGCCTTTTGGCTGGTATTGTGGCTAACACCTGCAGGTTGGGGCGCACAGCTGCTGGCCTTTGTCATCTTCCGCTTGTTCGACATCATCAAGCCGCCACCCATACATTTTTTCGATAATCGACTCAAGAACGGTTTCGGCGTCATGTGGGACGATATCCTGGCGGCGGCATATAGCTTGCTGCTGATAGCCGTTCTGGTCAGACTCGAGGTGCTTTAGCATGAACCATGATGCAATAGCAGTACATGCGCCTAACCTGGGGCGTCTGTTGATTGAACGCGGCTGGATGTTCGCTTGTGCCGAATCCTGCACCGGCGGGCTGCTGTCGGCGGCCATGACAGATACGCCCGGGTCCAGCGGCTGGTTCGATCGCGGCTTTGTGACCTACAGCAACCAGGCCAAAATCGAGCAGTTGGGCGTCAGCGTCGATACGCTGGAACGTTTTGGGGCGGTAAGCGAGGAAACGGCGATGGAAATGGCAGCCGGCGTTCTGGCCGCTACCCGCTTGGCTCAGTTGGCCATCTCCACCACGGGCATAGCCGGGCCAGGCGGAGGTACGCCGGGCAAGCCGGTAGGCATGGTGTGCTTTGGCTTTGCTCAGCGTGCGGGTCAGGGCGTGGTCACGCGCGCCGTGACCAAGGTATTCGAAGGAGATCGCACGCAAGTTCGCAATGCTTCAGTTGAATTTGCCCTGAAGACCGCCCTGGAAATCATCTCGCCGCGTTAATGGCATCGCGCGTGGCGCGCGCCGCCTGGGCAGCCGCCTCGCGCCAGTTGTCGCCGCCACTGGCATACAGAATGGCGCGCGACGAATTGATCATCATGCCTGTCCCCTGACTATTGCAGCCCGCCTTGACGGTGGCAGGGATATCACCGCCTTGCGCGCCTATGCCGGGAATCAGCAGTGGCATATCGCCAACGCGTGCGCGTACCTTGGCAATTTCCTCGGGGAAGGTGGCGCCCACCACCAGAGCACACTGTCCGCTGGTATTCCACTTTTCGGCCGCCAGCGAGGCAACGTGCAGATACAGCGGGGTGCCGTCAGCCGACTCGATGAACTGCAGGTCGGAGCCGCCCTGGTTCGAGGTGCGGCACAAGATAATGACGCCTTTGCTTTTCCATGAAAGATATGGCTCCAGCGTATCAAATCCCATATAAGGATTGACGGTGACGGCGTCGGCCTGATAGCGCTCGAATGCCTCACGGGCATATTGCTCGGCGGTCGAACCTATATCGCCGCGCTTGGCGTCCAGGACGATGGGCAAGTCAGGATAGTGTTCCAGGATATGGAGGCAAAGCGCTTCCAACTGATCCTCGGCACGCTGCGCCGAAAAGTAGGCGATCTGCGGCTTGATGGCGCAGGCGTAGGGCGCTGTTACGTCGATAATGGCGCGGCAAAACTCAAAAATGGCGTCTGAACGTCCTTGCAGTTCGGCGGGGAAGCGTTGCGGATCGGGATCCAGGCCCACGGTGAGCATAGAGTTGGAAGTAGCCCAGGCTTGCTGCAGTTTTTGAGTGAAGATCATCTTTGCTCGGTAAAGGGGTACGTGTCGGCTGCGCCGGACGTGATGGTCATGAAAAATGTGAAGCGATAACGCTCAGCCAGATTACGGTACCAAAGAGTATGGATAACATGACGGCTGCGCTGCCCAGATCTTTGGCTCGGCCGATCAAGGGATGATCTTCCAGGGTAATGGTATCGGCCAGCGCTTCCAGGCCCGAATTCAGCAACTCGACGATCAGCACGAAAACCAGTGTGCCCAGCAGCATCAGAACCTCGCCCAGGCTGCGGCCCAGCCAAATGGCAACGGGCGCCAGTACAGCCACCAGCATCAGCTCCTGGCGGAAAGCCGCTTCATGCCGAAAAGCAGCGCCCAAGCCCTGTGCCGAATAGCGCAATGCGTTAAACAGACGGCCAAAGCCGCCTTTGCTTTTGTAGGGAGAATCATGCGAAGTCATGCGTGTCCTGGCGGGCAAGTGGATGCCTATTATAGGATTCCTTTTTGACAGCCGGATTTGGTGCGGAAGGCGGATAATAAAAAACCCCCGACAAGTCGGAGGTTTTGGTGTGCAGCAATCCGGGCGGCGCGTCCACCCGGATTCTGGACTGGCAGCAAATGGGCTTAGAAGCCGCCCATGCCACCCATACCGCCCATGCCACCCATGTCGGGCATGGCAGGAGCAGGCTTGTCTTCAACGATTTCAGCCACAGCAACTTCAGTCGTGAGCAACAGGCTGGCTACCGAAGCAGCGTTTTGCAGCGCAGTGCGGGTTACCTTGGTGGGATCCAGCACGCCTTGCTCAACCAGGTCACCGTATTCGCCGGTAGCGGCGTTGTAACCATAGTTGCCCTTGCCGTTGGCCACGTTGTTGACAACAACGCTGGGCTCGTCGCCCGCGTTGGCAACAATGGTGCGCAGCGGAGCTTCAACAGCGCGCAGAATCAGCTTGATACCGGCTTCCTGATCGACGTTGTCGCCCTTGAGCTTGGCAATGGCAGCCTTAGCACGGATCAGTGCAACACCGCCGCCAGGAACGATACCTTCTTCAACGGCAGCGCGCGTAGCATGCAGAGCATCTTCAACGCGAGCTTTCTTTTCCTTCATTTCGATTTCGGTGGCAGCGCCAACACGAATCACGGCAACACCGCCTGCCAGCTTGGCAACGCGTTCTTGCAGTTTTTCACGATCGTAGTCGGAAGTAGCTTCTTCGATCTGAACACGGATTTGCTTAACGCGTGCTTCGATCGATTTGCTGTCGCCGCCGCCATCGATGATGATGGTGTTTTCTTTGCCGACTTCAATGCGCTTGGCCTGGCCCAATTCTTCCAGCGTGGCTTTTTCAAGCGACATGCCGGTTTCTTCGGAAATAACAACGCCGCCGGTCAGGATGGCGATGTCTTCCAGCATGGCCTTGCGACGATCGCCAAAGCCAGGAGCCTTGACAGCGGTCGTTTTCAGAATGCCACGGATATTGTTGACAACCAGAGTAGCCAGGGCTTCGCCTTCAACGTCTTCAGCTACGATCAGCAGAGGACGGCTGGACTTGGCAACTTGCTCGAGTATGGGCAACAGGTCACGGATGTTGCTGATTTTCTTGTCGAAAATCAAAACATAGGGGTCTTCCAGAACCGAGACTTGCTTGTCGGGGTTGTTGATGAAGTAGGGCGACAGGTAGCCGCGGTCGAATTGCATGCCTTCGACGACGTCAAGTTCGTTGTCCAGCGATTTGCCGTCTTCAACGGTGATCACGCCTTCTTTGCCGACCTTGTCCATGGCGTTGGCGATGATTTCGCCAATCGAGGCATCGCTGTTGGCCGAAATGGAGCCAACCTGGGCGATTTCCTTGCTGGTGGTGCAAGGCTTGGACAGCGCCTTCAGTTCTTCAACAGCGACTGCAACAGCCTTGTCGATGCCGCGTTTCAGGTCCATGGGGTTGATGCCTGCGGCAACGTACTTCAGGCCTTCTTCAACGATGGACTGGGCCAGGACGGTAGCCGTCGTGGTGCCGTCGCCAGCGTTGTCGGAAGTCTTGGAAGCAACTTCCTTGACCAACTGAGCGCCGATGTTTTCGAATTTGTCTTTGAGTTCGATTTCTTTGGCAACCGAAACACCGTCTTTAGTAACGGTAGGGGCGCCGAAAGAGCGGTCGAGCACCACGTTGCGGCCTTTGGGGCCCAATGTGGTTTTGACAGCGTTGGCGAGTGTGTTTACGCCACGGACGATGCGCACACGGGCGTCATCACCAAATAAAACTTGCTTAGCAGCCATTCTAAAATTCCTTGTTTGATTCGGGTGTGATTACAGAACCACGGCGAGGATTTCTTCCTCGCGGATGACGAGAACTTCTTCGCCATCAACCTTGACCGTTTGACCGGCATACTTGCCGAACAGAACCTTGTCGCCCACTTTCAGGTCAACAGGTTGAACCTTGCCGTCGTCAGACCGTTTGCCGGGACCAACAGCAATGACTTCACCCTGGTCGGGCTTTTCAGTCGCACTTTCAGGGATAACAATACCCGAGGCTGTAGTGCGCTCGTTGTCCAGACGCTTGATGATCACGCGATCATGCAAAGGACGCAGTGCCATGGAGGAACTCCTGTTCAAAATTTAAGGTTAACAATAAAAAAAGCGTAGGGGATGATGTTAGCACTCAACCCCCTCGAGTGCTAATTATAGGGATGAAGTGTGAATCTTCAAGAGGGGGATGGGGCTTGTTACAAATTTTGGTACCGTTTGCAGATGTTCAAATGCAGTCGCAAATCTTGATAATCTACAGCACGCTCTCGTCAGGTATGGCACGACTGATCGCCAAGGGCCTGCAGAATTCCGCATGAGGCCGCTGGCGCCGCGCTTGCGCATTTCTGGCGTAAAGTCACCAGATGCCGCTTTAATTGCATCAATTCTTCCATGCGCCTTTCCACGGCCTGAATGTGGTCGTCCAGCAGGGCATTGACGTCGCCGCAATCCTCGTGGGGCGCGTCCCGGAACTGAAGCAAGGTCCGTACTTCCTCCAACGCCATGTCCAGGGTACGGCAATGCCGGATGAACCGCAGGCGCTCGATGTGTTCCTGGTCATACAGACGGTAATTGCCCGCGCTGCGAACGGGCTGGGGCAGCACCCCTTCCTTTTCGTAATAGCGAATGGTCTCCACCGTGGATTCCGTCAGTCTGGCAAGCTCGCCGATCTTGATGTTCATGAGTGTCCTCACTGATTAAACACTGTAGTTACTATAGTGTTTTGGGGCAAAATATGCAAGACCGCGGCAAGCAGCGCAGCGGGGCAAACAAGTGATCACCGGTGTCCGGCATTGACAAATTCCAGAAATAAATATATCGTACGATCTATCTTTAGATATAAACGTGTGTTGGCCTTCATGGCTGTCTTTTCTTATTCCGATTTCGAGGTCCATCTTGAATAGTTCCGGGGCAGGCATGGTGCGCCGCCGTGGTGATCGCTTGACCAGCGGGCGCAAGTTCAATGCCCAAGAGCTGCAGTTGATGCTGCTTTACTTATTGAGCACTGCGCCTGCGCATGGTTACGAGCTGGCCAAACGCCTGAGTGATATGTCGCATGGCTATTACAGCCCCAGCGCTGGGGTCTTGTACCCGGCGCTTGGCCAACTGGAGCCCTTGGGTTTTGCGCAGGTAGAACTTAAGGGCAAGCGCAAGAACTATCAGATTACGCCCGCAGGGCGGGAATATGTACAGTCGAGCACCGAAGGTGTGCAGCACTTGCTTGCCATCCTGCAGCATGCTGGAAAAAAGATGCTGTGGATAAGTCAGAACGAGGAAAGCGAGGCCGCGGCGGCAGAGGCCACCGGCTGGCTGCCGGAATTCGTGCAGGCGCGCAAGTCGTTCAAAGCGGCATTGTTGATGCAAAGCCAGGCAGGCCATGACGAGCAACGCCGCATTATTGCCGTATTGCAGCGTGCAAGGCTAGAGATCCTGCAAACGCCTGGCACGAAATAAAGCGGCCACAGAAACCAAAGGGAAGCATAATGAACACAGCTAGTTTGAAGGTGGAAAAGTTGCAGCACCCCATCAAAGTACGCACGCTGCAGGTAAAGCGGGTCACGCAGTTGAGTCCTTCAATGCGGCGTATCACCTTAACGGGTGGGGATCTGGCCGGGTTTCTCTCGGCCTCGTTTGATGACCACGTCAAGCTGATGGTGCCCGATGTACTGGCAACAAAGCCCAATGTGCCTGTGGTGGGACCTACCGGCTTGATCTTTGCCCAGGATCAGCCCAAGCCGGCCATGCGCGACTACACGCCGCGCCGCTATGATCCCGCCGCCAGCGAGCTGGATATCGATTTTGTATTGCACCATGCGGGGCCTGCAACCGAATGGGCCAAATATGCCGAGCCAGGCCATTTTGTGGGAATTGCCGGACCGCGCGGTTCGTTTCTGGTTCCGACGGCTTACGATTGGCATCTGCTGATAGGCGACGAGACCGCCATACCGGCCATTGGGCGGCGATTGGAAGAGCTGCCCGCCGCGGCCAAGGCTATTGTGATCATCAAGACCGAAACAGACGCTGGCAGGCTTGAGTTTTCCAGTCGATGCCAGCTTGATATCCAGTGGGTGAGCGAGACCGACTCCACCGGCGCAGCCATGGGTGCCTTCGAGTCTGCCATGCGCAACATGACCCTGCCGTCAGGCGAGGGCTATGCCTGGGCGGCAGGGGAATACAGCGAAATCAAGGCCGTCCGCCAGTATTTGGTGGAGGGCCTGGGCCTGGATAAAGATCGTATCCGTGCGGCCAGCTATTGGCGCAAAGCGGCGGCCAGCACACACGAGCGTTTTGAATAGGCGGCCCAAATTACCACCTTCACTGGCCTCAAAAATCAGACCCGGGGTGCTGCGACGCTGCAGCCCAAATAACGGCTTTATCGATATCGGCCAGTGATCGGCACCCGCACTGCATCATGGCCATTTCAAATTCTGTGCGAAGAATGTGCAGGATGTGGGCCACGCCGGATGGCCCGTTGACCGCAAGGCCATGAATGATGGGGCGGCCCAGCAGCACGGCCCGGGCGCCCAGCGCCAGTGCTTTCAAGACATCGGTTCCGCGCCTGATGCCGCCGTCCAGCAAGACCGGGATGTCGCCGGTGATATCGGTAATGGTCGGCAGCACATCGATGGTTGCCGGTGTGGTGTCCAGGACCCGCCCTCCGTGGTTGGAAACTATGATGCCGGCGGCACCGGCCTGAATGGCGCGTCGGGCATCGTGCGGCGACATAATGCCCTTGATCAGAACGGGTAGCCGTGTTTGTGCAACGGCCCACTCTATATCGCGCCAGTCGTGCAGCGCGGCCAGGGCCGAGCTTTGAAACAGGGATGCGCCCGCGGGAACCGACAGACCTTGTGCAGGCAGTGCGCGGCCATTCAGGTTGACCGCCGAAATATGACTGGGCAGCACGAAACCTGCCCGCTGCTCGGCGTTGCGGCAGCCATTTAGCGCCGCGTCCACGGTGATGACCAAGGCCCGGTAGCCGGCGTCTTCGGCGCGCCGTATCAGGCCGAGGCTGTCGGGTCTGTTGCCTTGCAGGTAAAGCTGGAACCAGAGTGGTGTTGATGATGTCCGCGCAATGTCTTCCAGCGAAATGCTGGATAGCGTACTGACGACCATGGCCGCGCGCATGGCCGAGGCGGCCAGAACGCTGGCCTGTTCGCCATCGGGGTGGGCCAGCTTCTGATAGGCGACGGGGGCAATCAGTATGGGGTAATCCAGCTTCGTGCCAAGTAGATCAAGCGCGGTGTTGCCGCCTTGCATGGTGCATAGATGACGGGGTGACAGCTGGATGTCGGCAAAGGCTTGCTGGTTACGTGCAAACGTATGCTGATCTGCTGCGCCGCTCTGAATATATGCCCATGTCTGCGGCGTCAGGGCCTGCTTGGCCAGGCTCTCGTAATCGGCAAGGCAGGTGGGGGTGGGGGTGTCCTGGGTCATGGCATATGATGTCGTCGTTCAGGTGTTCGCCCAGCGGCGTACCAGGTTGTGATACACGCCAGACAGGCGGATGATCTCGCCGGCGTCGGCGCTGCTGGCTGTCAGTGCCTGGATGGAGCCGTCCAGCTCGTATAGCAAGGCTCTTTGGCCGTCGTCCCTGATCATACTTTGCACCCAGAAGAAGGCTGCGTAGCGCACACCTTGGGTAACGGGGTTGACCCGATGCAGGCTGGTGCCTGGATAAATGACAATATGACCGGCGGGCAGCTTGACCGATTGCTGGCCATAGGTGTCGTTGATGACCAGCTCGCCGCCTTCGTAATCTTCGGGTGCGGATAGAAACAAGGTGGCCGAAATATCGGTACGCAGGTATTCCTGTGTGGTGGTAATGGTTCGGATGGCGTTGTCGATATGGTCGCCATAGGTTTCGTTTTGGGCATAGCGATTCAACATGGGCGGCAGTATGCGCAAGGGCAGGGTTGCCGATATGAACGTGGGGTGTTGTGACAGCTGCGCCAGAATAAGGTCGCCAACTTGCTGGGCCAGAGGATCGGCGGTGTCCAGTTGAGCATTTCGCTTTTGCAATACGGCCAGGTGTCCCGCTGTTCCTTTTCCGTCTTTCCAGTCTGCCTGTTCAAGGCGTTTAACGATCTGTCTGGTCGCTTCTGTCGAGAGGATGTCTGGAATGCTCAGCAACATATGCGTGCCGCTCCTTGTTGAGGCCTGATTATGCAAAAAAAAGCGAGCGGATCACCGCTCGCCGCTACGCTTATTATCGCGTATTACTCATAACGGTAGGTAGCCGTCAGCATATAAGAGCGTCCGGCGCCCACATTGGCGAACAGGCCCACATGAGAGGCGTCGTAGATCTCGGTGTCAGAGATGTTGTTGACGTTCAGCTGCAAAGAGAACTGTTTGTTGATGTCGTAGCGGGCCATGGCATCGTAGCGTACATGGGATGGCAATGTCATGGTGTTGGCATCATCTACGTAACGCTCGCCCAGGTAGGAAACGCCACCACCCACCAGAAATTGCGGATGCACCTTATAGGTGGTCCACAGCGTGGCGCTATGTTTGGCAATGAATTTCATCTGATTGCCATCGTAGTTGTTTTGCCCGTTCTGGTACTCGGTCGTCTTGGGATCCAGATAGGTATAGCCTGCCCAGACATCCCATTTTGGCGTGATGGAACCGGTCAGGCCCAGCTCCAGGCCGCGTACTCGATTGTTTCCTGCCAATGTAACGTCGCCGGTAAGTGGGTCAGTGCTGCGGGCATCTGTTTTCTTGGTTTCAAACAGGGCGGCCGTGAATGAGAGGCGATCATTCAGGAAGTCCCATTTGGTACCCAGTTCCAGGCTACGGCTTTTTTCAGGATCAAGATCGCGAATGGCTGCGCCGCTGGCTGCACCATCGGCACCGCCCGCCTGACCCAGGTTCTCGCCGCTGGGGTTGGCTGATGTGGCGTACGACAGATAAATACTGCCGTTATGCGCTGGCTTGTACACCACGCCCAACTGGTAGTTCAAGAAAGTGTCTTTGCGGGAATCAGACTGGTTGGCCACCCTGAAATTGTCGTAGCGCAAACCCAGGTTGACCGAGAATTGCTCGTTCAGATCCATGGTGTCCATGACATAAATGGAGTTGGTCTTGATATCGCCATCTTTGGTTTTGGGCCCGCGCGTCAGGTTGTAGCTATAGTCGCGGTCGGGATTCGGGCTGTACAGGAAGTCGCGGTCGCTGCCGGGCAGGCCGGATACCGCTTTGGAATAAATGTCTTCTTTGCTGAATTCAAATCCAGCCGCGAAATTGTGCTTCACCGAACCGGTTGTCAGGCTGCCGAATAGGTCGGTTTGGTTGATGATGGTTTCGGAGCTGCGCCAGCGTGCGCGGTCACTGCGCGTAAATTGCACGCCAGGCCCTTCGGTGCTGCACGGTGCGCCGTCGCCAGCGCTGCAGTTATCGAATGTGGGGCGTGTCATCAAATAGTTGTTCAGCGTTGTGCCATAACGCGTGGTGTTGCGCACGGTGACATTGCTGTTGATGTCGTGTTCCAGCTGTGCAGTGGCCATGTCGAAAACGTTTTCCCGGAAGTCCACGTTATGGCGACCATAGAAATTGTTGCGATCCACACCGGGTGGTGTGGTGCGATCGGGGTTGGCGTCGTTTCTGAACGGTACACCCAGGTCGGGCATGTCGTTATTTTCAATATGCGAGTAGCTGAGCGTAACCCGCGTTGGCGTGCCCAGACCGAATGCCAGCGAAGGTGCAATACCCCAGCGATCTACGGTTACGCCGTCGCGACCGGGTACATCGCCTCCCATTTTCATCATGTTCAGGCGGAAGGCACCCGTATCGGAAAAGGCGATGTTGCCATCGGTGGTAACACGCCATTGGTCTGCATTGCCGAAGCCGGCCGACACTTCGAAAAAATCATCCAATTTTGGGGATTTGGTCTGCAGGTTGATGCTGCCGCCAGTGCCGCCCCGGCCGGTGTAGGCCGAGCTTGGGCCTTTGATGACTTCGATGGACTCAAGATTGAAGGTTTCATGCGAACCGCGACTGTAGTCGCGCACGCCGTCGACAAAGATGTCGGTACTGGCTTCGTAGCCCCGGATGAAGGGCCGGTCGCCGGTGGGCGTGCCGCCTTCCCCTGAACCCAGGGTCACGCCAGGTGTGGTGCGCAGCACATCTTGCAATGAAGTGGCGCCGCGGTCTTGGATCAGCTGTTCGGGAATGATGGTGACGCTTCGGGGCGTGTCGAGCAGGGGTGCCGTGAACTTGGGCGAGCTGATGGTGTCCGGTGTTTTGTAGCCGCTGGCCTGGCCCTGAACTGTTACTGGCGCCAGTGTGGTTGCGCTGTCTTGCGCCAGGGCGGGGTTGATGGCCAAGGCTCCACCCACTACGGCAGAGGCAAACATGGACTTGCGAAATGCGCCTTCGAACGACTCATTTGGAATCAGGCAATTGGATTCCAGATGGTCGGGCACCGTTCCTGCTGACATACGTTCTTCCTTTACATGCGGCGTTATCCCTGGACGCGCGTAGCGAAATCAGGTCAAATCAGTGGTTAGCTTAAGAATAAGATTGGTTTGCATTAGTATTCTATTGATGCAGGTGTCAAGCTGGCGTCAAGTTTTTCTTGATGTTCATCAAGTTATGCGGTGATGTCCCACAGCCAGGTTCCGCTGAAGCTATGTAATGAAATTTTCTTGAAGTATTTATGGATAGAGATAGCGCTTATTACTCCGCATATTCCATTTTGGTCGTGGAAGATGACGCGGCGTTGGCAGGCAATGTGCTCACGGCCCTGACTCTGAACGGGTTCCTGGTGGATGCCGTCTATGACGGCAATATGGCGATTCATGCGCTGGCTGACAGGAAGTTTGACCTGCTGGTGCTCGATATCGGCCTGCCGGGAAAAGATGGCCTTCAGGTGCTGACACACCTGCGCGAGACACTGCATTCCGAGGTTCCGGTGATTCTGCTTACAGCCAGGGGTAGCCTGGAAGACAAGAAAGTGGGGTTTACCGTGGGGGCGGATGACTATCTGACCAAGCCCTTTGCCCTGCAAGAGCTGGTTTACCGGATCAAGGCCTTGCTGCGCCGTGCGGATAACAAGCCGGGATTTCTGGTTGAGCTGTGCCATGGGGCGCTGCGTATGTCAGTGCGTAATCAGCAGGTCTGGATAGATGGCAAGCAAGTGCATCTTCCCAAAAAAGGCATGCTGATACTTGAGCTGCTGTTAACGCATCCAGGGCGTTTGATCAGCCGTGCAAGCCTGGAGCATGCCTTGTGGAAAGGCGGGCCACCAAACTCCGATGCCTTGCGCAGCCAAGTGCATATTCTCAGGCGTATGCTGGCCGCGCACGGTTATACAGGTATAGAAACAGTCAGTGGCAGCGGGTGGCGTCTTAGCGATGCAAAATAGCCTGCCTGATAACAAGAGGCCCAGCCAGCATTCGCTGGTCTTGCGCGTAACTTACGCTCTAACCGCATTGGTTTGGGTTTCAGTCCTGGCCGCGTGTTTTCTTGCCTATGAAGCCCAAAAGAATATGGGCGAGCGGGTAATAGCACACCTCATGCAAACCCAGGAAGTTCGGCTGTATGTTGCCTACGATATCCAGGCGCTTTCAGGAAAGTTCGGCTGGGTCCTGCTGGGTATTGCCCTGTTCTTCATGGTGCTTTCTTACCTGTTGGCCCGTGTGCTTGCCAGGTGGGCGGTACAGCCTATACAAGCGCTCACGGCACATTTGGCACGCTGGGCGCCGGGTCGTCCGCGCATGTTTGGTCTGGCCTCGAATGAGGGCGCACAATTAACAGAAGCCTTCAACAGAATGCAGGATCGCATCGACCAGGCACTGGCGGATCAAAAAGAGTTTTCGTCCAATTTCAATCACGAGGTCAGGACTCCGCTTGCGCTGATAAGAACCGATGCGGAACTGGGCAAGCTGGAGGCAGCCTGCGCAGAGAAGGTCGCCTTGCGTTTCGAGCGCATCATGCGTTCGGCTGATGAAATGACACAGAGTCTGGAAGCCACGTATTACCTGGCACAGGCGGAACATGGCCAGGTTGAGTTGGCGTCGCTATACGATTGCGTCAACGATGTTTTTGCCCGTGCCGAGTCCGAGGCAATATCGCGGGGATTGGTGCTGCGCAATCAGGTTGAAAAGGCGCATACTGAGCTAGTGAACCGCCACATGTTGCTCACGGTCATCAGAAATATCGTGCGCAACGCGATTGCCCATGCCGCGCCCGGCACGTTGGAAATAGGCTCAGCCGGCCATGGGCTGATATTCAGCGATGATGGGCCAGGTGTAAGCCCTGAAGATGCACCCCATCTGTTCGACAGGTATTACAGTACTCGACGGGTCGATGCTCAATCCAGTGCAGACCCGGCCCTCAGCCCTCCGGGTGAAACGGGCTTGGGGCTGGCCATTGCCAAGCGTGTGTGCGTGGTCCAGGGGTGGGGCCTGGAGATCAGCGACACGGCGGTGCCGGGCAAGGGCCTTACGCTGGTTCTGTCGTTTGATTGCGCAGCGTAAGGCCATGCATATGCATGCAGGGTGGCTTGCGATCAATCCCTGTGCCGGTGATGGCGGTTGTGACCTCGATCCCGGCCGCGGTAGGAGTCGGTGGCACGCCTGTAGTCGCGTTGACGGTAATCATCACGGGATCGATAGCCGCGATCCTGGGTCAGTATATTGCCCAGCAGGCCGCCCGCGGCGGCACCACCTATGGCGTACATGGGGTCGCCACCTGAAACCACCGCGCCCGCTGCGGCGCCCAATCCCGCACCCATCAGCGTGTTGTTTGCTTTCCTGTCGTAAGACGAGGCGCATCCAGCCAGTGCGAATGCCATCAGGCCAACCACGATAAGTCGTCCAAAACTGCCTTGTGTGAGCATGTTGCCGCTCCTTGTTCAAAAGAATATGGAACCAGCGTAATGGGCGGTACGGGCGGCTGCAAGCGCTGTCGGCGGTTTTGAAATGCATTGAAAGAACCTGGGTTCGGCACGCCGTTTTTGTAATGGCTTGGAAGTATTCCAGACATGATTTGGTGACATTTGCTGCGGTATGCAACAGCACTTCAGGGCAAGCAGGAGCGCGCCGGGCTCAGGATTTGCGCATGACCAGGTAGATGCCCGCGACAGCCAGGATCATGCCTGGCCAGGCCAGCACGGGAATGGCTTCGCCCAATATGGGCAAGGCCAGCAGGGCGGTGGTGGGTGGAACCAGGCAAAACAGCGCTGACACGCGTGAGGCTTCTCCACGCCTGACCATGGCCAGCAGCAATGTGATGGCAATAATCGAATTGCCTATCACCAGATACGCCAGAGAAACGAACAGGCCCGTGGTCCATTGCACGAGCATGGGTTCGAGCATGAATGCCAGGGGGGCGGCGACGGCCAGGCCCACGGTGTACTGGACCATATTTGCCGAGATCGGGTGAACCTCGGTGCCATAGCACTTTTCCCACAGCGTGCCCGCCGTCATGCAAACCAGCGCCAGCACTCCATACAGCAGCCCCGCGCTCGAGGCCGCTTCCACCTCGGTCTTGGCAACAATGACGATGCCGGCGCCTGCAACACCCATGATCAGTCCCGTCCAGCGCATCGGTCCGACGCGTTCCGATGCAAATGCCGGTGCCAGCAGCCCCACCAGTATGGGCTGCTGTGCAGTAATGATGGCCAGGGCGCCCGCCGATATGCCTTGCTTCAGGCTCAGATAAGCAAACGAGAAATAGCCCGCCTGCACCAACAGGCCGACTATCGCCAGATGCATCCAGACCCGAGGTGTGGCGGGTAGCGGCGGGCGCAGAATAAGGCAGGGAAGGGCAAGCAGTGCGACAACGCAAGCGTAGCGCAGTGCAAGGAAAGTAAATGGATCGGCGTAAGCCAGGCCCAGCTTCAGGAAGATGAAACCGAACGACCATAGCAGCAGAAAGAGTGTGGGGGCGGCCGCCAGCCATAGCGGTGTACCGGCTGCCGCGCGCGGCATCAGGCGGGCCGTTGCGGTGATTGCCGGGTTACCGCCATCATAGGCTGCCTACGCCGCGTGCCATCAGGGCGGCGCAGAAGATCAGGGCCCCTGCTGCCATCAACTCCATCTTGATGATGCCGTGCAGTTGCTGCATGGTTCCCGCTGCGGGCGAGGGAGCCTGCCCCGACTTGAGGGCGGCTCTCCAGGACAGGAACTCTTTGGTAGGGCGTATGGACAGTATGCCGATCACCGCAAACAGTGCCAGCTTGATCAGGAAGGGGATATTGGTGAAATAAAACGCAGCGCCTTTTTCAAACAGGAACACGCGCAGCAAACCGATAATCAGCACGGCGCCTGCAGATGCGCCAAAAATCATATCTGCAGTCAACAGCTTGCGGGCAATCGAGGCGGTCAAGGCCTCTTTGGTCAGGGTGAATTCGACGGCCAGAGCGGCAAGCAGGGTGAAAGCGGCCACGTGGTGCAGAAATGCAAACAATGAGCTCAAAACGTTTTTCCCATAAAAGAGTGCACGGCATCGACCGGATTATAAAAAGCCGGCAGGGATTAAAGCCAGGCTTTTGATCAGTGCTGTTTCTAAAAAACACACTTGTCAGGCCGACTGAATGGCAAATGTGCCACGCTCGCGTTCGTCGATTTGTGCAACCAGGGTGGTTTCCCATTCCAGGTACTTTCTTGCTGCTGCCTTGTTTCCGTCGTGCCGATCATGTACAAAAAACAGATAGTCGATGCAGGATTCGTCGGGCATATGCTCTTGGGACACGACCTGCAGGCCAGTGTCTTGTGGAAAACCCTCTCCGACTACACAAATATGGATGTTTGTGTAGTCATTGGCCTCGAGTTCGTGGGCCAGCAAAGACAAACGGTTGATGTCTTCGCCCATCAGCACAGCAGAACGATTCGAAAGACCGGCCAGCTCTGTTGACACGTTTGGCCTTGTAATCCAACGGGCTCCGGCTATGCTTGCTTCGCGAAACTTCAGGCTGGGGCGCGCGTCAAGCAAGAGGATATCGGGGCTCTGCACCAGAAACTCGGGCAAGTGTTCGGCTTGAAGCACACGGGTGTGCTTGAGTACCGGCTGATGGCGAGCAGGTTCTGGCAGGTTTTGCAGGCCCTCAGTGTCTTCCAGTAGAAACACACTCCATCCTAGTTGTTTGAGCCAACTTGCGACGACTGGCGCACGGATGCCGTCGGTATCGCACAGCACGATGCTGGCCTTGCGTACGCCAACGTACTGGTCGGTTGCCTGTATCAGTTGCCCTCCGGGGGCATGTTGAACCGTAGGTGGCAAGTCTGCTTGGGCGTGCTCCTCATCTGTGCGTACGTCGCACAGAAACACGGATCGTGTCTCGCCCCGGATCCAGTCCTGAACGGTCGCTGCGTCAACTAGCGGAATGCCAAAACGGTGGCGCAGGGCCTGCGAACGTGCCCGCAAGGCGGGCAGATCCTTTACGCCAATATCCTGGGAATACAAGCGGTTTGATTTATGCTCGAGCGGCAGGTCTGCCAAATACCAGCCTTGCGTCCCGTTCTCCAGGGCGTAGACCTTGTTGGGTATACCAAGATTGATCAGGGTTTGGGCGCCAATAATGCTGCGGGTTCGGCCCGCGCAATTCACGACAATGGTGGTATCTGGATCGGGCGCCAGCTTACCAATGCGCAATGCCAACTCACCGTTTGGGCAGCAGATTGCAGACGGGATATTCATCTTCTTATACTCAGGTACTGGGCGGCCGTCCACAACCAGAACCTTCTGCTTGCTATCGTTCAGCAGGGCGTTCAGATCGCTCGCCGAAATATGCGGTGTGTCGTATATATGTTCCGCGATCTCGCCAAACGTTTTGCTGGGCAGGTTCACGCCGGCAAAGCTTGCGAATCCGGCAGCCTTCCAGGCTTCGATGCCCCCTTCCAGGATATGAACATTTGAATAGCTCAAGCGCTCCATGGCCTGTGCCGATGCCCGCACTGCGCGTTCCGTGTGCTGGTCTCCGTAGAGCGCGACCCGCGTTCCCAGGCGAGGCACAAGCCGGCCGAGATGCAGTTCAAGTTCGCTATAGGGCAGGGACACCGCAAAAAACAAATGATCTTCGCCAAATTGTCCGTACTCACGCACGTCCAGCACTGCCACTTCGTCTTTATCGTGAATCCAGTCTTTCAGCTGGTACGCGTTCAAGTCATTAGGTTTGTGCATGTCTGTCTCCGTATTTCAGAAGGAATATAGAGGCAAGCGTCCAGGTGCACAATTGGCGTGAAATATATAGGGCCGCCAGACTTGTTCCGAAGTTCCTTTAAGTTAAGGATACGAGAGCCAACCGGCGGTGGGGGTATGATCTGGCATTCAGTCCACCCCACAGCCTGGCGTACCAGACCCCGGCAAGCATATAGCCGCACTATGACTTCAGAACCGACTCCTCAAGAGCTTCCCCGCGCAGTGTCATCCCGGAGCCGGTTTGCGACGATCTTGCTGGGCCTGAGCCTGATGCTTATCGCCTTCAATCTGCGTCCTTTGTTTGCCAGTTTGTCGGTGTTGTTGCCTGAACTGCTGCAGCAAACCAGTTTGACGTCCGCCCAGGCCGGCTATCTGACCACGTTGCCGGTGTTGTGTCTGGGCCTGTTTGCCACCCTTGCACCAAGAGTTTCCGAAAGAATAGGGCCTGAACGCACGCTGTTGTGCGTTTTGCTGGTGATCATGGCGGGCACGGCACTGCGTGGTGCCGGCAGCCTGCCTGCCCTGTTTATGGGTTCAGCCCTGGCCGGCGCTGGAATAGCCGTAGGCAATGTGCTTTTGCCCAGCGTGGTCAAGCGCGATTTTTCTGGCCAGGCTGCCCTGATGACGGGGCTGTACACCATGGCTTTATGTGGCGGTGCGGCGATGGCGGCGGCAATCACCTTGCCTGTGGTGCATATTTTCGATGACTCATGGCGGATGGGCCTGGCGTTCTGGGCCATCCCCGCCGCGCTGGTGGCGCTGATCTGGGCACCGCAGGCTTTGCGGGCGGGCCTGGCTGCCGGCCGGTCCCGACGCACTGTTACGGGTTTGTGGCGTGACCCGCTGGCCTGGCAGGTGACTTTCTTTATGGGGCTGCAGTCTGCATTGGCCTATTGTGTTCTGGGCTGGATGGCGCCGATATTGCGTTGGCGAGGCCTGGATGGCGTCGAAGCGGGGCTGATTGCATCAGTGTCCATTATGGTGCAGGTGGTGACCTGCCTGTTGGCGCCCACCCTGGCATTGCGGTTCAAGGATCAAAAATGGATCAATGCGGTGCTGGGCCTGGTCGCCGCTACCGGGTTGATCGGCGTATTGCATGCGCCCTTGCCCATGATCTGGGGCTGGGCGGTGTTCCAGGGCATAGGACAAGGTGGTTTGTTTGCCATGGCCATGACGGTCATTGTGTTGCGATCGCCTGACTCGCACGTGGCCGCGTATTTGTCGGGCATGGCACAAGGAATAGGTTACGTGCTGGCCACGCTCGGGCCATTGCTGGTGGGTGTGCTGTATGGCACCACTGGCGGCTACGAGGCGACAGGATGGCTGTTCCTGATGCTGGGGCTGCTGGTTGCCTTGAATGGCTGGGGTGCCGGGCGGCCTTTGCTGGTCAAGGCGCGCAGCGTTGCTGCGCGCGCGGGCGACACCTGACCTTGCCCATGCTTGTGTCGCGCTGTACACTGGATGCGTCTGTTAGGCATTGACTTGTGCAGTTCCACACCACGGAAACATTTTCCGTGTTTTTTAATCGCCTTGTCATAGTTTAAGACTATTGAATTAATAATATTAATCAATTTTACAAATCAATAGCGCTTGCCTATACTGACGATGTCTTCAGATTTTTTCAACCCTTTCACAAGATAAGGAAACGCAATGTCCCTGATCAATACCAAAATCAAACCGTTTAAAGCAACTGCATTCCACAATGGCAAATTCGTTGACGTCAGCGATGAATCCGTAGCGGGCAAATGGTCGGTTTTCGTGTTCTATCCCGCCGATTTCACGTTCGTTTGCCCCACCGAACTGGAAGACTTGGCCGAGCAGTATGCAGAATTCCAGAAGCTTGGCGTTGAAATCTACAGTGTTTCGACCGATACACATTTCTCGCACAAAGCATGGCATGACACTTCCGACGCGATCGGCAAAGTGAACTACCCCATGATTGCTGACCCAACCCACGCGCTGTCCCGCAACTTCGAAGTGCTGATCGAAGAAGAAGGCATTGCACTGCGCGGTACTTTCGTCGTTAATCCCGAAGGCGAAATCAAGGTCATGGAAGTTCACGACAACGGCATCGGCCGCGTCGCTTCCGAGCTGCTGCGTAAAGTGAAGGCTGCTCAGTACATTGCTGCCCATCCCGGTGAAGTTTGCCCTGCAAAATGGGAAGAAGGCGCAGCAACCCTGACTCCTTCGCTCGACCTGGTCGGCAAGATCTAAGTAAACACCCGCTTGCGATAAGCAGGTTGACTATATCGTACGCCGCGCGCAGGCCATGAGCCTGTACGCGGCACTCCCTGAAATTCCTCTTATCATGAAGGTGAATCGTTATGCTGGATGCAAATCTTAAAACCCAATTGAAATCCTATATGGAAATGGTCTCGCTACCTATCGAGATCGTGGCGTGCCTGGACGACGGCGCCAAATCGCGTGAATTGCGCGAACTGCTCCAGGAAATCGAAGGGGTGTCGGACAAGATTTCGCTGATCGAGCGTAATGATACCGACGAGCGCAAGCCGTCGTTCACCATCAACCGCAGCGGCACTGACATCAGCGTTCGCTTTGCAGGTATCCCCATGGGTCACGAATTCACGTCGCTGGTGCTGGCGCTGCTGCAGGTTGGCGGCCATACCATCAAGCTGGACGAGTCCGTGATCGAACAAATTCGCAATCTTGATGGCGACTTCAAGTTTGAAACCTATTTTTCACTGTCATGCCAGAACTGCCCCGACGTTGTCCAGGCCTTGAACGTGATGTCCATTATCAACCCGCGTATTCAGCACGTCGCCATTGATGGCGCCCTGTTCCAGGACGAGGTCGATGCGCGTCAGATCATGTCCGTGCCGACCATGTTCATGAATGGTGAAGTGTTCGGGCAAGGCCGCTCCAGTGTCGAAGAAATCCTGTCCAGGCTGGATACCGGTGCAGCCGCACGCCGTGCTGAAGAAATCAGCGCCAAGGAAGAATACGATGTGCTCATCGTCGGTGGTGGTCCTGCTGGCGCGGCGGCAGCCGTTTACGCGGCTCGCAAGGGCATACGCACGGGTATCGTAGCTGAACGCTTCGGCGGCCAGGTGCTTGACACCATGGCCATTGAAAACTTCATTTCAGTTCAGGAAACCGAAGGGCCCAAGTTCGCCGCAGCACTCGAGCAGCATGTGAAGGCTTATGACGTTGACATCATGAATCTGCAAAAGGCCCAGGCACTGGTTCCTGGCAAGGGTGTGACCGAAGTCCGCCTGGCCGATGGCGGCGTCCTGAAAGGCAAGACCGTTATTCTGGCAACCGGCGCGCGCTGGCGTGAAATCAACGTTCCCGGCGAGCGTGAATACCGCAACAACGGTGTGGCCTATTGCCCGCACTGCGATGGTCCTTTGTTCAAAGGCAAGCGCGTGGCAGTCATCGGCGGCGGTAACTCCGGCGTCGAGGCAGCCATCGATCTGGCCGGATTGGTGGCACATGTAACGCTTATTGAGTTTGGCGATGAATTGCGCGCCGATGCAGTACTGCAGCGCAAATTACGCAGTATGCCTAACGTAACCATCATCATGTCGGCGCAAACCACTGAGATTCATGGCGACGGCAAGAAGGTCAATGGCCTGTCTTATAAAGACCGGAATAGCGGCCAGACCATCAAGGTCGAACTCGACGGTGTTTTTGTGCAGATAGGCCTGGTGCCCAATACTGAATGGCTTAAAGACACGCTGGTCTTGTCGCGTCATGGCGAAATCGAGATCGACGCCAAGGGTCAGACCTCTTTGCCTGGTGTTTTTGCTGCAGGTGATTGCACCACGGTGCCATACAAGCAGATCATCATTTCGGCTGGCGACGGTGCCAAGGCGGCACTCAGTGCCTTCGATCACCTGATACGCAGTTCGGTGGCCGGCGAAGAAGTAGCCGTTGTCGCATCCGAAGTCGCTACTGCCTGATTCTCCGTCAACAGAAGTTTTGATCCCCGCAAAGGCGTGAGCCCTGCGGGGATTTTTTTATACCTTCGGTACAATAAAATCCGTCATTACCTTGAATAAGTTGAATGGAAGGGATTTGCTGGTTATGGATGAAAAAATCAGAGTTGGTATCGTAGGTTACGGCAACCTTGGGCGCGGTGTGGAACATGCAATAGCCCAGAATGCCGATATGACACTCGTGGCCGCGTTCACGCGCCGCGATCCGGGCAGTGTAAAGACCTTGAACGCCAGCCTGCCGGTTCATGCATTGGCGGATATTGCCGATTTTCAGAACGACATCGATGTCCTGGTTCTGTGCGGCGGCTCCAAGAACGACTTGCCCGAGCAAGGGCCGGCACTTGCCGCCTTGTTCAATACGGTGGACAGCTACGATACCCACGCAAAAATACCCGAATATTTCGATGTGGTGAACAAGGCGGCCGAGTCTGGCGGTAATACCGCGCTGATTTCGGTGGGCTGGGATCCCGGCCTGTTCTCATTGAACCGTCTGTTCGGTGAAGCCGTGCTGCAACAGGGAGCAACCTATACCTTTTGGGGCAAGGGGCTCAGCCAGGGTCATTCCGACGCCGTGCGCCGCGTGCAAGGCGTAAAGGCCGCCGTGCAATACACCATACCGGTGGCCGATGCGGTGGAACAGGTGCGCAGCGGCTCCTTGCCCAGCCTGAGCACTCGCCAGAAGCACACACGCGATTGCTATGTCGTGCTTGAAACCGGTGCAGACGCGGCCCAGGTCGAGCAAGCCATCGTGACCATGCCCGATTATTTCGCCGACTACGACACCACCGTCAGCTTCATCAGCGAAGAGGAGCTCAAGCGCGAGCATGGGGCAATGCCGCACGGAGGTTTTGTCATCCGGAGCGGGAAAACGGGGCAGGGTTCCACGCAGGTCATGGAGTACTCGCTGAAACTGGACAGCAATCCTGAATTCACCTCCAGCGTGCTGGTGGCTTATGCGCGCGCGGCTTTCCGCTTGAACCGGCAGGGCCAGTCGGGCGCCAAAACGGTCTTTGATATTGCGCCCGGACTGCTGTCGCCCAAAACACCGGCTCAGTTACGCAAAGAGCTGCTGTAAGGCTAGCCACAGGGGGTCGCGGTCAAAGCTGGCCCCTGTGGCTCGTTGCAATTGGTATTTTCAAGTTGCATAGCCAGATCGTCGACGCGCCTACAATGAATACATCCCGTCCATCTTTTGGCTGGCTTGGTGAAAAACAATGGGGTGATGACGATGCCGCGCTACATCAAAATCATATTGGGCTTGTGCCTGGGGCTGGTTCTCCCCCTGGTTTTGGCTGTAGCCTTGCTGGCTTTTGCCGACTGGAATCATGCCCGGCCATGGGTCAACCGCCAGGCCAGTGAGCTGGCCAACCGCCCGGTCGCCATACAGGGTGATCTAGATGTGCAGTGGGTCAGACCCCACGACGAACCTGGCTGGCGTGGCTGGCTACCCTGGCCGCAGATTTCCGCCAGCAATATCGTCGTGGAAAATCCGCCCTGGCTCGCCCAGCCGCAAACCATGGCCCAGGTTTCGCACCTGAGCGTTTTGCTCAACCCTCTTCCCCTGCTTGAGCACACGGTAGAGATTGCCAGCTTGCAGATTGGTCAGGCCGACCTGCTGCTACAGCGGCAGGCGGATGGCGCTGCCAACTGGACCTTGACCCAGAGTCCGGATTCTCAACCATCGGCGTGGAAGGTGGATTTACAGACTTTGTCGTTGCAAGGGGTGCATGCCCAGGTGCAGGACACGGTCAGCAAGATCGACCTGAAGGCGGATCTGGATACTTTGCAGGAGCAAAGCGCCGAAGGCTACGGCATAGGATGGAAAGCCGAAGGTTCCTACCGGGACGGCCAGATCAGCGGAGACGGCAAGATGGGCGGGCTGTTGTCGCTAAGAGATGGCAGCGAGCCGTTCCCTTTGCAGGGCCGGGTGCAGCTGGGCAGCACCACTATCGAGCTTCAGGGTTCGGTGCTCAGGCCGCAGAATATAGCGAAGCTTGATGTGAACCTGACGCTGGCCGGTGACACCATGTCAGACCTGTATCCCTTGTTGGGCGTGGCTTTGCCCAATACGCCGCCTTACCGTACGAAAGGGCGCCTTATCGGTGAGCTCGAGGGCGATGATACCTGGCGCTATGAGTCATTCACGGGTACAGTCGGCAAGAGCGACCTGCAAGGCACCTTGGTCTATCAGGTACGCGAGCCCCGATCCTTGCTGACTGGATCGCTTGAATCCAAGCTTTTGCGCCTTAAGGACTTGGGGCCGCTTATTGGCGCTGATACCAGCGACGTCAAGTCCGAGGAAAAACCCGCTGGCTCGACCAAGCAGCCCGCCGATAAGGCTTTGCCGGTGGCCACTTTCAATACCGAGAGCTGGGAAGTCATGGATGCCGACGTCAAGTTCAAGGGCGAGCGGATATTGCGTGATAAGGATTTGCCCCTGGATAATATCGAGGCTCACGTCCAGCTGCAAAATAAAGTACTGAGCTTTACCCCCTTGAACTTCGGGATGGCAGGCGGCACCTTGAGCAACACGCTCAAACTGAACGGGCAGGGGCCCAGCATCAAGGCTGAGCTGGAAACATCCGCGCGTCACATGAAGCTCAAGCAATTGTTTCCGGGTGCTGAAAGCATGGACGCCAGCTTTGGTGAGGTGCATGGCGATGCAAAAATCACCGCGCAGGGGCGATCCGTGGCAGAGCTGCTGGCGCACTCGAACGGTGATATCAGCGCGGCGGTCAGCCGTGGCACCATCAGTAATTTTCTGCTTGAAGCGGCGGGCCTGAATGTAGCCAATATGGTTATGCTCAAGCTATTTGGCGATGAGCAGATCATGCTGAACTGTCTGGTCAGCGACTTTGGCGTGAAACAAGGCGTCATGACGGCTAGGACGTTTCGGCTGGAAACCGACGATACCATCGTCGACGTGACCGGCACCATTAATCTGGGTACAGAAGAAATTGATCTGGATATTCGGCCGGCCAACAAGACCGTGCGTATCTTTACACTGCGTTCGCCTTTGTACGCAAAAGGGAGCTTCCAGGATCCTGACGTAGGCGTGCAAACGGGGCCATTGCTGGCCAGGGCCGGAACGGCGGTAGTGCTGGGCGTGGTGGCCACGCCGTTTGCCGCGCTGTTGCCTTTGCTGAACGTGGGTACTGATGAAGCCACGGGCTGCACTTCGTTGGCTGGCAAGGCCGAGGCCGACACAAGCTCGCAGCCTGGTGGAAGCAAAGATGAGAAACAAACGGGTACGGCCAGGACCCACACGGACCAGGACAATCAGGCGGACGAGTCAAATCGGGAGAACTGGCCATCCATGCAATCCAACCCATAGGAACCTCGCATGAATCCGCAGATCGCTGTGGCGCGAGGCTTGTTCCGGTGAGACCTGCCGCCATTAGCAGTTAGAATAGCGGGCCTTACACAAAACTTGGCGAATTGTTCATGCGTTTGATTATTGCTCTTCTATTGCCCTGGCTTACTTTCTTTACCATCGGGCGCCCGATAGCCGGAATTATCTGCCTGCTTCTGCAAATAACGCTCATAGGCTGGATACCGGCCACCATCTGGGCAGTCTACGCGCTAAGCCAATACAAAACCGATAAAAAAATCGAGAAGGCGCTGGGCCAAAGATAAGCAAACAGAGCTTCCCTAGGGTTATCCCCTGCAGAAAATGGCCGGTTTAACGGTAGAATTTTCAGTGCGGGTTCGCCTGTGCCTTGTGTGGGCAGCATAAAGAGAATAAATGACTCCTCGACTTGCACTTAAAAATATCTCGAAGCGTTATCCGGCCGTGGTGGCCAACGATGGCGTCGATTTGACGGTGCAACCAGGGGAGATCCATGCCGTTCTGGGCGAGAACGGTGCGGGCAAGTCCACGCTCATGAAGATTATTTACGGGGTTACTGCCCCTGATTCCGGGCAACTGCTCTGGAACGGGCAGGAAATCAGCGTAAGCAGCCCGGCCTCTGCAAGGCAGTTGGGCATAGGCATGGTCTTCCAGCATTTCTCTCTGTTCGATACGCTCACAGTCACTGAAAATATTGCGCTGGGCTTGCCTGCGGGCACCCGGCTTAACGAGCTTGAGCGTCGCATTGCGCAAACGGCCAGTCAGTACGGACTGGATCTTGAGCCATCACGGCATGTGCATACGTTGTCGGTAGGTGAATGCCAGCGAGTGGAAATTGTTCGTGCTTTGCTGGGTAAGCCGCAACTGCTGATACTCGACGAGCCCACCTCTGTGCTTACGCCTCAGGCGGTTGGCAGGCTGTTCGAGACGCTGCGCCAACTGGCCTCTGAAGGGTGCAGCATTCTTTATATCAGCCATAAGCTAGACGAAATACGTGCGCTGTGCCACAGCTGTACGGTCATGCGTAGCGGTAAAGTTACTGGTGTGTGCGACCCGCGCGAGCAGACCGATGCGAGCTTGTCTCGATTGATGATAGGCACCGAGCCGCCCACCGTTGCACACAGGCAAACACCGCCTGGAAAAGCTGTGTTGTCGGTGCGCAGGCTGTCGCTACCCAAGGCGCACCCGTTCGCCACGGAGCTTGGCAATATTGATTTCGACGTCCATGCTGGTGAAGTCCTGGGTGTTGCCGGAATATCGGGTAACGGTCAGCAAGAACTGCTGGCGGTGCTGTCGGGCGAAGATATCCGTGTTCACCCCGAGGCCGTCTTGCTGGATGGCGTCGCTGTGGGTAGGCGGCCAACGGCCTGGCGCCGTGCGCGGGGGATGGCTTTTGTGCCTGAAGAGCGTCTGGGCCGCGGTGCGGTTCCCGAGCTTTCATTGGCCCAGAACATTCTGCTGTCGCATCAGGGCCACGCCACGGTCAGACAAGGATTCGTGCGGCTGCGTGCCATCAGGCGGCTGGCCACCGATATCATCGAGCGCTTCCGGGTCAAGGCTTATGGCGAACAGGCACAAGCGGCCAGTTTGTCGGGTGGCAACCTGCAAAAATATATCATTGGCCGCGAGGTCATGCGCAAGCCCAAGGTGTTGTTGGTGGCGCAACCTACGTGGGGTGTGGACGTCGGCGCCGCTGCCCAGATCCGGTCCGAGCTGCTGGCTCTGCGCGATGAAGGCTGCGCTGTCTTGGTCATTTCTGAAGAGCTGGACGAGCTCTTTCAGATATCCGACAGGCTGATCGTGATTGCCAAGGGCAAGGTGTCCCCGCCCATTAAAACGTCTGAAGCCGATCTTGACCTGATCGGCCAGTGGATGAGCGGGCTGTGGGCGGGCAATGCTGCTGTGGCGGAGCCTGCGCATGTTTAAGCTGGAACCCCGCGCTCAACCGTCCACATGGATGTCATGGCTATCGCCCGTGCTGGCGGTATTGCTGACCATGGCTTGCGGCTTTGTCTTGTTTCTTGCCGTGGGGAAAGATCCTTTCGCCAGCCTGGCCATTTTCTTTCTCGAGCCTCTTAAAGATCTGCGTGGCTGGTCCGAGGTCGGCGTCAAGCTGGCTCCGCTGCTGCTTATTTCGGTGGGTCTGGCCATGTGCTTTCGTGCCAGCGTGTTCAATATTGGCGCGGAAGGGCAGTTGGTTGTTGGCGCCATTGCCGCCGGGGCCGTGGTTCTGTATTTCGATGACGAAACCAATGGTGGTTTCTGGTTGATCTCGCTGGCCTTGGTGGCGGGCGCTGCCGGAGGTATGTTCTGGGCCGCTATCACTGCCTGGTTGCGCGATCGCTACAACGCCAACGAGATTCTGGTTTCACTGATGCTGGTGTATGTGGCTGAACTCCTGCTCAGCTATCTGGTGCACGGCGTCATGATGGACCCCGATGGCTTTGGCTTTCCCCAGTCGCGCCTGTTTTCAGATGGCTTTCTGCTGCCCATCATTCTGCCCGGCACTCGGTTGCACCTGGGCCTGTTGCTGGCCTTGCTTGCAGCGCTGATAGGTTGGCTTTACCTGTCACGTAGTTTTTCGGGTTTCAAACTGCAGGTTGGTGGCATGGCGCCTAGAGCCGCACGCTACGCGGGCTTTTCATCGCGTCGCAGCCTATGGACTGTCCTGTGCATATCGGGTGCCCTGGCCGGCCTGGCGGGTGCGAGCGAAATCATGGGGCCCATAGGCCAGCTTACGCCGTCCGTGTCGCCCGGCTACGGATTTGCAGCCATTATTGTTGCCTTTGTCGGGCGGCTGCATCCCATAGGCGTGATTTTTTCCAGCTTCATCATGGCCTTGCTATATATCGGTGGCGAACTGTCGCAAAGCCGCCTGGGCATGCCCAGTGCCATTACCGGTATTTTTCAAGGCATTTTGCTGTTCTCGCTGCTGGCCTGCGATGTACTGATACATAACCGATTGCGCTGGAGAAAATAATGGATGCACTGGCGCCACTTATCGCTTCTGCCATCAATGCAGGCACACCCCTGATGCTGGCTGCACTGGGCCTGCTGATCAATGAGAAGTCGGGCGTGATCAACCTGGGCGCCGAAGGCATGATGCTGGTTGCCGCCGTGATCGGTTTTGCGATTACGGTCCATACCGACAGCGTTACCCTGGGCTTCGCCGCCGGTGCATTGGCAGGCATGTTCATGGCCGGATTCTTTGCATGGTTGACGGTCTGGCTGGGCGCCAACCAGATAGCCACGGGGTTGGCATTGTCATTGTTTGGCGCGGGCGCATCGGCCTATATTGGTATTTCCTATGTGGGTGACAGCCTGCAGTCGGGCGGGTTCGGCATTCCCTTGCTGCAGGATATTCCCTTTTTCGGCGAGGCCTTGTTCAGTCAGCACCCCATGGTGTATTTATCGCTGCTGCTGTGTGGCGGTATTTTCTGGTTTTTGCACAGCACGCGGGGCGGCTTGGTTCTGCGCGCTGTCGGAGAGTCCCCGTCATCAGCGCATTCTCTGGGCTATAACGTGCGGCGTATCCGTCTGGGGGCGTTGCTGTTTGGCGGCGCCTGCTGTGGCCTGGCCGGCGCGTTCATGTCTTTGGTGTACACGCCGATGTGGGTGGAAGATATGGTGGCCGGCCGTGGCTGGATAGCCCTTGCGCTGACAACCTTCGCCACATGGCGTCCGGCCCGCGTACTGATAGGCGCTTATTTGTTTGGCGGAATCACCATTCTTACCTATCATATGCAGGCGTTGGGCGTGCCCATCGCATCACAATTGCTTTCCA
Source organism: Alcaligenaceae bacterium (assembly GCA_013416405.1). Classification (GTDB taxonomy): domain Bacteria; phylum Pseudomonadota; class Gammaproteobacteria; order Burkholderiales; family Burkholderiaceae_B; genus Pusillimonas_C. The sequence continues at coordinate 404,880 of JACCET010000002.1, forward strand.
TGCTGCCGTATCTCGCAACGATTCTGGTGCTGGTCCTGATTTCACGCAACGCAAACTGGATCAGGCTGAATATGCCTGCTTCTCTTGGTAAAAACTTTAACCCGAACACCTAAGGATAATCATGCCTGCAAAAATACTCAGCAAAGCGCTCTGTGCGGCGGCCCTGGTTCCGGCACTGGCCTTCACAAGCACGGTGGGTGCTGCCGAAAAAGAACCTTTGAAAATCGGTTTTGTCTATGTCAGCCCCATCGGTGAAGCCGGCTGGACCTGGCAGCAGGACATCGGCCGTAAAGAAATGGAAAAAGCGCTGGGCGACAAGATCAAGACCCAGTACGTTGAAGACGTACCCGAAGGCGCTGACGCCGAACGCGTCATTCGCGATCTGGCGCAGCAAGGCAACAAGCTTATTTTCACGACGTCCTTTGGCTATATGAACCCCACCCTGAAAGTGGCCAAGCAATTTCCCGATGTGAAATTTGTTCACTCAACGGGCTATAAAACTGCGCCCAACGTGGCGACGACCAACTCGCGCTTCTACGAGGCGCGCTACCTGGCTGGCATCATCGCCGGCAAGATGACCAAGTCGAATGTGGCCGGTTATGTGGGCGCCTTCCCCATTCCCGAGGTATTGCAAGGCATCAACGCCTTTACACGAGGCATGCTCAGCGTTAATCCCCAGGCCGAGGTGCGCGTCATCTGGGTCAACAGCTGGTTCGATCCAGGCAAAGAGCGCGATGCAGCACTGGCCTTGATGGGGCAGGGCGCCGATATCGTCACGCACCATACCGACTCAACGGCCACGGTGCAGGCGGCTGAAGAGCAGGGCAAATATGCCATTGCCTATCATTCCGACATGAGCAAATTCGGCCCACACGCGCAATTGGCGGCAGTCACCCATCACTGGGGCAAGTACTTCACACAGGCCGCGCAGCAAGTTCTGGACGGCACCTGGAAGTCCGACAGCACCTGGGGTGGCATCAAGGCGGGCATGGCTGCCCTGGAGGGTTTCGGCCCGGCCTTGCCTGATGATGTCAAGAAACTGGTGGAAGAAAAGCAGGCCGAGATTGTCGCCGGCACGCTCGCACCATTTGCAGCACCTATTACCGACAATCAGGGCAAGGTTCAACTTGAGTCGGGAGTGCTCGATGACGCAGGTTTGAACAAGATGAATTACTACGTGCAGGGTGTGGCCGGACAGTTGCCGGGTAAATAAGCAGGCTTTTGCTTGCCACGGTCAGCGCTGGGCGCTATGGCTGAAGGGGTTCGAAAAAGATCGTCGCGGGACACTGGCCTGCTTCTTGAGCCGCAGCGCTCGCCGCTTCCTCAAACTTTTTCTTTCCCCTCCAGTCATAGTGCCCAGTGGAGTATGTGGCTGGCATAGAAGCTTGCTAGGTTGTCAACAACCCGAAAGTCAACGCCCGAAAAATGGGTAGCTGGGGTCGTTGTAGCCCGGCGTAGAGGCATGCCCCGGGGTAACCAATGCGTCGACCAGCGCCTCTTCTTCGCTGGTGATTTCCAGGTTCAGCGCAGGGTAGTAGTCTTCCAGCTGCGCCAGTGTGCGTGGCCCGGCAATGACTGCACTGACGTGTTTGTTGGCCAGTACCCAGGCTGTTGCAAAGTGCGCCAGCTTAAGGTCGCGCGCTTCGCAATGTGCCTGCAATTGTTGCGCAATCAGCAGCGACTCTTCGCGGAGCTCGGTTTCCAGCATGCGTTTGTCGTTCCGGGCGGCGCGGCTTCCTTCTTGCGGTGCTTGGCCGGGTTGATATTTTCCGGTAAGTACGCCGCGGGCGATAGGGCTGTAAGGCACCACGCCCAGGCCGTAATGGCCGCAGGCCGGCAGGATTTCTACTTCCGGATTACGATTAAGCAGGTTGTAGTAAGGCTGGCAAACGACAGGTTGAGGCACGTTCAGTTGCCGGCATAGGTGAACGATTTCGGCAATGCGCCAGCCTCGGAAATTCGACAAGCCAAAAGCGCGAATCTTTCCTGCGCGTATAACGTCGCCCAGTGCATAGATGGTTTCTTCCAGATTTTCTTCATGAAAATCCCGATGCAAATACAGAATGTCTATGTGGTCTGTGGCCAGACGGCGTAGGCTGTCGTCTACTTCGCGCATGATCCAGTGTCGCGAATAATGTGACTGATTAGGCTGCCTGCTCATGGAGTTGCCCAGCTTGGTGGCCAGAATCCAGTCATGGCGTTGGGCGGGCAATATCTGACCCAGCATCTCTTCCGAGCCGCCTTTGCTGTAGACGTCGGCCGTATCAATGAAATTAATACCGTGCTCGTGAGCAGAGGCCACCATGTTTTTGGCTTCGACCAGATCAGTCTGGTCGGCAAACATCATGGTGCCCAGACAAAGAGCGGAAACTTTCAGGTTGCTGCGGCCTAGGCGTCGGTAGTGCATGAGCTCATCCTTGTGTCGTGTTGGAAGGAAAACTTGGCATGGCAAGCATCGGCTGGCGATACCGGCCTTTTGGTGGCTGGCCGGCTCAGGCGCTGCGAGGCAGGGCCCAGGTACTGATGGCCTGGGCGACGGGGCTTCCGCCTGCGGCTGGTTCGAGCACAACATCACCTGCCGTCAGCCGGCCGGTCTTAAGTATGCTTGCGCGTGCCACGACGCCGCCAGGCGGGGTCTTGCGCAGGAAGTTGATGCTCAGGCTGGAAGTCACTGCCTCGGCGTTTCCTGTGGCGCCAACGACCGCGGCGTACAAGGCCAGGTCGGCCAGGCCCATCAGCATGGGGCCGGCCACGATCCCGCCCAGACGCTGGTGCGTGCTGTTGTCGGCCAGCAGCAGTACGGAAGTGCCATGGCCAATCTCCAGAATTTCGATACCCAGCACCGCGGCGAAAGGATGATGTGTTTCCAGCAATTGATTGAAATCAGCCAGGCTTATTTTTGCGGTGTGCGGGGATGTCATGGTCGGGGCAGATGTGGTGTTATAAGTTATGCTCCATGGTACACGTTAATACAGGCGCTGACTCATGCAAGTCAGGGGCTGTGCCGCACAGGTAGTGCAAGCTTGTCACCGTAAAAATACCTACTCTAGGAGCCCTTCGTGAAAACACTCGTTATGGCCAGTCTGCTCGCTTTCAGCAGCGTCGCCTTCGCTCACGCCGATCATGCCAAGCAGCACGATCATGCCCATGCCGCAGCAGGGCAAGACATGCAAGCGCGCGCCGATCATGCCAAGTTATCCGAATCCATACAGGTGTCGGCCTGCTGGATACGTTCTTTGCCCGCGCCGGCGCCGTCAGCGGGATATTTTTTGGTCAAGAATGGCGGCAGCAAAGCAGTCAAGCTACAGGGCGCGGTGTCGTCTACCTATGGCATGGTCATGTTGCACCAAACCACCAATCACGACGGCATGAGCAAAATGTCGGAAACCCACGATATCGCCATTGCTGCGGGCAGCGAGCTGGAGTTCAAGCCCGGTGGTTATCATGCCATGCTCGAACAGGCGAAAACGGCCCCCGCCATAGGCAGTCAGGTGGCCATCGATTTCCTGTTTGATACGGGTGAGAAGGCCAGCGCGCAATGCGAAGTGAAGCCGGCCAATACCAGAACAAATTAAGATGACCACTGCGGCGCGTTGACGCCGCGTATGCAATATGCACGTCCTGGGCCAAAGCAAGGGGCGTCAGCCCCTTAGCTATCGATTTGGTTCAGAAAGTCAGCGACAGTCTGATTGAATGCCTTGGGGTTGCCCAGGTTCATCCCGTGCGATGCCAAGGGAATGGTTACGCGCTCAGCCTGTGCTATGGCCTGTTCCAGTATGTCTAGCCTGCTGCCAAAGCGGGCCTGGCTATTGGCTCCACCAACTAGCAGCACCGGACACCGCAGGCTGGCAGCACTATCTAGGCTTACAGGCAAATTTGTTTCATGCACTTGCGAGAGCAGGGTGTAGGCATTGTCGTTGACCATGGCCTTGAACCAGCCGACCATTTGCCGCCAGGTATCGGGCCCATTGACGCTGTCTATGAAGTCCGCCAGGGCCTCGTCGACTTCGCCCCGCTTGAGTTGCGCAACGACCCGGGTATGAAAGGCAGCCGCCTCTGGCTCGTTGTCTATCCGAAAGCCTGGATCAGCCAGGATCAGGCTGCGTGCGAGCTCGGGGGCACTCAATGCCAGTTGCAGGGCGACCTGAGCGCCGCGCGAATGGCCCAGGATATGCACGGGCTGCCCGGGACTGGTTTCCCGGATAAGCGCCTGTAGATCGCTGACATGTTGAGCGATACTGAAAGAGTCGTTTTCCGTTATAAAGGCCTCGGGCCAGAAGCCGCGCAAGCTGGGCGCGATGACTCGGCAACTCAGGCTCAGGGCCGGTATTTGCCAGCGCCAGTAACGATAGTCGCACAGCGACCCATGTATCAGCAACAGCGTTGCGCCTTGGCCGGCCTGAACGTAGTGCAGGGGGTGGCTCTTGCCCCCCGCGTGGATTTCCTCAGGCATTTCTACAGCAGTTGCAGGCGGCTTTTTGCCGTTTCGGCGGCCGAGGTGTTGGGGTAGTCTTTGACTATTTTCTGCAGGCTGGACTTGGCGCCGGCCAGGTTGCCGAGTTCGATCTGGCTTGCAGCAATCACGAGCAAGGCATCGGGCGCGCGAGGATCTTGCGGCGTGGCTTGTACCATGGCCTGCAGCCCCTGTATGGAACCTTTGAAGTCTTTGCTGGCGTAACGGCTGCTGCCCTGATAGAAGCGTGCCTCGGGGGCCAACTGGCTGCTGGGATAAGCCTGCAGGAAGTCTTCGAAGCTGGCGGCCGCCTCTTGGTACTTGCCGCTGCGGAACAGCCCCATGGGGCCTTCGTAGGCAGCCTGTTCCTGTGGGTCGGCGACTTGGGTGGTGTTGCCACCCGACTGGTCCTGGCTGGCGCGTTGCTGCAGGTCGGCCTGCCAATTCAACTGCTCCAGTTGTCCGCGCAGGCGTGCCATCTCGTGCTGCATGGCTTCCATTTGATCGGCCAATTGCAGACGTGCCTGCCGGTTCTGGGCGGCGTCGCGCTTCACCTGTTCACGCAGTTCAAGGATGGCCTTGCGAGCTTCATCGTCGGAAAATGCTTGGGCAGGTGCTGTGAAGACTGCCGATAGGGCAAGGGTCGCAGTAAGCAGCGCAATGCGCAGTGGCTGGGTATTAACGCTCATTTTGTATTCCGTTCAAATAAAAAACGCCGCGGCGTTAGCCGCCACGGCGTTAGTGTGACACGTGTTCAGGATTAACGCTGATACACAATGTCTGCACGACGGTTTTCAGCAAAGTCGGCTTCGGTGCTGCCCATGGCTTTGGGTCGCTCTTTACCGAAGCTGATGGCTTCGATCTGGTTGCTGTTGACGCCCAGCAAAGTCATCATGCGGCTAACGGCCTCGGAGCGGCGCTGGCCCAGGGCCAGGTTGTATTCCGAGCCGCCGCGCGCGTCAGCATTGCCTTCGATGAGGACTTTTTGCTGTGCGTGGCTGGCCAAATATGACGAGTGCATTTCAACCAGACTGCGGTACTGGTCAGGCACGCTGTAGCTGTCAAAGTCGAAATAGACCGAACGCTGTTGTGCGAGCGGGCTTTGCGGGTTGAATGGGTCCATGACCTGCCCTGCGCTGGCCGAGTCGGAGCCGCCGGTCGAGCCTGAGGTTCCAGACTGATCGAGAGGTACCGAACTACATGCAGCCAAAGTAGCTGCAAATGCGGCGATGGTAAGGCTTTTTGCGATGCGCGAGCTCATTTAGATTCCTTTAAAGAAGAGTCACACTGAAGTTAATTGGTGAATGGTCCCCAGGTTGGTTCGCGTACCTTGCCGTTAAGCGCTGATAGTGTTTGGCGGACACGACCGTCGACAGAAGTAACGGCTAAAACACTGCGACCACCTTGTACAGAACTATAAAGGATTTGCATTCCGTTGGGTGCAAAACTTGGTGACTCGTCATCGGGACCGGCGGTTAGCAACTGTTCTGAACCGGACCCCATATTTTGTAATGCAATACGGAAAGCACCATTCCTTCTTGTAACGTACACCAGGCTGTTTCCATCTGGCGAGATGGCCGGTGAGATATTGTAACTTCCGTTAAAGGTTATGCGTTGAGCGTCACCGCCGCTGACCGGCACCCGATAAATGTGTGGGCTGCCACCGCGATCGCTGGTGAAAACCAGTGAGCTGCCATCCGCGGTGTATTGCGGCTCGGTGTCTATGAGCGGCGAGCGCATGACGCGGCGCAGGCCTGAGCCGTCGGCGTTGATGGTGTAGATCTGTGAAATGCCGTCTCGTGACAGTACGATAGCCAGGTTTTGACCATCAGGTGACCAGGCCGGAGCGCTGTTATTGCCCTTGAAGTTGGCGAGCGGTACACGTTGTCCCGAGGCTAGTGTTTGTACATAGACAACAGGCTTGCCAGTTTCAAAGCTGACGTAGGCCAGTCGTTTGCCATCCGGTGACCATGCTGGCGAAATAATCGACTGCTTGGAACGCAGCATGACTTGGGGGTTTTGCCCGTCGGCATCTGCAATTTGTAACTCATACGTGTTGCCTGTTTGCAACACGTAGGCAAGGCGAGTTGAGAACACACCGCGCACGCCAGTAATTTTTTCGTAGATGCGATCGGCAATCTGGTGTGAAATTCGGCGAAGCTCTTTTTCGGTTCCCGAAAAAGCAACGCCGTCCAGTTGGGTTTTGCGCACGGTATCCACAAGCCGGTAGCTGACATTGTATTGCCCGCCGGACTGGCTAATGGAGCCGTAAGCCAGATAATCGGCGCCACGGCCACGCCATTCATCGTGCGCGACTGTGCTTTCGGTATTCAGGTTCGAGCCTGTGGCGTTGATCAGGCGGAACTGACCGGAACGGGTAAGGTCGGCGCGTATGACTTCACCGACGGTTTGACCATGGGCATCACCCGAAAAATCGGCTATGGCAATCGGGTATTGGGTTGCACCCACTCCCGATATGTCGACCCGTAGTTGGGCGTGTGACGGGCGTGCTGCGACAAGACTGATTGCCAGCAGAAGTATTCCCAGGGTCCAGGCGCGCCAGTGAGCGGCGCTTTTTGCTGGAGTGACGGCTGTCATATCTGTGATCTCCTAATCGTACATTCGGTAGTCGCCTTCGATAGACGAGGGGTATTTGCCTGAGGACGGTTTCGGGAAAGGTGAGCAGGCCTGAATCCCCTTTTGAACCGCGACATCAAAGCGCTGGTTCCCCGAGGAGCGGCGTACGCTTACATTTTCCACTGTACCATCCGATCTTAGTTGTGCTCTGTATTGTACTGTCGGGTTGGCGGAACCCTGTCGCGGTGGTACGTTGTAAATTACACGCGGCCGCACGCAGGCCCTGACCTTGGCAGCATAGCCGCCATCACCGCCTCCACCGCCAGTCTGGTTGCGGTCAGCTGTACCGCCGGGTATGCCGGCTGCGCCCAGTGCATCGCCATGCATTGCTTCCCGCAACGCTTTAAGTTTGGCGGCCTTTTCGGCAGCAGCTTTCTTCTCTGCGGCGGCTTTTTTCTCGGCGGCAGCCTTTTTCTCGGCGGCAGCCTTTTTCTCCGCAGCGGCCTTCTTTTCAGCAGCGGCTTTCTCAGCCGCAGCCTTTTCAGCAGCAGCCTTTTCAGCCGCAGCCTTTTCAGCAGCAGCCTTTTCAGCCGCAGCCTTTTCAGCAGCAGCCTTTTCAGCAGCAGCCTTTTCAGCAGCAGCCTTTTCAGCCGCAGCCTTTTCAGCCGCAGCCTTCTCTGCAGCGGCTTTCTCGGCCGCAGCTTTCTCGGCCGCAGCCTTCTCCACAGCGGCCTTCTCCACAGCGGCCTTCTCCACAGCGGCCTTCTCCACAGCGGCCTTCTCCACAGCGGCCTTCTCAGCAGCAGCTTTCTCGGCAGCAGCTTTCTCGGCAGCAGCTTTCTCGGCCGCAGCCTTCTCAGCCGCAGCCTTCTCAGCCGCAGCCTTCTCAGCCGCAGCCTTTTCAGCAGCGGCCTTTTCAGCAGCGGCCTTCTCAGCAGCAGCCTTTTCAGCCGCAGCCTTCTCAGCAGCGGCAGCGAGCCTGGCTGCCTCTTCTTCCTGCTCGCGCTTCTTGCGCGCTTCTTCAAGGGCGATGTCGGGATCGATTTCGGGTTCGGTCAGAGGCTTGGCCTCGGGTGCTGGCGCCTGTTCGACCGGTGGTGGAGTGGGTTCGGGCTCCGGCGCAGGCTCCGGTTGTGGGGCAGGTTCTGGTTGTGGCTCGGGCGGCGGCTCAGGCTGTGGTTCTGGCTCGGGCGGCGGCTCAGGCTGTGGTTCTGGCTCGGGCTCCGGTTCCGAAGGAGTGACATCGGGCTCGGTGATCTCCTCACCCGTCACATCGGGCTCGGCCGCCGTCGGTGTGTTGCCGTCTGCCCACAGTTCCACTTGCACCGGATTTGGCGTCTTGGGCGAGGCGACAAAGCCCAGCAGCATGAAAGCGAACAAGGCGGCATGTATTGCGGCGGCATAGCCCAATCCCCGGCGGTCATCGCGCTGTTCGGGGGTTAGCTCTGACGTTTTGCCCATAAGATTCTTGATTCGCTTCATTGGATTGCATATTGGGCGGGCAGTCTGTGCCTTACCCGCCGATTCGGCCTAGTTTGCTTGCGCTTCCGTATTGGGTTGCTGATCGACCAATAGACCCAGCCGGGTGATGCCACTGCTGCGCAACTGATCCATGACTTTCATTACCGTTTCATAGGGAACGCGTCCGTCGGCTGCTATGACCACGGGCGTGTCGGCCGTAATTCGGCTTTGTACCTCGTTGACCAGGCTCTGGCTATTAATCTCGACGAACTGTGCTCCGGCATCCCGCACGCGCAGCGCGATTTTGCCGTCTTCGCTGACCTGCACTTCCACAGGCTTGGCTTGTACCTCGGATGCCTGGCCTACGGACGGCAACTCGATGAGCCCAGGCGTAATCATGGGCGCTGTAACCATGAAAATGACCAACAGCACCAGCATGACGTCGATATACGGCACCACGTTGATTTCATTTTTCAGACGACGATTGCGGCCGTTGCCGCCACGAACGGAAGGCATTAGCGCACCTGACGTTGCAAGATATTCAGAAATTCGTCGATGAAGCTGTCGAAGCGAATGGAGAGCCGGTCGATTTCGTTGGTGTAGCGGTTGTAGGCGATAACGGCCGGAATGGCTGCGAACAAACCTATGGCGGTGGCAATCAGGGCCTCGGCAATGCCAGGAGCCACTGCAGACAAGGTGGCTTGCTGCATGGAAGACAAGCCGATGAAGGCATGCATGATGCCCCAGACCGTGCCCAGCAGGCCGATGTAGGGGCTGACCGAGCCGGCCGAGGCCAGAAAGTTAAGGTGGGACTCCAGGCTGTCCATTTCGCGCTGATAGGTGGCGCGCATGGCCCTGCGTGGGCCATCCAGCACCGCCTCGCCATTGCTGCCGCTATTTCGGCGAGCCTTGATGAATTCAGTCATGCCGGCGTCGAAAATGCGTGCCAGCGCGCCGTGCTCGGCACGACGTGTGGCGATGGCTTGCTGCAGGACAGACAGGTCGCCGCCGGCCCAGAAATCATCTTCGAATCGACGAGTTTGTTCATTGGCGCGTTTCAGGGCTGCGCGCTTGCTGAAAATATATGCCCACGACAAAACGGAAATGCCCAGCAGGACGAGCATGACGAATTGCACAGGGATGCTGGCATCGAGCAGTAAGGTAAGCAGCGACAAATCGCTAGAAGCTTGCATGGTTAGTTCTTGGCCTTTTTCAGTAGGTTTCTGAGTTCAGGGGTCAGTGCAACAGGTTGCATGGTGTCGGCATCAACGCAGCAGACTTGGATACCGCTTTCGCATAACAGTTCCCCTTCGCGTAGGGCGGATTGCTGAAAACTGATGGAAGCAGGGCCAACCCGGGTGATTGTGCTGTGTATGACCAGTAAATCGTCGAGCCTGGCAGGTTTGCGGTATTGTATTTCAAGGTTTTTGACTACGAATAGACGGCGCTCTTGTGCTGCGTAGGTTGATTGATCCACACCAAGCCGGCGCAGCCATTCCGTCCGGCCTCTTTCGAAGAACTTCAGATAGTTGGCGTAGTACATGACGCCGCCTGCATCGGTGTCTTCGTAATATACGCGAATATCCAACTGGAAAAACGGTTTGCTTGTGTCTGTAGGCATGTCTTTCGTTAAGTGGTGTGACATCGTCTGGCCGTTTTATGGCAGCCCGCTCGCACCAGGTGCGCCGGCAGCGGACTGGTTTGCTCTGCTTATAGCGCCTGCAATTGCTCAAGCGCGTAAGCCGCAGCATCCGCTACAGGCACCTTGCTGGCCGCATCCTGGCGCCGGCTCTGGATTTCGACAACATTGTCCTTCAGGCCACGGTCGCCTACGGTAATGCGCAGGGGCACGCCGATAAGCTCCCAGTCGGCGAACATGATGCCGGGACGCACATCGCGATCATCTAGCATGACTTCCACGCCTTGTTCCCGCAGGCTGTTGTATAACTGTTCGGCCGTGTTGCGGACTGTTTCACTTTTATTCCAGCCCATCGGGCAAATCACAGCCTGGAAAGGAGCAATGGATTTGGGCCAGATAATGCCTTTTTCATCGTGGCATTGCTCTATGGCGGCGGCAGCGATACGGCTGATGCCTATGCCGTAGCAACCCATCTGCAGCAGGGCGGGCTTGCCGTCGGTGCCCAAAAAAGTTGCGTTCAATGCTTTTGAATATTTGTCGCCCAGGAAGAAGACATGTCCGACTTCAATGCCGCGTTGTATGGCCAGCTGGCCTCCTTGTGGATCGGGATCGCCAGCTACGACGTTGCGCAAATCGGCCACTTTGGGCTCGGGCAGGTCGCGGCCCCAGTTGACGCCGGTGTAATGAAAGTCTTCGGTGTTGGCACCACAAACGAAATTGTTCATGTTGACCACAGTGTGGTCGGCAATGACGGTGACAGGTTTGACGGTGTTAAGCGGCCCCAGGTATCCGGGCACACAGCCAAAGGTATCCAGTATTTCGGCCTCGGTGGCAAATCGGTAGCCGTTCTTGAAACCTTCGAGCTTGCCCGTTTTGATTTCATTCAGCTCATGGTCGCCTCGGAGCAATAACAGCCAGATGGTGGCCTGTGCGGGTTCGTCTGGATTTTCGGTGGCCAGCACGATGGACTTGACGGTATCGGACAGCGGTTTGCCCAGTTGCTTGGCAACGAGCTCGCATTTGGGTGCGCTGGGCGTCGGTGTCTTGGCCAGTTCCTCGGTGGCTTCGCCACGTTGCGCGATCAGGCAGGGCGCTGCGGCCAGTTCGATATTGGCTGCATATTGTGAGTCGGGGTTATACACAATCAAGTCTTCGCCGGTGTCGGCAATCACCTGGAACTCGTGGCTGCGCGAGCCGCCTATGGATCCCGTGTCTGCGGCAACCGCGCGGAAAGTCAGGCCCAGGCGTTCAAAGATGCGCATATAGGCGTTGAACATGGCGTCGTAGCTGGCTTGTGCCGAGTCTTCGTCGCGATCAAAGGAATAGGCATCCTTCATGGTGAACTCGCGCCCACGCATCAGGCCGAATCGAGGGCGGCGCTCGTCGCGAAACTTGGTCTGTATATGATAGAAATTCAGCGGTAGCTGGCGCCAGCTGTGTATCTCGTTGCGGGCAATGTCGGTAATTACTTCTTCCGATGTGGGCTGCAGCACAAAGTCGCGCTGATGGCGATCCTTGATGCGCAGCAACTCGGCACCGTATTGTTCCCAACGCCCCGACTCGACCCAGAGTTCGGCCGGCTGCACCACAGGCATAAGCAATTCAATCGCGCCGGCGCGATCCATTTCTTCCCTGACGATGTTTTCGATCTTGCGCAAGACCTTCAGGCCCAGTGGCATGTAGGTGTAGATGCCGCCGGCCGCCTTGCGGACCATGCCGGCGCGTGTCATGAGCTGGTGGCTGGCTACTTCAGCTTCCGTGGGAGCTTCTTTAAGAGTATTAATGTGATACTTGCTTGCATGCATGGTGAGGATCTCGACAGATACGTATAATCAACGTTAATTGTATTGAATTCGCTTTGAGGTGGCCTATGTTAGACCGAGAAGGCTACCGTCCTAATGTCGGCATTATCCTCGTAAATCAAAAAAATGAGGTTTTCTGGGGTAAACGTATTCGTGAACACGCATGGCAATTTCCCCAAGGGGGCATCAAGTACGGAGAAAGTCCCGTGCAGGCCATGTACCGTGAGCTCCACGAAGAGGTGGGCTTGAGGCCCGAACATGTTCGTATCTTAGGACGGACGCGCGATTGGCTGCGCTATAACGTACCGAGCAATTTTGTTCGGCGTGATTCCCGTAGCCACTATAAAGGACAGAAACAAATCTGGTTTTTGTTGCGTATGGTAGGGCGTGACTCCGACGTCAGCTTGCGGGCGACCCATAGCCCCGAGTTCGATGCCTGGCGCTGGAGCCATTATTGGGTTCCCCTCGAGGCTGTCATCGAGTTCAAGCGTGAGGTCTACACCCTTGCGTTGAACGAATTGGCCGCCATCCTGTTCAAGCGCGGACAAGAAACGCGCTATTTACGGCAGCGGGCGCAAAATCAGCGATCGGCCATGGGTTCGGAAAACAAGAGTCATGCGCGTATTGTTGGTTGAAGACGAGCGGGAAATGGCAGCCTGGCTCGAACGGGCGCTTGCGCAAAGCGGGTTTTTGCCTGAACACGCGCCTGACGCCCGTACGGCCGAGGCCCTGATGACCGCATCGGAATACGATGCCGTCATCATGGATTTGCGCCTGCCCGATAAACACGGCCTGGTGCTCTTGCGCGAAATGCGCAACCGTGGCGATGTCACGCCTGTGCTTATCCTGACCGCGCAAGGCGCGCTGCAGGATCGCGTCCGTGGCCTGAACCTGGGCGCCGACGATTTCCTGACCAAGCCATTTGCGCTCGAAGAACTCGAGGCCAGGCTTTCGGCGCTGGTGCGACGCAGCCGTGGCCGCCAGGCTCCGTGCATGCAGTGTGGTTCGCTCGTCTACGACAGCGAGAGCCGTGCCTTCGGATTGGGTGGCGTCATTTTGCACCTGACTCCCCGGGAACAGGCCGCCTTGTCGGTGTTGATCACACGCAGTGGCATGCCCGTAGAAAAAAGTCAGCTTTTCAACCGTGTTTTCGAGCATGATAGCGATGCCAGCCTCGATGCCATCGAGGTCGTCTTGCATCGCTTGCGCAAAAAACTGGCCGGCAGCGATGTGCATATCGTTACGGTTCGTGGCCTGGGCTATATGCTTGAAAGCATAGAAGAAAGCGCCTGACTCATGGCCTGGCTCAGCCGGAAACCTCCAGGCAGCATACGCTTTTGGTTGCTGGCGCTACTGATCCCCGGAACGGTGGGCCTGATGCTGTTCGACAGCTGGAACGATTACTACGCTCTTAAGGCCGTTACGGGCGAGGTCTACGACAGTGCCCTGCTTGAGCCGGCCAAGGTGCTGGAAACCAGCGTAGAGTTCAATGCTGATGGCTCGCTGCGCATAGATCCGCCGTTTTATGCGCAAGTCATGCTCGAATCCCGTGCCGGCGATCGCAAGTATTTCAGGGTTGAAGAGGTTGCCCCTGTAAACGAGTCCTTATCGGGTATGCCGGGTAATGCCATAGAGGGGAACACCTTGCTGGGCATGCAGGGGCTGCCCAGGCCCAAGGCATTCGCCGAAAATGAAGGCATGCCCATTTTCTACACCGGTATGTATCGCAACGACGAAGTCCGCATGGTCGCTTTGTGGCGTGATCTGCATTACGAAGGTATGCGCCGGCAAATCGTCGTGCTGGTGGGTGAAAGCGTCGATGTGCGCATGCGTACCCAGCAAGAAGCCTGGAGACAGGGTTTGTTTCGCGACGCGCGCATGTTGATTCTGGTGGTGCTGCTGGTCTGGTTCAGTGTCGCCTGGGCCTTGCGGCCCTTGAACGAGCTCAGGCGGGAGATCAAGGCGCGGGATATTGACAACCTGTTGCCGCTGGATGCCAACAAAGTGCCCCACGAGGTCGTTCCCATGGTCAGGGCCGTGAATCACCATATTGGTTTGTACCGCCAGGTGCTGGGAAAGCAGGCGCAATTCCTGGCAGACGCTTCGCATCAGTTGCGGACACCGCTGGCCATCATGCGCACGCAGGCGCAATACGCCAAGCGTGAACCTGATATTGCCCGCATGCGTGAGTCCTTGGGTGCCATTGTGCAGCAATTGGGGCAAGCATCACGTCTGACCGAACAGCTGCTGTCATTGGCTCATGCCAGCGGCAGCGAGATAGCGCCCCAGGGCCGGGTTGATCTGAATACGCTGACCCGCGATATTGTGCTGCAGTACCTGACGCTGGCGCGCGAAAAACATCAGGATCTGGGCTGGGTTGATTGCAACGATCCGGAAGCAGGCGTGCCCGAAGGGCGGGTTCTGGTTCTGGGCAGCGAGGCTGAAATTCACGAAGCGGTTGCCAACCTTGTGCACAATGCCATCAATCATGCGGGCGAGGGCTGCACCATTACGGTTTCCGCCGGATTCGAAGGCGAGCAGGCCTGGGTCAGTGTCAGCGACAGTGGCGTTGGACTCGACCCTTCTTTACGTGAAACCGTATTTGGTCGCTTCGACCGCGGGGGCCTGGGACACAAGAGTCAGAATAGCGGCTCAGGCCTGGGGCTGGCGATTGCGCTGGCTTACGCCGAGCGCAATCATGGCACTATTGTGCTGGAAGACGGCGACCCCTCGGCAGACGGAGGGGTGGGCTTGCGGGCCTTGTTGAAACTGCAAAGGTACACTCCGCAAGGAGAGTAGTCAGCTACGCAGACGTTTGATCAGGCTGGATGTGTCCCAGCGCTTGCCGCCCATTTGCTGCACGTCGGCATAGAACTGATCAACCAATGCTGTCACCGGCACGCGGGCACCGTTGCGCTTGGCTTCCGACAGTACCAGGCCCAGGTCCTTGCGCATCCAGTCCACAGCAAAGCCAAAGTCGAACTTGTCTTCTATCATGGTTTTGCCGCGGTTCTCCATCTGCCAGCTTTGTGCGGCGCCTTTGCTGATCACGCCCAACACCTGGTGCATGTCGAGCTCTGCTGCTTGTCCGAATGCGATGGCTTCAGACAAGCCTTGCACCAGTCCTGCGATGCAGATCTGATTCACCATTTTGCATAGCTGCCCGGCACCTGGGGCGCCAAGCAGTGTGACCGCCTGGGCAAAATGAAATGCCAACGGCTGTATGGTGTCGAAATGCGCTTGCTCGCCACCGCACATGACGGTCAGCAAGCCATTGACCGCACCTGCCTGACCGCCTGAAACGGGCGCATCGACAAACCCAATGCCCAGCTCCCGGGCTTTCTGATGCAGTTCGCGTGCGACTTCAGCCGAGGCCGTGGTGTGGTCAACCAGAATTGAACCGGCCGCCATGCCCGCCAGGGCGCCGTTCTCGCCCAGTATGACGCTGCGCAAGTCATCATCATTACCGACGCAGCAGAACACGATATCGGCGCCCTGAGCAGCCTCTTTGGGGCTGCGGGCGGCCTTGCCGCCAAACTCACCGGTCCATGCCTGGGCTTTTTCAAAGGTTCTGTTGTACACAGTGACGCTGTGGCCGGCCTTGGACAGGTGCCCCGCCATGGGAAAGCCCATGACCCCCAGACCTATGAATGCGACTGTGGCAGCTGGCTGGGTTTCGTAGGATCTGTCGTTGATCGATGGCATATCGTTGTTCTCCACTGGAATTGGTTTATGTGTGTTTGCTCCAGCCATAAGATTAACTCAAATAAAAAGCCCGCCAGATACGCTGTGCGTGCCGGCGGGCCTGGGCTTGAAGAAAGCCTTGTAGTGTTAAGGGTTTAGCCTTCGTCTACAAACGCTTCTTCACGCCGTTTCTTGACCGATGGCAGTGCCACCAGCACGACCAGTATCGCGGCTGCAATAAGCAGGGACATGGACAATGGCCGTGTTACGAACGTGGTGTAGTCCCCGCGTGCCAGCAGCAGCGCGCGCCGGAAGTTTTCTTCCATCATGGGCCCCAGCACCAGGCCCAGCAGCAACGGTGCGCCTTCACATTTAAGCTTGGCCCAGATATAGCCCAGCAGGCCAAAGGCGGCGGTCATCCAGATGTCGAACACGTTGTAATTCAGCGTGTAGACACCGATGGTGCAGAACACCAGAATGGCGGGGAAGAGTATGCGGTAAGGTACGTTCAGCAGCTTGACCCACAAACCGACCAGCGGCAGGTTCAGAATAACCAGCATCAGGTTGCCTATCCACATAGACACGATCAGGCCCCAGAACAAATCGGGGTGGCTGGTCATGACCTGTGGGCCAGGCTGAATGTTGTGGATGGTCATGGCGCCTATCATCAGTGCCGTAACCGCGTTGCCAGGAATACCCAGAGTCAGCAGAGGAATGAACGAAGCCTGCGAGCCGGCGTTGTTGGCCGATTCGGGGCCAGCCAGACCGGCAGGGTGGCCTTTGCCGAAACGCTCGGGGTTTTTCGAAAGTTTCTTTTCCAGCGTGTACGAAGCGAATGACGACAGCACGGCGCCACCACCAGGCAGGATGCCCAGCGCGCAACCCAGCGCTGTACCACGCACACATGCGGGCCAGGCTTCTTTGAACTCTTGCTTGTTGGGATAAAGGGAACCCACTTTACTGGTCAGGTCGACGCGCTGGTCTTTCAGTTCCAGGTTGCTCATGATTTCGGCAAAACCGAAAACACCCATGGCCACGGCGGCGAAGTCGATGCCGTCTTGCAGCTCGGGGATGCCGAAGTCGTAGCGGGCAACGCCCGAGTTGACGTCAGTACCGACCATACCCAGCAACAAGCCCAGCAAAATCATGCAGATGGCCTTGGGCAGCGAGCCCGACGCCAGCACCACCGCACCGATCAGGCCCAGCACCATGAGCGAGAAATACTCGGCGGGACCGAACTTGAAAGCGACCTCGGCCAGCGGCGGAGCAAAGCCGGCAATCACCAGTGTTGCCACGCAGCCTGCAAAGAACGAGCCCAGGGCGGCAATAGCCAGCGCCGCACCCGCTCGTCCGTTACGAGCCATTTGGTGGCCATCGAGTACGGTCACGACAGCCGATGTTTCACCGGGCAGTGCAACCAGAATTGCCGTGGTGGAGCCGCCGTAAGCCGCGCCGTAGTAAATACCCGCCAGCATGATAAGGCCGGCAACGGGGGGCAATACATAAGTGATGGGCAACAGCATGGCGATGGTGGGCACCGGGCCAACGCCCGGCAGAACGCCGATCAGTGTTCCCAGTATGCAACCCAGCAGACAGTACGCCAG
This sequence comes from Alcaligenaceae bacterium, assembly GCA_013416405.1. Taxonomy (GTDB): domain Bacteria; phylum Pseudomonadota; class Gammaproteobacteria; order Burkholderiales; family Burkholderiaceae_B; genus Pusillimonas_C. The sequence goes on from JACCET010000002.1 coordinate 422,100, forward strand.
GTTTTCCATCGTGAGGGCGACTGAGAAGCCCAGCATCAAGTGTTCTATTAATTCCATGTCCGGCTCTCCTTAATTGCCTAGAAAGCTGGGCCACAAGGGGAAGATCAAACCTAACCCCTTGATAAACGCAAGCCATACAAATAAAACCAAAAAGAAGCCGGTAATGATGGAAACTTTCCAGCTGAACTCGTGACTTGCAAAGCTGCTGCCTACAACAAGCAGGAATACCGTCAGGTAGATGCCCAGGCTGCTGAGCAGGACGCCGCTAAGGGCGACAGAGCCTACAACAATCGCAGCGATCTTCCAGTCGAATTTTCCGACTTCCGTTTCAGTTGCCTTTGGCGATACGGCCCCTAAGGCGACGATTGCGCCCAGCAAGGCCAGCAATACACCCAGCCAGAATGGAAAATAGCCAGGCCCCATCCGGGCGGACGTGCCCATTGAGTAGCTGGTGGCTCCCAGCGCAAATCCCGTGCCTATGGCAAGAAACATGATTCCGGACCAGAAGTCCTCTTTATTTCTGAGCTGCATGTTGAACTAATCTCCCTGACAGCAGTAAAACAAGTATTAAAAGCTTTCCGGCTATCTGTGCAGATAGACCGAACGCTTGTGATGCATATAACGGTCAGTAAATACCGAAAGGTGAGGCATGGTAATGGACGTCAGTGGTGCTGGAAACCCCGGTTTCCCCTCAGTTATTCAGGGTTTACCCCCGATATCTCCATTTTTTTCATAATGTGGCCATATTCAGCTAGTCATCCTGCCCTGTTTGAAAGATTCTTGAAAGGGTTTGGAAAGAGCCGTGAAAGGTTATGATGGCTTTTCAATTTTTCCTATTCACTTCCTGTCGCGATGGTTTACGATAACGCCCATGTTGCAAGATCTTGATTCCCTCGCCGCCCGTATCGGGCAACTGGTGCAGTTCACCCGCCAACTGCAGAACGAGCGCGCTGCCGTACAGGCGCGCCTGAAAAGTCTCGAACAAGAGCGCGATGCGATGCGCGACCAGCTTCAGCGTCGCGAAGCTGAATATTCAGACTTGTCTGCAAGCATGGGTGCACACGACGCACAGCTTAGGACGCTGCAGGCTGAAGCCCAAGCCGCGCAGTCCCGCCAGCAAACCGAGCTGGTTCAATATAAGGCCGAATCCGAAGCATACAGGCAGCGACTCGCTGCCAGCCAGGCCGACACCTCGCGTCTGCGCGGGGTTGCCGACAAGGCCAAAGAGCAGATCGATTCAATTTTGGTGCGTCTGCCTGGCGCGCCTCAGGAGTAAATGGCTATGGAACGCATAGACGTATCCATCTTGGGACGTGATTATTCTTTGGCATGCCTGCCCGCTGAAAAAGAAGCCTTGCTTGCCGCGGTTCGCCATGTCGATCAGCGCATGCTGGGTGTCAAGGGTTCGGGCAAGGTTTCCAGCAACGAACGCATCGCCGTCATGGCAGCCATACAGATAGCCGGCGAGCTGTTGACCATGCGTGCGCCAGATGGTCCGCTGGGCAATGTTGCGGTGGGTGATTTCAAGCGTAAAATTGATGACATGAATCAGCTGCTCGACCAAGTTGGCGTTCCGGCCGTTCAGGAACAGAGTTAAAGATTGTGATTTCCGAATACACGGTATGTGTGTTCAAATAGCTAAACCCTGCAGTGTTCGAGACATGGCCATACATTCCTTGAACCAATGCTTTTGGCATAAGGTTGCTCGATTGACAAGTAGGAGTGATCTTCTCACGAAGAACCCGAAGCTTGACTGAAGGCGACCACCTTGGACCTCCGGTTCCAGGATGCCGGCCTTGACGGCACATGCGGGGCCACTTTTCAAAGCTCGTCTCCGGACGAGCTTTTCCTTTATGGGCCATCAATATGTATCTTTCCAAGCAAAAACGTAATTGCCTGTTAGTCATGGCGCTGGGCCTGGGAGCCGGCTTTGCCGCGCTGCCTGCCGTGGCGCAACAGCCCGAGCGTATCGGTCATCATCATGCGCAGCAGAAATGGCCGCAGGCCCAGCTGCAAGCCGAAGCCAATGCCGAAATCGTACAAGACACCGTGAAGATAACGCTGGCTACTGAACTGAGCGACACAACGCAAGCTGCCGTAGCTGATGCCCTGACGAAAGCGCTGCAAGACACTATGAAACAGGCCAAGTCAGACGCACAAGGCAAAGCCGCCATCAAGATCAGCAGCGGTAATTACCGTATCTGGCCTATGAACGATAAAGAAGGGAAGATCACCAATTGGCGTGGGCGTGCCGAGATCCTCATTGAGTCCACCGACTTTCCGGGCGCCTCTGAGCTTGCCGCCAACTTGAGCGACCGCATGCCCGTGGATAACCTGCGTTTCTCGGTCTCACCGCAAGCTCGGGCCAAAAAGGAAGAAGCGTTGCTGGAAGAAGCAGTGCAGGCTTTTCGTGATCGTGCGCAGGCACTGACCCAGGCCTTTGGTTTTGCCAGCTACAGCATCAAGGAAATCAACCTTGGTGGATCAGGTGCGCGCTACGAGTCGGCGCCGCGCATGATGGCCATGGTTGCCGATAAGGCCTCTGTACCGCTGGAAGGCGGTACAGAAATGGTCAGCGTTTCGATCAATGGTTCGATTTTCTTGCAGTCACAACAAAAATAATCAGACCTATCAGTATCATGGGCACGGAAAGCAGCTGGCCCATGCTCAGGCCGGCTGTCAGCAGGCCCAGGTATTGATCGGGCTCACGTGTGAATTCCACCAGAAAACGGAAGATGCCGTAGCCCATCAGAAACAGGGCGCTGACCTGTCCGATGGGGCGGGGCTTGCGTGCAAACCACCAGACCATGGCAAACAGCACGAAGCCTTCCAGTCCCATTTCGTACAATTGCGAGGGATGCCTGGCCAGGCCGTCGCCACTTTGTGGAAAGACCATGGCCCACGGCAGGTTGCTGGTGCGGCCCCACAGTTCACCGTTTATGAAGTTGCCCAGGCGGCCTGCGGCCAGGCCCAGCGGTATGAGCGGCGCAATGAAGTCGCCAACTTCCAGCAGCGTTTTGTTGCGCTTGCGAGCGAACAAAAGCAACACGATAATGACCCCGATCAGCCCGCCGTGAAATGACATGCCTCCTTGCCACAGGAAGAATATTTCGATCGGATGAGCCAGATAGTCGCTCAGCTTGTAAAACAATACATAGCCCAGGCGCCCACCCACCACAACGCCCATCACGCAGTAGAAGATCAGGTCTTCCAGATCGCGCAAAGACAAATCTGTCTTGCCTTGCTTGATGCGCCAGCGGCCAAGCAGCCATACTTGCGCGAAGCCTATCAAGTACATGAGCCCGTACCAGTGCACGGAAATGGGCCCTATTTGCAAGGCTACGGGGTCGATATGAGGAAACTGAAGCATGTAAGGTGTGTCCTGATTGAATATCGCCGATAATACCGCGATAACTTATCGGAAGTGCGGTGCGCATACCGGTTTTCAACTACGATGTTCAGGTGTGATCCATGGTTGCAAGAAGTCTGTCAGTGCTGTTGTGTTTGCTAAGCATGGCCCTGGCGCCGTTCGCTCATGCTCAAATGGTAGGTGTTGAACTGGCGCGGGCCAAGAACTGTTTGTCTTGTCACCAGGTAGATAAAAAAGTAGTGGGTCCGGCCATGACTGTCATCGCGCAGCGTTTCGCCGGTGGGCAGGAAGGCGCCCAAAATTATCTTGCCCAGACCATACGTAACGGTGGGCGGGGCCGCTGGGGCCCAGTTCCCATGCCTGCCCAGCCGCAGGTCAGCCCGGCAGATGCACAATTGCTTGCCGCATGGATACTTTCGCTGGCCGACACAGGGCCTGAAACTCAAGCCAAGGAATAATCATGACAGAAACAGCAGTGTTTGGCGGTGGATGCTTCTGGTGCACCGAGTCGGTGTTTCTTTCGTTGCGAGGCGTCATCAGCGTTGCGCCCGGCTATAGCGGCGGCCACATCGAATATCCCACCTACGAGCAGGTGTGCGGCAAGGCCACGGGCCACATAGAAGTCGTGCGGCTGGTGTTTGATCCCGACATTATCGATTTCACCACCCTGTTGCAGGTATTTTTTGCCACCCATGATCCCTGCACGTTAGATAGGCAGGGGGGCGATATAGGGCCGCAATACGCATCGGTCATTTTCTATCAGTCGGCACAGCAGCAGCAAATTGCACAACAGCTCATCGAGCAGGTGCAAGAAGAAATTGGCGCACCGGTGGTAACACGGCTACTGCCTGCGGAAACTTTCTGGCCTGCTGAAAGCTACCACCATAATTATTATGCGCTTAACCCTGGCCAAGGTTATTGTCAGGTGGTGATTTCACCCAAGCTGGCCAAGTTCAGAAAGCGTTACGCTCAGCTGCTGACTACCTGAGCGCCACTGCCCGCATTGCGCTTCGGCCCGGTCAATCGGGCCAGCAGCGCAATGATGGCCAGGGTTATCAGCACGCGGCCCACCAGCACCACCCAAATGTTGGCACCCAAGGCAACTATCAGCAGCGTATCTTCTATCAGTCCGTGCGATAACGACATCCACGACAAGGCCAAAAAACGAGTTCTGCGCGAGAAATTCTGTTTTTTGGCTTCTTCTATGATGAGTGCGCCGCCGTAAGTCAGGCCCAGCAGCACCCCAACGGTCGTAACGGGCGCGACTTTGGCGTCCAGCCCCGACAGTTTCAGCAGCGGTAGCATGGCCGTGGTTATGCGCCGGGTAATGCCTAGTTTGTCCAGGATATCCAGCAGCAGAACCAGCACAACTATCACGGCAAAGGTCAGAACCAGGGAGAATGCGGTCGATTGCGCCCAGGCCATCCAGCCTGAGCTGCCTTCTACCGAGATAACAGACGAGCCGCCCAACCATTCGAAGGACATAGGCTCGTTCAGTGTTCCGGTCAAGTGGCAAAACCAGGATACGGCTGCGCCATACAGGATGGCGGTGCCTATGCGCAGCACCGCCGTGGTACTGAACGATGCACCGGCCCGCCGGACGATGGCCTGTTCTACGGGAATGGCATGCGCGAATAGCATCATGGCACCCAGTGCGCTAACTTGCGCTGCATTCAACTCTATGGAAGACGATAGCCCTGCAAGCGATGCGAGGCCACCATAGATGCCAGTGAACACGGTGGCGGCCCAGATAATTCCTGCTTCCGGCGGCAGGTGCAGTAAGGCCATGGCCGGCGCAATCAGTTCACCGACCCGGTCGACCAGCCCCAGCTCCTGCCCTACCTGTACCAGCACCATGACGGGCAGCATCACTTTGGTTACGGCAATGAACATCCGCCAGCAGCGCAACAGTAGCGCAAGGGGGTAGGCCAGCATTCTCTATCCTTACTGAATAAACGGAGTTACGAATTAAACGAAAGGATTGTATAGGTTTGCTGGCGGCGCGTGGCAAGTGCTGGGCGGGCTATGGCCATGTAAGATGGCCATAGCAGGATAGGCCTGATTAATCGACGGTTTTCAGAACACCGCGACGCATCTGGTCTAGTTCTATGGATTCGAACAAGGCTTTGAAATTGCCCTCACCGAAACCATCGTTGCCCTTGCGTTGGATGATTTCAAAGAAAATCGGGCCGATCTGGTTTTCGGTGAAAATCTGCAATAGCAGGCCGCCTTCCGCAGCACCGTCCAGCAAGATCTTGTTTTTCTGCAGACTATCGGTATCTTCGCCGTGATTGGGCAGGCGGCGATCCAGTAGCTCGTAATAAGTGTCTGGCGTATCCAGAAATTTCAGGCCGCCCGCTCGCAGTTGCTCGACAGTTGCGTAGATATCCTGGGTGGCCAGAGCAATATGTTGTATACCCTCGCCACGGTATAGATCCAGGTACTCCTGTATTTGACCTTTTTCCGCCGTACCTTCTTCGTTGATAGGGATGCGAATATTCCCGCAGGGCGAGGTCATGGCTTTGGATTTCACACCGGTTACTTTGCCTTCTATATCGAAGTAGCGGATTTCGCGGAAGTTAAACAGGCGCTCGTAGAACTCGGCCCATTCATCCATGCGGCCCTTGTGCACATTGTGTGTCAGATGGTCGACCAGCATCAGGCCGGCGCCTGCATGATTGCGGTCGGCTTGTGCCGTATCGGGGTCTATGGGTTCAAAGTCTACGTCGTAAATGCTGATGTCGCCTATACCGCCATGGCCGTTCTTGCCCTGCCAGCGATCCACCAGGTAGATAAGCGAGTCGCCTATGCCTTTGATGGCGGGAATGTTCAGCTCCATGGGGCCGCTACCCGAGTCGAAACCCCAGGCGCCTAGTTCCAGCGCACGTTTATAGGCTTTTGCCGCATCGTCGACGCGAAAGGCAATGGCACAGATGGACGGACCGTGCAGGCGTGCAAAACGCTGGGCAAATGAGTCGGGCTCGGCGTTGATCAGGAAGTTGGTGCCGCCTTGGCGGTAAAGCGTCACGTTTTTATTGCGGTGGCGTGCGATGGCCTTGAAGCCCAGCGTTTCGAACACTTTGCCGAGAGCAACGGGATCGGGTGCCGTGTATTCAATAAATTCAAAACCGGCAGTGCCCATGGGGTTGTCCCAGGTAGGGGTGGGGTTGTTCATGGCAGATCTCCAGAAGTGTTGTTGCCGTGTAGCAAGCTGTTAAGCCCTGGCGCTCCGCAGTTAGGTGCACATACTAACTAAAGGGGACATTGGCACAGGCTGCAGTAAAACCTAAATTCTAAGCAAATATCCTGAGCAGACGATTGCTAAACACACGTGCTAAATTTGATCTATAGCAATTTAATTGCCTGAATATAAATGATAGGGGCGTTTTATGTCACAAAATAAGCTGGATAGGACAGATAAGCAAATACTGATGGAGTTGCAGCGTGACGGGCGCCTGAGTAATCAAGAATTGGCCGACAGGGTGGCGCTGTCGCCCAGCCCTTGCTTGCGACGGGTTCGGCGCCTGGAAGACGAGGGCTATATAGAGCGTTACGTCGCCCTGGTAAATCCCGACAAGGTGGGTCTGAAGCTGCTGGCCTATATAACGGTAAGGCTGAATAAGGTGTTTCGTGCCAGCCATGCACCGGTATCGGATTTTGCCCGCGACGTGCAAGACTGGCCGGAGGTGGTCGAGTGCTATGCCATGTCGGGCGATATGGACTACCTTCTGCGTGTGCAGGTAGAGGATCTGAACCAGTTCTCGCGTTTTGCCATGGATACGCTGATGCAACATCCGGCAGTGGTCGACATGAGATCTAGTTTTACCTTGCAGCGCATAAAAGAAACGACAGAGCTCTCTATATAAGAGACGGGGGCCTGCTTCTTTATATAGCAGGGGCGTGGAGCGGGGTGGTGGAAGTGATGACCTGCCTTACCGTATAGCTATAAATGCAGTATTTCATGCCGCATCTAGCCATTCGTCAGCCTATGCCGCCCCATTTTTCCCCTTACGAGCCCGTTCGTGCCCCGTTTTTGACCTGTTCCAGCCCCTGGCTTCAAATTATTTCACTTAGGCTTAAAAAATATTTCAGTTGTATTTCAATGGCTTAATTACCCTGGGCTTAAAAAGGTGGTCTAAAAGATGTTTTTCTTGGGTTTTCCAGTTGCACGGGCTAAAAAAGCTATGCTATAGTTCTGTTCTTTCGCAGCCAGCACATCAGGGTTTTCCCCGATGAGCAAGGCG
>JACCET010000030.1 GCA_013416405.1 Alcaligenaceae bacterium
AAGCTACCGACTTAAAGAGGCTGCCGCGCGCCTTGCGCGCAGCAGCACCGATGATTGATAATCTGACTGTCCTGCCTGGGGGAATTTGACCGGCCAGAAGTGGGGGAGTTTGAAGTGGCCAACCGGGCTCATTGAGCTCATCTTGCCAATCCTGAATTCTTTCTCCTAAGACACTGTCGATTATTATTTTCTCGTCTTCAACGAGTTTATAAAGATTCTTGAGCTTTCGCTGCACTTGAACTTTCGTTTCAATAATTTGCTTTCGTTCAGGCCCCTGGGTTTTTGAAAGCGCGTCAGCGTTTGAACGACAATCATCGAGAATCGTTTCTAACCTTGCGTCAGTGAGCAAATGCTCTAGGATGCATCGCAGAGCCAGCTTTTCAAACTTCTCGTATGGCACATTCGGACTAGCGCAAGACGTCGTAGATTGCACATTGCGTTTATTGCACTTTAGATAGCGATAGCGACCGCTCTTTCCTGTGGCTATGTGCATTGATGAATTGCAGTATCCGCATTTGCATAGGCCAGTAAGGAGTGTCTTAGGATTAACATGCAGCGGTGGGTTTTTCCTTGGTGAGCGTTCTGTCCGCCTTGCTGCAATCCGCTGGAATTGAGCCTTTCCAATTATCATTGGCACGGCCACTGGTACGGGTAAATTTAATTCTTCCTCGTCGTTCATGATAAACCTCGTCACCTTTATCCAGTTTTTCGTTGATTGATCGAGTCCGCCTTCTATTTCCGTTCATCACGGGATGTTCAAACTTGGCATCGACCTTCGTACGTGGTTTTTTTGAGAATGAGCTAGTCGCTTATCTGCCACTCTTTGAAGTGGCCCTCTCCCGATAATTGCTGATGCGGGTATCGCTACGGGCGAGCTCAACGGAGCGCTGTGAACCGCCCCGGATTTTGTGGAGGCTCCAACCTCTGAGAGAATGGAGCTATGAAGAAGCAAAACAAGTTTTCCCCTGAAATGCGTGAGCGCGCCGTGCGTATGGTGCAGGAACACCGTGGCGAGTATCCGTCGTTGTGGGCGACCATTGAATCGATTGCCCCGAAAATAGGCTGTGTACCGCAAACCTTGAACGAATGGGTGCGCAAGCATGAGGTTGATGCAGGCGTGCGCGATGGGGTGCCTAGCGCCGAACGGGAACGCGTCAAGGCATTGGAGCGCGAGGTGAAGGAATTGCGCCGCGCCAATGAGATTTTGAAGCTGGCGAGCGCTTTTTTCGCCCAGGCGGAGCTCGACCGCCGGTTGAAGTAATCCGGCGGTTTATTGACGAACATCGGCACACCTACGGGGTCGAGCCACTTTGCAAAGTCTTGCAGATTGCCCCGTCGGGCTACCGACGTTATGCCGCACAACAAAGGAATCCGCAATTGCTGTGCGCACGCGCCAAGACGGATGCGGTTCTGATGCCCGAGATTCACCGGGTTTGGGAGAAGAACATGAAGGTCTATGGGGCGGATAAAGTCTGGCGTCAGCTTCATCGCGAAGAGTACGCCGTGGCACGCTGCACGGTAGAGCGGTTGATGCGACGCATGGGCATCCAGGGAGCCAGGCGTGGCAAGACGGTGCGCACCACCGTAGCCGACACCGCAGCACCTTGCCCGCTAGACCATGTCAATCGCCAATTCAAGGCCGACCGTCCCAATCAACTGTGGGTGTCGGATTTTACCTATGGTACGCCCAGCCAGCGTAGCCCGCCCATACGGGGGTGAAGCTGCTTGAGCATGTTTGGAATGCATTACCTGGAGAGGTTGATGTAGCAGTACCAGGGACATGCCCTTTCTCTGCTGTGAG
>JACCET010000031.1 GCA_013416405.1 Alcaligenaceae bacterium
TTATGTGATATTTGCGGTATAATGCTGTATGTCTGATCGTCATGCAGCCACCTCCCCCTCCCCGACCGAAAACGCCTCCGAAATCGGCGCGCTGCCGACCTCAGTCGAGGCCTTCCAGGCTGCGTTACAGGCCGAGCGTCAAAGGATGGCCGTTGAGTTCAACGCACAATGGCATGCCCAGATTGCACTCGAACGTCAGGCGCTGGAGGCTGAATTCAAAACCCGGCTGGAAACTGAAATCCACGCCCGGCTGGGAGCGGAATTCCAAAAGCAATTGCAGGACGGCATCGCCGCCGGGGTCGCCGAGGCCGTTCAACGTATCCTCGAGCAATGGCGCCTGAGCCGCCACAGCCGTTTCGGCCCCAGCAGCGAATCGCACCAGGGCGAACTGTTCAACGAAGTCGAAGCCGTGGCCGATCAGGCGGGCGATACCCAAGACGAACACGAGGGCGATCCTGCATCGGCGCCCTCGCTGGGTACCCGCCCCAAGCGGGGTCATCGCCGCGCCTTGCCGCCCGAACTGCCGCGCATCGAGCTTCTGATCGATGTCCCCGAAGCCGAGCGCCAGTGCGCCTGCGGCACGCCCCTGGTGCGTATCGGTGAAGACGTGAGCGAACAGCTGGACATCGTGCCGATGCAAATCCGCGTGATCCGCACGGTGCGCCCGCGCTACGCCTGCCCCAAGGGCGATCAGGCGCCGGTGCAGCAGTCTGCGCCCGCGCAGATTCTGCCGCGCAGCAACTTCAGCGCCGGGTTCCTGGCCATGATGGCGGTGGTGAAATATGTCGATGGCCTGCCGCTGGCACGCTTCGAGAAGGTGATGGCCCGCCACCACGTAGGGGTCCCGCGCCAGAGCATGGCGCGGGCCATGATCCGGCTCGCGCAGGCCTTGCAGTCGTTGCACAATCTGGCACGCGACACCTTGCTGGATGCGCCGGTCATCCACATGGACGAAACCACGGTGCAGGTCTTGAAGGAACCGGGGCGAAGTCCAAGCGCTAAAAGCTACATGTGGGTGCAGCGCGGCGGGCCGCCGGGGCGCACGGTGGTGTTGTTTGATTACGAGGCGAGCCGTTCTGGGCAGATACCGGTGCGCCTGCTTGAAGGCTGGCAGGGTTACCTGATGACCGACGGGTACGAAGGCTACGCGCCGGTGGCGCGCCTGCCTGGCGTGGAGCACCTGGCGTGCGCGGCACATGCGCGGCGCAAGTTCGTCGAAGCCAAGCGTGCCAGCCCCAATGGCAAGAGTGCCCGTGCAGACTACGCGCTGGACTTGTTCGCCCGGCTGTACCGTATCGAGGCCAAGCTGAAAGACGCCAGCGATGCGCAGCGCTTCGAGGCCCGGCAGACGCTCAGCCTGCCGGTTCTGCAAAAGCTGCGTACCTGGCTGGATGACACCTTGCCGACGGTCACACCCAAGAGCAAGCTGGGCGAGGCGCTGGGGTATCTGCACAAACTCTGGCCGCGCCTGATCCGTTACACGGAACGCGGTGACCTGCCCATCGACAACAATATCCTGGAAGGCACGGCGATCCGCCCCTTCGTTGTGGGAAGAAAGGGCTGGTTGTTCAGTGACACGCCCGCCGGTGCGCATGCCAGCGCGGTACTGTACTCGCTGCTGGAGACGTGCAAAGCTAATCGTCGCGAACCCTATGCATGGCTGCGCTTTGTGCTGGAACGTTTGCCGTTGGCCGAAACGATTGATGACATTGAGGCATTGTTGCCGTGGAATATTCATGACCAGGATTTAGCCATGAATCTGGCGGCATCGAAATAATGGGGGAGATGGACCGCTTAC
>JACCET010000032.1 GCA_013416405.1 Alcaligenaceae bacterium
GCCGTCCACGTACTTGACGGTGAGCAGCATGGCCAGAAACGCGGCGCTAAAGTTGCTGCGCGGCAAGGCAGCAGGCGGCATCGGCGCGATGATCGGTGCGGCATCGCCGCCCGGGCAGGCATAGCGCGGGCGAACCGTACGCAGCACCTGCACTTGCATGGGGATGATGTTCAGCTGTTCGCTGACTTCTTCGCCAATCTTGACCATGTGCTTGCCGCAGGCGCACAGGCGTTGCGCTTCGGGCACATCAATGACGATGTCCACACGCGGCAATTGCGGTGGCAAGGGGCGGCGTTTGCCACGGCCCGAGGATCGGGCGCGGCCAGCGTCGTGGTTGTCGGTCTCAGTGTCCTGATCGGCGTCGTCGCCCAGATCCGGGGCGGCCAGCGCTTCGGCCTCATTAAAGAGCAGTCCCTGACCCAAATGCGCTTCGCTGCTGGCCCCGAACATCTTGTGGCGTGCCAGCCGTGATTCTTCAAGGAACTTTTGGACTTGACGGGCCACCTCGGTGACCACCCGCCGATTGAATTCGGTCGATAGTTGACGTGCGATATCTTGTTCAAACGCAATCGCCATTCGAGCTCGTTCGGCTCTCAATAGTGCCTGTAATTCTTCTTGTGTCGCAGGCAAAGCGACCGACGCATTAAGCTCGGGCAGATCGAGCTTAAATGGCGTATTAACGTGCTTAGCGGACTGAATTGGCATGCCGCTATTTTACCGCACTCGCCTATGAAACGGCCTGATAACTCAAGGTTTTATGCGGTTTATTGGCCCATAAATCAAAGCCCTCAAGCAGCCATTCGAACTCTTGCAAGCTAAGCGCATGCGTGGCGCCATCCGAGGCAGGTTCCGGCCACGCGAAGCGCTGTTTTTCCAGACGCTTTTGCCACAAACAGAATCCGTTCCGGTGCCAGTACAGCGCCTTGATCTTGTTACGCGCCCGGTTCACGAACACGAAGAGCGCATCGCCAAACAGATTCATCTGCAGCTCTTGTTCTACCAGGGCGGCCAGGCCATCGATCTGCTTTCTAAAATCCACCGGCTGACGACATAAATATACCAAACCGATACGGTTGCCCGGATGCATCAGCGCACCTGGCGCGATACCGCCGCGCCCAATGCGGCCAACCACTGCGCGCTGGGCAATTGCGCCAGCTCCAGTCGAACACCGGGCGCCAGTATGAGCGAACACGGCACGCACGCACTGGTGTCACTGATTTGCACCGGCACGAATTGGCGGCCCGCTTGCGGCATAACGGGCAATGCCCGCGCTTGGGTTGAGCCCTGGGCCTTCAGGCGTTTGCGCCAGTAGTAAAGCGCCGACACCGATAAGCCTTCACGTTCGGCGTAAGCTTTAGTTTGTACGCCTTCAGCTGCAATCGCCGCCAAGTGATCCGACCAATATTGCATTCCCTTTGACATCTGCGTCTGCCCCAAAAAATTGAATAAGCAGAAGCTTGGCCTATTCAATGGCAGGCGGAAAGGATGTGCTTGGTGGATCGCTTACGAT
>JACCET010000033.1 GCA_013416405.1 Alcaligenaceae bacterium
TTGAACTGACCCCCAAGAGTTGGACGGTTAAATTTTAATGGGATACTGCCCGTAGCCGATATTCCATTGGACTCATTCCGCCAAGCTTGAGTTTGATACGGTGCCGATTGTAGTAGTCGATGTAGCGCCTCAGGCCCGCATTCAGTTGCTCGATATCGTCGAAATCGGAGAGATGGAAATATTCGGCTTTCAAGGTAGCGAAAAAGCTCTCCATAGCTGCATTGTCAAAGCAATTCCCCTTTCTCGACATACTTTGCTTCATGCCGTATCGGGCTAGGGCCGCTTTATACGGCTGCATCCGGTAGTGCCAGCCCTGGTCGGAATGAAGTAGGGGACCGTCCGTCCCTGTGCATCTCCTTGCGGCTTTCTTGAGCATATTAATGACCAGTGAGAAATCGGGTCGATTGCTGGTCTCGTAAGCCACGATTTCACCATTGTAGAGGTCCATAACCGGCGACAGATACAACTTCTTGCCTGCCACGGCAAACTCGGTCACGTCCGTCACCCATTTCTGGTTTGCTTGCGATGCAGCAAATTCGCGGTTGAGAGAGTTGGGGGCAGCCTCACCGAGTTCGCCCCTATAAGACCTGAACTTCTTTGCGCGCACGCGCGATTTCATGCCCATTTCACTCATAAGTCGCTGTACAGCCTTATGATTGACCAGATGGCCATCACGACGGATAGTCGCCGTGATGCGACGATAACCATACAGGCCGCGATGTTCCGCATAGACGGCCTGAATTTTCGCTTTGAGCTCGTCATGTCGACCAGGCGACCGCAAAACCTTGGCCTGATAATAAAACGTGCTGCGGGGCAGTTGCGCAACATGCAGCAAGTCTGTCAAGGGAAATTCATGCCTCAGTTCCAGCACTATTTGCGCCCTTTCCGCTGCGCCAATTTCTTCGCTAGAACCAAGGCACTGACTTTTTTTAAGTACGCGACCTCCGCGCGTAACCGTTGATTCTCGCGCAGTAGCCCGTCTTCCGCTGACAGCTCAGATTCTGGCGACCGAGGCGACCTCTTTTTCTTTGTCGACATCGAATGGTCCAATGATGGAAGGCTCTGCGGCGCACGAAGCTCGCCGCGTTCATGTTGTTGCTGCCATAACATGATGCTATGAGGGTTACCGATATTGTAAATAGCGCCAAGCTCACGGTAGGACAGATTTTCAGCTGCCCTACGGTGCAGCACTTCCAGTTTGAACTCTTGCGTGTATCGGCCGCGCTGACGCACGAGACCGGCACTGCCATGGTGTTGGTATGCCGCCACCCAACTTCTGACGAGGCTGTTAGCGATGCCGTATTTGGCTGCGAGGATTTTGTATCCCCCTTTGCCCGCGAGGTAGTCCCGAACCACTTTCAGTTTGAACCTGAGGTCGAATTTCCTCATATGCCCTCCAAGGTAGTGTCCAACTCTTGGGGGTCAGTTCA
>JACCET010000034.1 GCA_013416405.1 Alcaligenaceae bacterium
CAGTAGTGTCCCAACGTTTTTCAGAGTAGAGCGAGCTGTGTAGGCTCGAATTCTGGCCCATCGTCGGGTTCGTGTTTTTCAAGTAGTTGATTTATGGGCGTTGTTTCAAACATGGTCAGGCTCAGGATTTGTAGGATTTCATGAAGACTATTGGGCAGATGCAGACGTTTCTTGGCAATGGCGATCAGCACGTATGTGCAGACTGCGATCCAGATTTGCGTCTTGACCGCATTCTCGCTGGTGCCCAGAAACGTTTTGATTCGCAAGTGCTGCTTGATCCATTTGAAGAACAGCTCGACCTGCCAACGTTGTCGGTACAAGTCTGCAATCAACGTGGGCTCGAGCGCGAAGTTGTTGGTCAAAAACGTGATGCGCTTTCCGCTCTCGTCCTTGACCACGACGCGACGCAGCGGCGCGGGATAGTCTTTGCTCGAGTAAAAAACCGTGAGCACGCCGATTTGATCGCACACGACATTGGTGTTGACTCGGTCGACAGGTCGGGAGTACCGACGCTTGAATTGGGTGTTGGACTTGGCCCGGGTGACGAAAAAGGCACTGGCCTGATGGATCAGGAACAGCCGTCCAAAATCGAGATAACCCCGATCCAGCAGATAGTAGGCGCCGGGTTCGATCTGCAAGTGATCCAAGGTGTTGACCTCGTGCATCTTGCCGTCGCTGATGTGGATGAACGTCGGAATCGAACCGCGCAAGTCCAGCAATGTGTGCAGCTTGATCGCCGCCTTGTGTTGACGAAACGGCGCCCACGGATACACCGACAGACACAGATCGATGGTGGTTGCATCGAAGGCGTACACAGTCGCCGCCAGATCGATAGCCAGCGGCTCTTGCGCATACAGAGTACGCGCCATCGCAATCAAATGCTGTGCAAAGTCGGCGTAAATTTGCCAAGGGCGCGTGGCGTTGGCGTTGGCCAAGGTGTTGCGCGAGACCGTCTTGCAGCGCAGGCCCATGTGATACAGCCGCTTGGTCTGCGCACGCAGGTTCAGTTCGATATCGCGCAGCGACTCGCGATACGTCAACTGGGCAAAAGCCATCGTCAAGAATTGATCCATGCAGGAAAAATCCTTGACCTTGTGATTGCCCCGATAGCGAGCGACGCAGCGACGAAAAGTGCTCAGCGGCAGAAACGCCATCAGCTGAGAAAAGACAAGCTTGCCTTGATTCATGGCGGTCCTTTGCGTACAGATACGAAAGACCATAAGCCATGGGCTCGACGTTCAAATCGAGACCAGACTTAAATACCGGAAAATCAAGGTAAATCATTAACTTATTAAGCCCTAATGTGAAAACGTTGGGACACTACTGA
>JACCET010000035.1 GCA_013416405.1 Alcaligenaceae bacterium
GGCTCTACCCCATAAACGGGGGATCAGGGCATTCGTCAAACTCGGTTAATTACACCATTCCAACCGCACTGAGCCAAGACTCTCATGCGGTAATTCTCAAAATTCCTGAATCCATACGCTCTGCGTGAGAGCATCTCCATCTTCGTATGGAACCCCTCGGTGATGCCATTAGACTTGGTGAATCGCCACATGCGTACGATGGGCTCCAGCCACGATCTTAACGTAGCAGCCAGCGCCTTGGCCGGGCTTTGCTCAAACTGGCGGATCAAGGCCAGGAACTTGGGCAACAACTGCTTGGCTCGCTTGGCCTTCAAGCTCTTCATGACCAGAAACCCATTTAGTTGCTGCTTGGCAAAGTAAAGGGCCTGCAGCACAGGCTCCTGGGCCAGATACTGGTGCAGACGCTCCTTCTGTATCGAGGATAAATTCCAGTGATGGCGGCGCATCAGGCTCAATAGTCCTCGGTTCTTGCGCCCTTCGGGATCATGCTGCTGCCATAGCTTCAGAAAGTGCTGGTTCACCAACCGCACGACATGAAAGCGATCCGCCACGATCATGGCATTGGGAAAGTACTCCTGGGCAATACGCCGATAGGTCTCGGACAGATCCATCACAATAACCCGCACATTCTCCTTGCCCGGCAGCCGCTTCAAATAGCTACGCAGGCTCGCTTCTGAGCGCCCCAGCACCACATCGAATACCTTGTGGTGCTGCAGATCCACCAGCGTGGTGGCGTAGCCCTTCTTGCGGCTAAAGAAATGCTCATCAATGCCAAGAACCTGCGGACAACTTCGGCCCGACAGTTCCGAGACGCGTTGCTTGATAAAGGACTGGTACCAGCGCTCGACGGTGGCGCTGCCGATGCGGTGTGTGCGCGTCAGCTGGCGCTGGCTCACGCCTCCATCGTGGGCCTCGAAGACCTCCAGGCGATACGCTTCGGTGGCTCGGCGCCGCGGCCGGATGCCCGCGAAGCGGTGACGAAAGTAGCGATTGCAGTCGGTGCAGTGGTACTTGGGCACACGCAAGTGCAGCACCATCAGTTGATTGCCTTGGCGTGTGTGCTTAAGCGTACGCTGGTGCGTCGCTTTAATACGTACCGACGCTTGCTGACAATGGATGCACGCCAAGCGCTTGGCTGGCCGGGCCCAGACATGAATCTCTCGACCGCGCTCGACACGCTCAATTACTACATCTCTGAGTCCTAAGATAAAATCGACTGGGGACATCGGCATTCCTTCTATTAAGCTCGTTCTTCGCAAAAACAAGTTTAATGAATGCTGATCGTCCCCCTTTTATGATGAAGAGCC
>JACCET010000036.1 GCA_013416405.1 Alcaligenaceae bacterium
TGCCGCTGAACCGCTTTAGCCGCGTTCTTGAGCGCAGCAGAGTGGATATCCCTCGCCAGACGCTAGCCCGCGCGGCCATCAACGTGTCCAAGGTCTTGCAACCCTTGCATAACTTGGCCCGCGATGCTTTGCTCGATTCGCCCATTATCCACATGGACGAAACCACCGTTCAGGTGCTTAAAGAGCCCGATAAAGCGCCCACCTCGCAAAGCTATATGTGGGTACAGCGCGGTGGGCCGCCGGGCAAACCGGTGATCCTGTACGACTACGACCCTAGCCGCTCGGGGCAGGTGCCGGTGCGCTTGCTCGAAGGCTGGCGCGGCTACCTGATGACCGACGGCTACGACGGGTATAACGCGGCGGTGCGTGTCGGCGGTATCGAGCACTTGATTTGCGCTGCGCATGCTCGGCGCAAATTCGTCGAGGCTAAACGGGTGCAAACCAAAGGCAAACGGGGTCGCGCCGACCAGGCCATCGACTTCTTTGCCCGACTGTACCGCATCGAACGCGAAATGAAAGAGGCGAGCGACGAGCAACGGCTGCAAGCCCGACAAGAACGTAGCCTACCCGTGCTGGCTGCGCTGCGCGAATGGTTGGATGCGGCATTGCCGGTGGTGGCGCCTAAGACCAAGCTTGGTGAGGCGCTGGCGTACCTGAATAAATACTGGTCGCGCCTGGTACGCTATACCGAACGGGGCGACTTGCCCGTCGATAACAATCCGGTCGAGAATGTGATTCGTCCCTTCGTGATTGGAAGGAACGGCTGGATGTTTGCAGATACGCCGGGTGGCGCCCACGCGAGTGCGGTGATTTATTCTCTTGTGCAAACCGCTCAAGCCAATGGCCATGAGCCTTACGCGTGGCTCAAGCATGTGCTCGAACGATTGCCGGCGGCTAAAACAGTTGACGAAATCGAGGCACTACTCCCATGGAATGTAGATATCCAACAGGTTGCCATGGACCTCGCTGCCTGAATACCCTGTGGTTAATGGATCGCTTAC
>JACCET010000037.1 GCA_013416405.1 Alcaligenaceae bacterium
TGCCCACACAGCCAGCCAATCGGATCGGCGAATTGTTGCCACACAACTGGACGCCACAAACTACCCGCTAAAAGCCAACGGCCGCTAACGCGGCCGTGTCAATGTGGGATGCCCGTACGCTTACGATGCTTGATCGCGTCGTGTGTTTGACTATGCCGCTTGGCGAGCCGAGCGTCTCCGTAGCGGTGTTATGCAGCCTGCATCGGCTGCTTGTTGATCGGCATTTGCGAGCAAACTGTCTGGACGGTTCCAACATCGTCCGGGAGAAACGCAATGAACAACCTGATAAAGGACGTTCCAGTACGACCGCCGTCGTCTGCGGTGAGGCTGCGCCAGATGAGCATGAGGTTCGACAGCAACGAATTGCTAGGAATGAGCGCGATGCAGCGCGCAAGGGTAATAACACATCTTGCACACCTGCTGATGCAAGCTGCCAGCGATGCGACCGGGAAGGAGCATGACGATGACGAACGCTGATCATCTGCCAGCGCCCCTTCTGCTGCGCAAGGCGGTAGTTTATGTTCGCCAGTCAACGCAGGCTCAGGTCCAGACAAACCTCAAGAGCAAACGTCGACAGTACGCGCTGGTGGAAGAAGCCAAGCGTCGCGGCTTTCGTACTGTCGAGGTCATCGACGATGACTTGGGCCGATCGGCGAGCGGATCGGTGCCAAGGCCCGGCTTTGAGCGTCTGGTGGCGTTGCTCTGCGCCGGCGAAGTCGGAGCTGTCCTTCGCCTGGATGCCTCACGTCTTGCCCGTAACGGACGCGACTGGCACCACCTGCTCGAACTTTGTGGCCTTGTTGAGCCCTGTTGGCCACCCAAACTCCTCCACCTTTGGCCACCTCAAATTCCCCCACCTGATCGGGGCCTAATCGCGGCATAATTCCCGCGTTTTGCGGTCTCGGCGGTTTCCTGGCAGGACGTTATCTTT
>JACCET010000038.1 GCA_013416405.1 Alcaligenaceae bacterium
GGAGGAGCAAAATGCCTTTCTGGAGCATTGGGAGACCCGATGGGCCGCGCCGCGCATCCATGGCAGCACGCGTCGCCAGGTCGAGGCGATGTATCAAGAGGAGCGCCCGCATCTGAAGGCCTTGCCGATCTCGGGGGTGCAGTACTTCAAAGAGGTCCAGCGCACGGTGTGCGATGACACCTGCATTCGGATCGATCACAGTAGCTACGCGGCCCGTCCGGCTCGAATCGGCAGCCGTGTGCTGGTGCGTTTGTTTGAGCACTACCTTGAAATCCGTGAGATCAGAAGCCAGGCCCTGATCCGTACCCACGCCCGCGTGGATCGACCCGGCACGGTGGTGCTGCCCGATGAGGAGCGCCTGTTTAATCCTTCGCGCGAGACACGCACGCTGCTGCGCCAGGCCCAGGAAATTGGGGCGGCCACGCACCAGCTTTGCCAAACCTTGTTCGCCAGGGAGGGACGTGTCGGCCAGCGCAAGCTCTGGGGCATTGTCGGGTTAGCCAGGCGCTACCCGAGCCGACTGGTCGAGCAGGCCTGCCAGCGGGCGCTGACCGAGGGCATCCACAGTTATAAGCGCATCAAAGCACTCACCGAACAGCTGACCGCCCAGGCGTTGGAGCAACTGAATACGCCCGCGCAGACCGAGCCCGTCCTGACCCAGCACCACCGTCTTATCCGGGACGGCCAAGACTATGCCGACCTGTTTACCCTGGGCGCCCAGCAAAGCGCCAGCCTGCCCTTGTTCAATGAGGATTAAAAATGACCATGACCATGACTGAGATTGACCGGAC
>JACCET010000039.1 GCA_013416405.1 Alcaligenaceae bacterium
CTCGATGGCGCAAGAACCGATCAAGATCGGTTTTGTGGGCACGCTTTCGGGCCCCACGGCGGCGGTGGGCCAGGAGCAGCTGGACGGGTTCAAGCTGTTCCTGGACGCGAACGGCGGCAAGCTGGGCGGGGTACCCATCGAGCTGCTGCAGGAAGACAGCCAGATGAAGCCCGACACGGCCCGCCAGGTGGTGCGCAGCCTGGTCGAGCGGGAAAAGGTACCCATCATCACGGGGGTTTCGTTCTCGAACGAGATGCTGGCCATTCATAAATACATCACCGATAAAGAGGTGTTTCTGGTGGGCTCGAACGCCGGCCCGTCGCAGATCGCCGGCAAGCAGTGCTCGCCCTATCAGTTCATTACGTCGTGGCAGGGCGACCAGGCCGCCGAGGCGGTGGGCCAATATGCGCAAGAGAAGGGGCTGAAGAATATTGTGGTGCTGGCGCCCAATTACCAGGCGGGCAAAGATATCGTGCAGGGCTTCAAGCGCTATTACAAAGAGCCCCTGGCCGACGAGATCTACACGGCGCTGACGCAACTGGATTTTTCGGCCGAGATCTCGCAGGTGGTGGCGGCCCAGCCCGATGCGGTGTTTGCGTTCTTCCCGGGCGGCCTGGGCGTGGCGTTTGCGAAGCAGTATGCGCAGGCGGGCCTGATGGACAAGATTCCGCTGTTGTCCACTTTCGTGACGGATGCTTTGTCGCTGCCGGCCATCGGCGACAGCGCGCTGGGCATCATCAGCGGCGGTTTTTGGGCGCCCGATTTCGACAATGCGCAAAGCCGCAAGTTC